>NZ_CAWPKQ010000004.1:0-467618 GCF_963888745.1 Aeromonas sp. DNRA1 | reverse complement strand
TCTTCAATTTAAGTTTGGTTGCCTGTTAAGGCGGCTCAATGAATTGCTGAATTAACTGCTGCAACTAAAAGTTGCTTTGGTCACTTCATCAGACATTGAAAATCAAAAATTGTTTTTGATGCTCGATGCTGTGAGTGCCCACACAGATTGCTTGATTCAAATTGTTAAAGAGCAGGGCTGACAACTATAACCCTCACAGGTTTGCTTTGCAAGCCAGACCAGACACGCACTGCGCCGTGCTGATGGAGGCGCATTATAGGGATATGATTCTCGCTGACAAGAGAAAACTCCGTGTTTTTTTGAAAAAGACGTCCAAGTGTTTAACTAACCACCAATCAGGATAAAAAGCGCCCCAACAGCAACCCAAAAGAAGCCCATCAAGGGCTTTTTAGCATTACTGGCTGGTCCAGAGCGTCCGACTAAATAGGTATGGATGGGGGGGCCAAAACAAAAAGGGCCCCTTGGGGCCCTTCAATATCACGCGGTATCTCTATGTATATCAGATAGAGAAGCTGGAACCACAGCCACAGGTGGTAGTGGCATTGGGGTTGGTCACGGTGAAGCGGGAGCCTTCCAGACCTTCGGTGTAATCCACGCTGCCGCCAACCAGATATTGCAGGCTCATGGGATCGATCACCATGGTGACCCCGCTTTTCTCGACCACGGTATCCCCTTCGTTGATCTTCTCATCGAAGGTGAAACCATACTGGAAACCGGAGCAGCCACCGCCCGTGATGTACACCCGCAGCTTGAGCTCGGGATTTTCTTCTTCGGTGATCAGGGTCTTCACCTTGTTGGCTGCCGCATCCGTCATCTGGATAGGCAACGGGGCTTCTGCTACTGCACTCATTACTGACCTCACAACCGTTAAATCCACAAACATGGAAACCGCGAAATTATCCAATACCCGACCATTCAGTTCAAGTATTCACCAAGCTTCTTACTGTGCAGCCGGCACGGGTGCCGGTGGAGCGACCACCAGCGGCTTGATTACCTCGCCCCATTCAGCCAGCAGCTCCTGAGCCGGTTGCCGGCCATCCTTGCTGATGGTGACCCGTACCCGATCCGGTACAAAGCCTTCCGGCAACTGCCAGTTGCCTTCCAGCAGCTGGAAGTAACGCAACGCATAGCGCCCCTCCCCCACCTTCATACCCAGCTCGCGGCTGCCGAGTGTTCTGGGCTTGTCGCCTTGACTGCCTTCCACCTTTATCTGTACCTGACCGCGAAACAGTTCGCGCTTCTTGGCAGGCTGAGTCAACGCCAGCCGATAGTGATAACGGCCGGGGATACTGGTCTCCTGCAGGGTGAGGTTGTCGATCACCACCCCTACCTGCTCGCCGGTGGGACGCATGATCCGCTCGAAGAAGGCCAGCTGGCGCTTCTGCTCCTGTACCTGGGCCTCCTGATCCTTGAGCGTCTGCTGCAACTGCTCAAACGCCGCCTTTTGAGTAGCCAGCAGCGTCTCCTTGATGCCAAGCTCGCTCTTGAGCTGGCCGATGGCCTTGCCTTGACGCTCCAACGTCTCCTGCTGCACCGTCAGCAGGCTGCTCTGGGCCAGCTCCTGGCGATTACCGACGAAATAGCCGATGAGCGCCCCCACCATCAGCACCGCCAACCACTTCACTATCTGGGACATAAGGCCTCTTTTGTTACTGCGCATACTGCGGCCACGCTCCCTTCACTATACGCGACTCAAGCAGATTCAGGCCGGCAGACAAAGGGTTAACCGGCGGTGATGCCGCTTTCTCCCCGCTTTTGACGCGCAGCAAGCCGTAAAGTTCGCTCGAGGATCTGGGAATAAATCGGGCGGCCCCCCAACCACTGAGCCACCAGGGTCGCACCGACCGTGGTGATCATCATGGGCAGGATCAGCTGATAGTTATCGGTCATCTCGGTCACCAGCACGATCCCCGTGATGGGAGCACGCACGGTGGCGGCAAACAGCGCGCCCATACCGGCAATGGCAAAGGCGCCAGGCTCGATGCCCAGCTCCGGGAAGGCCGCATGAAACAGGTGGCCGAACACCACCCCGAACAGGGTGCCCAGCGCCAGGGTCGGGGCAAACACCCCACCCGGTGCGCCGGAGCAAAAACAGACCAGGGTAGCCACCAGCCGGATGGAGAAGATGAGGAACAGGGTGGCCATCGCATACTCCCCGCCCATCAGATGGGGGATGAGCTCGGTACCGCCACCGGTCACCGCCGGGGCAACCAGCGACAGCACGCCGAAAGTCCCCGCCACCAGCGTCCCGATGGCCACAAAACGATGGCGCTTGTTTTGATGCAGCACCAGATAGCCATCCTGACAGGCCAGCACCAGCTTGTTGAAGACAAAACCCAGCACGCCGAAAGCGGCCCCCATGAAGAGGAACAACCAGAGCGCCCTCAGGGCCGGCGCGTCGTAGTGAGGCAAGCTGATCACCGCCCCCTGCCCCTTCATGTTCTGCAGCATCAGAGTCGCCATGATGGCGGAGATGCCCACCGCCTTGATGGCCAGAAAGGAGTAGCGAAACTGCGGGCGCATCTCCTCCATCACGAACAGGATCCCCGCCAGCGGAGCATTGAAGGCTGCGGCCAGACCGCCGGCCGCCCCAGCTGCCAGCAGGGCGTGCCCATGCTCCTTCGGCAGCCGGAAGAGATCCGCCACCATCTTGCCGAGGTTGCCGCCGATCTGCACCGAAGGTCCTTCCCGCCCCAGCACCATGCCGGAGCTCAGGGTGCAGATGCCACCGAAGAACTTGACCGGCAACACCCGCCACCAGCGTACCGGGCGCAGCTCGTCCATGGCCCCCTCAATCTCGGGAATGCCCGAACCACCCGCCTCGGGTGCAAAAGTATGGGTCAGGAAATAGCCAATGCAACCCAGCAAGGCGCTGAAGCCAAAGCCGAGCAGGCCGAGCTGCCACCAAGGGCGATCGGCCAGCAGGTCGACACGCTGCTGTGCCAGCCAGTGCACGCCGGACTCGAACAGTCCACAGACCAACCCGGCCAGGGTGCCGACCAGTGCCGCCAACAGCAGCACCAGCAGGGGCATCTTGTCTTGATGAATGATCCGCCGCAGGACGGGGCCGCGGGGAGGCGAGAGCGGTTCTGAGGAGGAGAGAGCTTGTTGCGACATGAAAAAACCACATTCGTTTGCTGACGGAGGTGACGATCATCCGGCCTGCTGTCCGGCTGCCCAGCACAGGGCCTTTCTGCTATAGTCGGCCCGTTTCATTTAACACGGGGCAGTCCTTGGCCGGGGTCAAGAGCGCAAGCATACTCCAGCGTCCCCTGACTGCCGAGCCGCAATCGGCCACCTGCGCCTGTGTGACGACCAAAATCCCATTAAGGATGATCCATGTCAAAATCAGATCAGCTGTTTGAACAGGCCCGCCAGACCATTCCGGGCGGCGTCAACTCACCGGTCCGCGCCTTCAATGGGGTCGGCGGCACACCCCGCTTCATCGATCGCGCCGATGGCGCCTACCTCTATGACGTGGACGGCCAGGCCTATGTGGATTACATCGGCTCCTGGGGCCCCATGCTGCTGGGCCACAACCACCCGGCCATCAAGGCCGCCGTCATCAAGGCAGTGGAAAAAGGGCTGAGCTACGGCGCCCCGACCGAGATCGAAGTGCTGATGGCCGAGAAAGTCCGCCAGATCGTGCCCTCCATGGAGCAGGTGCGGATGGTCAACTCCGGCACCGAGGCCACCATGAGCGCCATCCGGCTGGCCCGTGGCTACACCGGCCGCGACAAGATCGTCAAATTCGAAGGCTGCTACCACGGCCACGCCGACTCCCTGCTGGTCAAGGCTGGCTCCGGCGCCCTGACCCTGGGTCAGCCCAACAGCCCGGGCGTACCGGCCGATTTCGCCAAGCACACCTTGACCTGCGTCTTCAACGATCTGGACTCGGTGCGCGAAGCCTTTACCCAGTACGGCAGCGAGATCGCCTGTATCATCGTCGAGCCGGTGGCCGGCAACATGAACTGCATCCCGCCGGTACCCGGCTTCTTGGAAGGGTTGCGCGCCATCTGTGACGAGTTCGGCGCCCTGCTGATCCTGGATGAGGTGATGACCGGCTTTCGTGTCTCCCTGCGCGGTGCCCAGGGCCACTACAACATCGACCCGGATCTCACCACCCTCGGCAAGATCATCGGTGCCGGCATGCCGGTCGGCGCCTTCGGCGGCAAGAAGAAGGTGATGCAGCACATCGCCCCGACCGGCCCCGTCTATCAGGCTGGCACTCTCTCCGGCAACCCGGTGGCCATGGCCGCCGGCCTAACCATGCTGGATCTGCTGCTGGAGCCGGGCCTCTATGAGCAGCTGAGCGCCAAGACCGCCCGGGTTGCCGAGGGGCTCAAAGCGGCCGCCGCCAGGCACGGTATCCCGCTTGCCATCAACTATGTGGGTGGCATGTTCGGCTTCTTCTTCACCGACGAGTCCGAGATCACCCGCTACGAACAGGTCACTCGCTGTGACATGGAACGCTTCAAGCGCTTCTATCACCTGATGCTGGAAGAGGGCGTCTATCTGGCGCCGAGCGCCTACGAGGCCGGCTTCCTGTCGCTGGCACACGGCGACAAGGAGATTGAACACACCCTGGCCGCCGCCGAACGCAGCTTCGCCAAGCTGGCCGGCTAAGCCGCCGCTTGTCGCAAAAGGGCCTTTCACGGGCCCTTTTTCATTGCCGCTTCGGCGCCCTTCGGCCTCCCCCGGTACGCCCGATGTTGGTGCAGCATTTGTGCAAATGACACGGCGCTGTCACCAAATGGTGCATATCCCGCCCCTCTATCCGTCATAAAACGGGCCCACAATTTGCACCCTGCAAGTTGGATGCAAGCCCGTTTGAGCGAGGTGTATATGGCGGAAATGAGCCCCATCGATGTGCTGCGACGCTATCAGGAGTACGAAGCCGAACTGGCCCCCCTGCTGCTGGGACTGCTGACGGCATCACCCGATTCACTCAGCAGTTATCCCTTCATCCTGAACCAGGCTCCCAGCCGGGAACCGCTCGAGATCCTGCCACCGGTGCCGGCGCCGCAAGCCCGTTTGCATCTAATCGTGAGAGGCCAGGGCCGTGAGCTGACTCTCTGCCTGAACCAACTCATCGCCTGGCTGATGGGGGACAGGGAGCGACGCCGGGCCATGCCCTGGTTCAAGGGGGTTTATGTGGTGCTGAGTCTGGCGCTGTTTCTGATCGTCGCGACGCTCATCTGGCACGGGCTGGAGCAACTCTATCTGCTGCTGTGCGGAGCGCAGCAGAACCGATTGGGGGCCTTCAGCGCCATCATCTTCCTGACCCTGGCGCTGGCGGTATTCGACTTGGGCAAGACCATTCTGGAAGAGGAGGTGCTGCTGCATAAGGACATCTTTCGCCACAGCGCCATTCGCCGCACCATTACCCGCTTCATCGCCGCCATCTTGATCGCGGTCTCCATCGAGGGGCTGCTGTTGCTGTTCAAGGGCTCGCTTGGCCAGAGCGAACTGCTCTGGCCGGCGGTGGGTGTGATGGGGTGCGCCGTGGGGCTGCTGCTGGCCCTCGGGCTCTATGTGTTTCTGGGGGCCAGGGCCGAAGCGGCACTGGTGCAGGCTAGCCTGCGACCTCTGCCAGCCGGGGTGGTGGCACCCGCCGCGCCGCCCGCCAAGAGGCGTACATGGTCCAGGAGGTATAGATAACGCTGAAGGCCTGCAATCACGTCAATACTCCACGGCCAGCACCGACACGCGCCGTACTGGCTAACCAGTGACGCCAGCCAACCGGGGTTGTGGCGCCCGCCGCCCCGCCCGCCAGGAGGCGTACATGGTCCAGGAGGTATAGATGACGATGAAGGCCACCAGCCATTTGAGCATCACCATGTCCATGGATTTGACCAGCATGGCCGCCAGCACCACGCCGACAGGGCCGAAGATGGCCACCGCCAGCACCGCCTTGGCATCGAAGGCCCCCTTGCGGATGAAGGTACCCGCCGAGAAGACGCTGAGCACGGCGGTGGAGCCCATCATGATGGGAAACGCCGCCAGCGGATTCATGCCGAGCAGATAGACCAGGGTCATGCAGGGGGCGAACAGGCCGATGCCCACGTTCATCAGCACGCCGAAGATGAAGTTGCCGAGCAGCGCGATCCCGAGCTTGTAACCGGTCAGCCCCATGGCGTCGCCACCGAGGGGGAACAGCCCAAGCAGACCCGCGAAGATGAGGCCGGCCACCACCAGCAGGGAGACCGCCATCACCAGCCGGATGGTCTGGCGATCGAACGAGGCGACGTGGCGCGCCCCCCAGGCAGCCCCGGCGGCCGCGGCCACCATCATGCCGATGAGGGTGAGCGGATCCACCTGCACGGCGCCGATGAAAATCAGCGACTGGGTGACCGTCGGCAACACGCACTGGCCGTTGAGGGTGCCCGGCAGCAGCCGATCGTCGATCAGCTTGAACTGCTTGTAGCAAGCAGTCTTCACCGCGAAGCTACCAACCCCCAGGGTATCGAGAAAATTGGCGACAAAACCGATGGCCGCCACCGGCCAGAAGGGGGTCGATTCCAGCCTCCCCTGTTGCCGTTTGTGCCACCAGGCCCGTACCAGCATGAAGATGAACACCAGGGCGCAGATGATGAATATCAGGCGCAAAAGATTAATTAACATACAGAATTCTCCAGCAACGGGCGGCGATTCTAAGGCAGCAAAAATAAAAAATCTTGGTCAGGATCAAGCATTCAGCCCATGCAAACGATTATCTGGAGAAAGTCATGACGAGCACGCCCGAACGAATCTGCTAATACTTGTCTATGAGGGCCAGCAGGCCTGGGGCCACCGGTGGTAGTCATGGTCATTTCGCGACGACCACAGTCACCGGCGGGAAGTAGCCAAAAAGAAGGCCGGTATGCACCGACCTTCTTTTTTTATTGCTGACTCGCCGGCGTTTTGCCCGCCAGCCACTGCCAACCCGGCAGGCGTGGCAGTCGCTGGGCAATCCAACCGATCAGCGCATCCGATAGCCCGGTCAACAACAACAGCGGCAGGCAGAGCAGTGTCAGCGACAGGGCCCCCACATAGACATCCGTCAGCCAGTGAGCACCGGAGAGGATGCGGGGCGCAGAGAACAGCGGCACCATCAGCAGCGCGGTCACCCCGGCCCAGCGCGGCAGATAGCATAGGGCAAAGCCGGCAAAGATCATCAGGAACAGGGCGTGATCGCCGGGGAAGCTGTCGCTGGAGGAGTCCTTGGTCGGGATCCCGCTGAGCTGGGTCACCCGCAGCGCGTCCGCCACCGTCAGGGTCGGGCTGGGCCGACTGACCGGCAGCAGATGACCGAACTGGTTGATCACCAGGGCCCCCAGCAGCATGACGATCCCCATGGCCACCAGCCGGCGGCGTCCCTGCTCGTCCGCACGCCAGAAGCAGCGAGAGAGGATCAGCCCCATGCAGGAGAGCACCGCCAGATCGAACAGCCGGTTGTTGGTCACGGCCACCAGATTTGCCCACCACTGGGCCTGACCCAGCCAGCCATTGACCAGATGGAAGACGGCGAGATCCCACTGATCCCAGGGGCCGTGCTCGGGCAGAGCGGCCCAGCTGATGGCGATGAGACAACCCAACAGATAACAGGGTATAAATTTGCGCATAAGAACTCTCCTCCCCGAAAAATGGGCCCGTATTTTAAAGCATAAAAATAGTGACGTGAATCACACAAACGGGGGAGGAAGGCGTCATGCCTCCTATCCGGAAAGCCGGCGCACCCACTGCCGGCTTGGCCTGTTGCAGCCTTGCGGCTAGTATGGAGTCCCTCTATTTCGCGAGATGACGAGTGCTATGCGCAGCTACCTTCGGATGATGCTGTTTGCCCTGGGCCTGCTGGCCGGCGTGCAGATCCCGGGCCTGATCGACCTCTACTACCAGCGGCTGGATGCCCGCCTGCAGCAGGCCAGCCTCAGCCTGGCCCCTTTTCAGGAGACCGCGGATCAGCACTTCGACGGCGATCTGACGGCCCTGGTCAACCACTACCGCACCAACCCGGATCCGGTATTCGCCAAGGATGCAGCCAGCCTGCAGTTGCTGGTCAGCCAGCGCCAGACCCTGCAGCAGGAGAGCATCTACAAGCACCATCCCTGGTACCGGCAACTTTCCCACCTGCTGCTGAGTGCCGAGCCCCAGCTCTGGCAGGATACCCTGCAAAACTACAGCTACGTGGTGCCGCTCAAGCAGGCCGCCATCGTCTGCGGCATGGCGGCAGGCCTGCTGGCAGCCCTGCTTGGCGATCTGCTGCTTAGCTTGGTGTTGTTGCCGTTTCGCCGGCAGCAGCCCCGAACACGCTACGCGCCGCGCTGACGAAACCGACGCGGTGGCTCAGGCAGACAGAAACAACAAAGGGGCCAATGGCCCCTTTGTTGTTTCCGGCCAGTGTCACAGCTCGTATGGCAGCCGCGACTGGCTCACCAAACGCTGGAGCGCCTGCACCACCTGGGGATCGAACTGGCTGCCGGAGCGTGACTGGATATATTCCATGGTCTGGGCCAGCGACCAGGGCTCCTTGTAGGGACGCTTGCTGAGCAGGGCATCGAACACGTCGACCACGGCAACGATACGGGCCGACAGCGGGATCTGCTGGCCGGCCAGCTGCTCCGGATAGCCCTTGCCATCAAAGTGTTCATGGTGACCACGAGCAATCTCGGCCCCCAGCGACAGATAGCTGGTCCCCTCCACCATCTCCCCCGCCTTGTGCAAGATGCTGGCGCCGATGTCCGCGTGCTGCTCCATGATGGCTCGCTCATCCGGTTCGAACCGGCCCGGCTTGTGCAGGATGTGGTCAGGCGTGCCCACCTTGCCCACGTCGTGCAGTATGCTGGCCATGCCGATCATGTCGACGAAACCCGGCGTCAGTTCATCGGGATAGACCCCCGCCTGCTGCAGCTCGGCCACGATGGCATCGGAGAGCTTCTGCACCCGCAGCACGTGATCGCCGGTATCCGAATCGCGGAACTCCGCCAGCGCCGCCAGCGCCACCACGGTCGCTTCCTGGGCCCGCAGCAGCTGGTTGTAGAGATAGAGGTTGTCGTACGCCGCCGAGATGCGCTGACAGAACACGTCCAGCAGGTCGCACTCGAGCGGGTCGAGCGGCTGGGTGGGGGTGAAATTGAGCACGAACTCGCGCCCGTTCTGGGCCGCGATATAAAGCGCATCCTGGGGATGCTCGAAGCGGTTGCAGCGGTTGGTGAGCGCACTCATCACCGAGTCGTGCAGAGCCGGGAAGGCACTGAGCGACACATCGCTCAGCAGGGATTCATAGTCGCCGGTGGCAGCCAGTATCTCCAGCTCCTGCGAGCCGGGCCGGCGTTCGGCGCAGATGGCACCTTCGGTGCCCACGTCGAGAATGGCGCTGATCTGCTTGAGCACGCCGGATGCAAATTCCCGCAGCGAATGCAGATGATAGAGATCCCCCGCCCCCTCCAGTATCTTGCCGAGCCCCTGCCGGCTCTTGTCGATGGCGCAGAGGGTCTCGTAGGAGCGCAGGGAGGCGATGACGGTGGTATAGAGCTTCTGCACCGTCAACTCGGTCTTGGTCTTGTAGTCATTGATGTCGTAATCGAGGATCACCCGCTGCTCCGGGGCCTGCCCCGGCTGGCCGGTGCGCAGCACGATGCGCACCAGGCTGTTGTGCATCTCGTTGCGGATCTGGTGCACCAGCCGCAGGCCGGCATCCTCGGTCTCCATCACCACATCAAGCAGGATTAGGGCGATGCGCGGGTTGGCCAGCAGCATGCGGGCCGCTTCGGCGCCGCTGTAGGCATTGAGCAGTTCAAGCGGGCGGGATTTGTACTGAATGTTGGAAAGTGCCAGCCGGGTGGCATGATGAATATCCGGCTCATCATCGACGATCAACACCTGCCAGGGGTTGATCGCCTTGGTTACCACGGCCTCATCGTCATCCAGCTCGATGATGTCGTCATCCAGCCAGAGCTCGTCCTTGTCTTGGGCACTGCTCATATCGTTCACGCCTCCAGGCGCTGCATGAGGGTACTGACAGTATGTACCATCAGGGAGCGATGGATCACAAGCCCCGGCACTTGCTCCCTCATGCCCACCCAGCGCCGGCCGGTTTATTCGAACGGTTCGAGATAGGCCTGGATTGCCTTCCTCAGCCAGGCCAACACCTTGCCGTGATAGGCATTTTCCGACAGATAGACGCCATAGTCGCGCCACTGCAGGCTGAACTTGTGCTTCAAGGTCAGCAGCTCCCCTTGCCGCAGCTGACTCTGGATCAGCGGCGATGGCAGTACGGCCCAGCCGAGGCCATCAAGCACCGCATCGCGCATCAGCTCGAAGCTCGACAGCCCGATGTGGTGGCCGCCGATGGGCAACAGGCTCTTGACCGAAAATTCGTCCACATAGGAGAGGGTGACCTGGGTATGACCGGTCAGATCCTGCTGCAATACCCGCTTCAGGCTGGCCAGCGGGTGGCTCGGAGCCACCACCATCAGGGTGCGGATCGGGTTGAGCACCTCGATGTTGAGGCCGCTGCGCTCCTGCTCCTCGGTGATGAGGCCGAAGGCGGCGTCGACAAACCCCTCCTCCACCAGCGCGGGCAGCTCCGGCGGCGAGGCCAGCACCAGCGAGATGCTGGTGCCGGGAAACTGGTGACGCAGCGCCCCCAGCATCTCCCGCCACACCGCCTCGGGAATGGCGTCATCCCGCGCTACCCGCAGCGCCACCTCGGCGCCGGAGGCGTAGTGCTCGCACTTGAGCTTGAGGCTGTTGGCGGCCTGCAGCAGCCGCTTGCAGTCGTCCAGCACCTGCTCGCCGATCTCGGTCAAGCGGCTCTGGTTGGCGCCTCGTTCAAAAAGTTCGACGCCAAGCTCAACCTCAAGCGCCGCTATCGCCGTGCTGACAGCGCTGCGACTCTTGCCAAGCCGGCGCGCCGTATTGGCGATGGAGCCACTGCTGGCTGATTCCACAAAGAGTTGTATCTGGTAGAGCTTCATGATCTGGGTCGTGAGCAGGGTATCCGATATTCACCTTACCTTGCCCTCTTCTAGCAAGGCAAACCGTCAGCGTCTGAATTGTCGACGCTCAGCGATTCTGCCGCCTGAGCAAGCTGCGGCTATCATGGCCCCGTCGCAGCAACAAAAGGACATTTTATGTTATTCAATCGCATGCTTCTGGCCCGCATCTTCCTGACGGGCGCCATCCTGACCGAGGTCGCCGGGACCTCCAGCATGGCCATGATCCCGGAGAACGAGGCCGGCTGGCTCAACTATCTGCCGATGTGGCTGCTCATCTCCTTCTCTTATCTGTTGTTGGCCAAAGCCGCCAAAACAATCTCCATTGGTATTGCCTTCGCGCTCTGGGAGGGGCTGGGGATCGCGCTGATCACCGTCGTCTCCGTGCTGTTCCTCGACTACCACCTGAATGCTCAGGAGTTGATCGGACTGGCGCTGGCCATAGTGGGTATTGTTCTGGTGACAATGGGTGAAACCCATGACGAACCGACCGCAGACACCGGCAGCATCCGCCGCCTTGGTACTGCCCATGACGAACCGACCGCAGGCACCAGCAGCACCCGCCGTCTTGGCGCTGCCCATGACAAACCGGCCGCAGGTACTGGCAGTACTCGCTGCCTTGGCGCTGCCAAGGAGGCCGTATGCACCCGTTGATCATCGTACTGGGGGCGGCACTGCTGGATATCGGCGCCAACATGGCGATCAACCGCTCGGTTGGTTTTCGTCACAAAGGCTGGGGATTTCTCGGCATCCTGCTGGTGCTGTGTGCCTTCACCCTGCTGTCGGAAGCGGTGAGCACCGGCAAGATCGATCTGGCCGTGGCCTATGCCACCTGGGGTGCCATCGGCATTCTGGGCACCGCTCTCGGCGGCTTGCTGCTGTTTGGCGAGCGGCTCAAGCCCATCGGCTGGGTCGGCATGCTGGTGATGGCCGTCGCGGTGACCCTGCTCACCACCGCCTGATCGCCCCTCACGCACTCCACACCATGAAAGAAGCCGCCCGGCTAACCGGGCGGCTTCTGCTCTTTATGGGGCAATGCGGGCTCACGACGAGTCTGCCTCAGCGGCTCGCTTCGTAGAGCTCCAGCGGCAAGCCATCGGGGTCGGCGAAGAAGGTAAAGCGCTTGCCGGTCAGCTCATCCACCCGCACCGGCTCCACCTCGACGCCATGGCCCTGCAGATGGGCGATGACCCGGTCGAGCTCAGCGACCCGAAAGGCCAGGTGGCGCAAGCCGCACGCCTCCGGCCGGGAGGGGCGCGGCGGCGGTGCCGGGAAGCTGAACAGCTCCAGCTGGCTGCCATCCGGCAGCGCCAGATCCAGCTTCCACGACTGGCGCTCTTCGCGCAGCGTCTCGGCGATGATGGGCAGCCCCAGCACCTGGTGGTAGAAGTGGCGCGAGCGCGCATAATCGCTGGCAATGATGGCCACGTGGTGGATGGCATCGAACAGGGGATGTGACATGAGCTCTCCAGGCAAGCGGGCAGCCTGAGCTGCCCGCTGCGGTCAGTTGAAGAAACCGTTGAACCAGTTGTCCAGCGCATTGGCCGGGCTGGACACCGGGATGGCGCAGCCCATGGGCTCAGCCAGCCCCGCCAGCTTGGCCGGCACCTGCAGACTGCCGGGGCAGTCGCTGGTGACCCGGGTGCCGCTGGCGCGGGAGAAGCTGGCCCAGCTCACCCCTTGCGGCATGTTCATGGCCAGGCTGTTGACCCCGCGCTGGCTCATGTAGCCGCTGAACAGCTGCAGGGCACCGCTGGCACCGGTCAGGCCGGCCGGGGTGTTGTCGTCGCGACCGACCCAGATGCTGACCAGCTCGTTGTTGTCGAGCCCGGTGAACCAGGAGTCACGCAGCTCGTTGGTGGTGCCCGTCTTGGCCGCCATGATGGCGCCGGGGAACTTGGCACCGAGCGCGCGCGCCGTGCCCTGGCTCACCGTCTTGGTCATGGCAAACAGGGTCAGCCAGCTGGCCTGCTCATCGGTCACCCGCTTGGCTGCTTCGTCATGCTGATAGAGCTTGCTGCCGTCGCTGTTGACCACCGCCCGGATCGCCGACAGCGGCTGGGTCAGCCCCTGGTTGGCGATGGGCAGGTACATCTGGTTCACCTCCATCGGCGAGAGCGCCACCGCCCCCAGCACCAATGAGGGATAGGGCTGGATCTCCTGCTCCACCCCCAGCTTGTGCAGGGTGTCCACCACCTTGTCCAGCCCCACCTGCAGCCCCAGATTGACGGTCGGCACGTTGAGAGAGCTGGCCAGCGCATCCATCAGCGGCACGCTCTGGCGGAACTTGCGATCGTAGTTTTGCGGGGTCCAGATCTGGCCATCCTTGCCGCGAATGCGGATCGGCTGGTCCTTGAGCGGCGTGCCTAGGGTCAGGCCGTTGGAGAGGCCGGTCAGGTAGACCGCGGGCTTGACCAGGGAGCCTATCTGGCGACGGGCATCCAGCGCCCGGTTGAAGCCGGCGTAGCGCGGATCCCGGCCGCCCACCATGGCCACCACCTCGCCCTTGTGCCAGTCGGAGACCACCATGGCCGCCTCCAGCTTCTTCTTGCCGCGCAGCTTCTCGATCTGGGCCAGACCCGACTCCACCGCCTGCTCGGCGGCGTGCTGGGCGATGGGATCCAGACTGGTGAAGATCTTGAGGCCGGACTGCTTGAGCAGATCCGGGCCGAAGCGGCTCTGGATCTCCCGCTTGAGCAGGCCCATGAAGGCCGGGGTGCGGCCATAGCTCATCTGGCCGCGAGTGATGATGCCGAGCGGCTGCTTGCTGGCGAGCTCATACTCGGCCGGTTGCAGGCTGCCGTGATCCATCAGCAGCTTGAGCACCAGATCACGACGCGCCTTGGCCCGCTCCGGGAAGCGCCAGGGATCGTAATAGGAAGGCCCCTTCACCATACCCACCAGCAGGGCCACCTGATCGATGTCCAGCTCGTTGACCGGAATGCCGAAGTAGAAATAGGAGGCGAGCCCGAAGCCATAAACCCCCTGGGAGAAATTCTGCCCCAGATAGACCTCGTTGAGGTAGGCCTCCAGGATCTCGTCCTTGCTGTAGCGATAGTCGATCAGCACCGCCATGTAGGCTTCCTGCGCCTTGCGCCACAGGCTGCGCTCCCGGGTCAGGAAGAAGTTCTTGGCCAGCTGCTGGGTCAGGGTACTGCCGCCCTGCACGGTGCGACCCGCCAGCAGGTTGGCCGCCATGGCGCGCATGATGGCCACCGGCGAGACGCCGCCGTGCTGGTAGAAGTCGCGATCCTCAGTGGTGAGCAGGGTGATCAGCAGGCTGTCCGGCACCTCGGCGATGCGCACTAGCAAGCGGTCCTCCCGATCCTCGGTGTTGAGTCGGTCGAGCAGCACCGGGTCCATCTGGGCGTAGCCGAGCTGACGCTGGTTCTCCAGCGACTGGATCCCCTCCAGCCGCGCGCCGTTGAAGGTGAGGCGCAGGCCGCGGGCGGCATCGGCCCCGTCATGGAATTCGAATGGCCGGCGAATAAGCTCGATGCGGTTGCCGCTCACCGCATACTCGCCCGGGGTATGGGGCTGGCGCACCTGCTTGTAGCTCAGCATGTTGAGCTCGCGCAGCATCTGGGCCTGGGAGAGGCGCTGGCTGGGATAGAGTTCCAGCGGCCGGCTGTAGACCATCACCGGCAACTGCCACTTCTCGCCGTCGAAGCGTTCACGCACCTTGGTATCGAGGTAGATGCCAAACACCACCATGAAGGCCGCTCCCACCAGGGAGAGCTTGAAGCCCAGCCAGAACAGCGTGCGCCAGATAGTGCGTTTGGGCGCCGCCTTCTTGGGGGTGCGCTTGCGTCGTTGCGTTGCCATAAATCCTCTTTGCTTTCCTTTCTACTTGTTATGTCGCGTTCGCGAACGTCCGATCGGGCTTAACCAATTGGATCTGGATTCCGGGGTCGCTCCGCCAGAAAGATGGATGTCTCACCCCTCATCCCCAGCCCTTCTCCCACAAGGGGAGAAGGGAGCAAACACCAACCTCGATCAGTTCCCTTCCCCTCTGGGAGAGGGCCAGGGTGAGGGTCATCTGCTGGAGTAGGGCTACGTTATTTCCTGCACCAACCTACATCCCCATCTTCTTCTTGGTGACCCTGGTCGGCATCGCCTCCAGCGGATTGTCCGGCCAGTAGTGGCGGGGGTAGCGTCCCTTCATCTCTTTTTTCACCAGCTCGTAGGAGCCGGCCCAGAAGGCGGCCAGATCGGCGGTGATCTGCAGCGGTCGCTGGGCCGGGGAGAGCAGCTCCACCACCAGCGCCACCCTGCCATCGGCCACGCACGGGGTCGCGGCCTGGCCGAACATCTCCTGGATGCGCACCGGGATCACCGGGGCCTGACCCGGCTGATAACGGATCCGCACCCGGCTGCCGGTCGGCGCGCTAAAGTGGCCGGGCAGCGCCTCGTCCAGCCGCTTGGGCAATGGCCAGGGCAGAGACTGGCGCAGGATGTCGCTCATATCGAGCTTTTTCAACTGTTCCAGTCGGGTCATGCCGCTCACCGCCGGCAGCAGCCACTGCTCCAGGTCGGCCAGCAGGCTCGCCTCGTCCATGGCCGGCCACCCTTCGTCGGGCAACCAGTCGCGGGCGCAGCGCAATCGGGCCAGCAGCCCCTCGCTGGCATCATCCCAGGGCAGCACATGCAGCCCCTTGCGCCGGATGCCCTGCAGCAGGCAGCGCCCCTTCTGTTCATCGGAGAGATCCGTCAGCGGCCGCTGGCTCAGCACCAGCTCGCCGAGCACCTGCTGGCGTTCGGCCCGCACCCGCTCCTCGCGCTCGTCCCAGTCGAACCACTGGCGCTCGCTCACCAGCTCAGGCAACTGGCGTACCAGTTCATCCAGCTCTATCGGTTCGGCGATGAAGATGCGGCTGCCGCGCTCGTTCTGGCCCATCTCGATGGCAATGAGCGCCCCCTGCCCCTGACAGGGGTGACCTTCTACCAGATCGCAGCTCACCCCGCCACTGAGCTGATAGCGGCTGCCGCTGCGCAGCTTGCCGATGCGATCGGGCCAGGCGAGAGCGCACAGCAGCCCCAGCCATTGCCCCTGTGCGCTGGTGGGGCGAGCGCCGAGCCGCTCGAACCAGCGGGCTGCACTCTGGCGCAAGGCCCCCTGGCGGCGGTGAAACAGCACGGAGAGGCGCTCCGATCCTCGCAGATCTTCTTCCAGCAGCGCCACCAGGAAAGCCGCATCGGCGACAATCCCTGTCAGACCCTCGGCCTCCAGCTCGCGCGCACGCAGCAGCATGCGGGCAAGCCGGGGATGGGTACCGAAGGCCGCCATGGCGCGGCCGGCCGGGGTAAGTTGTTGCTCACCCTCCGGCTTCATGGCCCCGAGGCTCACCAGCAGCCGCTGGGCGCTGGCGACAGCAGCGGCCGGCGGCATGTCCAGCAGTGGCAGCTCTTCGACCCTTGCCCCCCACTGGGCGGCGTCCAGCAGCAGGCCGGTCAGCTCCTGGGTGAGGATGTCGGGTGGGCTCTGCTCGGCGAGGCGCTCCTGCACCTCGCTGCTCCAGAGCCGGTAACAGACACCGGGGCCGAGACGACCGGCGCGGCCCGCCCGCTGGGTGGCGGAGGCTTTGGCGATGGGGCGGGTCTCCAGCCGGGTGACGCCGCTCTTGATGTCGAAGGAGGCACGTCGCTCCAGCCCGCTGTCGACGACGACGGAGATCCCCTCGATGGTGAGCGAGGTCTCCGCCACATTGGTGGTGAGCACCAGCTTACGGCGCCCCGCAGGTGCCGGCTCGATGGCCGCCTGCTGGGCCGCCATGTCGAGGCGACCGTAGAGGGGGGCGAGGGTCACCTCGTCCGGCAGCCGCCCTTCCAGCCACTGCGCCAGCCGCTCGATCTCCCCCTGGCCCGGCAGGAACACCAGCAGGCTGCCGGCGTGGGCGGCCAACGCCTCCAGCACCACGGCGCCGACCTGGGGCTCCAGCCACTGCTGGCGATTGGCGGGACGGTAGTGGTAGTCGATGGGAAAACCGCGCCCCTCCGAGCGAACCACCGGGGCCTCCGGCAGCAGGGTCTCCAGCGCCATGCCATCCAGGGTGGCGGACATCACCAGCAGCTTGAGATCATCGCGCAATCCCTGCTGGCTCTCGATGGCAAAGGCCAGCGCGGTATCGGCGTGCAGGCTGCGCTCGTGGAACTCATCGAAGATGACCAGGGAGACGCCGGTGAGCTCGGGATCCTGCTGCAGCATCCGGGTCAGCACCCCTTCGGTGACGATCTCGAGCCGGGTCTGGCTGCTGGTGCGGCTCTCGCCACGCACCCGCAGGCCGATGCGCTCGCCCACCTTCTCCCCAAGCTGACGCGCCAGAAAACCCGCGATGTTGCGCGCTGCGAGGCGTCTGGGCTCCAGCATGATGATGCGACCGGGCAGCCGGTGCTGGCGCACCAGCTCCAGCGGCAACAGGGTTGATTTGCCCGCGCCGGGCGGCGCCTGCAGGATCACGCTGGCATGGTTGTCGATGGCGGCAAAGAGTGCGGGCAGCACCGACACTATGGGGAGGGAAGACAAAGGGATCTGCACCTTCTTGTTGCAAGTCGTAAAACGGCGCCTATTCTGCCACAGCCTGCCCGGCCACCGTGAGCGGATGTCGGCCGGCGAGACAGGATGCAGTGGCTGCCATAGAATGGGCCACCCTGTCTGCGTGAAAGAGGCATGCTCACCCGAATGGCCAAACTCTTCTTTGCCCTGCCCGCCGAGGCGCTGGCACCCGATCTCGTCGCCTGGCGCGACCAGCTGCCCTGGCCGGGTCAACCGGTGCCCGCCGCCAATCTCCACCTGACGCTGGCCTTTCTCGGCGAAGCGGATCAGCTCACCACCACCCGCCTGATGGCCGCCGTCGAACGCCAGCACTGCCCGCCGCTCACCATAGCGCTCAATGAAACCGGCTGGTTCGGCCGCGCCAAGGCCGCCTGGGTTGGCCCGACGGAGTGGCCCAACGAGCTCACCGTGCTGGCCAGGGCGCTGCGTCGCCACGGCGAGAAGCTGGGGCTTGGCAACGGCGAGCAGGGCTATCGCCCCCACGTCACCCTGTCGCGCAAGGCGAGCGAACCACCGGCCGCCTTGCCCGCCCCCGATTTCGTGCTGCAGGCCGATCGCTTCTGCCTCTATCAATCCCTCTCCACCCCGGACGGGGTACGCTACGAGCCCCTCGCCTGCTGGCCGCTGCGGGCCAGAGAGAAAATGGCATCCTGACCGGCGGCCATGCCCAGACTCATCGTTTAAGAGAGCCATACCATGATCTTCGATCCCCCCCTGCAATCCGGGCAGCTGATCTCCCGTTACAAACGCTTCCTGACCGACGTGCAGCTCGACAACGGCGAGGTGATCACCATCCACTGCGCCAATACCGGCGCCATGACCGGCTGCGCCGAGCCGGGCACCCGGGTCTGGTACTCCACCTCAGACAATCCCAAGCGCAAGCTACCCCACAGCTGGGAGATCGCCGAGAGCCCGGCCGGTCACTTCATCTGCGTCAACACCGCCCGCGCCAACCAGCTGGCTCGCGAGCTGATCGCGCAGGATGCCCTCGCCCCGCTGCGCGGCTATGCCAGGCTGCGCACCGAGGTGAAATACGGCGAAGAGAACAGTCGCATCGATCTGCTGCTGGAAGATGACCACCGGCCTGCCTGTTATATCGAGGTGAAATCGGTGACCCTGCTCGACGAGCGGGAGCAACCTGGCATGGGCTACTTCCCCGATGCGGTCACCACCCGTGGCGCCAAGCACTTGCGTGAATTAATGGCCATGAAGGCGGCAGGCCACAGAGCCGTGCTGTTATTTATGGTTTTGCACTCCGGAATCGTGAGAATGCGCCCGGCAGCGCATATAGATCCGCACTATAGTCTGCTTATTGAGCAAGCAATTACGGCAGGGGTTGAAATTTTATGCTATCGACCCCATGTTGGGGTGCAGAGCATGGTGGCCCAAGATTTTATCCCGTTTGAATCTTGTCACCTGCTACCCGAGGGCAGCGAATAAATGTTGGAGTGGGTAACATTATTGGTACGGCTTGTTTGCCTCCACGTTACCCTTCTGCTATAGATGTCGCCCTCAATTTATGGATGGCACGGGTAGCGTGCTGAATTAGGAGACAGGGCATGCCAACAGGCGAAAACAGGAAATCTCTGGGCCCCCTGGCCATTGCGGGTGTGGCGCCTTACCAGGAAAAACCGGGTGAGGAGTACATGAATGACCAACAAAAGGCACATTTTCGCAAGATCCTGGGAGCCTGGCGCAACCAACTGATGCAGGAAGTTGACCGCACCGTTGACCATATGAAAGATGAGGCTGCCAACTTTCCGGATCCCGTGGATCGCGCCGCGCAAGAAGAAGAGTTCGCTCTTGAACTGCGTACCCGCGACCGTGAGCGCAAGCTGATCAAGAAGATCGAGAAAACCTTGCTGCTGCTCGAAGACGATGACTTCGGTTACTGCGAACACTGCGGTATCGAGATCGGTATCCGACGTCTGGAAGCCAGACCCACCGCCGACCTCTGTGTCGACTGCAAGACCCTGGCTGAAATCAAGGAAAAACAGATGGCCGGTTGATACCGACCTCTGGCATAACAGAAAAAAGGGAGCTCGCGGGCTCCCTTTTTTATTGAGCTTTTGGCCGGGCCGTCCCAGAATGCAGCCTCAATGTCCCGTTTGCCCAAATCCGCATGCCCGTGAATACCATCCCCTCGTCCCAGGCCCGCCCTTATATCGGCCGCTTTGCCCCCTCCCCCTCAGGTCCGCTTCACTTCGGCTCCCTGATCGCGGCGCTCGGCAGCTTCCTGCAGGCCAGGGCACGACAGGGGCGCTGGCTGGTGCGCATCGAAGATATCGATCCGCCGCGGGAGATGGCGGGAGCTGCCCCGCTCATTTTGCAGACCCTGGAGGCCCATGGTCTGCAGTGGGATGGCGAGGTGATGTACCAGAGCCGGCGCCACGGCCGCTATGACGAGATCATCGACCAGCTCTACCGGGCCGGCGATCTCTACTGGTGTCGCTGTACCCGGCGCGAAATCATGGCCAGCGGCGGCTTTTACAACGGCCACTGCCGCACCCTTGGTCTCACGGCAGAGGGTTGTGCCGCCCGCCTGCGCCAGCACCACCCGGTGTACGATTTCGAGGATGGGCTGCAGGGCCGCATTGCGGTGCCAGCGGCGCTGGCCGAGGAAGATTTCATCGTGCGCCGGCGCGATGGCCTCTATGCCTACAACCTGGCGGTAGTGGTAGACGACATGGATTGCGGCATCACCGAGATAGTGCGCGGCGCCGATCTGCTGGAGCCGACGGTGCGCCAGATTGCCCTCTACCAGACGCTGGACGCCCCCGTGCCCGCCTGGGTGCATCTGCCGCTGGCGGTGCAGGCCGACGGCAACAAGCTCTCCAAGCAGAATCACGCACCGGCGCTGGCACAGGACGAGGTGCGCCCGGCCCTGTGGCAGGCGCTGCACTTTCTCGGCCAGTGCCCGCCCCCCGAACTGATGGCGAGCCGGGTGGACGAGATCATCGACTGGGGCATCGCCCACTGGCTGCTGGCCCGGGTGCCTGCCAGCGAGAAGATTGCGCTGACAGCTGGCGTAAACGAATAGACAGTTCAGGGGGGATTTGGGTGTGAATCAGCGCGGTTTGCGGTGATTTAGCCGGGATAATCCGAGTCAAACGAGATCAATTGCCAGCACGGTTTTTCATTTGGTTAGGCGTGAGCTATGCGCAGGTAGACCGCTATTTTTTGGCTCAGTTTGATTCAAATGAGCTGAAGTAGCCACATGGTTTTTCATTTGTGCAGGCGTGAGCTATGATAGGCCGCTATTTTTTTGGCCTCCCGTCAATTTGAAGTCATAACGAGGTGTACCATTTTTTCCCAGATCGCAAACTTTTGCCGCAAAGTGCTCGGCAAGGAAGACGGCGAGCAGTCGGCGGAGTCCCCCATTCCGGCCCGTGTCGCCGGACAACGTCGTACCTTGAGCCGTGACCAGCACCCGATTTCGCGCAAAGAGATCAGCGAGAATGCACTCAAGGTGCTCTATCGCCTGAACAAGGGCGGCTACGAAGCCTACCTGGTCGGCGGCGGAGTCCGGGATCTGCTGCTCGGGAAGACGCCCAAGGATTTCGACATCGCTACCGATGCGACGCCGGAGCAGATCAAGTCACTGTTCAGCAACTGCCGCCTGATCGGTCGCCGTTTCCGGCTGGCCCACATCGTCTTTGGTCGTGACGTGATCGAAGTGGCCACCTTCCGCGGTCACCACCATCAGGTCAATACCAGCAAACATGTGTCGGCCCAATCCGATGAAGGCATGCTGCTGCGCGACAACGTCTACGGCACCATCGAAGAGGATGCCGAGCGTCGCGACTTTACCGTCAACGCCCTCTACTACAGTGCCAAGGATTTCACCCTGCACGACTTCGAGGGCGGGCTGGAAGACTTGGCCGAGCGCAAGCTGGAGCTCATTGGCGATCCCGAGACCCGCTACCGCGAAGATCCGGTGCGGATGCTGCGCGCCGTGCGCTTCGCCGCCAAGCTGGACATGACCATCAGCCCGCGTACCGCCGCCCCCATCAAGGAGCTGGCGCCGCTGCTGCAGGATATTCCGGCGGCCCGCCTGTTCGAGGAAACCCTCAAGCTGTTCCTAGCTGGCGATGGCCTGGCCACCTACAAGCTGCTGCGCGAATACGGCCTGTTCCAGCAGCTGTTCCCGCAGGTGGCAGCCCTGTTCACTCCGCACGGCAACTCGCCCTACGAGCAGTTCATTGAGCAGGCGCTGATCGATACCGACACCCGGGTCCGGGAAGACAAGCGCGTCACCCCCGCCTTCCTCTACGCCACCCTGCTGTGGGGCTGTGTCGAGGCCCGCGGCCGGGTGCTGGAGAACGAGAGCGGCCTGCCCTGGTATGACGCCTTCATGCTGGCGATCAACGAGGTGCTGGACAACCAGGTGCGGATCATCGCCGTCCCGCGCCGTTTCACCACCGATGTGCGCGACATCTGGGCCCTGCAGCAGCGGCTGACCCGCCGTCAGGGCCGCCACCCCGAGCGGGCCATGGAGCATCCCAAGTTCCGCGCGGCGTTTGACTTCCTGTTGCTGCGCAACCGGGTCGAGCGCGGTCTGGGCGAGCTGGCCAGCTGGTGGGAGCGCTACGTGGAATCCAATCCGGACGTGCGCCCGCAGCTGCAACGGGAAGCGACCCGCCGCCCGGCAAGCGGTGAGCGCGGTCAGGCCGGTGAAGCCCGCAGCAACGATGGCGAGAAGCGCAGCAGCAACAGCCGCAATCGTCGTCGCCCCCGTCGCCGCAAACCGAAAGCGGCCGAGTGACAACTGACGTGATGACCGAGGTCTTCATCGCCATTGGCTCCAACCTGTCTGACCCGCTCGGTCAGGCTCGTCGCGCCGTCGCCGCCCTGGCAAGGTTGCCAGAATCCGTGCTGGTGCAGGCCTCGTCGTTTTACAGCAGCCGCCCCATGGGCCCTGCTGATCAGCCGGACTACGTCAATGCCGTGGCCCGGCTCAACACCCGGCTGACGCCGCTGGCGCTGCTGGATCAACTACAAAGCATCGAGCTGGAACAAGGACGTGTGCGCAAGGATGAGCGATGGGGGCCGCGGACCCTGGATCTCGATCTGCTGCTGTTTGGCGATCAGGTCATCAGGCATGAACGCCTCATCGTTCCCCATTACGGCATGAAGGAGCGGGAGTTCGTGCTGCTGCCCCTGGCCGAGATTGCACCCGCTCTGGTACTGCCTTGCGGCACCCCACTCGCAGAACTGGTTGCCCGCTGCCCGCACAATGATCTCGCCATCATTGCCACCGGAGCAGACGAACAGGAGCCTCTATGAGCAAGATCACCACCACCAACCTGCTGAAGATGAAGCAGGAAGGCCAACGAATCACCGCCATCACCGCCTATGATGCCACCTTTGCCAAGCTGTTCGACGACGAGGGCGCCCACGTGCTGCTCATCGGCGACTCGCTGGGCATGGTGCTGCAGGGGGGTCAGGATACCCTGGGCGTCAGCATGGATGAGATGGTCTATCACACCCGTTGCGTGGTGCGCGGCACCACCAATGCACTGGTGGTGACCGACATGCCGTTCATGAGCTATGCCACCCCGGAGCAGACCTATCAGAACGCCGCCCGGCTGATGGCGGCCGGTGCCCGCATGGTGAAGATGGAAGGGGGCGACTGGCTGTGCGACTCCATTCGCCACCTGACCCGCAACGGCGTGCCGGTGTGCGGCCACCTCGGCCTCACCCCGCAATCCGTGCACGTATTCGGTGGCTTCAAGGTGCAGGGGCGCGACGAGTTCCAGGCCCAGGAGATCTACCGTCAGGCCCTCGAACTGCAGGCTGCCGGCATCCAGTTGCTGGTGCTCGAGTGCGTGCCCACTTCGCTGGCCGAGCGCATCAGCAAGGCGCTGCGCATTCCGGTGATCGGCATCGGTGCCGGTCCCGCCACCGACGGCCAGATCCTGGTGATGCACGATGCCTTCGGCATCACCTCCGGCTATGTGCCCAAGTTCACCAAGAACTTCCTGGCCGAGACCGGCGACATGCGCGCCGCCATCCGGCTCTATGTGAAGCAGGTGAGCGAAGGCACCTTCCCGGGCCCGGAACACTGCTTCAACTGATCCGATAGCGTGACGAGAGCGGGGGCCTGCGCCCCCGCTTCGCCCTCTGGTGCTGACTGAGCAACCCGTCTCTTGATGATTCATCCCAAGGTGACCTGTCGATGATACTGACCGTTGCCACTCCTCTCTTACCCATGCGGGCCCATACCGCCCGTCTCTCTTTGATCTTTTCGAAGGTGAACTGCTGATGTTGGTCGTTAACAATCCCGCCGCTCTGCGTGAACAGATCGGCCAATGGCGCCGTGACGGGCTCACAATCGCATTCGTGCCCACCATGGGCAATCTGCATCAGGGCCACCTGACCCTGGTGAAGGAGGCGCACAGCCACGCCGAGAAGGTGGTGGTCAGCATCTTCGTCAACCCGATGCAGTTCGACAAGGCCGAAGATCTCGCCAACTACCCGCGCACCCTGGAACAGGACTGCGCCGCGCTGGAAACGGCCGGGGTAGACATGGTGTTCACGCCGACGCCGGAGATCATGTATCCGCAGGGGCTGGCCAGCCACACCTTCGTCGAGGTACCGGGCCTCTCCGGTCTGCTGGAAGGGGCGCTGCGCCCGGGTCACTTCCGCGGCGTCAGCACCGTGGTCACCAAGCTGTTCAATCTGGTACAGCCGGATGTGGCCTGCTTCGGCCAGAAGGATTTCCAGCAGCTGGCGCTCATTCGCAAGATGGTGGTCGACATGGCGATGCCCATCCAGATCGTCGGCGTGCCCACCGTGCGGGCCGAAGACGGGCTGGCGCTCTCCTCGCGCAACGGCTACCTGACCGCCGCCGAGCGGGCCCTGGCCCCCGAGCTGGCGCGCACCATGAACTGGATCGCCGAGCAGATTGAAGCGGGTGACCATCACCTGCCCTCCCTGGTGGCCCAGGCCAGCCAGCGCCTCGACAAGGCCGGTTTTCGCACCGATGCCATCGACATCGTCGATGCCGCCACCCTGGAAGCGGCCACCGACCAGAGCGAGCAGCTGGTGATCCTGATGGCGGCGTATCTCGGCAAGGCCCGCCTCATCGACAACCGCGTCGTCACCGTAAAGAAGTAATTCCCCCGATTGTCAGCGGACGCCTTCCCGGGCGTCCGCTGCTTTTTCACGCCTGCACTCTCCTGCATCCCGGCGTTTTGTTCTGCGGCCCTGCCCGCATCCCCCTTCGTTTCAATCCACTTTCGGCCTGATGGCCGCTACAGGTATTCATGATGTTTGTCCTGATTGCATCGCTTGTTTTCTGTCTGCTCTGTTTTGCTCTCACCCGGTTACCTACCGGGTTGCCGCTCTCGCGCAAGGTGCTTGCGGGCCTGCTGTTTGGCACCCTGTTCGGGCTGGCTCTGCAACTGGGCTGGGGCGCCGATGATGCCGGCGTCCAGCAGACCCTGGAGTGGGTCAATATCGTCGGCGGCGGCTATGTCAGCCTGCTCAAGGTGGTGATGATGCCGCTGGTGTTCACCTCGATCCTCTCCGCCATCAACAAGCTGGAGCAGGCCCAGTCCCTCGGCAAGATCAGCGCAGTGCTGATCGGCTCCATGCTGACCCTGGTGATGATCGCCGGTATGGTGGGGATGACGGTGACCCATCTGAGTGGCCTCACTGCCGAGGGGCTGCTGAGCCACGGCAGCGACACGGCTGCGCTGCAACAGAGCATGAGCACCATCGACAGTGCCCAGACCCTGCCGGCCCTGCTGCTCTCGCTGGTGCCCACCAACTTTGCCGCCGACATGGCGGGTAGCCGCGGCCTCTCGGTGATCGGCGTGGTGATCTTCACCGTGCTGGCCGGGGTTGCCCTGTTGCAGCTCAAGGCGGAGCATCCGGAGGCTGGTGCTCGCGCCGCCGTGGCCATCGACACCCTGCAACTGTGGGTGATGAAGATGGTGCGGGTGGTGATTGCACTCACCCCCTATGGCGTAATGGCGCTGATTGCCCGGGTGGTGGCTCACTATCCGTTGAGCGAGATCCTCAGCCTGCTCGGCTTTATTCTGGTCTGCTACGTCGCCATTCTGGCGATGTTTGCGGTACACATGGTGATCCTGCTGCTGATCGGCCAGAACCCGCTGCACTACCTGCGGGAAGTGTGGGGCGTGCTCACCTTCGCCTTTATCTCCCGCAGCAGCGCGGCTTCCATCCCGCTCAGCATCGAGACCCAGCAGCGTCTTGGCGTGCCCTCCAGCATCGCCAACTTTGCCGCCTCGTTCGGTGCTAATCTGGGTCAGAACGGCTGCGCCGGCATCTATCCGGCCATGATGGTGGCGATGATTGCCCCCATGCTCGGCATCAACCCCTTTGACCCCCTGTTCCTGCTCACCCTGCTGCCGGTGATTGCGCTGGGCTCCATCGGGGTGGCAGGCGTAGGCGGTGGCGGTACCTTCGCCGCGCTGATCGTGCTCTCTACCCTCAACTTCCCCATCGCACTGGTGGGGGTGATGATCGCCATCGAACCGCTGGTGGACATGGGCCGTACCGCTCTCAACGTCAACGGCTCCATCATGGCGGCCATGATCACCAAGCGCCTGCTTGGCCAACAGGCGCAGAGCGATGTCGCGGAAGGTGAAGCGTCCCGAGTCGCCAGCTGACAGCAAGCATTGAAATGAGAGAAGCCCGCAGTTGCGGGCTTCTTTTTTGGGGCGAAAGGTCGGGTTACTCGGCCGTGACGGGGTAACCGGCCCCTTTCCAGGCGAAGATGCCGCCCGGCACCCGATAGACCTGCTGATAGCCCTGAGTGACTGCCCAGGCGGCTCCGTTGTGACTGCGACCGCACTTGACGAAGCCGCAATAGAACACCACCGGACGGGTCTTGTCGTCCCCCAGCAGGGCCAGCAGCTGCTCGGGCGTACCGCTCCCCTCGATGATCTGGCTCCAGTCATCGCCGGACTTGGCCTCCTTCACGAAAGCAAAATTCTTGGCCCCCTGGATGTGCTCCTTCTTGTAGGAGTCCTCGAACGGCATGGTGTCGATGATCACCAGCGCCTCGCCTTTATCCATCCGGGTTTTCAGCTCGGCCACGGTCAGCAGCTGATAGCCCCCCTGCTGAGTCTCCTGCGAAAGCTGTACCGCCGCCTGCTCCAGCTTGGTCTCCTGCTCGAACTGGTTGTCGCCACAGCCACCGAGGGCAAAGCTGGCCGCAATCAACGAGGCCATCAGGGTGCGGGATTGCAATCTCATCATGTCACTGCTCCTTTGAAACGGTCAAAACGGGGCGGGAGTGGCGCAGCAAGGCGCCCGCAAGCGTCAACAGCAGCAGATCCCGCAAGAGCGCCTGTGGCAGCGAGCTGAGATCAGCCCTGCCAAGACAGCCGCAAGAGATGTCGAGCCCGATGGCGATGCCATAGCCCAACACCGGAATAAACAGGGCCAAGAGGGCCACCACCAACCAGAGCCCCCAGCGCCGGTTGGCGATCACCGCAAGCCCGGCACAGAGCTCCAGCCCGATAAGCCCCCAGACGGCAAGGGGAATGAACGGCGACCAGAGCAGGCCGAAGGCGCCGATCTGCTCGGCGAACAGCTCCGGCGCCACCAGCTTGAACCCGGCGGAGGCAACGAAGAATCCCCCCAGCGCCAACCTGGCCAACACCCGCAGATAAACGGCCATGGGACAGTTCTTTATCATCCATGCCCCCCACTGCCAACTCCCCGAGCAGGCGTCACCATGCCCTAGCCGGCGGCCGGGTAACGGGCCAGTTCGCAATACTCACCGTCTTCGTCACAACGAAAGACGACGGCGGTTTCGCCGCGCTGGCACCACTGCTGCCACTCCTCGGGCGGGCAGTGCAGGCGGATGGCGAGGCCGCAGCCGGCGCTGAGCCGGCGCGGTACGTCGCAGACCCGAAAGGCGTGGGGCTGCTGCTCCAGCCGCTTGCGCAGCCTGACCGTACCGAGAGTGGAGTGAAACAGGTAGAGGAACTCTTCGTTCATGATTTGCCTCCCATGTGGGCGCGGGCACCGAACAGGGCCGCCCCCAGCGCACCGGCAAACTGGGCGTCCGGGTGGGTGGCCACGTCGCAGCCCAATCCTTGCGCCAGATAGTGGCGGAAGGTGGCGCAGTGGCTGACGCCACCGGTAAAGAGCACTGTCGGTCTGGCACCGAGGCGGCCGATGAAGTTGGCGCTGCGCCGGGCCATGGCGCGGACGATGCCGGCCAGGATCGACTCTGTCGGAATGCCAGCCGAGCGCAGGCTGATCGCCTCCGACTCGGCAAACACGGTGCACATGCTGCTGATGCCGTGGGGTTCGGCCCCTTCCAGCAGCTCGTCGAGCTGTTCGACCCGCGCCCCCAGGGTGCGGGTGATCACCTCGAGAAAGCGGCCGGTGCCGGCGGCGCACTTGTCGTTCATCAGAAAGTCGGTGAGGTTGCCCTCGCCATCGAGCTGGATCACCTTGCTGTCCTGGCCACCGATGTCGATGACGGTGTGCACCGACGGGCAGAGCAGACGCGCCCCCAGCCCGTGGCAAGAGATCTCGGTGACCCGCCGATCGGCGAACGACGCCAGATCCCGGCCATAACCGGTCAGGGTCAGATGGGGGCGCTCTGGCAGTGCGGCCGAGAGCGTCTCCCAGCCTTGCTCGATGGCGGCCAGCGGACGAAAGGGGGTCGGCACCAGAAAGCGGCGGACGATGCGCCCGCCATCCCTGTGGTCGAACAGGATCCCCTTGGTCGCGGTGGAGCCCGAGTCAATCCCGATGGTGAGTGACACGGCGCCTCCTCACAGCATTTCGATAAAGGCGGCCAGCCGGGTGGCCAGTTGTCCCTTGTCGGCACTGGAGTAGTCGGTCTCCACCGCCATGTAGGGGATGCCGTGGCGATCGCGCACGTGGCGCTTGATGGCCAGCGACTCCACCGCATAGGTGTGACAGGCCTGCAGGATCACGTCGATCACCCCGTCTGCCTGATACTCCTCCACCATCTGGCTCAGCAGATTCATGCGCTGGTGGTTGGGGGAGATGCAGGAGCAGCCGATGGCCAGATACTTGTCGGTCAGCGCATCGAACAGGTCGCCCTCCTCGCTGACGCACTGCTCGGTCGCCTTGGCGCCGGTGCAGTTCTCGTAACCCACCACCCAGCCGCCGTGCTCCTCGATAAGGCGCACCACCTTGTCAGCGGCGCCGCCGATGGGGCAGCCGGTGATGAGGATGCGCGGACGGGCATCGAGCCGCTTGCCCTCGGCATACTCGGCCTTGATGCGGCGGGTCATCTCCTGCAGCTCGCCGATGAGCTGCTCCTTGTCGAAGCGGAAGGTGGCACCATAGACCACCTTGAGGATGTCGGTGCCGCTCAGCGCCGGCGGATTGAGCTGGCCCAGCCGGTAGAAGTCGGCCAGCGCGCGGCGCTCGCGGTTCTTCAGCACGATGGCGTCGCGCAGCGCCTGCTCGCTGATGGGGTTGCCAAACTGCTGCTCCAGCAACGCCTTGAAGCGGACGATTTCGCTGCGCCACAGGGTGCGGGAGGCTTCGTCATCGGCGCGGTTGGGCAGCTGCATCACGTGCACCGGTTTAAACTCGGCCATGTACTCGTACATCTTCTTCTTGCCATCGCAGGTGGTTTCCCCCACCACCAGATCGGAGAAGTAGAAGTAGGGGCACTTGTCGGTCTTGCCGAAACCGTAGCTGCTCTTGATCAGCGGGCAGAGGTTGCGGGGCAAGTCTTTCTCGGCCTCCTCGATGGTCTCGTCGCTGGTGGAGCAGAGCGATACCACCACGGCGCCGGCGGCCATCGCCACCTCCTGCGGCATGAAGGTGCAGTAGGTGCCGACCAGGGGGATCTGTCGCTCCTTGAGAGCCATCACGGCCAGAAAACCCTGACGGCGGGCATCTGAAAAACTGTCGAAAATGGCTGGCAACTCGGTGATCAGTGACATAGGCGATCCTGCCCTGGTGAGAAAAAGAAGAGACGGAGGGCCTCCATTGTGCAGACCTTCCAACCGCGGGAATTATACCCTTGGGGGTAATCTGAAAATTGCGGTGGATCACAAGGTGCCGGATAAAACCTTGATAAGAGGGCGGTTATTGACCCTGTTCGAGAGGGGGCCAGTACAGGGGAGGGAAAAGAGGCGACAAAAAAACGGGCACCTCAGGGTGCCCGTTGCATTCAATCAGTGGCGCAGCCCGGTGCCGCGCGAGATGAGCCACCAGGCCAGGCCGTAGAGGGCCACGATGAAGCCGATGATGATGAGGTAGGCGGTGCCGAGCGGCACGTCGGAGATACCGAGGAAGCCGTAACGGAACGCGTTCACCATGTAGATGATCGGGTTCACCTGAGAGACCCCCTGCCAGAAAGGCGGCAACAGGCTGATGGAGTAGAACACTCCGCCCAGGTAGGTGAGCGGCGTCAGCACGAAGGTGGGGATGATGCTTATATCGTCGAAGGTCTTGGCAAACACCGCGTTGATGAGGCCGCCCAGCGAGAAGAGGATGGCGGTCAGCAGCACGGTGAAGCAGACGCTGAACAGGTGGTGGATCTGCAGCGGCACAAAGAACAGCGACACCAGGGTGACGATGAGACCGACGCAGAGTCCACGCGCCACGCCGCCGCCCACGTAGCCGGCGATGATGACGTAGTTGGGCACAGGCGCCACCAGCAGCTCCTCCACGTTGCGCTGGAACTTGGCGCTGAAGAAGGAGGAGGCGACGTTGGAGTAGGAGTTGGTGATCACCGACATCATGATGAGGCCGGGCACGATGAACTCCATGTAGGTGAAGCCGCCCATATCACCGATACGCGAACCGATCAGGTTGCCGAAGATGACGAAGTAGAGGCTCATGGTGATGGCGGGCGGTACCAGGGTCTGGATCCAGATCCGGGTGAAGCGGCTGATCTCCTTGGCCAGAATGCTCTTGAAGGCGATGTAGTAAGTGGTCAGGTTCATGCTTTTCTCCCCTCCTCGACCAGGGTGACGAACAGCTCTTCCAGCCGGTTGGCCTTGTTGCGCATGCTCAGTACCTGCACCTGCTGGTGTGACAGCTGCTCGAACAGGCTGTTGAGGGACTGGCTCTTGTCCAGATCCACCTCCAGGGTGCGTTCGTCCTGCATCCGGCCATTGAACTCGGGCACGTTCGGCACGGCGGAGCCCGGCGCCAGATCCAGCATGAAGGTCTCGCGGCCCAGCTTGCCCAGCAGATTCTTCATGCTGGTGTTCTCGATCAGGCGGCCCTTGTCGATGATGCCGATGTTGCGGCACAGCATCTCGGCCTCTTCCAGATAGTGGGTGGTGAGGATGATGGTGACACCCTGCTCGTTGAGATCCTTGAGGAAACTCCACATGGAACGGCGGATCTCGATATCCACCCCGGCGGTCGGCTCATCGAGGATCAACAGCCTGGGCTCGTGCATCAGGGCGCGAGCGATCATCAGCCGGCGCTTCATGCCGCCGGAGAGAGTGCGGGCCGGCATGTCGCGCTTGTCCCACAGGTCGAGCTGGCGCAGGTACTTCTCGGCACGGATCTTGGCCTCGGCACGCGGCACGCCATAGAAGCCGGCCTGATGGGTGACTATCTGGATCACCTTCTCGAACTGGCTGAAGTTGAACTCCTGCGGCACCAGCCCGAGCTGGGCCTTGGCCTCTTCCAGGTGAGAGTCGATGTCGTAACCGAACACCTTCACCTTGCCGGCGCTCTTGTTCACCAGCGAGCTGATGATGCCGATGGTGGTGGACTTGCCCGCCCCGTTGGGGCCGAGCAGCGCGAAGAAATCCCCCTGCTTGACGGTGAGATCGATGCCTTTAAGGGCTTCGACGCCCCCCTGATAGGTCTTTTTCAGGCCGCTGATTTCCAGTGCGTTCATTGCAACCCCTGTGATGGCGCATCCCATCTCGAGACAGAAAAGGCGGCCAAGGCCGCCTGCAGACAGAAAATGGCGCTCTGCCACCTCGCCCGTAATATTCCTGAACCTTGCTTACTCTTGCGGTACTACCTTGCCGATGAACTTCAGATTGCGGTACTTCTGGGCATAGTCGATGCCGCAGCCCACCACGAATTCATCGGGAATGGAGAAACCGATCCAGTCTACCGGTACCTGCACTTCGCGGCGGGACGGCTTGTCCAGCAGGGTACAGATGGCCAGGGATTTCGGCTCGCGCAGAGAGAGGATCTCGCGCACCTTGTTGAGGGTGTAGCCGGTATCGATGATGTCTTCGACGATCACCACGTCCTTCCCTTTGATGTCGTCATCCAGATCCTTGAGGATGCGCACGTCACGGGTGCTGTGCATGCCGGAGCCATAGCTGGAGGCGGTCATAAAATCCAGGGTGATGGGCAGCTGGGTCTGGCGGCACAGGTCGGCCAGGAAGATGCAGGAACCACGCAGCAGGCCGATCATGACCACTTCGTCAGAGCCCTGATAACGGGCGGTGATCTCTTCACCCAATTTGGCGATCCGGGCGGCGACTTCAGCCTCGGAGATCATCACCTCGACAGTGTGTTTCATCACTTACTCCATAATGGCCAAAGCGAATTTGGCCGTTCATTAACGTCAAAACCGATGATTCTACCATTCAAGCCGAAGGGCGTCAGGCATACGTGATGCTTTTATCGGCTTATTTTAATTGATAGAGTTAGCAGGCCCTCGGGCATTATCGGTGACAATACTATAAACACCATAATCAATAACTATTAGATGAAAAAACTATGGAACCACGCGCAGAAATAAGACGTCGAACCCGGCTTTCTCCGGAGGCCCGACGCAATCAATTGATGGAATGTGCCATCGAGGTGTTCTCCCGTCGCGGCATTGGCCGTGCGGGTCACGCCGAAATCGCAGAACAGGCCAAGGTCTCGGTTGCTACCGTGTTCAACTATTTCAACACCCGTGAAGAGCTGGTGGATGAAGTGTTGGCCGAGATCGAACGTTTCGTGCATCAGATGCTGGAACAGGCCTACACCGGCCAGGGCCCGGTCAGCGACAGTATTCGCCGCCACGTGAAGCTGTTTGTCGACGCCGCCTACGATCAGCCTGACCACGCCAGTATCTGGCTGGAGTGGAGCTCATCGGTGCGGGAAGAGGTCTGGCCCCGTTACGCCAAGCTGCTGGACAAGGCACTGGAGCGCATTGCCCCCCACCTGCAACGCGCCATGGATGCCGGCGAGATCCAGAGCGTGCTGTCCGCCCAGGACTTGGCCCGCTCCCTGACCGGTTTTGGTTACGTCATGATGCAGATGATCAATCAGCCACAACGCCCTGACCGGGAAGAAGTGACCGATTTTCTGTTCAAGTACGTGACGGCCCCGATCCAGGCAGCCTAACCCGCTCCGTCAAAATAAAGCGGCGCCGAACTGTTCAGGTCGGCGCCGCTTTTGTTTGTCCGCTATCTCTCGTCTCACCCTTTGGCGTAGCCCCAGCGGCGAGTCAGATCGTGCTCGATCCCCAGATGGTCGAGGATCCTCGCCACCATGAAGTCCACCAGATCCGCGATACTTTTTGGCTCATGATAGAAGCCCGGTGCCGCCGGCATGATGGTCACCCCGAGCCGCGCCAGTTTCAGCATATTCTCCAAGTGGATCGCTGAAAAGGGGCTCTCGCGGGGCACCAGGATCAGCTGGCCGCGCTCCTTGATCACCACGTCCGCCGCCCGCTCCAGCAGGTTGTCGGAGGTGCCGTTGGCAATGGCAGAGACGGTACCCATGGAGCAGGGACAGACCACCATCTGTTTGGGCGCCGCCGAACCGGAAGCCACCGGCGAGAACCACTCTTCCTTGCCGCAGGCCACTATCTGCCCCTCGCTGGCGCCATATTGACGACAGAGAAAGGCAGAGAGCTCTTTGGGCGAGCCGGGCCACTCCTGCTGCTGTTCGGTCTTGAGCACCACACGAGCCGCCGAGGAGGCGAGCAGGTAGACCCGATAATCCGCCTGCACCAGGCATTCCAGCAGGCGCAGGGCATAAGGGGCGCCGGAGGCACCAGTCAGCGCCAGGGTGATCGCTTTGTTCATAGCTGGCCGTGATAGTCCTTGAGGCGGGCGATCAGCTTGTCATGAATGCCGCCGAAGCCACCGTTGCTCATGATCAGAATATGATCGCCATCGCGGCACTCGGCCACCAACCGGTTGATCAGGGTTTCCAGATCGTTGAACACCTTGGCCGGTCGGGTCATGTGGGCGGTCACCTCGCCAAGATCCCAGCCGATGTTGGGCGGCTGGAAGAAGAACACCTCGTCGGCGCCGTCGAAGCAGCCGGCCAGCTCTTCCTTGTGCACTCCCAGCTTCATGGTGTTGGAGCGGGGTTCCAGCACCGCCAGAATGCGGGCCTTGCCCACCTTGGCGCGCAGCCCGCCGAGGGTGGTCTCGATGGCGGTGGGGTGGTGGGCGAAATCGTCATAGACGCTGATGCCGGCTACCTCGCCTTTGAGCTCCATCCGCCGCTTGGGGGATTTGAACTGGCAGAGGGCCGCAATGCCGTGTTCCACCATGACACCAGCATGGCGGGCGGCAGCGATGGCCATCAGGCCATTGTTGACGTTGTGTTCGCCGATGCACTCCCAGTGCACCTCGCCCTGTTTCTCGCCATCCAGCCACACCTCGAAGACGGAGCCGTCATCGGCCAGCTTGACCGCCTTCCACTTGGCGTCGTCCTGACCCACCAGCTCCACTTCGCTCCAGCAGCCCATCTTGCGCACAGCAGCCAGGTTCTCATCCCCCTTGGGGAAGAGCACCCGGCCATTGCTCGGTACGGTGCGCATCAGGTGGTGGAACTGGCGCTGGATGGCGGCCAGATCCGGGAAGATATCCGCGTGGTCGAACTCCAGGTTGTTCATCACCAGGGTGCGCGGGTGGTAGTGAACGAACTTGGAGCGCTTGTCGAAGAAGGCACAGTCATATTCATCCGCCTCGATGACGAAGAAGGGGGCTGAGCCGAGACGGGCGGAGACCGGGAAGTTGCCGGGCACGCCGCCGATGAGGAAACCGGGCTCCAGCTTGGCGTATTCGAGCACCCAGGCCAGCATGCTGGCGGTGGTGGTCTTGCCGTGAGTGCCGGCGACGGCCAGCACCCAGCGATCCTGCAGCACGTGCTCCAGCAGCCACTGGGGGCCGGAGATGTAGGGCAGATTGCGGTCCAGCACATACTCCACACAGGGGTTGCCGCGGCTCATGGCATTGCCGACCACCACCAGATCCGGCGCCGGATCGAGCTGGGAAGGGTCATAGCCTTCGGTCAGTTCGATGCCCTGTTGCTCGAGCTGAGTACTCATGGGGGGATAGACGTTGGCATCCGAACCGGTCACCCGGTAACCAAGCTGTTTTGCCAACACCGCCAGACCACCCATGAAGGTGCCGCAGATCCCGAGGATGTGAATATGCATACCGCTTCCTTTCGCAGTAAAGGGAAGTGCGCATTCTAGCAAGGTGACGGCAATTTGGCAGACCCAAGCTGTGCGGTATCCACCAACTCTGTCGCAGTGGCCCTGAAATATGGTCATTTAACGCGACATCGCTATAATATCGGCCTGCAAACTTGACTCCAACACTCAAAGGAAACGTCATGAGCCTGAACCTGGTCCCGGCTGGCAAGAGCCTGCCCGACGACATCTACGTCATCATCGAAATCCCGCAGAATGCCGACCCGATCAAATACGAAGTCGACAAGGACAGCGGTGCCATCTTCGTTGATCGCTTCATGTCTACCCCGATGTTCTACCCGTGCAACTACGGCTACGTGAATGCCACCCTGTCTCTGGATGGTGATCCGGTCGACGTGCTGGTGCCGACTCCTTACCCGCTGCTGGCCGGCTCCGTCATTCGCTGCCGCCCGGTTGGCGTGCTGAAGATGACCGACGAATCCGGTGAAGATGCCAAGATCGTGGCCGTTCCGCACTCCAAGCTGACCAAGCAGTACGATCACATCAAGGATGTGAACGATCTGCCCGAGCTGCTGCGCGCCCAGATCCAGCACTTCTTTGAGCGCTACAAAGAGCTGGAAGCAGGCAAGTGGGTCAAGGTTGAAGGCTGGGGCAACAAGGCCGCTGCCGAAGCTGAGATCATCAGCTCTGCCGAGCGTTACGCTGCCAAGTAAGCGTATCTTTCGTGAAAAAGGCGCCTTAGGGCGCCTTTTTTATGGGTTGTTGCGGGCGCTGACCCGGCGTCACACCCGCAGGATCCCCCTGGATATAGATGTCGCGCCCATCCTGTCGATAGGACCGGTAGTAGTCCCCTCCACAGCGATAGCTGCCATCCTGATCGCTCATCAGCTCGCAGTTCACCGGCAGCACCTCCAGCCACTTGATGGCCTGCTGGAAACGCAGCCACTCCTGCCACTCATGCTCTCGCGCCAGCTTGTCCCGCAGGGCAAAGGTATCGGCGCTGGACATCCCCTGGTTGACGATGACCGGCCCCGCCGCGGCCGGCAAGGTGGCCAACAGCAGCAACAACGGTGTGATTCGCTTCATGACGGTTTCCTGCATGACTTATTTCCAGAATTAAATTAAAAGCCCGATCAATCTGTTATCAAAATCACAAATGCCAGACTCATCCAAAATCGGCCAGCTCACCTAGTTGTTTATTATCACCCCGAGCAGGATGCACATCATGAAACTGGCACAAGGTCTGTTGTTGAGTCTAGTGTTCGCGTCCATGGCCGGGGCCAACGAGGTCACCCTGAGCTGGCAGTGGCAATCGGCCGACGGCCAGCAGAAGCATCTGCTGCTGAACACGGATGAGCGGGTCATCTCCGCCAGCCGCCACGAGATGAGCCTGCTCGATGCCTCCCTCAACTATCCGCTGGAGACCCTCTACTCCTACATCAGTCCGCGGCTCTACAACAGCATCAACCTGATCAATCAGACCAGCCCCGAGACCGCCACCAAGTTTCGCAATCTGGAGCAGGCCTTCACCCTGCACGACGACAGCATGGAGTCGACCCTGTTCTGGCAGGCCTACCAGCAATATCAGGACGATGCCTTCTATCAGATGCGGGTGGTACCCTGCGTGCATCCCGCCAATCGCAAGCTGCCCTGCGTGCGTCCCAACTATTCGCAGCTGTTCTACCAGTTCAAGGGCGACCTGAGGCCCCTGGCAAAACAGTTCCTGGCCAAGGATCTGGCCACCAGCGTCGGCCTGCTGCAGGAGTGGCTGAGCGGTATTCCAACCCCGCCCGAGCAGATGGACCACTTCGCACCGCCGCTGCAAGCCTTGCAGAGCAACAAGGCTGACAGCGACGAGAAGGCGCTGCTGATGGCCAGCCTGCTGGCCGAGCTGGCCCCCCAGTACATGCTCAGCATCATCTACCCGAACATCAGCATTGGCAGCGTCTCGCCGGCCTGGCTGGCCATCACCGCTGACAGCGGCCTGAAAGGGGATACCGTGGTGATCGGCAACCAGCGCCACATTCTGCTGACCGGCTCTCCCTTGCTGGCCCAGCAGATGACCATGGCCAAGATCCCGCTGGTGAGCGAACCGCTCTACTGAGCCCTCCCCCTCCAGTCTGGCTGCAGGCCGCAGTCAGACTCCTCAAACCAGTTGATAAGCAATTGATTTTTATCGACTGCGTGCCATTCTAGCCGCCTTTGCCAGCCAGGCCCCGTGCTGGCGGGCAGGCAAGCGGGCCAACCACACGTTTATTTAACACTTCTTAAACAGATCCGATCAGTTTAGGATGAGTACTGCCCCATTCCCTCAATGCAAAAATCGTTATAACATAACAAAAGGAGTGTCATCAGGATGAAACATCTCGTACTTACTCTGGCGCTGCTGCCAACCCTGGCCCTGGCTCACAACATCAAGGAGTCGGCCCAGGTGCCGCTGGTCAACATCAGCGACAAGGGTGAACTGGTTCTGAAAGAGAAAGAGATCAGCTATCAGCCCTGGCAAAGCAAGGTGCTGGCCGGCAAGGTCTTTCTGATCCAGCACATCGCCGGTCGTTCCAGCGCCAAGGAGCTCAACGCCCCCATGATCGAAGCGATCAAGGCGGCCAAGCTGCCCCACGACAAGTACCAGACCGTCACCATCATCAACAGCAATGACGCCATCTGGGGCACCTCCGGCTTTGTGAAGAGCAGTGCCGAGGACAGCAAGAAGGAATTCCCCTGGTCCGCCATGGTGCTGGATGCCAAGGGCATGGCCCGCAACGCCTGGGATCTGGCGCCGGAAAGCTCGGCCATCATCCTGCTGGACAAAGAAGGCAAGGTGCTGTTTGCCAAAGATGGCCAGCTCGATGCCAACAATATCGCTACCGTGATGGGGCTCATCAAGTCCCATCTCTAAGTCAGAGAGAAGGGGCGCTGATGGCGCCCCTTTGATAGGGGTCTATGGGTCGTACCAAGCTGAAAATCTGGTTGTTGCTGCTGGGCTGGTTGTGGTTGCAACCGGTGCTGGCACAACATCCGCTGGAAGCCGACCTGCCCGGCCACAACCACGCCTGCGTCCTCTGCGCCCTGCATCTGGATGGCAAGCTGGCACTCACCCCAACCCTGGTCATCCCGTCTTCACAAGTGGTCATCGGCAAGCTCGTTGATGCCGCCTTCCCCAAACCTCATGCCACCCCGTCAGGCCAGTGCCGCATTCGCGCGCCGCCACTGTTTCATCGCTTATCCGGCTAAATCCATTTTTCAATAAATTTTTCAAAGGATTAACGATGAAAGCAGTCACCCTGTTACTGGCGGCCGCCGCATTTGGCGTGCAGGCAAACCACGATGAACACGACGGTCACGGCCACGGCGCCCACGAGCACGGCCACGGCCACCTCAATCTGGTGCTCGATGGCAACCAGCTGATGATCGAGCTGCAGGCTCCCGCCGCCGATCTGGTGGGCTTCGAGCACGCCGCCAAGAGCGACGAAGAGAAGGCGCAATACACCAAGGCCATGGCTCAACTCAAGCAACCCGACGCCCTGTTTCGCTTCGACCCGGCCGCCGGCTGCAAGTTGACCCAGCAGGAGCTGCAAGCCGCCAAGGAAGATCACGACCACGACCACGACCATGACCATGACCATGACCATGACCATGACCATGACCACCAGAAGTCTGACGGCAAGCACGACGAACACCAGCACGATGACGCCGGTCACGCCGACATGGGCGCCATGTACACCTACACCTGCGCTACCCCGGCCAAACTGACCGGGCTGGAGGCCACCCTGTTCAGCGTCTATCCGAGCCTGGAGAAGCTGAGCGTGCAGGGTATCCTGCCCAGCGGCCAGACTGCAGCCGAGCTGACCCCCTCCGCCAACAAACTGAGCTGGTAACGCCATGAAAAATGCCGTGGTTGAGATCCGCGATCTGGCCTTTGCCTGGCCGGGTCACGAGGTTGTACTCGATCTGCCCGCCCTCACCATCAGCGAGGGGGAACGGGTGTTCATCAAGGGACCGTCGGGCTCCGGCAAGTCGACCCTGCTCGGCCTGCTGGCCGGGATCCAGACCGCCAACCACGGCACCCTCGAGGTGCTGGGCCAGCCGCTGGCCCGGCTCTCTGGCCGTGCCCGCGACCACTTCCGGGCGGCCAATCTGGGTTACATCTTCCAGCAGTTCAACCTGCTGCCGTTTTTATCCGTGCAGGACAACGTCACCAGCGCACTCACCTTCTCCCCCGAGAAGCGGGCCCGGCTGCAGGGCAGCCCGGCCGACGAGGCGCGCCGCCTGCTGCGGGAATTGCAACTGCCCGAGGAGGCGCTGCACAGGCCCGTGCATGCCCTCAGCATCGGCCAGCAGCAACGGGTGGCCGCCGCCCGCGCGCTGATCGGCTCACCACCGCTGGTGATCGCCGACGAACCCACCTCTGCCCTCGATACCGACAACCGGGCCGCCTTCATCAAGCTGTTGTTCGAGGAGTGCGACAAGCGGGGCTCGACCCTGATCTTCGTCAGCCACGACCCCTACCTCGAACCGCTCTTTCCGCGGGTGGAAAACCTGCAACAACTCAACCGGAGGGCATCATGCTGAGCACCGTTCAACACTGCATCTCCCTGATGAATGCCATTCGCACCCACGCGGTACGACCACAAAACCGGAGGGTCACGTGCTAAAACTCGCCCTGCAAAGCCTCTGGGCCCGCCGCCTCACTGCCGGGCTTACCCTGCTGGCCGTCGCCATCAGCGTCACCCTGCTGCTCGGGGTGGAGCGAGTGCGCAACCAGGCGCGCGAGAGCTTCGCCAACACGGTGTCGGGCACGGATCTCATCGTCGGCGCCCGCTCCGGCCAGGTGAACCTGCTGCTCTACTCGGTGTTTCGCATCGGCAATCCCACCAACAACGTGGGCTGGGATGCCTATCAGGCCATCAAGAACCAGCGCGGCATCGCCTGGACCATCCCGCTTTCCCTTGGCGACTCCCACAAGGGGTTTCGCGTGCTCGGCACCAATGGCGACTACTTCACCCACCTGAAGTACGGCCAGCAGCAGGCGCTGGAGTTGCGTGAAGGACGAGCGTTCGACACGCCGTTCGAGGCAGTGCTCGGCGCCCAGGTAGCCGAGAAGCTCGGTTATCACCTGGGGCAGTCCATCGTCATCGCCCACGGCGCCGGCAACACTTCGTTCAGCCAGCACGACAACCTGCCATTCAAGGTGGTGGGGATCCTGGCACCGACCGGTACCCCTATCGATCGCACCATCCACGTGCCGCTTGCCGGCATCGAGGCGATCCACCTGGGCTGGGACACCGGCCGTCACAGCAAGAACGTGACTGCCGAACAGGCGCTGGCCCAGGATCTCACCCCCAAGACCATCACCGCCTTCATGGTAGGGCTCAGCAACCGGATATTGGCGTTCCAGCTGCAGCGCAGCGTCAACACCTACCGGGGCGAGCCGCTGATGGCGATCCTGCCGGGGGCCGCCCTGCAGGAGCTATGGAGCCTGATGAGCGTGGCGGAGACGGCACTGTCGGTGATCGCCGGCTTCGTGGTGGTGGCGGGCCTCATCGGCATGCTGACCACCCTGCTGGCCGGTCTCAACGAGCGGCGCCGGGAGCTCGCCATCTTGCGCTCTCTCGGCGCCGGCCCCGCCCATCTGTTCCTGCTGCTGGCACTGGAGGCGATGGCCCTCACCACCGCCGGCATCGCGCTCGGGGTGGCGGTGCTCTACCTGGGGCAGGGGCTTGCCACCCCCTGGCTGCTCAGCCACTATGGCCTGCAATTGAGCCTGGGGCTGCCAAGCGCCCACGAGTGGCTGCTGCTGGGGCTGGTCTGGCTGGCCGGCATGGTGATCGGCCTGTTGCCCGCGGCCCGCGCTTATCGCTACAGCCTGAGCGATGGCATGAGCATTCGCGTCTAGCCAGGCGCCCATAAAACGAGAAGGACAGATGATGAAGTGGAAAATTGTGGCGCTGCTGGCCGCCCTGCTGACGCTGCCGGCCATGGCCGCCGATTACAAGACCATCGACTGGGATGTGCTCATTCCGGAAGGTGAAAAACTGCTGCCGCCCCCCCAAGTGAGCCACGACGGCAATCTTGCCTCGGTGCCGCAACCGGTGGGCGGGGTGAACAAGAAGCTGGACAACCAGGATGTGCGCATTCCGGGCTTTGTAGTGCCGCTGGAAGGGGATGCCAAGAAGATCACCGCCTTCCTGCTGGTGCCCTACTTCGGCGCCTGCATCCATGTGCCGCCTCCGCCCACCAACCAGGTGGTCTACGTGAGCTACCCCAAGGGAGCACCGGTGGACGACCTGTGGGATGCCATCTGGGTGAAGGGCAAGATGCGCACGGTCAGCTCCAGCCACGAGATGGCCACGGCTTCCTACTCCATGGAGGCGGTCGAGGTCAGCGTCTACGAAGAGCAGTAACCAGGCACACACGGCCTCCCTCGGGAGGCCGTTTCGTTATCCGCGACGACCGGATCCCCGCCGGCCCCTGCCTGAGGGATTGCCCGCCATCCCGGTTGGAGTAACATTCAAGGCTAGACCTTGCGATCACGGAGCCAGCATGGCTGACCTGCCCCCGCCCAAGAAAGAGAGTTCCATCCTGAGCAGCCAGGAGCAGACCCTGCGCCTGGCACGCAGCCGCGGTATCGACGGCATGCTCACCCGCAACAGCGACAGCACCTTCGAGCAGCGCGCCACCTTTCGCCAGCTGGCGGATCAGGCGGCCCGCCAACGCAACCTGGAAGCCATCATGGTGATGGCCTCTCGCCACTGCGAGGAGACGGCCGCCGGCGGCGAGATGGACAGCGACTGGCTGACCCGCTTCCTGCAACTGGCGGAAGACATCAGCATGGTGCCCATGCAGCAGCTGTGGGGCCGCATCTTCGCCATCGAGGTCGCCACCCCGGGCCGCTTCTCCATCCGCGCACTCTCCACCTTGAAGGAGATGACCCAGCGCGAGGCCCAGCTGTTCCAGCGCATCTGCTCCCTCTCCTGCCACTACGTGGGCAGCGACGAGCAACGCCTGCTGCTGGGGCTGCACAAAGGGGCCAGCCTGCTCAGCCGCGCCCGGGTGACCCGGCTCGGCCTTGGCAAGTACCGCATCCCCTACAACGCCCTGCTGCAGCTGTTCGAACTCGGCCTGCTGCACCGGGGCGAACTGGAATCTGGCCCGCTGCCCGCCGACGGGGTGGAGCTGGAGTTCGGCGATCAGCGCTGGCGCCTGCAGCGCAAGCAGGCCAACATCACCCTGCTCTACTACCGGCTGACCCCGGTCGGCAACGAGCTCGCCCAGTTGCTGCAAGAGCCGCCGCTGGAAGAGTACCTGCAGGATCTGAAAACCGTGCTGGTGCAGGGGCTGCAGATCGAAACCATGATGCTGACCCCGCCCGCCGGACCGGAGCCTGCCCCGGTCGACCCTGCCCCCTGATCTCCCCAGGAGCCCGCCCTCGGGCTCCGTGGTTTCGCGCATCAGCGCAGCATCTTGCGAAATAGTGGCCTGCCGTTGCCAAAACAGTTCCTGAAATGCAAATACCGTCAGCCCTGGCACCTCATGCCACAGGCTACCCCAGCTCAATGCCGTGACAAGAGGCGTGTGACAAGCTCACCGAGGATCTGGCCCGCCCCTTGCTAACGTCCATTTGCAGGCAGGCAATGAGCGGCAATGGTCAACCAAGCTCCCCCGCTCGCCCGCCGGATCCCGTCACCGGACGGTGCCTGCCAGCTGGACTTGCAGAACGTGCGCTAACAACAAAAAAGGGCCCCCTGTCGTCACCGGCAGCGGGCCCATTTATCTCTGGTGGGAAACGCAGATCTGACCGGGCCGGGATGCCCATACCATCACTGGCCCGGCCTTGATGTCATTACCTTGGCATCTGCTCTGCAACTCATTCAACAGAGTGGCATCCCGCAGTTCATTCCCCCCGCCCAAATACGCAGCGAGCATTGAGAAAGTACGGACGCTGAGATACCTCTACCGCCCCCCATGGCAGCTCAATTTATTGATCTTGCCCGAGAAATCACCTACTCACCCTTCCCTAATCAGCTCCGTTCGGTAACATGGCCAGCAGATCCCCTCTTGTCGGAGTCAGCCATGTACCAGACCAGAGCCACATCGCAGGGAAAGCGCAGCAGACTGGAGGCTGGAATTCAGATCCGTTACTTTGTTCGGCACAAGTGATAAGCCAGCAGCAAGACGCTATGCAGCATTCAGAATGGTGACTGTCCCAGTCTTAACTGAATAGGATACGAAACGAATGCAATTCATAACTCACGGTCCTGACATTCCCGATGAGCTATTACAAGCGCACGAGGAAGGCCGAGTGGTGTTTTTTTGTGGTGCTGGTATTTCATATCCTGCTGGTTTGCCAGGTTTCAAGGGACTGGTAAAGCAGATCTACCAATTGAATGGCACATCATTCTCGGACATCGAGCACGAGGCCTTCGAACGCGGACAATTCGATGCCACGCTAGATCTACTGGAAAGACGTCTGCCAGGTCAGAGGCAGGCTGTTCGAAGCAAACTTGCACTGGCGCTAAAACCAAAGCTCCGTCGCAAAGGCGCCATCGATACACAAGCAGCACTGTTACGTCTGGCTCGTAACCGCGAAGGTACACTTCGTCTGGTCACAACCAACTTCGATCGCACCTTTCATGTAGCAGCTAAACGCACAGGCCAAGCCTTCCAGTCTTACGCAGCTCCGATGCTGCCAATTCCGAAAAACAGCCGCTGGGACGGGCTCGTCTATCTGCACGGCTTGCTCCCCGAAAAAGCCGATGATACTGCCCTGAATAGGCTGGTGGTCACCAGTGGTGATTTCGGCTTGGCGTACTTAACCGAACGTTGGGCTGCTCGCTTCGTAAGCGAGCTGTTCCGTAACTACGTGGTTTGCTTCGTGGGCTACAGCATCAATGACCCAGTACTGCGCTATATGATGGATGCGCTGGCAGCCGACCGGATGCTAGGTGAAGTCACGCCGCAAGCTTGGGCGCTGGGTGATTGTGAACCTGGAGAGGAACACCGGAAAACCATCGAATGGGAAGCCAAGGGCGTCACTCCCATTCTCTACAACGTACCGGCTGGCAACTACGCCCATTCTGCACTGCACCAGACCCTGCATGCTTGGGCAGAGACCTACCGTGACGGCGTGCAGGGCAAAGAAGCCATCGTTGTAAAACACGCGCTGACGCGCCCACAGGAGAGTACGCCGCAGGACGATTTCGTCGGGCGAATGCTATGGGCTCTGTCGGACAAATCTGGCTTGCCAGCAAAACGCTTCGCCGACTTCAATCCCGTTCCATCACTAGACTGGCTGCTGGAATCCTTTACGTACGAGCGATTCGGGCAAAGCGACCTTCCCCGCTTTGGCGTGCAACCCCATGATGCAGTGGACACCAAGAAGCACTTCAGCCTGATTCAACGCCCTACTCCCTATGAGCGCGCCCCCCCGATGCTGCTTGCCTCCGGTGAAATCAATGGCAGTCGGTGGGATGACGTTATGCACCATCTGGCCCGATGGCTGGTACGCCACCTAGATGATCCCAGATTGGTCATCTGGGTTGCAGAACGCGGTGGGAAGTTGCACGACCGTTGGGCATGGCTGATCGAATATGAGCTGGCTCGCATTGCCTCATTGGAGCATGAAGGAAAAACCGCAGAGCTCGATGAAATCCGCTTGCACGCCCCCAAGTCCATCCCTAGCCCACTTATGCGCATTTTATGGCGAATTCTGCTCAGTAGCCGTGTGAAGTCACCGCAGTACAGCGCAGACCTGTATCGCTGGAGAGGTCGTCTCAAGCGTGAAGGGCTGAGTACCACCTTGCGTTTGGAATTGCGAGAGTTGCTTGCCCCCAAGGTTGTCTTGAAAAAGCCTTTTCGCTGGGATAGCGACGATTCGAGTTGTGTAGACAAGCCCACACGGATTAAACAATTGGTGGAGTGGGAACTCACACTGGCTGCTAGTAATGTGCATGCCGCTCTGCGCGATTTGACGACAGACGAGCGCTACACGTCCGCCCTACCGCTTTTGCTGGATGATTTTCAGCAACTATTGCGTGATGCTCTGGACCTTCTGTGCGAGTTGGGCGAAGCAGATTTTCGTAATGACCGTTCGCATTGGGATCTGCCTTCTATCACACCCCACTGGCAGAATCGGGGTTTCCGCGACTGGGTGAGCCTAATCGAGTTGCTGCGCGATGCATGGCTAGCAGCTCGTACCAGCGACAGTGCACGGGCGACACGTATTGCTCAAAACTGGTTCGAGCTGCCTTACCCCACCTTCAAACGCCTTGCCTTATTTGCTGCCACTCAGGATGGTTGTATCTCACCTGGGCAGTGGGTGAATTGGTTGTTAAGCGATGACGCATGGTGGTTGTGGGCAACAGATACGGGGCGGGAAGTATTCCGGTTATTGGTCCTGCAGGGACGGCTGTTGGCAGGCGCTACACAGCAAAGCTTGGAGGCAGCTATTTTAGAAGGCCCGCCACGCGTGATGTACCGAGACGATCTGGAGGAAGATCGGTGGCGAAACTTGGTGATCCACTCCATCTGGCTGCATTTGTCCAAACTGAAAACATCAGGGCTAGTACTGGGAACGCAGGCAGAGGCTCGTTTGACGGAAATTTCTACAGCCAACCCGCAATGGCAGTTGGCAACCAATGAGAGTGACGAATTCTCACATTGGATGAGTGGCACGGGAGATCCAGATTACGAGGAGAGCCTGGATATCGATATTGCTCCTCGCAAACGGTCAGAACTTGTGCAATGGCTAACCAAGCCCACACCAGAGGGGCGGCCTTTCTACGAAGACACGTGGCGGGATGTTTGCCAAAAGCATCCTCTGAATTGCTTGGGTGCCCTTGCAGAAGTTGCTGAACAGGGAAACTGGCTGATACATCGCTGGAGTAATGCTCTCTACGCTTGGAGTAACGGGAAAAAAGTTCAGCGGATATGGCAACACGTAGCACCGCTAATACAGAACATGCCTAATTCAGTACTGCAGGAGCTTGACCATGCTGTCACTTGGTGGCTTCAGTCAGTCTCCAAATCCATAAACATCCACGAAAATATCTTGCTGAATTTGTGCCATCGCGTGCTGGCTCTACCGATTGATGCGAGCACGGGAATGACGCGCAACGGAGAACCAATTGACCAACCTGTTACTGAAGCTATTAATCACCCGGTAGGACATGTCGCTCAGGCTCTAATCAATCTGTGGTTCAAACGGAATCCGAATGACAACGATCTGCTTCCTGCTGAATTGAAGCCCATTTTCACTACCCTGTGTGACATGCAGGTAGAACGATTCCGCCACGGCCGGGTACTGATGAGCTCACGACTGATCACATTTTTTCGTGTGGATCGCAAATGGACCGAACTGCACCTGCTGCCATTGTTCAGCTGGATCAATCCCGTTGAGGCCAAGGCTATGTGGGAAGGCTTTCTCTGGTCACCACGCTTGTACCAACCATTGCTGACAGCCTTCAAGCCACAGTTTCTGGAGAGTGCAAACCACTATGCCGACCTTGGCGAACACCGCCAGCAGTTCGCGACGTTCTTGACCTACATGGCACTGGGCCCAACTGAGGGCTACACCATAGAAGAGTTCCGTACGGCGATTGGCTCTCTTCCACAAGAAGGTTTGGAGGAGTCTGCACAGGCACTATCACAAGCACTTGAAGGTGCAGCAGATCAGCGTGAGGAATACTGGAATAACCGTGCCCAACCGTTCTGGCAACAGATCTGGCCAAAGTCACGCTACTTGGCCACCCCACGAATGACTGAATCCTTGTCACGCTTCGTCATTGCTGCCCGAGATGAGTTCCCTGCGGCCTTAGCTGAAGTACAGAATTGGCTACAACCTATCGAACACCCGCATTACGTCATCCATCTACTTGCAGAATCTGGCCTGTGTAGGCAATTCCCAATAGAGGCGCTCTTTGTGCTGAATGCACTAATTACCGATCAGCCGTGGCTCCCGAGTGAGCTTGGGCAGTGCTTGAACGAGATTGAGCAAGCAGCGCCACAGCTTGCTCAAGATGCTCAGTACCAGAGGCTGAAAAATAACTTTCGGAGGCAAACAGGGGCGTGAAAAATGGAAATTGATTGAAGCAACGAATTAGGGCTCCTACCGCTCTGAGCGCCGTAGCGGCCAACAGAGTAGCTCCCTCAGACACAGCGGGACATGGATCCTCCATCTGAGAGATTGTGATTCTTATCGTAAGATGAGGGCTCCAGAGAGCCCTAGGCTCGATGTTCGATAGAGCATATCGCCCCTAATCGATCAGCCCCCGCTGCCTCAGGGCGGTCAGCAACTCATCCACCAGCACTGCCACCGGTTTACCGGCATTAAGCAGATGGATTTCCGGCTGCTCTGGCGCCTCATAGGCGGAGTCGATGCCGGTAAAATTTGTGATCTCCCCTGCCCGCGCCTTTTTATAGAGCCCCTTGGGGTCCCGCTCTTCACAGACGGCGAGCGGCGCATCGACAAACACCTCAACAAACTCCCCTTCGCCCAAGAGATTGCGCACCAGATCCCGTTCGGCACGGAACGGCGAGATAAAGGCGGTGAGCACGATAAGGCCCGCATCCACCATGAGTTTGGCCACTTCGCCGACCCGGCGGATGTTCTCCTGACGGGCGGCGTCATCGAAGCCGAGATCGCCACAGAGGCCGTGGCGCACGTTGTCCCCATCCAGCAGATAGGTGTGCTTGCCTTGCGCGGCCAGCGCCTGCTCCAGGGCCCCCGCCAGGGTGGACTTGCCCGCCCCGGAGAGCCCGGTGAACCAGATCACCAGCGGCTTTTGTCCCTTCTGCTCGGCCCTACGCTCTTTGCCCACGGCATGGGCATGCCACACGATATTGCTCATTCACACTCCTTGCTTGGCGCGTGCGCCTCAATGCTGAAACGGTCTTGCTCCCAGGAGCCCAGCCTCTGGCCACTCGCCACTGACGGGTGCCATGGTCGTCGTGTATTCCTATTCCCGGCAAGGCACCGGCCCCCCAGTTGCGCCGCCTTAAAACGGAAACAACAGGGGCACCATGACGATCACCCCGATGCTGTAGGCCAGGGAGACCGGCAGGGCCAGCTTGAGGTAGTCCGGCATCTTGTAGTTGCCCGCCGCATAGACCATCAGGTTGGTCTGGTAGCCGTAGGGCAGGATAAAGCTGGAGCTCGCCCCGAACAGCACCGCCAGAATGAACGGCATGGTGGAGACGTCCATGCTGAGCGCCAGCTGGTAACCCATGGGGAAGGCCAGCGCCGCCGCGGCGTTGTTGCTCATCAGCTCGGTCAGCACCAGGGTAAACAGGTAGATGCCGATAAAGGCGATGATGGGGCTCGCGCCGTTGAACTCCCCCATCAGCCAGTCGGCGATAAGCTTGGCCAGGCCGCTCTTTTCCAGCTGATCGGCGATGGCGAGCGCCCCGCCTACCACCAGCCAGATATCCAGCGGAAAACGGCGGCGGATCTCGTCCAACGTCAGGATGCGGGAGAACAGCAGCACCACCAGCATCACCAGCAAGCCCTTGAACAGTGGCACCAGATCGAGCACCGACAGGGTCAGCACCCCAAGGAACCCCGCCACCACGGCGGCGCTGCGCGTGGCATCGAGCCGGGTGGAAGCCTCCAGCCCGCTCACCACCACGAACTCGCGGGAGAGGGACTTGTTGCCCGCAAACTTGGGGCCGGGCGCCAGCAGCAGAGTGTCCCCTGCGTGCAGTTCAATCTGGCCGAGGCCGCCGGTGAGCTGGGTCTCGCCCCGGCGCACCGCCAGCACTACCGCATCGAAGTGGGTGCGAAATTCCGCGTCCTTGATGGTCTGACCAACCAGCCGCGAGCTGTGGCTGACGATCACCTCCACCAGGTGCTGGCCGTTGAGCCGGTGCTGGCCATAGAGATCCAGCCCCTTGAGCTCCTGCAACACGCCGACGCTCTCCACGTCGCCGCAAAACAGCAGCATGTCCCCCTCGTGCAGCTCGTGTTCCGGCTGCACCGGGCAGATCACCTGATTGCCCCGGATAATCTCGGCGAGATAAAGGCTTTTCAGGCTGCGCAGGCCGTTCTCCTTGACGCTGCGCCCGGCCATGGGCGAACCGGGGCCCACCTTGGCCTCGAGAAAGTAGCCGGATTCGCGGCTCATCTCGGTGTCCTGCTCCGGCAGGTGACGGGCAAACAGCAGCACGGCCACTAGGCCGGTCAACAGGGTCCCCGCCCCCACCATAAAGAAGTCGAACATGCCGAGCGGCTTGGCCCCCATCTTGATGAGGAAGCTGTTGACGATGAGGTTGGTGGAGGTGCCGATCAGGGTCAGCACACCGCCAAAGGTCGCCGCGAAGCACATGGGCAACAGCAGCCGTGAGGGCGCATGGTTGGGGTTGCGTTTGACCGCCCCCAGCATGGACGCCACCACGGCGGTGTTGTTGACGAAGGCCGACAGGAAGGCGGTGGAGAACCACACCTTCACCAGCACCTTGTTGAAGGAGCCGGTGCCCACCAGATTCGCGAACCAGCTCATGACCCGGGTCTTTTCCACCGCCAAGGAGACCAGCAGCAACAGCACCAGGGTCAGCAGGGCACTGTTGGTGTAGCCCGCCACCACGGCGTTGATGTCCGCCAGGCCGCTCAGATAGGTGATGAGCACGGCGCCCGAGAAGAGCAGCGCCGGCCGGAGTTTGCCCTGGATCAGCAGGGCGACGAGGGCAGCCAGCAGACCCAGCACCAGGGATTGTTGCCAGGTCATGGGCTTATTCCTTGCTTGCGTCGTTGCTGATGGTCAGCGCCTGCCAGTGGGGGAAGTGCTTGCGCACCAGGGCGTTGAGCTCCACTTCGAACTCGCTGTAGTGCCCTGTTGCCACTGTCGCGGCCAAGCCCTCCACTATCATGCCGGCACCGACGGTGACGTTGGTCAGCCGGTCGATCAGGATGAAGCTGCCGGTATCGCGGATCTCCTGATACGGGTCGAACGCCACCGGGTCGGTCAGGCTCAGCTCGCACAGACCGATCTCGTTGAGCTTGAGTTCGCTCGCATCCAGCTCATCGAGCTTGTTGATCTCGATGCGGTGGCGGATGGCCTCCACCTGGCCACGGCTCTTCTTGGTGGCCAGCTTGACGTCGTAGACCCGGCCCGGTTGCAGGGACTCCTCCCCCATCCAGACGATGTGAGCCAGCACATTCTGGGTCACCAGCGGCTTTCTGGCGGCATCCACCAGCAGGTCGCCCCGGCTGATGTCGATCTCGTCCGCGAAGGTGACCGTGATGGCCTGACCCGGCAGGGCGTAGTCCAGATCGCCGTCGAAGGTGACGATGCGAGTCACCGTGCTCTCTTTGCCGGACGGCAGCACCGCCAGCTTGTCGCCGACCCGCAGGATGCCGGAGGCCAAGGTGCCTGCGAAGCCGCGAAAATCGAGGTTGGGGCGATTCACATACTGCACCGGCAGGCGCACTGGGTGACGCTCCAGCTCGCGCTCCACTTCGGCAGACTCCAGCAGTGAGAGCAGGGTTTCGCCTTCGTACCAGGCCAGCTTGTCGCTTGGGTTGACCACGTTGTCACCGTCCAGCGCCGAGACCGGCACGATATGGATGGTGTCGACGCTGAGCTTCTTGGCGAATTCGCGGTACTCCAAGCTGATGCGCTCGAACACCTCCTGGCTGAACTCCACCAGATCCATCTTGTTGACCGCCACTACGAACTGCTTGATGCCAAGCAGGCTCGCGATAAAGCTGTGGCGCCGGGTCTGATCCAGCACCCCCTTGCGGGCGTCGATCAGGATGATGGCCAGATCGCAGGTGGAGGCGCCGGTGGCCATGTTGCGGGTGTACTGCTCGTGGCCCGGGGTATCCGAGATGATAAATTTGCGCTTGGCGGTGGAGAAATAGCGGTAGGCAACGTCGATGGTGATGCCCTGCTCGCGCTCGGCCTGCAGGCCGTCTACCAGCAGCGCCAGATCCAGCTTATCGCCGGTGGTGCCAAGCTTCTGGCTGTCAGACTCCAGCGCTTTGAGCTGATCTTCATAAATCTGCTGGGAGTCGTGCAGCAGGCGGCCGATGAGGGTGCTCTTGCCGTCGTCCACGCTGCCGCAGGTAAGAAAACGCAGCAGGCTCTTGTGTTGCTGGGCGTGCAGGTAGGCTTCAATGCCCTGTTCGCTGATGGCGGTCTGAATGTGGTTGTTCATGTTGCGATTCCTTAGAACATTTTTTTAGAAATAGCCCTGACGCTTCTTCTGCTCCATGGAGCCGGCCTGATCGTGGTCGATGAGCCGCCCTTGCCGCTCGCTCGAGGTGGTGAGCAGCATCTCTTCGATGATCTCCGGCAGGGTGGTGGCAGCGGATTCGATGGCACCGGTCAGCGGGTAGCAGCCGAGGGTACGGAAGCGCACCAGCTCCTGCTTCACCTCATCTTCCGGGCCGATGGGCATGCGCTCGTCATCCACCATGATCTTGATGCCGTTGCGCTCCACCACCGGGCGATGGGCCGCAAAGTAGAGCGGCACTATGTCGATGTTCTCGAGGTAGATGTATTGCCAGATGTCCAGCTCGGTCCAGTTGGAGAGCGGGAACACCCGGATGCTCTCCCCCTTGTTGACCTGGCTGTTGTAGACGCGCCACAGCTCCGGACGCTGGTTTTTCGGATCCCAGCGGTGGGACTTGTCGCGGAAGGAGTAGACCCGCTCCTTGGCGCGGGATTTCTCCTCGTCGCGGCGGGCACCACCGAAGGCGGCGTCGAAGCCGTATTTGTTGAGCGCCTGCTTGAGCCCCTCGGTCTTCATGATGTCGGTGTGCTTGCCGCTGCCGTGCACGAAGGGGTTGATGCCCATGGCAAGGCCATCCGGGTTCTTGTGGACGATGAGATCCAGCCCGTACTTTTTGGCGGTCTCATCGCGGAACTTGATCATCTCCTTGAACTTCCAGTCGGTATCGACGTGCAGCAAGGGGAACGGGATCTTGCCCGGATAGAAGGCCTTGCGGGCCAGGTGCAGCATGACGGAGGAGTCCTTGCCGATGGAGTACATCATCACCGGGTTTTCAAATTCGGCAGCCACCTCGCGGATGATGTGGATGCTCTCGGCTTCCAGCTGCTGCAAGTGGGTCAGTCTTTCACGGTCCATGTCTGGGTCCTCGGTTCATTGCTAACGCGCCTGGTCAGGGCGCGGTGTTGGTTCAGGTCGGTGCCGCCATGGCCGCACCGTCAAATCGATGGATGTCGCCGCCGGCGCTCAGGCCAGGTTCACCAGCTTGAGGTCGCAGGCGCCCTGCTGTTGCCCCTCGCCAAACCAGGCGAGCCGCTCGCGCAGGGCCACCACTTCGCCGATGACGATAAGTGACGGGCTCACCGCCTGCTGGGCCAGTTCGGCCAGTTCTGCCAAGGTGCCGGTCAGCACCCGCTGGCGGGCGGTGGTGCCGCGCTCGATGATGGCGATGGGAGTAGCTTGGCTACGACCATGGTTCACCAGCTGCTGCTGGATATGCTCGGAGCGCATCAGCCCCATGTAGATGACCAGGGTCTGGCTGGTAGCGGCGAGCTGCTGCCAGTCGGGCTCTTTGCCCTCTTTCTGGCAGTGGCCAGTGATAAAGACGGCGCTCTGGGCATGGTCGCGGTGAGTGAGCGGAATGCCGGCATAGGCGGTGGCACCGGCGGCGGCCGTGATGCCGGGCACCACCGAGAAGGGGATGCCCTCCTCGGCCAGCACTTCCAGCTCCTCGCCGCCACGGCCGAACATAAAGGGGTCGCCCCCCTTGAGCCGCACCACCCGGTTGCCCGCCCTGGCGTATTCCACCAGCAGGCGATTGGTCTCCTCCTGCGGCACGCTGTGGGCGCCCGCCTTCTTGCCGACCGACACCAGGGTGGCATCGCGGCGCACCAGATCCAGGATCTCGGGTGAGACCAGCTGGTCATAGAGCACCACTTCGGCCTGCTGAATCTGTTGCAACGCCTTGAGGGTCAGCAGGCCCGGATCGCCGGGGCCCGCCCCCACCAGCACCACCTCGCCCACTTCGCTTTGCGCCTGGTCGAGGCCATCGTTCAGCCACTGCTCGGCCCCCTGCCAATCCTCTTTCTCAATCAGACCGGCCAGGGTGTTGGAGGCAAAGGCGCGCTCCCAGAAGCGGCGACGGTCGGAGATCGAAGAGAGCACCCGCTTGGCCTGGTCGCGCACCCGGCCGGAGAGCTCGGCCAGAGCGCCGAGATGGCGCGGCAGCAGGCTCTCCAGCCGCTCGCGCAACAGGCGCACCAGCACCGGCGCCTTGCCGCCGCTGGAGACGGCCACCATGATGGGGCTGCGATCGATGATGGAAGGGAAGATGAAGCTGGAGCGCTTGGGGTCGTCCACCACATTGACGAACAGACCCAGCTGGTTGGCGCTCTGATAGACCAGCGCGTTGACCTCGAGATCGTCGGTCGCAGCCACCACCAGGATCTGGCCGGTCAGATGGGCCGGGGTGAAGCGCTCCGCCAGATGGGTGAAGCGACCGGCAAATTGGTGGAAGTCGGGTTCCAGTTCGGGGGAAACCAGAGTCAGTCTGGCACCGGCCGCCAGCAGCAGGCGCGCCTTGCGCAGGGCCACTTCGCCCCCTCCCACCAGCAGCACCGGGCGACCGTCCAATTTGGCAAACATCGGCAAATAATCCATTTCGGCCCATCCCTCGGAACACGACTAATATGGGGCGACTATAGGCAGGGCTGCTTATCCCTCAAAATAATAAAAAATGCTTTTTAATGCATTTTAGTAATTAACAAAGCCGTATGATGGCAAAGGCGAAGCAAGGCGCTTGTGGTGCCAGGCGCAAGGCCATAGGCTAGTGAAAGTGTTTCATAAGGAGCTTAATAATGAATGAGTCATTGATTGTGCTGGGGATCTTCGTGTTTCTGGTGCTCGCGACCCTGAGCGCCGGCATCAAGATAGTGCCGCAGGGCTACAACTGGACCGTGGAGCGCTTCGGCCGCTACACCCGCACCCTGGTGCCTGGCCTCAACCTGCTGATCCCCTATGTGGACAGGGTCGGCCACAAGATCATCATGATGGAGCAGGTGCTGGACATCCCGGCGCAGGAGGTGATCTCCCGTGACAACGCCAACGTCACCATCGATGCCATCAGCTTCGTGCAGGTGGTAGATGCCCGCAAGGCCGGCTATGAGGTCAACGATCTCACCAGCGCCATCCGCAATCTCACCATGACCAACATGCGGACCGTGCTCGGCGCCATGGAGCTGGACGAGATGCTCTCCCAGCGCGACACCATCAACGAGAAGCTGCTGCGCACCATGGATGCCGCCACCGCCCCCTGGGGCATCAAGGTGACCCGGATCGAGATCAAGGATGTACGTCCGCCGCTGGCACTGGTCGAAGCCATGAACGCCCAGATGAAGGCCGAGCGCCAGAAACGGGCCGAGGTACTGGAAGCCGAAGGGGTGCGCCAGTCCAAGATCCTGAAAGCGGAAGGGGAGAAGCAGTCCCAGATCCTCAAGGCCGAAGGTGAACGTCAAGCCGCCTTCCTCGCCGCCGAAGCGCGCGAGCGGGCCGCCGAAGCGGAAGCCAAGGCGACCCACATGGTCTCCAAGGCCATCGCCGAAGGGGATCTGCAGGCCATCAACTACTTCGTGGCCCAGAAATACACCGAGGCGCTGGCCCGCATCGGCGAAGGCCCCAACAGCAAGGTGGTGATGATGCCGCTGGAGGCGGGCAGCCTGATCGGCGCCGTGGCCGGCATGGCCGAGCTGTTCAAGGATGGCAAGGGCGGCAAATCATGACAGCCCTGTTCGAGGGGCTGACCCACTGGCACTGGCTGGGGCTCGGCTTCGCGCTGCTGGCCATCGAGGTGCTGGGCTCGGTGGGCTTTCTGCTCTGGACCGGCATCGCCGCGCTGGAAGTGGGCCTGCTGCTGCTGGTCTGGCCCTTCGGCTGGCAGGCGCAGTTGCTGCTGTTCGGCCTGCAATCCCTGCTCACCACCTGGGCCTGGTGGCGCTGGCAACACCGTCGGGATCGCTCCAGCCGGGATGCCGCCGCCCCCATCAACGAGCGGATGCAGGGATATCTTGGCCGCGAGCTGGTGTTGCTGGATGACGTGACTCAGGGGATGAGCCGGGTACACCTGGACGACACAGCCTGGACGGTGCGCTGCAACCAGCCGCTGAGCGCCGGCAGCAAGGTGCGGGTGACGGGGTACGACTCCCATATCCTGCTGGTGGAGCCGCTGCCCTGACACAGGGGCAAGGCGCCATGACCGCCAACGACAAAGGGCTCCTCGGAGCCCTTTTCGCTGTCTTGTAAGCTGTGCTGGCGGGCTAGAAGGCGTCGCTGTCGAGGGCGGCGCGCAGCAGGTCCTTCCAGCTGATGATGCCGACCAGGGCGCCGTTTTCCAGCACCGGCAGGCAGGAGACGTTCTTCTCCAGCATCATCTTGACCCCGTCCCGCACCGTGAGCTGGGGGGCGATGGTGATGGGGTGACGGCTCATGATCTGGTGGGCGCGCCGGTTGAGGGTCTCGGTGTCGCGGCTCATCTCGGCCTCGGAGTCCAGATAGGGGCTGATGGCGCGAAACAGATCCCGATCCGAAATGACCCCCACCAGCTCCTCCTCTTCCAGCACCAGCAGGTGGCGAAAGTGAGCCTGCTCGAAGATCTCCTTGATGACATTGAGCCGGTCATCCATGGAAACGGTGGCGACCCGGGTCGTCATGATGTCCCTGATAAGCATGCTAACCTCCCCAACCCTGACTGATTGCTCTGTTATGGCATGTTTTTGCCCCCCCAGCCAGTGGTTGCACCCCGCCTCAAGTGCAAATCTGCGCCGTTTCACGTAAGATCCGCGCCAGTTTTTCTCCTCCATTTGAGCCAAGCAGACCAATCCATGATAGTTGCCAGTCAAATCGAACTGATCCGCGGCGGCCGCAAGCTGCTGGACAACGCATCCGCCACCATTCATCCCGGCCACAAGGTGGGTCTGGTGGGCAAGAACGGCTGTGGCAAGTCCACCTTTTTTGCACTGGTACGGGGCGAGCTGGCCATCGACAGCGGCACCTTCAGCCTGCCCGCCGGCTGGCAGATTGCGGGCGTGGCGCAGGAGACCCCGGCGCTGGACTGCTCCGCCCTCGACTACGTGATCGACGGCGACAAGGAGTTCCGCGCGCTGGAAGCCCAGCTGGCCCAGGCCGAGCAGGATGACAACGGGCTGCTGGTGGCCGAGCTGCACGGCCGGCTCGACACCATCGGCGCCTACAGCATTCGTGCCCGCGCCGCCGAACTGCTGCACGGCCTCGGTTTCAGCGACGAACAGCTGAGTTCGCCGGTGCGCAGCTTCTCCGGTGGCTGGCGCATGCGCCTGAACCTGGCCCAGGCGCTGCTGTGCCGCTCCGATCTGCTGCTGCTGGATGAACCAACCAACCACCTGGATCTCGACGCCGTCATCTGGCTGGAGAAGTGGCTCAAGGCCTATCAGGGCACGCTGGTGCTGATCTCCCATGACCGCGACTTCCTCGATTCGGTCATCAGCCGCATCATCCATATCGAGAACGGCAAGCTCAACGAATACACCGGCGGCTACTCCGACTTCGAACTGCAGCGCGCCGAACACCTGGCCCAGCAGCAATCCATGTACGAGAAGCAGCAGCGCGAGATGTCCCACATGCAGGCGTATGTGGACCGCTTCCGCTACAAGGCCTCCAAGGCCCGCCAGGCCCAGAGCCGGCTCAAAGCGATGGAGCGGATGGAGAAGATCCTGCCCGCCCACGCCGACTCCGAGTTCAGCTTCGAGTTTCGCGAGCCGTCGGCCCTGCCGACCCCGCTGATTGCCATGGAGAACCTCAGCGCCGGTTATGGCGACAAGGTGATCCTGGAGAAGATCAAACTCAACCTGGTGCCGGGTTCGCGCATCGGTCTGCTCGGTCGCAACGGCGCCGGCAAATCCACCTTCATCAAGATGCTGTCGGGCTCCAACCCGCCGCTCTCCGGCAAGCTCGAGGTGAGCGCCGGGGTCAGCATCGGCTACTTCGCCCAGCATCAGCTGGAGACCCTGCGCCTGGACGACTCCCCCCTCGATCACCTGGTGCGCCTCGCGCCGGACAAGACCGAGCAGGAGCTGCGCAACTATCTGGGCAGCTTCGGCTTTCACGGTGACAAGGCGCTCGACAAGGTCGCCCCCTTCTCCGGCGGCGAGAAGGCGCGGCTGGTGCTGGCCCTCATCACCTGGCAAAAGCCCAACCTGCTGCTGCTGGATGAACCGACCAACCACCTGGATCTGGAGATGCGCCACGCTCTGACCATGGCGCTGCAAGGCTTCGAGGGCGCCATGGTGGTGGTCTCCCACGACCGGCACCTGCTGCGTACCACCACAGATGACTTCTATCTGGTGCACGGTGGCCGGGTCGAGCCGTTCGACGGCGATCTGGACGACTACCACAAGTGGCTCGGCGAGCAGGAGAAAGAGGCCAACGCCAAACCGGACGATGGCCCTGTCTCCACCAACTCGGCGGTGGCGCGCAAGGATCAGAAGCGGCGCGAGGCGGAGTTCCGGCAAGCGACCCGGCCGCTGCGCCAGAAGCTGGAGAAGCTCGAAACCAGCATGGAGAAACTGCAGGCCAAGTTGGCCGCGGTGGAAGAGCAGCTGGCCGACCCCGCCATCTATGAAGAGAGCGCCAAGCAGAAGCTTTCCGAGCTGCTCAAGTCCCAGGGCCCCATCAAGGAGGAGCTGGAAGGGGTGGAGCTGGAGTGGATGAGCCTCAGTGAGGAGCTGGAAACCATGGAGCAGGCCTTCCTTGCGTGACGAACAGCTGATGGCGAGCGAGCGGATCGCCGCCCACGAACTGCCGGGTCCGCTCGACTTCTGGCAGTGGAGCGGCGAGGTGTACGGTGCGCGCAGCCAGGACTGGCTCAGCGTGCAGGCGCAAGGGGGCAACGTCAATCTGGCCCTGTTGCTGCACCGGCTGGATCAGTGCGGGATCCCGGTCGATCTGACCGACCTGCAACCGGCGCTGGTGCAGACTGAAGCGGTGCTCGGCCCCTGGCGCACCCTGCGTTCGAGCGCCAAGGCGCGGCTCGGCGAGCAGGAGTATCAGGCCATGCTGGCCCACGAGCTGGAGCTGGAGCGGCTGCAACAAGGGGTGCTGCTGCAGACCCTGCGCAGCCTCACCCTGTTTCGCGGCAACAGCCGCAACTTGTTGAACTATCTATTGTTACTGGGGGCCCAGCAGGGCCCCCTCAGAGACCTAATATGCTGAGTTATCGCCACGCCTTTCACGCCGGCAACCACGCCGACGTGCTGAAACACACCGTTCAGGCCCTGATCATCGAGTCCCTCAAGAAGAAGGAGAAACCCTTCATCGTGCTGGACACCCATGCCGGCGGCGGTCTCTACGACCTGCGCGGTGACTGGTCCCAGAAGAAGGCGGAGTATGCCGACGGCATTGGCCGGCTGTGGGACGAGCGGGCCCAGTGGTCCACCATGGCCCCCTATCTCGGCGTCATCGAGGAGATGAACCAGAACGGTGAGCTGCACTACTACCCCGGCTCGCCGGAGCTGTCGCGTCGCCTCGCCCGCGAGCAGGACAAGCTGGCGCTGATGGAGCTGCACAACAACGAGGTGGAAGACCTGCGCGCCAACATGGGTTACGACCCCCGCGTCGCCGTGCACCATAGGGACGGCTTCGAGGGGCTGGTGGCCCTGCTGCCGCCCACGCCACGCCGCGGCCTGGTGCTGATCGACCCGCCCTATGAGCTGAAGGAAGATTACTTCGCGGTAGTCGATACCCTGAAAAAGGCGCAAAAACGCTGGGCCACCGGCATCTATGCCCTCTGGTATCCCATTCTGGGGGAAGAGGCGGACAAATCCCGCGACATGCTGCGCGCCATCAAGCGCGAGAACTTCGGTAACGTGCTGGTGGCCGAACTGGAAGTGGCCGGCCAGACCACCGATTGGGGCATGAACGGCTCAGGCATGCTGATCATCAGCCCGCCCTGGATGCTGGACGAGCAGATTGAAGCCTTCTTGAAGCCCCTGAGTGCCAAGCTGGCACAGGGCGCAGGCGCCCGGTACAAGTTGGAGTGGCTGAACAAGGTCGAAGAGTAAGCCCGCACCAGCCCGCTCTGGCGCCCGGTCAACGCGCCAGCAAGTCGCTCACCCAAGCCGTTCACAGTGACGGCATGGCCAGCAAAGAGAAGCCCCGTTCAGGGGCTTCTTGTCTTTTACCCGCTACCGCTTTCCCCACTAACTGTTTTCCTCACCAATGGCGGCCACGCATCCCTCCTGCACACCAGACCAGCCGTTATTGATTAATTAGTTGATCTGGCTCAGAAACTCCCCACATCCCTCTTTCCCTTGGCCAAGGGGTCGGTACTATAGCCAATTGGCAACACGAGCCTCGTCGGAGTCACCCCATGAGCCACGCCAGCCACACCCCGTTGGTTAAAAGCAGCAGACTGGAGGCTGTAATTCAGGGGCGGTAGCTATGCCAGATGGAATGGATAAGCGAGAGTTGCCGACGACCCACTCAACATGGTGATGGCCCCATTTTTATTTCTGATCTGTATTCACGCAGGTGTGGTTTGGCGGCACTTTCCAAGAGTGTGCTGAGTACTGTTTTTTTCACACTGTAACGGTGGCATAAAAAGAGGGAGTCAAGCGAATACGTCCAGTATAAGAAGCAAACGGGTAACATTATAATTTAATGATTGTTTTTACTTGGCGGCAGTGAAAATGTTACGGAGTTATATGGAATGCTCTGCTAACGGATTAATGCCGCCTTCCATCTAATCAGTGTTAGCTGCACAAGGGTATTATTGTGGAAATAGAAGACTTATCAGTTGGAATAACTGGCTTCATCGATATTCTCGGCTTTGGCGATAAGGTGAAAAATGCACAAACCATAGAAGACGTAGAACTTATCCGTGCAAGCGTTGAGAAAATCCAAAATGAATTCGATTTTGAAACCAAAGATGAGCTCATCGCTGAAGTGCAAAAATTGAACAGCACGACAGTTCTCGCGTTCTCAGACTGCGTAGTTGTGAATATCCCCCTAGAGTCAGAGTCAACTAAATATTCCGGATCATTTGATCCCGTTATGAGTGAGCTAGCAAGCTTTGCTTATGCGCAGGGAAATTGCGTGCAAGAATCACTTTTCATAAGGGGTGGACTGGAATTAGGCTGGTGGTATCAGAGCGGCCATACTCTAATAAGCCAAAGCATGGTAGGAGCGGTTAAACGGGAAGAGAGTGCATGCGTTCCGGTCATTGCGCTATGTGAAGAACTATACAAATATTTTGCAGATCATGCTCATCGAGGTTTATATAGCGAAGACTATGATCCAGTGAAAGGTATGTTCAGAAAGTACACATCAAAAAATGATGAATTTTTCTATATTGATTACATATCAATTTGCGTAGAAGCATTGGATTGGCATAGATCAAGAGAACAAATGGCAGCCTATCGCAAGGCATCTCCTGATGAAAAACACGAAATAATGGCTTCTGGCTATCAGCAGAATGTCGATATATGGCTAGCAAAGCATGCAAGAAATATTGAGGCGGCTGCTAATTCAGCCCCAAATGAAAAAGTAAAAGATAAATACTTATGGCTTGCAAATTATCACAATGATGTAGCCAAGAACTACAGCACAAACGAGGAATGTATCTGTCGAGTTTGAGCAGCTGACAAATGGTTCAAACCGCTCGTTTCGCTCACTGGGACGGGCTTAAGCCCGCCCCTTAACCAAACGTTATCTCTCCAACTGGACATTCAATTGCAATGTTTAAAAAAGTAAAAATAAATCACTGGCGACAATTTGAAAATATAGAGATGGAATTTGATGATCGTGTAACGATCATCACCGGTTCAAATGGCGCAGGCAAAACAACGATCCTTAGCATTCTTGGTAAAAATTTTGGGTGGAATACTCGTCTACTATCAACCCCTACCAAAGATAAAGAGTCAGGTTTAATGCGATTCTTGACCGGAAAATGGGACTCCTTATTTTCAGAAAGAGAAAAACATGATTCATGGGTTGAAATAGGACAGATTCAGTACTCTAATTTAAAATTTTCTAAGGTTAGAATTCCAAAAGAAGCCGGTTCAACCTATGACTTTGATTTCTCAGAACAACAATCCGTGCAAGGTATGCACATACCATCACACAGGCCTGTATTTAGCTATAAAGAAGTTCAATCAATTCCAACAAAACCCAAAAATAAGGAAGATTATTTCAATGAGTACAACGCCAATGTTGTTGATAAGTTTACAAATACCGGTGAATGGCTTAAAAACATAAGCCCAAATTATCTTCTCAAAGAGTCTTTAATTGGGCTGGCCACTTTCGGCTATGGTAATAGTCACGTCATTGCAAATAAAGAGTATGCTGAGTTATTTGAAGGATTTCAAAAAATCCTAAATGTAATGCTTCCTGTAAGCTTAGGCTTTAAGCACTTAGAAATACGAATACCAGAGGTGATTTTAGTCACAAACTCAGGTGATTTCTCAATTGATGCTGCTTCTGGAGGTATTGCGTCAATAATTGGAATGGCATGGCAAATTTATATGTTCTCTCATGGTAAAGATTCTTATGTAATTACGATAGATGAACCAGAAAATCATTTACATCCATCCATGCAAAGGGAATTAATTCCTAATCTAAGCAAAGCTTTTCCGAACGCACAGTTTGTTATAGCCACTCACAGCCCTTTTATTATTGGCTCTTCAAAGAAATCCCAAGTATATGCCCTAGCATATAATGACGAAAATCGAGTCTTCTCTCGAAAGCTTGACATGATTGATAAGAGTGCTGGTGCCGCTAAAGTTTTAAGGGAAGTTCTTGGTGTACCTGTAACCGTCCCGGTTTGGGTTGAAGATGAACTGACAAGTATTGTGAAGAAGTATGCAGAGAAAGGAATTAATGAATCATTATTTGAGCAAATGCGACAAGAGCTAGAAGAGAAAGGGCTTCAAGAATTTATGCCTAAAGCAATTTCCCTTGTTGTGGAGAGTTTGAATGATAGAGCTTAAAAAGGGAGATAAACCACAGATTCTTACTGATAATGCCACAGACTGGACCACTGAATTACTTGATTTTATTCAGCATGGTGAAAAGGCTCCAGCAAACGTTTCAAATCGCTATAACCATACAGACATTAAAGAATCACTCCGAAGTGAAGCCAAACATAAATGCATGTACTGCGAAAGTAAAGTTAGTCATGTTTCTTATGAGCACATAGAACATATTAAACCTAAATCCAAGTACCCGGAGTTGACTTTTGAGTGGCAAAACTTAGGTCTAGCATGCCCTGTTTGCAACATGAATAAAGGTGATGAATATGATACTAATCTACGCCTTTTAAATCCATTTGAGGATAAACCAAGCGATTATTTATTTGCTACCGGCCCATACGTTTTTGGCAAGCCAGGAAAAGATAGAGGTAAGCTAACTGAAAAGATCATTAAATTAAACAGGATTGATCTTATAGAACAACGATTAGAACGAATTGAAGCAATTCGTCAACTGATGGATAGTTATGAAAAAGAGCAAAACCCAACACTTAAAAAGGTAATTTATAAAGAACTAGCCATTGAATTATATGAAGATAAAGCATATTCATTTGTACTAAATGCAATGGTAAATATTGTCGGTGTTTCTACTGCTTAGAGAGATAACTCAAGAAAAATCTGGGACCCCCACCTTTTTGAGCAAGGTGTAGCATAGCCCGAACCCAAAAGATGGGTGTCCAAGGTCTTCTGCTCACCGAGTTCAAAAGCAAAAGCCCCGTCACGGGGCTTTTGCTATTGGTGCGGCCGGTGTGTGCGGCAGCCTGAACCTGCGCGCCCTATGAGCGGGTGGGCAGATCCTGTTTCAGCGTAACCAGCAACAGGGCCAGCAGGCCAAAGGGCGGAAACAGACAGAGCAGGGAGCAGATAAGGGTGACCAGCGCCGGATGCTCGCTCTTGCGGCGCGCCAGTCGCCAGGCGATGACGCCGACGATGACCATCAGCAACGCAATGAACTGGCCAAGCAGGGTGGCATTGATATTCATGAAAGATCCTTTTTCATGGGCAAGTGTGAAGAACCTGTACTTTATCGCCTTGGCTGCGATTGGCAACCGCTGAACCACACCGGCCACTCGCCCGTTGATAGGTTCTCTCTATTCTGGCAATAGATGAGAATAGTTTTCATTTAATATCATTTCGGCAGATACTCTCATCATCAACAGAGGGAGCCGCCATCATGAAAAAGACCATCAGCTTTGCCATCCTGCACTTCGGTGTCGCCTTTACCGTGGCCTACCTGCTGACCGGTGAGCTGCTGACCGCCAGCCTGATCGCCCTGATCGAGCCCGCCGTCAACACGGTCGCCTTCTACTTTCATGACCTTGGCTGGCACAAGCTCAAGCCAAATCACAGCCTGCAAGCCAAGACCAGCAGCTTCGCACTGGTCCACTTCTCGGTGGCCTTCGGCGTCGCTTACCTGCTGAGCGGCGAGCTGCTCACCGGTGGCGTGATGGCGATGATCGAGCCTGCCATCAACACAGTCGTGTTCTTCTTCCACGAGCGGCTGTGGCGCAGCCGCCAGCAGCTGGCACTGGCCTGAGGGAGGGGCTGTGGCCCTTCCCCACGCCTGAACAAGCTTCTCTCCCCTGGCAAGGCCCCCCTTGCCGTACTGACCAATTTGTTGATCCCGCCCCAACATTTATCACCTCGCCCTTCCCCTGCGCCCCTCTCTCGCTACCATACCCGAATGGCAATCCAAGCCTCGTCGGAGTCACCCATGAGCCCTCTCCGCCATCCCCGTTGGTTACAAAACAGCAGACTGGAGGCTGAAATTCAGGGGCGGTAGCCATGCCATCGGCTTGCCAACCCCTGCCGCTCACAGCAAGGGGCCGGCCGGCGACTCATCCACAACATGCAAAGCAAGGTGGTGTATGGAAACACAAACATTGCATCGCGGTCGGCTGATCGACCATCTCCAGCTGGTGGTGAAAGACGTGGCCACCAGCCAGCGCTTTTATACGGCCGCACTGGCCGTCCTCGATATTCCCATAGGCGGCACCGGTGAGGGTTACTTCTGGGCCGACGAGCTGTTTGTCACCGCCATCGACAGCCCGGCGGCGCTGGGGGCATTGACCGGCCGCCATCACCTCGCCTTTCAGGCGCAAGACCGCACCACAGTGGATCGCTTCTATCAGGCAGCGCTGGCCCATGGCGGCTCGGACAACGGTGCCCCCGGCGAGCGCAATTATCACCCCGGCTATTACGCCGCCTTTGTACTCGACCCGGACGGCAATAATATCGAAGCGGTTTATCACGGCGAGGCAAAGCGCAGCGCGGAGTCGGTGGAAATTAGGTTTTAAGAAAAATTCTTAGCAGATATTATCTTAGAACCTTACCTATAAAGATACTACTTTGAGCTACATCTTAGTCAGCACAGTAGGTGTTAAAATTGTGAGGTCCACGACTCAATGACCTCAAGGTTGAATATATATAGCAATGAGCTGCTTTCACATGAGAAAATGTACACCTAAGATATACTCTGGCTTCTTGGCTTTCATAACGTTTAATTAAAACATCTACATACTTATCTACAAACCTCTAATGTGACTTTAATAAATAGGGTAATTTCATGCTTCTTAATATAGATACAAAGACTCGTCTCGCAGAAAAAAGGTTAGCCAAGCGCCTTCAAGATTTTGGATTTGATGAGAGAGGATTACAGGATATACTTTTCAAAACTATAGACCGTCTTTTCCCAGAAGACGAGCTTCTCCTTCTGATGCAGTCACGTATGTGGCAGGAGGAGCCCGATTTGATGGCACTCAATAAAGAAGGTGATTTATTTATATTTGAATTGAAGGCTTGGGAAGCCGACAGTTCGAATTTATTGCAAGTTTTAAGATACGGGCAGATATTTGGCAATTCCACATATCAAGACTTGGATACCATATATCGTCGTTCATTTGGCCATGGGCAGAGTCTTAAGTCTGCACACACAGAAAAATTTGATGTCTGCCTAGACGAGACACAATTCAACCAAAGACAGACATTTATAGTAATGACGAACGGCATAGATCATAAAACAAGAGAGGCAATCCAGTATTGGAGGAAGTCAGGTTTAGACACTAGACCTTGGGTTTACAGAATTTATTCAGGTGATCCCGATGAAATGATACTTGAAATGTCTCCATTTAGGGTTGAGGATAATCCATATGAAGATTTTTCGGAAGGCTATTATATTTTAAACACAAATATTAAGAATAGTAAGATTGATCATAGATCAATGCTGTCAGAAGGAAAAGCCTCTGCATACTACGATCCTTGGAAGTACAAAATTGAGAGACTCGAGAAGGGCGATGTTGTCTATCTCTACCAATCAGGAGTCGGAATAGTTGCGTTTGGTGAGGCCGATGGAAAACTAATAAAACGCCCTTACCAAGATAATCCGGATAAAGTTGATGAAGATTACTCCATGAAGTTGAATAGATTTCAGAAAGTAACGCCACCACTTTCAGCAGCAGAGATAAAACAGATTACAGGTGTAAATTATGTATTCATGGGGACTATGTTTGGCTTAGATGCGGAAAGTGGTAAAAAAATAAAAAGATTCATTCTTGAGAAAAGGCTTACAAGCAGCTGACAAAGTGTTAGATAAAAATATCAATCGGTTTGGTGGTTTATTATAGTTCTGAGTTAATGAAAGCAGTCACAAACAACCCGAATGAAAAATATAGCTATCACCTGACACCAGCTTAGAGCCAGGGCCTTACTTTAACTCACTCCAGAAATATTTTTACTACCGTGCCAATTTCAATCTACATTCTCGCCCTGACCTATTTCCGTTTGCTGGCGTAGGGAGTTCTCCCCCCTTCCAAATACCATATAAAAAAGCCCCGCTATGCGGGGCTTTTTGTTATGTAAACCATCCAACTCAGTTGACCGTAACCGGCTGACCCAGCGCATCCGGCGGGGTCTGGAACTCGCGCTCGGCGTCGTCGAAGCGCTCCAGCATGGCCTTGGAAGGGGCCTTGTCCAGCAGGCTGAACACCACAATGGCGAGTCCGGAGAAGAGGAAGCCAGGGATGATTTCATAGAGCCCCAGCCAACCGAACTGCTTCCAGACGATGACGGTCAGGGCGCCCACCAGCATGCCCGCCAGGGCGCCGTTGCGGGTCATCCGCGACCAGAGCACGGAGAGCAGCACCACGGGGCCGAAGGCGGCACCAAAGCCGGCCCAGGCGTAGCTCACCAGCCCCAGCACCCGGTTCTCCGGGTTCATGGCGACGGCGATGGCGATGAGCGCAATCACCAGCACCATGGCACGGCCCACCCACACCAGCTCCTGCTGGGAGGCGTTCTTGCGCAGGAACGGCTTGTAGAGATCCTCGGTGATGGCGCTGGAGCAGACCAGCAGCTGGCAACTGAGGGTACTCATTACCGCCGCCAGGATGGCGGAGAGCAGCACACCGGCAATCCAGGGGTTGAACAGGATCTTGGAGAGCTCGATGAAGACCCGCTCCGGGTTGCCGGTGACGCCGGCCGCCTGTTCGGTGAAGGTGGAGAAGTAGGCCAGGCCGAAGAAGCCGATGGCCACGGCGCCACCCAGGCAGAGCACCATCCAGGTCATGCTGATGCGACGGGCATTGGCCATGGAGTGGTGGGAATCCGCCGCCATGAAGCGCGCCAGGATGTGGGGCTGCCCGAAGTAACCCAGGCCCCAGGCCATCAGCGAGATGATGGCGATGAAGTCCAGGTTCTTGAACATGTCGAGGTTGCTGGCGTTCTGCGCAGCCACCTGCACCATGGCGGTGTCGATGCCGCCCACCGCGATGATGACGAACACCGGGGTGAGGATCAGGGCGAAGATCATCAGGGTGGCCTGCACCGTATCGGTCCAGCTCACCGCGAGGAAGCCGCCGAAGAAGGTGTAGGTGATGGTGGCCGCGGCACCGACCCAGAGGGCGGTGTCATAGCTCATGCCGAAGGTGCTCTCGAACAGGCGGGCACCAGCCACCACGCCGGAGGCGCAGTAGATGGTGAAGAACAGCAGGATCACCAGGGCGGAGAGGATGCGCAGCACCCGGCTCTTGTCCTCGAAACGGTAGGTGAAGTAGTCCGGCAGGGTCAGGGCATTGCGGTTCTTCTCGGTATGCACCCGCAGCCGGCCGGCGACCCAGCGCCAGTTGAGGTAGGCACCCAGGGTGAGGCCGATGGCGATCCAGCTCTCGGAGATGCCGCCGATGAAGACGGCGCCCGGCAGGCCCATCAGGAGCCAGCCGCTCATGTCGGAGGCGCCGGCGGAGAGGGCGGTCACCCAGCTCCCCATCCGGCGGCCGCCGAGAATGTAGTCGTCAAAGTTGCGGGTGGCGCGATAGGCGATAAAGCCGATCAGGACCATCCCGAGGATGTACACCAGAAAGGTGATGAGCATGGGTGTGCTGGCTGTCATTCAAAACTCCGTTATGTGACGTGTGTACCCGTTCTGACGACGGGCTCTTCCTTAAAAAAACCGCCCTAGCTTAATCAGCAGATCCCATGACCTCAACCTTTTTTAACAAACAGAAAACACAATATAAACGTTTCATCTTTAACCAACAGACCAGCTTTGCCCCGTTCCGCCAGATTTTATCCTGACGCAGCAACTGCTTATCCGCCGGGCACGATCAGTGGCAGAGCCCCGCCACGGCCGCAAAAAAAAGCCCCGACCAGAGGTCGGGGCCATCTCGGCAGGTGCCAATCAGCGATTGATCGCGATCGGCATGCCGCTGCGCTGCTCCAGCGCCTGCTTGACCAGCTGGGAATCGCTGTCGGCGTGGGCAATGAAGCGGGTCACCGCCGGGGTCATCGGCAGCGGCGCAGGCAGGCTGGAGTTGAACTCCTCCTGATTGCGGGAGAGCGGCTGATGCACTTCCAGGTAGCGGCGGCCATCCGGCTCGACACTGGCCTTGATCGGCTGGTTGACGAACTGCACGCGGGTACCGACCGGTACCTTCTTGAACAGGTACTCGATGTCGTCGTTGCGCAGGCGCACGCAGCCGTGACTCACCCGCAGGCCGATGCCGAACTGGGCGTTGGTGCCGTGGATGGCGTACATCTTGCCGATGTAGAGCGCGAACAGCCCCATGGGGTTGTCCGGGCCTGCCGGCCATACTGCCGGCAGGCTCTCGCCACGGGCGGCATATTCGGCATGCATCTTGGCGGTCGGGGTCCAGGTCGGGCCCGCCTTCTTGCGCTGCACGCTGGTCACCCAGTTTTCCGGGGTATCGGTACCGAGCTGGCCGATGCCGATGGGCAGCACTTCCACCACCTTCCTGCCTTTCGGGTAGTAGTAGAGGCGCATCTCGGCCACGTTCAGCACGATGCCTTCACGGGGCGCATCCGGCAGGATCAGCTGGTGCGGCACGATCAGCTTCTCGCCGGTCTGCAGCAGCAGGGGATCCGCCTTGGGGTTGGCCTCCAGCATGTTGGTCAGCCCCAGCTGGAATTTGGCGGCGGCGGCCTCCAGCGGCTGGCCGTTTTCTTCGGCCGGGACCACGTATTCCAGATTTTCACCCACCAGGCGGCTGTTGGCCGCAGGCAGGGCGTATTCAACAGCGAGCGCAGGCGCGGCGCCCAAGAGGAGGCTGCAGCACAGCGCGGCCGCAGTAGTGTGGAGGAGCTTCATAACTTTCCTGTAATGGATGACGTGGTTCAAGACTCTGGGCTGACCCGGGAACGGCGGGCGATCCGGGGGGCGAAGAGAAGGCCGCCATTTTTCTCCTCTGCCGGGCAAATTTCAACTGACAAGTGGCGGCGGGTCAGCGATTAATATCGCTTTTTTTATCCGCCGCCAGTCCCTGCCGGTCGGTGGTTTATCCCTTTTGCCAGGCGCGCATATCGTAACCTGTGGGAGATTGGTGCAACCGCAGATGAAATTGCTCAATGATGGCAAAGATGTGGTCGAAAATGTCGGCCTGGATCCCTTCGTAATCGGCCCAGGCGGTGGTCGCCGTGAAGCAGTAGATCTCCAGCGGCAGGCCGTCCGAAGTCGGAGCCAGCTGGCGCACCATCAGGGTCATGTCCTTGCGAATGCCGGGGTGGGCGCGCAGGTAGGCGTCCAGATAGGCGCGCAGGGTGCCGAGGTTGGTGAGGTGGCGGCCGTTGATGGGGCAGCTGATGGCGTCGCTCAACTGCTGGTTGTAGGCGCTCAGCTCCTGCTCCTTGCGGCTCAGATAGGGCGCCAGCAGCTGGGCCTGCTTGAGCTGCAGCTGCTCGTCCACCGTCAGGAAGCGCACGCTGGTCATGTCGATGTTGACGCTGCGCTTGATGCGCCGACCACCCGACTCCGTCATCCCCTGCCAGTTCTTGAAGGAGTCGGAGATGAGGGCATAGGTGGGGATGGTGGTGATGGTCTTGTCCCAGTTCGACACCTTGACCGTGGTGAGACCGATGTCGGTCACCTCGCCGTCGGCGCCGTACTTGTCCATCTGCAGCCAGTCACCGACGCTCAGCATCCGGTTGGCGGAGAGCTGGATGCCGGCCACCAGCCCGAGGATGGGGTCCTTGAACACCAACATCAGCACTGCGGTCATGGCACCCAGACCGCTGAACAGGAACAGCGGCGACTTGCCGAGCAGCAGGGCGATCATCAGGATGCCGACCAGTATGCTGCCCACCAGCTTCACCCCCTGGAAGATACCGCGCAGGGGCAGATCCCGCCCGAGCCGGGTATAGCGGCTCACCGACAGCATGCAGTCGAGCAGGGCAAACAGGGAAAGCAGCAGGAACAGCAGGATCCAGAGCTGGGCCACCATCTCGATCAGTTGCAGGCTGTCGGAGTTGCGTGGCAGCCAGATCTCGGCCTGGCCGAGCAGCACGGCCCCCTGCAGCACGAAGGCGAGCCGGTAGAACAGCCGCTGCTGCAGCTGGGGCGGCAGCCACACCTGCTTGGTCTTGCCGAGCACCCCCACCAGCCGCACCAGCAGCACCCGGTGCAGCAGCATGTGCAGCAACAGCGAGGTGAGCACGATAAAGCCCAGAGCGATCACTAGCCCCATCATGCCGGTTACCTCCAGCCCGAGCCCGGCCAGCCAGCGAAAAAACATCTCCTTCATCCCATCCTCCTGTGCGTGAAACTGCGGTCAGGGTACGTATCTGCCACCCCATGTCAAATGACAGCCGGCGCCACGGCCGCCACAAACGACAACGCCCGGCAGGGGCCGGGCGTTGTCTGGGAGCGAGGGGGCGTTAGCCGACCAGGCTCAGGGCATCGCGGGCGATGACCAGCTCTTCGTTGGTGGGCATCACCAGCGCCAGGCGGCTGCCTTCGGCCGTGATGGGGCCTTCACCACCCAGCACCGCGGCGTTGTTGGCTTCCTTGTCGATCTTGAAGCCGAACAGGGCCAGACGGGCCAGCACCATCTCGCGTACCATGGCGGCGTTTTCACCGATGCCGCCGGTGAACACCAGGGCGTCCAGACGACCATCCATGGCGGCAGCGTAGGCGCCGACATACTTGGCCACCCGGTAGGTGAACACGTCCAGCGCGCGCTTGGCACCGGCATCGGTGGCGTAGTTGGTGGTGACGTAGCGGCAGTCGCTGCTCGCCTCGGTCATGCCCAGCAGGCCGGACTCGCGAGTCAGGGTGTGGTTGATCTGCTCCACGCTGTAACCGAGCTGGTCGTGCATGAAGAAGACCACGGCGGGGTCTATGTCGCCGGAGCGGGTGCCCATCGCCAGCCCTTCCAGCGGGGTCAGGCCCATGGAGGTGTCGACGGATTCGCCGCCACGGATGGCGCAGACGGAGGCGCCGTTACCCAGGTGGCAGTTGATGATGTTGAGCTCGGAGAGCGGCTTGCCCAGCGCCTTGGCGGTCTCTTCCGCGATGAAGCGGTGGGAGGTGCCATGGGCGCCGTAACGACGGATGCCGTTCTCTTTGTAGAGCTTGTAGGGCAGCGCGTAGAGGTAGGCTTCCTCAGGCAGGGTCTGGTGGAAGGCGGTGTCGAACACGGCCACGTTCTTCTCTGCCAGCGCCGGGAACACCTTGAGTGCGGCACGGATGCCGATCAGGTGCGCCGGGTTGTGCAGGGGAGCGAACGGAATGGCGGCTTCGATGCCGGCAATCACGCCGTCATCGATGCGAACGGAACGGGAGAACTGCTCGCCACCGTGCACGATGCGGTGACCGATGGCCACCAGCTGCTCGGCCAGGGTCGGATCCTGCGGCAGGATGTGACCCACGATGTGGTCGAGGGCCTCCTGGTGCGCGGCGCCCGCGCCCAGCATGGCTTCGCCCTTGACCCCGTGGAGTTTCCATTTGATACGTGCATCATCCAGATTGAAGCATTCGGCCAGGCCGGACAGCATGTCCTCACCTGTTTCGGCGTCCATTACGGCAAATTTCAGGGAAGAGCTACCGCAGTTAAGGATCAATACCAACTTGCTCATGTTCTACATCTTCCTGTGCTTCGGCTTTATGCCGACAGTGTCGTGTCATCCAAAGTGGATGGGATTCCCCTGCCGGGGGCTTATGGTCGCAGGAAAGTGCGCCCAATTTTTCAATATGTTAAGTGCAAATCCGGATGGTTCCGGGCACTCGTCTCAGCCAGGCTGCGCCAGCGGTCACAGGCCGGCCAGCAGATCCCGGTGCACCTTGACCACCAGCTTCTTCACCTGAGCCGGCTGGTTGGGGGTACAGAGGGGGCGATGCAGTTCTCCCGGCCAGAAGATGGCGAAGTCGCCGGGCTGCAAGGCCAGATAACAGGTCTGTTCGTCCTCGACGAACCAGAGGTCGGGATGGGGATGATCGGCGCCCTCGGCAACATAGCCATGGGGCCCGACCCCGATCCACTCTTCGCCACGCAGCAACAGCTGGATGTCCAGATACTGCTGATGGAACTCGCCACGGCGATCCGCGGCCGGCTCGGTCAGTTCTTCGCTCACCAGGCAGAACAGCGTGAGACCGTCGATCTCCTGCTTGCCAAGCGGCGCCTGCAGCCACTGTTCGACGCTTTGCACCACCTCGACCATGATGCGGTCCAGCGGGGCGGGTAGCGGCGTGCGCTGCAGGGTGTTCAGACTGCCGGTGATCATGGCGCTTCCTTAGGTGTATTCAGGCGACATCTTAGCCGCAAAATGAAAAAGGACCCTGTTGAGGTCCTTGTGTCACACCGCCTGCAATCCGTGCAGACAGAGATAGAGCATTTGCTCGTATCAAGCGGGATGAGTGCACTGTTACACACTCATCCGCGGCTTGCCAAGAGGCGCAAGCGCGTTCGCCCAGTGATCGTACCAGCTGAAACAATATTATTCACTACTCCAGCACCGTCGACTTTGACCAGACGCAAAAACGGGAGCATCTGCTCCCGTTTTTTTCGCATTACCCGGTGATAACCGGTGCCATTCAAGCCTTGCCGGCGTTCTCCACCGGCTTGGCGTACATGGCGCGCCAGATGGCCTTGTGCTCTTCCGGCACCTCCGACTGACGGCTCAGGAAGGCAGCCTGCTCGATGGTGTTGGCCTTGCCTGCCACATCGGCAGCCAGGTAGTTGCCCGGGAAGAGGCGGTAGTTGCCCCAGATAGCCTTGTCGATCAGCGCAGCCAGCTCGTCCGGATCGCTGAAGCCCTCGGTGATGGGGGCACCGAAGGAGACATGTACCCTCCCCTTCTGGCCGACGATGCCGGCGACAATGCTCTCGATGTCTTCGAACTCGCCCTTCTCGTAGCTGCCGTTGACCGACTTCTCGTACAGCTCGCGCGCCTTGGCCTTGTCGGTGGGATCCAGCTCGTAGCTGATGCTGACCGGCACGATATTGAGGCTGCGCATGTAGTCGACGAACTCGATCTTCTGCTTCTTGCCGTCCACGTAGAACATCTTGAGGATGGCCGGATCTGTCTTGTCATCGCCGTTCTTGGCGCGCCCTTCCTTCTGGGCAATCCAGATGGAGTGGCCTTCGTGCACCGACTGGCCGATGTAGGCCGACAGCTCGCCGAGCGCCTTCATCATCTCCCGCGGCCCCTTGGCGGAGCGCTTGACGATGAAGCTCTTGTTGAGCTTCATCAGCTCGGTGGCGCAGGGTTTGCGCAGCAGGTTGTCGCCGATGGCAATGCGCACGGTATCGAACCCATGGGTGTGCAGCCCCCAGTTGACGAACGCCGGATCCATGGCGATGTCCCTGTGGTTGGAGACGAACAGGTAGCCCTGCTCCTTCTTCAGATGCTCGAGCCCGGAGAAGGTCACCCCCTGGGTGGAGGTGGCGATCATCCGGCTCATGTAGCGGGTCACCCCCATCTGCACCTGATGGATGGTGGTCACCTTGGACCACTTGTAGCGCAGGAACTGGCGGATCAACGGGCGGATGGCCCAGCCCAGCCAGCTCATCAGGGAGCCGAAACGATACTTGGCGATGGCGCCGACAAATTCATCATCCCGGATCAGCCGTTCGATGGCTGCCGGCACTTCCTCATCGCGGTAGGGGCGAATGTCCGCGAATCTATCTACTTCAGTCACAGTGTCAGCCTTGCAGGTAAGGAGTCGCGGCCAGCGCGCGCTGGCCGGAAAATTCAGGGCGCAATTTTACACGCTTTTATGCCGAGGGGTATGTGGCGTGCGTAGATAGTGAGATCTGACCAGTGAAATGAACAAATGGCCCCGTTCGGACCATTCTTTTTACTCTTCCACCGTGAACGAGAGCATCATGCCGGTATCTTCGTGCTCCAGCAGATGGCAGTGGGCCATGTAGGCCCGCTCCCTGGGCGCCGTGTGATCGAAACGTACCAGCACCTCACTGCGCCCGCCCTCCACCTTGACGATATCCTTCCAGCCGGCGCGATGGGGGGCCACCGGCTGACCGTTCTCGCTCAGGATCCGGAAGCGAGTGCCATGGATATGGAAGGGGTGCAGCATCATGTCCCCCTCCCCCGAGATGATCCAGCGCTCGGTACGGCCGCGCTTGACCGCAAACTGCGGGTCGTTCATGGCGAAGGCCTGGCCGTTGATGCGGTTGCCGCCGTGCAGAACCAGCGGCCTGGCACTGCCCTTGTCCTCCTGCATCCCGGCCATGGTGTCGTGCTGCATCTCGCCCGGTTGGGCCTTGAGCAGGAACACGCCGCTGGCGTCCGCCTCCAGCAGCGCAGGAATCGGCAGGGCTGGGCGCTCGGCGGCAACCACCCGACCCCACCAGGGCAAGGCGCCGGCGATACCGACGGCGGTGGAGAATTTGAGAAAATCGCGGCGCTGCATGAGTCGTTCCTCGTTGGCCAAAGCGGACCTTCAGCCTAAGCAGCAACCCTGCGGCAAGGTCAAGCCCTGCCGAACCGGCAACCGGACAATGTCTGGCTTATCCGTTTGCCAGCAGAGCCATGGTCGTCAAGCCAGCGCCAGAGTGACTGCCGCCTCGGCGTGGATGGCGGTGGTTGCGTCGTAGAGCGGCACCGTGGCGCCGGCATATTCCAACCCACTATCTGCCCCACCTGCTTGCCAGCAGAGCCATGATCGTCAAGCCAGCGCCAGGCTCACCGCTGCCTCTGCATGAATGGCAGTGGTATCGTAGAGCGGCACCGCGGCCTCGGCCTCCCCCACCAGCAGGGCTATCTCGGTGCAGCCGAGGATCACCGCCTGGGCTCCCGCGTCGGCCAGCGCGGCGATGATTGCCAGATACTCGGCCCGCGATGCCTCGCGAATGTCGCCAAGGCACAGCTCGTCATAGATGATACGGTGTACCCGCTCCCGCTGCGCCTCGCCGGGCACCAGCACCTCCAGCCCGAATTTGTTCTGCAAGCGCCCCTGGTAGAAATCCTGCTCCATGGTGAAACGGGTGCCGAGCAGGCCGACCCTTTGGATCCCGTCCGCTTGCAGCTGACGCGCGGTGGCATCGGCGATATGGAGCAGCGGGATGTCGATGGCGGCCTCGATCTCGGGCGCTACCTTGTGCATGGTGTTGGTGCCGATAAGCAGAAAATCGGCGCCGCCGGCCTGGATGGCCCGCGCCTCGGCCGCCAACAGACGGGCGGTGGCGGGCCAGTCGCCGATGTGCTGCAACCGTTCTACCTCGGCAAAGTCGACGCTGCTCAGCAGCACCCGCGCCGAGTGCAGGCCGCCCAGCCGCTCGCGCACGCCCCGGTTGAGCGCCTGATAGTAGCTGACGGTGGACTCCCAGCTCATGCCACCCAGCAGACCGATACATTTCATGGGACCTCCTTGTGTAAGCCGATCGTGTGAATCAATCGTGCAAAACGATCGTGTACACCATTGTGCAAATCAACCTGAGGGCGGCGCGCGTCATCGCACCGCCCCGTGAATAAAAAAGGCCCCGCAGGGCCAACAAGACAGCCGGTAAAGGCCCGGGCGAAGGCCCGGACTAAATCCAGATCATCAGCACGCAGGCCGCCGTGGCGACCCCCATGCCGAGATTGAAACGACGCCAGCCTCTGGCGGTGCGAATGAGGCGGCGCACCTGGGCACCGAACAGCACCCAGAAGGCCCCGGTATAGAGGCCGGTCACGAAGAAGATGCCGAGCACCCAGATGGCGGAGGGCCAGTAGGCCTCCCCCGCCAGGGTGAAACCGCTGATGGCGGAGAGCGCCATCATCCACGCCTTGGGGTTGAGCAGCTGCAGCATGGCTCCCTGATGGGCCGGGATGAGCGGCCGGTTGCCCTCGGCCGGGCCGCTGGCGGTCGCCACCTTCCAGGCCAGCCAGAGCAGGTAGGCCGAGCCGATGAGCTTGAGCCCGTCGTGCAGCAGCGGCAGCTGCTCGAACATCACCCCCAGCCCCAGCGCCGTGGCCAGGATCATCAGGTTGATCCCCCCCACCACTCCCACCAGCAGGGGCACGCTGCGGCGAAAGCCCTGGGCCGCACCGGCACTGGTGAGCAGCATGTTGTTGGGGCCCGGCGTACCGCAAGTGATGAGGGCAAAGCCCGCCAGGGGAAGCAACCAGTTTAGATCCATCTCAACCTCTTGATGATGCAGGGGCCGACTCGGCGACAAGCCTTCTAATATGCAGAGCCGGTGCCCGTCAGACAAGGCCGTAAATGCACTTTCTTCGCATCTTTATGCGGCCCCTGGCGGCACTCAGTACCAGAGCATCACCACGCAGAGCGCAGTCAGCGCCCCCAGGCTGCCGTTGAGGCGGCGCCAGCCTGTGTCGGTGTTGATCCAGCGACTGAGCTGATGACCGAACAGCACCCAGGCAAAGCAGACTGGCAATCCCGCCATGGGGAAGACGGCCATGATGCCCCACAGACTCGGCCAGTAAGCACTGCCCGGCAGACTGAACAGACTGATGGCGGAGATCCCCATCATCCAGGCCTTGGGGTTGAGGAACTGGAAGCCCAGCCCCTCCAGCAGGGTCAGCGGGCGCGAACGTCGTTCCGGATCGCCGGGGGCGCCGGCCACCGCGATGCGCCATGCCAGCCACAGCAAATAGAGGCTGCCCAGCACCTGCAAGCTCAGCTTGAGCAGCGGCCAACGCTCGAACAGGGGATAGAGCCCCAGCGCCAGCACCAGTTGCAGGACGGGTTGTCCCACCACGACACCGATCAGATGGGGCAGGGTGCGGCGCACCCCGAAGTTGGCGCCGGATGCGGTCAGCATGAGGTTGTTGGGGCCCGGCGTGCCACAGGTGAGCAACGCAAAGCCAAACAGGGTGGCATACCATTCGATCGTCATTTTTGTACTCCTGAACTGCGCACATTGTATCGATACAATGTGCCACTTTTGGTTGTTATAGGGTTCAAATTCACGCTATATTGCCGATACATTTCGATCAATGGATTTATTGTCACCATGACAATCTGGACCCCGGACCTCACCCCCTTCGCCGGCCCCCTCTACCTCAAACTGGTGAAGGCCATCGAGCAGGCCATTCAGGACGGCACCCTGCCGCCCGAGACACGGCTGCCCACCCACAGGGCGCTGGCGGACAAGCTGGGCGTCACCGTCGGCACCGTCACCCGCGCCTATGGCGAAGCGGAGCGGCGCGGGCTGCTGGCCGCCCGGGTAGGCCACGGCACCTGGGTCAAGGGGGAGCATGAGGATCCGGCCAACGCCTGGGTGATCCGCAAGGAGGAGGGGCACCGCATCGAGTTGTGGCAGAACCTGCCGGTGCAGCTGGATCGGGCCGCCATCATCCGCCCCATGCTGGCGGAAGTGGCGGACGGGGATCTCAATCCCCTGCTTGGCTATCACAAGGAGGCGGGCCAGCCGAACCAGCGCCAGCTCTTTATCGACTGGCTGACCGAACAAGGGGTGGCGGGCAGCGAGGAGTATCTGCTGTTCAGCCACGGCGCCCAGCACGGCATCATGCTCTCCCTGCTGGCCACCGGCTGCGTGGGGGAGACCCTGTTCTGCGAAGGGCTTAGCTACCCCGGCATGCTGGGCAACGCCCGTCAGCTGAAGAACCAGGTGGTGGGACTGGCGATGGACGCAGAGGGGCTGTTGCCAGATGCGCTGGAGGCGGCCTGCCGTACCCGCCGTGCCAAGCTGCTCTACCTCACCCCCACCCTGCAAAATCCCACCACCGCCACCATGAGCCTGGCGCGGCGCGAGGCCATCGTCGCCATCGCCCGTCGCCACGACCTGTTGATCATCGAGGACGACGTCAACGGCCTGCTGCCCCAGCAACCGGTGACGGCGATGGTCAACCTGGCGCCGGAACGAGTCATCTATCTGGGCAGCCTGGCCAAGATCGCCTGTGGCGGCCTGCGGGTTGGCTTCGTGCTGACCCCGCCGGCCCTGCGCGGTGCCTTCGCCCAAGCGATGCGGCTGTCGAGCTGGATGGTGAGCCCGCTGCTCATCGAGCTGGCCTGCAAGCTGGTGAGCCAGCGCCAGATAATGCCATTGGTCGAACAGCAGCGGCAGATCCTGGCACGTCGCGGCGAGCTGCTGCGCCACCTGCTGCCGGGGGCCTGCTGGCAGGCGGGCTCCATGCACGCCTGGCTGCCGCTGCCGGAGCCCTGGCGCAGCCAGGAGTTCGCCGAGGCCGCCAACGCCCTTGACGTCGGCGTGGCCAGCGGGGAACACTTCGCCGCCGGCCAGTTCGCCGCCCCGCAGGGAGTGCGGCTGAGCCTGAGCCAGCCAGCCACCGACGCCCGCGTCGCCGAGGGGCTGGAGCGGCTCGCCGGCCTGCTGCGCGCCGCGCCGCCCACCAATACCCTGCTATAGTCAGCCCCGGCCCAGCCCATCCGTGCGCTCAAAGGAGAGCCCATGCACCCGACCCGCGCCCCCTTGTTGCTCCTCACCCTGCTGCTGGGGGGCTGCGCCGCCCCCGCTCATCAACAGCTGGGAGCCGCGCTGAGCGGGCTGGAGGGGGAGTTGCAACGGCTGGAGGAGGAGCTGGCGGCCATGAATGGCCTGCACTACCAGAAGGCGATCGATGCCCCCCTCAGCCTGCGCCGCCGGCTGAGCACCCCCGTCCCCACGGCGGAAGGGCTGCTGCCCAGCCGCAGCACGCTGACAGATGGCCCCCTGCTGCGCTACGACTACCGGCTGCCGGCCGGCATGGCCAGCCTGCCCCTCACCGAACCCTGCCTGCGCTACGAATTCGAGCTGCGCCACCTGGGCCGCCTCGGTCAGCTCGCCCTGCACTGGCAGGGGGCGGCGGGCTCGGGGGAGCAACTGCTCCAGCAGCGCGACTGCCCCTTTTCGGCCAAAGGGCCCGGTCTGCAGTAAGCCCGCTGGCGGCCTACCTGCCCCTATGGTCAGTTGAAAGGGGCGAAGGCATCTTGTAGCGTGCCAGCATCCCGACTCCTGCTGGAAGCGCCCATGAAACTGACTCCCCTGTGGCTGGCCCTGTGCAGCCTGCCCGCCCTGGCCTGCGGCCCGGATGGCTGCGAGACGCCACTCACCCTGCAACTGACCGCCGCCCAGTGCCATCTGAACGGGCTGCCGTTCCTCTCCCCCGACAACGACACCCGCACCAACCTGGCACTGCTGCTGGCCGATGAGCAGGCTTTCTCGCTGCCCAAGGCGCCATTGCCGCTGCCCTTCGCCATCGAGGATCTGCTCAACCCGACCCTGCTCAACCCGACCCAAGCCGAGCCGGCCCCCGCCGGGCCGGATCCCCTGCTGGCGCTGGCCGCCGGTCTCGGCATCGAGCAGAGCACCACCCAGGCCGCCCTGGAGCGGGCCGCCGGCTGGAGCGAGGGGCGCTGCATCAGCAACAACCCCGTTTCTGCCGAAGCCTTCCTGCAGGCACTGGTCGACACCCCGGCGCTGGGTGCCGACGAGCGCAGCCAGCTGGCCCGCCAGCGGCTGGCCATGCTGGGCCAGTGCGCCCAGCAAGACGAAACGGCGCCGGAGGCCAAGGCCGCACCGCTGTCGGTCGCCGGTCAGGGCTTTGCCGACTACCTGGCCGCCAGCCAACGCTTCTATCAGGGGGAGTTCGCGCAGGCCGATGTGCTGTTTGCCGCTCTCGCCGGGCAGGATCAGCCCTGGCTGAGAGAGACGGCGGATTACATGCGGATCCGGGTCGCCCTCAACCAGTCCCAGCAAAGCGCCTTCGATGACTGGGGCACCCTGGATCGCAACCAGATTGACCAGGCCGCCGTGCAACGCGCCGAGCAGTTCATTGCCGACTATCGCAGTCGCTACCCAGAGGGGCGCTATCTCGACTCCGCCAACGGGCTGCTGCGCCGGCTCGCCTGGTTCAAGGGGGACGAGGCGACGCTGGCCAGCCTGTTCCAGCAGGCGAGCCGCCAGCCGGGCAACCCGGATCTGCTCAACGAGATCGACCTCAAGCTGCTGATGCAGCCCGGTTTCACCGGCTCAGCCGCCATGCCGCAGCTGACCCTGGTGCAGGATCTGCGCCGGCTGCGTTTGCATGAGAGTTGGGACGAGTGGCAACCGCTGCAAAGCGGCGAGCTCGCGCAGCAGAACACCCAGTTTGCCAGCAACCCGGCCTGGCTCGCCTATTTGCAACAGGCAGAGCGCTACTATCTCGCCAAGGATTATGCCGCCGTCATCGCCGCTGCTCCCGCCCTCGGCAAGGGGCCACTCGACAACCTGGCATTCAGCCAGCAGGTGCTCAAGGGCATGGCGCTGGCGGCCAGTCAGGCGCTGCCCGAGGCGGAGCAGCAGTGGCGCGCCCTGCTCGCCAGCCAGCCCACCCCCTTGCAGGATCAGCTGCTGCAGCTGGCGCTGGCCATGACCCTGGAGCGAGCCGGCCGACTGGAGCTGGTGTTCGCCAAGGAGAGCCCCATCCAGAGCGATCACTACCGCATTCCGCTGCTGGAGTACGTGGCGCCGGCCCCGCTGCTGCGCCGCATGGTGCAGGATGAGCAGGCCTCCGACACCCTGCGCCAGCGTGCTGGCCACACCCTGCGCTACAAGCAGCTGACCCACGGCGACTACCGGGGCTTCCTGCAGGATCTGGCGCTGGCTCCGTTGGCCGCTCCGTTCGACTGGCAAGGGAGCCAGGAGTATCAGTGCCCGGCACTCACCGCGGTGGTCACCACCCTGGCGGACAACCCCAAATCCCCCAAGGCGCTCAACTGCCTCGGCGAGTTTTTCCTGAGCCAGGGGCTGGACTGGGATCCGCTCCTGCAGCGGCCGGGCGCCGACACCCTGGCGGGCAGCCGGGATCTGTTTGCCGGCCAGCTGCGCAGCCGGCTCGACTGGTATCAACAGGTGATCGCCAACCCCAAGGCCGCCAAGGAGGAGAAGGCCTACGCCCTCTACCGCGCCATCAACTGTTACGCCCCGAGCGGCAACAACAGCTGCGGCAGCCAAGAGATCCCCCTCAGCCAGCGCAAGGGCTGGTTCAACACCCTCAAACGCCAGTACGGAACGAGCCAGTGGGCCAAGCAGCTCAAATATTACTGGTGATGCTGGCGCTGCTGGGCGCCGAGGCCAGCGCCGCCGTCGAGGCGAGCCACTACCGCCAGTTCTGGCTGTGGGCCGGGGTCAAGCCCCAGCCGGTGCTGCAGCAGGCCGAGCGGCTCTATCTGCATCAGGGGGAGATAGGCCCGCTCGATGCGCGCCAGCCCGTGCGTTTTCAGGGGCAGGGCATAGCGCCGAGCAAACTGCCGGTAAAGGAGCTCTGGCTCGCCTATCGGGTGGAGCGGCTCGACTGGGATGAGGCCCTGCTCAAGAGCCTGACCAACCAGCTGGCGGCCTGGCAGCGCAAAGGCAATGAGGTGCGCGGCGTCCAGATCGATTTTGATGCCCGCACCCACCGGCTGGCGGACTATGGCGACTTCCTGCGCAAACTGCGCAGCCAGCTGCCCGCCGGCTGCGCCATCAGCATCACCGGCCTGCTGGACTGGACCCGCACCGGCGACGTCGCCACACTAAACGCCCTTGCCGGCGTGGTCGACGAGCTGGTGGTACAGACCTATCGCGGCCGCCGCACCGAGCCGGGCTACGCGCGCTACCTGCAGACGCTGACGCGGCTGACCCTGCCCTTCAAGGTGGGGCTGGTACAGGGAGGCGAATGGGATCAAACGTGGGAAAGCAGGCTGGCCGACTCGGCGTCCTATGGCGGCGTGGTGGTGTTTCTTGTCAACCCGGCAAGATTAACAAACGCGCAGAGCAGGCAGACCGGTGTACACTTCTCAAGAGAGGAAAAAAGCCCTCTTTGAATCCTTTTGGGTATCATACTTGTCCCTAGCCTGAACCAGCCAAGGAGCACCAAGGATGCAGATCCTCCTGATCGAAGACGACACCATGCTCAGCATGGCGCTCTGCCAGGGGCTCAGCCAGCAGGATATAGCGTCCTCCCAGCTGACCCACTGCAAGGAGATTGCAAGCCTGCCCACCCTGCTGCGCCAGCAACCGTTCGATGCGATCATATGCCGCCAGAATCATCATCAGGGTCAGGAAGGGATACGCATGCTGCAGGAGGCCCACTACCTGGGCCTGCTTGAGCCGGGCTGCGTGCTGCTGTTGCTCGATGCAGATCTCGACTTACAACAATATCCTCCCTCGGATCTCTACTTTCCGCTGCAACTGGCCATCCCCTTCACTGCGGATCAACTGACTGCCATCTTGCGTGAGCTGGTGCTGCTGACCGGGCTGACCCGGGCCCTGCCCGCCCCGATGCGGCTCAGGGAGTGGCAGGTAAGCTGCGCCCTGTGCGAGGATCTGCTCTATCAACAGCAGAAGTACCGGGAGCTGGGGCCGCTGCTGGACAGGATCAAGGGTTACATGCTGCTGCAACAGCAGAATTACTTCCACGCCGCCCAGCACTACGCGGTCTGCACCACGGAACACGACGCCTGGTGGCCGCGCAAGGGACTGATCCACGCCCTGCTGGGTCTTGGCAAGCTGGAGAGTGCCCGCAAGGATCTGGCCCGCAACCGGGAACGACTGCCACCAGCCCTGCAACTGGAGCTGGCGCTGGCCTGTCTGCTGCACGAGCGGCAATGGGAAGGGGCCTGGGACGTGCTCAACCAGCTGCTGCAACGGCAAGCCTGGCTGCCGGAGTGGCGCCAGGCAGCCATCCTGCTGGCGCTGCTGCTCAAGGACGAGGGCAAGGCGCTGGAGCAGGCCAACGCCCTCAGCCTGCGCTTTTTCTCCGGCCACAAGTTCCGGGTATCCATCGATAACTTCATCCTCAATGCCAGTCTGGCGGTGCTCTGGCACTACCCGAGTGCCGCCCGGATCAGCGCCCTGCAGCAGGAGCATCGCTACCTCAGCCAGGCGGTCACCCTGCTAGCTCACGAGGAGGCCCTGCTCAGAGCGCTGATGCTGAGCCTGGACTACCGCTTCGACGAGGCCCTGTTGCTGCTCGCCAAGCACCCGCCAGAAACGGCGCGGGACAACCACCTCAACCAGCTGCTCGGCTTTGCCGTCAGCCAGTTCTGCGGCCTGCCCCACCACGCCCAACGCTACCTGAGCCAGCTCAGCCAGTATCAGGCCAGGGTCGCCCCGGCCCCGCAGATCCAGCAGCTGTTCAAGCAGGTCGTCAGTGACTTCATGAAACAGCTGGAGCGGCGCGAGCTCAGACTGACCTATCTGCGTCAGGAGCGGCAGCGGGCCAGCGCGGCGGGCCAGCACCAGCTGGCCGTGCAGTATGCATTGACCCTGCAGGAGGAGTTCCCGGCCCTGCCGGGTGATGCCTGGCAACTGCTGGAGTTGCTGCAACTATGCTGGCCGGCCGGCATGGCCGCCCCCAGGGTGGCACTGCTGGTGGATCGGCTGGAGCGGCGTCTCAACCACAGCGCCTCTTTCATGGAGCATCACGCCGAGGAGTACCGCAAGACGCTGCAGCAGATCCGCACCCATCTAACCCCCAAGCTGCCCCCCACCCCGCACGGTCAAGCCTGACACGGCCCTCTGGGCCGGACGGCTTACAACAGCCCGCGCACCAGGATGCCGGCGATCAGCAGCGGCGCCACCAGCCGCCAGCACCAGAGCAGGCAGCCGCGCAGCAGCGGCGACAGACCGGCGGGCAGCACGGACTCACCCAGTCGCCAGCCCAGCAGCAGGGTCAGCACCAGACCGAACAGCGGCATCATCAGGTTGGAGGTGAGGTAGTCCAGCAGATCGAAGATGGTCTTGCCGAACAGGGTCAGCTCGCTCCAGGGGCCGAACGACAGGCTGACCGGAATGCCGGACGCCATGATCAGCAGGGTCAGCACCCGGCAGGCACCACGGCGCGACCAGCCCCACTCCTCGGTGGTGAAGCGCACCAGGTGCTCCAGCATGGAGATGGAGGAGGAGAGTGCCGCCACCAAGAGCAGCAGGAAGAACACCACCGCCAGCCCCTGGCCGAACGGCAGATGGTTGAACACCGCCGGCATGGTCATAAAGGTGAGCCCTGGGCCGGCGGTGGGATCGATGCCGGTGGAGGCCAGCACCGGGAAGATCATCAACCCCGCCAGCACCGAGATGAGGCTCGCCAGGGTCACGACCCAGACGCCGGAGCGCAGCACGCCCTCGCTGCTCGGCAGGTAAGCACCATAGGTGGTGTGCACGCCAAGCCCGATGGAAAGGGAGAAGAAGGCCAGCCCCAGCGCGTCCAGCACGCCCTGGCCGGTCAGCATGGAGAAGTCCGGCAGCAGGAACTGGCGCACCCCGGCCATGGCGCCCGGCATGGAGAGGCCAGTCACCACCAGCAGCATCATCATCACGAACAGGGCCGGCATCATCCAGCGCAGCGCCCGTTCCACCCCCTTCTGCAGGCCCCCCTGCACGAACCACCAGGTGAGCCCGGCAAACACCAGATGGGTCAGTACCGGCCACCAGGGGTGGCTGACATAGCCGTTGAACAAGGCGGTCAGCGCCGCACCCTCGCTCAGGTTGAGCTGCCCGCTCACCGCCAGCGCTGCATAACCCACGGTCCAGCCGCCCACCACGCTGTAGAAGCTGTAGATGAAGAAGCCGCACAGGATCCCCATGTACCCCATCCAGCGCCAGTTCGGCCCCACCAGCTTGTGGAAGGCACCGAGCACCCCGCGCTGGCTGCGGCTGCCGAGCAGGGTCTCCCCCACCAGCACTGCCACCCCCAGGGTGAAGCTGAACAGCAGAAACATCAGCAGGAAGGCACCGCCGCCGTTGGTGGCCGTCACATAGGGAAACTTCCAGATGGCGCCAAGGCCGATCGCCGAACCGGCGGCTGCCAGCACATGACCGATACGGGAAGACCACTGAACCTGGCTCATACAACCTCCGGGCAAGACAACATTCGATACTCCATGGGTAACCGCGCTGGGCGGGGCAACAAAAAAGGCCGCCTGGTGGCGACCTTTGCAATGAACATTCAGACAAACTGCGCGTGCAAGGTCACCTCTCTTGCGAGCTAAAAAATCGACCGAACAGGACAACGCGACGTGACATGAATAATCTGATCTGAATGCTGAAAGGGATCACAGCCTAAACCATGGAAAGAAAAATTGACACAACATGACCAAACTTTTTTTCATGTGGCCAAAAAAATCTTGTTTTCATGCGGCCGGCGTCAAAAATCAGCGCCGCAGCCTCCCCGCCCACGGCCTTGAACGATAATAGTCTTAGCTTGGGCGGGCCAGATGCAACCATATGTAGCTGGCCCGCCCTGCCACTCCCTTGCGCAACATGGATGTACCGACGTGACGCTCCTGCCCCGATACTGGATGAAATGGCTGCTGCCCTGGCTACTGTTGCCCGGCCTGGCGCAGGCAACGCAACCCCCGCTGACCCTGCTCAGCCACGAACTGCCCCCCTTTACCCACACCAGTAACGGCAAGCTCGGTGGGCTGGCGGTGCAACTGGTGCAGGAGGCCCAGCAGGAGATGGGGGTCGACTACCCCATCAAGATCTACCCCCTCAAGCGGGCGCTGGCGCTGACCCGGGTCGAGCCCGGCTTCGCCCTGTTCGTCATTCTGCGCACGCCCCAGCGGGAGCCCCAGTTCAAGTGGGTGGGGCCGCTGTTTCTGAACCGGGTGGTGATCTACCAAACCAGGGGCAGCCAGCCGCTGACCGATCTGGCCCAACTGCGCCAGCTGGCGCGGGTCGGCGTGCTGCTCGGCAACGCCGATGACGAGCTGCTCACCCGCGAGGGCTACACCAACCTGGTGCGCTGCCAAACCATCGAAGACGCCATCGAACGACTGGTGCTCGGCAAGATAGACGCCTTCCCCATGGGGGAGCAGATCATGCCGGCCATCCTGGCCAAGATGAAGTTCTCCCCCCGCAGCGTGGTGAACTCCGGGCTGCTGCAGGAGAACTGGCTCTACATCGTCTTCTCGAAGAGCGAAGATGACGCAGTGATCGCCCGCTGGCAGGCGGCCATCGACAAGGTCAGAGACCGTCACCAGCAGGCGCAGCAGCCCATCCGCCAACCCTGATTACACCAGCCCGCGCACCAGGATGCCGCCGATCAGCAGCGGCGCCAGCCAGCGCCAGCAACCCATCACCAGAGTACGCCAGTGCAGCGCCAGCCCGGCGGGCAACGCCTGGCGACCCAGTTTCCAACCCAGCAGCAGGGTGAGCGCCAACCCGAACATGGGCATCATCAGGTTGGAGGTGACGAAATCGAGCAGCTCGAAGATGTTCTTGCCAAACAGGGTCACCTGGGCCCAGGGTCCGAACGACAGGCTGACCGGAATCCCCCCCGCCATCACCAGTGCGGTGATGAGGCCGCAAGCGGCCCGCCGTGACCAGCCCAAGCCTTCGCTGACGAAGCACTGCAGGTGTTCCAGCAGCGAGATGGCCGATGACAGCGCCGCCACCACCAGCAAGGCGAAGAACACCACCGCCAGCCCCTGGCCGAACGGCAACTGCTGGAACACCGCCGGCATGGTCATGAAGGTGAGACCCGGGCCGGAGGCAGGATCGATGCCGGTCGCTGCCAGCACCGGGAAGATCATCAAGCCCGCCAGCACGGCGATGAGGCTTGCCAGCAGCACCACCCAGAGGCTGGAGCGGCCGACCCCGTCACTGGAGGGCAGGTAGGCGCCATAGGTGGTGTGAATGCCAAGGCCGATGGAGAGGGAGAAGAAGGCCAGCCCCATGGCGTCGAGCACGCCGGACATGCCGAGCTTGCTGAAGTCCGGCATCAGGAAGTGGCGTACCCCGGCCATGGCGTTGGGCAAGGTAAGGCCGAAGGCCACCAGCATCAGGATCATGATGAACAGGGCCGGCATCATCCAGCGCAGGGTGCGCTCCACCCCCTTCTGCACGCCACCCTGCACGAACCACCAGGTGAGCCCGGCAAACAGCAGGTGGGTCAGCACCGGCCAGAGCGGGTCACCCACATAGTCGTTGAAACGGGCGGTGAGGGCCGCACCGTCGCCGTGCTGCAGACTGCCCGCCAGTGCCATGCCGGTGTAGCCCAGGGTCCAGCCACCCACCACGCTGTAGAAGCTGTAGATGAGCAGGCTGCTGAGCAGCCCCATGGCGCCGACCCAACACCAGCGCTTGCCCATCAGTTCACCGAAGGCCCCCACCACCCCGCGTCGGCTCAGACTGCCGAGCAAGGTCTCCCCCATCAGCACCGCCACCCCCAGGGTGAAGCTGAACAGCAGAAACACCAGCAGGAAGGCGCCGCCGCCGTTGGCGGCCGTCACATAGGGGAACTTCCAGATAGCGCCGAGACCGACTGCGGAACCGGCGGCGGCCAGGATATAACCGAGCCGGGATGACCATTGGGACTGCTTCATAAGAACTCCAACCGTGGGGCCCGCCACAAGGGGCCCAGAATGACGCTCAGAGTACGGGGGGGGCTGCGCAATCACAACGCCGCTTATCTGGATAAAACGCGCATTATTGGCATCATTGACCAATTAAATTTCATTTAACGAGCAATCCTGCCAACAAATAAAAACCGGAGCAATTTTGCTCCGGTTTTACAGGGTGGTGAGCCAGGTTCGGGGACTAGATCACCCCCAGCTCCCGCAGCCGTTCCATCAGGTAGCTGTGGGCGGTGTGACGCTCGGAGAGCACCACGTCCGGGCGCGGATGGAGGAACAGCGGCAGGGAGATGCGAGACTTGCTGGCGCTGCCGCCGGTCGGGTTGATGACCCTGTGGGTGGTGGAGGGGTAGTAGCCATGGGAGGCCTCCTGCAGCATGTCACCGATGTTGATGATGAGAGTGCCAAAATCGCACGGTACGTCCATCCACTCGCCGTCGGAACCCTTCACCTGCAGGCCCGGCTCGTTGGCGGCAGGCAGGATGGTCAGCAGGTTGATGTCTTCATGGGCGGCGGCGCGGATGGCACCCGGCTCCTCGGTGCCGTCGAACGGCGGGTAGTGCAGCACCCGCAGCAAGGTCTTCTGGCTCTCTTCGATCATGGAGGAGAGTGGGCAGCTGTAGTGGGCGGCGATATCGCTCGGGGTATACTGCTCGACCCAGCCCAGCAGCTCGGCCGCCAGGTTGTTGGCGAGACGGTAGTACTCCATCGCCTGCTCTTTCAGCTCCGCCGGCATCTGGCCCCAGGGATAGAGGTGGAAGTACTCCTTGATGTCCTTCTGGCTGTGGCCCTTGGCCACCTCGGACACCGACGGCGGGAAGTAGCCGTCCTGGGTCTCGCGATTGAACAGGAAATCCTGCTTCTGCTCGCTCATGAAGAAGCGGTACCAGTTGTCATAGATGGACTGCACCAGCTCTTTCGGGATGGGGTGATTGGTCAGTACCCCGAAGCCGGTGGTCCGCAGGGATTCGGTGAAGCGCTGCGCCGCATCGGGCGAGCGGTAATCGACGGTCAGGACTTTCATTATTTTTGTTACGCGCCAGTTAAAAGATGGCGCAGTTTACCCCGTGACCGACAACAAGGAAAGGGCGCGGGCCGCCACGCCGCCAGCCCGCGCAAATAGTGACAAATCGCTCAGAAAACGGCGCCGGCCAGCACCGTTTTTCATCCCTTGTCCTGCCCCGGCATCCTCTCTAGAATGCCCCCATCATTCCTCTCGGAGCCCGTCGTCCATGTCCCCCAAGATCCTGTTGCTGACCCTGCCTTTCCTGCTCGCCGGTTGCAGTTCGCTGTCGGAAGAAGAGTGCCGCACCATGAGCTGGTACAACCTGGGTTATCAGGATGGCGAACAGGGCAAAACCCGGGCCGCCACCCGCGACTACGTCTCGACCTGCGGCGAATACGGCCTCAAGGTAGACGAAGCGGAGTGGAAACGGGGTTATGCCAAGGGGCTGGAGCTCTACTGCATTCCAGAGCTCGCCTACAGCAAGGGCAAGTCCGGCGCCGAGTATCAGGGCGTCTGTCCCAACGATGCCAGCTTCCTGACCCAGTACGATCGCGGCCGCCAGGAGTACCTGGTGGAGAAACAGCTCAGCGACCTCAAGAGCGACATGGAGCGGACCGAGCGCGACATCGAGACGCTGGAGCGCCAGATCCGCAACGAGAACGACAGCAAGCAGCGCGACTACTACCGCGCCCAGCGCGAGCGCGCCATCCGTCACTACGAAGGGCTGCGCCGTGACTACAACCGGATCCGCTTCCCGGATCGGGTGATCAAGTTCTCCTTCGGGAACTGACAAACCAAAAAGGGGCCGACATGGCCCCTTTCTGTTTCTGTCCCTCTCTGTTTCTTCCTCTCAGGCCGGCAGGACCCAGCGCTGCAGCGCCAGTGCGATGCCATCTTCGTTGTGATCGGCGGTGACCCGATCCGCCAGCGCCTGGATCTGTGACGCCGCGTTGCCCATGGCCACCGCCAGCCCCACCTGCTCGAACATGCTGATGTCGTTGTTGTTGTCGCCAAACGCCACCACGTTCTCCATCGCGATCCCCTCGCTCGCCGCCCACTGGGCCAGCCGGTTGCCCTTGCTGCAGCCGGGTTGCACCAGCTCCACCGCATAGGGCGCCGCCCAGTCACGGGTGAAGGGCAGCTGTTCGACCACCTCAGCCATGAAGCGATGGAGCAGGGCGGGATCCTGGTTGAACAGCTCCAGCTTCCAGACTGGCCGGCTGAGCCAGCTCGCCAGATCCTCCGCCGGCAGCAGGGAGATCTTGAGATGATCTGGCTGGGTCGCCGACCAGTGGCGCATCCTGGTCACATGCTCCTCGCAACCGAGGTAACCGATCCCCTCGTCGAGGTGGAACAGGGCCCCCATCTGGTGCGCCTGCACCTCCGCCAGCAGCCGGCTGAGGGGGGCCACCGCCAGCGGATCCCCGACCTGGATCTGCTCCTGCACCGGATCATAGAGGTAGGCGCCGTTGCTGCAGATGATGGGGGTGTCGAGGGCCAGCTCGTGATGGAAAGGACGGGCCGTCATGAAGTGGCGCCCCGTCACCAGCAGCACCTTGATGCCGTGGGCACGGGCCTGGGCCAGCGCGGCCCGGGTGGCGGACGAGATCTTGTGATCCCTGGTCAGCAGGGTACCGTCCATATCCAACGCAATGGCCTGAAAACGACTCATATCACCTCCAACATGTCGAAACGAATGAATGCAGCGCCATACCAACCCGATTTCAACGTAATGGCCTGATAACGATTCATGCCACCGCCAAAGGCTGAGCATAGCGGGCAGCACCGAGCGATCGGGCAAGCAAGGCAAAGAGCCATACCGTCCCAGAGTCGGCGCCACGATGCAAGCGCCGGTTGCCCCCTCTGCGTCGTTCTGTGATCCCGTCAGCCGGCTTCTACCTGGACGTCGAGCCGCTGCCGCCGATCCGCCGCCCGGCGCAGGCCATAGAAGCCGATGGCACAGAGCAGGCTGCACAGCGCCGCCAGATAGAAGGGCCACTCGGTGCCCGCCAGCAGCACCAGACTGCCGACCACCACCGCCAGGATCTCGCTGCCCACCGCCAGCCCGCGATAGAGCCCCATCGCCTGCCCCTGCTGCTCGGCATGGCTGCGGTTGGAGACCGCCACCGAGGTCGCCAGCTCCCCCAGACTCATGCCGATGCCAGTGGGAATAAAGGTGAGAGCCAGCCCCCACCAGTGGCCGGGCAGCACGAACATCAGCATGCCTGCCGCCATCACCAGATGACCGGCCACCCCCAGACTGCTGCCGCGCCAATGGCGAGCCAGGCGGGAGCCCAGCCAGGCTCCCAGGATCATGGGCACGCTCACCATTACGGCGGCCTGCGCCAGCTGCACCGGATCCCAGGCCAGCCGCTCCACCAGCCAGACGTTGAAGTAGGTGAAGTAGAGCTGCACCGCGCCGTAGCTGAGCAGGGTCAGCACGAAGTAGGGCAGCAGCGCCGGTTGCAGCAGCAGCTGGCGGGAAGAGAGGGCCGGTGGCGGCTGATCACTGCGGGCCGCCGCCGGCCGATTGGGCAGCAGCCAGAGCACCAGCAGCAGATTGACCAGGGTCATGACCACCGCCAGCCAGGCCGCCAGGCTGTAATCGCCGGACACCACGGCGGCATAGCCACCGATCATGGGGCCCACCACCCAGCCCAGGTTCATGCCGATGTTGATCCAGGCGAAGCTGCGCGCCTTGGTTTTGGCGGTGCTCATGTCGGCCGCCATGGCCTGCACGATGGCGATGTCACCGTTGAAGAAGCCCTCCACCACCCGGCTCAGCAACAACAGCGGCAAGGATCGCCAGGCGATCCCCAGCGCCATCAGGGCGTAGCCCACCAGCACGCCCACCAGACAGAGGGTCAGCACCGGCTTGCGGCCATGGCGATCGGAGAGCTTGCCGAGCCAGGGAGCCCCTACCAGCTGAAACAGCGGATAGAGCCCCATGATGACCCCCAGCCATACCTTGCGGCTCCAGTCCGACGCTGCCGGTGTCAGCATGCCCTGGGCCGGATCCAGCAACAGCGGCGCCAGCACCGGAGACGGCAGACTGAAGCCCGCCACCGCCAGCGTCACCGTCATCACCAATACCCACAGGCTGGCCTGCCCCTTGATCCCTTCCATGTTCGCCCCATTAAATAAAGTTATTGGTTTATTTATGCTGGCAATCAATCCTGATTAAGTAAAGCGAATTGTTGATTTAAAAAATCCCCCTCCCCATAATGCTCTTATCCATGCCAGAACCGCTGCCGCGCAAGCGGTCGCACCTGCCGACGATGAGAGCCTTGCCATGAACGCCAGCACCGACAAGATACTGTTTCTGCTCAAGAGCCACGGGCCACAGAGCGCCGCCGAGCTGGGAGAGCAGTTGCAGATGACCTCCATGGGTGCCCGCCAGCACCTGATGACGCTGGAGGCCGACGGCTGGGTGAGTTTCAACGACGAGGCCCGCGGGCGCGGTCGACCGGTACGCTTGTGGCATCTGACCGAGCAGGCCTGGCAACGCTTCCCCGACAGTCACAGCGAACTGACGCTGCAGCTTATCGACAACATCCAGCAGCTGTTTGGCGAGGTGGGCATGGAGCGGCTGATCGCCCAGCGAGAGCAGCAGCAGCTGGCCCGCTATCAGGCCGAGCTGACCCAGCCGGCGCTGGCCGACAGGCTGGCGGCACTGACGGCGCAACGCACGCGAGAGGGCTATATGGCGGATTTTCGCCAGGAGGAGGATGGCAGCTGGCTGCTGTGGGAGAGCCACTGCCCCATCTGCGCGGCGGCGCGGGCCTGTCGGGGCTTTTGTCGCAGCGAGCTGGAGATGTTTCGCCGCTTGCTGGCACCGGCCGGGGTGGAGCGGGAGCAGTATCTGCTGGAGGGGGATCACCGCTGCCTCTATCGCATCAGGCCGCAGCCCTGATCCGCAAACGCCAGAAACAACAAAGCAGGCGCCGGGATGCCTGCTTTGTTGCCTTCGGGGAGGGGATGCTCTCGTTCCAGCCCGTCGTTGCCCGATAAGGTGAGACGGCTGATGGGGTTGTTGACCCGGTAAGGTCCTTCACCACAGAGACCGGGTTGGGTTTCTGTCTTGCCACCGGAAGATGTAACCATGGTATCCCTGCCGGCCCGGTGAGTGGTTGCGAAGTAGCATGTATTTTCAGTTGTTTTTGCAATAGTTCACCCTTAATCTAGGAAAAGTGAATTAGTAATTGCAACGAGGAACGGAGAATGCTGAAACTTGATCGCATAGACAGGCATATTCTGGAGTTGATGCAGGAGAATGGCCGCATCAGCAACCTGGAGCTGGCCGAGCTGGTCGGGCTCTCCCCCTCCCCCTGCTCTCGCCGGGTCAAGGCGCTGGAGGATGCCGGTCTCATCGACACCCACGTCACCCTGCTCAACGCCCGTCAACTGGGGCTGACCCTCACCGCCTACATTCACATCTCCATGGACCGGCACACCCCGGAGCGGTTTGAAAATTTTGACCGCGCCATCAGTGAGCTGCCCGAAGTGCTCGAATGTGACCTCATCACCGGCAACGACGCCGACTACCAGCTCAAGGTGGTGGTGCGGGACATGGAGCACTACCAGCACTTCCTGCTGGACAAGCTGACCCACATTCCGGGGGTGACCGGGGTGCGCTCCAGCTTCGTGCTGCGCCGGATCAAGCACAAGACGGCGCTGCCGCTCAACCATCTGGGCTGACCGCCAGCCCTGATCGGCGGGCCAGACCGGATAAAAGAAGAGGAGGCCACTGGCCTCCTTTTCTTTTATCCACAGTCAGCGGCCTGCACTCAGACCGCTACCTGGCTGACATCCTGCACCTGCAACAGCCAGCCGGCCTGCTCCTGCTGGGGCTCGCCGCTGACCCGCAGCCGTTCGCCAGTCGGCACCCACTGCCCCTGGGGCAGGGAGACCAGCAGGCTCTCGCTGCCGTTGTCGAACAGCCAGCGATCTTCACCCAGCGACTCGATCAGATAACCTTCCATCTCCACTCTGGACTCGGCTTGCCAGGATGGCGCAACGGAATCACGGCTCTCGATGAAATCCCCCTGAACACCAAAACTGGCCAGCCCCCACAGAATGGAGAGCCCAACCAACGATGATTGCATCTCGTCTCTCCTCTTTTGGAACTGTAGGGCCAGTATGGGAAGAGAAAACTGAGCGCACCATGAACAAGATGGCAAAGTGCCGACGGGATCGCGAAAAAAACCGGCCAGTCGGCCGGTTGTGTCATTTTATGGCGCCTGGATCACACTATTTGGCGGCTTCCTCTGCCATCCGTGCGGCTCTTGGCTTATTCGTCCACATGGCAACACCGCGATGATCCGCACAGATCCCCTCCTCCACCACGGCCCGCACCCGGGTACCGTCCTTGCAGATAGCCTGCCAGGCATCGGCATCGTCGATGGCCATCGAAGGGGCATGGGGGCCAGAACTGCAGGCGGTCAGCAACAGGGCAAACAGGGGCAACAGGAGTTTCATGGGGTGGATCCTCAGGCTGGATGGATGGATGGGCCGCACTCAACGCCCCAACTGGGCCGAGATGCGATCGCAGAGCTGCTTGAGCTGGGCCAGTTCAGCATCGGCCAGATCCACCTGATTGCGCAAGTTGTCCGCCAGACAGCATTCCCTCACCTCCTGCTGCAGCTGACGCCCCGCCTCGGTCAGGCCGATGCATTTTTGCCGCTCATCCTCGCTGGAGACGGTGCGGGTCAACCAGCCCTTGCTCTCCAGCCGCTTGACGATGGGGGTCAGAGTGCCCGCATCCAGCCCGGTCTCCTGACCGATCTCCTTGAGGCTGACCTCGTCCCGCGCCCACAGCGACAGCATCACCAGATACTGGGTGTAGGTGAGATCCAGCTTGTCCAGCAGCGGCCGATAGGCCCGCATCACCGCGTTGGAGGCACTGTAGAGGGCAAAACAGACCTGCTTTTTCAATTCACTCATGGGGCACCTCGCTGACGACTGGGGCCAGTATACCCCAGGAAAATCGGGGGTCGAATAATTTGCACACAAAATAGTTGTCAGCCCGTATTTTCGGGATTAGTCTGGATTTACTTTGCACACAAACAAAATCAGAGACCCCGACATGAAGACGCTCTATCGCACTCAAGCCATCGCCCAGGCCGGCCGCAACGGTGAGGTTCACACCCTGGACAACAGCCTGCAGCTGGCACTGGCCCTGCCGACCGCCCTCGGTGGCAACGGCAAGGGCAACAACCCGGAGCAGCTGCTGGCCGCCGGTTATGCCGCCTGTTTCTCCAATGCGCTGATCCACGTGGCCCACAAACTCGGTGCGCCCCTCTCCAGTGCTCCCGTCACCGCCGGGGTCGAGTTGCTGGCGCTGGACGATGGCCGCTTCAACTTCGCCATCACGCTGGACGTAGCGCTCGCTGCGACCCAACCTGAACAAGCGGCGCAGGCCGAGCAGATAGTGCGGCTGGCCCACCAGACCTGCCCCTTCTCCAACGCCATGCGGGGCAATGTGGTCACCCGGCTGCTGCTCAACGGCGCCCCGCTGGATGAGACGGCGTGAACCCGTTCAGCCTCAACCCCTTGGAAATAGCCATGCTGGCGACTCGCAGGTTGCCAACCCCCCTCACACTGGAGAAAAAACCATGAATCAGTCCAGCCATCAGATCCAGCTGCTGCGTCGCCCGGTCGGCCTGCCCAGCCTGGCCGATTTCACCCTGACCGAGGTGGCTCTGCCCGAGCTGCAAGAAGGAGAGGTGCAGGTCGCCAACCAGTGGCTGTCGGTGGATCCCTACATGCGCGGTCGCATGAGCGAAGCCAAGAGCTATGTGCCCCCCTTCCCCCTCAACGGCCCCCTCGATGGCGGCGCCATCGGCGTGGTGGAAGCCTCCCGTCACCCGGACTTCGCGGTGGGCGACCGGGTGAGCAGCATGCTGGGCTGGCGCGATCGTTTCGTCGCCAATGGCGCCCAGCTGACCCGCCTGCCCGACACCCGCTTGCCGCCCCAGCTCTTTCTCGGCGCCCTCGGCATGCCGGGTATGACCGCCTGGACCGGGCTCAACCGCATCGCCAAGCTGCAGGCCGGTGAAACCGTGCTGGTGTCGGCTGCCTCCGGCGCCGTCGGCTCCATGGTGGTGCAGCTTGCCAAACGGGCGGGGGCCCGCGTCATCGGCTCCACCGGGTCGGCCGACAAGGTGGCCTACCTCAAGAGCCTGGGGGCCGACGAGGTGATCAACTACCGTGAGACCCCGGATCTCGATGCCGAGCTGGCCCGGCTGGCACCGGAGGGGATCCATGTCTACTTCGAGAACGTGGGGGGCGCCATGCTGGACGCCGCCCTCAACCACATGGTGGTGCACGGTCGCATCGTGATGTGCGGCCTCATCGAGCAGTACAACGGCCAGAGCGAGGCGAGCGGCCCGCGCAACCTCTCCCAGGTGATCCGCAAACGCCTCACAATGCAAGGGCTGATCGTGTTCGATCACTGGCAGCATTACGGCGAGTTTCTGGCCGAGGTGACCCCGGCCTTCGACGCCGGCACCCTGCAGGCCGAAGAGACCGTCTATCAGGGGCTCGCCAGCATGCCGCAGGCCTTCATCGGGCTGTTCGAGGGGCGCAATACCGGCAAGATGCTGGTCAAGCTGGCGTGATCGCCTGACGCCGTAGACTGCTTGCATGACGGGCCCATCCGCCCTAAGGTGGGCCCGTTTTTTATGGTCTGTCTCGTCTTTGCAAGGAGCTCATATGTCTACTCCCTATCCCCGCGTCGGCGGTCGATGACAGAGTGATCCTGACCAACCCATTACCCCACCACCCCCTCAGCAAGGAGCCCTTCTTATGTCTACCCCCTATCCCCGCGTCGGTGTCGGCGTAATCCTCACCAACCGCCAGGGCCAGGTGCTGCTTGGCAAGCGCAAGGGCAGCCATGCCCCCTACTGGTCCATCGCCGGCGGCCATCTGGAACTGGGAGAGACGTTCGAATCGGCAGCGATCCGGGAAGTGGCCGAGGAGACCGGTTTTCAGATCAGCAACCCCAGCGTCATCGCCGTCACCAACAACCTGGAGACCTGGCGTGAAAGCGGCCTGCACTATGTCTCGGTCACCCTGCTGGCCGAGGTAGAAGGAGAGCCCCAGCTGCTGGAGCCGGAGAAGTGCGAAGGCTGGATCTGGTGCGACCCGCGCAACCTGCCGGAGCCCCACTTCGATGCCAGCCGCCAGTCCATCGCCTGCTGGCTTGCTGGCCGTTGCTATCTGCCCCAACCAGGCCAGCCGATGGAGTGACCTGCGGCTGACAAGGTGCGGCGACCTACCAGCAGCCCCCTGATTTGTCATAAAAAAGTCACCGCTTTGTCATATCATCGGGGGCGATGATGACAACGAGGGAGTGAGGACGTGGGGCAGGTGTTTATTCAGTTTTTATGGTTGGGCTGCATCAGTTTTGGCGGGCCGGCCGCTCACATAGGCTACTTCCAGCGCACCTTCGTCGAGCGGCTGGGCTGGCTGACCCAGGCCGAATTCGCCCAGTTGCTGGCCCTCTGCCAGCTGCTGCCGGGCCCCGCCTCCAGCCAGCTCGGCTTTGCCATCGGCCGCCAGCGGGCCGGGCTCGGTGGGGCACTGGCCGCCTTCGCCGGTTTCACCCTCCCCTCCTTCCTGCTGTTGCTGGCCGCCGCCATCGGTCTGGGCCAGCTCGGCAACAACGTCTGGCTCGATGCCGCCCTGCACGGTCTCAAGCTGCTGGCGCTGGTGGTGGTCGCCGATGCGGTGATCACCATGAGCCGCCAGTTTTGCAAGACGACGCGCAATCAGGGGATCATGGTCGCCACCGCGGCCGCCCTCTGGTGGCAACCCGGCCTGCTCACCCAGCTCGTCATGCTGGCGGGCGCTGCCCTGCTCTGTGCCCGCGTCGGGGCGCCGCAAACACCGGGCCCACAGCCCTCGCCGGCTCAGTCCATCCCTGTGCGCCAACCCCACTGGCCCACCCTGCTGCTGTTTGCCCTGCTGTTTGTCGGCCTGCCACTGCTGGGGGGCCCCGTCGGCCAGCTGGTTACCGACTTCTACCGGGCCGGCAGCCTGGTGTTTGGCGGCGGCCACGTGGTGCTGCCCCTGCTGGCGGAGAGCGTGGGCCACAGCCTCAATCAGCAGCAGTTTCTGACCGGCTACAGCCTGGCCCAGCTGGTGCCCGGCCCCATGTTCACCCTGGCGACCTATCTCGGCGCCCAGTTGCTGCCGGCCAGCCCGGTAGGCGGCGCCCTGCTGGCGACCCTGGCGCTGTTCCTGCCCGGCTTTTTGCTGCTGTGGGCCATGGGCCCCTGCTGGCAGAGCTGGCTGGCCCGCCCTCGCCTCGCCGGTGCCGTGGCCGGTATCAACGCCGCCGTGGTGGGTCTGCTGCTGGCGGCGCTCTATCAGCCGGTCTGGCAGAGCGCCGTGCTGGCTCCTACCGATCTGGCGCTGGCCGCCATCGGCTTCTATCTGCTGCGGGTACTCAAGCTGCCCATTCTGGCGCTGGCCACCCTGCTGGTGGTCGCCACCCTGCTGCTGGCCTGATAGGCCCAGGCTGCGGCCACAAAGAAACGGCCCCCTGCCAAGGCAGGGGGCCGTTTTTGCATGCATGCCGGGCGCCAGACTCAGGACTCGGGATCGAAATCCAGACTCAGGCTGTTGACGCAGTAGCGCTGACCGGTTTCGGTCGGCCCGTCCGGGAAGACGTGGCCGAGGTGGGAGCCGCACTGGCTGCAGGTGATCTCCACCCGCTTCATGCCGTGGCTGCCATCCTCGGTGTAGGTCACGGTCCCCTCGATGGCCCGATCGAACGAGGGCCAGCCGCAGCCCGAGTCAAACTTGGCATCCGAGTGAAACAGCACCTGCTTGCAGCAGACGCACAGGTAGTCGCCGCTCTTGCGGTTGTGGAGCAGGGCGCCGCTGTAGGGACGCTCCGTGCCCTTCTCCCAGCAGACGTGATACTGCTCGGCGCTCAACTGCCGGCGCCACTGCTCGGGGTTGGGGGTGTTGCCGCTCATACTGACTCCTTGCCGTGAATATCGGTGCCCAGCATACCCAGTCAGGGCGCCGCGCTCTACCCCGCCAGCGGGAACTGTGATCCGGTTGGCAACACGACGGCAACATCCGGGGTGGCGACCACTCCCTCCTCGGCCAGCGCCACCGCACTCAGGGCGACCCGCTCCAGCAGCTTGAGGGAGTGGGCCCGGCCCACCGCCACCTGCCGCTTGATGTCGTCAGGCAGGAACGGCAGCCCGTCGTTGGTGGCGGTGTCGATGGTCTGGATCCACTCCAGCCCCTCCCCCGGCGGCGGCAGACGGAACTGGATGTCGTAGTCGCTGGCGTTGAACAGCACGTACCAGCGCTCCCCGCCGCAGCCGATCATGCCGATGTCCATGGCGAACGCCTGTCCCATGGGGGCATGCCAGTCCTGATCGGTGAGCTGATGGCCGTCCGGGTGATACCAGTTGACCTGGTGGCAGCTGCTGGGGGCGCCGTTCCAGCTGTCGTCGCTCAGCTGCAGGTTGGAGAAGACGGTGGACTCCGCCCGCAGCGCCAGCATCTGCTGGGTGAAGGCGAGCAGCCGCTCATCCTCCGGTCGCCACTGCCAGTTGACCCAGCTGATCTGGTTGTCCTGGCAGTAGGCGTTGTTGTTGCCGAGCTGGCTGCGGCCCATCTCGTCGCCAGCGAGAAAGTGCGGAGTGCCTTGCGACAGCAGCAGGGTGGCGATCAGGTTGCGCTTCTGCTGCTGGCGCAGGTTGTTGACCCGCGGATCCAGGGTCGGCCCTTCCACCCCGTGGTTGTTGGAGAGGTTGTTGCCGTGACCGTCCCGGTTGTCCTCGCCGTTGGCCTGGTTGTGGCGCTGGTTGTAAGAGACCAGATCTTCCAGGGTGAAGCCGTCGTGATAGCAGAGGTAGTTGACGCTGGTATGGGGGGAGCGCCAGTTCTTCGGGAACAGATCCCGTGAGCCCACCAGCCGGGTGGCAAAGTCCCCCATCTTGCCCGCATCGCCGCGCCAGAAGGCGCGCACCGTGTCGCGGTAGCGGTCGTTGATCTCCAGCCACTGGCTCGGGAACTGGCCGAGCCGATAGCCAAACGGGCCGATATCCCAGGGCTCGGCGATGAGCTTGACCCGTGCCAGCACGGGGTCCGCCATCATGGCCTTGAAGAAGGCCCCCATGGGGTCGAACTCGCCCGCCTCGCGGGCCAGGGTGACCGCCAGATCGAAGCGAAAACCATCCACCTGCATCTCGGTGACCCAGTAGCGCAAGGCGTCGAGCACCAGTCGCAGGCTGTTGGGGTGATCCAGATTGACACTGTTACCGCAGCCGGTGACGTTGGCGTGGCGAGTGTAATCGGGGCCGTGCGCCCCCGCCTCGAAGGCGTAGTAACCGGCGTTGTCAAAGCCCTTGAAAGAGAGCATGGGGCCGTCGAAGCCCGACTCCGCGGTGTGGTTGTAGACCACATCCAGGATCACCTCGAGCCCGGCCTTGTGCAGCTCGCGCACCATGGTCTTGAACTCGGCCACCGCCTCTTGCGCCGCATAGCGCGGCTCGGGGGCGAAGAAGGCGATGGGGTTGTAGCCCCAGTAGTTGGTCAGCCCCAGTTGCTCGAGTCTGGGCTCGGACATGAAGGCTGCCACCGGCATCAACTGCACCGAGGTGATGCCGAGGGATTTGAGATGCTCGATGATGAGCGGGTGGCAGATGCCCAGATAGGTGCCGCGCAGCTCGCTCGGCACCCCCTGATGCTGACGGGTGAAGCCCTTGACGTGGGTTTCATAGATGACGGTGCGAGCCGGCTCGATGGCGGGCTTGCCCACTCCCTGCCAGTCGAAGGCATCGTCCACCACCACGGATTTGGCCACCATGGCCGCACTGTCCCCCTGATAGAGGGCGTCATCCCAGTGGGTCGGGCGACTGAGCGCCTTGGCGTAGGGGTCGATCAGCAGCTTGTCAGGGTCGAACAGCATCCCCTCCTGGGGCGTGCCATGCACCCGGTAGCCGTAACGCTGACCGGCCTTGACGCCGCGCACATGGCCGAAGCGATACTGACCGCGCCGGCCGGGCAGCTCAAGGCGGGCCAGCTCCCGCTCCTGCTCGTCGAACAGGCAGAGCTCCACCTTGTCCGATTGCGGCGCCCATACGCAGAAGTGACAACCTGTCTCGTCGAGCAGGGCCCCCAGCGGATGGTCCTGCCCCTTTTCCATTGCGAACATCAAGACTCCTGTTTGATGAACAAGGTCGCGAGCGGCGGCAGATCCAGCACTATGCTGTGCGCCATCCCCTGCCAGGGGTTCGGCTCGGCGACGAAGACCAGACCCACATCATAGTTGCTGCCCCAGTAATGCTCGCTGTCGGTGTTGAGCACCACCCGGTAGTGGCCGGCCGCCGGTACCCCGAGCCGGTAGGCAAGCCGCGGCACCGGCGTGAAGTTGCAGGCTACCACCAGCGGGTTGGCCCCCTGCTTGTCGGCCCGCAGCCAGGCAAAGATGCTGTTGTCGGCGTCGTTGTGATCCAGCCAGCGGAAGCCGTTTTGCTCATAATCCGCCTGATACAAGGCAGGTTCATGACGGTAGAGATGGTTGAGATCGTGGATCAGCCGCTGCTGGCCACCGTGCTTGGGATATTGCAGCAGGTGCCAGGGCAGCTGAGCATCGTGATTCCACTCGTTGCTCTGGGCGATCTCGGTGCCCATGAAGTTGAGCTTCTTGCCGGGATGAGCATACATGAAGCCCATGTAGGCGCGCAGGTTGGCCGCCTGCTGCCACTCGTCGCCCGGCATCTTGTAGAGCATGGAGTGCTTGCCATGCACTACCTCGTCGTGGGAGAGCGACAAAATGAAGTTCTCGTCATAGTGGTACACCATGGAGAAGGTCATGTCGTTGTGGTGGTAGCGACGGTGAATGGGCTCTTTCTGCATGTAGGTGAGGGTGTCGTGCATCCAGCCCATATTCCACTTGAAGCCAAAACCCAGGCCGCCCAGGAAGGTGGGACGGGACACTCCAGCAAAGGCGGTGGACTCCTCGGCGATGGTCATGGCGTGGGGGTACTTGCCGTACACCTCCTCGTTGGTCCACTTCAGCAGGCTGATCGCCTCGTAGTTGTGGTTGCCGCCATCGACGTTGGGCACCCACTCGCCGGCGTTGCGGGAATAGTCCAGATAGAGCATGGAGGCGACCGCATCCACCCGCAGGCCATCGACGTGGAACTTGTCGAGCCAGAACAGGGCGCTGGCCACCAGGAACTGGCGCACCGTATTGCGGCCGAAGTCATAGATGTAGGAGTTCCAGTCCGGGTGCCAACCGCGGCGCGGATCCTCGTACTCGTAGAGCGGAGTGCCGTCGAAGCGGGCTAGCCCGTGGGCATCGGACGGGAAATGGGCAGGCACCCAGTCAAGGATGACGCCGATACCGGCCTGGTGGCACTGGTCGACGAAGTATTTGAAATCATCAGCGGTGCCGTAGCGGCTGGTGGGCGAGAACATGCCCACTGGCTGGTAGCCCCAGGAGCCGCTGAACGGGTGCTCGGAGACCGGCAGCAACTCGATGTGGGTGTACTCCATCCCCTTGACGTAATCCACCAGCTCCACCGCCAGTTCGCGCCAGCTCAGGCTGTCACCGTTGGGGTGACGCTTCCAGGAGCCCACGTGCAGCTCGTAGATGGAGAGCGGCTGCTCGCGCTTGTCGTTGAGCTGGCTCTCGCGCCAGGCGGCATCCTGCCACTGGTACTGGCCGTGGTCATAGACCACGGAGGCGAACGAGGGGTACTGCTCGCAGTAGAAACCCACCGGGTCGCTCTTGTGCGGCAGCCGGTTGCCCATGGGGTCTTTGAGTTCAAACTTGTAGCGATCCCCGGCCTTGAGGCCCGGCACGAACAGCACCCAGTGACCGCACTGGCTGCGCTGCATCGGGTGACGACGGCCATCCCAGAAGTTGAAATCGCCGATGAGGCTCACCGCAGTGGCGCTCGGCGCATAGACCGCAAAACGCACCCCCTCCACTTGCTGGTCCAGATGCGCCACGGTGCGCAGCTGGGCACCGAGCGTGTGGTAGAGGTTTTCCGGCTGGTAGGTGAGTTCCGCCAACCCGGCCCAGCCCGCATCCTGGAACTGATAGGGGTCGATGACCTCGACGCTGGCATCTGGGTAGTCGGCAAGCAACTGGTAGGGGAAGGGATTTTTACGGCGGGTGAAAACAGTTTCAAAGAGGCCCGAATCATCGGTGGGCGCCAGGGTGGCAACAATCTTGCCCGACTTGAGATCCCTGACCCGTACGGCCTGGGCATCGGGTAACCAGACGGTCAGCTTGAGGCCGGGCCCATCCGGATTGGCCTGCAGGCCTAAGTGGGAGAAGGGATCGGAACAGCGGGCTGCAACCAAACGTTCAACGAGCATCGAGATTTCCTTTCATAGCTGAGCATCCGCTCCGGCCTGGGCCGAAGCGGATGTAAGTGAGTCACGTTTTGTCGGCAGTGGCTCAACGACTGGCCTCGTCACGGGCCTGGCTCATCTTGCCTGCCAGCGCCTTGAGCGCCTCATTGGCAAAAATATCCTCCAGATCGGTAGACAGCTTGCGGCGCCAGTTCGGGTACTCGTAACTGGTGCCCGGCACGTTGACCGGCTTGTCCATCTCCAGCCAATCCTCCAGCTGGGTGCTGAACAGGGCGCAGCTACCGCGAGACATGTGCAGTTGCAGACCGTGGTTGAGCTCGGTGTTCATGCCGACCCAGTTCACGTCGTGGCTGATGTTGCCGGAGATCACCCCGTGGCCGTGCAGGCTGTCGAGGATGCGCTGCTTGGCCTGGTGGCGATCAGCATACAGGGTCTTGAGTACGTCTTCATCCGGATACAAGCCCAGCTCGCGCCCCAGCGCCAGATCATCGCAATGCCAGAAGCCCTTGAGGGTCGGCATGTCGTGGGTGGTCAGCGCCGACATCGCCTGCTCGGCGTAGTGAGCCGGAGAGATGAAGCCGCCATCGGCCTTGGAGCGCTCGAAGAAGAACACCTTGTAGGAGTGGACGCCGTTCTCTTTCAGGGTCACATCGATCCCCTCCGGCACGGTACCCAGATCCTCGCCGATCAGCAGACACTGGTTGCGGTGGGATTCCAGCGCCAGGATCCCCAGCAGGTCATTAACCGGGTAATAGATGTAGGCGCCCTTGGCGGCAGACTCTCCGGGCGGCACCCACCACAGGCGCAGCAAGGCCATTACGTGGTCGATGCGCAGCGCGCCGCAGGAGCGCATGTTGGCACGGAACAGATCCACCATCGGCTGGTAGGCCGCCTCGAACAGCTGGTTCGGGTTCATGGGGGGCAGACCCCAGTTCTGGCCAAGCGGACCCAGAATATCGGGCGGCGCACCGACCGAGGCTTTCGGGCAGTAGAGATCCCGGTTAGCCCAGATCTCGGTGGAGCCTTCGGAGACGCCCACCGCCAGATCGCGGTAGATCCCCATCACCATGCCGGCCGCCTTGGCGCGGGCGTCGGCCCGGGCCAGCTGCTCGTCAGCCAGGAACTGCAGATAGAGGTAGAAATTCACATCCTGGCTGTGCTCGGCCATCCAGGCCGCCACTTCGGGATTGTGGTAGTCACGGAACGGCTCCGGCCACACCGGCCAGCCCCAGGCATTCTCGCCTTTGGCGTAGAAGTGGGCTTGCAAGGCATCGAAGGCGGCCTGTTGCTGCAGGCTGTCGCCGCCAGCGGCAACGAAGGCATCGAAGGCGGCCTGACGCTCGGCGCTCAGGCAGGCCTGGTCGAACACCTGACGCAGCATGCCGAGTTTGGTCTCGATGACGCCGGTGTAATCCACGTTACCCTTGGCACGCAGCTCGCTCAGGTGCTGCTGGAAGGCGGGGTTAGCCACCTCGGCCTTGAGCCGGGCATTGGCCAGAAATTCGGGCACGGCTTCCACATCGATGTAGGCCACATTGAGCCAGCGTCGGGACGAGGGGCTATAGGGGCTGGCGCTCTCCGGGTTGGCCGGATAGAGGGCATGAATCGGGTTGAGACCGACGAAGTGGGCGCCCCAGGCGGCCATCTTCTCGACCAGCTGGCCCAGATCGCTGAAATCGCCGATGCCCCAGTTGTGGCGGCTGCGCAGGCAGTAGAGCTGCACGCTCGGGCCCCATACCTTGCGGCCATTGGCGATGGGAGGCTGCTTGTAGCACGCCTTGGGCGCGACGATGAGGCGCATGCCGGCGAGCGGCTCGTCATTGCCCTCCTCCAGCAGGATCAGATCGTGATAACCCAGCTCGGGCTGCACAGCCAGGGCCACGCGATAGGCCTGGCACTCCATCTCTTCGAATTCGGCCACGCCGACCAGCTCGCCGTCGATGGGGGTGAGCTGACCGGACAACACACCGCCCTGCTCCAGCTTGAGCTGCCAGCTGAGGGCATCGTTGACGAATTCGATGGGCAGACGGACTTCGAGGGTAATGGGCTCGCCGCTGCGAACCACCATCACGGGATCCAGCGCACGCAGCCAGTGCTGGCGGTGCTCCTGCTCAAGCTGCTCGGTCAGGGCGGCCTCGTCATCGACGCGGTAACCCATGGCGCCCAGCATGGCGGCCTTGCTCTCTTCGGATACCTGAGCCGGGTGGCCCCAGGCATCAACATACTCGCTGGCGATACCTTTGGCGGCAGCCAGCTGTTCAATCAGGGTGGTCATAGTTTGAGAATTCCCGCTGTGGATTCTATCTATACTATTTTGATTAATTTTTATGGGTGGTACTTGAACAGTGGCTCTATGGGCCATGCTAAACCGCGCACATTTTTACACATCTGCCTGGCTGGTTGTGTGACCGAGCAGGCACTATTGTTGATAACCGCACCGCCAGGAGATAGATAGTTATTTCGACAAAAGCTGGTAGTCAGTTACATAAACAGAAAATAAATTTCACAGTTTTTCATGATATAGCGCAATTTCAGACAGATTGTTGGTTGACTCACGGGGGAGTTCTAGTAAATTTACAAACGGAATTTTCTTTGACTACTGAACAGTTAGGTAACCAATTATGACTATCAAAGTAGGTATTAACGGTTTTGGCCGCATCGGCCGTTTCGTCTTCCGTCTGGCCGCTGAGCGTTCTGACATCGAAGTGGTTGGTATCAACGATCTGATCGACGTTGACTACATGGCCTACATGCTGAAGTACGACTCCACTCACGGCCGCTTCAAGGGCACCGTTGAAGTCAAAGACGGCAACCTGGTTGTCAACGGCAAAACCGTACGTGTTACCGCTGAGCGTGACCCGGCCAACCTGAAATGGGGCGAAATCGGTGTTGACGTTGTTGCCGAAGCTACCGGTCTGTTCCTGACCGACGAGACTGCTCGCAAGCACATCGCTGCCGGCGCCAAGAAAGTCGTTCTGACCGGTCCGTCCAAAGACGCTACCCCGATGTTCGTAATGGGCGTTAACGACGCTACCTATGCTGGCCAGGACATCGTTTCCAACGCTTCCTGCACCACCAACTGCCTGGCACCGATCGCCAAGGTTCTGAATGATACCTTCGGTATCGAGTCCGGCCTGATGACCACCGTTCACGCTACCACTGCTACCCAGAAGACCGTTGATGGTCCGTCTGCCAAAGACTGGCGCGGTGGCCGCGGTGCGGCTCAGAACATCATCCCGTCCTCTACCGGTGCTGCCAAGGCTGTTGGCGTGGTTATCCCGGAACTGAAAGGCCTGCTGACCGGTATGGCTTTCCGTGTTCCGACTCCGGACGTGTCTGTTGTTGACCTGACCGTCAACCTGAAGAAAGCTGCCACCTACGCAGAAATCTGCGAAGCGATGAAAGCTGCTTCCGAAGGCGCCATGAAGGGTGTTCTGGGCTACACCGAAGACGAAGTGGTTTCTACCGACTTCCTGGGTGAGCGTCAGACCTCCGTATTCGACGCCAAGGCTGGTATCCAGCTGAACGACAAATTCGTTAAAGTTGTATCCTGGTACGACAACGAAATGGGCTACTCCAGCAAAGTTCTGGACCTGATCGCTCACATCTCCAAGTAATTTGGGATACGCAATCAAGTAGCTTGAAAAAGGCGGCCAATGGCCGCCTTTTTGTATTCTGGACCGGGATTTTTCCAACCCTCTCTTCTGAATGTGCGCGAGCACAGGAGTCCTCATGCAACCGACACGCTCTCTGACTGCCCACTGTACCCTCAGCCACCACCCGGCTGGCCAACCCCTGCTGACCGTCGACAACGGCTACGCCAAGGCAGAAATCAGTCTGTTTGGCGCCCACGTGCTGAGCTACCAGCGTCACGACGAACCCGCCTCCATCTGGCTCAGCGACAAGGCGGTGCTGGATGGCAGCAAACCCATTCGCGGTGGCATTCCCCTCTGCTGGCCCTGGTTCGGCCCGGCCCCTGCCCGCGTCGGCAGCGGCAAGCCCTCCCACGGCTTTGCCCGCACCAGCCTGTGGACGCTGGACGGTGTTTCCGATCACGGTGACGGTACGCTCGTCCATCTGTCTCTGCGTGACAACGAGGCAACCCGTCAGCTCTGGCCTCATGCCTTCGAGCTGGAGCTCGACGTGCTGGTCGGCAAGGAGCTGGCACTGGTACTGACCACCCGCAATACCGGCAAAGCGCCGCTCGCCTACAGCGGTGCTCTGCACACCTACCTGCAGATAAGTTCACCGGAGTCAGTAAGTGTCAGCGGCCTTGGCGAGCCCTACGCCGACAAACTGACTGGCCAGAATGGCCTGCAGCAGGGTACTCTGACCCTGAACGGCCCGCTGGATCGGGTCTATTGGCAGCCTGCGGCGCACGTCAGCATCCAGGATGGCGAACGCGAGACCCGGGTAGTCAGTGGCAACCACGACAGCATGGTGGTCTGGACCCCCTGGCTGGAAGGCGCTCGCGCCATGGCCGACATGAGCGACGATGGTTATCGCACCATGCTCTGCGTCGAAGCCGCCATCGCCAGCGAGACAGGCGTGACCGTTGCACCGGATGAAGAGCACAGCTTCTCCACCGTGATCATCTGAGCCGAATGAGGTTCAGATAAATAAAGAGGGCTCCCGCAGGAGCCCTCTTTGCATCTCTTCATCACCCCAGTCAGGCATTACCCTGGGTCTTGAGCTTGAGCTCGGCGGCGAAGTTGAGCATGCGGTCGAGCGGGATCAGGGCTTTCACCCGCAGATCCTCGTCCACCAGGATTTCGTGACGCTCGGCGCCATCGGTGAGGGCCTCCTTGATGGCCACCAGGCCGTTCATCGCCATCCAGGGGCAGTGGGCACAACTACGGCAAGTCGCGCCATCGCCACCGGTCGGCGCCTCTACCATCTCTTTCTCCGGGCAGGCCTGCTGCATCTTGTAGAAGATGCCCCGATCGGTCGCCACGATGAGCTTCTGCTGGGGCAGCTCCTTGGCCGCCTTGATCAGCTGGCTGGTGGAACCCACCGCATCGGCCAGCTCGATCACCGAGGCAGGGGACTCCGGGTGGACCAACACGGCGGCATCCGGATTCTGCTCCTTCAGCTCACGCAGGGCACGAGCCTTGAACTCGTCGTGGACGATGCAGTGGCCCTGCCAGCGCAACATCTCGGCGCCAGTCTTCTTTTCGATGTAGGCACCGAGGTGACGGTCCGGGCCCCAGATGATCTTGTGACCCTGGCTGTCCAGATGTTCGACGATCTCCAGCGCGATACTGGAGGTGACCACCCAGTCAGCCCGCGCCTTGACCGCCGCCGAGGTGTTGGCGTAGACCACCACGATATGGTCGGGATGAGCGTCGCAGAAGGCGGAGAACTGCTCGATGGGGCAGCCCAGATCAAGCGAGCACTCGGCCTCCAGCGTCGGCATCAAGACTCGCTTGTGGGGGCTCAGGATCTTGGAGGTCTCTCCCATGAAGCGTACCCCGGCGACAATCAGGGTCTGTGCGGCGTGATCTCGACCAAAACGGGCCATCTCGAGGGAGTCGCCGACGAAACCACCGGTCTCCTCCGCCAGCGCCTGAATTTCGGGATCCGTGTAGTAGTGGGCGACCAGCACCGCCTTGCGCTCCTTGAGCAGTGCCTTGATGTCTGCGATCAGAGTCGTCTTCTGCTCGGCGCTCAGGGGAAGGGGCTTGGCCGGAAACGGATAGTCCATCTCGACTACCGGCGGGACATTGTTCAGTGCATTGCTCATTGCGACTGTTCCATCAACGCTTGGAAAGGCAAAAATTATAACCAGAAGCAGCGCACAAACCCATCAACAAATCCGGTGATGCGCAAGTGTCCGAATATACTCAAGTAATTCGTTGTCATTCTTGCCAAAGGAGTTGTCGAATGAAACAACGCTCTCTCAAGACCAAGCTACTATTGCTCACCATGGGGCTGTTTCTCGCCAGCGGCCTCGCCATGACCCTGATGCAGTCCTCCTCCCTGAACACCCTGCGCAGCAACATCGTCAGCCAGACCCGCCAGGCGCTGGAGCAGGAGGTCTCCCGTACTCTGCAGTTCCAGGCTGAACGCTATGCGGTGCAGATAGCCGACCTGTTGCAACAGTCCTATCAGGTGCCGCTGGGCATGGCGGCACAGCTGGAGGGCAGCATGGCGCAGCCGGACAGGCTGCTGAGCCGTCCCCAGATCGAGACGCTGCTTCACAGTCGACTGCAGCAAGCGGGCGGCATCAGCTCCATCTACGCCCAGTTTGAACCAGATGGGTACGACGGCCAGGATGCCAGCTGGCAGGCCGGCGCCTCCCACTCCGTCGCCGGCAAGGGCAGCCTGGAGATTTATTTCACTCGCGACCAGGGCGGCCAGATCAGCCAGCAGCCGGTAGATGCCGCCACCAGTGCCGCCAAATACGATACCTCGGTCAACGAATTCGGCATTCGCAACAGCGAATGGTATCTGTGTGGCCGCGACACCCTGCGCCCCTGTCTGATGGAGCCCTACCTCTACGAGATAAGCCCCGGCAACAAGATGCTGATGACCAGCCTGACGGTACCCGTTCTGAAAGCCGGCAAGTTTGCCGGCATCACCGGCGTCGACATGAACCTGCCTATCTTCCAGCAACTGGCCGAGAACCTCGGCAAGAGCCTGTATGACAACCAGGCCGAGGTCACCCTGGTCAGCAAGATGGGCCTCATCGTCGGCAGCAACCGTCACGCCGACAAGCTGGGACGGCCGCTGACGGAAGCCGGCCTCACCGCCCCCACCGGCCAGGAGCAGGACACCGAGACCGATTTCATCCTGCAACAGCCGGTCAGGATCGACGCCGCCGACACCCAGTGGTGGCTGATGCTCAAGGTGCCCAAGGCGCTGGCACTCAGCCAGGCCAACACCATCAGCAACCAGCTTGGCGACTTGCTGCAGGCCACCCAGCAACAACAGCTGATCGCCATCGTCGTCATTACCCTGCTGGCGCTGGCGCTGCTCATCTGGTTCATCCAGACCATCACGGCCCCCCTCTCCCTCATCAGCCGCCATGTATCCCACCTCTCCAGCAACGAGGGGGACCTGACCCAGCAGATGAGGATAGATACCCACCAGGAGCTGATCGAGCTGGGCGGCCACCTCAACGCCTTCCTCGGCAAGTTGCGCGGCATGGTGCAAGGTAGCAAGCAAATCGGCCAGCAGGTGCACCAGCAGGCCCAGGGCATGAAGCAGACAGCCGACACCATGCGAAGCAGTCTGGACGAGCAGAGTTTGGAGCTGGAGAGCGTGGTCAGTGCCATGCATCAGATGAGCACCACGGCGGTCAGCGTGGCGGGCTATGCCGAGCAGGCAGCCCAGGAGTCGGAAACGGCCACCCATCACATCAGCACGGCACAGCAGACCCTGAGCCGTGCCCGCACCGAGATCCATACCCTGGTTGAAGACATGCACCTCGCCGACAAGGCCGTCGCCCAGGTGGCCCAGCGCAGCACCAACATCAGCCGTATTCTCGACGTGATCAGGGCCATCGCCGAGCAGACCAACCTGCTGGCGCTCAATGCAGCCATCGAGGCGGCGCGGGCGGGTGATATGGGACGCGGCTTTGCCGTGGTGGCGGACGAAGTGCGGGCGCTGGCCAACAAGACCCGGGAGTCCACCGACGAGATAGGTCAGCTCATCGGCAGCCTGCAGACCGAGGTCAGCAGCAGCCAGCAGTTGATGAGTACCGGCATCACTCGCTCGGCCAGCACGGTGGAAGGGACGGAGCAGGCCTTTGAGGCCCTCAATCAGGTGGTCACCCAGATCCAGCAGATCCACGATCACATCAGCCAGGTGGCCACGGCGGCCGAGCAGCAGAGCGCCGTCAGCGACACCATCAACCAGAATCTGATGCGGATCGGTGACGCCGCCACCACCCTGGGGCAGGAGGCCAACGCCAGCCATCATCTGAGCGAGCAGCTGGAGCAGGCCGCTACGGCACTGGCTACCCAGCTCGATCGACTGAGAACCTGACGCCGAACGGCCATAAAAAAAGCCCGCATTGCTGCGGGCTTTTTCAATCTGGTGGTCGTTACTGGGATCGAACCAGTGACCCCCTCCTTGTAAGGGAGGTGCTCTCCCAGCTGAGCTAAACGACCTGGGATTCTTGAAATGATGGTGGGTCGTGCTGGATTCGAACCAGCGACCAATTGATTAAAAGTCAACTGCTCTACCGACTGAGCTAACGACCCATCTAAATCATTTTTTACAAACTTGGTGGTCGTTACTGGGATCGAACCAGTGACCCCCTCCTTGTAAGGGAGGTGCTCTCCCAGCTGAGCTAAACGACCTGGGATCCTTGAAATGATGGTGGGTCGTGCTGGATTCGAACCAGCGACCAATTGATTAAAAGTCAACTGCTCTACCGACTGAGCTAACGACCCATCTAAATCATTTTTTACAAACTTGGTGGTCGTTACTGGGATCGAACCAGTGACCCCCTCCTTGTAAGGGAGGTGCTCTCCCAGCTGAGCTAAACGACCTGGGAATTCTTGTGGCCAGATTGGTGGGTCGTGTAGGGATCGAACCTACGACCAATTGATTAAGAGTCAACTGCTCTACCGACTGAGCTAACGACCCACACCGACTTGCCTGGCACACTGTTTGCCTTGGCAAACAGTTTAAAACTGGTGGTCGCTACTGGGATCGAACCAGTGACCCCCTCCTTGTAAGGGAGGTGCTCTCCCAGCTGAGCTAAGCGACCTGGGAATGCTGTCTCCACCTGGTGGAGATAATGGTGGGTCGTGCTGGATTCGAACCAGCGACCAATTGATTAAAAGTCAACTGCTCTACCGACTGAGCTAACGACCCTCACCACGACCAGGACCGACTGCAATACTGCACCGGCTCTGACGGCGGCCTATATTACGGATTTATCATCCTGGCGCAATAGAAAAATCTTAAATTCAATCTGTTTGTTCATTGTGCATACAAAGCGGGGCTGTATTTACAAGACTGTTACGAAAACAGTGACATGCAGCAATGTTACAGCTTGCTCAAACTCTGCTTGGCCAGTTGGGCCGGCGAGGTGTTGGGATAGCCCTTGATCACCTGCTCATAGAAGTTCTTCGCTTCCGCCTTCTTGCCGTCAAGCTGTGCCAACATGCCCAGCTTCAACAGAGCATCGGCTCGCTTGGGAGACTTGCTGAACTTGGTTGCCACCGTGGTGAACTGGGCAGCAGCGCCGGTCCGGTCACCCTTGTTGAACAACAGCTGACCCAGCCAGTAATGGGCATTGGGGACATAGCTCGAGCTTGGATACTGTTTGATGAACCCTTCGAAGGCGGGGATGGCCTTGTCGTAGTTCTTCTCCTTGAGCACCATGTTTACGGCCGCATCGTAGGCCTGGTTCTCATTCAGGTTGGTCGAGTAGTTGGCCGCAGCAGCCGGTGTGGCGCTCGCAGCGGCGGCGGCCGGGGCTGCTGGCGTAGCAGCAGGCTGGCTGTTGGCCACCTTGTCAAGCTCCTGATAGAGCTGACGCTGACGCTCTTGCGACTGTTCCATCTGGTAGGTCTGCTGTTCCAGCTGACCGCGCAGCTCGGAGACCTCCCCCTGCAGGGAGTCGACCTGCTGCTGCAATTCGGCTTGCAGCCGCAGACGGGCATTGAGGGTGCGCTCCAGCAGGGCAACCCTGTCTTCCAGGCTGCCGGTGGGCACGATGGCGCCGTTGTTGCCGCTAAGGACAACTCCGCCACCCGAGTCACCACTCAGATCGCTGACGGGAGCCGCCGCCTGCGCATTCAGAGCAACCAATACGGTCAGCGCAACAACAGCTTGCTTGTACACAGATTTCATTCGGATCAAACCTTAGCGTTTAGGGCAAATAAAACGGCCAGCGCCATCGTCGCTCGCTTATGCAGATTTCATTCGGATCAAACCTTGGCGTTTAGTGCAAATAAAACGGCCATCGAGATGGCCGCTTGCATATAAACGAACTTCGTTCGGTTTAAACCTTAGTAAACCAGAACCGCACGGCGGTTTTTGGCAAAGGCATCCTCGGTGTGGGACATGTCCAGCGGCTTCTCTTCGCCATAGCTGACGATGGAGAGCTGCTCGGCCTGCACACCCAGGGTTTGCAGATACTTGGCAACGGCCTTGGCACGACGCTCGCCCAGGGCGATGTTGTACTCCGGAGTACCGCGCTCGTCGGCGTGACCTTCGATCAGGACTTTAACGCTCGGGCGCTCGCGCAGGTAGCTGGCGTGGGCATCCAGCAGATCAGCGTACTGACCCTGGATATCGTAACCGTCGAACGGGAAGTAGATCACGTTGTCACGTTGCAGCGCTTCGAACTTCTGACGCATCTGCTCTTCCGGGGACAACATGCCGTTGGCGCCGCCGGTTTGTACACCGCCCATGCCGTCGGTCATACCTGACTCGGCGCCAGCGGCGTCAGAATCAGAAGAAGAGCTACAAGCGGCCAGGGTGAACAGTGGCAGTGCGATGGCCAAACCCTTGAGCAGTTTATTGAGTTGCATGCTATTTCCTTAAACCTTTATAACAAAACAAAAAACAATTGGATTTTTATCAATTCAAGAAGGGCGACCAAGCTGGTGCACGAATTTCACCGCTACTGGTCGGAAGCACAGCCTTGAAGCGACCATCAGTCGACACCAACGCGAGACTCTTACGACCCTGATAGATGGTGGCATAAATGATCATGCTGCCATTGGGAGCCACACTTGGCGACTCATCCAGCGCACTCTGGGTAAGGACCAGCAGGGCATTGTTTTCCATGTCCTGGCGGGCAATACGGTACTGCCCCTGAACACGAGTCACCATCACCATGATTTTGCCATCAGGAGTGATGGATGCGCCCTGGTTGGATTCACCTTCCCAAGTCATCCGGCGAGTCATACCAGTCGCCAAATTTACGCTATAAATCTGGGGTTTGCCACCACGTTCAGAGGTGAACAACAAATTTTGCCCGTCCGGCATCCAGGAGGGTTCGGTGTCGATCACCCGGCTGGTTGTGACGCGGGTCAGCTGCTTGCTAGCGACATCAACCACATAGAGGTTCGGTGAACCATCCTTGGAGAGAACGATAGCCAGACGACGACCATCCGGAGACCACTCAGGCGCGCCGTTGATCCCGCGGAAACTGGTGATCAGGCTGCGCTGCTGGGTGTAGATATCCTGCACGTAGATCTCGGACTTCTGGTTCTCGAAACTCACGTAGGCCAGCTTGCTGCCATCCGGCGACCAGGAGGGAGACATCAGCGGCTCGCGGGAGCGCAGCAGGGTCTTCTCGTTGTAGCCGTCGTAATCAGAAATGCGCAGCTGATACGGGAACTGGGTACCCTGCTGGACGGAGACATAAGCCAGGCGGGTCAGGAAGGCCCCACGCTCGCCGGTCAGACGCTCATAGACGATGTCGGAGATGCGGTGAGCGAACTGACGCATCTGGGCACCCGGGATGGTCGCCATGCGGCTATCCAGGATGTAGCCGTTGCTCTCGCCACCTTGCGCCTTGGCCAGCTGGCCCTTCAGCACGTCGACCAGCTCGAAGTTGATCTTGTAGGTACCGTCACCGACAGCGGCAATGGAACCGACCACCACGGCCTCGACCCCTTGCGAAGCCCATGGTGCGAAGTTGATTTCGCCGCTGGTGCTCGGCGTCTGCGGCATCTGGCCACGAGCCAGCGGCTTGAACTTGCCGCTGCGCATCAGGTCGTTGGAGACCACTTCCGCGATGTCCTGCGGCAACTGGCCATTGCCTTCCCACTTGAAGGGGGCGACCGCAATGGGTCGGGCACTGTCGATACCGCCAGTGATGACGATGTCCAAGGCCGCCTGGGCGCTCTGGCCCAGCAACAAGCAGCCAACCAAAGCAAAAAACACTTTTCTTATCATGGCTTAAATACTCGGTTCCAAAAAAATGAGAGATTAACTTCCTTTCTCGGCAAGATGCTGCCAACCACGCTACACGATTTACCTTACCCAGGCCTTAGATGCTCGGTTCCAACTTGAGGTTGAACTCCTTCAACATCTCGAACGCCGCAGGATCCTTCGGCACTGGCAGTTGATTGGCCTTCAATACGGCCGCCTTGCCGGAGCGACATACCGCCGGGTCACCCTGGCCGTTATCTACCGAGATGACAAAGCCGGTGCTCGCAAGACGTACGCCGATAGTACATGTTTTGCCCCGCATGGTGGGATCCAAAATCATATATCGCTCAACAGTCGCCTTGATGAGTGCCGCGTATTTGTCGACCTCGCCCTGCGCTGCAGCAGATGCCGCCTGACTGCGGGCATTGGCCTCAGCCGCCAGCTGCTGCTGCATCATGTCTTCCATCTCTTTTTGCAGCTTGGCCTCCTCGGCCGCCTTGCGCTTGCGCTCTGCCGCGATCTTGGCCTGCTTGTCGGCCTCCGCCTTGGCTTTCTTCTCCGCGTCAGCTTTTGCCTTCTTGGCGGCCTCTTCCTTGGCCTCCTTGGCTTTCTTGTCGGCTTCGGCCTTGGCCTTTTTCTCGGCCTCCGCCTTGGCTTTCTTGTCCGCTTCGGCCTTGGCTTTCTTCTCAGCCTCCTGCTTGGCCTTCTTCTCGGCTTCAGCCTTCTTGGCTGCGTCCGCCTTGGCCTGCTTCTCTTCGGCCTCTTTCTTCTCTTGTTCCTTTTTCTTCTTCAGCGCCAGCGCCTTGCTCTCTTCTTCCGCGGCCTTGCGCTCGGCTTCAACCTTCTTGGCTTTCTGCTCTTCCAGCTTGCGGGCTTCCTCGGCCTTCTGGGCCTTCTCTTCCGCCTGCTTCTGCTCGGCCACCTTCTTCTGCTTTTCAGCCTCGGCCTTGCGGGTGGCCTCTTCGGCCTCCTTGCGCTTGGTCTCGGCGATACGCAGCCGCTCCTGCTGCTGGGCCAGCTCGCGCTTGGCGATGTCCGTGTCTTCCTTATCCTTCTCTTTCTCTACCTTCTGCGGCTTGGGCTGAGACTTCTGCTGCTGGATCTGCTTGGCCTGCTCGTTGAGGAAATTCTCGTCGAGCATGACGGCATTGACGATCTGCCCCTTCGACTCGGGTCGCTTCGGCTTGCTGAAGTCGAGCCCGACAAACAGGATGATGCCGATGATCAGGTGCAGCAGAAGCGACGCGATGAGATAACCGGAAATACCACGCTTCACATCCATCTCCGTCAGTTCACCGGATCCGTCATCAGGCCGACCTGAGGCACACCCGCTTTCTTGAGGGCCACCATCAGCAGGATCACCTCTTCATAGCGCACCGACTTGTCGCCGGCGACCACCACGGGGGCGTTCTGGTTGATGGCCAGGTAGCCCATGGCCTTCTCGGTGATGTATTGCTGCATCGCCTCGGGAGTACCGGCAGGCACCGGTTCGTCATCGGCCTCGCCGGCCTTGATGACGTACTCGCCTTCGGTGTTGACGCTGACGATGAAGGGCGGCTTGGCATCTTCCGGCAACTGCTCGGATTCCGCCTGCGGCAGGTCAACCTTGACCCCTTGCGTGATCACGGGCGTCACCGCCATGAAGATGATAAGCAGCACCAGCATGACGTCGATATAGGGAACCACGTTGATCTCGGCCACCTTCTTGCGCCGGATCCGCTGATAGGTTTGCATTACTGATCACCCTGCTGCTGAGCAATTTGACGGTTCAGAATGGTGGTGAACTCGTCCATGAAGTTGGCGTAGGCGTTTTCCAGCCGCTCTACCTTGTTGGAGAAGCGGTTGTAGAAGATAACGGCCGGGATAGCGGCAAACAGACCCATGGCGGTGGCGATCAGCGCTTCCGCGATACCAGGTGCCACCATCTGCAGGGTAGCCTGCTGCACCTGACCCAGGGCGATAAAGGCGTTCATGATCCCCCAGACAGTACCAAACAGACCGATGTAGGGGCTGATGGAGCCGATGGTCGCCAGCACCGGCAGATTGGATTCCAGTTCGTCAACGGCGCGGGAAAGGGAGACCCGCATGGCACGGTAAGTACCGTCCATCACCGCATCCTGACCACGGGCACCGGCCTTGAGCAGACGGGCGTACTCCTTGAAGCCGGAGTAGAAGATGTCTTCCATCCCTTCGATGTCGTCGCGACGGGAGGAGGACTCCTGGTAGAGACGGTTCAGATCGACCCCGGACCAGAATCTGTCTTCAAATTGCTCCGATGCGAGATTGGCTGCCTTGATGGCCTTGGAACGCTGGATGATCAGCGCCCAGGAGACTACCGACATACCCATCAGGGTCATCATGACCAGTTTTACCAGCAGGCTGGCTTGCCAAAACAGGCCAATAAACGAAATTTCAGCGTGCACTTAACAGCACTCCCTTCACATTTTCAGGTATTGCAACAGGTTTCATATGCGGATGACTGACACAGGCTATCTGTACCATGGCCTGGGTGATCAGTCGTCCATCAGCCGCCAGTATCCGTTGTGAAAAACGCATGGAGGCGCGTTTCACTTCAGTCACTTGCGTTAATACAGTCAAAAGCTCATTAAATCGGGCCGCCGAGCGGAAATCGATCTCTGTTCGACTCACCACAAACGCGAACCCGTCGCGCAGCATGGCATCCTGTTCGATGCCGCCGCAGCGCAGGAACTCGGTGCGAGCACGTTCCATAAACTTGAGATAATTGGCGTTGTAGACGATGCCCCCGGCATCGGTGTCTTCGTAGTAGACCCGTACCGGAAACTCAGAGACTTCCCCCATAACAATCTGTGATCCATTCGACAGTCAGATGGGGGGCTATCATAGCGCAGGGCTGAATAGGAAAGAAGCAGGGGGAAGCAGGGAAATCCTGCCTCCCCCCGTTTTTTATGAAAGGAAATAGCCTTGGGTCAACCAGAGCCCATATAACAAACTGGGCCAGGCGAGCCAGGGGCAAAACAGCACACGACCGATGAGGCTGCGGGGGTGAAATCCCAGCCCATGCATGACGCCACAACAGACCGCCCACATCAGCCAGGGCGCGAGCCAGAGCCCGTGCTCGCTGGTATTGGCGGCCACCAGGTTGGGAGCCTGTAAAATGGCGACGGCCAACAGGGCCGCCGCCAACAGCATCAACCCCTGCCAGGGTTGGCGCTCCAATGGAGCGGCCAACCGGGCGAGTCGATCACTTGTTCTCATCGATCTGGCGATCCATGTTCTCGGTGTGCTCCAGCCAGAGCGCATTGATGATGCCGAATGCGCAAGCCAGCAACAGACCCAGGATCCAGGTGAAATACCACATATCAGGGCACCTTCTTAGTAGAGCGATTGTTGGTTGTCTTCGATGTGCTTGCTGGTCACCCGGCCGAACATCTTGATGTAGGTCCACAGGGTATAACCCAGCACAATCGGTACGAAGATGGCAGCCGCCACCGTCATCACCTTGAGGGTGTTGAAGGAGGCAGTGGCATCCCACATGGTCAGGCTCAGTGACGGCTCAAGACTGGAAGGCATCACGAACGGGAACATGGAGAAGCCTGCAGTCAGGATCACGCCGGCAACCGCCAGGGAGGACGTAGTGAACGCCAGCCAGCCCTTGTTCAGTTTGGCGAACAGTGCGGTCAGCAGGCTCATGGCCAGACCCAGCACCGGCGCTGCAACCATCCAGGGATAGAGGCTGTAGTTGTTCATCCAGGCTCCGGCCTGACGCACCACTTCCTTGTTCATCGGATTGGAAACGGCATCGGTCGCGGCTGCCTTGACCACCACATAGCCTTCCATGCCGCTGACCCAGAAACCGGCCAGACCGAACAGCACCAGCGTCAGCAGCGAGCAGATCATGGCGGCAGTGCGGGAGCGGGCCAGCACTTCACCGTCGGTCTTCATCATCAGCCAGGTCGCACCCTGAGTGACCAGCATGAACAGGCTCACCAGGCCGGCCAGCAGGCCGAAGGGATTGAGCAGACCGAAGAAGTTGCCGTGATAGGTCAGCATCATGAACTGGTTGAAGTCGAACGGTACGCCCTGCAGCAGGTTGCCGAATGCCACGCCAAACACGATGGGCGGTACGGCACTGCCGGCGAACAGCGCCCAGTCCCAGTTGCTGCGCCACTTGGCGTCTTCACGCAGGGAGCGGTACTTGAAACCGACCGGACGGAAGAACAGGGCCATCAGCGTCAGGATCATGGCGATGTAGAAGCCGGAGAAGGCTGCAGCATAGACCATGGGCCAAGCGGCAAACAGGGCACCACCGGCAGTCACCAGCCATACCTGGTTGCCTTCCCAGTGCGGTCCCATGGTGTTGAGCATCACCCGACGCTCGACATCCTTCTTGCCGACGAAGGGGAGCAGCGCGCCCACCCCCATATCGAAGCCGTCGGTGATGGCGAAACCGATCAGCAAGACACCGACCAGCACCCACCAGACCAGACGCAACATTTCGTAATCAAACATGGGTTACTCTCCTTATGCCTTGCTCTGTTCGAAGTGGTACTTGCCCGTCTTCAGGCTGCTTGGGCCCAGACGCGCGTACTTGAACATCAGGTACATCTCGATGATCAGCAGTACGGTATAGAACAGGCAGATCCCGATCAGGGAGAACCAGATCTCGGACGCCGGCACATTGGATGCAGAGACGGAGGTCGGCAGCACTTCAGCGATGGTCCAGGGCTGACGGCCATACTCAGCGACGAACCAGCCACACTCGATGGCGATCCAGGGCAAGGGGATACCGTACAGCAGCGCCTTGAGCAGCCATTTGCGCTCGCCGATCTTGTGACGGGTGCTGTCATAGAAGGCCAGACCGATCAGCAGCAGCATCAGCATGCCGCAGGCAACCATGATGCGGAAGGCGAAGAACAGCGGCGCAACCTGCGGGATGGAGTCATCCACGGCAGCCTTGATCTGTTCGTCAGTGGCATCGGTGACGTTGTTGGTGTAGCGCTTGAGCAGCAGACCGTAGCCCAGATCCTGCTTCACTTCATCGAAGCGGGCACGGGTATCGTCGGACTTGTCGCCCGATTGCAGCTTGGTCAGCAGGTCGTAGGCGGTCATGCCGTTGCGCACGCGCAGCTCATGCTCGCTCTTCAGATCCTTGAGGCCGGTGACCTGACCATCCAGGGAGCGAGTGGCGATGATGCCGAGCGCATAGGGGATCTTGATGGCGTAGTCGGTGCGCATCTCTTCCTGATTCGGAATGCCGAACAGGGTAAAGGAGGCAGGTGCCGGCTCGGTGTTCCACTCGGCCTCGATGGCCGCCAGTTTCACCTTCTGCACTTCACCGGTCTCGTAACCGGACTCGTCACCGAGGATCAGCACGGAGAGGATGGAAGCCATACCAAAAGCGGCTGCAATAGCGAAGGAGCGACGGGCAAAGGCCACATCACGATGCTTGAGCAGGTAGTAGGAAGAGATACCCAGCACGAACATGGCGCCCGTGGTGTAGCCGGCCGCAACGGTATGCACGAACTTGACCTGAGCAACCGGGTTGAACACCAGATCGGCGAAGCTCACCATCTCCATCCGCATGGATTCGAAGTTGAACTCGGCACCGACCGGGTTCTGCATCCAGCCGTTGGCCACCAGGATCCAGAGGGCGGAGAGGTTGGTCCCCAGTGCCATCAGCCAGGTCGCAGCCAGGTGCTGACGCTTGGAGAGGCGATCCCAACCGAAGAAGAACATACCGACGAAGGTGGATTCCAGGAAGAAGGCCATCAAGCCTTCGATGGCCAGCGGGGCCCCGAAGATATCACCGACGTAGTGGGAGTAGTAAGCCCAGTTGGTACCGAACTGAAACTCCATGGTCAGCCCTGTGGTGACCCCAAGGGCAAAGTTGATACCAAACAACTTGCCCCAGAACTTGGTCATGTCCCGGTAGACAGGGTTGTTGGTCATCACATAGACAGACTCCATGATCGCCAGAATGAAGGCCATTCCGAGCGTCAGGGGCACAAACAGGAAGTGATAAAGGGCCGTCGCAGCGAATTGGAACCGCGATAGGTCTACCACATGCTCAGCAATCATGATGTTTCCTCACCGATTATTGGCACGGCTATTTTAAGTTTTAAGGACAAAGCTTCCGTTGGAAGTCCCCGAATTATCGGTCATGTTCCAGTTTTGCACTGACGACCGGATTCGACTGCCACCACATTAACAACAAGGCAATAACAAGGAACAAAAAAAGCTAATGTTTAACAATTGCAAAACAATTCAGCTTGCTTTATTCCCGCCCATAATGACCTGAGTTTTATATCACCTTTATTTGATTGAAATCAATGTAAAACCATCATAAATACATGCCTTTTAAAGGCATTTAAACGGCTAATGAGATTTATTTTAGAGAGCTGCGTCACAAAAAAACAAAGATCGCAAATCATTGATTTAAATCAAATTTATATTTATCACCAATTAGTAATGGTTCTGTTAAAAAACAACTGACAAGGTCGTTTTCATAATGTTTCCTGTGGCTGTGTCGGGTTCGAATAAAACTAATTAAAAACCACTAAAAACGCATGTTCATGCTAATTCCACAAGCCGGCAATATGATTAGTTAATCTAATCTGAGATAGGTAATTTTTCTTGTTTGTCCGAGTCCGATAGAGCTCCTACAATGCGCCTCGCAGTGAGGGCATCCCCTTGGATACAGGCCGGTCAATCTGGGTTCCCGGTACGTATTCGATGAACATTTCGAACCTGTTTATTGGAATCAAAGATGAAAAAGTTTGTTGCTAAAACCATCCGTTACTACAAGCTTTCGTTCGTGCAGCTCTATCAAATGAACCGACTCTGAGGCCTCGCGACGGCTCCTCTGTTTTTTACCGGTCTGTCTCCAGACGCACTCACTGTCTGTGAACATCCATCCTGAATTGTCTTTGCCCACCGCATCCGCAGTGGGCTTTTTTTTGCCCGGATAACAAAAAACCGCCTCTGGCGGCGGTTTTTTGTTCAACCAACTATTTTTACCCTTCATCTGGCCGTTGCAGGCCAAAATGCGCATAAGCTCTTGGTGTCGCGATCCGCCCTCTGGGTGTACGTTGCAAGTAGCCCTGCTGGATCAGATAAGGCTCGAGTACATCCTCGATAGTGTCCTTCTCCTCCCCGATGGCAGCCGCCAGGTTATCCAGCCCCACTGGCCCGCCCAGAAACTTGTCTATCACAGCCAACAATAACTTGCGGTCCATGAAGTCGAAACCCTCATGATCCACGTCCAGCATGTCCATGGCTCGGGCCGCTATGGGTCCATCGATACGGCCGTCAGATTTTACCTGAGCAAAATCGCGCACCCGACGCAACAAACGGTTAGCAATTCGCGGCGTACCGCGCGAACGACGCGCCACCTCCAGTGCACCGTCTTCCGTCATGTCGAGCCCGAGGCAACGGGCGCTGCGCGCGACGATGTCGGTCAAGTCCTTGACGTTGTAGAACTCGAGCCGTTGCACTATGCCAAAACGATCCCGCAGCGGACTGGTGAGGGAGCCAGCCCGGGTAGTGGCACCAATCAGGGTGAAGGGAGGCAGATCGAGCTTGATGGAACGGGCCGCGGGCCCCTCCCCGATCATGATGTCGAGCTGGTAATCCTCCATCGCCGGGTAGAGCACCTCCTCCACCACCGGACTGAGGCGGTGGATCTCGTCGATGAACAACACGTCGTTCGGTTCGAGGTTGGTGAGCAGCGCCGCCAGATCGCCGGCTTTCTCCAGCACCGGGCCGGAGGTGGTCTTGATGTTGACCCCCATCTCGTTGGCAACGATGTTGGCCAGCGTCGTCTTGCCAAGCCCCGGCGGGCCGAAGATCAACAGGTGATCGAGCGCCTCGCCACGCTGGCGCGCCGCAGCGATGAAGATCTCCATCTGCTCGCAGACGGGATCCTGACCGGTGTAATCGGCAAGCAGCTTGGGCCGGATGGCCCGATCGATGACTTCCTCTTCCCGCCCGCCGGAGGCGGAGATGAGACGATCCGCTTCAATCATTGTCTACCTCACACCAGGCTGCGCAGTGCTTCACGGATGATATCTTCCACCGACATGCCATCGGCAGCGACCTTGCTGACGATCTGGCTGGCCTGCTGCGGCTTGTAGCCAAGCGCCACCAGCGCGCTGGCCGCCTCTTCGCTCGAATCCGGCGCCCGCAGGGCACTCTCTCTGGCAGGCAGGGTGATCTCGGCAGGCGAGAAGAGATCGTGGCTGACCCAACCCTTGAGGCGGTCCTTCATCTCCACCACCAGCCGCTCGGCGGTCTTCTTGCCCACTCCCGGCAACTTGACCAGGGAGCTGATCTCTTCGCGCTCGACGCTCAGCACGAACTGGGTGGCGGTCATGCCGGAGAGGATGGCCAGCGCCAGCTTGGGACCGACCCCGTTGGTCTTGATCAGCTCGCGAAACAGCGCACGCTCCTGCTTGTGATTGAAGCCATAGAGCAGTTGGGCATCTTCCCGCACCACGAAGTGGGTGTGGATGGTCGCCTCCTTGCCAATCTCGGGCAGATCATAGAAGCAGCTCATGGGCATCTGTACCTCATAGCCCACGCCCCCGACCTCCAACAGTACCTCGGGGGGTTGTTTCTCAATGACTACGCCTCTCAAGCGACCAATCACGGCTCTCTCCTCGCCAAACCAGCTATCTGTAAATTGGCTCATAGCATAAAGAATAACTGGATAAGTATCCAGCATAGGGCGATGAGGAGCGGGGCGGATTCTCGGCACGTTCGCCCATTGCCAGCCATGCTTGGATCCGGGCATGGCAACAACTTTATTTTTCATCGGGAATGGCGGATTTCAGCCATTGATAAAACACTGAATTGGGTTTGTTCGGAACCAAGGAAGGTCCTGCATCATGAAAATTGTCACCACATCGAATCTCGGGCTGACCATTCTGCTCAGCTGCACGCTGGGGATGGGTATCGTCGGCTGGTATGGCAGCCAGCGGCTGGCGGACTTGCTCTCCTATGTGTTGGGCGCCGCTTGGCAGACTGCCGACGGCGCCATGGAAGGGTCCATCGAGCTAGGCAACCAGTCGCTCTATATCCAGAAGATGCTCAGAGGGATGCCGCTCGACGAGCCGGAGCTGCAACGCGCCAGAGCGGCCACCGCCGACGCCATGCGCCGGGTGGGGGAAGGCCGGCTGATTGACGCCAGCGCCATCAACGCGATGGAGCAGCAACATCTGGCCTATCAGCAGCAACAGGAGCAGTTGCTGGGACTCTACAAGGCCTTTACCAGCGTCGATCAGGCGCTACGCGCCAGCTCGGAGCGCATGTCCCGCCTCTCGACCCAGCTTGAGGTGGTGGGGGACGGCGCGGTCGAGAGCCTGACCCAGTCGCCGGATCAGGCCATCAGCTGGAATGGCGGTCTGGCTACCCGCTGGCATGCTGCCGATGGCGGTATGGAGGCCAACATCGGCTTCCTGCGCCAGCTCTATGCACTGGAGAAAATGCAGAGCGAAGGGCCGACTCCCGCCATCCAGGCCGAGATGAAGGAGGCGACCCGTTTCTATCAGGAGGCGGTCGACGCCATGCTGGGTACCGGCATGTTTGATGTGCCCGGCGAAGGAGAGTTTGCCGGCCAGTCGCTGGCAACCCAGTACCGCACCTTGCACACCGAGGTGCAGCGGCTGATGGTGCAGTGGATGGCGGCACTGGGCGAGTATCAGAGCCAACTGGTCAACTATGAACGCAGCGCCGACCAGCTCAAGCAGCAACTGGTCGAGGTCGAGGCCAAGGGGGACGCCACGGTCGAGGATCAGGTGAACCAGCTCAACAGCATCATCAGCCACACCAAGAACCTGCTGCTGGGGGGTCTGCTGTTGAGCCTGCTGCTAGTGACCCTGTGCGGCTTCTGGCTGGTGCGCACCATCGTCAAACCCCTGCTGCAGGTCAATCAACGCATGCAGGACATCGCGGCAGGCGAAGGCGACCTCAATGCCCGCATCAATCTCAAGCGCGACGACGAGATTGGCTCGCTGGCCGGCAGCGTGGATCGCTTTATCGAGAAACTGCAGAAGATGATCAGCTCCACCATGGACAACAACCAACACATCAGCGAGCACGTCCACACCTCGGTCAACCGGGTCGAAGCCATCAGCCAGAGCAGCCGCCAGACCGCCGAACACGCCCAGGCACTGCACCACGACAGCGAGCAGATGGTCCAGGTCGCCACCTCCATCTCGGATAACTGCAGCCTGGCGGCCCAAAACGCCAACGAGGTACGCCAGCTCACCGCCGAGAGCAGCCAATACGTGACCTCCGCCAGCAACGGCATGCAGCGGGTAGTGGTGGAGGTGGGCGAGTGCGCCAACGCTATCAACGCCCTCAAGGAGCAGGCCAGCCAGATTGGCCAGATCATCTCCACCATCAGCAGCATTTCGGAGCAGACCAACCTGCTGGCGCTCAACGCCGCCATCGAGGCGGCCCGGGCCGGCGAGATGGGCCGCGGCTTTGCCGTGGTGGCCGACGAGGTTCGCACCCTGGCCAATCGCACCGCCTCCTCCAGCGCCGAAATAACCGAGGTGATCAACAGCATCCAGCAACAGACCGAGAAAGCCTATCTGATGATGCAGCGTAATCTGAAGACGGTGGAATCCGGCATGGAGGACTCTGACAACACCAGGCAGATCCTGTTCAAGGTGGAAGAGGCCATCGACCATCTGGCGGACATGGTGCAACAGGTAGCCGATGCCACCGGCCAGCTCTCCCATACCCTCAGCCACACCTCGGACAAGGTCTCCGGCATCAGCTTGCAGGCCCAGACTGGCGAGCAGGAGGCGCAGGAGTGCCTGCAGCTCGCCTCCTCCCTGCATCAGGCCAGCCTGCTGCAACAGCGCCTGCTGTCGCAATTTCGGGTCTGACCAACGCGGGGGCGATGCCCCCGCTTTCTCCCGTCGTACGAATTTAGCCCTTGGGCCGCAGGGTCCGGCCTGTTAAAATTCCGCTCTTGAAATTATCCAGGGCCCAGCCGCCCGTCTTAGCTAAGGTCTACCGCGATGCGTACCAGCCAATATCTGCTTTCCACTCTCAAGGAAACCCCGTCCGATGCCGAGATCGTCAGCCACCAGCTGATGCTGCGCGCCGGCATGATCCGCAAACTGGCCTCCGGCATGTATGCCTGGCTGCCGTCCGGTCTGCGGGTTCTGAAAAAAATCGAGAACATTGTTCGCGAAGAGATGAACAATGCTGGTGCCATCGAAGTCTCCATGCCGGTGGTGCAGCCCGCCGAGCTGTGGCAGGAGTCCGGCCGCTGGGATGACTACGGTCCCGAGCTGTGCCGTCTGACCGACCGTCACAACCGCCCCTTCGTGCTGGGTCCGACCCACGAAGAGGTGATCACCTCGCTGGTGCGTTACGAAGTGAACAGCTACAAGCAGCTGCCGCTCAACCTCTACCAGATCCAGACCAAGTTCCGCGATGAAGTGCGTCCCCGCTTCGGCGTGATGCGCGGCCGCGAATTCCTGATGAAGGACGCCTACTCCTTTCACATCGACAAGGAATCTCTGGTCGATACCTACGAGAAGATGCACGCTGCCTACTGCAAGGCGTTCACCCGCATGGGGCTGAACTTCCGTCCGGTGCAGGCCGATACCGGCTCCATCGGTGGTACCGGCTCCCACGAATTCCAGGTGCTGGCCGAGAGCGGTGAAGACTTGATCGCCTTCTCCGATACATCAGATTACGCCGCCAACATCGAGATGGCCGAAGCGCTGGCACCGGCTGGGGAGCGCCCTGCCGCCACCGCGGCTCTGACCAAGGTCGCAACCCCGGCCGTCCACACCATCGACGAAGTGGCCGCCTTCCTGAACGTGGCGCCGAGCGCCATCGCCAAGACCCTGCTGGTGCTGGGTGAAGAGGACGAGCACGGCAACCAGGCCGTCATTGCGCTGGTACTGCGTGGCGACCACGAGCTGAACGAAATCAAGGCCGAGAAGCTGCCGGGTGTTGCCAACCCGCTGACCTTCGCCAACGACGAGCAGATCAAGGCTGCCGCCGGTTGCGACGCAGGCTCCATCGGTCCGGTCGGCTTTGCCGGTCGCATCATCGCCGATCGCAGCGCCGCCCATCTGGCGGACTTCGTCTGTGGCGCCAACGAGACCGGTTTCCACCTGACCGGTGCCAACTGGGATCGCGATATCGCCTCCTATGACGTGGCCGACCTGCGCAACGTGGTGGAAGGCGATCCGAGCCCGTGCGGCCATGGCAAGCTGCTGCTCAAGCGCGGCATTGAAGTGGGCCATATCTTCCAGCTGGGTACCAAGTACTCCGAAGCGATGAAGGCGAGCGTGCTGAATGAAGGCGGCAAGTCCGTCACCATGGAGATGGGTTGCTACGGTATCGGGGTTTCCCGTCTGGTGGCTGCCGCCATCGAGCAGAACAACGACCAGTACGGCATCATCTGGCCGGAAGCCATCGCCCCGTTCGAAGTGGCCATCGTGCCGATGAACATGCACAAATCCGAGCGCGTGGCCGAGCAGGCTCAGCAGTTCTACACCGAGCTGAAAGCCGCCGGTGTGGATGTGCTGTTCGACGACCGTAAAGAGCGCCCGGGCGTGATGTTCGCCGACATGGAGCTGCTGGGTGTGCCGCACGCCATCGTCATCGGCGACCGCGGTCTGGACAACGACGTGGTGGAGTACAAGTGCCGCCGCACCGGCGAGAAGCAGGAAGTGGCAATCAGCGAGATCGTTGCCCTGCTCAAGGCCAAGCTGGGCCGTTAATTCCGCCCCTTGCCCCCATAAAAAAGCGCGCCATTAGGCGCGCTTTTTGTTTTCTGCCGCAGGGCAGAGGCGAGGCTGGCCGCAGCTAGTTGCGACCGATGAAGAGATCGGTCACATGGCAGCTGCTTCTGGCTTCCAGCGCATCCAGCATGTAGGCGGCGGCATCTTCCGGGGTCATGAAGCCGCTGCTGTCCACGTGATCCGAGTTGTCCCAGAATTCACTGCGGATCCCGCTCGGATAGAGGTTCACCAGCCGCAGCGGCGAGCCTTTCAGCTCGGCCCGCAACGACTCCAGAAAACCGCGCATGCCCCATTTGGAGGCGCAGTAGAGGCTCTCGTTGGCCTTGCCCACCTGGGCGGCGGAGGAGAGCACGTTGGCCAGCACGCCGCCCTTGTCGCCAATGAGGCGCACCGTCTGCTGGGCCACCAGAATGGTGGAGATGAGGTTGCTCTCCACCACCCGGCGGATCTGCTCGGCGGTATAGACGCCGACCGGGCCGAACTCGCCCACACCGGCACAGTGCAGCACCAGCTCGGGCAGGCCGCCCCACTCAACCGCAGCGGCGAACGCCACGTCCACTTCCTCGTGGTGGGCCAGATCGGCGGCGATGCCGATCACCGCCTTGCCGAGCAACTCCTCCTGCTCCTGCAGCCTCTGATAACGACGCCCCATCATGGAGACCTGATGACCGCGTTCAACCAGACCTATGGTGAGCGCCCGGCCCAGACCGGACCCCGCCCCCGTCACTATGATATGACCCATGCTCTTTCCTCGTCGGATGCCGCCATCGGGATGATGGGGGCATCGTCATCAGCCGTTGCCGGAATTAGAAGGTGAATTCGCCACCGATGAACCAGCCGTCGACCCGCTGGTCAACGCGATCGAAGTCCATGCTCGCATCACGCCAGCCGGCACGCACCTTGAGCGGTACGGTCGCGAACTTGTAGGAGCCACCCAGACGGTAGTCGTAGTTGTCGGCATCCTGCACGCGGGCATCGCCGAAGGCGGCAAAACCGGTACCCGGGATGCGCACTTCGGCGCCGGTGTAGGCCATCAGCACGTCCTTGTCATAGGAGTAGTGCTGGGTGTTGAAATCACCATCGTAGCGACGACCGGTCAGACCCAGATCGATCTGGAACAGGTCGTTGTTGAACAGGCGATAGTAGAGGCTCAGATCATAAGCCATCAGATCGTTGTTGAGGGCGCCGCCGCTGGTACCGAAATCGGAGATCTCGAACTTGGCATTGGGCAGCAGGATGATGCCGTGCTCCAGTTGCAGGTAGCCGCTCCAGTTGTAGTTCTCGTCGTAGCTGCCGTTGGCCCCGACACCGTTGATCTGGCCGCTGCCCTGAGCATTCCATACATCGGTACCGGCAGCGAAACGCCAGTCATCGGCAGCCATGGCAGCCTGGCTGAACAGGGCCAGTACGCAACCGGCAATCAAGGTCTTCTTCATCACGTCACTCTCTATCTATGGACTGGAAAGGCCATCATTTTACCCAGTGCGACGGGAATACACAGTGTAAAAAACTGAACAAGCGTCCATTAATGTCAGTGCTGCATGCCGGCCATGGGTTCAATCGGCTTCACCGGCAGGCTCAACTCCAACTTCTGGCCATCATCCATGGTCAATGTCAGCGGGAAAGGGGTGCCCTGGGAGAGCTCGCGCACCTCGAACAGCATGATGTGAAAGCTGCCAGGTTTGAGCGCAACTTCGCCCTTGGCCGGCACCTCAATGCTCTCGACCTGGCGCATCTTCATCACACCGTTCTCATGCAGATGGGTGTGCAGCTCGGCGCGGCCCACCTCGGGCGAGGCGGCAGCCACCAACTTGACCGGCTGATCGGCATCATTCTTCAGTACCAGAAAGGCGGCGGTGTTGGGCGAGCCCGGCGGCAGCAGGCGCACATAGCCGTCGACAGCCTCGACCTTGGCCAGGGCGGGAGCAGCCAGCCCCAAGGCCAGCAGGGAATAGAACGCACGTTTAAACATGGTTGAAATCCTTTTATGATGTTGTTAAACGCAGCAAAGATTACCGCAGCGGTAAGCTTTTGACAGCCAGCAATAACAAGGATTTAGACATGGACCCCATTATCATTGTCGAGCAGCAGGATGGCTTGCTCACCCTGACCCTCAATCGTCCCGACAAGCGCAATGCCCTCAATACCGCCATGTATCGTGCGCTCACCGACGCCTTGCGACAAGCGACGGAAGATGACGCCATCCATGCCCTGCTCATCCAGGGGCAGAGCGACTGCTTTACTGCCGGCAATGATCTGGCCGACTTCGTGGGGAAAGAGACCCTGGAGGCGGACGATCCCATCTTGCAGTTCCTCCACACCCTGGCCGACTTCCCGAAACCGGTGATCGCCGCGGTTGGCGGTGCGGCGGTGGGGATTGGCACCACCCTGCTGCTGCACTGCGATCTGGTCTATCTGGCCGACAATGCCCGCCTGCAACTGCCCTTCGTCGAGCTGGGGCTGGTGCCGGAGTTTGCCTCCAGCCTGCTGCTGCCACGCAGTGTGGGCCACTTGAAGGCAGCGGAGCTGTTGCTGCTGGCCGAAGCCATCGATGCCGACGAGGCACTGCGGCTGGGGCTCGCCAACCGGGTGCTGGCGGCCGAAGCGCTGCTCCCCTTTGCCCGGGAACAGGGTTTGAAGCTGGCAGCCAAGGCGCCGAAGGCGCTGCAAAAGAGCAAGGCGCTGCTCAAGCAGGAGCTCAGGCAGGCGGTGCACTTCGTCATTGATCTGGAGGCGCGCGCCTTCTCCCTCGCCCTGCAGGGGGAAGAGGCACAAACGCGGATCGCCCAGCGCCTCAAAGGCCGTAAATGATCCTCAGTTGAGGCGAAAACGGCCGATCAGTTCGCAGCCCTGCACCTGATCCTGCAGCTGGATCAAGCGGGCGATGTCGGGATTGGGATGGCGCTTGAGGAAAGAGAGCAGCGCCGCCCGACAGCAACCCAGTTCGCTGATGAGGGATTCGCACTCCTGGTTCGGGCACTGGGGCACCAACGCCGTCACCAGCTCGGAGGCCAGCTTGAGGTAGCGCAGCTCGTAGGCCGGCTCCTCCATGGCGCGCCAGAAGTCGGCCAGCCGGTGGCAGGTCGCCACCCTCATGCTGGCCAACTCGTCCAGCTCGCCGTCACTCAGTTCGTATACCTCGGCGAGGGCCTGCTGATAGAGGCAGATGGCGGTGCCGAGCGCGCCCGCGCCCAGTGCGTTTTCAGCCTCCAGCATGTAACGCTGCCAGATTTGATGGGTCATGCCGATCTCCCAGGTTGATGGGTGGGACTTTTATCATGCCCAGTTGAGAATGAATATCAACCCGACATTTCGTGCAGGTTTTGACCAGATGGCAACGGTTGGCTTGGCCCCCATCCCCATATGGCTTACCATACCGCTCCCCCCTTCAGGACCCGCACACTCCATGCTGCGACCCCGTTTACCCCAGGATCTGGGCTGCTCGACCCTGTGCGTGCCCCGCCTGCTGGTCTGGATCTATTAGCTGCGCTCCTCGCGTCATCCACCCTATCCATTTGAACGAGGAGACAACCATGAAACCCTGCCAACACTGGTCGCAAGTCGAGTACCTGCACCTGACGGTGAGCAACCCCAATATCCACCTGAAGGGGCGCCACAGCTACTACTCCGGCGCCTGGGACGGCCCGTTTGAAGAGGCCGCCGTGCGCTATCTGTACGGCGACAACTTCAGCCGCAGCCCGGAGACCGGCTGGGAACCGCTCTGGCACATCGATCAGCTGCATATCGGCGACTATGTGCAAATAGCCGCCGGGGTGAAGATCCTGATGGGCGGCAACCACACCCACAATGCCGACTTCATCAGCACCTACCCGTTTGCCGATCTTGATGCCCTCCAGCGCAGCTATCGCCCTGCCGGCGACACCCGCATCGGCAACGACGTCTGGATCGGCATGGACGCCATGATCATGCCGGGGGTCACCCTCGGCGACGGTGCCATCATCGCGGCGCGCGCCCTGGTCAATCAGGATGTGCCGCCCTATGCCATGGTGGCCGGTACGCCGGCCAAAGTGATCAGGATGCGCTTTGCTGAGGAGGAGATTACCCGCTTGCAGGCGCTGGCCTGGTGGGAGTGGCCAGATGCCCAGGTGCAGGCCTTGCTGCCGCTGATCCAGCAAGGCGAAGTGGCCCTGCTGGAACAGGCTGCCGCGCACTGGCAGCAGACCCGGCAACCATCATGACGAAGCGGGGGGCATTGGCCTCCCGCAATTGCTTTGATAGCGGCTATCCCCTCAGTTGCCGCTGCGCGACTGATTGACCCGGCACTGCTTGCCGGGATAACCGGGCAGATCCGCCGCCTTGCTGCTGCACGCCAGCCGCTTGGCCTGATAGAGGCGATCCGCCAGGTTGGCGCTGTCGACCGGCAGCCAGTCCATCTGCTGGCCGAGCCAGCTGGCCCAGGCAAACTCGACGAAGTAGACCTGCTCACGCTTGTCGAAATAGCCCGCATCCTGCAGCAGCCCGGCCACCGTCCGATAGGGGTAATCCGGCAGTTCACCGATGTGGGCCGGCAGTTGCTGCGGCGTCAGTGCACCGCCCTTTTCATCCTTGAGCCAGGCCCAGTGGTTGCACTGCATCTGGCTCCAAAAGTTCTCCTTGTCCTGCAACCTGGCGATCACCTTGACCCGCACCTGCTTCACACCAGACTGCCACAGCGCCTTGGTCAGATGGTGCCTGTCCACCAGCCAGTAACCGCCATCGGGCGCAATGACGATGGGGATCTCTTTCTTTTTCATCAGCTTGTCGAGCTGCTTTGCACTCTTGCCCGCCAGCTCGGCCTGGGTGTTGTCGACCTGGATCTGGCCCACGCCACCCTGGGTCGGATGCAGCTGATCTATGTTCACCTCGCACCAGCTGCCAACCTGACTCTCGCGCTCACACGGCGCCAGTGCCCAGGCCCCCTGACTGATGGCCAGGGCCAACAGGATCCATGTTCTCATTGCTCACTCCTCTGCCCGAATGGCGGGTCAAATAAGATGCCGGGGAGTTCCCTCAACCAAGGGACTCATACTGGCGGTCTGACCAGCAAACGGGATATCATGATTTCCCGTCTGTCGGCGATCACTTCTCGCCGAGTTTTCTCCCCGCTTCACACTATTTGAAGGATCAACCATGAAAGGATGGAGTCCCCTGTTGGCCCTGCTGGGCTGTGCCTGTATCCAGGCTGCCGATGTTCCACCCGGCACCCAGCTCGCTGCCGAACAGGCCGTCGTGCGTCATCTGAAAGACGAACCGGCGAGCCTGAGCCCGCTCAAGCTGGTCGGCCTGCCCGAGTTGCAGGTACTGCGGGATCTCTACGAGGGGCTGCTGACCCAGGGACCGGACGGCAAGGTGCAGCCCGGTGTGGCCGCCAGCTGGGACAACCAAGGCAACCAGCGCTTCACCTTCCATCTGCGACCGGACGCCCGCTGGTCCAACGGCGATCCCGTGCAGGCCGCCGACTTCGTCTACGGCTGGCGCAAACTGGTCGATCCCAAAGAAGCGGCCACCTTTGCCTGGTTCGCCCAGCTGGCTCGCTTCGACAAGGTGGATGAGATCGTGGCCGGCAAGCTGCCCCCCGCAGAGCTCGGGGTGAAGGCCCTCGATGAACATACCCTGCAGGTGACCCTCTCCCAGCCGGTGCCCTACTTCCTGAGCCTGCTGACCCACCCCAGCCTGTCGCCGCTGCATCGCGCCAGCATGGAGCAATACGGCAACCAGTGGACCCAGCCCGGCAAGCTGGTCGGCAACGGTGCCTTCGTGCTGAGTCACCGGGTGGTGAACGAGAAGCTGGAGCTGACCCCCAACCCCTACTACTGGGATCGCGCCCATACCGTGCTGACCAAGGTCACCTTCGTGCCCATCAATCAGGAGAGCGCGGCCACCAACCGCTACCTGGCCGGCGACCTGCACATCACCGAGTCCTTCCCCAAGGAGCAGTATCACAAACTGATGCAGCAGATCCCGGGCGAGGTCTATACCCCGGATCAGCTCGGCACCTACTACTACGCCTTCAACACCCAGCGCGCGCCCCTCAACGACGTGCGGGTGCGCAAGGCGCTCTCCTACACCATCGATCGGGGCCTCATCGCCAGCAAGATCCTGGGTACCGGAGAAAAACCGGCCTATCACTTCACCCCGGACGTGGTTGCCGGCTTCGAGCCCAAGGCCAACCTGCTCTCCAGCAGCAGTCAGCAGGAGCTGGACGACAAGGCCAGAGCCCTGCTCAAGGAGGCGGGCTACGGCCCGGCCAACCCGCTCAAGCTGACCCTGCTCTACAACACGGCCGAGGTACACAAGAAGATGGCGCTGGCCATCGCCAACCTGTGGAAACAGAAGCTGGGGGCCCGGGTCGAGCTCACCAATCAGGAGTGGAAAACCTATCTCGACAGCCGCCAGAGCGGCCAGTTCGAGGTGATCCGCTCCTCCTGGGTGGCCGACTACAACGATCCGTCCGCCTTCCTCGGCCTGTGGGGCTCCCACCACAGCGGCAACATGGCCCGCTTCGCCAATGCCGGCTACGATGCCCTGCTGGCCAAGGCTGCCAACAGCCAGGATCCCCGTGAACGGGCCAGCCTGTTCGATGAGGCCGAAACCATACTGCAGGACGAGGCGCCCATCGCCCCCATCTATCAGTACACCAACGCTCGGCTGATCAAGCCCTGGCTCAAGGGCTATCCCATCAACAATCCGGAAGACGTGGCCTACAGCCGCCAGCTCTACCTCGTCAAACACTGACCCTGTAGGGGCCGGCCATGCCGGCCCCCTCTCTCCCCCTGTTCATGCTCAAGTTTTCGGCATAGAATGCCGCCCTTTCAGACAATCACGCCCCTCAATCACCGATGTTGTTATGCGCTATTTATTGATGATCGCCCTGCTTACAGCCCTGCCCGCCCAGGCCGCCAGCGAGGCACAGTGCCGCCAGGCATTCACCGAATGGATGCTGGCCCAGCACAAGCAGTTCAGCGACCGCAAGGCCAGCAAGATGGAGCGGCGCAGCGCGGAGCGGGCCATCGATCAGGTGCGCAGCGAATTCTCGAAGCGGGAGAGCTTCTGTCAGGCCATGGAGTGGGTGGAGCACAACCGGGATCAGGATCCCCGCTTCACCCCGCGGATCGGGGAGATCCACGACTTCACCCCACCAACCGACTCGCCGTCATAAAAAAAGCCCCGAACCTGCGTTCGGGGCTTTTTTACAGGGCATCACCGGCGTCGGCATCAGTCGACGTAGAAGGTCTGCTGGAAGGTCAGCGTCTGCTGCTGCCCCTCCCCCATGATCTTCAGGGTGAACTGGTAGGTATCTTCGTTGCGATAGGGCAGCACCGCCAGATAGTAGATGGCATCCCCCTCCTTGACCTCCTGGAAGCTCAGAGTGCGGATGGTGCCGGTGAGGTTCTTGGCCTCGCCGCTGATCCCCACCGCCTGGGCGACCCCCTGCTTGTTCTGCACCGCGATGTTGACGATGCCGTTGTAGCGGCTGCGCTCCAGACCATAGGCCTTGGCCACCTCGGGGGTGAGGAAGCTGGAGTTGAAGGCACTGTAGTGCACCTGCCAGGGGCCCAGCTCCTTCATCTGTTCGGCCCGCAGGGGCAAGGTCAGCAGCAGTGCCAGCAGGCAGCTTATCCAGGCTGTTTTCATGATGTCATCCTTCTCGTGTTAACCCTGATTGTCCAGCAGGGCACTGACCTCGGCGGGGATCTGCCTGGGCGCCTCGATGGCGACCGTCTTGTGCCGCCCCAGCTCCCCCCGCACGATGCGAACCTGCCCCTTGGCCACCTTGAACTGCTTGGCCAGATACTTGATCAAGTGGCTGTTGGCCTGGCCATCCACCGGCGGCGCCGTGATGGCCACTTTCAACTCTTCTCCGTGCAATCCGACGATCTGATCCCGACTCGCCTTGGGCTGGATCATCAGATGCATTATCAGCTCATCCCCTTCCCGCAGGACGGCTGCCATCAAATCATCCACCACAGCTGGCCGAACAGATCGCCCAACAGATAGTTTATGGCCTGCAGCCCGATAAAGGCGACCAACACGGAGAGATCCAGCCCGCCCAGTGCCGGCAGAATGCGGCGGATGGGGGCCAGGAAGGGCTCGGTCAGCTGGTGCATCACGTACTCGATGGGGTTGCGACCCTGGCTGACCCAGCTCAGGATGGCGCGGATCAGCAGCACCCAGAAGATCATGGAGCCGGCCTTCTTCAGCACGGTGAGCCCGGCAAACAGGCTGAGGGTGAGCCAGTCGGCCAGCAGCACGTTCATGCTCTTGAGCAGTGCCAGCTTGGCGAAGGCGATGATGATGGCCAGCAGCACAGAGGCCATGTCCAGCCCACCAAACCCGGGAATGATCCGGCGCAGCGGCACCACCAGCGGATTGGTCAGCTTGACCACCATCTGGCTCATGGGGTTGTAGAAGTCTGCGCGGGCCCACTGCAGCCAGACGCGCAACAGCACCACCATGAGATAGAGGTCAAAAATCGTGTTAATCAGAAAGTAAGCAGTGTTCATCTGGGCTCCAGGTTGAGACAGAGAGTAAGAGAAATCGGGTTCAGAACAGGGTTTCCATTTCGCCGGCCCGGGCAACGGCCGCCTGCATGGCGTGTGCCGTCAGCGGCATCAGTCCCTGCTGCTGGAAAGTCTTGATCGCCTCGGCGGTGGTGCCGCCCTTGCTGGTCACCTGCTCGCGCAGGGTCTGCAACGACAGCTCGGGATTTTGCTCGACCATGGCGGCCGCACCAAGAGCGGTCTGCTGCACCAGCAGGCGGGCCTGCTCGGGGGAGAAGCCCATGGCCTCGGCCTCTTCGGCGATGGCCTGCATGAACAGGAAGAAATAAGCGGGCGCACTGCCGGCCGCGGCGATGACGCCGTTGATGCTGGACTCCTGCTCCACCCACAGGGTTTTGCCCACCGCCTGCATCATCTGCTCGGCCAGCTCCCGGTCAGCCTGCTCGATGCCGGGCGGCGCGTACAGCCCGGTCATCCCCAGCCCCAGCAGAGAGGGGGTGTTCGGCATGGTGCGGATGATCCGGCCGTGGCCGCCCGCCATCTCGGCCAGCCGCGCCACCTTGATGCCGGCGGCGATGGAGATGAGCAGCTTGCCCTCCAGCGTGCCCAGCTGTGCCACCAGCGCGCTCAGCATGGCGGCCATCAGCTGCGGCTTGACCGCCAGCACGATCACCTCCGCCGCCCGGGCCGCCTCGGCGTTGTCCTGGGTGATGCGGATGCCATAGTCGTTGGCCAGCGCATCCAGCTTGGGCCGACTGGGGTTGGCGGCGATGATCCGGTCGGCCGGATAGCCCGCCTGAACCAGACCGGCAATGATACTGCGGCTCATGTTGCCCGCCCCGATAAAGGCGAGGATTCTATGCTGCATCAAACGCTCCTGTTACCTGAAAAAAGCACTGCCCGATGCATCGCATCCCGGGCCTTGCTCATGAATAGTCGCGGGCACCGAAGATGGCGGTACCGACTCGCACCATGGTGCTGCCGTGGCCGATCGCCAGTTCGAGATCCTCGGTCATCCCCATCGAGAGGGTGTCGACGCCCGGGTATTGTTGCGCAAGCTCGGTGAACAGAGTCTGCATGCGCACCATCTGGGCGGCCAGCACCGCCTCGTCGCTGGTGTGCTCCGGAATCGCCATCAGGCCGCGCAGCCGCAGCCGTTCACAGCGGGAGACCAGTTCAGCCAGGCGGAAAATCTCTTGCTCCGACGTTCCGGATTTGCTGCTCTCTCCGCTAATATTGATTTGCAGACAGACATTTAGCGGTGCGAGCCCGCTCGGGCGCTGGTTGTTCAGGCGTTCGATCAGCTTCTCTCTGTCCACGCTCTGCACCCAGTCGAAACGCTCGGCCACCAGCTTGGACTTGTTCGATTGCAGCGGGCCGATAAAGTGCCACTCTATGTCTGCACAGACCCCTTGCTCACGCAGGGTATCTATCTTGGTCGCCGCTTCCTGGGCGTAGGATTCGCCGAAGCGGCGCTGACCGGCGGCATAGGCCTCGCAAACGGCCTCCAGCGGTTTGGTCTTGCTGACCGCCAGCAGCTGGATGTGATCGCGGCTTCGGCCCGCGCGACTGGCGGCTTGTACAATACGTTCCTTGACCTGAAGCAGGTGCTCGGCAATCTGGTTCATGTTTCGTTAGTGATCTTGTGATGGGAGAATGACAAATCTATGGATATCACAGAGTTATTGGCTTTCAGTGTAAAACATAAAGCCTCGGATCTACACCTCTCGGCCGGGGTTCCCCCGATGATCAGGGTTGATGGCGAGGTTCGCAAGATCAATTTGCCCGCCCTGGAACACCGGGAAGTGCACGCCCTCATCTACGACATCATGAACGACCACCAGCGCAAGGAACTGGAGGAGAACTTCGAGGTGGACTTCTCGTTCGAGGTGCCGAACCTCGCCCGCTTCCGGGTCAACGCCTTCCAGCAGGCACGCGGCTCCGGCGCGGTATTTCGGACCATCCCCAGCACGGTGCTGAGCCTCGAAGATCTGGACGCGCCGGAGATCTTTCGCAAGATTGCCGAATACCCCCGCGGTCTGGTACTGGTGACCGGCCCGACCGGCTCGGGCAAATCCACCACCCTGGCGGCCATGGTCAACTACATCAACGAGAACTTTCATCACCACATCCTCACCATCGAGGATCCCATCGAATTCGTGCACGAGAACAAGCGCTGTCTGGTGAACCAGCGGGAAGTACACCGCGATACCAAGAGCTTCAGCAACGCCCTGCGCTCGGCGCTGCGGGAAGACCCGGACATCATCCTGGTGGGCGAGATGCGTGACCTGGAAACCATTCGTCTGGCCATGACCGCGGCCGAGACCGGCCACCTGGTGTTCGGCACCCTGCACACCTCGTCGGCGGCCAAGACCATCGACCGGATCATCGACGTCTTCCCCGGTCCGGAAAAAGACATGGTGCGCTCCATGCTCTCCGAGTCGCTGCGGGCGGTCATCTCCCAGACCCTGCTCAAGCGTATCGGCGGCGGCCGGGTGGCAGCCCACGAAATCATGATGGGCATTCCCGCCGTACGAAACCTCATCCGGGAAGACAAGATTGCCCAGCTCTACTCGGTGATCCAGACCGGGATGACCCACGGCATGCAGACCATGGATCAGAGCCTCAAGCAGCTGGTGAGTCGCGGCATGGTGGCGGCGCTCGATGCCAAGGCCAAGGCGGTCGATCCCAATACCATCTAACCACGACGAATCTAGGGAAGGAGTCGTTATGAATCTGGATGCCCTGCTGACCGAGCTGGTCGCCCGCAAAGGCTCGGATCTGTTCATCACGGTCGGCACGCCGCCGACCCTCAAGGTCAACGGCCACCTGCAGTCGCTGACAGAAGTCCCCCTCGACAAGGCAGGGGCGCTGGCGCTGGTCAAGGAGACCCTGAGCCCTGAGCACTTCGAGCGCTATCTGCACACCAAGGAGGCCAACTACGCCATTCACCGCGAGGTGCTTGGCCGCTTTCGGGTCAGTGCCTTCTGGCAGCAGGAGCTGCCGGGCATGGTGCTGCGCCGTATCGAGACCCGCATTCCCACCTTTGACGAGCTGGCGCTGCCCCCCATCCTGCAGGAGATCGCCCTGGCCAAGCGCGGGCTGGTGCTGTTCGTCGGTGCCACCGGCGCTGGCAAATCCACCACCCAGGCGGCCATGATCGGTTATCGCAACCAGCATATGGACGGCCACATCCTGACGGTGGAAGATCCGGTGGAGTTCGTGCATCAGCACGGCCGCAGCCTGATCACCCAGCGCGAGGTGGGCATAGACACAGCGTCGTTCGACGTGGCGCTGAAGAGTTCGCTGCGCCAGGCGCCAGACGTGATCCTGATCGGCGAAATCCGCAGCCAGGAGACCATGGAGTTTGCCCTGCAGTTTGCCGAGACAGGTCATCTCTGCCTCGCCACCCTGCATGCCAACAATGCCAACCAGGCGCTGGACCGCATCCTGCACCTGGTCCCTCAGGAGAAACACCGCCAGTTCCTGTTCGATCTCTCCTTCAACCTGCGTGCCATCGTGGCCCAGCAACTGCTGCCCAGCCTGGACGGGCGCCGTCGCTGTGCGGCCTTCGAGGTGCTGCTCAACACCCCGCTCATCACCGATATCGTCCGCAAGGGGGAGGTGCACCGGCTCAAGGAGGTGATGACCAAGTCCACCGAGCTCGGCATGCAGACCTTCGATCAGGCGCTGTTCGCCCTGTTCTGTGCCGGCCAAATTGGCTACAGTGAAGCCCTTGCCCATGCCGACTCGGCCAACGACCTGCGACTGCTGATCAAGCTGTCAGGGCGCGAGCAGCTGGGTGCAGGCACTCTCGACAACGTCACCCTGGATGAATGAGGGGCGTGCGTCACCGCTATAAAGGATCGTTATGCTGATTGTGGTTTCCCCGGCCAAGACGCTGGATTACGAGTCGCCGCTGGTGACTTCTCGTTTCACCCAACCCGAGCTGCTGGACCACTCCGCCGAGCTGATCGGCCGGGCCCGCCAGCTGAGCCCGGACCAGATCGCCAGCCTGATGAAGATCAGCGACAAGCTGGCCGGCCTCAACGCCGCCCGCTTTGCCGACTGGCAACCCGACTTCACCCCGGCCAATGCCCGCCAGGCGCTACTGGCCTTCAAGGGGGATGTCTATACGGGACTGGCGGTGGAGGATTTCAGCGAGGCTGATTTCGACTTCGCCCAAGCACACCTGCGCATGCTCTCCGGTCTCTACGGGGTGCTGCGTCCGCTCGATCTGATGATGCCTTACCGGCTGGAGATGGGGATCCGCCTCGACAACGGGCGTGGCAAGGATCTCTACCAGTTCTGGGGCGACATCATCACCGCCCACCTGAACAAGGCGCTGGCCGCTCAGGGAGACGAGGTGCTGATCAATCTCGCCTCCGACGAGTACTTCAAGTCGGTACGTCCCAAGGCCCTGCAGGGGCGCATCATCACGCCGGTGTTCAAGGACGAGAAGAACGGCCAGTTCAAGATCATCAGCTTCTACGCGAAGAAGGCGCGCGGCATGATGGCCCGTCACATCATCAAGCACAGACTCACCAAGGTGGAACAGCTGACCGGGTTCAACACCGATGGCTACTACTTCGTAGCGGAAGAGTCCGACGCCAATACCCTGATGTTCAAACGCGCTGAAAATTAATTACGACCCGAGGGAACCAAATTCAGGATCCCCAAGTCTGAATAGGTGAATCCTCTGTTGTAAGCACTTTTTATTGGCCGACGTTTATACGTCGGCTTTTTTCTTTTCTGGCCCCCATCGAGTGAGTACCAGATAGCACAACGGCCATCCGGGGATGGCCGTTGTGGCGGGCAGGCTTACTTCTTTTTCTTCTTGGCCGACTTCTTCTTGTCGTCCTTCGGCTTTTTCTTCTTCACCGGCACCCGCGCCTCTTTATGTTTGGGGCGCAGTTCGTCGATCACCCGGCGCTTGAGACGCTCTTCGGTGTAGCGCTCGATCTTGGCGACCATCGCCATGTCGTGGGCTTCCACCAGGCTGATGGCGCAACCGCGGTTGCCGGCACGACCGGTGCGGCCGATCCGGTGGACATAGACATCGGCGCCGTAGGGCATGTCGTAGTTGATGACATGGCTGACGTTGGGCAGGTCGATGCCGCGGGCGGCCACGTCGGTGGCGATGAGGAAGGGCACTTCCCCTTCATGGAACTTGCGGATCGACTCGATGCGCTTGCTCTGCTCCATCTCGCCGCGGATCCAGGCGCAGGAGACGCCAGCCGCCTGCAGCTGACCGGACAGCTCCGCCAGCCGCTCACGGGTCTTGACGAAGATGATGGCTTTCTGGGTCTCGGGATCTTTCAGGATGTGTACCAGCAGGGCCAGCTTGTGAGCAGCATCGTCGGCCAGGTGCACCCACTGGGTGATGGGACGACGTTCGCTGCGGGGCGGCTCGGCGTGTAGCTCTACCGGCTCCTTCAGGATATCGTTGGCGAACTTCTCAAGGCCTGCCCCTTCCAGGGTGGCGGAGAACAGCATGGTGTGCTTGCGATAACGCGCCTCTTCCACGATGCGGTTCACATCCTTGATGAAGCCCATATCCAGCATGCGGTCCGCTTCGTCCAGCACCAGTACCTCGATATCGTGGCTCTCGAACTCCTCTTTCTCGATGTACTCGAGCAGGCGGCCCGGGGTGGCCACCACGATGTCGGTGGTCTTGGTCAGGGCCGGCAGTTGCTCTTCATGGCTGACGCCGCCGATGATGGTCTCGATGCTGAGGTTGGTGTGAGCCGCCAGCGCCTTGGCGTGGGCGGTGACCTGCAGCGCCAGCTCGCGGGTCGGGGTCAGCACCAGCATGCGGCACGGACCCGGCTTGCGGCGCGGGAAGTCCAGCAGATGCTGCAGGGCCGGCAGCAAGAAGGCGGCGGTCTTACCGGTACCGGTCGGGGCGGATGCCAGAATATCGCGGCCGTCCAGGGCTGGCTCCAGCACCATTTGCTGAATGGTGGTGGGGCGGGTGAAACCCATCTCGGCCAAGGCCCGGTTGAGGGCTGGATTCAGGTCGAAATCATCAAAGGACTGGCTCATGGCAATACTCGGTCATTAAGGAAACGGCAGATTATAGGCGATTATGTCGTCGGCTCCTATGGCGACTGTGGCTTAGTCGCTATAATCGCCGACCATTTTCTGCGGCGCTGGCACAGGACGGGAGTCGGATGGGACGAAACAGCGGTTTTACCTTCAAGCAATTTCATGTTGATCACGATCGCTGCGCCATGAAAGTCGGCACCGATGGCATCCTGCTCGGCGCCTGGGCGCCTGTCACCAACGCCCGCCGGGTGCTCGACATTGGCAGCGGCAGCGGCCTCATCGCCCTGATGCTGGCCCAGCGCAGCCCTGCCGACTGCCACATCGATGCGGTAGAGCTGGATAGCAATGCAGCCCGGCAGGCTCGCGAGAATGCGGCAGCCTCCCCCTGGCATGAGCGGGTCACCGTCATCGAGAGCGCCATTCAAAACTATCAGGCCGCCCCTTACGATCTGATCGTCTCCAACCCCCCCTACTTCGTGGCGGGCCAGTCATTTCGCGATCCCGCCAGGGCATTGGCACGCCATACCGGCGGCCTCGACAGCCGGGATCTGCTGGTCGCCTGTGACCGGCTATTGGCCCCCAACGGCGAGGTTGCGCTGGTCGTGCCAACGGCCATGGCCGATGAAATTTTATGCATCTCGGCAAATTATGATCTGCACGCCGTTTGTTATACAGCTGTTATCACCAGGGCAGGAAAAGCGGCAAATCGTGTTTTATTGCGACTTGGCAGAGGATTAAACAAGTGTGAGCGGGGTGAAATTGTGATCCATTCTGCTGATGGAACCTATTCCGACAGATACATCCAACTGACCAGCCCCTTCTATTTGAAGATGTAAATTTCGTCTTGAACTATTTTTTCACGCCATTATGCTGACTCCTAAACGAGCACCCGCTCAAGACCAGCTCAAACCACTGGTCGCGATGAAAAAACAAGCGGGGCTCATTTTTTTTACCCCTGAACAATATCGGTCGATGACCAATAAAAAACTATAACAAGCAATAGTTTACAAGACAGACGAGGTTGAACTTGACGAAATCACTCACAATGTCCGACGTGCTCGGATTGGGCTTCATGACCTTCGCCTTCTATCTGGGCGCCGGCAACATCATCTTCCCGCCGTTGGCCGGTTACATGGCGGGTGAGCACCTCTCTCTCGCCATGCTGGGTTTCCTGGTCACCGCCGTGGGCCTGCCCCTTATCACCATCATCGCCGTCGCCAAGGCAGGCAATGGCTGGACCGGCATGACCAAGCTGCTGCCGGCTGGTGTCGCCACCGCTCTGGCCGTCGCCATCTACATCATTATCGGCCCGGCCTTCGCCGCCCCCCGTACCGGCCTGGTGGCTTACGAAATGGGCCTCAAGCCTTTCATTGGTGATATGGGTCAAGCCGGTCTGGCGGCCTATACTGTACTGTTCTTCGGCGTGGCCATTCTGGTCTCCCTCAATCAGGGCAAGCTGATGGATGCCATCGGCAAATACCTGACTCCGGTGCTGATGCTGTTGCTGCTGACCTTGGCCATCGGTGTGTTCGTCGCCCCGCAAGGTAATATGCCGGTCTCTTCCGGCGACTATCAGAACGGCCCCTTTGTGAAAGGGATTCTGGAAGGCTACAACACCATGGACACCCTGGCGTCCCTGATGTTCGGCGCCCTGATCGTCGACCTGTTGCGTCAGAAAGGCATTCATGACTACCAGAGCCAGTTCAAATACCTGGCCATCGCGGGCATCATCTCCGCCATCGGTCTGTCCGTGGTCTACGTCTCCCTGTTCCAGCTGGGCAACACCGCAGCCGGCGTCGCCACCGACATCAGCAACGGCGGTGCCATCGTCAACGCCTATGTGTTGAGCCTGTTCGGTCAGCCGGGTCAGTTCATCCTGGCAGCCATCATCACCCTGGCCTGTTTCACCACCGCCGTGGGTCTGATCTCCGCCTGCTCCGACTTCTTCCACAACTTGACCGGCATGAGCTACAAGAAACTGGTAGTGTTGCTGGGGGTCATCTGCGGCGTGGTAGCCAACGTGGGCCTGAGCCAGCTCATCAGTCTCTCCATCCCGGTGCTGGTCGCTATCTACCCGGTTGCCGTGGCACTGGTGCTGGTCACCTTCCTGAAGAGTTACTTCGGCCGCCCGCGCCTGGTGTTCCGCGCCGTACTGATGGTCGCCTTCCTGTTTGGCTGCCTGGACGGTCTGGGTGCCGCCGGCATGAAGATGGATGCGTTTGCCTTCCTGCCGCTGTTCGACAAGGGCCTGGCCTGGTTGCTGCCGACCCTGCTGGCCTGTGGCCTCGGCATGGCGGTACGCTCCGGCGAGAAACTGGCTGCCGAAGCCGCCTGATTTCGCTCCCGTCCCTCTCAAAGAGCCTGCCTTGTGCAGGCTCTTTTGTTTGTCAGCCAGCAGCCTTTTATTACCACCTGTTGTCCCTTTCCGGCTGCCAGAGCCATGTCGCCACGCCCGACCTCCCTCACAGCAGCCAGCAGCTGATCCGTCGGTGATTTATTCTGGTCAATTGAATTGTTTCAAGATATTAATGTGTGATTGAGATCAAACATCTCTTCTTTATGCTCAGAAGAGTGCTCCTTTATCGATGTGCTCATCGTGGAGGAGAAGTAAGCATTGTTATGCGGATATCTGCCAGGCAGTGGGTGCAATCAACAAAAACAAGCTGATAAGGCAGATGAGGTCAGGTTTGACGAAATCACTGAAGTTGTCCGATATATTCGGACTGGGTTTTATGACGTTTGCTTTCTATCTGGGGGCAGGCAACATCATTTTTCCACCGCTCGCAGGCTTCATGGCCGGTGAGCATCTGATGCCAGCCATGGTCGGCTTTCTGCTGACAGCAGTGGGTCTGCCCCTGTTGACGCTGGTCGCCGTTGCCAGAGGCAGCGCCGGACAAGGCAGCAGCGGCTGGACGGCGATGACCCGCTATCTGCCGACTTGGGTGGCCACGGCGCTGGCCATCGCCATCTACATCATCATGGGGCCGGCCTTTGCCACCCCCCGCACCGGGCTGGTGGCCTACGAGATGGGGCTCAAGCCCTGGCTCGGCGAAGCCGGCCAGCACGGGTTGCTGCTCTACAGCCTGTGCTTCTTTGCGCTGGTGGTCCTGGTGTCGCTGGATCGGGGCAGGCTGCTGGATGCGGTGGGCAAGTACCTGACTCCGGCCTTGATGGTGATGCTGCTGATCCTGGCGCTCGGCGTCGTCATCGCCCCACAGGGCGGCATGCCGGAGGCCAGCGGCGACTATATCGATACCCCGCTCATCAAGGGCATGCTGGAAGGCTACAACACCATGGATACCCTCGCCTCCCTGATGTTCGGTGCCCTCATCATCGGCCTACTGAGGCGCACGGGCATCGAGGACTACCCGAACCAGTTCAAGTATCTGACCATCGCAGGCCTCATCTCGGCAGTTGGCCTCTCGGCGGTCTACATCTCCCTGTTCTACCTGGGCAACAGCGCGGCGGGCGTGGTGACCAACGTCGACAATGGCGGCGCCATCGTCAACGCCTATGTGTTGCGCCTGTTCGGCCACTACGGCCAGTTGATCCTGGCCGCCATCATCACCCTGGCCTGCTTCACCAGCGCGGTCGGCCTGCTCTGCGCCAGCGCCGACTACTTCCACGGTCTGGCCGGCTGGACATACCGCAAGTGGGTACTGCTGATGGGGTGTGTCTCCATCCTGGTGGCCAACGTCGGGCTGAGCCAGCTCATCAGCCTCTCCATCCCGGTGCTGGTCGCCATCTACCCGGTCGCCATCGCACTGGTGCTGGTGACCTTGATGCAGGGCTACTTCGGCCGGCCACGACTGACGTTTCGCGCCGTGTTGCTGGTGGCTTTTCTGTTCGGCTGTCTGGACGGGCTGGGAGCGGCCGGCATGCAGATGGATGCGTTCGCCTTCCTGCCGCTGTTCGACAAGGGGCTGGCCTGGTTGCTGCCCACCCTGCTGACCTGCGGCCTCGGCATGCTGCTGCGCCCCCGCGAAGATCTGGCAGCCGAAGCGGCCTGATCAACCGGGCGACCAACGACAAGAGGCCAGCATCAGCTGGCCTCTTGCATTGGATCTGTCATCCTGGCTGCTACAGCAGCGGGTCTACCTGCTTGGGTCTGCCTGCCAGACCATACCAATGGGCCTCCACCCTCCCGGCATGCCACTCAAAGGTGCCCCAGGGCTGATCTGCCTGCCAGCGCGGAAAGTTCACGACCACCCGATTGTCTTCGTACTTGTAGAGCGAAGTGGTGATCTGGAGATCAGACAGGATGAGCAGCAGGGCCCAACCGATGAAGAACCATTTCAGCGCTTTCCACATAGGGTTACTCGAAACAGATCTCGATGGTGGCACGACCGTAATCTGATTCGAATGGCATCATGATCTTGGTGCCGTCGGCACGATGAGTGATGGTGTGGTTGGGGCCGGAGACGATGATGGGGGTCGCCATGTCGAACTCATACCCCTTCTCCCCCAGCATGCGCTTGGCGCCACCGGTCACCATATTGGTGATCTCGCCCACCATGTCGGTCACTTCTTCATTGATGGTGGCCGGAGCCTCGCCCAGCATCCGGCGCATGATCTCCAGCGCCAGCCCCTTCTCGAAGCTGATAGAGAGCGAGCCACGGGTCTGCGGGCCGACCATGCCGATGAGACCGGAGACATCGCCGCGCGCCAGCTCGTCCATCTTGCGTTTGGGTTTGCCTGGCTTGAGCTCGAGCTGTGCCATGGTGGAGAGCACATTGAGCAAGGAAAGCAGGAACGGGTTTACAAAATCAGCCTTCATGTTGACTTCCTACGGTGGGCGTACAGCGAGCACATTGGCCATGTGCCTCTATTGTCTTATTGGTAATAGTAAAGCCATGCAAGTGGGCTTGCTCGGAAAACGCACCATCGATCGCCGAGTCATGCAACTCGACCACCTCGCCACACCGATCGCAGATGAGCAGTTGCATCGGGTGGGCATGATCGAAGTGACAGCAGAAAATGAAGGCGTTGAGCGATTCCACCTTGTGGGCAAAGCCCTGTTCGAGCAGAAAATCGAGTGCCCGATAAACGGTCGGCGGCTTGGCATGGGCCTCGGTCTGCTGCAACCGGGCCAACAGATCATAGGCGCTGATGGCATTGCCGTGGGCAGCCAGTAGCCTGAAAACCTGACGCCGGGTAGGGGTGAAGCGGATCCCGCGTTGTTCGCAGAGTCGTTCGGCTCGTTGTAAAAGTTGGTCTTGATTCATGATCACGCAATTACCCTTTTTATTAGCCGGATACTATCACAGGGCCCCCTTTGACGCGGTGACAAAATTCATTTTCTGGGGCTGCCTCACGTTGTGGTAAAATCCGCCCCCTTTGTTTAGCCAACCCGGATGATTTTTATGCAGGCGCAGCGTTTTTCCATCGCCCCCATGCTGGATTGGTGAGATTTTTTCTCTAGCCCTTACCAGGCGTGGCCTTCAATTTCCATGGGGCAGATATGGGGCAGGTGTCTGCCAAAACGGCTTTAATCAGGGGTTTTCTCAAGCCTTTCAGCTCTTCTTGTCTACTCTACGAATATGTCCCAACAACTTTGTTCGTTAAAGACAAAAATCAACATCATCAACAGGTTATGTTGATGTTGCTGACCATTTGATTATACCCACTCGAGATCTTAAGAGCGAATAGGAAGGTACATGGGTAGCAGCATCGTCATACGGTTCTGCCTATATGCCTTCCTTGAGCTGTTTGCAGTGCTGGCAGGAACGTCTAGCACTAGATCACTGACAAAGACCAAAAATCAAAAAAAGCCCGCGATTCGCGGGCTTGCATATCCAGAAGATTATCTTCGTGCCTCCATCTTCGTGATCGCCGTTAACCTGCGTACTTCTTTCTCTCTCTGCTGATCTATATAGCTGGCCAGGTCAGTCAGGTGCACCAGATAGTCGCTCTTTTGGCTGGTTCTGAACGTTGGGATGGGTAACATCCCGGCATTTGCCCGCTGTCTAGCAGTTTGATATGACAGACCAAAATACTCACTACAGATCTCTTTAAGCGGTACGATGGGTTTCTCGTATTGCGCCAAGAGCATAAAAACGGTTTGCATGCAGTCACCTCACAACAGAGCCGATATAACTGGGAAGACCGGGAAATCCATTCAATCAACCTCCAGCGCGGTCAGGCCTCTCTTGATACGCTCAGGCCAGATGGCAAAATAGCGGGCCGTTTTTTTCTCCTGTACGACTTTGAGAGTCAATCTATCTAACTCGTTGAATTGCAACCAATCTCTTTTGACTAATCGCAGCATCTGTGAACGGTATTGGGGGCGCAAATTCAGCGCTTGTTTCAGCACATCAGGTTTGATTAACCATTGCAGCTCCCCCTGATGTGTTCGGCAGTAACCAACCCCAGAGTTCAATCGGCCTTCCTGGGGTCTTATATGGGGTCCCCAATCCTGTATGGCGGCCTTCAGCATACAGAACAGCCGGTAATCCTCGTTGTCCAAACCATGACCTCGGTTCTTTAGCCATAGGCTGAAGCAATGGTTAATAGCATTCACTGAATGATGCTCGAGCCAAGGCAACAGGTTGAAATGGTTGGCCATGATCAACGCAACTTGGACTATGGCAAAATGCCTGATTACACGCATTACTTGGGGACTGACGGAATAGCCTAGGGTAACCTCCGCGTTCTCTTTCATCAGTTCGCTGTGATAATTGAGTAGAGCCGTAACTTTTCTTGCTAGCTCCGCCTCTTCATAACTGACCAATCGGTCTACCCATGCGGGGAACAAGCTACCGTAGTAGTTTTTACAGCGTCGCTTTAACTCGTCTGACAGCAGGTCTCCCCGTTTGAAACCGTGAAGTGTATCAAACATGCCATACTGACCTGTTATCGGGATCTCAATCACTCGGCTCAACTGTCCTGCCAATGGTTCTTTACCTAGTTGTGCCAAGTGTTCAGCCAGCGTTACCTCCCCGTTTGACAGGGCAATGGTTCGCCAAGATTCTCCCATGGCTAACTGACCCGTTTCGTTGGATCTCAGCTTGGGTCTACCATTACAAATTGAGTAGACAGCTACATCCGCATCTTCAGCTTTGGCCTGAGATAATTCATCCAGAAAAAGCGGGACGTCGTGGTGTAGTGCTGCGGCCGCAGCTAGGCCATTGGCAGTGCTCAACCAGGTTCGCATGAGTGGCTCATCGCCTAAGACCGAAGTTGCTACCTTCATTGCTGTAGATTTACCAGAGCCCGAGTCGCCATAGAGATGGAAGATCACGTTTTCGACGCCTGAGCTACTGAGCAGAGGTGCACTCAGAGCGACTCCACAGCAAAAAATCAGCAGCGGATTACCAATGCAGACTTTGCCAATCTCTTCCTGCCACTGTTCCAGCGTGCCAGATGATCTCAGCTCCATATCCAGTCCCCTGCGCAGAAGGTACAGCTTTTCATTCTTCCTGGGGGCACCCCAGCTTGGAGTGACAAAACCTTCTGAGTGCCACCCGGTTCGTTCAGCACAGGTCGCAGGTTCAGCACGTTGGATCTCACTGAGTAGATAGCGCTGGATACGTGGCCATGCGTGGGGGCTAAGTTCGAGTGGATAGCCAGAATCGATCAGCATTTCCCGAACCTGCCTGCTGTTATCACCCTGAAGATGCTTAACTAAGACGATATCTTGTAAGTACACCCCATCCAGATTTTTCCACTCAAGCAGGACGCCATAGCTACGCTTCTGATCGGCCGCGCGGGTACGGACTCGCACCTTGATGTGCCCTCCAATCTTTACCCAGCGTTCGGATTCCCTGCATTCCAGTGCATCCGGCAGTAATCGAAATTCCATAAGCACCTCCCTCAAATGTTATTTAGATATTGCTGAATGTCAGACAGCTTGAATCTAATTGAACGGCCGGTGGGGCCTAATCTGATGGGGACTGGTAAGATTCCTGCTTTTACAAGGCGCCGTACTGTCGACTGTGAAAGGTAAGTCAGTTCAGCAACCTCAGCCATCGTTAGCAATGTTCTATTTTGTGTTTCAGCCATACATCCTCCTGGTTTTTCATGTGTTGGCAGGAGCATTCTGAATGTTGTATGTAGAAAACATCGTCGCTGAAACTGCCCTTTTAGGACAAAATGAAAAAATAAAATTCATCTATAAAACAATGTGATGGAGCATTTGGCTCATGGGCTGGTTTTACAGGTCCATTTACTGGTTATCAGCGTATTGGTTTTTGATGCGCTAATAGAGTGAGGCTTTCACATGTGAAAGTTCTTGCTTTTTCTTGACTCTTCACCAGAAGTAGTAATTTTTGATAACGATGCCAGATTTTGGGCGCGGTGGCAGTGTATCCTTTGTTTTGTAAACCCATATCACCAATATTGAAAACAACATTGATAATGCGACCTGCCAGCATAAAAACAGTGATGGGAAAAAGAGAAATACCAACAAATAAAAGCGGATAGGATGTCCAACCATAAAGGACAAGAGCGGCCAGCCCCACAGAGTGACAGGGTAACAAACCAGCAACCAGCCGAACTTGGTGTCCTGAATCGCCATCAATCCGATGGTGACGATCAACATCATAAAGATGTTTTTCACATGGCGCATGCTGAATTCCTCTGTTCACCTATTGCCAATAGGTTAACACGAGGAAGAAAAATGCAACTCTTCAGTCATGCTGGCTTGGGTTTTTCGTCGTGTGCTGTTTCCGGTAGCTGTACAGCGACCAGATAAACACCAAGGTAAAAAAAACTAGCAGTAGTGCCATACCATACAAGAAGCCTTCGGTCATTGCCTAACCCTCAATCAGTGCATATCAGAAAGGATGTCTCACGATGGGAAATTTCTCAATAACCATATGAAAAATATTAAAATTTGCTCTATACGTACAAACTTGATGCCTGACTTGTGAAATGCATGAGAGGTGTGAGCGAAGGCCTCTCTGTGACCAAAGTAGGCTCTGGAAACTTGCCACCAAGTCCTGAACAAACCCCAGCCAGCTCCTTTCCACATAACTATCTATCTGGAATCTTGCTGCATGAATTCCACAATTGTGGAAGGTCTCTACCGAGCTTTATGCTAAAGCAGTTGTCAAAAAGCTCGCCCCTTGAGTCTTTTTGTCTGGAATCTGGCCGCCTATTTTCAATGCGTTTCAATGCATCCTAATAGTTCAGAGCTAATTCATTGCTCGCTCCTATTCGAGAGCACTAATATCGGGTAGTCAGGGGCGTTGTTGCCCAAATCGATGCAGCTTGAATGGAACTAACTGAGGGCTCGGTGATCTGAGCACCAGCATCCTCTTCAAGTCTGCATCATGGGCACGCTGCTTCACTCCATCACCAACTAGCCTAAGTACAATAAGTCTTTGATTAACGGTGTCTCTCTCACCTTCTGGGTTGATGCCGAAGTCATGAACAACTGGTTCCACCACGACAATCACGGGCGACAGGGCTGTAGCCAGCTCTTCACTGACCAGACCACCAGCACCGTCCTGATGCTCAAGGGCATTTTCAACCTATCCCTATGGGTGACTCAGGGCCTGCTCGAGTTGATTAGCACTCCGATTGAGCCCCACCCCCACCCCACTACAGCTGTGTCTGCAAGCGCGCCAGCACCGTGCAGGTGACATACCGCAAGCCACCCAAGGGCAAGGTTACCAATTTGGTTATCGATTCCACCGGCTTGAAAGTGTTTGGCGAGGGTGAATGGAAGGTCAGAAAGCATGGCGGCCAGAAGTAGCGAGTCTGACGCAAGTTGCATCCGGAAGTAGACTCGGTGACACACGATATAGTGGCTGCTGAAGTCTCGCTGGAAAATGTCCATGATGCCGAGGTATTGCCGACATTGCTCGCCCCTCTGCGGCGTAAGCTGGGGCGTGTTTATACGGATGGAGCCTATGACAGCAAAGCTAGCTGTGTAAACCCGCCAGGTTGTTCACAGATTGAGGACGACTGATGGGGGACTGGTAGCCCAGACTGGCATGAGGACGATGCCAGTTGTACTCATGCAGCCACGGTTGCAGGAGCTCTGTCCCGTTGCTCTGACGAGTCATAGATCCGAGCATAGGCCCACTCACGCAGGAGCTCTGAATGAAGCGCTCTGCTTTGCCATTGTTTTGTGGTGTGCAAGGCTTGGTGCGCGGATGCTTGAGCCCCAGCCGACGACACAGCTTCTGGAAACGTTTCGACCGATAACAGGCTCCATTGTCAGTGAGTAGCCGACTGAAATGAATACCGAGCCCGACGTAGTAGCGAAGTGCCTGTAACAGCGCCAGGTAGGAACTGCGTCCCATTTCATCAGGATGCAGGGCACTGAACACCACATGGGAGTGCTCATCAATCGCCACATGCGTATATTCCCATCCCGCCCCAGGAGCATCCTGGGGGCGGTCACACGATGGCCGGGACGATAGAAACCCCCCAGTTTTTTGATGTCCAAATGCAGCAAGTCACCCGGCTTCTCATGTTCATAGCGTTATACCAGAGTGGCAGGTTCCAAGTTAGCCAGTCGATTCAGTCCCATTCGTTGCAGGATACGGGCAACGGTACTGAGCCCTATGCCCAGAGATTGGCTGATGTGCCGATAGGTCAGTCGCTGCTTGCGCAGTTCGATAATCCTCTGTTGGCGCTGGTCATCAATGGCATACGGGCAAGATGCTGCTCGAGAAGAGCGATTGTACAAACCATCAGGTCCCTCCTGGCGATATCGAGTGAGCCACTTGTATGCGGTGCGGGTACTGACCTCCGCAGCGTGAGCGGCCTCTTCAACGCGCAGGCCCTGCTCAAGGATACGCTAGACAAGAAGCTGTCGACCAAAGACGGCTATTCGGGCATTTTTATGGTTGTTCTCTCGGGCACCTCGGGTGATTGGTTTGGTTGGTGCCTCCAATTCTCCGGGAATGCCCCGAGTGAACAACATACTAGAGAGAGCACATCTAGGCGACAGGCACTAACCAGTCGTCCTTAACAGTTTGATAAAACCATATCTTCATCAAAAAAATATATTGATAGACATTTTAGAATGCTCGCAAGCAAAATCAGAACAAGCCTTATCAGACAAAATAGGAGCCGACATTTCATTAACAAATGCAAAACTTGATCCTTTTTAAAACAGAACTAAAATTATAACCATTTAAATAATAAAGGCTGCTTATGAGCAAAGGTTTTATGATTAACGGTTCAATTGCATTTGAGCCAGCCAATTATAAAATGACGATCAATGGAAAAGAGATACGTTTGAGTCAAAAAGAATGTCAGGTTTTGGAAGTGCTTTGTACTCATTGCAATGTCGTCGTAGAACGAAATTTATTCATTGAGCCTATCTGGGGAAATAGTGCCAGTGGTGATATAGGCCTGAATAAAGCCATTTTGTTATTGCGTAGAAAATTTGAGTCTCACGATCTACCCAACCTAATCAACACCATCCCAAGGGTTGGATACACTCTGAATGCAAGTATCGCCGAGCTGTCATATACAGAAGACAACGCCTATCAAGATTCTTCTCCAGAGGAAGAACCGACTGATATATCCCACGCCAACCAAATAATCCCCCATGATGGTACAGGTAGAAAACAACGTGCTTACAAAATTGCCCTTACATCTATCGCCATTATACTGGTTACATCAATCAGTAGCCTGACATTATTAAATAAAAGCAATCCTCCAGCGGTAAAATCTAAGATCCAGACTGGGCTTAGCATCACATATACCTCATCGAAAAAATATGACAGACCGCTATTGACTAAAACTGATGCATATCTATCCAAAGATAATAATTATTATTTTCGAGCGTTGCTGTCCAGCGAAATACTAAGCTTTATACTATACAAAAATAAAATACCAGTGAATCAGCGAATATTCACTATTGATCAAAAGCGTGATATTGAAGAGCAACTGACATGCTTAGATAATTATCTGTCAAAAAATATCACTACAAACGATGAGCCAACTAATGGACTGGTTAGTGGCATGATGTATAGTAGCAAAGAGTTTTACTCTTATTGCAAAAACAATAGCGTTTCTGAATTAGGCATACTATATACCAAGGGGACCAGGCTTGCTCATGGCTCAGATAAAGACCACATGATGTTGCAAGACTTTCTACTAATGACTCCTACAGGAGAGGAGGTATTTCATGTTAAACGCTATGTAAACCATCTTGGTTTTAGTACTGATTATATGAGGATCGTCCAAAAGAGTGTAATGTCTGACAATATAAATATGAATCTGATACATACTAACGAGCTATATTCAGGTCTATTATCTGAATTGACTAAAGATGTTGTCATACATACTCGAGTTGAACCCCTGCTTTATATCAGTGAAATTTTCGGGGGCATGTTGTTTTACTCAAAAGATTATCACTAATATAAAATGTGCAGTGTATAAGTTATACACTGCATAATCTAATAGAGGCTGAGATATCCACATGCCACTGCACCCAATGATGGCCTATACACTCAGAGCTCTTTTATTACGATTTATAAAAAACCACTTTATATCACCACGTCCAATCCTTCCTTGCTGATCCGTTGGCTGAACGAATATTCCGATGCTTTCTCGTATCATATCATCAGTGATATCCAAGCTACATTGATCATTCAGTGAGCATGCTTTTATCAAGCCAACAAATCCATTTCTCTTTCTTATAACCCAAGCAAACTTACTATCTCCTTCTGGAGTAGATGTTGCTGAATGATAATAATACTTTGCATGCAGGGTATGCTGTGGGTATGTGTACGTAAACAGTGTGGCTTCCGGAGGAAAACCATTTGAAAGTTGAGCCACCGGTTGATAGACCACACAATGTTCTGGCTCACTATATCTGTGACGATGAGAAATCGTAACACAACCTTTGAGCTCTTCGCCGACCACCCCTAACAACTCATCAATAGCTATATTCAGCATGCTGAACTTGCCCTTCTGAATTTCCTCTCCATTTCTTAACCACCGATAGTTATATTCACTCTCCGGGTGATTATCCTTTCCTGCATACATAAAAAATACTGATGGTCGGTTGAAGAAGGTGCTCATGGCTATCATTTTTTCATGGCTACTTTTAGCAGAATGGGCCAAGCTAATTAAATACAAGCCGGCAGCCGCAACGATGATAACCGCTGAGGTCATCTTGATTATGATGACCTTAAGTCCATGATACATATACAGCCCCTTTATTAACATGAGCATATCACTATAGCCACTTGATAAACCCAGCAAAGTTACTTTTGATTCCAAATAATTACCAAAAAGGAAGGCGACAATAAACCACCCTAAGGCAATGATTTAATTGGTATTTTTAATGAAGCAATAGTAAGTTCAAAACTTATCCAGACTACGTAAGATGTGTATGCAATGCGACTTAACAACATAATAGGGAATGATAGTGAAAAATAAAACTTACAATCTCGCCGGCTTAGCAAAATCAAATGGTAAACTTAAATTGAAATATCCTGGCGTCATGGCTATTGTCATGTATTCATTTATCCTGACAGCGATAATTGAATTATTGCTAGCATATTTTTTGTATGAAAAACCCACTATTACCTATAATTTTCAATGATATAACACCATCACTATAAAAATAAATAAAGGGAACCAAGAGCATGAATCAACATTTCTTGATCGGGGATAAATTTATCCTTGAGCCAGACCGTTATCGCCTGATTACGCACAACAAAGAAACGCCACTGAGCCAGAAAGAAACTGAGCTGTTAGTCGCACTTTGTACATTCAGCCTATCTGTTGTTGAACGTGGTCACTTGCTTGACTCTATTTGGGGAAATAGCGAGTCAGGTGATATTGGACTCAACAAGAACATTCTGATGCTGAGGCGAAAATTTGAGTCATTCGGGGTCAAGAATGTAATACAAACAGTCCCGCGCATTGGCTACATGCTGTTATTAGAAGCCAAGCCAGTTACCCCTGACAGTGCCATTGAAATAGCTGAGATCACGCAAATGGTGGATGAAAGTCGTAGTGACTCAGCAAGCTTTAATGTGCATGACAGTAGTGATGTCCCCATGGTAGCACCGCAGAGTAGCTGGTACGTAAAAAAAACGAGGATTCTATATTTTACATTGGCAACCGTTGTCGCGGCCATCACATCAATTTATTTCTTTTTCAGTCCTTCGGTTGACAGTAACTATAAATTGATTGATAGCGTTGACAAATATGACAGCCCGCTTGGGGTACTTTTTGTAAAGAAAGATATTGAAAGTGAGGTCTCCGATGACATTGCTCATGTTGTTAATGATATTAATAATATTTTTAGCCGGGTAGCTGATCATGCAAAATATTATATCTTGGCATCAAAAGAGAACATCTCCATTGTATCCATATCACACAATGGCACACACAAGCAGTCTAATTTTTTGGTAGAAAATGGATTTAGCAACTTCCGTGAGGAGTTGCTATGTGCCGTCAAAAACATCACGGGTAATAAGAACCCAAGCATAGCCAATGAACCATCTAGCAGTAGTAGTTTCAAATTTGTTTCCATGCGTTTCTTTAGCAGCTGCCAGGCTAATAATTTTTTGCTGGACTTGAATGTGAAACGTAGTGGTCACCCCAATAAAATTAAAACCGTACTACAGAATTTTTCAGCCAAAGACAGCCAAGGGACAGCATTGTTTCACTTTGATAGAACAAGTGAACGCCAAGAGATTAGTTACCCGGATGGCAGCAAACAGGCGGTCTTTCATAATGCCCCAGCGTCTTTTAACATTGATGCCCATGACATTGTTGGCAACAGTGACGATATTCTTAAAATTATTGGGGAATTTACTGCTGGCGAAGTCCGACAGACAACCATTGACAGTGCCTACGGGGTTTTCATGAGCGACACCATAGGGGGAATACTTTATCTGGCAACATAGAAGATTCCAATAAATTATGAATTATACGGAACTTAACACCGCCACCAGAAAGACGTACTTTTAATCGCGCATTAACTATTGTTTGTCACCAATGACTCTCAACCGCGACACGAAACTATGCGGAGATTCTGTATATCTGTCGGACAGATAGTTACCGCCGAAACTCTCGGTTCTTGTCGCTTTACTTAAAATAACCCAATATAGATCAGAGAAACATGATGTCACAACTTACCAACAAATACATTCTGCTGACCGCTCTCATTCTGGGGGTGGGCACAGCCAACATAGCCCATGCGAATGAAAGCTATCTGACTGAAGGTACTCAGGAAGTGGGCGTACAGGGTTCTGTCGATTTTGATTATGCCGACAAATACCAAGTACTGCTCAACACCAACTATGGCTACTTCCTCAGTCATGGTTGGGAAGTGGGGGGCGATGTGGATATCAATGCCACCAAATCCTATAAATCAGCCGCAGTGGGTGTATTCACCGAGTACAACTTTGTCAACCAAACTGACTGGACGCCATACGTGGGTATTGGCACCCAGTTGCTGACGGCCAATTACAACGATGCGGAGAATCATACCTCCACCGACTCCTTCGATGCCACGGCGATGAACCTCAAGCTCAGCGCAGGCATGAAGTACTTTGTCAATGAACATGTGGCCTTGACAGCAGAAGTGAACCACAACATTGCGACCGATGATCTGCACATGTCCGGTGGTGATCCCAAGCGCTCACTGACCAAATTCCTGATCGGTACCAAGTTCTACTTCTAACTCCATAAAAGCAACAATAACGACCAAGGCTCTGCTTCCTTGCAGGAAATCATGGCCATTTTTAAAAAGTGAGGATTTTGCATGAAACACATGACCCCAACTTTGCTGAGCGCTCTGGTGTGTGGGCTGCTGTCGCTGAACGCAGCCGCCGAGGGTGCCCCCGATATCTATCTCGGGGCAGGTGCCGGTTTTACCCACTTCCAGGGGCTGAACAAGATTGAAGGCGTGGAGACAGGCTCCGAAGATGCGGCAGCCGCCAACGCCTTTGCTGGCTACAACCTGAACGACTATCTGGGCGCCGAACTCGGTTATGTCTACGCTGGCCGTGGCAACACTGATGGTAACCGCTTTGAAAACCAGGGAGGCACCCTATCACTGATCGGCCGAGTACCGGTGGCGGATGGTATTTCCCTCTTCGGCGAAGCGGGCGGCTACTGGGCTCATACCGATGGTCTGGGCACCAAGGATACCAAGGTATCTTCCCTGTTTGGTGCTGGCGTCACCTACCAGCTGACCGATGCATTGGATGTACAAGCCCGCTGGCGCTATATCACGGACGTGGCCGACCTGCACAGCAGCGACTACCAGACCCGTATCAAACCCAACCAGAACATGACAACACTGGAAATGGTCTATCACCCCTTCCGGTCCAGCTATGTCGAGCCGGTCGCCGTGACGCCCTCCGCTCCTGCCCCCGAGCCCGTCATGGTCGACAAGACGTTTGAGCTCAGCTCGGATGTGCTGTTTTCCTTTGGCAAGGCAGAGCTGAAAGCAGAAGGGCTGCAGGCCTTGGCAACACTCTATCGTGATCTTGCCACCGCCCGCCCGAAAGACGGTGAAGCCATCGTAGTCGGTTACACCGATCGCATCGGGTCCAACAAGGTGAACCAGCGCCTGTCCGAGGCCCGTGCCGAAGCCGTGGCTGATTACCTGGTCTCTCAAGGCCTGCCGGCTGGCAAGATCCGGGTTGAGGGCCGTGGTGCAGAAGATTCCCTTACCGGCAGTGATTGTGATGGCATCAAGTCCAAGGCCGAGCGCATCAGCTGCCTGGCACCGGATCGCCGGGTCGAAGTACGTATCACCGGTGTCAAATCTGTGATGGAGCAGTAACAGGGAAGACGCAGTACCGGGCATGGACGCCCTTTTTATCATCCTTCCCCTTTAGCCTCTGCATCCCCTCTGCTCCCGCATTCCACGCCTTTCCTCAGCTCGCCATGTGATGCTTGCTGTCCACCGCCACCATGGCAATGCCATCACGGCCTGACGTTATTTACTCCACCCAAAATGGATCTCGGGGTTGAAACCCAGTTTGATAAGCGGCCGAGCACTTGCACGGCAACTGCTCTATGGCTCCTCATAAATGAAAACGAGCATGAGTCGGCGTGGTAATTACCCGGATGACGGTCCGATTGAACGGTTGATCAGGTGCCTGAACCCAGCGTGGTCCCGGTTGCGGGATACATGAAACAGTGTGGGATATCAGTTATCACGTGACGGATTACTGCAACTGGCTGTCCACATCGCAACATGCAGTGGGCTTCTACCCGGACCAGCCGAGGAACGGTCTAAACCAACTGACAAGGGTGTAATCGACCACTACCTCCGGGACCATACATATAGTTATCTTCTGGCAAGTGTCGTCGTGAGGCCGTTGCAGTGACGGAGCCCCCATAGATGACGGCACATCGCTGGAATCATTCCGAATAATATCTCACTGTTCGCTTCACTCCATTAGCACCAAGATTGTTATCCCGCTGAAGATCATGCGGGCTGGCTCTGTGTTGGCCGCCAACCTTACGGCGCCGTTAAGGAAAGGATGGAGCCGGTTTGACCAATAACCTAAACCTGAACGGAATAAATCATGAATAGAAAGAATGTGAATATCGCGATAGTGTCGCTTGTTTTGGGGCTAGTCGGTGGCACGATGGGGGCATTTGCTGCCGAACAGCCCGTGACCGCCGAGACCAACCCATTACACGTGACTAATGTCGCAATCGGCGAGGCTAGCGCGATCCAAATCGGCGTCGATGGCGGAGCCAAGCTGGCGGTGAAGGCGCGGGCGCTGAAAAACCTCTCTGACACCCTGCATATCGGTTATTACGACCGGGATGGTACGCTGCAGGCTGATGATGAGTACGGCTACGGCACCCATGATATCAACCGGTTGTTGTCCATCGATGAGGTCAAGTCCTTCCCTGTCCCCATAAAGGAAGTGATCGTCAGCATCAAGGATGAAAATGGAGTGGTCTTGTTGAGCATGCCCGCCAAACTTACCAGCATGGGTGTGTAACTATAGGCTGACACCAATGCCCAATAGCTGATATGGGAGATTTTCAGCCTCTATCAGCGCGCAACAACCGCAATGCCAGGCAATGCTGGTGTCTGGCATTGTTTTATAGATTGTTTGGCTGGCAGGCTCGGGCGAGCCCCATGACACACTTAGTTTAATGGGTGCCATGGTCTGCGAATGGCCCGCAGACAGCCCAGTTCCCCCTTCCCACGGATGTTTGATAGACGCCGGCAAGGAGTATCTCTAGTGGTCAACTAAATCCGGACACTTGGTTAGGCCGTTCTTCGGCTTTTGCTGGCGGTATCCCATTATTGTGGTGATGTGGACGCCGCCAGTTGTAGTGATCCATCAGGTAATAACTGATATCTCGTTTCGCCTCTCGCAAGCTCATATATCCCATAGCCGGGAGCCACTCTGACTTCAGGCTTCTGAACAACCGCTCCATCGGTGCGTTATCCCAACAGGTGCCACGCCGACTCATACTTTGGTCATGCGATAGCGCCACGGTCGTTGCAGAAATACCCGTCAGCCATATTATCTGCCCGTGGACGTGGACAGTGTGAAATAGCACACCGGATGGGCAACCCCGCTGCTGATAGGCCATCTCCAGTGCTTTGACGCCAGCTCTGCATCTGGTTTAGCTGACATCGCCCAACGCCCATCCCACAACCCGCCGGGTGTACAGGTCAAGCACCGCCGCCAGGTAATGCCAACGACCACCAGCCCAGACGGAGGGTATGTCGACACACCGTATCCTGATTGGGCTGGACATCAAATTCGCGGGCCAGCAGATTGGGGCTGTCCGGTCGTACTGACTGTGCCACCTTATAGCGGTGTGCGCCCGGCAGTTGGGATACCCGCGGCCCCATCATCAGGATGTGTACTTGGATGCGGCCAATCTGATACCCCACTCCCGCATCATCGACATCAAAGCACGGCTGCCCGCTGAGTTCCGGCTCGTTGTCGCAACCGGCATCTTCTCTAAGCGCTGCCGCAGAGTCTCACGATTGATCGTCAGCCTGCGAGGGAGGAGAGTCGTAAAAACAGGAGGTGGGAGCTGCGCAAGCGCGGCGTGGGATGTTTGGCACGTGCCCCCTGTGATCGGTCGATCAGCGCGCTAACGACGGAAACCGCAAGGTTCATGGTAGCAGAAACCCGTTTAGCTTGTCCTTTTCGCGGTCGATCCGTATGACACCGGCTTCCAGCAGCTGGGTTCGTCCGCGGCACCGTATGCCAGAGTTTTTATCATTGGTTGCTGGGTCACGGTTTTCCGGCTCCGCTACGGATCCCCTTGGTCTCATGACGATTTTCACGTCGTCCAGAGCGTTGTGGCTGCCGGCCGTGAAGTTACCTTGTTGACCAACCTGGGATCCGGTTGAGAGTTAGAATTCAGAAGGAGGGAGCAGCGGTCTTTTGTCTTTGAACACCTCGCGTCAGCTGGACGACGTTACCCGCGCATATTCTGGAATATGTTGGAATGCGCTACCGCCTCCCTAATCGTGTCTTCGAGCTGCACAGGCCTGTGGTCGGAGGCGGACTTGGCGGGGGTTTTAGCCCGGGGATGATGCGGTCGGGTGGTCCGAGGCGAGGGGGGCTCCTGGTTGTCGCCCCTTTTAGGGCAGAGTTTCGACCAGTGATACAATGTCGGCTGCTGGCGACGACATAGAGAAGAAGGAGAAAGGTGTTGTTCCCCTGCGGATAGGACATCTGCTTCCGCTTAGTGCTGATGGTTTGGAGGGGTGTGCGCGTATGCCCACGGCATTGTACCGTATGCGAGGGACCCAAGGTTGTGAGTTGTGGTCTAGCGGGGTATTCCCGTAGGACGTACGCAACAGCTAGGTGCGGCGTTCGGTCGCACGGGATGGTCTGGGTAGGGCGGACCGGATTCTTGGTATCCACCACGTAGGGGGGTGCGGAAGGGTCGTTGGCGCCAGGGGGTGTACTGCCCACCGGCATTGATGGGGATCGTCCAGTAGCAGGTTTGCTGTGTAGGTGGTTGTATGAATGAGTTTTTTCTTATCCCTCATAGTCGTCAGTTTCGGACTGGGCACATACCGCGGCCGCGAAGAGCCAAGCATCCCTCATGTTTTTAGGCGTTTCGTAGATGTTTCGATTGTTGTACTTAGGAGGCTACGTCGATCCATGGGTGTACGCCTCCCTGAGTGTGGTTTGAGGCTCGATTGTCACGGGACGTCGATTCGCAGGATCCTGTTCGTCACCAGGTGCCCCTCGCCGGTTACGGATCCTGTCACGGCCAGTCGCGCCTCATGTGGAGAGTTGGAATTAGTCGACCCATAGTAAGGAAGGGGCTGGCCATCAATGGTTATGCCGTCAACTGTGATCCCGGAATCGTCTTCCCCTGCGGAGAGTGTTTGCACACGGAAAGTTGTAGCCCTGGAACAAGAGTATTTTATCATGGTGCTTCCGGATCGCGGCCCGGCCCCGCCGGTCCCAAGATCGATATAGGCGGTGCTTGTTTCGAATTGACAGGACACAGAGCTCGGGGGCACCCCTAGGCACACCTCGGCGGGAAGAGTGGTAGGCAGTCTCGTAGGAGTTATATGGACGCCGTTGGTGGCATGCACAAAGATTCCCACACACTCCCTCATGTTTAGGTCCGCGGCACATGCCCCTTGGTGTTCGACGGCGAACGTTGCGGTGATCCCAGGAGCAGGGTTCGGACGGCCGAAGACTTTTGTGTTTATAGCGCTCAATTTCGAGAGTCGGTCCCCTGACATGGGAAATTTAGTTTCCCACTGGCCGTTAGTGGCATTGTGATCGGCGTGATAGTGGCCAGTGTGACTAAAGGATTTCATGCCGTCCAGCGCAGATAACACCTGTTGTGGGAGAGGTGTAGCGGTGTAGGTGAGTTGTATAGTCCAAGTAACACAATTGTTACTATCGACCTTGATCGACGGTATTGGAACGGTTACTAGATCCGAGTCTAGCGACGAGTTCGGGATCTCTGCAGCGTCGGCTGTTGATCCTATTGCTGTGCAGACTTGCAGAGCGGTTAGGATCAGTCCTTGTATACGGGTTTTTAGTAAGGTTAGTTTCATTGTTCTCGTCCATCTAGCGTCGGAAGCGAGCCAGGAGCCGACTTCCTCAATCACATCGCGGCAAGAGTGCCACGACCCCACCGTTGCCGATACATCCGCACTCTTGCCTGGCGCTCCTCCTCGGAGTGCCCCTGACGTAGAGCTTGCTCATAAAGCCGCAGGGATCGGGTTCGGTATTGTTGCAGGGAGCGGGGCGCTATGCCCACCAGCCCCTGCGGGTTAAACCAGCCACCTAGCCAATCGACCCCTTTGGCCAACTTGCCAATCCGGGTCTTGTCCGGGTGCAATGAAAAGCCCCCCTCGGCCAGATGACCGCGCAGGGTGGCAATGGCACGGCGCAGCCGCCAACGGGTGCGGGCCAGAATAATGAAATCATCCATATAGCGGGCATAGTAGAGATCGGGCTGGCCGGCAAAATCAGCGTCTATGTGATAGAGGAGGCTGGCACCAATCAAGGGGCTCAGCGCGCAGCCACGCCCTATCCCAGCGGTGGGGGTATGGAACTCGCCCCCCTGCTCCACACTGTAATAGAGATACTGATGGATCAGGTCTCGCCAGACTGGCGAGGGGAGCGGGCCTACCACCCGTGCCATCACCTGATGTTTATCGATATGCTGGTAATACCCCCTAATATCGGTACGCATCACAAAGGGGGCGTCCCCTTGCGCTGCGGTGAGAAAGGTATGCAACCGCCGCTTGGAGGCTTTGACCCCCATGCCAAGGCCATGTTCGCAGCGTGGATGCAAGGCAAGCCAGGGGGCGCACAGCAAGGCCACCCATTTGAGCACCAGCGCATCTTGCGCCGACCAGATGGCATGTTTGCCCACCACCAGCATGGGGCTCAGGCGATAGTTGCCCGCCAGCACTGACGCCAGCAGCCTTCTTGAAAGGGCGGGCCAATGAAAGCGCAGGTGCCAGATATCGGCATTGGCCGGGTAGTGGCGCCGACGTTGGCAAACCCACTCATAAGCCAGTTTCCAGGCGTGCTCGAGATGCAGCACGGGGTACGGGTTAGTCATAGTCAAGGGTAAAGTTGGCGGTGGCATTGAACGCCCCCGGGGTCAGGCTGGTCTGCCCCGAGGGCAATAGCTGTACATAGGCAGTGAAATCGAGCACATTGCTGCCGCTTGCCAATGCCAGCGCTCGGCTGGCCTGGTTGAGCGGCAACGCTTGCCCCCCTTGCTCAAGGCCGATGGCGATCCCTTTGGCGGCGCTATCCCCCGCCAGGGCAAGCAAGCTGTTGTTTTCACTGGCTCCCTGACCGGCAAAGGTCACCTTGACGCTGTTGGCAATGGCCGGGTCACACTCTTCCAGATGGAGCTGAAACAGCTTGCCTGGAGTGCGACCGTCGCGCAGCAGCGCCTTGTTGACAATACCACCAAAATCAACCTGAATGGTTTCATCACCAGGACGCAGGGAACAAGGCTGACTGACGACCTCGGCAGTGATGGTCAGCAACAGGGTATCGCTGCCAGCCCAAGCTGATGTCTGGATCAATATTCCCAACAGTGGGAACAGTGTTTTCCAGCCAAATAGACAAACGGTGGCATGGTGTGAGCTGCGCGGCATCATGATCTCCTTAGCGGGCATCTTTTACGGGCTGCAAACTGCAGTTAGCGGCACAGCGGTAACTCAGGGGACGACGGCCACCGTAGTCATCTACATAGGTAAAGGTGGGCTGTTGACCCAGTTGGGAAACGCCCAGATTGACCATTGCATGGCTATTCGGGGCAATCATCACAGGTTCAAACCCTTCCGCACTCTCCCCTTCGACAGTACGAGAGCCAGCCACGATAGTGACGTAATAAGGGGTGGGGTTGCTCAATTGATATTGCCCGCCCACTTGCCTCAGCGTCACTTTTTCTTGCCACGGCGCCTTATTGCTACCGGGTTCGACCAACAAGCTAGCCGGGCGATAGAAGAACTTGATGCGGGTCTGCAAAGCAAGTTGCAAAGTATTGGGCTTGTCACTACGCGGCGGGATCTCCCGCAAGCTGAAGTAGAACAGACTCTCTTTATCCTGGGGCAGCAGGGAGACAGCAGGTAATGCCTGCACCTTGAACAGGCTTTCCATCCCCGGCTCCAACCGCTGCACCGGTGGCAGCAGGGTAAAGGGGCTGTTGATCTTGTTGCCGTTGGCATCTTCCAGCCAGGCTTGTGCCAGATAGGGCAAGGTTTTGTTGTTATTACGAATGGTCAGGCTCATGGACTTGGCCTCACCCGGGTAGATTACCCGGGTGCGATCCAGTGACACAGCTGCCTGAGCCTGATTGGCAAGCAGGGTTAATAACAGGGGCAAGGCAAGAAGCAATTTGTTAGTCATCTCGGTTTATCTCAATCGGTTGATATGAATCAGTTACTGGCAGGTGAGGCGGGCACTTGCCGCCATATCAGGCAGCGGTGAAGGCAGATAGAAGCGACAATGCTGATCGCTGCCCCAACGTGCTTCGACGGCGCTGCCTTCATGCAGCCCGGCCAGATAGGCCATACCATCATCACCCACCATCCCCAGTTGCTGCCCCTTGTCATTGAACACCTCGGCGGCAAAGGGGACCGGGTTGCCATCCTCCTTGACCAGCTCGAGCATGCGCTTACTGCCGGACAGCATGTCGAAGTGACGATAACCGATGGCCCCTTCCGTCAAGGTGCCGACGGAGATCGGAGTGCCAATGGGTTCGGCATCATCACTCAGCTGATCAACATCGATGCTGGTACGTTGACGATAGTAGCTGGACACATCGGCCACCACGGCCTTGCCATTTTTGTCGGTGAAGGTGGCAGGACCACCGGAGTGCACTGGCACATCGCTGACGCCGTCGGTATCCACCATGACGCGGCTGCCACCCATCATGCCGACACGATGCAGGGCGACGCCCTCCCCTGTCGCAGTGATGCCGCCATTGAGAGACAAACCAGCAGCAGTCGAATTGCCGGCCTGATGGCTGACATTGGCCATCAGCGTGGTCTTGTCACCGGTATGAGTATAAAAACCACTGGCACTTTCGCCGCTCGACGAGGTCGACGCGGTCACCGAATAGCTGTTTCGATCGTCCACGCGGTCGAAGAAGCTGACGCTGTTGGTGGTTTTCCCCCCCATGGATGAGGCGCTGTAACTCACGTGCTTGTTCAAACCAAACGGCACCGACAGAGTGAAATACATACCGTTATCGGTCAGGGTGCTCTGTTCGTTGCGATACGCCGTCAGCGACGCTGTCATGCCGCGCCAGTCCATCACGTCAAAGTAATGGGAAAGAGAGAGACTGATGCGATCACTGTCCACTTGCGACCAGTAGGACTGGTGGGTGTAATCAATATAGGCACCTAATTGAGCAACTTTGAACTGTTTGCTCAGTACCACGCTGTACATCTCTTTGGCGCCGCCACGATAAGGATCACCAAGTTGTTTTGCAGCCATGTAGTCGTTCATGTTCATGAAATCACGCTCAGAAAAACGATATCCAGCAAAGGCTACCTGGCTGTCATAATCTTCAAAATTCTTGGAGTAGTTGATTCGATAGGAGCCACCAGTCTTAGTACCTTCTGCCAAACGCGCCCTCGATTCTGTGATATCAAACGAGATCGCGCCAAACTGCAACAAGTCACGTCCGATACCAATGGACAAAGCGTCATAGCCATCACTGAGCAACGCCCCCCCCAACAGCGACCAACCGTTGCTGACTCCCCAGGAAAATTCACCGCTGGCGAAGGCCGGTCCATCAAGCTCATGAGTACGACTGCTGACCTTGCCACTGTTGAACTTGTAACGCACCGAGCCAGGACGGGATAGATAAGGGATGTTGGCGGTGTTGACCTGAAAAGTCTGTACCGACCCATCTTGCTCCTCAACTCGCACATCCAGCGTCCCGGTAACGGCACTGCTGATATCTTGGATTCGAAATGGACCAGACGCGACCTGGGTTTCGTAAATCACACGCCCCTGTTGGCTGATAACAACCTTGGCATTGCTCTTGGCAATACCGACTACCTCTGGTGAATAGCCGCGTAAATTGGGTGGCAACATGTTGTCATCCGTCACAACCGACGCACCAGTAAACTGAAAACCATCGAACATAGAGTTGCCAAGGTCTTGCTCGCCGACCATTAACTTGGCACCCAGTGTGGGTAACGCTCGATAGGCATAGACACGATTGACATCAAACTCGCTTTGGGAGTGTTCTTCGCTCCCTTGAGTGTCATTACGCTGATAGCGCCCCTGCCAGTCGGCACGCAGTCGCCACACACCAGCATTTGCTCCCGCCACACCATAGGCGCTGGCATTGGTGCTGTTACTCTCAGTTGAGCGGCTCTCTTGCAGGTTGATGCCGTAATCAAGCAATGCGCCATTGACGCCCTCGTCCCAACGGGAGGGAGGATCCCAAGCATCGCTGACATAGTCGCGATAAGCTTGAGGAACAGAGATGGTCAGGGTGTCTTTGTTTATCTCGCCTTTGATGAGCATGCCGTCAAGAACGTCAGGGTCATAGCAAGCTTGTCCATCAAGAAGATAGGGATTACTGGCAAGCAGGCGTTCGAACTCAGCCTGCTTCAAACCAAGCTCTTCTGCCAGTGCTTGCGTCAGACATAATTGCGAGCCATTTTCTGCTGACTCATAAAATCGTACTTTACGTTCACCGGCCAACACGTTATTGACGACCAGTTGCATGCTGTATTCACCTGGAATAATGAACCCGGCTTGTTTAAATGCGCCAGACTCAATATTCTCTTTATCTTTTACATCCAGAAGATCAGTATTGAATTCAATATCACCAGCATAAGAACCTTCAGCCCAACTGATAACAATCAATGAGACAGTCAACGATATCAATGTTTGTTTCATATTTTTCAAGTCATTAGTAAAGCTAAAGGAAACACGCGTCCCTGCGTGTAATTATCCACATGAACCCTTTCGGTCTAACCTGGTCAGTATTACTGATAACTCATGATAAAATCGCTGGTCGCGGTGAACTCACCAGGAGTTGCTTTTTCACCACTTTTTACATTACTCACCAGTTTGGCACCGAATTTAAGATGGTTATCACCACTTACCAGCGACATTGCCTTGGTTGGTGTGCCCAAAATAACATCTGAACCGTCAAGTTGACTCACCATCGCAATGGCGGCCCCCTTGGCGAATCCATTAATGGCCAAGTGTTTCTTCTCGGTATCATCAGGAATACCATTAAAAGTGATGGTAGCTGTTTTTGCAGTATCGATAGAGCAACCTTCAAGATGAATCTCAAAAGGACGCAACGGACCTTCACCTTGGTTCTCCAACATACTGTTGGCGATTTGCCCCATTTGAATTGTTTGGTCAACACTTTCCGGCGCAATTGAGCAAGGCGCGTCAATGATTGCACCTACGAATTTGATAACACCATGTCCCTGGTCAGTAGGAACAGCTGCGCCTTCATCTTCTGCTGCGAAAGTAGCAGAGGAAAGAAAGCACATCATCATAGCAGAGGCTAACATAGTCTTTTTCATATCGATCATCCCAATTAAGGCTATTATGTCAAGTTTATGAATGCCGTACGTTCGTTACGATATACAACACTCTCTTTATATGATTCGGATGTATGATTGATGATTTATTCATCACCGGGTATCACCAGCACACCGAATCAATGCCAAAACTGTAACCCGGCATAACACAAAAAAACACATACTAAAAAATCCAATAAATTACCAATAAAATCAACAACTTAAATCAAACACCAAAAAAAACAAAAAAATTCAAATACATTATAAAAAACACCAAAATCACATAATTAAAATAGAGAAACAAGCCTTTACTTAGTAAGAAGAACTTAACGCTAGCAGATATATTTAAATCATTAACCAGGTAAAAAAAAGGATTGCAAAAGGCAATCCTTAAAGACCACGACAGGTCACGCACGGGATACAACGCAGGAACAAAGGAATATCAAATCTGTCAGTATTACACCTCCCACTTCATAATTTTACTTACACAACCAGCTGAACTTCACGCCAAGGTTTACTTACTAATCGCATCCAAATTTCAGACGTAGTCATGGCGCTGGACCGATTAGTTACCCCACTAGCCGAAGTGTCAATGACAGGCCTTCTTCCTGATATCAGCTTATAAGGGCGAATAGATAGTACGCTAATAGCATACTGTTTTCGCTCTGACACATCGACCTGGCTTATTCGTACTTGAAATATCTCTTCATACTTTCTAATGGATTTGATGTAGTGGTGCACTCCACTGAGGGTGACATTCATCAATTTCGCAACTTCTGTCAAAGGAACCATGCGGTTCTCCTTATACAGCCAGTGTGCTAGCTCTATATACTTGGGCATATCAATCACAATATATTTCACTAAGAGTCAGTTCCGATCACGTTGGTGATCACATTTAGCTCACTCTTTTTAGGGTAAGCAGGGGGGCTCTGACGACCTGAGCATGGTAATAAAAGCCCCCCCTACCAATAGGCACGTGAACGAATGTCGCTATTGGATGTAAGCATATTAAGGTAGGCAGATGAACTTATGAAGTTATATAAAATTACTTACAAATATCTTTTAAATCATAGTAGCTTTGATGTCATTCAATTTTATTCCTGCCAACTAAGGTTGGGAACATTGATAATCAGCTATGATTCTCACAAGCAAGACTCGATAGAGAACCAAAAACCGTGACATTTATACCTAGGCATAATTAGCCATTAAGGTATCTGTTTTTAGCTCGACTTAATAGAATAGCTACGCGATGTGAAATTAGCCAATCTATACAGCTTGACTTGCGCCCCCATTTTGAAAGATGGAGCAGTAAAGTATCGCTTCGTTCGATATCCTGCTTTCAGCAAGAGCTGGAACAGAATGATTGTTCCTTTCGAGCAAGTGGCACTTATCAGTACAGGAACCTCAATACGATATGAGTAGTAAGGTGTCTCTAGAATGAGATGCAGGTAAGCTCCCGGCATCAACTGACACGCCAGGAAGAGATGAGCCATCAGGATCTCGTTTACGTCACAAGAGTGGTGAAAAGCAAGGTATTGTCGAGCGGCTAGAATGGCAGGAAGCTATTCAAATATATTCTGGCTGAATAATAAGCCCCTAATTTTATACCATTGTAATACCATCAGGCGGCAATAAATAGGGTAGACAAATAGTCTCTCACCAGAATATTTAAGGCTTTACGGTCATTAAAATACGAGGTTACTCGTCGTCCAGACATTATTAACCATCTGTACGACTTGCTTGAAAGTAAAAGGTTTAGTGATCACATATGCATCAAGAAAACAGACTTTGGATTGTAACTTACCCAACTGAACGTCACTTGCGACAACTACCAAAGAAGCGGCCCCATGTTTGCTTAATGCTTTTGTTGAAATAACTTCTTCCATACGTTCAAGCTGCTTTTCCGGTGAGTGAAGTGAGGAATCCAGATCATATACAATTACATCCGGTGTACTATGTTGACTACCAAAGCTAAACTTTGATTGTGCTTTTACTCCGGCGCCGCTAACCAACGTGATCCCATCCACATTAGGATGACTTCTCAATGCTGACCGAAACAGCTCTTTTATGGGGTTAAAGTCACTTACTACCAGTACATTCAACATAATTAAATCCAGAGAAATTTCAGCTTAATCAATAGTAAATAAATGCCAACTTACACTTCATATCATGATATCTACTCACCGTTATTTGCAACATATTACACCAAGCAAAAACCATATTTAAGCTACATTTAAATACTAAAAAATACCAATAAAAACAATGATTTAATGTTCAATTGCAACAACTTGATATTGTGAGGCTGCTATTTTACAGGGATAGAGAACACCACTAAAATTTAATCCATAAAATGGAGTGACCAATGTATTTAAAGTAATAATGGATGGCATTTAGCATCCATTTAAAGACATTGCCTACATATAGAGATACAACTACGTCTACAAAAATCAAATCTGATAGGCCGGACTTATACTTTAAACCACGTTGCGATATGATTTGTAGGTGCACTGTAAGATTTATAAATTTACAGCCATAATATCTAGCATGTTATATGAATATGTGGCACATATATGCCATACACACGCACACCTCTGGTATTTCATAGCCTCAATTTCAAATAATGCATCATTAAAATAGCCAAGAGCGAACATAAAAAATTTCGCTCCTTCAAAAAATAAAATGAAATACAACATACCTTACTTGAAATATATTTACAGTGAACCCTGTGTAATCTCAACGCTAACAAGCTCACCCCACCTCAGCCATAGTTCTTTAGTTGTACAGATCTAATTATCACCTGACACCGGCCTCAAACCGGTATCTTGGTTATGCGACTTGTCGAGCGAACTTACTTCGGAATAAATTTCAGATCCCACTTTTCCCATTATATCTGGCCTATTCCACCACCTTGGCCTGTTGTAGCCGTTCAAACTTGGCGTGTACCCGGTTGGGGTAGAGGTCGGTGTAGATCTGCCAGAGAATATTGATGTTTCTATGGCCGGTGACCTGAGCGACTTCATCTATGACGAAGCCAGCCTCAAACAAACGGCAGGCGCCTTCGCGGCGGAAGTCGTGCCAGCGTAAGTCTTCAATGCCAAGCTCTGTTCTGACTCGCTGAAAACCGGCAGTGACGCTCCTGCCGTTGTAGGGGAAGATACGATCGTCTGTTCTGGGTTGACGCTTGAGGATCTCCCAAGCCTCACCCAGCAAAGGAACCAGCATATGGTTCCCTATCTTTTTTCTAGGATCTTTACGGTCTTCAACCAACACGGCCCGGTTTTTCTCATCTACGCCAGACCACTTGATCTTGCACACTTCGCTTATCCGCATGCAGCTCAGGATGGCGAAGTTGAGAAGGTCTGTGTAGGGGATCTTGGCCATGCCGTGACTCTGCCGTTTTTCCAGCCCATGGATGATCCTTTCCAGTTCATTGCTTACTGGACGGCGTGTGCGCTTCTGGGCTTTTCCCACCAGTTTCAGGTTGTTGAGGGTCTTGCGTGCTTCTAGGATGAGCTTGTTGTCGACCGGGATATTGAAGACGGGGTTGGCAGCTGCAAAAACAGAACCAAGGTAGCTGATGTCGTGAGCGATGGTGGCTGGAGACGCCCCCGCATCTCTTCTGGCTTGGCAGTGATCGACCAGGTCTTTGATGGTGAGCTCGTCGGCATTGAGCTTGGCGATATCGCAATCGGCTACCAGATCGAGGCTGTAGGCTTTGGTTCTGCCTATGGTGGGGCTGATTGCTGGGTGATCGCGGTAGAGGGCGATAAGCTCGCGGATGGTGGGGACGGGTTGTACCAGGCCAGGCAAACCATCCCGCTCGATCATCGTCACCATCTGCATTCCCCAGCTCTTGGCGTCTGACTGTCTGCCAAAGGTACGGGATTCTCGGTATACTACCTCTTCGCCTTTATGTTCCCTGACGGTACAGCGATAGCGTAACTCGCCTTTGCTGGTCTTACGTTTTTCTATTGTGTAGCCGGCCATAGATACCTCGTGGAGTACACCTGCCCCATGAAATGGTGGGGCAGATATGGGGCAGGTTCAATCAACAAATGTCTGGAAACACCCGCAAATGACTCAGAAACAAATCAGTGAAAACCCCGTTAAATCAGGCTCTGAGGCCATATCTGGCAAGCCTGCCCACCGCCAGACATTCTCGATTGCCCCCATGCTGGACTGGACCGATCGGCATTGCCGTTATTTCCATCGTCTGATGACTCGCCAGACCTTGCTTTATACCGAGATGGTGACCACCGGCGCCATCATCCACGGCAAGGGGGATTATCTGGGTTACAGCGAGCAGGAGCACCCCATCTCCCTGCAGCTGGGTGGCAGCAATCCAGCCGACCTCGCACGCTGCGCCAAGCTGGCCGAGGAACGCGGCTATGACGAGGTGAACATCAACGTCGGCTGCCCCTCTGATCGAGTGCAAAACGGCCGCTTTGGCGCCTGCCTGATGGGCGAACCCGCACTGGTGGCTGACTGCGTCAAGGCAATGCGCGATGTAGTCGATATTCCGGTGACGGTAAAGACCCGCATCGGCATCGACGAGCAGGACTCCTACGAATTTCTGCAGGCCTTCATCGAACAGGTACGCGACGCCGGTTGCGACACCTTCATCGTCCATGCCCGCAAGGCGTGGCTGAGTGGCCTGAGCCCCAAGGAAAACCGCGAAATCCCGCCGCTCGATTATCCCCGCGTCTATCGGGTCAAGCAGGACTACCCGGATCTCACCATCGCCATCAACGGCGGCGTCACCTCCATGGAGCAGACCCTTGAACATTTGCAACACCTGGATGGCGTCATGATGGGGCGCGAAGCCTATCAGAACCCCTACATTCTGGCGCAGGTGGATAATCTGGTGTTCGGCCAGAACAACACTGTGCCGAGCCGCCACGAGGTAGTGCGGATGATGCTGCCCTATATCGAGCAGGAGCTGGCCAAGGGCAACTATCTCTCCCACATGACCCGCCACATGCTCGGGCTGTTCCAGAACATGCAGGGGGCCCGCGCCTGGCGCCGCCACCTGAGTGAAAACGCCTGCAAGCCGGGAGCGGATATCCAGGTAGTGCTGGATGCCATGGCCAAGGTGCCGGAATTCGCCACCACGGAGGTGGCGGAGTAACCATGTACCGCTTCACCGGCTCCTGGCTGCACAAGGCTATCGTCCGGCTCTGCGCCGGCCTGCTCGCCATCCTGGGCGTCAAACTCAGCGCCTTCTACTTCCTCGGCTTGCTCATCGTGCTGGGGCTGCATCGGGATCAGCTGCTCGGCTGAGCTAGCCCCGCGTCGACCAATAAAAAACCGGCAACACCCAGTGTTGCCGGTTTTTTATTGTCTCTTCAGCTTCGCTAATCGCCTTTGTCCACGAACTGTAGCTCGGGCGCTCTGGACGTCAGCACATCGGCGCAATAATCCCAGGTCGAGATGCGGTAGTGCTGCAGATCCTCGTCCAGGTGCAGACCATCCGACTCCTGATGGAACCAGCTGGCAAATCTGGACGGAGTGATTAGCTGGATCTGCTCCTCGATGGCATGACTATCCTTGCCCTCAGCCAGATCGCAATCCTCCATTACCCGCACCGCAAAGATGTGCCGGAAATAGACCCGACAGAGGATCTGCGGCGGCAGATCGATGCTGCGAGCCCTGCCCAGCATGATGGTGAGGGAGTCGCTCCAGATATCCTGATGAAGTTCGGCCACAACCAGGCCCGGGGGGAGTTGGCGGGACGGAGCCCAAGGTACGGCAACCTGCCGAATGGCATTTTTCTGTTCCATCATCCACCTCACTACGGCGCACGCCATATCTTGAGTGTATCTGAAACAATTTCCGCTGACGATGGCAATAAAAAACCCGGCTGGCGCCGGGTTTTTGGGGATTACTTGACGGCGTCTTTGAGCGCCTTGCCTGCCACAAAGGACGGCACATTCGCGGCTGCAATCTGGATCTCTTTACCAGTTTGCGGATTGCGACCGGTACGGCCAGCACGATGGTTCACCTTGAAGGTGCCAAAACCCACCAACTGCACAGCATCACCTTCTTTCAGGCTCTGGGTAATACCATTGATGATCTCTTCCAGAGCGACTTTGGCCTGAGCTTTGCTCAGATCTGCTTTGGCTGCAATTGCATCGACAAGTTGAGCTTTGTTCATAACATTTCCTTTATGATCGGGCATTTAGCACTGGGCCACTCTATTCAAAAAAAAACACTCAGGCAAAGGCTTTATCAGCCGGATTGGCTTGAATGCTGGGGTTTTCATCAAGATCTGCGGAAATAGTCACATATCTCGCCCCTTCGTGATCGTAATTGACGGGAAGAGGAGAGCAAATGATGGTGCCTTGTAACCAAAACACCACCTGATGTAACAATATCCCCATGCCCCTATTGACGGTCAACTGGATTTTCCCTAGTTATAGGGAGGTGTCGTCAGTCAATAAAAAGGCCGGAGGCCCGTCACGATAGCACTCCATGCCTATGCCCCACGGAGGGATTATGTTAACTGAACTGGAACAAACCAAACGCGCATTGGCAGGAAAGCACAGAGCTATCGACGACTGGCTGGATGCCAGGCAGGCATTGCTGGTCGAATACATGCGGCTTGCCGGACTGACCCCCGCCCGTACCAAGCAGCGTTCGCTGCCTGGCCATGTGGAACTGCAAGGCTTCTGTGAGCGCCTGGTCGACTACGTCAGCGCCGGACACTTCGAGATCTACAACCACGTGGTGACCGCCTTCGAACAGGCCAGCGGCGACAAGCTGGAACTGGCGAAACGCATCTATCCCCATATCCGGGCCTGTACCGAGTTTGCGTTGGAGTTCAACGACAAGTACAGCAATGCCGATGAGGCCCAGATGCTGCTGCTGGATGAAGACTTGAACCAGCTTGGTCCTGTGCTCGAAGATCGCTTCAAACAAGAGGATCGGCTGATCAAGGCACTGCAGGTGGTGGAGTCACTCAGCGCCCAGCAGGTTTGATATCCAATTTCGGAGCCAGTTCAAGATCCTGATGTGCAAGGTGCATTACACTCTATGTCATGACCTTTAGCTCCAATTCCTATTGCTGACAGGAGATGAGAATGTCCGAGCGTCGCCGTTTTTCACGGATCCTCTACTTGACCATGGCCGACCTCGTCCAGGGAGATAAGAAATGGCGGACCCAGCTGGTGGATATCTCCCTGCAGGGCGCGCTGTTGATCCGGCCCGATGACTGGGAAAGCCACGATAACAAAGAGTATTCACTCAGCTTCGTGCTGAGCGGCAGCGACATCGAGATCAAGATGCAGGTCATGCTGACCCATGAAGCCAGCAAGAAGCTGGGGTTCTACTGCCATCACATCGACATCGATAGCGCCACCCACCTCAAGCGGATGATCGAGCTCAACGTCGGCGATGAAGACTTGCTGCACAGGGAGCTGGAGCAGTTGCTGAGCGAACATCTCGAACACCCCCACCCCTGAGCGGTATACCCGATGCAAAAAGGAGCGCCGTTGCGCTCCTTTTTATTGCCTGCCTGCGGCCACCATGCCGATTACAAGGCCTCCAGAGCATCGGCCAGTTTCTTGACCGGCACCACTTCCATGCCTTCGATGGGATGCTTGGGCGCGTTGGCATGCGGCACTATGGCCCGGCGGAAGCCATGCTTGGCGGCTTCCTGCAACCGCTCCTGGCCTGAGGGCACGGGCCGGATCTCGCCAGACAAACCCACCTCCCCAAACACCACCAGATCCTTGGGCAGGGATTGATCCCGGAAACTGGAGACCATGGAGAGCAGCAGGGCCAGATCCGCACTGGTCTCTTCGACCTTGACGCCGCCGACCACGTTGATGAAGACATCCTGATCCGCCATCTGCAGGCCGCCGTGGCGGTGCAGCACCGCCAGCAACATGGCGAGACGGTTGTGATCCATCCCCACTGCCACCCGACGCGGGTTGGAGAGCTGGGAGTAATCCACCAGCGCCTGCAGTTCCACCAGCAGAGGACGGGTACCTTCCCAGATCACCATCACCACCGACCCCGGCGCCTGCTCTTCACCGCGGCTGAGGAAGATGGCGGAAGGGTTGCTCACCTCCCGCATCCCCTGCCCGGTCATGGCGAAGACACCGAGCTCGTTGACCGCCCCGAAGCGGTTCTTGTGGGAGCGCAGGGTCCGGAAGCGGGAATCGTGACCGCCATCGAGCAGCACGGAGCAGTCGATGCAGTGCTCCAGTACCTTGGGGCCGGCCAGGGTGCCATCCTTGGTCACGTGGCCCACCATGAAGATGGCGACGTGATTCTGTTTGGCATAGCGGGTCAGCAGGGCGGCGGCTTCCCGCACCTGAGACACTGAACCCGGCGCCGACTGCACATCCGCCACATGCATCACTTGGATGGAGTCGATGACCATGATCTGCGGCTGCTCCTGCTGGGCAATCAGGCAGATCTGCTCGACCGAGGTCTCCGATAGCATGCGCAGCTTGTTAGTCGGCAGGCCGAGGCGCGAGGCCCGCATCGCCACCTGTTGCAGCGACTCCTCGCCGGTGACATAGAGGGTCTTCATCCGCTCCGCCAGACCGCACATAGTCTGTAGCAGCAGGGTCGACTTGCCCGCCCCCGGGTTGCCACCGATCAGGATCGCCGAGCCCGGCACCACCCCACCACCCAGGACCCGGTCCAGTTCCTTGAAACCGGAAGAGAAGCGTGGGATCTCGGTGGTGGCGATCTCCGCCAGCGTCTGCACCTGGCTGCCGATGGCGCCGGCATAACCGGTATAGCGGGCACTCTTGCCCGGGGTCACCGAGCCGAGGCGCACCTCGCTGATGGTGTTCCACTCCTTGCACTCACTGCACTGGCCCTGCCAGCGTGTGAAGTCGGCGCCACATTCGGTACAAACATAGGCAGTTTTGTTTTTGGCCATGGATAACTCGGGGACAGGATGAATTCCTGCTTGATATACTTGTTTGCGACCGACAGATCAAACCCAGAATCGGAAAAGTGACTTTCCGTGGCAGGAACACATGGATTCAGAACAACAACAGCACCTTATTGAACAGCTCATCCCCCTGCTCAGAGAAAAGGATTTCGATGACATCTTCAATCGCCTGACCCAGGACGAAAACAGCAACAGCCGTTTTCTGATCAAGATGGAGATCAAGCGTAGATGCACCCCCTGCCGTCGCGTGATCGACATGCGGGACGAACTGGGTGACGAGTGTCTGGTCCATGAATCCGACGGGATCACCCACTTCATGCCAGCCGAGGCCATCGGTCTGTTCCAGTCCCAGTGCTATCTCTACAAAGACGATTACACCCTGGGAGTCTACGAGGCACTGCAATACTGGCAGAAGCACCACCATGGCAAGAGCGATGGCCCGCTGCAGCCACCTGCCAGCCCGTTTCGCCAGTACGACGTCAACCCCATCGCCTTTGCCAGCTACTATGGCCGACGCCAGGAGCGGATGCACTTCAGCTCCCCCGTGCTCATCAAGTTCGTCGACGGTGACAAGCTGTTTGCCAAAAGCTCCGACCTGTCCCTCGGCGGGATCCGGGTCTCGGTGCCCTATCTGCCCAACTACCAGACCGGCGCCCACGTCGAGGTGTTCTTCACCGGGCTGGAGCGGGATCATCCCAACCCGGTCCTGCACCATTCGGTCAGCTACCAGATCCTCGGGGAAGAGAGCAAGGAGGGCAAGTTCTGGCTCAGACTGGTCAAAACCGGCGAACACCCCGGCTTCGACCAGTTCCTGAGCGAGTTCATCGAGAGCAACAAGAGCCGCTATCGGGTCAGCGTCGACTATCTGCTCTCCGCTGCCATCATCAAGGGGTATGAGCAGTTCTATCTGCCGCGCATGACCGGCATGCCGCTGTTTTTCGGTTCGGGCGACAGCCCCAGCCTCGAGATCGCCCTGCGCACCGAGAACAACCAGCACATTCTCGAATACTGGCGCGATGCCAAGAACCGCGACATGCTCGCCAGCCTGTTCTCCGCCACCCGCATGCAGACCCTGCTGCCGGCGGCGGGTGAGCTGAAAGAGACCCTGATCTACTGCTTCACCCATTCGGTACGCAGCCACCTCTATTTCTTCTCCGCCACCCGGGAAGAGCTGTTGCAGAGCGGGCTGATGTCGCTCTTCTTCCAGGTCGGCGCCCGGCGTCCCAGCTGGCGGGTCTACAAATTCAGCCTGGAGCGCTGTGACCTGCACGAGGCCGATCTGGCCAGCCAGCAGAGCAAGGAGAGCCCTCAGCTGCAAGACATGCTGCTGCAGGAGCGGCTCAAGCAGATAAGCTATGTCGGCCTGCTGCAGGATGTCGGCCTCGACAGCCAGCGGGAGGAGTTTCAGTACGATGCCACCGCCCAGCACAATGCCAACGAGCTGCAGCGCTTCGGCCACGACAGCAGTGCCGCCCCCTTCGAGATCGAGACGCTGCACTATGTCCAGCTGCGCAAGGAGGCCCGCTACATTCACAAGACGGCCGTGGCCATCAAGCACAATGGCCGCGCCTGGCTCGGCTGGACCCGCGACATCTCGGCCCACGGCATGCAGATCGAGCTGGAAGAGCCGTTCGAGGGGGTGAAGGACGACATCGTCACCATCGCCCTGCCGCGCCTGCAGGAGCTCTCCAAGAGCATGGATCTGCAGCGCCTGCCCTACCGGCTGGTCAGCATCAACCTGACCCGCACCGTGCTGCACCTGTGCATCGAGGGCGATCCGGAGCGCCACACCGGCCGCCAGTTCTTCAAGCTGTTGATCGAGAGCAACCAGAACAAGCTCAAAGCAGCCCAGGAGCAGCGCCGCTATCGCGGCATGGCACGGGCGCTGCGCAACATCTACACCCACCACGTCTTCAGCACCCCGGTCTACATCAACAAGCTGAAGGGTGCCCCCAGGCCGGCCTCCATCGGTCATGCCCCCCAGGCGCGCAGCCTGTCGCGGCTGCTGAAAGCCTGTGCCGAGCAGGGTGACCAGGACAACCTCTATCCCCTGTTCCAGGGCGAATTGCTCAAACAGCTCATCATGAACCCGCTGCGAGCCATCGAGCGGGAGGATCAGCCCCAGGAGGAGGAGGTCTACATCGCCAGCCTGCAGACGGCAGCCGGCCTGCCCATCTTCACCAGCCGGCTCGCCAGCAGCTTCAAGAATGTGGCGGAGAAGCGCAGCTTCATCGAACAGGCGCTGCGTCAGGGGGAGTTCTACTCGGTGCTGGTGGGCATCTCCCGCACCGGCCGCCCCGACACCAACTTCATCGCCAACGAGCTGGACTACATCGCCAAGTTCGCCATTCACAAGGCCAAAAAGCTGGAAGAGGAGTTGTGGAGCGTGGTGGGGGTGGGTGAGCTGACCGATACCAGCCAGGCGACCCTGTTCCGGCTTGGCATCACGGCGCCCGTCAATTGAGCAGGCCCCTGCAAACCAAGGCTCTCAACCCGGCGGGCAGGCAATAAAACCATGGCGGGCCTCTGGCCCGCCATGGTTTGTTCATCCATCAACACACCGGATAACCGGCTCCACCAGCCCAGTCTTTGTCAGGCCGCCTGCGGATTGAGCAACCATTCCAGGATCTGCGGGAAGTGATCTTCCTGCGCCTGCGGGGCGGTCAACATGTTGATATGGTCGTAATCGAGTCGGTTGCCGTTGTCCCGGCCGAGGCGGGTATGACGCGCAGCCGAGCCCATCTCGGCGCTGAAACGGCGCACGTCGGTCGGGTGACCCAGCACCTTGTCCGCCTTGGCCGAGATCATCCAGAGCGGTGGCCAGTTGACCCGGGCGGCCGCCTCGTCATAGGCAAACCCGTCGTTGGGATCCTGCCAGGGGCCGCATTTGACCCAGGGGATGGTCTCCTGCAGGTAACGCAGCGGCTCGTCATCCGCCCCGATTTTCAGGCTGCGCGCGGCCAGAAAGCCGTTTCGCCTGGCCAGCCAGGGGGCCAGCCGGTTCCAGATCAGATCCACCTTGAGCCAGCGCTCCGGATTTTGTACCGACACGCCGCGCTTGGTGCCAAAGAACACCAGGCTGGCCACCTGCTCCGCCAACTCGGGGAAGCGCACCAGGGTCGACGCCATGATGACACCGCCCCAGGAGTGGGCCATCCAGTGCAGCTTGAAGCCGCCATGGCGGCTGGCAATCCAGCGGTGCAGGGCCGGCAGATCCTCGGTGATGAGCTCATGCTGGCCATGTTCGGCCTGCTCGGCGATGGCTGGCGTGCTCAGCCCCCGTCCCCGCAGGTCGGCCACATAGACTTGATAGCCATGGCGGGCCAGAAAGCAGGCCAGCCCCTTGCCCGATTCGGTGTAGAAGATGCGGCCGTTCTCGATGGCGCCGTGCACCATCAGGATCGGCTCGCCATGTACCGCGACCCGCGGCTGAATGTGGCGCACGTGCAGCCGATGTGCGCCGCAGGGAATAAACAGGGATTGCTGTAACAGTTCCATTCTGAGACTACGTCCTCCGTGACGTGGGAGTCTTGCCGAGGCGCCGGGACTAGCGGCGATCCCAGCGCTGCTGGCGGCAGGCCAGCGCACCGAGCAGGCAGATCACCCCTTCCAGATCGTGGTGATTGAGGGTGGCCGCCGCCTGCGCCCGCACCAGCGGCTTGGCGTGGATGGCAATGCCGAGCCCGGCGACCCCCATCATCTTGAGATCGTTGGCGCCATCGCCGACGGCCACGGTCTGTCCAGCGGCGATGCCGTACTCCTGCGCCAGCTGCAGCAAGACCTCTGCCTTGACGGCGGCATCCACGATGCGCCCGCTCACCTTGCCGGTCAGCTGTTGCCCCGCCACCGCCAGCTCGTTGGCGAAGATGGCGTCCAGCCCCAGCTCCCGCTGCAACTGGCCGGCAAAACGGGTGAAGCCACCGGAGGCGATCGCCACCTTCCAACCGGCCTGTTTGAGGGTATCGACCATCAACGGCAGGCCCGGCATCCAGGGCATGTTGTCCGCCACCTGGTCGAGAAGGGTGACCGGCGCCCCTTCCAGCAGGGCGACCCTGGCCCGCAGACTGTCGGCAAACTCCAGCTGGCCCTGCATGGCGGCTGCCGTGACCGCCGCCACCTGCTCGCCGACCCCGGCCAACCGGGCAATCTCGTCGATGCACTCGATGCGGATGGCGGTGGAGTCCATGTCCATCACCAGCAAACCGGGCTCCGCCAGGCTGGGCAGGGCTGGCAGATGACACAGATCGATGTCCCACTCCTCCCCCTTGAGTGCCTGTACCAGAGCGGGTGAGAAGCGATCCGTGCCCAGCAGCAGCAGAGGCACTCCGGCCGGCATGGCGGGCGGATAGAGCCTGGCCTGCAACTCGTGCTGCGCCAGCAGTCCGGCCAGCCGCCCGAGATGATGACCGGCCAGCGCGCGCCCGAACAGCACCAGCCAGCCGCCATCCAGCGCACTGGCGGCAGGCAGCAACGCCTGCGGCGTCGCCTCCCACCAGGGAGCGCCGGACAGGCACTCGGGCCACTCTGAAATCTCTGCGGGCAATTGGGACAACAACATAGGGATAACGCCTTCCTTGGTGATCATGGGGTTAACAATACTGGCCCAGAGTAGCGTATTGCTTTTTGTACAGGCAAGCGCCAAGATCCCGCCACCCCTTGTCAGCAAAAGGCTCAACGCTTGCGTCATCTCCCCATCAAACGTGTGCTCAGTCTCGGTGCCGGCGTCCTGCTCGGACTCTGGGTGCTCGCGGTACTCATCCACATGCAGGGTGAGAGCCAGGCTTCGCTGCACAGCGAGGCACGCAACCGGGCACAGGCGCTGGTGGCCTATGCCGCCCGCGACATGAAGCGCTGGCTCAAGGAGGACAAGAACAGCGAGCTGGAGCGGCTGGCCCAGGATCTGGCTGCCGAGCCCGAGATCCTCGACGTCACCCTCTACGATGCCCGCGGCATCCCCCTCGCCCAGTCGGACAATGCGGTGCCGCTGGACAGCCTGCTGCCCATCGGCGACAGCAACAAGTCGGTACCGGAGCAGGGCAAGGGCCGCATCCAGTTCGTGCAGGAGATCCTGGATGGGGAGCAGACCCTGGGGTATCTGCGCATTACGCTGGAAGAGCAGCAGATGCTGGCGGACAAGGATACCCGGCTCAAGGTGGTACAGGAGAAGCAGCGGCTGATGCTGCTGGTCGCCCTGCTGGCCGGGTTGCTCATCTCCTACGGGATACGTCGCAACTACATGCGGGTGCGCAAGCACAAGAAGAAAAGCAAACCGGTCGAGCCGCAATAAGGCGGCGCGATCCCCCGACCCGAAACTGGCAATGCCACCAGCAGGAGCGCTGTATGATTGCCCCCTCTCTGCCGCTGGATGAAGAGAGTCGACTGGAACGACTCCGCATCCTCGGCCTGCTTGACCGCGAGCCCATCGATCAGCTGGATCGCCTGACCCGGCTCATTACCCGCCATTTCTCGCTGCCCATCGCCATGGTCTCGCTGACCGACGTGAACCGGCAGTGGTTTCTTGCCCGCACCGGCGTCGCCCTGTGCGAGATCAGCCGGGAGCACTCCTTTTGCGGCCACGCCATCCTGCGTCCCGACATCATGCAGGTGCCGGATGCCAGGCTCGACCCGCGGTTTGCCGACAACCCGCTGGTGACCGAGGAACCGCACGTGGTCTTCTATGCCGGCCGCCCACTGCGGGCGCTGGATGGCGTGGTGCTCGGCACCCTCTGTCTGGTGGATCATGCCCCGCGCCACCTCGACCAGGAGGCCTGCCGCGATCTCGATGACTTCGGCCGCCTGGTGGAGAACACCCTGCACGATCTGGAGCGGCGCCATCAGGTGCGCAGCCTCAATCAGGTGCTGGAGGACAAGGATCACCTGTTCACCCTCACCTTCAACCAGTCGTCGGTGGGCATGGCCCTCTCCTCCCTCGAAGGCAAGTGGCTGCGGGCCAACCCGGGGCTGGAGCGGCTGCTCGGCTACAGCGAGCAGGCGATGCTGAGCCGCACCTGGCACACCATGACCCATCCCGAGGATCTGCAGCGCGAGCTGCCCCTGTTCAACGCCTTGCTCACGGGGCAACGGCAGGACTACCGGCTGGAGAAGCGGATGATCCGGGCCGACGGCAGCCAGTGCTGGGTCCAGCTCAGCGTGACCCTGTGCCATAGCCGCACCATGGCGCCGCACCTGATCGCCGTGTTCGCCGACCTCACCGAACGCAAGCAGGCCGAAGCCGAGCTGCTGCAACTGCAGCAGGGGCTCGAGCGGCAGGTCCGTGAGCGCACCCGCGAGCTGTCGAGCACGGTGGAGCAACTGCATCGCGAGATGCAGGAGCGCGGCGCCATGCAACAGCGCCTGTGGCAGGAACAGCGCCGCCTGCAGCACATGCTGGAACACACCAGCAACGCCTTCCTCGAACTAGACGAGGCGCTGGTCATCACCGGCTGGAATCCGGCCTCCACCACCCTGCTTGGCTGGCACCCCGAAGAGATGCTGGGGCGTACCCTGCCCGCCCTGCTCGGCAGCGCTCACCCCCTGCTGGCCCAGCTGACCCATCCCCAGAGTGCTGCGCGCCGGCTGGAGTGCGAGATCGGCACCCACGACGGCCGGCGCATCCCGGTAGAGGTGATTGCCGAGCGTTACCAGTTCGACGGCAAGGTGCGCATCGCCCTGTTTTTGCACGACATCACGGCCCGCCGCCAGGTACTGGCCGAGATTGAACGTGGGCGGGCCAGGCTGCGGGCCATCACCGACGGCCTGCCGGTCACCATCAGCATGGTCTCGCCCGAGGGGCGTTATTTGTTCGCCAACCAGGCCTACTGCCGCTACTTCGGGCTTGATGCCGAGCTGATGCGGGAGATGAGCGTGCGGGAGGTGATCGGCGACGCGGCCTACGGCCGGGCCATCGCCCATCTGGAGCGGGCCCTCGCCGGCGAGCAGGTGAGCTTCGAGAACCGTTTCGAGCTGCCCATCGGCCCGCGCGATCTCAGGATCACCATGATCCCGAGCCGGGGCGATGAGCCGGGGGTCTACATCCTTGGCAGCGACATCACCGAGTTCAAGGCGCTGCAGAACCAGCTGGAGCACGAGGCGGCCCACGACCCCCTCACCGGCCTGCCCAATCGGCGCGCCTTCACCCTGCGCCTCTCCCGGGAGCTGGAACGGGTGCGCCAGAATGCCGAGACCCTGGGCCTGCTGTTTCTCGATCTCGACGGCTTCAAGCGGATCAATGATCAGCTCGGCCATCACGTCGGCGACGCCCTGCTGCAACGCTTCGCCAGCGTGCTGAGTGCCGAGGTGCGCCCCGGCGACATGGTGGCGCGCCTGGCTGGCGACGAGTTCACCATCATACTGCCGGCCCTGCGCCAGCCGGAGCTGGAGCTGCCCGCCCTGTGCGAGCGGCTGCTGGCGGCCATGGCGGTGCCGGCCGACGTGGCCGGCCATCTGTTGCCCCTCGCCGGCAGCATTGGCGGTGCGCTCTGCCACTCGGGCCAGTATTGCCACATCGACGATCTGCTGCACCGGGCCGACAGCGCCATGTACCAAGCCAAGCAGGCCGGCAAGGGGCGCTTCGCCCTCGACCTCTGAGCTGCCATCCTTGCAATGCAAAACGGCGGCCCGAGGGCCGCCGTTGTCATTATTCATGCGCGAGGGGGATTAGTTGTCGCCCAGCAGGACGGAATCCAGCGCGATTTCGATCATGTCGTTGAAGGTCAGCTGACGCTCTTCAGAGGTAGTCTGCTCACCGGTACGGATATGGTCGGAGACGGTGCAGATGGTCAGTGCCTTGGCACCGTACTCTGCAGCCACGCCGTAGATGCCGGCGGCTTCCATCTCGACACCCAGGATGCCGTACTTTTCCATGACGTCGAACATGGAGGGGTCCGGGGTGTAGAACAGGTCGGCGGAGAAGATGTTACCCACGCGCACGGCGACGCCCTTGTTCTTGGCGGCCTGTACGGCATTGGCAACCAGGTCGAAGTCGGCGATGGCGGCGAAGTCGTGATCCTTGAAGCGCAGACGGTTCACTTTGGAGTCGGTGCAGGCACCCATGCCGATCACCACGTCACGCAGTTTCACGTCTTCACGCACGGCGCCGCAGGAGCCAACGCGGATCAGGGTCTTCACGCCATAATCGGTGATCAGCTCTTTTGCATAGATGGAGCAGGACGGGATGCCCATGCCGTGACCCATGATGGAGATGCGACGACCCTTGTAGGTGCCGGTGAAACCGAACATGTTGCGCACGTCGCACACCTGCTCGACGTTCTCCAGGAAAGTCTCGGCGATGTACTTGGCGCGCAGGGGGTCGCCCGGCATCAGCACGGTATCAGCAAAGGCGCCATCTTTCGCATTGATATGAGGAGTTGCCATTCTCTTGATTCCTTCACACTAGGTTGAGTTTTATTGTCTTTATTGGTTGCCCGCCGCCGAGGCGGCGGGCGGGTAAATTACAGGAAGCTGGTACCGTATGCCAGTTTGGGCAGGCCGTGGTACGCCGCGATGCTCTGGCCGATGTCGGCGAACGTCTCGCGACGACCGACGGAGCCAGCCTTGACCGGCTTGCCGTAGAACAACACCGGGATGTACTCGCGGGTGTGATCGGTACCACCCCAGGTCGGATCGCAGCCGTGGTCGGCGGTCAGCACCACCACGTCGCCATCTTCCAGCAACTCGAACAGCTCCGGCAGACGGGAGTCGAAATACTCCAGCGCATCGGCATAGCCCTTCACGTCGCGACGGTGGCCGTAGGAGGAGTCGAAGTCGACGAAGTTGGTGAAGACGATGGTCTGGTCACCGGCCGCTTTGACCTCTTCCAGAGTACGATCCCACAGCTCGGTCAGACCGGTCCCCTTCACCTGCTTGGTGATGCCCTGCTGGGCATAGATGTCGGCGATCTTGCCGATGGAGACCACCTGACCGCCCGCTTCCTTCATGTAGTCCAGCACGGTCGGTGCCGGCGGCAGCACGGAGTAGTCGTGGCGGTTGCCGGTGCGCTTGAAGTTGCCCTTGCCGCTGCCCACGAACGGACGCGCGATGACGCGGCCGATGTTGTAGGGCTCCAGCAGCTCGCGCACGATGTGGCACAGCTCATAGAGCTTCTCGAGGCCGTAGGTCTCTTCGTGGCAGGCGATCTGGAACACGGAGTCGGCGGAGGTGTAGAGGATCGGCTTGCCGGTACGCATGTGCTCTTCGCCCAGATCATCCAGCACCTGGGTACCGGAGGCGTGGCAGTTGCCGAGGTAGCCCGGCAGACCGGCCTTCTCGACGATGGCATCCAGCAGCTCCTGCGGGAAGCTGTTGTGGTGGTCATGGAAGTAACCCCACTCGAACAGCACGGGCACGCCGGCGATCTCCCAGTGACCGGACGGGGTGTCCTTGCCGGAGGAGAGCTCCTGGGCAAAGCCGTAGGCGCCGACCACGTCGATGTCCTTGTTCAGGCCGGCCGGGAAGGTGCCGCTGGCGAGTTCGCCCGCGTGACCCAGACCCAGCTTGCTGAGGTTCGGCAGATTGAGGGCGCCACGGCCTTCGATCTCACCGGCGGCGCAGGCCTTGGCGATATGGCCAAGGGTATTGGCGCCCACATCTCCGAACTTGTCGGCGTCGGCGGCAGCGCCAATACCGAAAGAGTCCATCATCAGAATAAAGGTACGTTTCATGGGACTTCCCCTTGTTACAAATCAGCCAGACCGATGCGACGGTAGACCTCGGGCAGCGCCTCTGGTCGGGTGTCACCGATCTTGACGGCAGCCTGCACCATGCTGGCAGCCTGAGCGAATTGCTCTTCAGTTTGAGCGTGGATCAGGGCGAGCGGCTTGTCTGCCTCGACGCTTTGACCCAGGCGGATAAAGTCGGTCAGACCGACCGCATAATCAAGTTTGTCACCGGCAGCGCGGCGACCACCGCCCATGGCGACCACGGCCAGACCCAGTTCACGGGTGTCCATGGCTGTCACGAAACCGCTGTTGGCGGCATACACGGGGCGCACGATGGCGGCTTTGGGCAGGTAGGCGTCGTAGCGCTCCATGAAGTCGGCGGGACCACCGAGGCCGGTCACCATGCGCCCGAAGATCTCGGCTGCCTTGCCATTGTCCAGCACCGCCTGCAGCTTGCGGCGGGCCTCGCCGTCATCGCTGGCCAGGCCGGCGGAGATCAGCATCTCGGCACACAGTGCCATGGTCACGGCGTGAATGCGCGGGTTGCGGTATTCACCGGTCAGGTAGCGCACCGCTTCGCGTACTTCCACCGCGTTGCCGGCGCTGGAGGCCAGCACCTGGTTCATGTCGGTCAAGAGCGCTGAAGTGCGGCAGCCGGCACCGTTGGCCACGGCCACAATGCTCTTGGCCAGTTCTTCAGAGGCTTCAAAGGTCGGCATAAAGGCGCCGGAGCCCACTTTCACATCCATCACCAGCGCTTCCAGCCCGGAGGCGAGCTTCTTGGAGAGAATGGAGCCGGTGATCATGGCGATGGATTCGACGGTGGCAGTGATGTCACGTACTGCATAGATACGCTTGTCAGCCGGGGCGAGATCGCCGGTCTGACCGATGATGGCGACACCCGCCTCTTTCACCACTTTCAGGAAACGATCGTTGTCAACCGAGGTCTGGTAGCCCGGAATGGCATCCAGCTTGTCGAGGGTACCGCCGGTGTGGCCCAGGCCACGGCCGGAGATCATCGGCACGAAACCGCCGCAGGCGGCGACCATCGGGCCGAGCATCAGGGAGACGACGTCACCCACACCACCGGTGGAGTGTTTGTCGACGATCGGACCACCCAGATTGAGGTGGTCCCAAGTCAGTACCATGCCGGAGTCGCGCATGGCGCAGGTCAGGGCAACCCGCTCATCCATGGTCATGTCTTTGAAGTAGACCGCCATCGCCAGCGCCGCAATCTGGCCCTCGCCGATGGTGTTGTTGGTAATGCCCTGAACGAAGAATTGAATCTCTTGGGTACTGAGCGCTTCACCGTTGCGCTTCTTGCGAATAATTTCTTGAGGCAAAAACATCTTTCATTCCCTCCGCCATTGCTGGCGTTACACAAGCCTGAATCCTTGCCCGCACACCGCATGGTGGGGGCGAAACAGGGCGGACCAGGTCCGCCCTCTCATCGACCTATTAGTAACCGCTGGTGTTGGCCGGCTTGTCGCCATGCCCCAGTGTGGCCAGCAGGCTGGCCAGCAGGCTGGAGGCACCAAAGCGGAAGGTGCGGGCGGATACCCAGTCTTTGCCCAGGATCTCTTCGGCCATGGCCAGGTACTGACCCGCCACGGCGGCATCTTTCACGCCACCGGCCGGCTTGAAGCCGACTTTCGGGTTCTTGGCCTTGATCACTTCCATCATGATGCGCGCCGCTTCCGGGGTCGCATTGACCGGCACCTTGCCGGTGGAGGTCTTGATGAAGTCGGCACCGGCATCGATGGAGATTTCAGACGCGCGGCGGATCAGCGCCTCTTCTTTCAGTTCACCGGTTTCGATGATCACTTTCAGCAGGGCTTGGCTACCACAGGCTTCCTTACAGGCTTTGACCAGATCGAAGCCGACCTGTTCATTGCCAGCCATAAAGGCGCGGTACGGGAACACCACGTCCACTTCGTCGGCACCGTAGGCCACGGCAGCGCGGGTTTCGGCTACGGCGATCTCGATGTCATCATTGCCGTGCGGGAAGTTGGTCACGGTCGCAATGCGCACGTCGGCGGCGCCGATTTCACGCAGGGTCTTGCGAGCGATGGGGATGAAACGGGGATAGATGCAGACGGCGGCGGTCAGACCGGCCGGTGACTTGGCCTTGCGGCACAGGTCGATCACCTTCTGATCGGTATCGTCATCGTTCAGAGTGGTCAGGTCCATCAGGTTCAGGGCGCGCTGGGCGGCCAGTTTCAGATCAGTCATTCTGTTCTCCAAAGTCTCGATTTAGTCCGGATTCCAGGGCATGGGTCTGCCTGTCGCAACGCAACCGGCAAGACACGACTCCCAAAGAAACGGGAATGGAATTGCAGCGCAATTGCACGGGCAATGAGGCTGCAAATAAGGCAAGAGCCCTGTCACTTTCTTACAAAAGTGCGGACTTGGTTCCATGAAGACTTGAGAAAGGCAGACAAGGTCTGACCCGACTTCCCAATCAATTCCATTTGACCGCCAACACCCGATCTCATCGGGCATTAGTCAATGCCAGCACCCTGCTGGCAATGCCTATTTCAGCCGAGATACCCCTTGTTTGCAAGCCGGATTTGCCATTTTCAGAGGTACCTCACATCTGGCAAATCCGGTACTGAAAAGTGCGTTAAGAGAAGAAGCGAGTGAGTATCCAGGAGTATGCCAAGCCCCCCAGATAGACTCCGACGATCCCCATTACTCCGGACAATACGGGCGGGGCCGGGATCGGCAATTTGAGGAAAGAAAACAACAAGCCAACGATAAAGCCGGCTGCCATCGCCAGTAGCACTTCATTCATATAACCTCCGATTTGACTCATTTTATTATTAGTTTAGAAAGGAAAACGGTTGTCACCGCCCCAAACGCGAACGCCACAGCTTCTCGCTGTGGCGTTCGTCTTTACCCTGACAGTCAGGCGATATTACATGCCGGACAGCGCCAGGAAGAAGCCTGCGATGGTCGCAGACATCAGGTTGGACAGAGAGCCAGCCAGTACGGCTTTCAGACCAAATTTGGCAATGGTGCCGCGACGGTTCGGTGCCATGGAGCCCAGACCACCCAGCAGGATGGCGACGGAGGACAGGTTGGCAAAGCCGCACAGGGCGAAGGAGATGATGGCCTTGGTGTGGTCGGACATGGCCACGCCATTGATCAGCACTTCATCTTTCAGATACGGGGCAAAGTTCAGGTAGGCCACGAACTCGTTGACCACCAGTTTCTGACCGATGAAGGAACCGGCCACGATGGCTTCGCTCCAGGGCACCCCGATCAGGAAGGCCAGCGGGGAGAAGATCCAGCCCAGCAGCAGTTCCAGGGAGAGCTGCGGATAACCGAACCAGCCACCCACACCGGAGAAGATGCCGTTGATCATGGCGATCAGGCCGATGAAGGCCAGCAGCATGGCACCGACGTTCAGGGCCAGTTGCAGACCAGCAGAAGCACCGGCGGCAGCGGCATCGATCACGTTGGCAGGCTTGTCCTCCAGTTCGCCATCGGCATTGTTCTCGTCGTAGCTCGGGGTCTCGGTTTCCGGCACCAGCAGCTTGGCGAACAGCAGACCACCCGGAGCGGCCATGAAGGAGGCGGCGATCAGGTATTCCATCTTGACGCCCATGGAGGCGTAGCCAGCCAGTACGGAACCGGCAACGGAGGCCAGACCACCACACATGACGGCAAACAGCTCGGAGTCAGTCATTTTGGAGATGAAGGGACGCACCACCAGCGGGGCTTCAGTCTGACCCACGAAGATGTTGGCAGTGGCAGAGAGGGATTCGGTACGGGAAGTGCCCAGTACTTTTTGCAGGCCACCACCCAGCAGTTTGATGACCCACTGCATGATGCCCAGATAATAAAGAACGGCGATCAGCGAGGAGAAGAAGATGATGACCGGCAATACGCGGAAAGCGAAGATAAAGCCGCCGCCACCGAATACTTCGAACATCTTGTTGCTGACCAGACCACCGAACAGGAATTCGATACCGTTTTGGCCATAACCGATGACGCTGGAAACGGCATCAGATACACCCACCAGAATATCTCGACCAACCGGGACGTACAGCACGAATGCACCCAGTCCAGCTTGAATTGCAAAGGCACCGGCAACGGTGCGAATTTTTATTGCTTTGCGATTACTGGAGAACAGCACCGCGATAAGGACGAGCGTTGCCATCCCTACCAGACCCATTATCAAATTCATTATTAACACTTCCTCTTTAGTAGCACCTTCCAGCTTGTTAACAACTTGTATCTCAAAGCCATCAATCAAGGGTGCGCATTATACTAATTACGGTGCGACAAAGTAGAATGCTGGTCACATTTTATAAGCATGAAATGCGCTAGGGGTCGTCAAATTAGACCGCAAACGATTTTTACTTACCCCGTTTTTTATCATGTCGCTATCAATAGTTAATCAGCTGTTAATTTGTGACTTACCCAGTGGGAAAGCGTGCAAAGTGGATTCACGTAACACCGAGGCAACATGGGCCAGCGGTTGTTGCCGCAAATCGGCCAGCAGTTGCGCAATCTTCGGCAGGTTGGCGGGGGTGTTGGGCATCCCCTGCTGACCCTGCAGTGGCATGTCGGGGGCGTCTGTTTCCAGCAGCAAGGATTCCAGCGGCATGTCGCGCACCGCCTCCCGGGTCTTGTTGGCCCGCTCGAAGCTGATGACCCCGCCGATACCGAGCCGGAATCCCAGTTGCCAGAACGCCTCTGCCTGCTGCAGAGAACCACTGAAGGCGTGGATGACGCCCCCTCTGGCCGGACGCAGGCGCCTGAGGATATTGGCCACCGTGTCGTTGGCGCGTACCGAATGGACAATAAGGGGCAGCTCATGCTCCATGGCCAGCGCGATCTGGGCCTCGAACATCTCGAGTTGCCCCTCCTGCGGCACATGGGAGCGCAGGTCCAGCCCGCACTCCCCCACCGCCACCAGCCCGTGTGGAAGCTCGGCCAGCAGTCGCCGCAACCGGGTCAATACCGCCGGAGTTTGCCCCCCCACATACCAAGGGTGCACACCCAGGGCATAGGAAATACCGTCGTGCTCTGCCGCCAGCGCCATCACCCGGCCCCAGTTTTCCTCTCCCACAGCGGGGATGATATACTCGCTCACCCCCAGCTGGCGGCACTCGGCCAGCAGCGCCGCCCGATCGGGATCGAAGACCGGAAAATCGAGATGGCAATGGGTGTCGATCAGTTGCATGTCGCTCTCACCTGTTTGTCGTAATTAATGGGTCCATATCATGATGAAACGCACAAGCCACGGCTTTACCCTGATAGAACTGGTGCTGGTCATCATAGTGCTGGGGATCCTGGCCGTCACCGCCCTGCCCCGTTTCATCAATCTCAAGGATGATGCGCTCAAGAGTACAGTGGCCACCACCGCCACCAGCTTCGCCAGCGCGGTGCAGCTGGCCCATGCCGGCTGGGCGGTCAAGGTAAAGGGAGAGCCGCTAGCGCTCTACAACTTCAGCGGCATGGGAAAACAGGAGCTCGATATCAACAGCCGCGGCTGGCCGGTGGGCACCAAGGAGGATCAGGGGGGCCAAGCGCCGGACACCCCCTTCCCTGGTGGTGAGAGCGACCAGATATCCGTCAGTAGCCCGGACGACTGCGAAAGCCTGTTCGACGGTCTGCTCAATACCGACCAGACGGTAGCCGACGAGCGAGATGCAACCTCGACCAGCGACTATGTCTCACGGCTCATGACGGCCGATGACCAGCTAGAAGGCAATCTGCGCCACGACAACTGCCGCTATACCCTGCGCGACTCCATTGGCCGCTTTCCTGCCTATCCGGCTGGCCTCTCCTTCGACTACAACAGCGTCACTGGTGCCGTGACCCGCAATTTCCAGTGAGCGATTCCGACTCGTCCTGCTGCTCCGCCTGCGCCGCGTCATCCTGCTCGCGGCGCACCGGCACACAGCAGCGCCGGTTCTCCGGTGTGAGTCCCCACTCCTCGCACCAGCCATCGTAGCGAGCCAGCCAGCGTAACAAGATGCCTTTCATGGTCTGTTCCTCGTCTCTGTCACACCCTTGCCGTTTCTGCCTATCTGCTCCGAATCCGCTAATGCCACGACTCGATACCGGAATGACAGGTATAAAAAAACGACTCCATTTGGAGTCGTTTTTATCAGAGCCATCTGGCTAATTCAATTCACGCCTGGGTGGGCAGGCTCAGACGGCTGGCACGAGGGAGCATGTCCATCGGCGATCAGGCCTTGGCCGGCAAACTCAGCCGGGCAACCGCTTCCACGTGCATGGAGTGCGGGAACATGTCAACCGGCTGCACCTCATCCAGCACGAAGCCCTGCTTGACCAGCCAGGCGAGATCACGGGCCAAAGTCTGCGGGTTGCAGGAGACATAGACCAGCCGGCGCGGCGCCATGGCGACCAGCGTCTGCAGCACGGCCTTGTCACAGCCCTTGCGCGGCGGGTCCATCACCACCACGTCAGCGGTCACACCCTGCGCGTGCAGCTCGGGCATCAGCTGCTCGGCCTTGCCGACGTGGAATTCGGTGTGCTCGATGCCGTTGAGGGCGGCGTTGCGACGGGCATCGCTGATGGCACTCTCCACCGACTCGATCCCCACTACCTTGGCAGCCTTGCCCGCCAGGAACAGGGAGATGGTGCCGATACCGCAATAAATGTCGAATACCGTCTCGTTGCCGGTCAGTTCGGCATACTCGAGGGCGCTGGAGTAGAGCACATCGGTCTGGCTCGGGTTGTTCTGGAAGAAGGAGAGTGGCGAGATCTCGAACTCAAGCTCGTGGATCTTGTCGCGGATCACCCCTTCGCCCAGCAGCACCCGGTTGGCGGCGCCCAGGATACGGTTGGTGCGTTCTTCGTTGATGTTCTGCACCAAGGTGGTAACCGGCAGATCACTCAGAGCGGTCAGCAGCTCGGCTTCAAACGGCAGCTCCTCGCCCAGGGTCACCAGCACCACCATCAGCTCGCCGCTCTTGAAGCCCTTGCGGGTCATCAGGTTGCGCACACAGCCGGTGTGGTTCACTTCGTCATAGGCGGCGATGTTGTGCTCGCGCATCCAGCTGCGTACCCGGGTGTTCAGCTCCACGTGCAGCGAGTCCTGCACCGCGCAGTCATCGGCGGTGATGAGATCGTGGGAATGTTTGCGATAAAAGCCGATCTCGGCGCCGGCGTCGCAACGGCGCACCGCATATTGGGCCTTGTTGCGATAGGCAAACGGGCTGTCCATGCCGAGGATCGTCCTGACGGTGGTATCACCCAGTCCGGCCTGTTCCAGCGCACTCTCCACAAGCGCCTGTTTGAGCTTGAGCTGGGCCGGATAGGCCAGCGGACGCACCTGGCAGCCACCGCATTCGGTATTGGGGCAGAAGTCGGCGACCCGATCGGCGGAGGGCTGGAGCAGCTCGGTCACCTTGCCGTGCAGATAGTTGGGCTTGACCTCGGTCAGCTCCACCAGCGCCTGCTCACCGGGCAGCAAACCTTCGACAAACAGAGGGCGATCGAACAGGCGTCCTTTGCCATCTCCTTTGTCGGTCAGTTCCAGGATCTCGATCTGGTGTTGATGTCCCACTAACGGCATGAGCGGCTCCAAAAGTACATATAAAGAGGGGTGATGGAACCGGCCCGGCCAGCCCCATCAAGAAAAGGTGGCAGAGTTTAGCGGAGATCCGGCCAAATTGCAGGCATAAAACAGCAACAAGACCGAGGACATTACCCCGCCTGGCGTTATCTGTCGAAAAAGCCGGAATCCCCCACACGATCTTGAGGTTGTTCTTGTCAGGGGCATGGTGACCACGGACGGGCCATCATCCCCGACGGCCCAGACATCAAACAGGATGCTTGGCCTGGTGGGCGGACATAAAAAAGCCGCCGGCATGGCCGGCGGCAATATTGCTGATGACTAACAAATGGCGGATTACAGGCTGTAGGCCTTCTCACCGTGGGTGGTGACGTCAAGCCCCTCCCGCTCCGCGTCTTCTTTCACTCGCAGGCCGATCAGCAGATCCACCAGCTTGTAAGCCACCACCGAGATGATGCCGGACCAGAGGATGGTCACGCCGACCCCGATGGCCTGAATTTTTACCTGCGCCAGGATGGAGTAGCCCTCAGCCACCTGGTTGGTGACGTAGTCCCACACCCCGGTACCGCCCAGATCCGGACTGGCGAAGACGCCGGTCAGCAGCGCCCCCAGGATGCCGCACACCCCGTGCACGCCGAACACGTCCAGGCTGTCATCGGCGCCCAGCAGCCGCTTGAGACCGTGGACCCCCCACAGCCCGGCAACACCGCTGATGAGGCCCATCACCAGACCGCCGCCCACTCCGACGAAGCCGGCCGCCGGAGTGATCACCACCAGCCCGGAGACAGCGCCGGAAGCCGCACCCAGCAGGGAGGGACGACCCTTCATCACCCACTCGGCCAAGGTCCAGGAGAGGGCCGCCGCCGCCGGAGCAACCCAGGTATTGATGAAGGCCAATGCCGCCGTGCCGTTGGCTTCCAGTGCAGAGCCGGCGTTGAAACCGAACCAGCCGAACCAGAGCAAGGAGGCCCCGATCATGGTCATGGTGAGGCTGTGCGGAGTCATGGGGTCACGGCCATAGCCCAGGCGTTTGCCCACCAGATAGGCACCGACCAGACCGGCCACCGCCGCGTTGATGTGCACCACTGTGCCACCCGCAAAGTCCAGCGCACCGTGCTGGAACAGATAACCGGCGGTCGCGGTGGCTGCTGCCGCGGCATCGGCCGTGGTATAGGCATCCGGACCCGCCCAGTACCACACCATGTGGGCCAGCGGGATATAGGCGAAGGTGAACCAGATCACCGAGAACAGCAGCACGGCAGCAAACTTGATGCGCTCGGCGAAGGCCCCCACGATCAGACCACAGGTGATGGCGGCAAAGGCGCCCTGGAACACCACATAGATGAACTCGCTGATCCCGACTCCCTTGCTGAAGGTGGCGGCGATGGAGTCAGGGGTGACTCCCTTGAGCAGCGCCTTGCTGAAGGAGCCATAAACGCTGTTGCCCTCGGTAAAAGCCAGCGAATAGCCGTAGATCACCCACAGCACACAAATGAGCGAGAACAGGGTGAATACCTGCATCAGCACGCTCAGCATGTTCTTGCTGCGCACCAGGCCGCCATAAAACAGGGCCAGGCCCGGAATGGACATCAGGATCACCAGGGCTGCCGACAGCAGCATCCAGGTATTGTCCCCCTTGTTGATGGTCACGACTGCCGGTGCCGCAGCCTGCACGACCTCGGCCGAGGCGGCCACCACCTCTTCAGCCCAACTGGGGGCGGCCAGCAAGGCGGCAAGCGCCAACAGGCCAGTCATCACGAGTCTCTTGAGCATACAGCCATCTCCTTCCCTGTCGTCCCGGCTCCCGGCCGGGTTCATTTCCTGATATGAACATCGAAACCGACGATTCACGCACATCCACATTCGCTACACACTGGTGACCGCCCCGCCCATCATTCCTCGGATGAGCGGCATCATGGCGACATAAGAGCTTCAAAGCACAAAGCAGGCCAACTTCATAAATAGCTTTAAATCAATGAATTATGATTACTACAGCGAAGTGATGCACCAGATTGGCGCACGGGACGCGCTAACTTGAGCAAGTGCGCACTTCCGCTGTGCACACACATATTGCCGCACCGAAATAGCGCAGAGGGAGGTCATGCGGGGCATAGACGAGCAAGCCGGCTTGTCGATATCAGCCAGAAAACGGAAGAGCGATGAGAAAGGAGAAAGCGGAAAAACAAAAGGCCATCATTGCTGATGGCCTTTTATTTTGGAATTTGATGGTGCCCGGGGTCGGACTCGAACCGACACGGTTATTCACCGGCGGATTTTGAAACCGTCAGAGGCCCTTTAGAATCAATAAGTTACTGATTTATAAAAGGTCAAAAATCTCAATATGACCACATATAGCTAAATATGGGGCGGCTCGATGGACTGTTTATGGACACTTTTCAGGGCGGTGATGGGGTTTAGCCGTACCGCATCCTCTAGGTGATCTGGTGCAAAATGGCTGTATCTCATGGTCATTTTGATATCGGTGTGGCCGAGGATTCGCTGCAACACTAGGATATTTCCACCGTTCATCATGAAGTGGCTGGCAAAGGTATGGCGCAGAACGTGGGTGCTCTGGCCAGCCGGCAGCTTGATACCCGCTCGCCTGATGGCCTTTTCGAACTCGGCATAGCAATCATCGAACAGGCGGCCAGTACGCTTGGGCAGCATGGCTAGCAACCAGGGGGCGACAGGGACAGTCCGGTTCCGCTTGCCCTTGGTCTTTGTGAAAGTGATCCGCCCCATGCCGATCTGTGATCGGCTGACCTTCTCAATCTCAGACCAGCGGGCACCGGTCGAAAGGCAAAGCATGACGACCAGCCACAGATCCCGCTGCTCCTTGCAGGCATCAAGCAGTTGCTCGATCTCATCCTGGGATAGATAGGCCAGCTCGGATTCTTGCACCTTGTACTGGCGCAGGTCAGAAAGCGGATTACCGCCGTGCCAAACCCCGAGGCGGGCCAGCTCGTTGAACACTGCTTGCAGATACAGCTGTTCGCGGTTGATGGTGGTGGGGGTGACCTGCTTTCGCTGCCCTGGTACATAGAGCTCACCGGCCAGACGCCGCTCCCGGTAGGCAGAGAAGTGTTCGGAGGTGAACTCGCTGGCCAGCGGGTTATCCAGCGCTTCGCACAGCCAAACCAGCTTATCGCGGCGCCGGTCGCCATCAGCCAAGGTCTGCCCGTGGCGGCCAAACCAGAGGTGAACCAAATCGAGCAGCCGCTGGCCGTTCTGCTCTGGCTCGGGTTCCTCCTCTTTCAACCACGGCTTGTTCAGCATCTGGTGCCGTTCCCACGCCAGAGCCTCACCTTTCGTCATGAAACTCTTGCGTAGGCGGGGACCGTTTACCCCATCAGGGCGAACATCTGCCCGCCATGGCTTGGCTTGTCCCTCAATTTTTTTAACTGTCATCACACACCGTTCGGGCTTGCTTATGGGATTCAACAGCTTGTGCTAGTTGGTCGCGCGCAGACTGTAGCGCACTGGGTTCCCCATTTCTGGCAAAGGTATAGAGCTGACCAACAAACGCCTCGGTACGCTGCACCTGCTCAACTGCCTGCCGTATAACGACATCATCATCCAGGTGGCTGGTTCGAAGGCCGCTCATCGAATGACGAGCCGCAGATATCGCCGGATTGACAGTGCTCACCCGATACTTGGCGATCTGGTGGTAGTCAACCTGCTGACCATCAAGCAGACCACCAAAGCGCGCAATCACCCCATCAGTGGTCTGATTCATCTGCTGGTAGATGTCATGTTGTAGTCGGCACTGTTCGGCTAGGGTGAGTGCCCGCAGCGCCTTGGCTGGCTGAGGCTTGCCCTGCACCAGTTCGCTATCAGCAGGCGGCATGGGGGCATCAAACCGAGCTGAGCGGAACAGCCATGCGCCAGCGAGCGCTATTACAAACAGCACCAACACACCTGATCCGGCTTTACCAAGTCGAACTGATGCAGCCCTCTGAGCCCGTTCCTCTTTGCTCATCTTGAGTACAGACAGGGCATGACTGAAAAACAGCAGGATTCCATGTACGGCAGCCAACACGGCCAGCAGCACCAATCCGCCAGACAGCTCGATTTTTCCATCCGGCACCATGCTGAGCAGAGCAAAACCGAGGAATGCATAGAGCCCGATAAAGAGCGCATTCAGCCGGCGCTTCTGTCCAAACAAAGCCGGTTTAAACAAACTGGCCACCGTCAACAACAAGCATAAAAGGGCTGTCCAGATAGCCAACACAGAAAGCATGCGAACTCCTTAAAACTTCTTGCCAGCCCAGACCACCCGACCAACCAGATCCAGCTCGGCCAGCTCGGTCTTGCTCAGGTCACGGGATTTATACAGCGGGTTGTCGGAAATAATGCGCACCCCGCCCAGGTCGAACTGCAGGCGTTTGACGAACAGACCGCCATCGAGGCGCAGCACATAAAGGCCATCACGTGGGGCTTCACCATTTTTCAAACGCACCAGGATCACATCGCCGTCATTGATGGTCGGCTCCATGCTGTCGCCTTTGGCTCGAATGACAGCCATCTTGGCCGGGTCGAACCCTTCACGGCGCAGCCAGTCGGTACGGAACGCCATCGGCTCGGCCAGCGGCTCATCCGTGATCTGTGATCCATGCCCCGCACTGGCTTCGACCTGGTAGGCCGGAATAGTCGTGAACTCATCGGATTGATATGTCACACGGTGTTCAGCAACCGCATCACTTGGAAAAGAGGTTCGTTTTACTGGCGTCGGGTCACCAATTCCAAAGAGCAACCAGACCAGATCGACATTTCCAGCCTCTGCCAAACGCATAGCTCTATCTATTGGTGGAATGGTTCCATCGTATAGATATCGTTTCAAACCTGTATCGCTCATGTCTGCACGCCGGGCAAAGGCCCTAACTGGCTCAGCACCGATAACTCCAGCAAGCCTTTCAACAAACCCATCGTGGTCATAGACAACGTTTTGGTTGGAAACGACAGCCATCATTAAACCCTCAGATCAAATAAACCATCTATAGAATCTTGACAGCGCAAACCGATAGGTTGAGAATCAAACCGCTGAGTTAGACCAAAACATATCGAATCACATTGCCCCGTATTGACGCTCAATCAAGAGGTTCAATCATGTCAGAATTTGCACTCAAGATCGACTCGCCGGTCAAAACCATAGAGCGCTATAGCGCCGATACCGGCATCCCTGTTGGTACCGTCAAGAAGATGATTTCAAGCGGTGAACTGCAGATCATGCCGAAACCAGGCCCGAAGCACCGCGTCCTGATCAACATGGTCGCGCTGTACCACAAAGCCGCCGCAGCCGCCTACCTCCCTGCAACCTCCTGATTACTATGGCACTCAATGGAGCGAGAACCATGTTTATCGGTGACGACTGCAAACATCCGCATTTTGAATCTGCATGTAGCAGATTTCGCGAGAGATACACGATCAGCAAAGTGGCCGCTGCTGCTGGTATGGATGCTCAAGATTTAAGGAACAAGCTAAACCCGGAGCAAGAGCACCAGCTCAAGGTCACTGACCTCATAGCGCTGTACCACGCCACCGAAGGGGACGAGACCCTGTTCGACGGCATGCTGCTGGAATGCGGGCTGACCGCCATCGCCATTCCATCAGCAGAACGGGCGCCATCCCTCCCCCATCAAGCGATCGACCTCAATGCCAAGGTGGCCAGCATTGGCCAGCGGGCGCTGGAGCTGGCCGAGCAGGGACGTGTGTCGCGCACCGAACGCAACACCATCGTCAGTGTGGCCACCTCTGCAATGGGGTCGTTGGCACTGCTTATCCACGACATCGAGGCCCGCTTTCAAGCTGTGCCGACTGTCGCCTGCGCATCAGACCTCCTGATGCAAACCATGACCATGTAAGGGGCAACCCATGCAACAGACAACCATCAACCACGAAGAACGCAACCTTGCGGGCCTGACTCCGATGGAGCAGGTGGCCATGAATACCGCCGGCTGCCTGATGCTACGTGAGTTATTCGGTAAGACCCGTTCCAGTTTGGACACCGACTGGCTGGCTATGAGCCAGGCCAAGAAAGCGGCCATCTGCACTATTGCCCGCCAGCCACGTGGCGAGCTGATGACAGCCACCTTGTCAGCCCTGCCCCATGCCCAACGCGAGGCGGTCAGGATGGCGGTGATCGCGCTGGAGTACCAGGGGGAGTTTCGCGGTGGCTGTGACAGCAAGGTGTGGCACCCAGCGCCAGTGACCAGACCGATCGGGGATATCGAGAGAGAGAAGAAGGAACGCGCCGCAAAGCTGCGCATGAAGCGCGCCGTCATGGCCGCCAACCAGATGACACAAAGCGGCCCACGAGCAATCGGGCAATAAAAAACCCGCTATCGGTGCGCCAACACCAGCGGGCTTTCATCAATCAGTTATCGACTAGGAGGTCGAGTGCCAACTTTAGCCATTCTCGACACAGTGCGCAACCTGCGCCTGCAAAACCGCAAGCTGGCCCGCCTGGGTCAACGCTACAACTCAAGCCCTGACCTGATCCATGCAGTAGAACGCCCGGCCGCCATGGCCTGGCGTGCGGTCTGGTCATGCGTCAACAGCCGAGGGGGGATCTGATCATGGCTGCAGCTATCACTCGCCGCACCGTTCCGACCATCAAAGACGCCAGCGCCTATCTGGTGCAACAGGGTTACATCAACTGCGGCACCACCTGGCTGCGCGGCCAGAACGGGTACGCCCGTATGGAGCGCATGACCTCTGGCGCGATCCGCATCATCGAGGGGGTGGCATGAAAAAGCTGTTTCACCCCATCACCCCGCAGGCGGCTTTGGCCGATTTGGCAGAGCTGCCGCATCGCATCAAGGCAAATACATACAACACCAAGCGCGGCCCAGAGGGCCGCAATCTACGCGAGCAGGCCCGCCAGCAGCTGCGCTGGATCAAGGTGTTCCGCTCAATGAACGGGAGGGCCAGCGCATGAGCTTCGATGCAATCCATATCGCCAAGCGAGCCGAGCAGGCAGTGCTGCCGCTGCTGACCGAACTGCTGGCCACCGGCGAGCAGGAAAACCGGATCGCCCTAGGCGAGCTGTATTCCGGGGATGAATACATCCAGGTGCAGCTGGTCGTGACCAGCCGCCCTGCCGATCTGCTCGATGACGACTCAGTGATGGGGGATGAGGCATGACAGATCTGTTTGAACTGGAGCCGCCGATCGACGAGCTGGGAGGAGCCGAATCTGGCCCAGCCCATATGCAGCCGCCGGCGCCAGTAACTCAACTGACCAAGCACTGGGAAGTCGCCCAGGAAGAATTCAACACCTCGGGCAGCGATGCCCGCCGAAACCGCAATATCGCTCAAGAGCTGTTGGCACTTGGCGCCATCCGCGCCGTGTACTGGCTTGCGCTGGGCAGCAACGAGGTTGCGCTGGCCAAAGAGATTGCCGAGTGGTGGGCAGAGAGCGAACCACTCCACGGACTGGGGGAGACCATCAGATGAGCCACCGCCTGATCTCTGACCTGCAAACTCGCGTGGATAGATGGTTCAACACACTGATGGGTGATGAGGCCCGTTTGCGTGGCTACCAGCGAGACCTTCTGGCAATGCGCCAGCTATCACCTCGGCCACGCTGCACGGTATCCCTGACCCTGCGCCAGTGTGTCGCAGCCAGAAAGATGGCGAGGCATGCCCGTCATACGCTGGCTTCCTGCCGGAACAACATCAAAGAGCTGTCGGGTAACCACTACCAATGACCAACAAGAACAACAAGGGGCCAGCCGCCGAGGCTGGCCATCTTGGTTTTGCCATCCACCGTCTGCCAACGCCAAAGCGCAACCAGCTGCAGCTGTCTAAAAAGGCCCTGCGGTCGCGCATTGATGCGCTCGCCAACGCTATGCCGGGGACCAAACTGGAAGCCGCCTTTGTGGGCGCCCCTGGTGAATCCGATCTGGTCTGGGCGGTGCAGTTGCTCGATGGCCTCTCCATGCAGTTCACCCAAGTGCTGTTCAAGCAGTACGTGCGCCGCCGCAAAGATGGCACCGCCCGCAACTGCCGTAGCGCAAATATCTGGCTGCGGGAGCGGGTGAAGTGGGTGCGCTCTCTGGTAATGGCGCTGCCGGTCGATGCCCACCACCTGCGTGATGATGACGGCCGCAAGCGGGTCGCCCACCAGTTCGCCAACCAAACTGCCGCCATCTGGAAAAATATCGAGCAGAACGCCACCGCCGGTGAACTGGATCTGATGGAGACATGGGAATCCATCAAGCAGCCCGCTGACCAGTGGGGGTTCGTCGGCAAGATGCCGGAGTTCAAAACCAGAGAGGCACGGGATAACTGGATCCTGAGTGTCATGGTGCGCCTACTCTCTGCCAAGTGGTGGGAGAAACGCGTCAACCGCTGCTGGGACCGACTGCAAGAGCACATCGCCATTCTGCTGGGCAAGGTGCGCAAGGGCGTCTCTGCCTACGTCTCGAACGCCACCATGAAGGTGGTGCGCGAGCGCAAGCGGGCCATGATGCGCTGGTTGGCTGAGTCGGAAGTCATGAACGGCCAGCACGATCTGGTGATCTCGATGAAGGATTGCTGGGAGGCCAGCATATCCAACCCGGTCAACCGCCGCAAAGAGATGATGACAAGGATGCGCGGATTTGAGGACTACGCCGAGGAACAGGGCCACGTGGGGGTGTTTTTCACCTGGACGGCGCCAAGCCGCTTCCATGCCTGGAAGACAGGCCGTAATGGCAAGACCATCGAAAATGACAAATACCAGGGCACGACCCCACGTGAAACCTGCGCCTATCTAGCCAAGTTATGGAGCCTGACCCGCGCTTCACTCAAGCGCAATGACTTACCTGTCTACGGCTTTCGGGTGTGCGAGCCGCACCACGATGGCACCCCGCACTGGCACATGCTTCTTTTTATGCGCCCAAGCGATCGCAACAAGGTGATCAGCACCCTGCAGTATTACGCCCTGCACGATGACAAAACCGAGCTGGAACGTACCACGGCAGAGGCTGCCGCCTTTACCGACATCACCCCCCGCTTTGACTGGAAAATAGTTGACCCCGATAAGGGGGATGCTACCGGTTATATCGCCGCCTATATCGCCAAGAACATCGACGGCGAACACGTGGATGGCGATGACGAGTCGGGTACCACGGCAGACGTGGGCGCCCAGCATGCTTGCGCGTGGGCAAGTTGGTGGGGGGTCCGCACCTTTCAGCAGATCGGCGGTGCACCGGTCGGGGTCTGGCGCGAGCTGCGCCGCATCAGCAACGCCAAGAAGAATGGCGATCTGGTGGGGCCACCTAAGCCAGTTCTGCAAGACCCCCGCTTTGAGGCAGCCCGCTATGCCGCCGATAACGGCATCTTTCGCTGCTATCTACAAGCCATGGGCGGCGCGATGGCTACCCGTGCCGAACACCCCATCAAGCTGGCCCACCTCATCGAGGAGCAGGCCAACTGCTACGGAGAAGACATCAAGCGCCTGATGGGGCTGCACACCGCGCGTATGGGGGTGCGCACTCGCCTTACTGGTTGGGAAGTAGTGCCAGCAGGCACCTATGAGGCCACCAAGGCCGCCAGGGGTTCGGCTTGGGGGGTTGGGGTTAAGACGGGCGACAGCCCGGCACCTTGGAGCTCTGACAATAACTGTACGCAGCCGGATCCAACGGCCTACGCGGATCAGTTGATGGCAGAGCAATGGGCTTTATCTCCCTTCTCTATTGGGCGTTTACGGGAAGGCGCCAGCGTCAGCGCGGACGGCTTCACCTTCTGGCTGGAGAACGGCCAGGTGCAGTCGAGCCAGGCGATCCCGAGCGAGCCGGATTGGCAGCCAAAGGGCAAACGGCCAGCCGAACAGGAGCAGCCGGATGAATACGCGCTGCCGGAAGGCGATCAGGACTGGCCGATGCTGGTTGATCTGTGCGGCAAGGTTTACCAGGCACAGGGCCATGCCGGGGCATTCCGCTGGATCGAGATGCTGCCGGAGCCCTATCAGTCACACATGTGGGCCGAGCTGGAGAAGCTAGATACCCCGGAGTGGCTGCAAGAGCAGAACGACTACAGCGAGGAGTGGGTATGAACAACAAACAAACAGTCAGCCGCGAAGAGTACCGCCGCCTGAATAATCGGGTGACCTGCATTCTTCAGCAGCGCTGGCCAGCCAACGAGATCAGCCAGTGGGTGGGGATGCTAAAGGGCAAGCAGCAGGCCGTGGCGTGCGCCATTCTGCGCCGGCGCCATCCTCGCCCAACATCGCTTGCCCTGCCGGCCATCGCCCAAGAGGTGCCGAACCCGTATCAGGCAACAGTACGGCCATCCGTGCCGATGCTGACAGCAGATGGCCGCACTGTTGGCCGCCGCCATATCGTGGAAGGGCTCACCCCCGTGGCCATCGATCAGAACGGCACCATCCGGTGCGCCGTCACCGGCCGCACCCTCTTTATCGCACCGGGTAGCCCAACCGATCGCGCCAATCCGGGGGCTGCCGATCAACGCAACAGTCAGTACAAACCAGAACTACATCAAATTGTGTTGGACCTAAGGTATAACAATAAAACGATATAAACCGAATCACAGAGAATCATTACAATTCTCATCATTCATGAAACCTTCATAGAAATCGATTTATTCACCTTGAATCAGCGCTTCAAGCACTACCAACATTATGCAAACACGGCTTGCACACAGTAAGCTCGCAGTAAATTACATCAAGAAAAATTACAGCTTGGCAAAACTCAGACAGTAGAAAAAACAAACATAGTAAAGTGTTGAGTTTTGTGCCAAAATATGCAATGGAAATCACTTTGCTTCGGGCAAGGTAAAACTTAACTTAGAGTACAGTTTCATGGCTAGTTCTGAGCAAATAAAAGCACTATTGCAATCGCATCTAGATAAGGATGAGGATAGATTTTTATCTATTGCATTACAGGTGGCTGCTCACGAGGCTAGAAGTGGGCATGGTCGCTTAGCACAAGAGCTAAGAGATATTGTAGATCTTGCAAAAAAGAAAAAAAATAACTCTTCAACTATCTCTATTGCTAAAGGAATTCAGGATAGCGCAGGGCTTTTATCTGTTTCCAACCCTAAGTTTAAACTCGCCGACCTAATTGCAAATGACGAGATAAAGCTAAAACTGGAGCGCTTAGTTAGAGAACAGAGATTCATGACTAAGCTAAAAAATCATGGCCTTTCTCCCAGGCGCAGAGTTTTACTGGTTGGGCCACCAGGAACAGGGAAAACATTTACTGCATCCATATTAGCAGGCGAGCTAGACTATCCTCTATTTCAAGTTCGTCTAGATGCATTGATTACAAAGTACATGGGAGAGTCGTCAGCAAAATTAAGACAGGTATTTGATGCAATAAATACTGTGCGAGGTGTTTATTTCTTTGACGAATTCGACGCTCTCGGTTCTCAAAGAACAATGACCAATGATGTGGGGGAAGCCAGGCGTATATTAAATAGCTTTCTTCAAATGATTGAACAAGATGAATCAAACAGTATTATTGTTTGTGCAACAAACCATATTGAAATTTTAGACAACGCTCTCTTTAGACGATTTGATGATGTAATAAGATATGAACTGCCAGGCGAAGATGAAATAATTACTCTTTTCAAAAAGAGGTTAACACCATTTGTCACAAGAAATTTCCAATGGAAAAAACTACCAGAAAAATCTTCTGGATTAAGCAGTGCAGAAATAACTAGAGCCGCAGATGAAGCAGTAAAGGACATGCTAATTCACGGCCATGATAAAATCACCATGCCTATTCTTGATTCTGCTATAAAGGATAGGCTAGAGATGAGAAAGCATATTTTGGAGATTTGATTAGAGCATGGATAACAACAAGAAGAAAAACCCGCATATTATTATTGGGGAAAATGGAAAGCCGTACAAGTATACTTATCCCAACGCCGTTATTAACTCATATTCTGTTCCAGCGAGGAATAGGTCCGTTCATGGAAATGCACTTCGGGAGCAATTATTAAATGCATACCGAGTGCAGCTTGATATGACTAAATATACGGAAGAGTTAGACTTAGAGCTTGAGTCAAAAATTGGTATACAAGTTACATTCGAGAGTTTCCCTGATGTAAAATTAGCATTCGAGAGCCTCGCTGATGCTAAACAAAAAATAGAGCTTCTTAACGTAAAGCAGGATGAAGGGGTAACAGAAGCCACGATTCTAATACCACAAAATAAACTTCGTGTATTAGAAAAGAAAATAGAAGACTATCTCTCTTATAAAAAAAATAGAAATGGAAGTCCGCTAGACAATCAAAAGCTGATTGATGCTATCCAATCGATTAGATTTGCCACTCTAGAAAGTTTATGGTCGGATAGTAAAGAGCTGTACCCTGAAAACATTGACTCTGAATTGTGGTTTGAAGTTTGGCTACCAGTATTAAGTAATCGAGAAGCGGTTATTAGTGATATAAGAAAGATTGCATCTTCGCTAGAAATATACGTTGCCGACAATGTTTTGGAATTCCCAGAAAGAAGCGTATTGTTAGTCAAGGCAACAATACGAAAATTAGCCTCATCACCATTATTTTTATCGCTCATCTCTGAAATCAGGAAGGCAAAAGAAACTGCTGAATTTTTTGAAAACCTTGATTTTATTGAGCAAAATGCATGGGTAGAAGATTTTCGCCAGCGCGTAGCTGTCACAAATAATGCTGAATCTCCCTCTATCTGCATCTTAGACACAGGTGTAAATATAGGCCATCCCTTAATATCCCAGATATGTGCTGAAAGAGATCAATACACTATCAACTCTGATTGGGGACCTACGGATAGCAGTGGACATGGAACTGGTATGGCAGGGCTGGCCGCATGGGGCGATTTATCGCTCAGGATGGATGGCAATGATCCAGTGATAATAAGTCATCGACTCGAATCTGTAAAAATCCTTAGACGATCAGGAGATAATGAAGGAAAGCATCTAGGAAACATCACTGCCGATGGAATTGCACTACCTGAGATAAACAACTTTTACAAAAACAGAGTCTTTGCATTAGCATTATCATCACCAGAGTCGAAAGACAGAGGAAAACCATCTTCTTGGTCTGCCACTTTAGACATGCTGACATGTGATTACCTTGGAGAAAATGCTCAACCTAGGCTCATAAATGTTTGCGCTGGAAATACTGGTGATGACTTAACTGCACTCCGAAACTACCCGACCTATAATGAGCTTCAAGATATTCATGATCCTGGCCAGTCATGGAACGCCATAACAGTTGGTGCATATACAAACAAAACAAACATAACGGATGATGGTGCCGAGGGTTATACAGCACTTGCGCCAAACGGAGGGCTAAGCCCATATAGCACAACATCTGTCACATGGGACACCTCTATGCCTATAAAACCAGAGGTTGTTTTTGAAGGAGGGAATGTTGGCATCGATGCATATAGCTGTGCAGGCCTTGATAGCCTCAAACTACTTACAACTCACCATTCAATAAATCAACGACTCTTTTCAACTTTTGAAGCTACAAGTGCCGCAACAGCTCTAGCATCTAAATTCTCTGCAGAGATATATTCTCACTATCCAAATCTATGGCCAGAAACCGTAAGAGCTCTAATTGTGCACTCTGCAGAGTGGACACCAGAAATGATTCGACAATTCCAATACTTTGGGAATACTGAAAGGCAGAGAGCTAAAAAAATAGTTAGAGTTGTTGGGTACGGAGTCCCAGATATAAACAAGGCTCTATGGAGCATGAATAATTCTCTGGCTATGATTATTGAGGACGAGCTACAACCATTTGAAAAAAAACGTGGGAAAAATCCTTCCACTAAAGACATGCATATCCATGAATTACCATGGCCAAAAGATGCATTGTTAGCTCTCGGCCATACTGAAGTAAAAATGACCGTTACATTGTCTTACTTTATTGAGCCAAATCCATCAAGCCGAAATATTTCTGGGAAATATCGATACCCAAGCCATCAACTGAGATTTGAGGTAAAACGACCAACTGAATCTGATGAACAATTTATTGCTAGAATCAGCAAGGATGCTCGAGATGAAGAGGGTGGCATACAGATAACATCAAGCGATCCAAATTGGCTGCTAGGAACATTCAGGAATAAAGGTTCCATACATAAGGACATTTGGAGTGGAACTGCCGCAGAACTTGCGGAGAGAGGAAGTCTAGTTGTTTATCCATCAATGGGTTGGTGGAGAACTAGAACTAAATTAGAAAAATACAATAAAAAAGCAAGGTATTCACTCATTGTTTCAATAGAAACAGATGAGACTGAAGTCGATCTATATACAGATATACTTACAGAAATAGCAGCTAAAAACGTAGCTGACACGGAAATTGAAAATCTTATTTAATGAATAATACTATTGTTTATCTATTAATTAGCTCTTTAAGGATCATCTGACGTCCTTCTGGAGTTAGTGAACTAACCAGACCAAGCACCAACTGTCCGGCAGTTCTGGAAGATGGACTTAGGGTGTGACTGAAGGAGAGTGTGGCCACCCAGCTGTGGCCACACTCTGCATCCGTGCACTGGCAATAGAGATCTGACACCTCATCGCTCAGTCGATTGGTCTTGGTAATGCGGCCCCGCTGGCCACACTCTTTGCAAAATACCCGCATCCCCCCCTCCCTAAAAATCTAACATTAAACCTATAGATTGCATCTTACATCAAAAGAGCTGTGTTTTTATACATATACCCCCACTGTTTCCCGAAAGTTGACCCATAGCGCCCGAGGCAGCCCCGCACTGTTGATAGCGTCCCGCACCAGCTCACAGAGCGGCAGCACCTCGTTCCTGGAATAGGTGGCGTCGTACTTCTCGGGATCACCGAGCCCGCCCCCGTTGATAGGAATGATGCCGGCCAGCGCTGCCGGGAATCGGTGCGCCGTCAGCACATCCTGGGAGGTGATCCCCTTGATGGCCGCGAACTCGTCCTTGGTCGCGATATCCCCCACCGGGATCAGCTTGATGCCATCGGGCTTGCCGTCAGGGATGTTGACGAACATAGAGCGGAAGTTCCCTACCCCCTTGCTGTTCGCGATCATCTGCTTCATTTCTTCTTCGGTGTCATCGTCCATATTCGGGTCGGTGGCGTAGAAGATGAATCCCATGTGGGCACCGTTGAGGAAATACTTACGTCGAAACAGAGTAGCGTCCTGGTTGAGTAGGGCCGACTGCAGGCCGCCCAGGTAATCTGGCATGCCATAGACCTGCTGCTCGGGATCGTACTGGGCCAGCCAGATGATATCCTCAGTCCGATATATCAGACTCGGCTTGCCCTGCTGCAGGTAGACAAAGCAGCCATCCTCGCGCCGGCGCAGGTAGACACTGGACAACGGGTGTAAGGCAACAACCTGCCCGAAGGCGTTGCGGATCTTGAGCAATCCTGCGTCCCCGAACTGCAGGTAGTTGTGCACGAACGCGGTGATGGTGGCACGCTGATTGGTAAAGCGCCCCGCCACCATATTGCGGCGCGCCATCAGGATGGCACCGTGGTGGGCATTGGCCCTGGCCACCTTGGCCAGCCCCTTGCGCTCGATGGGCGGCTGGTAATACTCACCGTAGGGGTTGAAGAACACCCCGGTGTAATCGGTCATCCAGGCCGTGGGGTCGATGGCCTCTGGCATGCTGAACGCCACTGCGCTCTTTGCTGTGGCGGTCGCCCGGGCCGGTTGGGATTTTTGTCGCTTGGTCATGCTGCCTTTCTCTCCTGGCTGGTTGCCCAGGTGGATTTACGTTTGCGGGTGGTATCGAGCGGCTCGTTGGCCACGGCGTGGGCGATGGCAAAAAAGACGTCGGCGTGACCGGTCACATTGTCCCGAGCGGCACGGAACGTCATCTGGCCGCCGCCGGTGGTGCTGCGCTTGATGGCGAGGAACGCCAATGGAATATCCCGATCAGAGCTGTCCCACTCGATGCGGTTCGCCTCCACCACATCGATCATCTTGAGGACCAGCCGCGATTTGCTCTCGATGCTGTAGTTGATGGGGTGGCACACCCCTTTGAACTCCGGTTTCAACAGGTCATAGACACCTGAGCCAATGCCGGACACATCAACCCCGAGATAGGTGACCCGGAACTTCTTGGCGATGCGCACGATCTCCTGCGCCTGAAACTGGAAGTTAAGCCCGCGCCAGTAGTGCTTTTCCAATACACGAAACCGCTCACCGGCGACCATGGGCGGGGCAACCACCACCAGGGTAGCGTTGTCGCGGGTGCGGCTCGGGTCGTAGCCCATCCATACCTCACGCCGCCCGAACGGGTCAGGCCGCCCGGGCTTGTAGTCTTCCCACCGGCTGGGGTCTACCCCTGCCCGCTCCATGTCCTGGAACTTGAACACCGACAGGGCATCGTCGATAAACCGGCACATGTAGAGGCGATCGAACACCTCCTCTGGGTACTCGTCTTTGAGCTCCTCGATGTCGATGAGGTTGCAACCGAGGCGAATGGCATCCTCAATGGTGATGACATAACGCCACTGCCGATCGGGGCAGATACGGCCTCCATCGCGCAGGTCATCTTCACCCGGGAAGTCGATCGCCACCCGGCTCGGGCGCTGACCCTTCCAACGATCCCCCGTCCAGAACCGGTACGCCTCATGCACCTTACTCGATGGCGTCGAAAAGTAGGTCTTGCGCCAACGGGATTGCGTGGCCATGGCGCTGGCCACGTCCGACAGCTTCTCGAAGTTGGGGATCCAGAAATACTCGTCGATGTAGACGTTGCCAGAACGGGACTGGGCGCTGTTGGAGTTGGTGGAGCAGAAATGCAGCTCGGCCCCATTCGACAGGACGATGGGGTTACCGGTCAGAGTGACATCGAGGAAAGTCTGGGCAATCTTGCAGATGTAGGAACGGAACACCTCCGCCTGGGCGCGGGTGGCCGACAGGAATATCTGGTTACCGCCGGTCAGTACCGCATCTTCCAGCGCCTCGCCGGCGAAGTAGTAGGTCATGCCGATCTGGCGTGACTTCAAGATGTTACGGGTGCGCGGCAGTGCCGGGTCGTTCTTGGCCTCCCGACAGCGCAGCTGATAACCAAACAGGGTACCCAGCCATTCGGCAAAGTCATCGGCCGTCAGGTGGCTAACTTCGTTCTTGGCCTTCTTGCCGCCCTTGCCTTTGCGGCCGCCCCCATCCTGACCACCTCTACCACGCCGAGGCGCCTCGGCTGCAGGTTCATCGCTATGCTCGCGCCGGCCGGCCAGCGCCTGCTGGCGCTCGGCCCATTTGATGGCCTTCTCTTTGAGGCTGACATGGTGGCCAATAAGTCGGTCCAGCTCGTCCAGCTCGGCGCTGGTTTTCTTCTCTCGCCCGAGCAGCGACTGCACCCGGCGGGCGATGGCATCCTCTACCGCTTCTTCGGTCAGCAGGTCGCGCCAGCCGAGCTTTTCGGCCCAGTAGTAGATGATGCGACAGGAGTTAAGCCCCAGTTCGTCCTTGATCTCCTGGGGTGTCCATCGTTTAAGGTAGAGTCCCCGCGCGGCATTGCGGATCTCTTCGGGATACGCCACGGCGCCTCCATCAGGTGAATGATGGCGCCATCATAGCCAGCCCCTTTCCCCCACTTATCCCACTGATGTTCTGAGTAATTCGGATATCCCGCTGGATCCGAATCCCGCCGAACACAACCGGATGAATCACCCTTGCCGACCCGATAGCCTGACTCCGCATCAATTGGGAGCAGGCATGAACGAATCAACCTTGAGAACTGGCTGGGTCTGTATCGCCACCGAAGGCAAAGCGGTGGACGGGCGGGATATTACCCGCGATTGGCTCACCGACATGGCCGAGACCTACGACCCGACCTATTACACCGCCGTCATCTGGCCGGAACACGATCGCTGGTCCAGCTATGGCACCGTGCAGGCGCTCAAGACCGAAGAGGTCGATGGCAAACTCAAGCTGTACGCCATCCTCTGCCCAAACCGCGATCTCATCTACTGGAACCAGAGCGGCCAGTATCAGTTCTGCTCAATCGAGCCATTCGAACAGTTCGCCGATCTGGGGCGCACCTACCTGATTGGTCTGGGCGTCACCGACCAGCCAGCCAGCACTGGGACCACCCACCTCAAGTTCAGCAAGAGCAACAAGGGCCAGGTCATCGGCACCAGCGAACCGCTGGACCTCTCCATGTTCAAACTGCCCAAGCATGAGAAGCCAGACAGCCTGCTCACCAAGCTGTTCAACCTGCTCTCCAGCCATGGCGAGCAGGCACCTACCACTCCCCCCAGCCAACCCGAGGATGAGGAAATGAAACCAGAACAGTTCGATCAGATGCTGGGGGCCCTCACTGGCCTTGGCACCAAGATCGATGCCTTCAGCGCCAAGCTGGAAGCCAAGCCGACCACCGAGGAAACAACCCCGCCGGTCACCGAGCCCACCAAGGTGGAGGATAAACCCGGCATCACCGCCGAGCAGTTCACCAAGCTGGAACAGACCCTGACCGGCCTGACCGACAAGGTCGGCGAGCTGCAGGGCAAGATCGAACAGTTTTCCGCTGAAGTACCGGGCCAGCGCCCGGGCGCGCTCGGCGGTGACGATACCCCCACCGTTTACTAAGGAGCGGCCGTGAGTCAGTCCCTCACCGTCCAGGCACGTCAGCGCCTGGAGCAATACAGCAATGCCCTGGCCAAGTCCTACGGCATCCCCGTTAACGCACTGGCCAAGCAGTTCAGCGTCATTTCTGGCCCGGTCGAAACCGGCCTGCGCTCAGCGCTGCTGGCGTCCGTCGAGTTCCTTGGCCTCATCACTTGTCTGGATGTGGATCAGATCAAGGGCCAGGTGGTGCAAGTCGGCATCGGCAAGCTGTTCACCGGCCGTAAGAAGGATGGCCGCTTCAACGGCAAAATCGGCGTTGCCGGCAACACCTACGAGCTGACCGAGACCGATTCCTGCGCCTCCCTCGACTGGGCGACTCTGTGCGTCTGGGCCAACGCCGGCAGCGAGGGCGAGTTCATCCGCCTGGTCGGTGAGTTCATCAACCGGGTCTTTGCCCTCGACATGCTGCGGGTCGGCTGGAACGGCGTGAAAGCCGCTGAGACCACCGATCCGGAGAAGAACCCGCTCGGTGAAGACGTCAACAAAGGCTGGCACCAACTGGCCCGCGAGTGGAACGAAGGCAGCCAGATCATCAAGGCCGAGGCCGGCAAGAAGATCCACTTCGACCCGGATGGCAAGGGTGATTACAAGACCCTGGACGAGATGGCCTCCGACCTCATCAACACCACCATCGATCCACTGTTCCGCCAGGACCCGCGTCTGGTGGTGCTGGTCGGTACCGATCTGGTGGCCGCGGCCCAGGCCAAGCTCTACAGCGAAGCCACCAAGCCGAGCGAGCAGATCGCCGCCCAGAAGCTGGCCGAATCCATCGCCGGGCGCCGCGCCTATATCCCGCCGTTCTTCCCGGGCAAACGGATGGTGGTCACCACCCTGGACAACCTGCACATCTACACCCAGCGCGGCACCCGCAACCGCAAGGCCGACGATAACCAGGACAAGAAGTGCTTCGATAACCAGTACTGGCGGATGGAAGGCTATGCCATCGGCGAGTACCTGGCCTATGGCGGCTTTGAAGAGGCCGACATCGAGATCGGCGCCGCGCCGGCAGCACCCGAGGTCTAAGCCATGAGCTCACCCGGTCAACGCCACAAACAGCGCGTCCAAGCCATGCAGGGGGCTGCACAAACCGCCAGCTCAGGCATGGCCACCGGCGCGGTGGCGGACAGCCTGCACCTGCAGATGATTGCCCTGGAACAGGACATCGTGCGTCTGCGCAAGCTGGCCCGCATTGGGGACCGGGTGAACATGAAGCGGGACGAGCTGATGCCCAAATACCGCCCCTATGTGGAGCGCTATCTGGCCGCCGTCAGTGAGTCTGGCCAGCCCTACCAGAACGAGCTGTTTCAGCGCCTCATCATCTGGGCCTTCGATGTCGGGGATTTCGATGCCGGCATTGCCTGGGCAGATCTCGCCATCGCCCAGGGCCAACGTACCCCGGCCAACATCAAGCGCGACTGGGCACATTTTGTGGCCGACACCGTGCTGGAGTGGGCCGAGAAGCAAGCAGCCGAGGGGCATGCCGTCGAGCCCTGGTTCTCCCGGGTGTTCGACAAGGTACGCAATGACTGGCGCCTCAACGAACGGCTGACCGCCAAGTGGTTCAAGGCGGCAGGTTGTCTGCTGCTGCGTGATCACGACGGCCAGCCTCGCCCCAGCGCCGTGGGGGACAGCGCCACCCTGGAGCAAGCCGACCACTGGCTGGCCCAGGCCGACAAGCTGCACAGCAAGGTGGGCGTCGGTACCTTGCGCCAAAAGATTGCCATGCGCCTGCGGGCGCTGAATCCGGAGCAATAAGACTCTCCGCGCCGTCGCACCCCGGCGCGAATGCCATGGACCGCCTCTGGCGAACCCAGCGGCAATTGCGTGGCTACAGGGGTGCACCTATTCAACCAGCGAGGTCACTGATGTTTGCAGGCAAGGATATCGACTACAGCGCCGCCACTATCCGCAATGACGGGTTCTGGCCGGATGTGGCCGTGGCCGACTTCGAGCGCCGCCGTGCCCTGCCTGCTGACTTCGACCAACAAACCACCGGCGCAGCCCTGCTGGCTGCCGTCTCTGAAATCAACCTGCAGCTCGCCAGCCACCAGGCCGCGCTGCAGGCCAAGGGCTACGCCAGTGCCGCTGCCGTACCCGGTCCGAGCCTGGAAGGCGGCACCAATGCGCTGACCGAGCAGTACCTGGCCGCCGTGTTTGCCCGTGCCAAGGCGGCCATCTTGCCGGAGTTCGCCAGCGTCACCGAGCGGCCGGCCGCCAACAACCAGGTGGAACGGGCGCCAGAGCAGCGCGCTCAACTGCTGGCCGAAAGTCAGCAGCTGGTGCGCAGCATCAAGGGCAAACATCGGGCAGGAGTGTCACTGATATGAGCGAAGCCATGAACGAGCAGCAAGCCCAGGGCTATTTCCTGCACGCGCTCCACGCCGAGATCCAGCGGGTACTGCCGGCCAAGTGCCACAAGTCGCTCGATAGCTGGATGGAAAACGGCGCCATCCGGCTGGAATCCAAGAACATGGGGCCCACCGGAGTGGATGTGGCTTGGCTCACCTATCAGGCGGTGTTCACCATCGAGCAACTGCCCTTTCGCGAACTGGATCCGGCCATCGTGCTGGCCACGGTCGCCACCTGGGTACAGGAAAATGATCCGTTTCGCGAGAAGTTCGAGCTGGACGACCCCGAATACGCCGTCACCCCGAACGATGAGCGGACCGCCGATCTCGAGATCCAGCTCACCTTTATCGAGCCGCTGCGCCTCATCGAGCACCCGAGCGGCCCCATCCACTGGAGCGGCAAACGCTGGAACGTGGCCCCCTATGACATCTGGGTGGCAGAGCACATCGAGATGAACGTCGGTGACACCGGCCATCACCAGGTAGGTGGACAGTCATGATCACCATCACCCTGGACACCCGTCGCAGCAAGGACCAGCTCAACCTGCTGGCCCTGCCAGCCAAGAAACGCAAGCGCCTAGTGTGGCGGGCAGCCAACGAGATGAAAAAGCTGGCGGCCCGCAATGTGCGCCAGCAGCAAGACCCGAACGGCCAGCCATGGGCCCCGCGCAAGCGCGGCAAACGCAAGATGCTGCGCGGCCTCCCCAAGTTGCTGCAGATCCGCGAGCCCCGCCAGGACGTGGCCGAGCTCGGGTTCACCAAGGGCACCATGAGCGCCCACGCGGGTATCATCGCCAACACCCACCAAAAGGGGCACACCTACAAGATGACGGCCGCCAGCCGGCGCCGCATCGCCACCAGTGAAGGCGGCAAGCAGAAACAAGCCTCCAAGGCCCAGGCGCGCAAGCTACGCGAACTCGGGTTCAAGCGCCCGGGCCAGCGCAAGCGTTCATACCGGTCGGCCTCGCTCGGCTGGATCACCAGCAATCTCAACTACGCCCAGGCGGGCCTGCTCATCAAGAAGCTCAAGGATGAACCGGTGAAAGAGAGCTGGGAAATAGAGCTGCCTGCCCGCCCTTTTCTGGGGGCCAATGCCAAGCAACGGGAGCAGGCCTTTGCCCGCGCCCTGCAGAGCATCGACTACGGCTGGGACGTCAACAAGCAAGACCTCAAGAGGAAATAAGCCATGTGGCCTTATGTACAGATCAACAACTTGAACCAGATGCAGGGGCCGGTGACCGAGGTCGAACGCCACCTGCTGTTCGTCGGCAGCGCCGCCAGCAACACCGGCAAGCTGCTCTCCCTCAATACCCAGTCAGACTTTGACCAACTGCTCGGCGCCGCTGACAGCGAGCTGAAAGCCAACCTGCAAGCCGCCATGGCCAACGCCGGCCAGAACTGGACGGCGGCCGCCTTCGTGCTGCCCACCGATATGGACTGGAAAGAGGCGGTGCGTGATGCCCAGAAAACCCAATCCTTTGAGGGGGTCGTGGTACTGGGGCAGGAGTGGGACCAGGCCAGCATCAATGCCGCCCACGCCCTCAACCAGGAACTGATCGCCAAGTGGGGGCGCTGGCAGTTCATGCTGCTGGCGGTACCGGGCATTGCGAAGGAGCAAGACTGGTCCACCTATGAGACCGAGCTGGCCACCCTGCAGGAGGGCATCAAGGCGGAATCCGTCTCGCTGATCCCGCAGCTGTTTACAAACCTCGTCGGCGCCTACGCCGGCCGCCTGTGCAACCGCTCGGTCAGTGTGGCCGACAGCCCCTGCCGGGTGAAAACCGGCGCCGTGGTGGGTCTTGGCAACAAGCCGAAGGACAAGGACGGGGTCGAGCTGCCGCTGGCCACCCTGCAGACCCTGGAGCAGAACCGTTACTCGGTGCCGATGTGGTACCCGGACTATGACGGTACCTACTGGGCCGACGGCCGCACCCTGGACGCCGAGGGCGGCGATTACCAGGTGATCGAAAACCTGCGGGTCGCCTACAAGGTAGCGCGCCGGATGCGGGTACGTGCCATCGCCCGTATCGGCGATCGCTCGTTCAACTCCACCCCGGGCAGCACGGCCGCCGCCATTCTCTACTTTGGCAAAGACCTGCGCGAGATGGCCAAGGCCATCACCATCAACGGACAGCCGTTCCCGGGCGATATCACCTCCCCCAAGGATGGCGACATCGGCATCCAGTGGACCGACAAGAACCACGTCTCCATCTACGTGGTGATCCGCACCGTGGACTGCCCCAAGGGGATTACCGTCAACATCATGCTCGACTTGAGCCTCAACAACGGGGAGGGCTAATCCATGACCCGCCGTATTTCCGGCCAGAACTTTGACATCGAACTGATGAACACCATGGTGCATGTCGAGAAGGCCAGCCTGACCATCACCGACAACAGCGCCGTGGCGCAAACCCGGGGTATCCCTGACGGCTATGTGGACGGCGACGTCTCGGCCGAGTGCGAGTTCGAGCTCGATGCCAAGAACTTCAAGCTGCTCAGCAACGCGGCCAAGCGGGCCGGCAGCTGGCGCGGGATGAAACCGGAGGATGTGCTGTTCTATGCCGACAATGGCGACGAGACCATGAAGGTAGAGGTCTTCGGCGTGAAGCTGCAGATCTCCGACCTGCTGGATCTCGACCCCAAGGGCGGCAGCAAGACGTCGCACAAGATCAAGGGCTCCGTCACCTCCCCCGACTTTATTCACATTGATGGCGTGCCGTACCTCTCGGAAGACGACACCCGCCACCTGAAAGGGTAAGGGGGACCAGTGGACGACATCGACCGCGCCAACCACCACGCCGCCCGCATGCTGGCGGTCCAGTTGGCCAACCAGGTGGGCAAAGGCCACTACCAGGGAGAGAGCCTGCACCAGTGCGAAGAGTGCGACGACCCCATCCCAGAGGGACGCCGCCGCCACATACCCGGGGTGCGCCTGTGCGTCCCCTGCAAGACCCGCCTTGAGCGGCTGGGTCGCTAACCAGAGCAACGGACATGAACCCTATGCCAAACAAAGACCCCACCCTCTGGGCCGCCCTGCTGGCCTGGTTGATGGACAACTGGCCCGCCGTCTATGGGGCACTGCTGGCGCTGGCCATCGCCTTCCTGCGCATCACCTATGCCGGTGGGCGGGGTCGCCGCCGCCTGATCGAATCCCTGCTATGCGGCCTCATCACCTTAGCGGCCGCCACCGGCACCCAGTTGCTCGGGATCCCCCAGGAGGCCACCCCGTTGTTGGGTGGCATGGTGGGACTGCTTGGGATCGACATCATCCGCGACCGGGCCGCACTGATGTTTCGCAAGAAGGAGGACAACAATGCCGCGCAGTAACTGCCACCCACAGGTGGCCGCCTTTCTCGACCTGCTCGCCTATGCCGAAGGCACCAAGGGCCGGGGCGATGACGGTTACAACAAGCTGGTCAATCCGGCGGGGTTCTTTGAAAGCTACGCCACCCACCCGAACGTGCTGGTGCAGGTCAATCCAACCCTGAAAAGCACCGCAGCCGGCCGCTATCAGTTCCTGTCAAAGCACTGGGCCCACTACCGTGACCAACTCGGCCTGCCGGACTTTGGCCCCGCATCGCAAGACACCTGGGCTATCCAGCTTATTCGCGAGCGCAAGGCACTGGACGATGTGCTCAAGGGACGCATCAGCCAGGCGATCGGCAAGTGCGCCAACATCTGGGCCAGTTTGCCCGGTGCCGGCTACGGCCAGCGCGAACACAAGCTGGCTGACCTGCTAGCCAAGTTCACCGAGTTCGGCGGGGTGCTGGCATGAGCATGCTCATCCGGTTCTTGCCGACCATCATCGGCTTTGTCCTTGGCACCCTGTTGTTTACCCAAGGCGAGCGGCTCACGCAGCGCACCAAGGAGCTGGCCAGCGCCAACGACACCATCAACATCCTGCAGGCAGCCAACAACCAGCAAGCCGTCGCCTTTCAGGAACTGCTGATGCAGGCAAAGGGCCTGCGCCTGCTGCTGAGCGACCAGAACGCGGCCTTGGCCGATCTCGACAACCAGAACAGGAAGACCGCCGATGAACTGCAACAAGCGTTGGCCACGCCGCCGCCGGGGCGCCCGGACTGTGCTCGCGAGCCTCTGCCTGCTGGCGCTTTGCGCCTGCTCCAGCCAGCCCACCACGGTGGTGCAAACCAAGGTAGTGAAGCGGCTGCCGCCGCCCGGGCTGGTGCCCCACTGCCCGGAGCCTGACTTTACGGGGACAACCTACGGCGAGGCCGTGCAGTTTATCCCCACCCTGCAGACGGCGCTGCGCCGCTGCCAAACCCAGATCAACACCCTGAACCATTGGATTGAACAAGAGGAAACCACCCCATGAGCACACCGATCATCACCCTGGACGTCGCCGGCAAAGAGCTGAAATTCGCCCCCACCATGGTGGCCTATAACGGCTTCATCAACGACATGATGCCCAACGACAAGGTGGCACCGGCCCACAACTACCTGAAAAAGATCGTCTGCGCCGAGAGCAAAGAGGCACTCGATGACCTGCTCAAGCGCCCCAGCGCCGCCCTGCAGCTGGCGGGGGCCATCAACAAGGAGTTCGCGCCCGAGCTGGAGATCACCGTAAAAAACTGACGGCGCGCGCCGAGGCCATCGAGCGCAATCAACTGGAGCAGGTGCTGGCGCTGCGGCGCTACTACCTGCCCCATGAGGATGACGACCTCGACAACCTGGCTCGCGCCATCTGGTTAGACAGAAACGCAAGAGAGTCCAACGCCACCGCCGTGGCCGAGGGCATCGCAAAAGCACTGAACGGATAAGAGACCCCTATGGCTTGGATGGAAAAATTGATGATGCAGGTGGCATTGGTTGACCAGGTCACCAAGCCCCTTGCCGGCATCAATGCCCAGATGGACAAGGTCACCAAGTCAGGCCGCCAGGGCTGGAGCAACATGGCGATGGGGGCCACCACCGTGGCCGGCGGCGTCATGGCGATCCAGGGCGCCTTGGGGCCGGCCATCGAAATGGACCGAGCCTTGGCCGAGGTGGCATCGCTGGATGTGCAAAAGGAGGTGCTCGGCGCGCTCGGTCGCGAGGCCCTGAAACTCTCCATCCAGTATGGTGAGTCAGCCACCGAGATCGTGCGCTCCTCCTACGATATCCAATCCGCGATCGCCGGGCTGGAGGGCAACGAACTGCCCGCCTTCACCCGCGCATCCACCACCCTGGCCAAAGCCACCAAGGCCGACACCGCCACCATCACCAACTACATGGGCACCATGTACGGCATTTTCGAGCAGCAGGCCAAGCAGATGGGCAAGGCCAACTGGGTCGAGGATGTGGCCGGCAAGACGGCGCTGGCGGTACAGCTGTTCAAGACTACCGGTCAGGGCATGGCTGATGCCTTTGGGGCGATCGGCGCCAACGCCACCGCCGCCGGGATCTCGATGGATGAACAGTTCGCCGTGCTCGGCCAGCTGCAGGCCACCATGAGCGGCGGCGAGGCGGGGACCAAGTTCAAGGCCTTCCTGGCCGGGGTCGGAGGTGCCCAGAAGGCGCTCGGCCTCCAGTTCACCGACGCCGCAGGCAACATGCTGCCGGTGCTCACCATCATGGACAAGCTCAAGGCCAAGTATGGCGAGACCATGAGCGTGGCCGAGGGGGACGAGCTCAAGAAGGCTTTCGGCTCGGACGAGGCGGTGGCCATGATCAAACTGCTGATGACCAACACCAAGGGACTAGCCACCAATATCAACGCGCTGGCCAACACCCACGGCATGGGCAAGGCCGAGCAGATGGCCGCCGCCATGACGGACCAGTGGGAACGGGTGACGCAAGCCTGGTTTGCCATCCGGGCCGCCGCCTTCGGGGTAGTGCTGCCGGCCATCAACGCCGTGGTGGGCGTCTTTGCAGATGGCGCCACCACCGTGCTGCGCTGGACCCACCTGTTCCCGAACCTCACCAAAGTGGTGAGCTATGCCCTGCTCGCCATCGTTGGCCTGAGCATGGTGACCGGAACCTGGGTGCTGGTTGCTGGCGTGGCCAAGCTGGCCACCCTGGGGCTCGGCATCGCCTGGAGCGTCATCATGGCGCCGCTCAACTTGCTCAAGGCAGGGTTGGTTGCCTTTCGCGCCATCATGCTGGCCGTCAACATCGCGATGTATGCCAACCCCATCGGCCTCATCATCGCGGGCATCGTGCTGTTGATCGGTACTGTCGCGGCGGTCATCTACTACTGGGACGACCTCAAGCAAACCCTGGCTGACTGGGGCGTGTTCGATGCAGTCCAGGCGATGATCGACGGGGCCGCCGCAGGCTGGGCCAGCTTCATGCAACTGCTCGCCGACCTCAGTCCGTTCCAGTTGCTGGGCAAAGCCGTGGACTGGTTGATCGACAAGCTCAACATGATCCCGGGCGTCAACATCGAGCTCGGCAGCATGCCGGACCTCACCATGCCGACCATGGCGCCGCTGACCATGCCGGTCATGCCAGGCGTGATCAACATGCCGACCCAGGAACAGCAGCGGGAAACGGTCAACGCCCCCCTCGCCCGCTATCGCCAGCAGGACCAGAGCAAGGTGCCATCCGGTGGCCTTGGCCAGCAGCTGATCCAGGCCAACGCGGCGGCGACCACGGCCAACCAGAAACCAGCCAAGTCCCTGCACATCGGCGAGGTACATATCACCAACCAGAACCCGATGACACCGGAGCAGCTGGCCGAGAACGCCTGGCTGGAGACCCCGTAATGAGCGACCCCCTTATCCATGAACCCAAGTACATCGATCTCCTGGTGGTGAACGGCGCCTGGCAACTCGATGCCGGCGGCCAGCCACGTTACACCCAGGACCGCCACAGCATCGGTCAGGACATCAAGCACCGCATCATGGAGTCGGGGCTGGCCCGCAAGCTCATCGGCGAGCGCAGCCCTACCCTGCGCGCGGATGTGATGACCGAGATTGAACTGCTGGTAGAAGACGACGAGCGGCTGGTACCCGGCACCATCGTGATCCGTGAAGAGGCCCCCGATCGGGTGCTGGTCACCGCTCGCACCTATGAATTCGGCAATCTGGAGGTAACCCTGTGAACCTGCGCCCGAACGTGGACTTTATGGCCCTGCTGGCCGAGGCCGGTGTGCCGACCACCGAGCAGGCCATGGAGGCCGAGCTCAAAAAGGAGGTGGTGGCCGCTGGCTCCCTCATCACCAACGACAGCGATGTGAGCCCCTTCTGGCGGCTGGTGCGCGGGGTGGTCATCACCCCGGCGCTCTGGCTTATCCGCACGCTCTTGGCCGGCCATGTGCTGCCCAACACCTTTGCGGCCACCGCCACCGATGCCTATCTCGATCTCAAGGCCTGGGATGTAGACCTGACCCGCAAGGCCGCCCAGAAGACCCGGGGAGTGATCCACTTCGTCAAGGTGAGCCCCGGCGAGGCGGTCACCATCCCGGCCGATATCTGGGTCACCACCGAGCGCATCAACGGCACCATCTACCGGGTGAAGCCCTTGCAGGCGGTGGTCAGCCCCGCCGGCGAGGCGGTGGCCAAGGTGGTCTGCGAGGCCGAGTTTGCCGGCAGCGCCTGGAATCTGGCCCCGGGGTATTACAACCTGCTGAGCGAACCGGTGACCGGCATCCTCTCGGCCCGCAACGATGACAAGGAATGGATCACCACCCAGGGCGCCGATGCCGAGGGCAACGACGCGCTCGGCCTGCGCATCCAGAACCAGTTCTCGGCGGTGGGGCGCTACCATATCGACGCGATTTACCGCTCCATGCTGGCCAGCGTGGCGGGGATCCGGGCCGATCACATCTTCTTTGAGCATGAGGGGCCCCGCGGCCCGGGGACCGCCAACGCTTACATCCTGCTGGAAGTGGGCGCCACCCCGGCCAGCCTCATCAACCAGCTTAATGACTACGTGGGCCGCCAGGGCAACCATGGCCACGGCGATGACCTGTTCGTGATGAGCATCCCCGAGACCCAGCACAGCCTGACGCTGACGATCTGGCCTCAACCCAACCTCACCGACGAGCAGAAAACCGCGCTCAAGGCGGGCGCCGAAAGTCTGGTCAAGGCGGCGTTTCGCCAGTCGGCGGATTTCCCAAACGTCACCCGCACCTGGCCGCGCTCGCGCTTCTCGCTCTCCCAGCTGGCCCGCGAGCTGCACAGCCAGTTCCCGCAGCTGCAGAGCCTCAAGTTTGCGCAAGATGACATCGTGTCGGGGCTCGCCATCCCGCGCCTGAGCACGCTGGAGGTGACCCTGCATGACTGACCCGACCCCGCTTGAACACGACCTGCAGGCGCCGGTGCTACCCGATGCCAGCGCCCCCTGGTGGGAAGACGGTTACACCATCAGCTCGGCCCACGCCGAGCCCGGGTTTCTGGCCAAGGGGATCAATGCCTTCTGGCAACGGGTCAAAGGTTGGCTGTTGCTGCCGCTGGCCCAGCAAGACCCGCTGACCTGCTCGGAGTCCCTGCTGGCGCTGCTGGCTTGGGAACGGGACATCAGCCGTTTCAACGGCGAGCCGCTGCCGCTCTTTCGCAAACGGGTCAAGTTCGCCTTTGTGAACGCCCGGGACGCCGGCGAGGTGGCCGGCTTTAAGCGCATCTTTGAGCGCCTGGGCATCGGCTGGTGTGACATCCACGAACGCCAGGCCGGCGCCCCCTGGGACGTCATCACCATCGAGGTGACCGATGGCGCCATCGCGGCCAACCAGAAACTGATGGAAACCTTGATTCAACACTATGGCCGCACCTGCCGCCGCTATCGCTTTCAGGTGGTTTACCCGGTCACCGGCATCCTGCAGTTCGGCCGCATCGACATGAGCCAGCAGGTGTTTGGCGCATCACTTAAGAGGAACGCATGAGCCAGATCATTACCAACGCTTTCTCCCGCTACTGGCAGGAGTGCCTGACCAACCAGACGCCGGTGGTGCTCGATGAGTTCGTGCTGGCCAACGTGCCGGGGCTCGATCCCGATGCGGCCATCAACCCAGACAGCGGGCTGCCGCCGGCGGGCCAGATTGTGCACCGCCACGCGGTCGACCAGCGTGGGCGCATCAACAACGATGCGGTGGCTTACACCATCGTGATGGACACCACGGTCGGCGATTTCAGCTTCAACGCCATGTACCTCATCAACAAGGCCACCGGCGTGGTGGGGATGATTGTGCACAAGGGGCTGGAAACCAAACTCAAGACCAATGAGGCCACCGGCCAGACCGGTAACAGCTTGGTCAAATCCATGCTGATGGAGTACGACCGGGCGGCAGAGGCCACTGCCACCCACGTGGACGCCAGCACCTGGCAGATTGACTATGCCGCCCGCCTGCGCGGGATGGACGACGACCTGCGCCTGCAGGCGCTGCAGTTCTTCGGGCCGGCCACCTTCTACGGCGACGGCTTCAAGCTGGTCAACGAGTCCGGGGTCTACAAGGTGCAGCCCGGGGTGGCCTACGTGGGCGGCCTGCGGGCGGAACTGAACGAGGTCAAGAAGGTAACCCCGAGCGCCAAGCCAGTGGGGCTCTGGCTCGATATCTACCGGGCGGGCTCCCTGCTTGATGCCTGGGTGAATCACTTCACCCTGACCTTAAGCGTGCCGGAGCTCACCGACTACCTGGACAGCAACGGCCATCAGCACCATGTGGCCAAGGTGGCCATCGTCAATGCGGACGGCAGCGTCACCGACGTGCGCCGCAAGCGCACCATCGAGCTGACCGGGGACGTGGCCGGCAAGGGCATCCTGGAGGACGCCCAGGGCGTCACCATCGCAGTGGAGATCAAAGATGGCAGCCACCGCCACCAGTGGGGGGAGCTTGACCAGGTGCCGGCCACCGCCAGCCGCTGGCCCAGCTACGCCGAGGTGACCAACAAACCGGATCTGGCGCCGGCCAACCACAGCCACCAGGGCACCATGACCAACGCGATCCCGCTATCCAAGGAAGACCTGAACACAATTATCAGCCCCGGCGTGTATCGCCAGGACTCCGACGCCAATGCGGCCTTGGTGCTCAACTACCCAGAAGCGAAATCAGGTTCCCTCATTGTGACCGGCGGCGCCGGGGTGCAGCAGCGTTACCACGTCTACAACACCAGCCGGATTTACACCCGCGCCCAGTACAACACCGGGGCCTTTACTCCTTGGGCCCGGGATTACAACACCCAAAACAAGCCAAGCGCAGATGACGTCGGTCTGGGATTAGTTGTCAACAAAGGCTGGAACACTCAGGCGGTAGCAGATACTTACGCCGTGCGAGACCAATCCTGTGACCTTTATGCTCGCACCTTGCGCAGCAACCTGGTCGATGAACAGCGCATGGTCGGCGCCGTGGCCTTTCGGGTCGACTACGGCAACGACAGCTATCTGCGCTACTGCAGTAGCCAAGCAGCGTTTCGTCAGTGGCTCAACCAGGCAGCCACTGGCTGGGAGGTGGGCTGGCGTTTAGGGATCTCTGATCCTAACTACGCAATGACCGAATACCACATCCCGGGCAAGTGGGCAGTGATGACCTACCTTGCTAGCGATGGCGCGTTTCGAATTGCTTCCTCGAACGGTGTCGGAGGCGCGACCTTCACCCGCATGACCATCGACACCGGGGCCAATGTCACCTTTGCAGGCACGGTGAATGATGGCTCTGGCCGCTGCTACAGCCCGGGCAACCAACCCCACTACACCCACAACCACACTGCCGCCCAGGGCAACCAGGACATCGTCGCCAGCGGCTGGGGGCAGATCGGCACCTACATGATGGCCGCCGTGATCCCGGGCCACTCTGGCGCCATGAACCCCACCGCCACCATCGCCGGTTCATCCCTGCGCCCCGCCAACTGCTCGGAGTGGGGCCAGAACCGCGACTGGGCACTGCCGGGGACTTGGAAATGCCTGGGATTCGTCACGGATAACAGCGATGACCGTTGGGACGACCGCACCACCTTGTGGCTGCGCATCGCATAAGCACAGGAGAATCGGATGGAACGAATTGAAGTACTCAGCGCGGCCCGCCCGCGCCATTATGCTGGCGACCCCGACAGCATCACCCTGGATGTGCGCTTTGCCCATCTGCCCGACTCAGTGCAGTTTGCAGCCCGCAAAGATGACCTGGAAGCACACGGCCGCGAGCTCTACAGCCGGGCGGTGTTCGGTGAGTTTGGCGATATCGAGGTGATCCCGTTGCCACCACCGACCGAGGCCGAGCAGCAGGCCCGCCTCGATGCGCTGCTCAAGCAGGCCGCCAACGCCATGGCCCCGCTGCTCGACGCCGAGGCGCTTGGCATCATCAGCGAGGCCGAGCGCGAACAGCTCACCGCCTGGCAGCGCTACCGGGTTGCCCTCTACCGTCTCCCGCAAGACGATGGCTGGCCGACCGAGGTCAGCTGGCCGGAGGCGCCGCGATGAGCTGGACACAGGGGCCACTGCGCTGGCCCGCCAGTGCCGGCAGCCTGCACACCCGCGCCCAGGGCGTACTGGGTCAGCTCCCGGCCACCCAGGACAGCGCCATGGCGTGCCTGCAGGGTCTGGCAGAGCGGGCCCAGTACCGGCCCCATCCGCTCAGCGAGGCCGCCGCCGCGCTGGCAGGTCTGCGCAGCGAGCTCGACCGCCTGCTGGTCACTGGCCGCTGCCTGACGGTCACCCCCTACCAACACGGGGTCGGCCAACAGCAGGGCCAGCAGTTCAGCCTGGCCGCCCCCAACGCGGTCGCCACCCTGGCCGCCAAGCTGCAGGACGGGGCGGATCCCCTGCTGCCCACCGGGCAACTGCATGCCCTCGCCTGGCTGGTCACCGGCAACAGCGGCGACGCACTGACCCGCCAGCTGGCTATCCTCTGCGCCCTGCTGCCGTTGCCGGAGTGGTGCGCCACCCTGCGCCGGCTCACTGCCAGCAACGACCCCATGAACCAACCCACCGCGGCCAAGGTGCCGCGCTGGCGCGCCGATGAGCCACTGAACTGGGCACCGCTACGCCCTGCCCGCCAGGCGCTGGGGGCAGAGCTGGCCCAGTTGGAGAGCCTGGCCCGGGACAGCCAGACCCCGATCGCCAAGCTGCAGGGGCTGGCGACACGTCGTGCCGATCGTCTGACCACCCTAGCCGAGGCCTTGGCCGCGCTGGGTACCCTCTCCGGCACCCTCTGGCACTGGCAAGGCCAGGGGGATGTGGCCAGCCTCGCCACCCAGCTCGGACAGAGCGCGCCACCCGACCACAGCCAGAGCATGACGGTCGGCGCCCTGCTGCTCTCCCCGTCCCCGCTCACCTTCTGGCAGGAGTTAACCCCATGAGCCAAGCCATGCTGACCCTTGATGGCGAGCCCATCATCATGAAGTCGATGCGGGTGTCCGCATCGATGCAGTTTCAGGACAAGGACCAGAGCGGCCAGACCAGCTCGACCAGCAGCGCCGAACAGGGCGCCAAGGCCAAGGAGCTCGATGTCTCCGGCCTTATCCCATTCAAGGATGATCAGATGCTAAGTCGGCTGTTTGAGCTGGCCGATGCCAAGGGCAACGGCGGCAAGCGCCACGTCTACCGGGTCGGGTCGCTGCTGGCCAAGTCGGTGAAGGTGCGCCAGGCCAAGTTTGCCGGCCGCATCACCGCCAGCGAACAGGAGGGGCTGCTGGCCTGGCAGGTGCAGTTCACCTTGAAGGAGTTCAACTCGGTACCGGAGAAGCGCGAACAACGCTTGCCGAAGAACGCCCCCACCGTGGGGCAGAGTACCGCCAACACCAGCGCCGCCAAGCCAGGCGACAAGGGGAGCGGTGAAGAAGAACAGGACCTGAGCAGCTTCGAGCGTTACGTGCTCAAACCGATGGATGACATGCTGGCATGAAACTCTCCACCTCACTGACCATCGCCGGCCAGCCGGTGCACCTCATCGACCACGACCTGGTGCTGGATCTCAATGCTGGCGGGCGCGCCGCGCTCACCATCGAGGGCAGCGCCAACAAGGGACAGACCTTTACCCTGGACACCGGCTACAGCGGCAATCTGCGCCGCTGGTTCACCGGCTATGTGTACGACGTACAGCCCGCCGCCAATGGTGCCAGTAAGCTGTTGTGCCGGGAACTGGCCGGCGCCTTGGGCACTCGCCTGCCGGTCAGCCAACAGCATGCCACCCTGCGCGGTCTGCTGGCATGGCTGACCGACCAGACCGGGCTGACCTTTCTGCTACCCAAGGGGGCCGACTATACCGATCGGCCGATCCCCAACTTCACCAGCGCCGGTACCGGCTATCAGTTGCTCGATAACACCGGCCGTGCCTTTCAGGTGCCAGATTTTATCTGGTATCAGCAACCCAATGGCGCCATCTTCGTGGGCAGCCATGCCGACAGCCGCTGGCATGACAAGGAGGTGACGCTTGATCCCGCCTGGTCAGGTCGCCAGGCAGGCGACACCCTGACCCTGTCGCCGGTGCCGTCCATCCGGCCCGGCGCCATCATCAACGGTAAGCGGGTGATGCGGGTCCGCCTCAAGGGGGACGAGATGACCCTGACCACGGCCACCCCGGGCAAGGTCACCAAGTCGCCAGAACGGCGCAAGATAGAGGGGGAGTTCCCGGAGCTCGCCGACAACATGCACTTGCCCAAGTTCGGACGGGTCGAGGCCATCAGCGACCGGGCCAGCGCCGGCCAGCTCAATGACCCATTCCGCCCCCGCTATGCGGTGGACGTGCAACTGCTGGGCGAGGATGGCCAACCGGACAAGGCTGCCCCGCTGTATCGGGCGGTGCCGCTGCCGGTGCAATTCGGAGGGCAGGAACAGGGCCTGCTGCAGTTCCCCATCGAGGGGACGCTGGTTGAACTGGGGTTCGCCTTCGGGCGGGCTGACCGACCCTTTATCCGCACCGTGCTCGGCAGTGGCTGGCCCCTGCCGGACATCGCCCCGGGCGAGCAGCTACAGCAACAGCGGGCCGAGGTATTCAGCCGCACCGACACCGTGGGCAACCTCTCCCGCCACACCGACCGGCGCCTGTACGACCACGCCCTGCAGATGCACCACCAGAGTGACGACTATCTGGGGGAACATGGCCAGCATCGGCTGCAGGTGGCCCAGCACAGCATCGAGGAGGTGGGCGGGCTCAAGCTCATCGAGGCGCTGGGCGCCGTCGAGCTGCTGGCCGGGGATGATCTCACCCTGGGAAGTCTGGGCAACATGAGCCAGACCACGGCGGGGGATCTGGTCGAGGTGGTGGGACAACTGCGCCGGGCCGTTGCCGGCGAGCTGCAGCACCTGGAGGCGCCCCGTTCGTGGATGGGGACCGAGGATGTGAACATCTTCCGGCTGCTGCTGCAGTTGATGAACGTGGTGGAGCAGCTGGCCGCTGCCACTGCCAGCCACACCCACGGCAGCGGGCCAGCGCCAGGTAATAGCGGAGCCATGACAGGACATGGCCAACAAGCCAAGCAATTGGCCGGCCAGCTCTCCCCCATCATCGAGTAACCCCACAAGCGAAGAAGGCCCCACAGTGTGGGGCCTTCTTCTATCTGCCTGACAGCGCCTGAGCATGGCCAGGGAATGGCGCCGCATGAAGAGGCGGCCGTCGGGCAGCGCTGCATCATACGTGAAGCCTGCGCACGCTCACAGCCTCCCAGCACATGGCGGCGACGCCCACCGCCGCGTCTGCGTCACGGAATCCGCGCTCATCCGCTCCCGCCTGCGGGGTTCATCAAGAAAATTTTTTGCAAAAGTGGATTACCGCAAATCCATAGGCCCAGACCGCGCCAGATAAAGGATCTCGGACGAGGTGAGGATCTGAAAGGATCGAAAGAAATTGCAGGGTTTTACAGTTCGGCGGGGCTCTGGATAACGAAGGTGAAAACGTAACTCGTTGAATGTATTGGGGTGGTCGTACTTTCCGTGAGAATTTGAATGATTGGGAAGGATCCGGTTTACCGCGAGGGAACGGCTAGAAGGCGTTTTGTTTCAGCCGGTTAGGTCCAATGAGGGCCTATTTGATAACTGAAATTTTGAAAGGGCGCAGCAGCCTGGGTGCGCTGGCTGGACTGCCCCACGGAAAATAGGTTTTCTGTGATGTGTGTCCGGTCACGCTTGGTCCTGACCTAGTGGAAGTGGACACGACAACAACCCGATCACCTAAACCTAGGTGGACACGATGTGGACACATCGCCATGTTGATGGCCCAGAAAAACTTAAGGCCACCCGCTTGGGTGGCCTTAAGTCATTGAATTCTAAATGGTGCCCGGGGTCGGACTCGAACCGACACGGTTATTCACCGGCGGATTTTGAATCCGCTGCGTCTACCGATTTCGCCACCCGGGCAACTGCGAGGGATTATACGAATGGCGCTTGGGCATGCAAGGTGTTTTTCTTGCTCTCACAGTCGTTTGCTCATTTATTCAACGCCTTGCCGAGGCTGGGTCAGTTACATAGAATGCCCGCATCATATAAATGGAATAAAAACGATGGCCAAGCGTAAATCCGTCCAACCGACACCAACCTCTCCCGCGACTGCGCGCTACCCTTCTGCCGGCCTGCTGCGCCGGCTCGGCGCCCTGCTCTATGACTATCTGGTGGTCATCTCCTTGCTGATCATCGCCGGCTTTATCGGGATGGGGGTGGCACACTTGCTGCTGGCAACCGGCATGGCGACCGTGCCCGAAGGCAAAGACGCAGCCTGGCTGCTGACCAGCCCCATCTACAGCGCCTGGCTCGCCTTCATCATCTGCGGTTTCTACACCTGGTTCTGGACCCGTGCCGGCCAGACCATCGGCATGCGGGCCTGGCGTCTGCGCATCCAGAATGCCGACGGCAGCAACATTCGCATCACCCAGGCCCTGATCCGGCTGGCCACGGCGGCCTTCGGTCTCGGCAACCTGCTCTGCCTGTTCAACCACAAGTCACCCCGCGCGTTTCAGGACATCTGGTCCGAATGCGAAGTAGTGGTACTTGGCAAACAGGAGAACCTGGAACAGCTCAATCGCTGATCCTGTGGCAGCAACGAAAAAGGGCACCCCTAGGGTGCCCTTTTTGCTGGCCGATGCACTTACTGATTGCGACTCAGGATATAGAAGGAGATACCGCCAAACAGCAGTGCAGCAGGAGCGATGGGCGCCTTTTGTCAGCAGCGCCACCGCCCTCACAGCCCTTCAGGCCGCTACTGCTTGCGGCTCAAGATATAGAAGGAGATACCACCAAACAGCAGGCTCGGTGCGATGGCCGCCAGGATCGGCGGTACCGCATACACCAGACTGATGGGGCCAAACACCCGATCGCTGACGTAGACGGCAAAGCCGGTCATGATCCCCATCAGCATCCGCGCCCCCATGCTGACCGAGCGCAGCGGGCCGAAGATAAAGGAGGAAGCCAGTAGGATCATGGCTACCACCGAGAGCGGTGACAGCAGCTTGCGCCACATCTCCAGCTTGTAGCGCCCGGCATCCTGCTTGTTGGCATCTAGATAGCCGATGTAATCCAGCAGTCCCGCCACCGGCAGGTTTTCGGGATCGATGCTCACCACCCCCAGCTGTTTGGGCGTGAGCTCTGAGCTCCACTCCATCTGGGGCTGGGTTTCGCTCATGATCTGTCTGGGGTCATCGAAGCGGGTCACCTGTACCTGTTTCAGCAGCCAGTGATGCTGCTCGAACACCCCTTCCTGCGCCTGCAGGATATCGATCAGCTTGCGCTCCGGAGTGAAACGGTAAAGGGTGATGCCGGTCAGCGCGCCATCGTTGCGCACCCCGTTGATATTGACGAAGTTGTTGCCATCGCGGGCCCATACCCCGTAAGCCGACACGGTCAGCCGCCCCTCAGACAGGGCGCCCGCCTTGATGTCGTCCGCCATCCGCTTGGCGATGGGGGCCACGTACTCCCCCATCAGCCCCACCAGGATCATCAGCGGGATGGCGGTCTTGAGCGCCGCCATCACTATGCTGATCTTGGAGCGGCCCGCCGCCTGCATCACCACCAGCTCGGAGCTGGTCGCCAGCTGGCCAAGACCGATGAGACCGCCCAGCAGGGCCGCCAGCGGGAAGAAGAGCACCGCCTCTTTCGGCATGGAGAGCAGCACATAGTAGAGGGCGCTGAGCATGTCGTAGTTGCCTTCCCCTACCGACTTCAACTGCTCCACGTACTTGATGAGCGCCGCCAGCCCAACCAGGGTCAGTTCGCACAGCAGGACCGACATGAAAATAACACGGCCGATATATCTATCGAGAATGCCAAACATCAGTAGAGACTCCCAGATGGCAACATCATGCCGATTTTCTCTTGAAATAGAGGGTCTTGACCCCGTTCCACCAGCTGGTGCCCTGCAGGTTGAGCGGCAACCCGATCAGCAGCAAATAGACCAGCGGCACCAGGAACATGCCGGGCCAGTGCGGCAGCCGGCCGCTGTCGATGGCAGAGCGGGCGGCACTGAGCAGCAGGAAGTAGGAGAGGTAGAGCAGGATGGCTGGCAACAGCTTGGCATAGCGGCCCTGACGGGGGTTGACCCGCGCCAGCGGCACCACCAGGAAGGTCAGCACCAGAATGGAGAGTGGCAGCGACAGGCGCCACTGCAGTTCGGCCATCAGCTGGTTGTCCTGGGTACCCAGCAGCTCCATGGTCGGCTTGGCCGCCGCCTTGCGGTTGGAGCGCTCCATCTCCTGCTGGCGGATCACCAGGCTGTACTCGTCGAATTCGGAGATCTGGAACTGGCGGGTATTGAAGTGCCCCTCGTAGCGGGAGCCATCCTTCAGAGTCAGCCACTGCAGACCATTGCTGTCGACCGTGACCACCCCTTCGGTCGCCACCACCACCGACGGCGGCTTGCCGTCCTGAGAGCGCTGCAACACGAAGATTTTCTGCAGTTTGGAGCCCTTGTCGTTGAGATCCTGGATGTAGGCGACCAGGCGCCCCTTGTCGAGCTCCATGAAACGGCCGGCCTGCAGGAAGGAGATCCCCGGATCGGCCTTGAACTCGTCGATCACCTGGTACTCGCGCTCCTTGGCCTGCGGGGCCACCCAACCGGTGTTGAAGGCGGCAACGGCCGCCGTCAGCAAGGCCAGCACCATGGCGCTGCGCATCACGAAACGGTGGCTGAAGCCCACCGCATGCATCACCGTCATCTCGCTTTCGGCGTAGAGGCGCCCGTGAGCGAACAAGATGGCCAAAAACAGGCTGATGGGCAGCATCAACAGGGCCATGTTGGGCAGGTTGAGCAGCAGCAGGGTGGAGACCAGACGTGTCGGTACCTCGCCGTCGGCAGCGTCGCCAATAATCTGGATAAATTGCTGGCTGACAAAGATAAGCAGCAACACGAATAACACTGCCAGCTGGGTTTTCAGGGTTTCCCTGAACAAATATCGGAAAACGATCACAGTCATTCCCAAGTAAACTTGTGTTTTTAGTCGAATGCCTGAAAAATAGGGCCGTATATTGGATTTTTACCAGTTTGAACTGCGGAGCCAGTGCCTGTTCGCTCCGCCTCTGATACCCCAACAAGCACCGCATTATTCAATAAAAGGTGCCTTTTGTCTTTAGGATGTAGGAGATTCCATGGAGTTCAGTGTAAAGAGTGGCAGTCCTGAGAAGCAACGCAGTGCCTGCGTCGTGGTCGGCGTATTCGAGCCGCGTCGCCTCTCTCCGGTTGCCGAACAACTGGACAAGATCAGCGATGGCTACATCAGTTCGCTGCTGCGCCGTGGCGACCTGGAAGGGAAACCAGGCCAGATGCTGTTGCTGCATCAAGTACCGGGCGTGCTCAGCGAGCGCGTACTGCTGGTCGGTTGCGGCAAGGAGCGGGAACTCGACGAACGCCAGTACAAGCAGATCATCAACAAGACCATCACCACCCTCAACGAAACCGGCTCCATGGAAGCGGTCTGCTTCCTGACCGAGCTGCACGTCAAGGGACGGGATACCTATTGGAAGGTGCGCCAGGCGGTGGAAACCACCAAGGCGGGCCTCTACAGTTTCGATCAGTTCAAGACCAACAAGGCCGAGCCGCGCCGTCCGCTGCGCAAGCTGGTATTCAACGTGCCGACGCGTCGGGAACTGACCATTGGTGAAAAAGCCATCGCCCACGGCCTGGCCGTGGCGAAAGGGGTGCGCGTCTGTCGCGACGTGGCCAACATGCCGCCCAATGTCTGCAATCCAGCCTATCTCGCCTCCCAGGCCCGTCGTCTGGCCGATGCCTTCGACAACATCACCACCAAGGTGATCGGCGAGCAGGAGATGGCCGAGCTTGGCATGAACTCCTATCTGGCGGTGGCTCGCGGCTCCGACAACGAAGCCATGATGGCCATCATCGAGTACAAGGGTCATCCGGATGCCAAGCCCATCGTGCTGGTCGGCAAGGGACTGACCTTCGACTCTGGCGGCATTTCCATCAAGCCGGCCGAGGGCATGGACGAGATGAAGTACGACATGGGTGGCGCCGCCTCCGTGCTCGGTACCATGCACGCCCTGGCCCAGCTGCAGCTGCCCATCAACGTCATCGGCGTGCTGGCGGGCTGCGAGAACATGCCGGGTGGCAACGCCTATCGCCCGGGCGACATCCTCACCTCCATGTCCGGCCAGACCATCGAAGTGCTGAATACCGATGCGGAAGGCCGCCTGGTGCTGTGCGATGCGCTGACCTACGTGGATCGCTTTGATCCGGAAACCGTGATCGATGTGGCCACCTTGACCGGTGCCTGCATCATCGCGCTGGGTCACCACACCACGGGCCTCTTGGCCAACCACAACCCGCTGGCCCACGAGCTGCTCAACGCTTCCGAGCAGGCGGGTGATCGCGCCTGGCGTCTGCCGCTGTTCGACGAGTATCAGGAACAGCTGGAGAGTCCGTTTGCCGACATGGCCAACATAGGCGGCCGCCCGGCCGGTACCATCACCGCCGCCGCCTTCCTGTCACGCTTCACCAAGAAGTACAACTGGGCACACCTGGATATCGCCGGGACCGCCTGGAAGAGTGGCAAGGACAAAGGCTCCACCGGGCGTCCGGTGCCCCTGCTGACCCAGTTCCTGCTGAACCGGTCAGGGGTGGTCATTGAAGAGAAGGAGTAACCCTTTTATCCCGTTCGATGCGAGCATCAAACGGGATGGCGTTACCCTGAATTACAAGGAAGAGGCCCGCCTCTTCCTTGTTTCATTGAGGGTTGGCAGGAATATCCCCTGCCCTTCCTTACCGGCGGTCAATAGTCCGTCACCGCAAACGGGATCAACCTGATGAGCCAAGTGACCTTTTACCTGATGAGCGAGCAGGATGACGCGCAGGCTTCGGCCGTCGAACGCCTCGCCTGCCAGCTCGTAGCCGATAGCTGGGGTGCGGGCCATCTCTACCTGCTGTGCGACGACGAAGCGCAGGCCCTGCGCCTCGACGAGCTGCTGTGGCAGCTGCCGCCGGAGCGCTTCGTGCCGCACCAGCTGCAGGGCGAGAGCGGTCAGGCACCGGTGGAGATCGGCCATCAGCCGCCACGGCGGCGCTATGCCCGCCTCATCAATCTGGCCAAACAGACACCTTTGTTTGCAGGACACTTCGCTCAAGTGGTAGATTTTGTCCCCACTGACGAAACGCAAAAGCAGCAAGCCCGCGAGCGCTACAAGCACTATCGCCAGGCAGGCCACGCCCTCGAGATGAGGGATCAGCCCGTCCTTGCCGCACCGGATCCGGCGCAGCCCTGACTGTGCCACCCTCGATCCACGACGAATCAACACCAGAATCCATCCATCCAGAATACGGCGAGACCATGGAAAAGACTTTTAATCACAACGCCATCGAACAGGCGCTCTATCAGCACTGGGAAGCCCAGGGTTACTTCAAGCCCCACGGCGACACCAGCAAAGACTCCTTCTGCATCATGATCCCGCCGCCGAACGTCACCGGCAGCCTGCACATGGGTCACGCCTTCCAGCAAACCCTGATGGATACCCTGATCCGCTACAACCGCATGCAGGGCAAGAACACCCTGTGGCAGGCGGGTACCGACCACGCCGGTATCGCCACTCAGATGGTGGTTGAACGCAAGATCGCTGCAGAAGAGGGCAAGACCCGCCACGATTACGGCCGGGAAGCCTTCATCGACAAGATCTGGCAGTGGAAGGAAGAGTCCGGTGGCACCATCACCCGCCAGATGCGCCGTCTGGGTGACTCCGTGGATTGGGAGCGCGAGCGCTTCACCATGGATGAGGGTCTTTCCGCCGCCGTACAGGAAGTGTTTGTCCGTCTCTACGAAGATGGCCTGATGTACCGTGGCAAGCGTCTGGTGAACTGGGATCCCAAGCTCAACACCGCCATCTCCGATCTGGAAGTGGAAAACCGCGAGATAAAGGGCCACATGTGGCACCTGCGCTACCCGCTGGCCAACGGTGCCAAGACTGCTGAAGGCCAGGATCACCTGATCGTCGCCACCACCCGTCCGGAAACCATGCTGGGTGATACCGCCGTTGCGGTAAACCCGGAAGACCCGCGCTACAAGGCGCTGATCGGTCAGCACATTCTGCTGCCGCTGGTGAATCGTCTGATCCCCATCGTCGCCGACGAGCACGCCGACATGGAGAAGGGCACCGGCTGCGTGAAGATCACCCCGGCCCACGACTTTAACGATAACGAAGTGGGCAAGCGCCACAGCCTGCCGATGATCAACATCTTCACCCTGGACGCCCACGTGCGTGCCGAGGCCGAAGTGGTCGACAGCAACGGCAACCCCAGCACCGCCTATGACGCCGCCCTGCCGACCGAGTTCGCCGGAATGGAGCGCTTCGCCGCCCGCAAGGCCATCGTCGCCAAGCTGGACGAGCTAGGCCTCTTGGCCGAGATCAAGGATCACGTGCTGCAGCAGCCTTACGGCGATCGCGGTGGCGTGCCCATCGAGCCGATGCTGACCGACCAGTGGTACGTGCGCGTGGCGCCGATGGCCAAGACCGCTATCGAAGCGGTGGAAGATGGCCGCATCCAGTTCGTGCCGAAGCAGTACGAAAACATGTACTTCTCCTGGATGCGCGACATTCAGGACTGGTGCGTCTCCCGTCAGCTGTGGTGGGGTCACCGCATCCCGGCATGGTATGACGACGCCGGTAACGTCTACGTTGGCCGCAGCGAAGATGAAGTGCGCGCCAAGCACAGCATCCCGACCGTAACCGTACTGCGCCAGGACGAAGATGTGCTCGACACCTGGTTCAGCTCCGCTCTGTGGACCTTCTCCACTCTGGGCTGGCCGAACAACACCGAGGCACTCAAGACCTTCCACCCGACCGACGTGCTGATGAGCGGCTTCGACATCATCTTCTTCTGGATTGCCCGGATGATCATGATGACCATGCACTTCATCAAGGACGAAAACGGCCAGCCGCAAGTCCCGTTCAAGACCGTCTACATCACTGGCCTTATCCGTGACGAAGAGGGCCAGAAGATGTCCAAGTCCAAGGGCAACGTGCTGGACCCCCTCGACATGATCGACGGCATCTCGCTGGAAGACCTGCTGGAGAAGCGCACCGGCAACATGATGCAGCCGCAGATGGCCGAGAAGATCGCCAAGCGTACCGCCAAGCAGTTCCCGGAAGGGATCGATGCCCACGGTACCGACGCCCTGCGCTTCACCCTGGCTGCACTGGCCTCTACCGGTCGTGACATCAACTGGGACATGAAGCGCCTGGACGGCTACAACAACTTCTGCAACAAACTGTGGAACGCCTCCCGCTATGTGCTGATGAACACCGAAGATCAGGATTGCGGTTTTGCCGGTGGCGAAATGCAGTTCAGTCTGGCGGATCGCTGGATCCAGTCCCAGCTGCAAGTGGCCATCCGTGACTTCCGTACCGCCCTCGATACCTACCGCTTCGACATCGCGGCTGGCGTGCTGTACGAATTTATCTGGAACCAGTTCTGTGACTGGTATCTGGAGCTGACCAAGCCGGTGCTGACCAAGGGTTCCGAGGCCGAGCAGCGCGCTGCCCGCCACACGCTCGTGACTGTGCTCGAAACCCTGCTGCGTCTGGCGCACCCGATCATCCCGTTCATCACCGAGACCATCTGGAAATCGGTCGCCCCGCTGGCTGGCGTACACGCCGATACCATCATGATTCAGGCCTTCCCGGAGTTCGACGCCGCCAAGGTGGACGAAGCCGCGATGGCGGACCAGGAGTGGGTGAAGGAGTTCATCGTCAGCATCCGCAACATCCGCGCCGAGATGAACGTGGCACCGAGCGTGCCCCTCAACGTGCTGCTCCAGTGCGATGCCAAGGATGCCCAGCGCGCCGCTGACAACGAGGCCTTCCTCAAGTCGCTGGCCCGTCTGGAGTCCATCCGCGTGCTGGCGGACGGTGAAACCGCCCCGCTGTCAGTGAAGAAGCTGATCGGTGCCACCGAGCTGATGATCCCGATGGCCGGTCTCATCGACAAGGATGCCGAACTGGCCCGTCTGGCCAAAGAGGTTGCCCGTCTGGTGGGCGAGTGCGGCCGGATCGAAGGCAAGCTTGGCAACGAAGCCTTCGTCGCCAAGGCGCCGGAAGCGGTCATCGCCAAAGAGCGCGAGAAGCTGGAAGATTACCGTCTCCAGCTGACCAAGCTGGAAGCCCAGCAGGCCGAGATCGCCGCGCTGTAAGCCGGATTTGACTTGGTAAAAGCCCCCTCCTGCAGGGGGCTTTTTATTGCCCGCCCGCCGCCACCCCGCGCTTTTTGCGCTTCTTCATGCAAAATTAGCGAGCCAAATCACCCGCTTTCACAAGCGCATCGCCCCCAAATTCATTACACTGCCAGCGATCTTTTCTACTCGGAGTGCTGTTGCAGTATGGAAATATTGATCCTGTTTGGATTGATTTTGCTTAATGGCGTCTTCGCCATGTCGGAAATCGCCATCGTCACCGCGCGCAAGGCCCGCCTCAGCAAGATGGTCAGCGAAGGGAGCCGTTCTGCCGCCATCGCCCTTAAACTGAGTGAAGATCCGACCCATTTTCTCTCCGCGGTGCAGATCGGCATCACCAGTATCGGTCTGCTCAACGGTATCTACGGCGAATCCCTGCTGGCCCAGCCACTGGCGCTCTGGCTGCAAGAGTGGGGCATGACCCCCAAGAGCAGCAGTCTGCTCGCCACCGTACTGGTCATCGTGGTGGTCACCTATCTCTCCATCGTCATCGGCGAGCTGGTGCCCAAGCGGCTCGGCCAGCTCAGCGCCGAACGCATCGCCTGCCTGGTAGCCCGCCCCATGATGTGGCTGGCGGCGCTTACCCGCCCCTTTGTCTGGCTGCTGTCGGCTTCCACCAAGGCCAGCCTGCGCATCCTGCGCGTCAGCCAAGACGGTGGCGCCAACGTGACCCAGGAGGAGATCCACGCCATGTTGGTGGAGGGTTCGGAGGCCGGGATCATCGAGGATCATGAACACACCATGCTGCGCAATGTGTTCCGACTCGACGAGCGCAGCCTCTCGTCACTGATGGTGCCGCGCAGCGACATCCGTTATCTCGACCTCGCCCTGCCGCTGGAGGTGAACCTGCAGCGACTGGTGGAGTATCGCCACAGCTTCTTCCCGGTCTGTGACGGCAGCCTGTCGGAACTGGTGGGCATCATCAACGTCAGCAAGGTGCTGCACGCCTACATCAAGGGAGAGCCCATCGATCTGGCGGCGCTGACCCAGGATGGCAGCCTGCTGCCGGAGACCCTGAACGGCCTCGAGCTGCTCAACCACTTCCGTACCCACTCAGAGCACATGGTGCTAGTGGTGGACGAATATGGCGAGCTGCAGGGACTGGTCACCCAGCAGGATCTGCTGGAGACCCTGGCCGGCGACTTCCAGCAGGAGGACGGCGACGACAACTGGGCATTCCAGCGTACCGATGGCAGCTGGCTGCTCGACGGCCTCATTCCGCTGCCTGAGCTGAAGGACTGTCTGGGACTGGTTCGGCTACCGGAAGAAGAAAAACATCACTATCACACCCTCGGAGGGCTTATCATGCTGCTCCTTGGCCGCGTTCCCCAGACCGGAGATCTGGTCACGCTGGAACAGTGGCAACTGGAAATTGTTGACATGGATGGTCTGCGCATCGACAAGGTGCTGGCCATGCCCTTGCTTGATCAACCCAGCTAACCTGCGGAGTTTGCAACTATGGAGCAGTTTTACCAACTGGCTCACGCCTTTATGCATCAGGATCTGGTGACGCTATCCGATCCCAAGATGGCCTTCATGGTCTGCGGCGTGTTATTGACGTTTCTGGTGCTGGAGAATGGCTTCATCCCCACCGCCTTTCTGCCCGGCGACAGCCTGTTGATCCTGACCGGCGTGCTCATCTATCAGGACGTGCTCTCCCTTGGGGTGATCCCGCTGCTGATCCTGGCCACCTTCGTCGGCACCTGGCTCGGTTACATGCAGGGGCGTTTCCTGGGCCACACCCAGCTCTACCACCGGCTGCTGTCCCATGTGGAAGAGAAGCACCAGCAGAAGGTGTACTACCTGCTCGACAAATACGGCATCGTGACCCTGATCACCGCCCGCTACATCGCCTTCGTGCGCACCGCCTACCCCTATATCGTCGGTGCGACCGAGCTGCCCCAGGGGCGCTTTCTCATCGTCAATCTGGTCAGCTCCATCATGTGGATCTGCCCGCTGGTCGGCTTTGGCTACTTCCTGAGCCACACCAAGCTGGCATCCGAGTATCAGTCCCAGTTCCTCAGCATCATTCTCTGCCTGCCGATCGTACTGCTGGTCGGCGGTCTCATCGCGCTGATCTGGCGCTGGCTGAGCAAACGCAAAGCCAGTGCGCCACGGGATTGAGACAAATACACAGGGCCATCGCAAGATGGCCCTTTTTTTAGCTAAATAATGGCGATTTACCTGCTGGCACTCTTGTCAAGCGAGGGTAAAAATGAGTGAATCTAGCGCCTTTTTTTTCGACGTGAATGGAGTCGGTAGTATGCGGTGTCGGGTTAGCGCTATGGCGCTGGTTTATGCATTGGTTGGACTGCTGGGATTGCCAGCAGCATTGGCTGCCCCCAACCCGGCCAAACTGCAGCTGCAATCGAGCAGCGCGCTGGTGATGGATGTCGGTACGGGCAAGACCCTGTACCAGAAGAATGCCACCCGGGTGCGCCCCATCGCCTCGATCACCAAGCTGATGACGGCACTGGTGGTGCTGGATGCCCGTCAGGATCTCGGCCAGACCCTGACCATCGATCAGAACGACAGAGACGCCATCAAGCACACCTATTCGCGGGTGCGCATGGGCACCCAGGTATCGCGCCGCGATGCCCTGCACCTGGCACTGATGTCGTCGGAGAACCGCATGGCCTCGGCGCTGGCCCGTCACTATCCCGGTGGACGCCCCGCCTTCGTGCGGGCCATGAACAACAAGGCCAAGCAGCTGGGCATGCGCAACAGCCGCTTCTATGACTCCACCGGCCTGTCGACTCGCAACGTCTCCACCGCCCAGGATCTGGCCAAGCTCATCGCCGCCGCCTATCGCCAGCCGTTGATCCGCGAGTTCACCCAGGACACCAGCAAGGACATGCGCTTTCGCACCCCTGCCTACAGCCTGATGTTCAACAACACCAACCCACTGGTGAAGAACCCGGACTGGGATGTGCGCCTCTCCAAGACCGGCTTTACCGACGAGGCGGGCCGCTGCCTGCTGATGCGCGCCAAGCCGGACAACCGCGAGCTGGCCATCGTGCTGCTCAACTCGGTGGGCAAACGCACCCCGGTCGGCGATGCCAACCGCATTCGCAAGTGGCTGAAAAGCTGATCCCGCACCACGGGGATGAAGAAGGATGCTGCGGCATCCTTTTTTATTGCCCACAAATCGCCTCTGCGCCCATCTGGGCCCTGCAATCACAAAGGAGGAATAAAGGTATTGCCTCAGGTAAAGCAGCAGCCATACGCAGCAACAGGGCGAGCATGAAGGGGATAAGGAGATGGGCAATGGTTCGCGACAGGGTAGCGCGTCATGCAGGCATAGGAGCCTTCGTCACGCGGTTGTTGGCCTGAGGCCGAGACGGATGACGGCTGTCGAGCCAAACGGGAGGAGACCAAGAGCTGAGCGGTGTCAGCCCTTTCGGCGGCATGGCCATATAAAAAAACAGCCCCGACCGAGGTCGAGGCTGTCTTCTATATGGTGCGCCCGAGAGGATTCGAACCTCTGACCACCTGGTTCGTAGCCAGGTACTCTATCCAGCTGAGCTACGGGCGCTCATCAACTTTTGGTACTGCTTTCAATATGGTGCGCCCGAGAGGATTCGAACCTCTGACCACCTGGTTCGTAGCCAGGTACTCTATCCAGCTGAGCTACGGGCGCTCACAAACTTTTGGTACTGATTTCAAAATGGTGCGCCCGAGAGGATTCGAACCTCTGACCACCTGGTTCGTAGCCAGGTACTCTATCCAGCTGAGCTACGGGCGCTCATAAACTTTTTATTTTGCTTTAAATGGTGCGCCCGAGAGGATTCGAACCTCTGACCACCTGGTTCGTAGCCAGGTACTCTATCCAGCTGAGCTACGGGCGCCCTGATTTAAAGCGATAAAAAAAGCTTACTCAACAGTAAGCCTTTTTCAGGTGTACCGGCTTGCTGATTGCCAGTACATGACTCATCGTGAGTCTAATATGGTGCGCCCGAGAGGATTCGAACCTCTGACCACCTGGTTCGTAGCCAGGTACTCTATCCAGCTGAGCTACGGGCGCAAATGGCGGAGAAGGGGGGATTCGAACCCCCGATGCGGGTATAAGCCGCATACTCCCTTAGCAGGGGAGCGCCTTCAGCCTCTCGGCCACCTCTCCGTTTGCGGGGCTGATAATACTTCACAGGGATTTTTAGTCAAACACTTTTTTGGAGAAAAAAGCGCGTTCGCTCAGCATTTGGCCAAAGAGTGGAATATTCAAGCAATATCGACACTTATCCCGCTCTTTTGCTCCCTGCTGCACGTTTTTCAGCACCCCAGAAAAACAAAAGGCGACACATGAGGTGTCGCCTTGTCACAGCCATTAATGCCGCTTAGAAACCGGATTGGCCCGGAACTTTCTCGGCCTGGATGCGCTGGTAGATCTCTTCGCGGTGTACGGAGACCTCTTTCGGTGCGTTCACACCGATACGAACCTGATTGCCTTTTACGCCCAGTACGGTGACAGTCACTTCGTCACCAATCATCAGGGTTTCCCCTACACGACGAGTCAAAATAAGCATTCGCTTGCTCCTGTATCCTGTTTTGTATTTATATCGATATGCGACATTATCTTACAAAGATACCGATATGGTAAATGGTTGAAACTAAATCAATCAGGGATTGTTTCCCAAGGGCTGCTCATGAGGCTCCTGATCCAGCCCAAAAGCGGAGTGCAAAGCACGCACTGCCAGCTCCAGGTACTTCTCGTCAATCACCACGGATATCTTGATTTCAGAGGTGGAAATCAACTGCATGTTGATCCCCTCCTCGCCCAATACCTTGAACATGGTGCGGGCGACGCCAGGATGGTTCCACATCCCGACTCCGACGATGGAAACCTTGGCGATCTCACCGTTGCCCTGCACGCAGGCGGCCCCCAGCTCGCTGGCGGTCTCCTCCAGCAGGGCGCGCGCCCGGCGATAGTCATCGCGATTCACCGTGAAGGTGAAGTCGGCGGTCCCATCGCCCAGCGTGTTCTGCACTATCATGTCGACATCAATGTTGGCGTCGCTGATCGGATTCAGGATCTGCGCGGCCACGGTGGGCCTGTCCGGCACACCCAGAATGGTCAGGCTCGCCTCGTTGCGATTGAATGCTATCCCGGATACCAGGGGAGCTTCCATCCTCTCACCTCCATATGTGATTAAGGTTCCCTCTCCATCGACAAAGCTCGACAGCACCCGCAGCGGTACGCGGTACTTGCCCGCGAACTCCACCGAACGGATCTGCAGCACCTTGGCGCCGAGACTGGCCATCTCCAGCATCTCCTCGAAGGTGATGGTATCGAGACGGCGCGCCTTGGGCTCGATGCGCGGATCCGTGGTATAGACCCCATCCACATCGGTAAAGATCTGGCATTCATCGGCCTTGATGGCCGCCGCTACGGCAACCGCCGTGGTATCAGAACCACCGCGGCCCAGCGTCGTGATGGCATTGTGCTCGTCACGGCCCTGGAAGCCGGCGATCACCACCACCTTGCCCGCGCCCAGTTCAGCCTGAACCTGCTCAGTGTCGATGTGGGTGATGCGCGCCTTGCCATAAGCGGAATCGGTATGAATGCGAACCTGATCGCCGGTCATTGAGACCGCAGGACAACCACGTTTGTTCAACGCGATGGCCAGCAGCGCTATGGTGACCTGCTCACCGGTGGAGACCAGCACATCCATCTCGCGCCGATTGGCATCAGGATCCAGCTGCTGGGCCATGCCCAGCAGCCGGTTGGTTTCGCCCGACATGGCGGAGACCACCACCACCACGTCATGTCCCTGGGCGCGGGTCTGCTCGACCCGCTCAGCTACCGCCTCGATCCGCTCCAGCGTGCCGACCGAGGTGCCGCCGTACTTCTGTACATAGAGTGCCACAGATCACCTCGCCCGATTACAGGCGCTCTTCCAGCCAGGAGTGTACGGATTGCAGGGCTGCCGGCACTGCCTCGGGCTGGGTACCACCCGCCTGGGCCATGTCGGGACGACCGCCGCCCTTGCCACCCACCTGCTGGGCGACCAGATTGACCAGCTCACCGGCCTTGACCTTGCCGGTCAGGTCGTTAGTGACGCCCGCGATCAGGTTGACCTTGCCCTCGCCACTGGTGGCCAGCAGCACGACACCGGACTTCATCTGGTTCTTCAGTTCATCCAGCATGCCGCGCAGGGATTTCGGATCGGCTCCTTCCAGCGCTGCAACCAGCACCTTCTGACCCTTGATCTCGATGACCTGACCCAGCAGGTCGTTACCGGCCTGAGCAGCCAGCTTGGCCTTGAGCTGCTCCAGCTCGCGCTCCATCATCTTGGCCTTGTCCAACACCTGGCGAATCTTGTCGGCGATGCAGAACTGGTCACCTTTCACCAGGGCAGCAGCCTCTTCGATCTGCTCGCCGACCTGATGCATGAAGTCGATGGCGGCCTTGCCGGTCACCGCTTCGATACGGCGCACGCCAGCGGCGATGCCACTCTCGGCGATGATCTTGAAGAAGCCGATGTCACCGGTGCGCTTGGCGTGAGTACCGCCGCACAGCTCGGTGGAGTAGTCGCCCATGCGCACCACGCGCACGTCGTCTTCGTATTTCTCACCAAACAGCGCCATGGCGCCGGCCGACTTGGCGGCTTCCAGGTCCATCAGCTGGGTGGTGATTTCGTGGTTGGCGCGGATCTGGTTGTTGACCAGCTCCTCGACCCGGCGAATGGTCGCCATAGTCATCCCCTCGAAGTGGGAGAAGTCAAAGCGCATGCGCTCGGCGCCCACCAGAGAGCCTTTCTGGGTTACGTGCTCACCCAGCGCCTGACGTAAGGCTGCGTGCAGCAGGTGAGTCACGGAGTGGTTCAGAGCGATGGCCTGGCGACGCTCGCCATCGACCACGGCTTCGACCTCGGCCCCTTTCTCCAGGGTGCCCAGCTCCATGTAGCCCTTGTGGATGATCGCCTTGCCCGCTTTGACGGTATCGGTCACGGCAAAGATGCCGTCGTCCACTTTCAGGGTACCGCTGTCGCCGATCTGGCCGCCGGACTCGGCGTAGAAGGGGGTCTGCTCCAGCACGATGACCGCTTCGTCACCGGCGATGAGACCGCTCACCTCGTCCACCCCCTTGTAGATGCCGACCACGCGAGTGCGATCGCTCAGGGTCTTGTAACCGGTGAAGGGAGTCTCGAAATCGAGCTTGAGCATCTCGTTGTAGTTCACGCCGAAGCTGGAGGCCTCTTTGGCGCGAGCACGCTGCTTCTCCATCTCGGCCTTGAAGCCCTCTTCGTCGATGCCGATCTCGCGCTCGCGCACCACGTCGGCAGTCAGGTCGGCCGGGAAACCGTAAGTGTCATACAGCTTGAATACCACTTCGCCCGGAATGACCTTGGCATCGCCAAGATTGGCCAGCACGTCTTCCAGCAGCAGCAGGCCTCTGTCCAGAGTGCGGACGAACTGCTCCTCTTCGATGCGCAGCACGCGCTCGACCAGCGGCAGCTGGGCGATCAGCTCAGCGGCGACATCCTTCATCTGCACTGCCAGCTCGGCAGCCAGTTTGTAGAAGAACACTTCGGTGGCACCCAGCTTGCGACCGTGACGCACGGCGCGGCGGATGATGCGACGCAGCACATAGCCACGACCTTCATTGGACGGCATCACGCCATCTGCCACCAGGAAGGCGCAGGAGCGGATGTGGTCGGCAATGACGCGCAGGGACTGGTTGCTCAGATCGGTGGTGCCGACAATCTCGGCCGCTTTCTTGATCAGCGCCTGGAAGATGTCGATTTCATAGTTGGAGTGCACACCCTGCATGATGGCGGAGATACGCTCCAGACCCATGCCGGTATCCACGGACGGACGCGGCAGCGGCTCCATGGTGCCGTCAGCCTGACGGTTGAACTGCATGAACACCACGTTCCAGATCTCGATGAAACGGTCGCCATCCTCTTCCGGTGAGCCGGGACGGCCACCCCAGATGTGATCGCCGTGGTCGTAGAAGATCTCGGTGCAGGGACCGCACGGACCGGTATCGCCCATCGCCCAGAAGTTGTCGGAAGCGTACGGTGCGCCCTTGTTGTCACCGATGCGCACGATGCGATCGGCCGGCACACCGACCTCTTTTTCCCAGATGTCGAAAGCTTCATCGTCAGTCGCGTAGACGGTCACCAGCAGGCGCTCTTTCGGTAGTTGCAGCACCTCGGTCAGGAAACCCCATGCAAACTTGATGGCATCCTGCTTGAAGTAATCGCCAAAGCTGAAGTTGCCCAGCATTTCGAAGAAGGTGTGGTGACGAGCGGTATAGCCGACGTTTTCCAGATCGTTGTGCTTACCACCGGCACGCACGCAACGCTGGGAAGTCGTCGCGCGATTGTAGGCACGCTTGTCTGCGCCAAGGAACACGTCCTTGAACTGGTTCATACCCGCGTTGGTAAACAACAGGGTCGGGTCGTTATGCGGTACCAGCGAGCTGGAGGAGACAACCTGGTGCCCCTGGGAACGGAAATACTCGAGAAACGCGGTGCGAATCTCTGACGTGGACATATACATGGAAAATCCTGCTTGATTCGAATACGGACTTTTAACCGCATTAATGTAAGTTTTCTGCGGGGTAAAGTAAAACGGACAGGGCCGCCACGGGTGAAAAAGCGCGCATAAATGGGGGCTGGGAGAAAAGGGAGACAAACCGGGGCGTTTTCAGCCATGGTTCTGGCCGATGGCAGCGGAAAATCGGCCTGCCGCCGAAGAGCCTTCCACCGCCTCCGCCACCAGGATGCAAGTTGTTGAATCCACAGATACCAGCAGCAAAGGGCATGCCACCATGTCCATGGCGACGACGGGAAAGACGATACGGACAACCCGAGCAAAAGGCATCATGTGAGATGCAGAACTGCGCCATGACAATCTTGGGTGCTGGATGTTGGGGCTAGATGGCAGGCGCGCCACCATCAACCCTGCTGGCTATCAACAGGCTGCGACGGCTTGCAGGAGAGCAGAAACGATGTGGTTACAGCTCGCGCTCCTGCAAGGCGCTCAACGCATAGCGTCCCTGCTCCTGGGTAAAGCCGCGCCCCAGCAGGTATTTGAGCCATTTCATCCGCAGCTTGAAATCGGCAAGGTCGGCCACGTTGGCTCGCCGCTCCAACAGTGCCAAGGCCAGTTCAAACCAGTCCAGCTCCGGCTGCTCGAAGGCGGCGTCAATCTGGTTGTCATCCAGCCCCTTGCGGCGCAGCTCGAAACGGATCTTGATGGGACCGTGCCCCTTGGCCGCTCCGGCTCTTACCGCCATGGCGCCATAGCGCTCGTCATTGACCCAGTTGTAACCGCGGCAGTAGTCGACCACCACCTCGATCACCTCTTCCTGATAGCCCTGCTGGCGCAGCCGTCTGGCCAGCTCGGACTCGGCGCTTTCGCGGCGAGCAAGACTGCGCATGGCAAAGGCGCGGGCCGCCGCCAGTTGCTCTTCAAAGGTGAGTTCGACCGGTTTGTCAGCAGATTCATCAACCATAAATAACAAGGCCGGGTATCAACCCGGCCTTCCTTCTGTTCCTTATTCGAACTCTTGTTCGCTTTCGGCATCGAACTCTTCTGCCTCAACCGGTGCAGCCTTGTCATCGACAGGTACGGCACCGGAGAGCAGCAGCTCACGCAGGCGGGCTTCCACTTCGCCAGCCATCGCCTTGTTCTCGGCGAACAGCTTCATGACGTTGGCCTTGCCCTGACCGATCTTCTCGCCGTTGTAGCTGTACCAGGCACCGGCCTTGTCGATCAGCTTGTGCTTGACGCCCAGATCCACCAGCTCGCCCTCTTTGGAGATGCCGGCGCCATAGAAAATCTGGAACTCGGCCTGCTTGAAGGGCGGGGCCACCTTGTTCTTGACCACTTTGACGCGGGTCTCGTTACCGACCACTTCGTCACCTTCCTTGATGGCGCCGATGCGACGGATATCCAGACGAACGGAGGCGTAGAACTTGAGCGCGTTACCACCCGTGGTGGTCTCCGGGCTGCCAAACATGACGCCGATCTTCATCCGGATCTGGTTGATGAAGATGCACAGGCAGTTGGCGTTCTTGATGTTGGCGGTCAGTTTACGCAGCGCCTGGGACATCAGACGGGCCTGCAGGCCGACGTGGGAATCACCCATCTCGCCTTCGATTTCCGCTTTCGGGGTCAGGGCCGCTACGGAGTCGACGATGATGACGTCAACGGCGTTGGAGCGCACCAGCATGTCGCAGATTTCCAGCGCCTGTTCACCGGTATCCGGCTGGGAGATCAGCAGGTCGTCGACGTTGACGCCCAGCTTGGCGGCATAAATAGGATCCAGCGCGTGCTCCGCATCGACGAAGGCACAGGTCTTGCCCTTCTTCTGCGCTTCGGCGATCACCTGCAGGGTCAGCGTGGTTTTACCGGAAGATTCCGGGCCATAGATCTCGACGATACGACCGCACGGCAGGCCACCGATGCCCAGCGCCACGTCCAGAGAGAGGGAGCCGGTGGAGATGGCTTCGATATCCATGGTCTTGCTGTCGCCCAGACGCATGATGGAGCCTTTGCCAAACTGCTTTTCGATCTGACCCAGCGCAGCCGCCAGTGCCTTCTGTTTGTTCTGATCCATGCCAATCTCCGCTGGAAATCGTGAGTAAAAATGAAGTTGGGCTAAGTATACTGTCTATTCATACAGTATCAAGCCCAATTTATCTGAGCAGGGCCAACAGACCCGACAAGGCCTGTCTCACCGCCTGCTGGCGCACCTGCCGGCGATCCCCGTCGAAACGGGCCAGCAGGGAGTGATGACGGCCGGAGCGGTCCGCCCAGGCGAACCAGATGGTGCCGACCGGTTTGCCCGGTGTCGCGCCGCCAGGGCCGGCGATGCCGCTGATAGCGACACTGATGGAGGCAGAGGAGTGGGCCAGCGCACCACGGGCCATCTCCAGCACCACGGCTTCGCTCACCGCGCCGTGTTGCTCAAGGCTCTCGCCGCTCACCCCCAGCATCTGCTGCTTGGCTTCGTTGGTGTAGGTGACAAAACCGCGATCAAACCAGCCTGAGCTGCCCGCGATGTCGGTGATGGCAGTCGCCACCCCGCCACCGGTGCAGGATTCGGCGGTTGCCGCCAGCCAACCGCGCTGACCGAGGGCCTTACCCAGCTCGATGGCGAGGTGCTCTATCTCTGCATCCAGTTTCATCACGGCTCCTGCTGATTCGTTGAAGAGGCACATTATGCGATCCCGTCACTGCCGCCCGCAACCGCCGCCGGACAGAACCCCACCGGCATCGAGGTGCAGCACCCAGACCCGCTCAGCCAGAGACAACCCCGGAACCCGACCTCCCCCACCGCCCTGCTTATGTGTAGAATGGCGCCATCAAGTTCAAGGCTCATCACCGCAGACACTGGCCCGCAGAGGCCCCTTCTGGAATCGCACATGACCGCACAACACCAAGCTACCGGCACCGCGCCCGGCGCCAATCTCAGCGCCCACACGCCCATGATGCAGCAGTATCTGACCCTCAAGGCCGAGAACCCGGAGATCCTGCTGTTCTACCGGATGGGCGACTTCTACGAGCTGTTCTATGACGATGCCCGCAAGGCCTCCCAGCTGCTCGACATCTCCCTGACCAAGCGCGGCCAATCGGCCGGCAGCCCCATCCCGATGGCAGGCGTTCCCTATCATGCCATCGAGGGCTATCTGGCCAAGCTGGTGCAGCTCGGCGAGTCGGCCGCCATCTGCGAACAGGTGGGGGATCCCGCTACCAGCAAGGGGCCGGTGGAGCGCAAGGTCATTCGCATCATCACCCCAGGCACCGTCTCCGACGAGGCGCTGCTCAGCGAGCGACAAGACAACCTGATCGCCGCCGTCTATCACGATGGCCGCCGCTTCGGCTATGGCACCATGGACATCGGCTCCGGCCGCTTCTTCATCAACCAGTTCGAGAAAGAAGAGACCCTGCTGGCGGAGCTGCAGCGCACCAATCCGGCGGAGCTGCTCTACCCCGAATCGTTCGAGTTTCTGCACCACGTCGAGGGTCGCCGCGGCCTGCGCCGCCGCCCGGAGTGGGAGTTTGAGCTCGGTACTGCCCGCAAGCTCTTGTGCCAACAATTCGGTACCCAGGATCTGGTGGGCTTTGGCGTCGAGCAGAGCGAGACCGCCCTGTGCGCCGCCGGCTGCCTGATGCAGTACGTCAAGGACACCCAGCGCACCGCCCTGCCCCACATTCGCAGCGTGCGCCTCGAACAGCCCGATCACGCGGTCATCATGGATGCCGCCACCCGCCGCAATCTGGAACTGACCCAGAATCTGGCCGGCGGCCATGACAACACCCTCTCCGCCGTGCTCGATTGCACCGCCACGCCGATGGGCAGCCGCCTGCTCAAGCGCTGGATCCACCAGCCGATCCGCGACCGGGTGATCCTGAAAGGTCGCCAGAGCACCATCAAGGAGCTCATCGAGCAGAACCTCTATGACGAGCTGGGCGGCTTGCTGCGCCAGGTCGGCGACGTGGAGCGGGTGCTGGCCCGTCTGGCCCTGCGCTCGGCCCGTCCGCGCGATCTCACCCGGCTGCGTCAGGCTTTCGCCCAACTGCCTGAGCTGCAGCGTCTGCTGGCGGAGAGCGAGCACGAGGCGGTGCAGCAGTTGCGCGATCGCGCCAGCACCTTCCCCGAGCTGCTGGATCTGCTGGAGCGCGCCGTGATGGAAGTACCGCCGGTGCTGATCCGCGATGGCGGCGTCATTCGCGACGGCTTCAACCAGGAGCTGGACGAGCTGCGGGATCTGGCCAACGGCGCCACCGCCAGCCTGGCCCGCATAGAGGAGCGCGAGCGACTGCTGACCGGCATCAACACCCTCAAGGTGGGCTACAACAAGGTGCACGGCTTCTATATCGAGGTGAGCCGCGCCAACAGCCACCTGGTGCCGGCCCACTACATCCGCCGTCAGACCCTCAAGAACAACGAACGCTACATCATCGACGAGCTTAAAAAGTACGAGGACAAGGTGCTTACCGCCCAGGCCCAGGCGCTGGCGCTGGAGAAACGCCTCTACGAGGAGCTGCTCGATGCCCTGCTGCCCCACCTCGGCGATCTGCAGGAGTCCGCCGCCGCACTGGCGGAGCTGGACGTACTGGCCAACCTGGCCGAGCGGGCCGAGACCCTCGACTACCGCTGCCCGACGCTCATCGATGAGGATCAGATCATCATCGAAGCGGGGCGCCATCCGGTAGTGGAGCAGGTGATGACAGACCCCTTTATCGCCAACCCGATCTGGCTTGAGAGGGAGCGGCGGATGCTGATCATCACCGGCCCCAACATGGGCGGTAAATCGACCTACATGCGCCAGACCGCGCTGATCGTGCTGCTGGCCCATATCGGCGCCTTCGTGCCGGCCGACAGCGCCCGCATCGGCCCCATCGACCGCATCTTCACCCGCATCGGGGCGTCGGACGATCTCGCCTCCGGCCGCTCCACCTTTATGGTGGAGATGACCGAGACCGCCAACATCCTCAACAACGCCACCGCCCGCAGTCTGGTGCTGATGGACGAGATAGGTCGCGGCACCAGTACCTATGACGGTCTCTCGCTAGCATGGGCCTGCGCCGAACAGCTGGCAAGCAAGATTGGCGCCTACACCCTGTTCGCTACCCACTACTTCGAGCTGACCCGTCTGCCGGAGCTCATGGAAGGGCTGGCCAACGTCCACCTCGATGCGGTGGAGCACGGCGACACCATCGCCTTTATGCACGCGGTGCAGGAAGGCGCAGCCAGCCGCTCCTACGGTCTGCAAGTGGCGGCACTGGCGGGGGTGCCCAAATCGGTGATCCAGCAGGCCCGTCACAAACTGCACGAGCTGGAAAGCACTACCCCGGTGGCCGCTGGCGAATCTCGCCCGGCCCCGGTGGCCATGGCGCCCCAGAGCCATCCGGTAGTCGATGAGCTGGAAGCGGTGCGCCCGGACGAGCTCACCCCCCGTCAGGCGCTGGATCTGCTCTATCGTCTCAAACAGATGCTGTGACCAGCGGCAGCTGATCAGCCATGAAAAGGGGAACCGCGAGGTTCCCCTTTTGTTTGGCTGCTTGATGGCAGCCTCTACAGGATGCAGCCAGGTCAGGCCGGCCCGATCCGCTCCAGCAGGCTCATGTGGGTTGAACCGTCGTGACGCTTGAGCTTTTGTCGGTATTCGAACTGGTGCTGGCTCTCCTGCTTGAGCCCCAGCATCAGCGAGTAGCACATGGCCAGCATGATCACCGAGAAGGGCAGCGCCGCTATGATGCTGGCGGCCTGCAGGGCGGCCAGCCCGCCGGAGACCAGCAGGATGGCGGCCACCAGCCCCTGACCCAGCCCCCAGATGGCGCGGTGCAGCACGGGAGGATCCTGATCGCCAATGGAGAGCAGGGTCGTAATCACCAGGGTGCCCGAGTCACTGGAGGTGATGAAGTAGGTACAGATCAGCAGGGTCAGCACGCCCTTGGCGATCCAGCCGAAGGTTTCCCAGTGCAGCAATTCCACCGTCTGGTAGAGCGCCAGGGTCACGTCCTGATTGACCGCGGCCACCACGCCACCACCGCCGAACAGCTCCAGATTCATGGCGGTACCGCCGAACACGGTGAGCCAGAACATGCCGAGCAGCGAGGGCACCAGCAGCACGCCGAGCACGAATTCGCGGATGGTACGCCCCTTGGAGATGCGGGCGATGAACATGCCGACAAACGGCGCCCACGCAATCCACCAACCCCAGTAGAAGGCGGTCCAGCTCGACTGCCAGGCCGAGGTGCCGTTGGCCTCGGTGTTGGTCCAGAAGCTCAGCTTGACGATGTTTTGCAGGTAATCACCGATGTTCTGCACATAGGCGTTGAGGATGTAGGTGGTCGGCCCCAGCACCAGGAAGAGACCCAACACGAACACGCTCAGCCAGATATTGAGCTCGGAGAGCAGCTTGACCCCCCGCCCGACCCCGGAGACCGCCGACAGGGTGGCGATCAGGCTGATGCCGCCGATGAGCCAGAGTTGGTTCGCTTGCGATACTTCCATGCCGAACATCTGGTTGAGACCGGTATTCATCTGGGAGACCCCCAGCCCAAGGGAGGTGGCCACCCCGAACACGGTACCGAACACCGCCAGCACGTCCGCAGCGTGGCCCCAGAAGCCATAGATGCGATCGCCGAGCAGCGGATAGAGCACGGAACGAATGGCCAGTGGCAGCTTGCGTCGATAGCTGAAGAAGGCGAGCGACAGGCCAACGATCACGTAGATGGCCCAGGGATGCAGGCCCCAGTGGAAGAAGGTGAGGCGCATGGCGATCTGGGCGGCTTCAGGAGTCATCCCTTCGGTGATGAAGGGGTTGCCCTGCAAGTGGTTCATCGGCTCGGCGATGCTCCAGAACACCAGCCCTATGCCCATGCCGGCACTGAACAGCATGGCAAACCAGGCGAAGTAGCCGAACTCCGGTACCTGGTCGTCGTCACCCAGCCGGATGCTGCCAAAGCGGCTGAACATCAGGTAGACAGCGAAGAACAGGAACAGGGCGACCACCAGAATGTAGTACCACTTGAACCCGGCAATGATCTGATCCTTGGCGCCGACAAACCAGCTGGCGGCCGTTTCGGGGACGAACACCCCGAACAACAGGAACAGGGTGATGACGGTGAGTGCCGTCATGGCCATGGTCGGGTTGAGGCCTTTGAATAGCCCTTTGCTTGCTCTCATCTGGCCTCCTTAGTCGTTGTTGAAAAAGTCTTCACCCACGTGATCGCCGGCACCGCCGATGGCGCGGTAGACCAGCTTGCCGGCCGTCTGCACCCGGTGGTCCACCAGGCTGACCGAAGGCTGGCCATTCACCGCATGACGCTTGCCGAGGAAGATGGCCATGGGCACGCCCAGGTTGGAGATGCCGCTGGTGATCCAGAGCCGGTTGAAGTCGTATGAGCCACCGATGAACTCCAGCTGGGCCAGACCGGTATCAAGGCCGGTCAGATAGAAGTTCATCGCGCTCTCATCCGGGAAGAGGTGCACCAGCACATAGGCGTAACGTAATTCATTCACCAACTCCTTTAGGTTGAAAGAACCAGTCTCGCTACAGGAGAGGGGCAATTCACCATCGTAGTGGTGTACCTTGAGGTTGTTGGGGTCTTCGTCATAGGCAGGCTGGTAACGCACGAAAGCCGAGGTATCAGGCAGTTCATAACGCACTCTGACCACCCGAAGGTCGGCCGCCAGCGACTTGATGTCCAGTTCGTCACTCATCATCTTGCTCCTCAAATGTCGGGTCAAAATTCGGAAAATGCCCGCTAACCTAACACAAAAATAATTAGAGCAGAAATCATTACAGTAAAAACCATATTGACCTTGTGACGAATTAGGCGGAGAATTTTGCGCCTCTCAACAGCCCCTCGACGATTCGTTCCCCATGGAAAAACATGATGAAGTGCTGGTCGCCCTGCGCCAGATAATTCGTGCCATCGACATGCACTCCAAGCGCTTGATCAAGGAGGCCGGCCTGACCTCGCCCCAGCTCTTGCTGCTCAAGGGGATCGACGAGCTGGGCCAGATCTCCATGCGCCAGCTGGCGGATCACACCAACATGAGTCAGGCCACCGCCACCACCATCATGGACCGCCTCGAGAGCCGCCAGCTGGTGCAGCGCATCCGCAGCGAAACCGACAAGCGCAAGGTGCATGCGACGCTGACTGACGCAGGCCGAGCCCTGCTGGCCCAGGCGCCCACCCCGCTGCAGGAGCGCTTCATCCAGCGCTTTCAGGCACTTGAGGTCTGGGAGCAGACTCTGTTGCTCTCTTCCCTGCAGCGCATCTCGGCCATGATGAATGCCGACGAGATAGACGCGGCCCCAGTGCTGAGCGTCCGGCCCCTCACCGAGGAGCGGGCATAAAAAAAGCTCCCATTCGGGAGCTTTTTTTATGGGCCGGGGAGAGTGGGATCACTCTTCCAGGCTGATGCCGATATTGGAGACGCCATCCTGGGCCGCAAAGGTACGGATAGCCAGAATGCGGTCGCTGTCGCGCTCATGGGCAACCCGCTTGAGCAGCTCGACCTGGAACTCCAGCTCGGCTTCCATGTATTCGTGCTCGTAGAGCTCCTCGTCGGTGAGGTCGCGCTCTTCCAGCATCTCGATGAAACCGGCGACCGTACCGACCGATGCATGGCTGGCATCGTTGGCCTCTTCACCCACCCGGCAGATCACCGAGTTGTAGGCACAGCCCAGCGCCACGCAGGCATCCAGCGCCGGATAGGCGCCGTAGGATTCGAACTTGCTGGGTTCCGGAATGTAGACTTCGAACGCTTCCAGAATCGCCCCCAGATTGACGCGGGAACCCTTCACCGTCAGGTAATTCCACATCTGATCCAGGGCGTGGCGAAATGCCTTCGCATCCCCGAAACCGGAGGCCTGGGAAAACAGCGCATAGTTGGGGTACATGCGCTCTGCCAGCGCCAGGGTGTAGACGGTCTGTTGCCAAGGCTGTAGCTCGGCCAGTCGCTTATAAAACTTGTCACCAAACACTGGAGTCGGATCCTTTGCAAAATGTGGGGCAGATTGTAGCCCACGAGGGGCCGTGCGAAAACGAAAAAGCGGCCTGGTCGGCTATGTTGGCCGGTCAACTCGGGTAAGATGAGGACAGAGCGGCCTCTCTCCCGCGCCGCAAATCTGATAAGGAACAAGAGTATGAGTCAACGTACCCTTCTTTTGCTCAGCCAGGATAATGCTCACTACGAGCGCCTGCTCAAGGCGGCCCACCTTCCCCATTTGCGCATTCTGCGGGCCGACAACCAGGGCGAGGCCGAAAAATTGATCGGCGAAGCCCACATCCTGATGGCAGAGCCGGCGCGGGCCAAGCCGCTGCTGGCCAAGGCCGGCAAGCTCAGCTGGCTGCAATCCACCTACGCCGGGGTCGACGTGCTGCTGGATGCCAGCTGCCGCCGCGACTATCAGCTCACCAACGTGCGCGGCATCTTCGGCCCGCTGATGAGCGAATACGTGTTCGGCCATCTGCTCAGCCTGATGCGCCAGTTGCCGCTCTATCGGGAGCAACAGAAGCAACGGCTGTGGCAAAGCCACCCCTATCACGGCCTCAAGGGACGCACCCTGCTCATCTTGGGCACCGGCAGCATAGGCCAGCACATAGCCCACACCGGCAAGCACTTCGGCATGAAGGTGCTTGGCATCAGCCGCAGCGGTCGCGAGCGGGCCGGTTTCGATCAGGTGTACCAACTGCCGGCCCTCAACAAGGTGCTGGCGCAGGCAGACGTTATCGTCAGCGTCCTGCCCGCCACCCGCGAGACGCATCACCTCTTCACCGCTCCCCGTTTCGAACACTGCAAACCGGGCGCCATCCTGTTCAACGTGGGGCGCGGCAACGCCATCCACGAAGGTGACCTGCTCACGGCGCTGCGCACCGGCAAGCTGGGCATGGCAGTGCTGGACGTGTTCGCACAGGAGCCGCTGCCCGCCGACAGCCCGCTCTGGGGCCAGCCCAATCTCATCATCACGCCGCACAACAGCGCCTACAGCTTCCCCGAGGATGTGGCCCAGATCTTCGTGCGCAACTACATCCGCTTCATTGACGGCCAGCCGCTGGACGGCAAGATAGACTTCGACAAGGGCTATTGATGGCCATCAGCCAACAAAAAGGCCCCGCCAGAGTGGCGGTGCCTTTTTGTTTCGGCGAGAGAGGCATCAACCGGCCTCCATCTCCTTGCGATAGCTCTTCACCTTAGCGAGGAACTGGCGCTTCTCCTTGCCGGAAAGCGGTTCAGCCATCGGCAGCTTGACCTTCATGGCATCGACCGGACGATTGTTGATCCGCACCTCGTAGTGCAGGTGGGCACCGGTGGAACGACCGGTGTTGCCGGAGAGCGCAATCTTGTCACCCATTTTCACCTTCTGGCCCGGCTTGACCAGCAGCTTGCTCAGGTGCAGGTAACGGGTCATCAGGGTACGACCGTGCTTGATCACCACATAGGTACCGGCCAGCGGGTGGCTGGTCGCCTTCAGCACGACGCCGTCGCCAGTTGCCATCACGGGAGTGCCGACCGGCAGGGCAAAGTCGGTGCCCTCGTGGGGACGTACCTGACCGGTGATCGGGTGACGGCGGTTCGGGTTGAAGCTGGAGCTGACCCGGTAGCGGCTGTGGGTCGGATAACGGCGGAAGCCGCGCTCCAGGCTGTTGCCCTGGCCATCATAGTAGTTGCCATCTTCGGACAACCAGGCAGAGACGCTCTGGCCCTGGCTGAACACTTCCACCCCCAGCAACTGGGTATTGCCGGTGCTCTTGCCCTCGACCGTCTCCTGGCGCACCAGCACCTTGAACTTGTCGCCCTTTTTCAGATCCTTGGCGAAGTTGAGTCGCCATTGGAACAGGTTGGCAATCTTCTGGATGTGGTTGGCCGGGATTCCCGCATTGCGGGCACTGACGTAAAAGCTGCCGTTGATGACCCCGTCATACCCCTTCTTCTGCCACTCCACCTCTTCATTGAGCATGTTGGCGCTGTAGGTGTCGTCGGTGCGCTCCAGGATCAGGGTCTGCTTGATATTCAGACGAATCTTCATCTGCTGCAGTATGTTGTCCTGATCGATCAGCAGCTCGATGGTTTGACCGGGCTTGAGACGTGCCAGATTGTTCTTGGTATCGGCATCCAGCACCTTGTAGAGGGTGGTGGTGGAGAGACCCAGGTTGTTGAAGATGGTGGTCAGGTTTTCGCCGTTTCGTACCCGATAATCCTGCCACTGGGGAGTGGCATCGGTCGGGATGTCATCTTCCGGGGTCGCGGCTTCCACCAGCTCGTGATCCGGGATGTCGTTGAAGTCCGTATTGTCTTCGTTGGTTGCGGTGCCGTTGGTGGCAATCGGCAACTCCAGACGCAATGGCCGCTCCAGGATGTCACCCGGCGCTGGCAATATGGCTACCGCTGACAGCGTCATCGCAGTCAGCAATAGCATGGCGTAAAAGTGTTTGCGGGGAACCGGGGGTTCCCAGTTGGCAGCCTGCGCTACCAAGGGACGGAGACGTTTCATCCGCTATCCTGTCATTAGATCTAAGGGTGTTAGTGGTCAGTTTGTTTGTTATGAAACCGTATAAAACTGATTGTTTGACCTAAATACTCACAATTAGTTCATAGCAATCTGCATGAACCTCACATTTTATGCATAACATTCCTTTATGGGCAGAAATGATCGTCTTTTTTAACCATTTTTTCCTATTTTTAAGAGCCGGGTCCGCTCGCATCAGACCCAAGGTTTCAGCATGTTGCGATAACTTTTCCATGGAGTGGATATGTCGTTAGCGAAACTGTTAAATCGAATCATCCTGATCTTGTTCCTGGCCGGGGCCATCCTGCTGTTCATGCTGGAGGTCACCACGGTACGCCAGTCCATCCTAGATCAGATGTCTGCCAATCTGGAAACCGCCATCACGGCCCTCGGCCTGGTGCTGCAGGGCACTTTGCTCAACGATGACAAGGTACTGGCCGAAACCATCGTCAACGCCATGTTCGACGGCGGCTTCGTCAGCGCAGTCACCCTGCTGGATCCCGATGGCCAGGTGCTGTTTCAGAAGGTCTTCCACACGGCGCAGCAAAACGTGCCGACCTGGCTCCCTTCTGTTATCGACATGCCGCCGGTAAAAATTGAGCAAGAGCTGACCGATGGCTGGCGCATGCTGGGCACCCTCACCCTGGAAGGGCACACGGGTTATGCCTACCAGCACCTGTGGAATGCCATCAGCCGTACCGGCACGGCGCTGCTGGCCGGTCTGCTGGTATTCACCCTGGTGATCTCCTGGGTCTGCAACCGGCTGCTGCGCCCGCTCGAGCAGATCAACCAGCAGTTGGTGAAGATCCGCAAGCGCCAGTTCAGCGGCAATCTGGCCTCCCCCTGGCTGCAGGATCTCAAGGAGCTGGTGGCCTCGGTCAACCAGCTGGTGTCCGAACGCAAACGGGATCTGCTGCAACAGCGGCTCAAGATAAGCCAGCTCAGCAAACAGATCGCCATATCAAATCAGCCGCTGCAAACCCTGACTGAGGCGGGAGAAGGCCTGCAGCAACAACATTTCTTCTCGACCCAGGGCAGCATTCGCCTCTACAGCCGCCTCATTCCAGAGGTCACCCCTTCGCTGGACAGCTCGCCGGACGAGATCCGGCACCTGCTCGATCTCTGGTTGCACCACACGGTCGAGGGGCTGCAACTGCCGCTCAGCCTGCTTGGCCATGCTGACTGGACGCAATTTTCTGCACTGCTGGCCAAGGGCAGAGGCAAGACCCTCGACTGGCGCTGGGATCAGGAACATGTGCCGCCCCTTGCCCAGGAGCGGCTGGCCTCCTTGCAGGAACAGGGTGTGGAGATGGCCTTCAGCGCCATCCCGATGACCAACGAGACCTTCAATCAGCTCGACCCCATCAACCCTGTCTTCATCAGCTGCCAGCCGATCCAAGCCCCGCTCTACTGGAATCTGGTGGCCCAATGCCTGCACAGCGCGGGCTACACCCTGCTGGCGGAGGCTGGCGACATTCAGGATATCGATACCCTGCGCAACTGGGGCATCGATGGCTACGCCAGCAAGGAGGCATGATGAACAAGACCGGATTGTTGCTCGCTCTGCTGTCCCCACTGCCGCTGCTGGCCGACACTATGACCATCGCCACCGGCGGTGAGCAGGGGATCTATCACCAGATCGCCAAAGAGTTTTGCCGGCTTGCCAACAAGAGCGATGCCGGATTGCAGTGCAAGTTGCAGGCAACCTCGGGCTCCATCGAGAATCTGCGCCAACTGAAGAGCGGTGAGACCCGCTATGCGCTGGTGCAGTCGGACTGGCTTTATCAGGCCAGTAACGGCCTGGGTCCATATGCCAGTCAGCCGCAGCCAGAGCTCAGAGCCATCTTCGCCACCCACGCCGAGCCTTTCACTATCGTGGTAAGGGCCGATGGCGATATCACCAGCCTGGAGCAGCTCAAGCTGGCCCCCATCGACATGGGGCTCAAGAGCTCAGGCACCCGCCAGACGGCGCTTGCCCTGTTCAACGTGCTAGGCGCCAAGGAGCAGGATCTCGATCTCAAGAGCGTGGCCAATCTGGCCGAGTCGCTCTGCAGCAAGCAGATCGATGCCTATGGCCTGGTAATGGGCCACCCCAACCGCATCGTGCTGGATACAGCCAAACGCTGCGCCGTGCGTTTTCTGCCGATCGAGGGAGCAACCCGGGATCAGTTGCTCAAGGGGGTGAAGTATTACCAGCGCAGCCAAGTGCCTGCCCGCATCTACCCGGGCAATCTCAAGGCGACGCCGACCTTTGCCATCGCTGCCACCTTGGTGACCACCGCCAGCACGCCGGAAGCCGATGTGTACCGACTGACCAAAGCCATGCTGGCCCAGCAAACCAAGTTCAATGAACAGACCTACGGCTACGCCAACCTGTTCCACCAGGCACGCAATAAGACCGGCCCGGTGCTGAGCATCGACCAGCATCCGGGCGCAGCCAAATATTTCGAGGAGTTGAAAACCGCGGGCAAGCTATAGCTCGCGGCGGGGGGAGCGCAGTTGCTCGCTGGAGAACCGGGTCTTCATCGACGTCCACTGCGCCAACCTGTCGGCACTGCCTGCCAGCGTCCCTTCACGGCGGGACTTCATGATCCAGATGCTTTTGGCATCAAAGCTGTAGACGGGGATAAGGTCGGTTCGCTTGCTGCCGGGCAGGATCCGGCTGTTGATGTTGTCGAGTACCAGCGGATCCGACTTGGGGGTCGAAAAGTAGAGCGTCACCATGTGGAACTGGTTGTAACGCACCGCCTTGACGTAGGCCAGCCGCAACTTCTTCTCGTCCACCCCCAGCTCCATCAGGGTGTAGTACTTGGAGATGCTGTAATCCTCGCAGTCGCCACCGCGGGCGCCGATAAACTCCAGCGGATTGGCCCAGTAATCCGCTTCTCCCCACAACCTAGGATCATCGCTGTAGGTCAGGTTGTTGAAGTAGTTGTTCACCAGCTCGATCTTCTGCTGATCCGTGGTACCGGCTCTGGGCGTGAGCAGGCGCGAAAATGCCTCGGCCCGCTGAATGGCACGACCACCGTACACTTCCTGCAATTTTGCCCGTAACTCGGGACTGGCGATGTATTCGGAGAGGCGGGATGCCTGCACGCTGGCGCAGCATAGCGCCAACGTGCAGGTGGAAACGAGTAGCCATTTCATACAAGACACTCCCTGTCAGATGCTGGAAGTCAGTATAGTTGGCTGCGCTCACCCCATCGATGAGCATGGCGGCTCGGCTGGTCTGTCAGCGGCACTCGGCGAAAGCGTCGGCCAGTTGCTGCATGAACCGGGGATAGCCATCCGGGCCGAGCGGTACCTGCTCACCCACTTCATCCAGCAGCAGCACCTTGGCACCGGTATTGCGGGCCACCGACTCGATCACCGCCGGCGAGAATTGCGGCTCGGCATAGATGCAGCTCGCCTTTTTCTCTTCCAGCGCCTTGCGGATCTCCACCAGAGTCTTGGCGCCAGGGCGTCGCTCCGGGCTCACGGTAAAGTGGCCCTTGGAGCTCATCCCATAGTGGCGCTCCCAATAGCCATAGGCCTCGTGAAATACGAAGTAGCCCTTCTGATTCACCGCCTTCATCTGCTCGGCAATTACCTTGTCTTTGGCCTCCACATTGGCCTTGAACGCCAGCAGGTTGGCGCGATAACGCTCGGCGTTGGCCGGATCCTGAGCGCTCAGGGTTTCGCTCAGGGCATTGGCAATGACCAGCGCCTGGGTCGGCCCCAGCCAGATGTGGGGATCAACGCCCTCGTGATGGTGCCCCTCATGACCGTCGTGATCATGCCCTTCATGCCCCTCGTCGGCGTGTTCTTCGTGACCGGCCTGCTTGCTGTAATCGAACAGCGGCATCCCTTCGACCCGGGTCAGGGTCAACACATGGGGATGCTTGGCCAGCGGTTTAGCCATGAAGCCTTCCAGCTCGGGGCCGACCCAGACCACCAGATCGGCCTCATTGATGCTGCGAATATCGGAGGGGCGCAGGGAAAAATCATGGGGCGAGGCGCCGGTCGGCAGCAGTACCTTGGGCTCGCTTACGCCGTCGGTGATGGCTGCCGCGATGAAACCCAGCGGTTTGATGGTGGTCAGCACCTCGAGGGCACGGACAGGCAGACTCACCGCCAGCAGGGCAGTGATCAGGGCAAGAATTCGCATAGAGATCTCGTCAGGAAGTGTGTGTGTGATAATATAACAAACCAACATTATTGTTATATTATAACTCTCACAGGCTGTAAACCCCGGAGCTGTCATGACCCAACTGGTGGAGCTGAAAGAGGTCTGTCTTTCATTTGATGGACGATCCGTGCTCGACAAGGTCTCCTTTACCCTGAACAAAGGCAAAATCACTACCCTGGTCGGTCCCAACGGGGCTGGCAAGAGTACCCTGAGCAAGCTGGTACTGGGCCTGCTCACGCCGGATTCGGGCCAAATTACCCGCAGCCGCGACCTGCGGGTCGGCTATGTGCCCCAGCGCCTCTATCTGGATCCCACCCTGCCGCTGACGGTGCGCCGCTTCCTGCAGCTTGGCAAGAATGGCCGCCTCTCCATCGAGGAGGCGCTGAACCGGGTCGGTGCGGAAGATCTCTTGGACAACCGGATGCAGAAACTCTCCGGCGGCGAGATGCAGCGGGTGCTGCTGGCCCGCGCCCTGCTGGTCAAACCCGAGCTGCTGGTGCTGGACGAACCGGTGCAAGGGGTGGACATCAACGGCCAGATCGAGCTCTACGCCCTCATCAGCCAGCTGGCCGCCGAGTTCAACTGTGCCGTGCTGATGGTTTCCCACGACCTGCACCTGGTGATGGCCAGCACCCACGAGGTGATCTGCCTCAACCGCCACGTCTGCTGTCACGGCGAGCCGGAAAGCGTGGCCCGCCACCCCGAGTTTGCCCGTCTGTTCGGCCGACCGGAACAGGAGGTCCTGGCGGTCTACACCCACCATCACCACTGCGACGGCGAACACCATCATCATGAACCGCAGGCCCCCGTCATTCGCCTGCCCTCCCGCAATCAATAACGTACCCGACAGGATCATCAAGTGGACAGCTTTCTGTTATACGCCCTCGCGGCCGGTCTCGGCATCGCCCTGCTGGCCGGCCCCCTCGGCAGCTTCGTGGTGTGGCGCAAGATGGCCTATTTTGGCGACACCCTCTCCCATGCCTGCCTGTTCGGCATCGCGCTCGGCATCCTGCTGCAGGTGGATCTCACCCTGGCGGTGGTGGTCTGCTGCCTCGCCATGGCGATGCTACTGGTGATCATGAGCCGCAACCAGCAGGTGGCCACCGATACCCTGCTCGGCATCCTGGCCCACAGCGCCCTGTCGCTCGGTCTGGTCACCTTGAGCTTCATGGACAACGTGCGGGTGGATTTGATGGCCTACCTGTTCGGCGACCTGCTCTCGGTACAACCGATGGACCTGCTCTGGATCTACGGCGGCGGCGCCCTGGTGCTGCTCACCCTGTGGCGGCTGTGGGATCCCCTGCTCTCCATGACCATCTCGGAAGAGCTGGCCCGGGTGGAAGGGGTAAGGGTCGATGTGCTGCGCGGCGTGCTGATGCTGCTGATTGGCTTGGTGATCGCGGTGGCGATGAAGTTCGTCGGGGCGCTGATCATCACCTCCTTGCTGATCATCCCTGCGGCAACGGCCCGCCGCTTCAGCCGCACACCGGAACAAATGGCCGGCTTTGCCGCCCTCATCGGCTGCCTTGCCGTGCTCGGCGGGCTGCTGCTCTCCTGGTATCAGGACACCCCGGCCGGCCCTTCGGTGGTGGTCTGCGCCACCAGCCTGTTTATCCTGAGTCAGTTCAAGAAAGCCTGAACCTAGCGTGGCCTGAACCTTGCCGTCAGGCCACTCCATATCTCGTCTCTTCGCTGGCTCTCCGCCACCAACTGCTCGTGCCGAGCCTATTCAAACGCGCCTGAGCGGTTCATTCTCACCGGGGCGCAGGCTGGCTTGCGCCTCCTGCCAAAGCCACTGGCGCAGCCGGCTGATGGCGGGCTCATGGACACGCGAACGCTTGCAGACGAAATAGAAGTTGTCCCCGGTCTCGAGTGCATGCAGCGGCAGTCGCACCAGACCGGGATCCTCCGGCTGCAGCATATAGTCGTTGATGAGCGCCACCCCCTGATCCCAATTGGCCGCCTCCAGTGCCAGCAGAATGTGGCTGAAATGGTGCATCCTCGCCTCGGGGGCGATCGTCAGCCCGCCCACGTCGGCCCAGCGCCGCCAATCCTCCCCCTTCTCCTTGTAGATCGCCTGGATGGAGAGCAGCGGCAGTTGCCACAGAGCTGCGGGCCACTCCCCCTCCACCTGCTGCCACAGCCGCCGGCTGCACACCGGCATCAACCGCTCCCGATAGAGCAGATCGTGCATATAGCCAGGCCCCTTGGGGGAGACGGTGATGAAACAGTCCGCCACCCGATCGGAGAGCTCGGGGTCCTCCGCCACCATCTCCAGGCTGAGATCCAGCTCGGGATAGAGCTGACGCAGCCCCGCCAGTCGCGGGATCAGCCACTTCACCGCAAACGAGCTGTAAACCGCGAGCCGGATCCGCATTTCGCCGCCGCCGCGCAGTTGCTCGCTGCTCTGGGCAATCTGGCCGAGCCCGGCGGAGATCCCCTCGAAATAGACCTCCCCCTGCGCCGTCAGCGACAGCAGGCGGCCCTGGCGCAGCAGCAACCGCTCACCCAGAAAATCCTCCAGCAGACGGATCTGGTGGCTGACCGCACTCTGGCTGACGTTGAGCTCAACCGCGGCACGAGAAAAGCTGAGCAGGCGGGCAACCACTTCGAAGTATTGAACGGCACGCAAGGGAGGCAGCTTCATTATCCAAAATTCTCATGCATGGTGATTTTTTATCATTTTACTGGATAACGGAGCGCGGGCTACCCTTCCCTTATCAAACATGGGAGGTGGTATGAATGCAGTGGGGATCGGCATCCTTTATCTGGTGCTGGGCAATATGGTGGCGGTCTTTTCCGACGCGCTGGTCAAGGTGCTGGAGCCGGACCAGCCAGTGTTCCAGTTCGTCTTCTTCCGCCAGCTCTCCGCCGCCATCCTGCTGGCCCCCTGGCTGCTCTGGTCATGGCGTCGCAACCCGCCGGTGGCGCTCAAGTGGCATCTGCTGCGGGCCCATATCTGGGCCGTCGGCGTCTGCCTGATGGTGATCGCCCTCACCCGGCTGCCGCTGGCCACCGCCAACGCCCTCTTCTATGCGGCGCCGCTGATGATGGTGCCGCTGGCGGTGTGGCTGGCGGGGGAAGCGATCTCGCGCCAGAAGGTACTGACCGCCTTCATCGGCTTTGTCGGGGTGCTGATCGTGCTGCGCCCCACCGAGGTGAATTGGGCGGCGCTGGCGGCGCTCGGGGTGGCGCTCTCGATGGCACTCAACAATCTGCTGATCAAGCGGATCCCGCTCCAGCAGCCCATCGCCCAGACCCTGTTCTTTACCAACGTGTTGAGCATGCCTTTCATCATGGCGCTGGCCTGGTGGGAAGGGGGCGACTGGCAGTGGCAGATGTGGTGGCCCGCCTTCGGCTCTTCAGCGCTGATCATGGTCTATGCGGGATTGTGCGTGGTGGCCTATCGCAAGGCGGAGGCGAGCAAAATAGCCTCGGCGGAGTACACCGGCCTGCTGATGGCGGTCGCCATCGGGGTATGGCTGTTCGATGAACAGCCGGGCCTGCCGCTGCTGCTGGGGTGCCTGTGCATCATACTGCCGCTCATCGCCATGGCCCGCAGCAAGCCCAAACCGCAGGTCGAACCGGCGCTCTAGCCAACGAGGGTCACCCCAGCAGTGGGGCGACCCTTTGTTGCAGATGGGGGATCACATCCTGCTCGAACCAGGGGTTCTTTTTGAGCCAGAAGGTGTTGCGCGGTGACGGGTGCGGCAGCGGCAACCAGGCCGGGCCATAGTCCGCCCAGCTGCGTACCGTCTCGGTCAGCGACCCTTTCGCCGCATCCCGCAGATAGTAGGCTTGCGCATACTGGCCGATCAGCAGGGTCAGCTCGATGTTGGGCAGCAGCATCAGCACCTTGTCGTGCCAGGTAGGCGCACATTCGGGGCGCGGCGGCAGATCCCCCGACTTGCCCTTGCCGGGGTAACAGAGCCCCATCGGCATGATGGCGATACGGGATTCATCGTAAAAGGTGGCCTTGTCCACCCCGAGCCACTGGCGCAGGCGATCGCCGGAGGGATCGTTCCAGGGGATGCCGCTGGCATGCACCCGGGTACCGGGCGCCTGGCCGATGATCAGCAGACGGGCGCGCTCGCTGCCACGGATCACCGGTCTGGGCCCGAGCGGCAAGTGTGCCTCGCACAGGCGGCAGGTACGGATCTGTTCAAACAAACTGTCGAGTCGGTTCATGGGCCCGATAGTAGCAGAGTTTTCCGCCGGATCCTGCTTGTGAAAGATTCAGCAGATACTTATCATGCAGCCAAATTTGTTTAATTTAATAAACGGAGCGAGATGAAGAACTGGATGGGCACCGGCAGCGCGGCCCTCTCATTCGTGCTGTGGGGCATGCTGCCCCTCTATTACCAGTTCATGCCCGCGGTCAACATGTGGGAGCTGCTCTCCCACCGGGTACTCTGGTCGGCGGTGCTGCTGGGCGTCCTGTTCCTCCTCATCGGCTACCGGGTGCCCTGGGCGCGGCTGCGCAGCGAACCGCGCCAGCTCGGCCTCATCCTGCTGGCCGGCCCCGTCATGTCCATCAGCTGGTGCATGTTCACCTGGTGCCTCACCACCGGCCAGGTGCTGGCCACCAGCCTCGCCTTCTTCATGACGCCACTGTTCAACATCGTGTTTGCCGTGTTGTTCCTCAAAGAGAGGCTCACCCCGCAGAAACACCTGGCGGTGGCGCTGGCGCTGGCGGGGCTGGCCTACATGCTGTTTTCTTACGGCCAGCTGCCCTGGTTCTCCCTCATCATGGGGGCCAACTTCGCCCTCTACGGTCTGCTCAAGAAGAAGGTCCACTATGACGCCGGCGTCAGCCTCTACCTTGAGGCGCTGGTGCAGTTGCCTGTCGCCCTGCTGATCATCGGCGCTCTGGCGGTGAGCGGCGCCAGCCAGTTCGTGGCCGGTGACTGGACCGAGCGTCTGCTGCTGATGGGCAGTGCCCCCGCCACCCTGCTGCCGGTGGGGCTGTTCTGCTACGGCATGATGCGCACCCGCATGAGCACGGTGGGTCTGCTGCAATACATAGAGCCCAGCCTCGCCTTCCTGCTCGCCATCTTCTGGTTTGGCGAGACGCCGGATCCGGTGAAATCGGTGGGGTTTGCCTTCGTCTGGGCCGGCCTGCTGGTGAGCCTGCTGCCGCTGCACAAGCTCGGGCGCCATCTGCGCCGCAATGCCGGCGCTCAGGGTCTGCCGCGGTAGGACTCCAGGATGGCGTGCCACTTGGGATCCCGGTCCATCTGCTCGGCGATGTCATTCAGCCGGCTGTGCAGTGCGCTGCGGGATTTTGGCAACAGGATGTGGCGGGTATAGCTGGACTGGGCAAAGGGCGAGACGAACAGCTTGCCCTCGAAGGCCGGGTCATGGGTGAAGAAGGTGAGCGCCGAGCCCGGCACCAGGGTCACGTCGATGCGGCCGCGCACCAGCAGGCTGAAGTTGGTCTTGACCTTCTTGGCATCGACCCGCACCAGATCGCCCCTGGCCGCCGCCTCGTCGATGCCCTGATAGCGATACCCCTCGATGCCGCCGAAGGTCATCCCCTTCAGTGAGTCGGGCCCGCGATAGATGACCGGCCTGACGACGCTGGAGATGAGCTCGTTGGTATCGCGCATGATGGGAAAGGTCCAGAGGTAGAGCTCGCGCTGGGGATCCCCCACCCAGGCGGGATTGACCCAGGCCACCAGGCCGTCGAAGCCAGGATCCGACATCTCCAGCGCCAGTCTGGCCCGATTCACCAGCCAAAGTTCCAGCCTGGGTTCTCCGCCAAGCTTTTCATTGAGATACTTGACCAGATCCCGGCTCAGACCGGTCTGCTCCCCGGTCATGAAGGGGGGGTGCTGATGATAGTCGTAGAGACGCAGCGTCTCGCCATGAGCCGATATCGACAGCAAACACCACAACCACCACCACGCTCGCATCGCACCTCCTTGAGCTGCTCTTGAGTGTGGCACAGAGAGATCGAATGAGAAAACCCGCTCCTGGCGCCGAACCGGCGGCCTATCCGCCCGCCAGCCACTGGTTCATTTACATGGTGCGCACCACCAGCGGCCTGCTCTATACCGGGATCAGCACGGACCCCGTACGCCGCCTGCACCAGCATCAGAGCGGCAAGGGGTCCCGCGCCCTGCGTGGCAAGGGGCCGCTGACCCTGGCGTGGCAGCAGGCCGTCGGCGAGAAAGGGGCGGCGCTGCGCCTCGAATACCGGCTCAAGCAGCAGAGCAAGGCTTTCAAGGAGCAGCTGATCACCCAGCCGGAGCGCTGGCTCGCCTGCAGCCAGTCATGGCTGGCCGACACACGCACACAAAAAAGGCCGCGGTACGCAGCGGCCAAGGAAGGATCCGATAACAGGGAGTGTCAACGGTAGGTGTTGATTAACCTGCTTGCGCCGGCTGCTGAAACCAGCACTCCACCAGCAGACGCAAAAAAGGCCGCTGCACGCAGCGACCAAGGAAGGATCCGGTAACAGGGAGTGTCAACGGTAGGTATTGGCCTGCTTGCGCCGGCTGCTGAAACCAGCACGCCACCAGCAGACGCAAAAAAGCCGCGGTACGCTGCGGCCAAGGAAGGATCCGGTAACAGGGAGTGTCAACGGTAGGTTGATTAACCTGCTTGCGCCGGCTGCTGAAACCAGCACTCCACCAGCAGACTCAAAAAAGACTGCTGCACGCAGCGACCAAGGAAGGATCCGGTAACAGGGAGTGTCAACGGTAGGTATTAGCCTGCTTACGCCGGCTGCTGATGAACCAGCACACCACCAGCAGTACCAGCAACCAGGGCGCCAGCTTGATGATGAGGGCAAACATGCCGGCCAGGGCGCCAAACAGCACGAAGACGCCGCTCACCAGCAACATGGCCAGCACGGTGAACCCGGCCAGCGCCATGCCGACCAGTACCAGCATCAAGACGATAAATTCCAGCATGTTTTGCTCCTCACTGGGTTAATGCGGCTGAGTGACCCGGGGTCAATCCAGCCAGCGCTTCAATTCACGACGGGGCGGCATGATCAGCACCGCCAGCAGATAGGCGGCCAGCGCCAGGGGCGGCATCAGGATCAGCGCCATCAGGGCCGCGACCCGCACCGTCACCCTGGAGAGCCCCAGCCCGTTGGCGATGCCGGCACAGACGCCGGTCAGCTTGCGATGGGCAAGATCCTTCGGCCAGGGCGTCATGATTATGCCTCCACCTTTTGACCCTTGAGGCGGGCCAGCTCCCGTTCAATCTCGTCGTTCAGCTCCAGCTCACGGAACTGGGCCTCCAGCGAGGGGTTCTGCCCCAGGGTTGCCGCCTCCAGCTGGGCTTCCAGCTGATCGACCCGGCCCTGAAAGCCGTCAAAACGGGCCATCAACTCATGCATGCGCTGGTTGTCCACCTGGGCACGGGCTCGCAGCCGGCTGTGGGCGGTCTGCTCGCGCAAGGTCAGCAGCTTCTGCTTCTCGCGCGCCTCGGTCAGCTTGGCGGCCAGCCGCTCGCTGTCGGCGGTGAGCTGGGCCAGCACCTCGGCGACCCTCGCCTTGTCCTGTTCCAGCTGTTCGCATTTTTTGACCTCGGCCAGCTTCTCGGTCAGCGCGGCCCGGGCCAGGTCCTCACGCCCCTTCTGGATGGCGAGTTCGGCCTTGGCCGCCCACTCCAGGATCTGGTGCTGCAACGCCTGCTGATGACGTTCCAGCTGCTTCTGTTCGGCAATGACGCGGGCGGCCTGGGTTCTCATCTCGACCTGGACCTGCTCCATCTCTTCGATCATCAGCCGCAGCATCTTCTCCGGCTCTTCGCTCTTGTCGAGCAGGCTGTGCAGGTTGGCATTGATCACGTCGGTCAGGCGGCTAAATACGCTCATGGTCTGGCTCCTTGTTGATGGGATGGCTATCTCTTCCCATAACATTACAAGAGCCGTGCCAAGATTATTTTTCCTTTACTTACATATAGATGGGGTTTTATCAGGTATTTTCAATATCGTCTTAGTGGCGAAAAATACCGATCCAGTGGTGATTTTCACCAATAAAAAAGGGAGCCGGCGGCTCCCTCATGCGATCAGCGCTGTACTCAGGCGGCCCGGGGATGACCGAGCTTGCTGTCCAGCTCGGCCAGCTTGGCCTCCATCCGGGCGCGGCAGTTGTCGGAGAGGTCGCGAATGCCGGCGGCGCCGTGCTCCTTGCTGCATACCGGGGCCATCACTTCCAGCAGCACCTCGCCGTTGTCCCAGCGGTTGAGATCGATCTGGCCGAAGTAGCTGGAGCAGACGATGGGCACCACCGGCACCTCGGCCTGTACCGCGGTGTGGAAGGCCCCCGCCTTGAACGGCAGCAGGCCGCGCCCCTTGGAGCGGGTCCCCTCCGGGAACATCCAGATGGAAGTGCCGCGATTCTTGATGCGCTCCACCACCTGGCCGATGGTGCCGATGGCGCGGGAGCGGTTGGAGCGGTCGATCAGCACGTTGCCGGAGAGCCAGAAGATGAGGCCGAAGAAGGGCAGCCACAGCAGGCTCTTCTTGCCCACCGCCACCACGCCGGGCTGCACCGCGCCGGTCACGGTGAAGATGTCGTAGTTGCTCTGGTGGTTGCAGACGTAGACCGCCGGCCCCACCGATTTGACCTCGTCGGCCACCGTCACCCGGACCTTGAGGCCGATCAGCGGGCAGACCGCATGGTACATGCGGGCGAAAACATAGACGTTGTTGGGATGGCGCGGACGCACCAGGCAAAGCAGCAGACCGAACAGGAACCAGAAGATGAGCAGCAGACCAAGCAGCAGCACACGGGCAAGTTTGAGCATCGAACACCTCGGATTTTGACTCGGCGCAGTATACTGGTCCCCCTTTTAGCGAACAAGCGTTCGCCAAACAGAACCGACCACCCCTGCTGCCCGCCCCTCTGCCTTAAAACGGACGGCGGCTTGCCCCACCCGGCGTTGGCCGTTAGGATGTGGCCATCTTGATGAACGGGGCGAGCATGATTCACCAACAACGCGTGGCGAAACGACTCCTGCTGCTGGTCTGCCTGCTGGTGCTCAATTGCGCTGCCCAGCCGCTGGCCCGGCTGGCCCTGCTCGATCACGCTCTCAGCTGTCAGGCCCTGCCCTCCTTCGTCACGGCCGACGACCAGGCCGACAAGGGCACGCCCGCCAGCCCGCAGCCCAACAGCTGCCAGCTCAACGGCAAGTGGCTGAGCGCCACCACCCTGCTCTGCCTCGAGCAGCTGTTCTTTGCGGTGGCCCTGCTCATCGCCCTGCTGGCCCCGCTCTGGCGCTACACGCCGCCACTGCCGCCGCCACGGGCCGTGTCGCCCCCCGAACGACGACTTCACCTCACCCTCTGTGTCTGGCGGGAATGAGTTCAGCCGCGCTTTTTCAGCCTGCTGTCATTCATTTTTTGCGAGACAACATTTATGTCAACTCTCTTCAAGGCGAGCCTGCTGCTGGGCTGCCTGCTGTGGCAATCCAGCGGATTGGCCAGCGATACGGGCTGGCTCACCAGCCCCCAGAACGATCACGCCAAGGTCCGGCTGCAAGCCGACCGCAGCGCCCCTGACCACACCCGCATCCTGCTCGAGGTGGCCCTCGAATCCGGCTGGAAAACCTACTGGCGCAGCCCGGGTGAAGGGGGCATAGCGCCCCAGATCCTGTGGGATCAGCCGGTCGGCGACTTCCAGTGGCACTGGCCCACGCCGCGCCCCTTCGAGGTGGCCGGGCTCAGCACCCAGGGTTATCAGCAACAGGTGAGCTTCCCCCTGAGCCTCGACTACCCGGCCGGGCAGCCGCTCAAGGGCACGTTGCGCCTCTCCACCTGCAGCAACGTCTGCATCCTGACCGACTACCCCTTCACCCTGGCGGTGGATGGGCAGGCGCCGGCCGGTTTCGACTTCGCCTGGGCCCAGACCATGAGCACCCTGCCGCAGACGCTGCCCGCCGACACCCGGGTCGAGCTCGGCTACCAGCACAACCAGCTGCAGCTGCGCGCCGTGCGGGCAGAGGGGTGGCAGGAGCCTGCGCTCTTCATCGATGCGCTGGAGGGGGCCGAGTTCGGCAAGCCCGCGCTCGAGGTCAGCGGCAACACCCTGATTGCCCGGGTCCCGGTCAGCGATGGCTGGCAGGGGGATGCCCCTGACTTGCGTGGTCAATCCCTCAGCCTGCTGCTCGGCAGCGGCGATGAAGCCTGGCAGACCCGCGCCACCATCGCCGGGCCTCTCGCTCTGCCGGCCCCAGGCCAGCCTCTCATCTGGCTGCTGGGGGCGGCGCTGCTCGGCGGCCTCATCCTCAACCTGATGCCCTGCGTGCTGCCGGTGCTGGCCCTGAAACTGGGCACAGTGCTGCAGCAGCAGGAGAGCGAACAGCGACAGGTGCGCAAGCAGTTCCTCGCCGCCAGTGCCGGGATCATTGCCTCCTTCTGGGTGCTGGCGGCCATGAGCAGCCTGCTGCGCGCGACTCAGGGCGCCGTCGGCTGGGGGATCCAGTTCCAGAGCGCCGGTTTCATCGGCTTCATGGTGGCGGTGACCCTGCTGTTTTGCGCCAACCTGCTGGGGCTGTTCGAAATCCATCTGCCCAGCAATCTCAGTACTCGCCTCGCCACCAGCGGCGGCAAGGGTCTCGGTGGCCACTTCCTGCAAGGGAGTTTCGCCACCCTGCTGGCCACCCCCTGCTCGGCCCCCTTCCTCGGCACCGCGGTGGCCTTTGCGCTGGCGGCGCCGCTCGGCCAGCTCTGGCTCATCTTCACGGCGCTCGGCCTTGGCATGAGCCTGCCCTGGCTGCTGGTGGCGGCCCTGCCGCGCCTCGCCCTCTGGCTGCCCAAACCGGGCCGCTGGATGGGGCGACTGCGCATCCTGCTCGGGTTAATGATGCTTGGCTCCAGCCTCTGGCTGGCGAGCCTGCTTGGCAACCATCTGGGCAGCACGGCCACCGGCTGGCTGATGGCCGCCATGCTGCTGGCGCTGCTGATTGGCATCATCTGGCGTTATGGCATGCGCGGTTTCACGCTGGCCCTCTCCCTCTCGGCACTCATCGGCGGCGCCCTGCTGCTGGGGGGCGCCCTCACGGCGCAGGGGCCGGGCAGCGTCGATCGCATTGCCTGGCAGCAGCTCTCCGAACAGGCCATCGTCGATGCGCTGGCCCAGCGCAAGCGGGTCTTCGTCGACGTCACCGCCGACTGGTGCGTCACCTGCAAGGCCAACAAGTACAACGTGCTGCTGCGTGACGAGGTGCAGAGCGCCCTGTCGGCCCCGGACGTGGTGGCCCTGCGTGGCGACTGGAGCCGGCCGAGCGATGCCATCTCCGCCTTCCTGCGCCAGCGCGGTGCGGCCGCCGTCCCCTTCAACCAGATCTACGGGCCCGGCCTGCCAGAGGGAGAGGTCCTCTCGCCCCTGCTGGACAAGGCCGACTTGCTCGACGTGTTGCATCAGGCCGGCCTCGTCCAGGCCGATGCCCCCCATTTTTAAGGAGAATCCCATGACTCTGCGTACCCTGAAACTGCGTACCCTGACCCTCTGCACCGCCCTGGTCGCCGGCACCCTCTGCGCCCCCTTGCTGCAGGCGGCGCCCTTCACCCCGGAGCAGGAGGCACGCATCAAGGAGCTCATTCGCGAGACCCTGGTCGCCAACCCCAAGATCCTCGACGAGGCGGCCGAATCCTGGGAGAAGCAGAACGCCGCCGCCCAGGAGGCCCAGCTCGGCGACTTCATCAAGGGCAATCAAGATGTGTTGTTCAACAGCACCACCAGCCCGCGCCTCGGCGCCAAGCACCCCAAGCTGACCCTGGTGCTGTTCACCGACTACAACTGCCCCTACTGCAAGCAGTTCGATCCCCAGCTGACCAAGCTGCTCAAGGCCTATCCCGACGATCTGGGGCTGGTGATCAAGCTGTTGCCGTTCAAGGGGCAGAGCTCCGCCAAGGCGGCCCAATACAGCCTGACCCTGTGGCAGCAGGAGCCGGCCCGCTTCCTCGCCCTGCACGACAAGCTGATGAGCAAGCAAGGGATGCTGACCGAGGCGGACATCAACAAAGCGCTGGCGGCCACCGGCAACACGGCCCTCAAGCCCGATGCCAAGGCCACCGAGGAGCTGCGCAATAGCCTGCGCATCGGCACCCTCCTGGGCGTGCAGGGCACCCCGGCGACGCTCATCGGCAACCAGCTGGTGCCGGGTGCCCTCCCCTATGACGAGCTGGAGCCGCTGGTGAAGGCCGAGCTGGCCAAGCGGAGCTAAGCCATGGCGGAAAATGCAGTCGTAAAACCACCCCGCTGGCGCCGCTGGGGCAAGGAGGCGCTCTGGCTGCTGCTGATGGCGCTGGTCATCTCCACCCTGCTGGATCTGTGGCGTAGCCCCACCCTGCCGGCAGGGGCCATGGAGGCCCCCTTCACCCTGCAGGATGGCACCACCACCAGCCTGGCCGAGCAGAGCCGCGGCAAGCCGCTGCTGGTCTACTACTGGGCCAGCTGGTGTGGCGTCTGCCGCTTCACCACCCCCACGGTGGAGCAGCTCTGGCAGCAAGGTGAAAACGTGCTGACGGTGGCGCTGCGCTCCGGCAGCGATGACCAGTTGCGCACCGGGATGGCGAAGAAGGGGCTAGCCTTTCCCACCCACAATGATGAGCGGGGGGAGCTGGCCGCTCGCTGGCAGGTGGGGGTCACCCCCACCTTCCTCATCATCAAGGATGGGAAGCTGGTGAGCAGCACCACCGGCTGGAGCTCATGGCTCGGGCTCAAGGCCCGCCTGCTGTGGGCCAGCCTGCGCTGACCCCTGACCTCGACGCCCGGCCAGTCCGGGCGTTTTTTCAACCCCTGTCACACATGGGTCGCCATGGAACTGACAAAATAGTCACAAACGGCCCCAAACCTCCCCTGACGAGGCCCGCACGACGCCACCAGCACGCCCATCTGTTCGCTTCCGATCCATGGCGATGGCGGCCTGTTTGCGTTAAAATGTCGGGTTTTTGCCGAGCCTGGTTTGCCAAGAGTCCCGCCGCCAGGCCAGCGCAGGGTCAATTCCACGATGCCAGTGAGGCAGGATCCGTCATGAACAACTACTTCCGGGTGTTGGGCGTCAAGTCCAACGCCAGTGAAAACGACATCAAAAAAGCCTATCGACGGCTGTCGAACCAGTACCACCCCGACAAGCTGCACGGGGCGAGCGAAGAAGAGAAAGAGCAGGCAGCCCTCAAGCTGCACCAGGTAAAGCAGGCTTATGAAGTGCTGTCCGATCCGAAACAGCGGGCCGCCTTTATCAAGGATTTCAACAACGTCATCGTGACCGATCCCGCTGCTGCCATGCAGGAGATGTGGGACCAGTTCTACCCCTGAGCCACCAGGCAAGAAGAGCGACTATGCAAAATAAATGGGACCAGGCACGGCTCAAGGCCCTGCAAAGCGATGCCAGTGAAAACATCGAATCCTACCGGGATCAGGACGACCCCAAGGGGCTCGAGCAGTTCACCGACCAGATGAAGGCCCTGCTGCTGGCCGACATGAGCATGCTGGAGTTCATGCCCGAATACCTGCCGCTCGCCCTCTATGGCCGGGTGCAGTTCCCGGCCAAGGCCAAACAGCAGTGGAACAAGTGGCTCGCCAGTGGCGAGCAGCCGAGCTGGGACGAGTTCAAGGTGAGCGTCGGCTTCAACAACGCGGTCCTGCCGCTGGTCAAGGCGGTGCGGGCCCAGAGCGAAGATCAGCTGATGGAAGCCTGCGCCGTGCTGTTCCTGCTCGACAACCCGCTGCCGCGCGGCAGCCACCGCGGCGATGACGACGTTGATCTGCGCGACGAAGAAGAGGAAGACGGGGAAGATGCCGACGCCGACTACCATGGCGGCAGCAACCGCTATGGTGATGACGACGGCGATCAGGATATGTACGACGAAGTCCGTTTCTAATTGGGGCAAGGCATGAGCAACAGTCTGATAGAAATTACCGCCATCGAGATCAAAGAGCTGGCCGTCATCGAGCCGAAGCAGGCCAGCGAGAAGTTCGAGCTGATCGCCAAGACCATGTCTGACGACCAGCTGGCAGAAGTGATTGAAAACATTGATATCGTTACCCTGACCCAGATTAACGGCCAGCACGATATCTCCTTCCCCTCCATCATCTCCGAGCTGATGACCCCGGAGCGGATTCGCGACATCGTCTGCCAGCAGCCGCTCTATTGGGAAGAGGCGATCAAGAACAACGCCGACGAGCTGCAACAGCATACCTTCGACTTCCTCAACTACCTGATCCGCACCCAGGATAGCGAAGCCAAGCAGCGGGAGATCCTCGAGTGCGTGGCCGAAGATCCAGCCGGTCTCTTCTACCTCGCCATCCCCTTTATCGAGTTCTATCGCGGTGATCGCTATGAAGAGGACGAAGGCTATCGCGACGTGCTGCACGCCGAAGAGGAAGATCTTGAAGAGTCCCTGCGCTACAGCGAGCGCCAGCAGAGCGAGGATGTCCACGACTACGCACTGGACGACCCGAGAAGCCTGTTGATGCTCATTCGCGAGCTGGCCCCCGAGGTGGAGAAAGCCATCAAGGCGCTGCTACGCAACGAGCACTCGACCTGGGACGGCATCATCAACAAGTTTGCCGCCGAGCTGGTGATGCAGGCCAAAGAGAAGAACAAGGTCGAGGAAGACGAGTACGGCGACGTCGACGACATGTTCAGCTTTCTGGATTAAGGAGCCCATTCATGCAGTTAGTCATTCGCGATGCCAACCAGGGCCCCTATCTCACCCAGGTGCTGCGCTTTGGCCGCGACAATGAACGTCTGACCGAGCAACAGCTGGCCGCCATCAAGGGCAAGGCGGTGCTGATGAGCCTCAAATTCGCCGACAAGTACTACAACAAGTACAAGATGCACCTGCTGGAGCAGGCCGCCCACGACGTCATCGGCGTGGTGAGCCTCGGTCTGCAGGAGCTCTCGGCGCGTGATCCGGCCAAGGCACTGGCGCTGCTGCAGGCGCCGGAAGGCCCCATCAAGCCGTTCCAGAAGGGCTGGTCGATGCTCATCACCGTCAGCCCCAAGCAGGCTGGCAACAGCCTCTACGGTGACGTGGATGCGCGGCTATTGGACAAGATCTCGAGCCCGCCCGATGTGGAGGAGTGGCAAGGGTGGCAGGAGTACGAGAAGGCGCTGACCGAGCACAACAAGAGCCACCTGATGGCGCTCATCGACCAGCACTTCTTCGCCTGCGAGAGCGACCACCCCACCATGGAGGACAAGCTGGCCGAAGCGCTGCTCTACCGCATCCTCTGCGGCAAGGGCAGTGGCGCCTCCCCGCTCAAGGTGAAGCAGGATCTCAAGCGCAAACTTGCGCGAGAGATTGAGCTCGACGAGCGCTGGTACGACACCGACTACCTCGCCGCCCAGCTCGCCCTGATGCTGAGCGCGCTGCCTGCCGACATGGCCGCCGCCCTGCGCCAGGAGCTGAGCCCGGGCTTTGTGCCCAACCTGCTCCACACCCTCGGCTTTGTGCGCCAGTACCAATTGCTGCAAAAAGAGAACGCCTCGCCGGAGAAGCTCGACAACATGGAGATGCGCGCCGGTCTCAAGCACCCGCTGCTCGGCTGGCCGCTCTACCACGACTTCTAGAGCGTGTTTTCGCAGCCCTCTCAGTCGCATAACAACGCCCGGCCCGCCGGGCGAGTAGCCGCCGCCGAACAAGCACTGCCAATAGAACACGCCCCTATATAAGCACCAACGTACAACCAACCCAATTGTAAGGCGTCGAGCGCTCCTCTCGGAACGCTCGCAGGTCATTGCAACCATACCCGTATCGGCCCAGTCAATTTCGAAGGGGGTCGCCGATCTCTGTATAACAGAAGCGCTCACCTCTTAAATACTGTCATTTTGATACACAGTCGCACTCCAATATTGGCTGCCGTTACCTGTTTGGCGAGTCCATCCATCTGCCTCCAGTTGTCTGGCGATCATTCGATTCATAAAGCCATGACCGAGCAGCAGCACCGATCCTTCGCTGGCAAGGGATTGAAGTCGTTGAGCTGCCGTGCTGGCGCGCATCTTCGCAGTGCCGACAGATTCGACTCTGTGTGAGTAACCCCACAACCATAAAATTCGCAGGATAAACGCCCAGGCAAACGGCGATAGCCGTGGCAGTATCCAGTGGCCATAAGGCAGTTGCGCTTCACAAAATAGCCCGTCGATGAGGGCGGGCTTCAGGCCGAGAGCCTGGACTGAGGTCAGCGCGCGAGGCAAGTTGCTCGAGACTATCACCTTGGCGGTGGCGGCGAGTTGCCTGCTGGCATCCGGGACGGGGTACTTGGTAATGTCGGAACTGTCGTACTGCTCGATCCAATCTTTCATCTCGAGCGCTGACATTTTGTCGGTTCCGGCCAGCTTTGGCTGGCCGTGACGCATCAGGATTATTTTCTGCTCACTGTCTCACTGTCCGTTTACGCCCTTGTCCTGATGTGTTCCAAACCAACCGTGATCACGGTACCACACCACTGTGTCGGTGATGGTTTGCTCCAACGCCCGGAAACGCAGATCAAGCTCTCGCTCACTTTTGCCGTGATTGAAACAGGTGCGGTCCTTTTCTCGTATCAACAGGCGCAACGTAGCCATGCTCAGCAGAATGGGCTTGCCAGTAATACGCGCGTAGACCTCCTGCACCGCCGCCAAGGCGTATAAAAAGGGCAGCGGCAGTTGTCGAACGGGTGTCTTGACGCCAGCGATGCGCCCAAGAACAGGTATCAGCTCACGCATTGTCATATGCCGGCCCGCAGCGAGATAGCGCTCACCCCGGCGCCCATACCTGGCTGCAGCGATCAGCGCCAATGCCACATCGCGAGCATCGACAACGGAGAAGCTACCGGGGATAAGTCCGGGCAATTTGCCGCGTACGACATCGTTGACCAACTGTCCCGAGGAGGTCGGGCCAATGTCGGCAGGACCCCACATCCAGCCAGGCAGGACCATGCAGGCATGCATCTCGGGATGGGCTTCCAGGAACGACAGGACGACACGGTCGGCGAGGATCTTGCTGCGGTAATAGTCATCCGCGTCAGCGTCGGCCCGCAGACAGCTTTCATCAATTGACGTGCCGGGTGCGCCGTCGAGCACGGCAATGGAAGACGTATGGATAAACCGTCTTATGCCAGCGCTGTAGGCCTGGCCAAGCAGGTTCCGTGTACCTGACACATTAATCTTGTCGAGCTCCTCCCAGTGACTGCCGCCCTTGTAGCTGTCGCGAAAGTACGCTGCAGTGTGGAACACCGTATCACAGCCTTGTAGCGACGCAGCGAACGCATCGACATCAGCCATGTCACCCACCACCAGTTCCACACCCGGCAAATCCTTGAACTGTTGTTCACCTTTGGCTCTTGAACGAACCAGGGCTTTGACTGCGTGACCACGAGCGACCAATTCACGCACCAGGTTGTTGCCCAGCAAGCCGGTCGCGCCAGTGACAAATGTGTTATGCATGCATCACCCCTCAATCTGGTCGGCTAACGGCATCAATACCACACTGTCGAAGAAAACTTCTTCACGTATGACCAAGCCGCCTCTGAAGGTCAGGTGTGCGGCGTAATACAAGGTAATGTGGCGCCCATGAGGTGGAATCACCCGGTCCGACAGCACTAATGGTGCAGTGAAGGTGCCGGTCAGGAAGACGATCAGTGCCAAACGATCGTCAGTGACAACAAATGGGCTCAAGATCACTTGGGCATCAGGGAATGCTTCGAGTAGCGCCAGCTCTCGCTTCTGCATGGCCTCACGACCTGTTTGTATCCCTATGCCATCGAAGTAGATAACGTCTTCGGAAACCAGTGCAAGCATCGCCTCCAGGTCTCGGCGATTAAAGGCGCTGGCGGCGCATGCCGCATAGCCATTGGAACCAGTTGTCATACAGTCCATTCCATTCTTTTCGAGGGAGTGTAGATATACCGTTGACGCCGCTATCTAAAAACAGCGACTACTGCATAATGGCTTTGCAAATTTGCAGATCAGGCAAGATATGGAGCATGGCTTTGCAAGCAAACTGGGACGATCTTCGCCTGTTGTTGGCAGTCTCGCGACGTGGCAGCTTTCTTCAGGCTGGCCAATTGCTGGGGATCGCAGCCTCTACTGTGGCGCGACGGCTGACTCAGCTTGAAGGCGCACTGGGCGAGCCACTCGTCGAGCGGGGAGTTGAAGGATGCAGATTGACCCCGCGAGGCCAATCCCTCGTGGACGTAGCCCTGGCTGCAGAAGCAGGCTTGAGACGTCAAACCGTGACGGGCATGTCCGAACCGCACACCGAGCTATCTGGCAATATCGTGGTCAGTGCAGGAGAGGGGTTCTCGTCTTGCGTGCTGGAGGCCGCGAGTCGCTTCACCACTCTGCATCCGCGATGCTCGGTGGAGTTGCTGGTCACAGCCGATTTTCACAAGATCGTCCGCGGCGCCGCAGACATTGCTGTACGCACGACTCATCTGGGCGAACCTTCGCTTATTTATCGCTTCATAGACAGGCTCGCTTATGGTGTCTTCGCCGATGCAGCTTATCTGAAGCGGTTTCCGGGGCTGACTCCAGCCACTGCGGTCAATATTGGCCTGCTTCCTCCGCTGGACATGTTGCCTCAAATGCGTGCGGCAAAGGCCGCAGGTCTGGATCACACGCCGATCAGCGTGAACTCGTTCGCTGTTCAACTCGAATCGGTGAGGCGAGGTATGGGCGTGGCGGTGCTGCCCCGTATTCTGGCGAAGGGTCTGATCGGATTGTTCCCGGAACTCCAGCTTCCAGATATGGAGGTCTATCTGGTGACCCGGCCGCAGGTATTGAAACAGGCTCACATCAAATGTTTTTTTGTCATCCTGGAGAAGGTTCTTATTGAAGCCCTGTCCATAAGCAGTGTCGAAGATCACCTCTTGGGAGACGCGCCGAAATGAGTGCGTCATATACAGGACCTTCAGATTCAACCAATTGAAATAGATATAAAAACACTTCGTTTGTGATCTCGTTTATCGCCAAACAAAATCAACACGCGCGAAGCCTATGACCATTATCAATGCTAATGACTAACTTCTGGGTCCCGCCGTACTCGAGCACATTGCTCGGCTGGCCCCTCTACTACGACTTCTAGGGCGCGTGTTCGCCGCCATCCTGTCGCACCACAACGCCCGGCCCGCCGGGTGTTGTGGTGTCTGGCCGGCGGACATCCTGGCCGGACTACCTCGTTAGCCTAATTGGCCCCATTTTTGGCAGGGATATAATGACTCCCCCATACCAGAGCCGGGGAACGAGCCGTGAACAGAAAGCCGGACCGCATTACCGCGATGCAGCAGATCATCGACGCCGTGAAGGCGGAATTTCCGCTCTATCAACCGGATACCTTCAAATGCGGGCCGGACAACACCTGCATCGGCTGCCCCAAGAAGCTCATGGAGCTGGTGGATACGGATCTCTGCTACTGGCAATATCAGATCGATCGCGGCATCCCACCCTCCTTCGACGAGATCAACCGCTTCGGCAAGATGTGCAAAAACATCCGCCGAGCCCTGGTGCGCAATGGCCGCATCCCCGCCTGAGCGCCCCATCGCAGCCACGGGAGAAGCGCCCGCCGGCAACCCCCAAAGAGGAACAGTTTATGACCCAGGAAAGGATACAGACCCGCTACACCCTGAATGGCCCCCTTGCCGGCCACGCCGAGCTGGAGCAGGCCATCGCCCGGGCGATAGAGGCCAACAAACAGGACTTCTTCCCCCTGCTGGAACGGCTGGTGGATGTGGGTGACAGTCGGGTCAAGCTCAGTCAGAAAGACCCGCTGCGGGTACTGGGGGTGGAACTCGACGGGGCTAACACCGGCGGCAGTGCCCGCCTCGGTTACGAATCCAACTTCGCCGAGAGTTGCCGGCTTATCGATGAATATGACCAGCACCAGACCAGCGTGGCCTTTCGCCTCGACGGGGATCAGCTGATATTCGATCTTGAGCTGCCCATACAGTGGAATTTCGACAACTGATTTGCGGCGGTGCCATTCCCCTGTTGATGGCACCCAGCAGTTACGTTCCTTCACGCTGCCCCTCTCCAAACGAGAGAGGGGCACCAAACATATTGCAGCAACCGGCTTTCACGCTCATCTGATCACGCTTCGCCAATCAAACCTGCTGCCCTGCCACTTCGTTATAAATAAAACATGTCGCTAAGCTGTCACCACACATAACCGTTTAAGCAACCGATAAAGAAAGATGGGTTGCACCAGCGTCAGCGCTATCACCAGCCAGGCCAGGGTAACCATATTGCCCAGATGACCATCGACATCCGTCAACAGCATCGAAGAGACGATAGCGGCCGAACCGCTGAATATATGCTGGAACACATTCTGCAATGACATAAACCCTGCTCGTTCCCCAGGCTCTGCGACCTGGCTATTAACAGCAGCAGCCGTGATCGTCCGTGTCGATGTCACCACCATGAACAAGGTAAAAATGATCATGGTCGGCAACAAGGGGGAACCCAAGAAACCATCCCAGACAATGGCGATAATCAATCCTCCTGCCCACAACGTGATGCGCATTGCACCAACACGGTCCATCAAATAGCCACCCAACTGCATCGCGATCACGCTGAGAACACCGCCCATGACATAGTACTGACTCATATCGCTGCGAGGCACACCGAGATTGAACTGAAAATAGGCTGCCATGTTCGGAACAATAAGGAAGGTACTGAAAATAGCCAATCCGATTGCCATAAATGCATGCCACACCACAGCGCGATTCAACATACCCGTGATTGAAAAAACCTTCTGGTGTTGCCCCAAGTGGGAAGTCATATTTGGCAGCCGCATAAATACCATCACGCTGACGCACAAACCCAATCCACCGACGACATAAAAAGGTGCGCTCCACCCTTTCAACATGGCCAGCTCCAATCCCAGGGGCACACCGGCAATGGCTGACAACGAGAAAGCCCCCATCACTATCGCCATCGCTCGACCACGTTGTGGTACTGGCGTGGCATCCACGACGATCGCCATTGCTATCGACGTTGCCGGACCGGCAAATATACCGGCCAAAAAACGGGTAAAGAACAGGCTTTCCATATTCCACGCCAAGGTGCAGGCCCAGGTGGATAGTGTGACGCCCAGCAATGAGAGCAATGCCACCTTTTTTCTATCAAATCGATCAATATATCTGGCACATAATAAAGATGATAAGGCGGCGGCCAGTGCATATCCGCCCCCCAAATAACCTATATAGGTTGGACTGATATCCAGCGCACGAGATAAATCAGGCCCAAGCGGCATGATCATCATAAAGTCCAGTGCACTCACCAATTGGATAAAGGCTGCCAGCCAGACGCATCCCATACCTATCACTGTACCGTTAGAATAAGGTTTATTACCTGACTTTTTTTCTGATGTCATAGTGTTCATGCTCAATATTTGGAGACAGACAGCATACCCACTACCATCATCTATTTTTATCCTTTAGAATGGCACAGACTGTTATCATATCAGGGACAATAGATGCGCACCGGTCTGGACTTTACTTCATCAAGGATATTCATTGCCGTGGTTGAACAAGGCAGTTTTGTCGGCGCATCCAAAACCCTTGAAATACCGACCTCAAACATCAGCAGGAGTATTGCTCAGCTGGAGGAGAGACTGTCACTCCAGCTTATTGAACGCAGTACTCGGCATATGAAACTCACTCAGGCTGGCCAGCTGCTCTATACCCGAGTAAAACCCTTGCTGGAATCACTGGAGCAAACCGAGGCTGAATTGACATCACAGCAGATTCAGCTGAAAGGACCACTGCGCCTGTGCATTCCCAATGAAGCCGGCCCCAGACTGCTTGGTACTGCGATAGCGGACTTTGCCTGCCAGCATCCCGAAATAAAGATCAGCTGTATTACCAACCTGTCAGGATTTGAGACATTAAGGGAAGATCTGGACATAGCCGTCATCATTCACAGAGGAAAGCTGGATGACAGCGATTATATCGCCAGCCATCTGACCACCATTCCCTGTACCGTGGTTGGCTCTCCTGCTCTTATTCAGCGGTGCGGGCTTCCTAGCCACACGACACAGCTGCAAGACCTTCCCTGTATCACCACGGTAAGCGCCCTGAAGGGAATGCCTTGGCAGTTCACCCTGCCCAGCACTGGATTCTCCACCGTTCAGGTCAATGAACATTACCGGGTCAATAGTGGTGAGCTGGCACTAAAAGCTGCGCTCGCCGGGGTCGGGTTTGCCATTCTTGCCAAGGTGTCTTGCCAGGAGTTTATTGATGATGGCAGCTTGGTTGAGATTGAACTTGAATTACCCGCAGCCCCATTGCAGTTGTTTGCTGTTTATGCAAATCGCCAATATCTACCGGCTAAAACGCGCGTATTTATTGACTTTATACGGCGAAATATCATGAATTATCAGTAACTAATACCGGTAAAGCCTCAGTTGGTCACATCGGCTTTGCAAGATAACAAAACCCGGTGGCCATCGTTCTCGAACGCTGATGACTCTCGCCATCAGACCCGCGGCTCTTTCACTTTAAGCCACGCTCTGCTGAGAAATTCAGATATTTTACTGTTAATTACCGCATGTATATTCTCTCTATTTATACCTGGTGCATCATTACAAATAGCTGGTGCCATTTCATTTAATTCAGCAGAGCATGGAGAGAGAAAAACAAAATGACCGGCATTGTGTATTACCTGAAATTCTTTTTCTGCCGCCAACGTGGTGGCCAGAACTCTGGCATTTTCTTCCCAAGCAAGCTCTTCATCCTTATCACCAGTAAAAATAAGGGTAGGTGCAATTACTCTTCTGAGTGAGCTGGGAGAGAATGGCATACTCACCGGAGCCATGAAAACCCATGCCTTTATCCTAGAATCGGGGTGCACAAATAGACCAGGATGATCATTTATTATTACCCCTTTATTTGAACATATGGCATTCATGTCATATTTACGACAATAATTTTCATAGCGTCCTGCATCAATATCCCCTCCTCTCAAAAACAATCCTGTTGCTCCACCGGCAGAGAAACCAACAAACGCTATTTTATCTTTATCAATATATTTGGCTATTTCAACATCATTGATCGCAGTAGTAATGGCTGCAGATATTTGTAATGGACGACCATACCAGGAACTAATGGCCCCCGCCCCAGTCTGATCCTTGTAGTTATCACCAGGATGCGTGAGGGTAATAACAATATTTCCCTGCCGAGCCAGAGTCGTGGCAAGGTCATGATGACTCCATAAACTACCGGCGTTGCCATGTGAGATCACTATGACTGGATAGCGTCCTGGCACTATATTCAGCGCCTTTTGTGCCGCTATTTGATAAGGGCCAATCGTACTTGGTGTCTTTTCTGCGGCCACACCGGGATAAAAATATACGGCATCCATAGGCTTTCTACCTACAGGATCAGTCACTATGAGACGCTTAAACCCTGTATATTCAGCAGATACGACGAAGGATGGCAAGGCACTGCACGTACATATTGCACAGAGTAAAAAATAACGAAAAAAAAGCCTCATCAGATATCCTTTCTGATCCAATCGACATTGGGACGACACGCTACCACTATCCCCATGAGGAGTCATTTTTCACAAAAAAATGGGAGCGAATAATTCGCTCCCATCTTGTATAGATCTTTTGACTACCCTTCCTGATTTTCCCCGGCTACCGGCTCGGCGCCGGCGGCGGATTCAATCTCGATGCGATCGACGCGCTGCAAGCCGCGGGGCAGTTTGGCACCGCGGCGGCCGCGCTCACCGCGGTAGTAGTCGAGATCGGAAGGTTTCAGGGTCAGCTTACGCTTGCCGGCAAACAGGGTCACCGACTGGCCCTGGGGGATGACGGCAGCCATCACCACAAACTCCTCCCGCGCCTTGACCCGCGCAGAGGGGATGCTGATGAGCTTGTTGCCCTTGCCCTTGCCGAGCACCGGCAGGGTATTGAGCGGGAACAGCAGCATGCGCCCCTCGTTGGAGATGGCCATGCAGAGATCGGTGTCCGGTGCGCCTATCTTCTGGGGCGCCATCACCAGGCCACCTTCCGGCACGGTCAGCAGCGCCTTGCCGTTCTTGTTCTTACCGATCAGGTCGTCGTACTTGCAGACGAAGCCGTAACCGGCATCCGAACAGATCAGGTACGGCTCGCCTTCGTTGCCCATCACCAGATGGCGTACCTCTTCGCCAGCCCCCAGCGCGAAGCGACCGGTGAGCGGCTCGCCCTGACTGCGGGCGGAGGGCAGGGTGTGGGCCTCCAGCGAGTAAGTTCTCCCCAGGGTGGAGAGGAACACCGCCTGCTGGTTGCTGCGGCCATGGGCGTGGGCGAGATAGTTGTCCCCCGCCTTGTAGGAGAGGCCCTCCACATCCACGTCGTGGCCCTTGGCGGCGCGCACCCAGCCCTTGTCAGAGAGGATCACGGTCACCGGCTCGCTCGGGGTGAGCTCCTTCTCGGTCAGCGCCACGGCGGTGGCGCGCTCCACCAGCGGGGTGCGGCGATCGTCGCCGTACTTCTCGGCGTCCGCCAGGATCTCTTTCTTCAGCAATGTGCTGAGACGGCGCTCGGAACCCAGGATCAGTTCCAGCTTGTCGCGCTCTTCGGCCAGTTCATTCTGCTCGGCGCGCAGCTTGAACTCTTCGAGCTTGGCCAGGTGGCGCAGTTTGAGCTCGAGGATTGCCTCGGCCTGGGTCTCGCTGATGTTGAAGCGCTCCATCATCACCCGGCCCGGCTCCTCCTCGGTGCGGATGATCTCGATCACCTCGTCGATGTTGAGGTAGGCGATCAACAAGCCTTCGAGGATGTGCAGGCGAGCCAGCACCTTGTCGAGGCGATACTGCAGGCGACGGCGCACCGTCTCGCGGCGGAAGCTCAGCCACTCGGTGAGAATGGTCTTGAGGTCTTTCACCTGGGGCCGGTTGTCCAGACCCAGGATGTTGAGGTTGACCCGGTAGTTCTTCTCCAGATCCGTGGTGGCGAACAGGTGGGCCATCAGCCCCTCCACGTCCACCCGGTTGGAGCGCGGCACTATGACCAGACGGGTCGGGTTTTCGTGGTCCGACTCATCGCGCAGATCGGTCACCATCGGCAGCTTCTTGGCCACCATCTGGGCGGCAATCTGCTCCATGATCTTGGCGCCCGAGGCCTGATGGGGCAGCGCCGTGATGACGATGTCGCCATCCTCCTCGCTCCACACCGCCCGCTGCTTGATGGAGCCCTTGCCGGTCTCGTAAATCTTGCGGATGTCGTCGCGGGGCGTGATGATCTCGGCGTTGGTCGGGTAGTCCGGCCCCTGCACATGGGCCATCAGGGCATCCAGACCGGTATTGGGGTTATCCAGCAGTTCCACGCAAGCGTGGGCCACTTCCCGCGCGTTGTGGGGCGGGATATCGGTCGCCATCCCCACCGCGATACCGGTCACCCCGTTGAGCAGGATGTGCGGCAGGCGGGCGGGCAGCACCACGGGCTCCTTCATGGTGCCGTCGAAGTTCGGCGTCCACTCCACCGTACCCTGGCCCAGCTCGGAGAGCAGCAGCTCGGAGAAGCGCGACAGCCGCGCCTCGGTATAACGCATGGCGGCGAAGGATTTGGGATCGTCCGGCGCCCCCCAGTTACCCTGACCGTCCACCAGCGGGTAGCGGTAGGAGAAGGGCTGGGCCATCAGCACCATGGCTTCATAACAGGCGCTGTCGCCGTGGGGGTGGTACTTACCTAGCACATCACCCACGGTACGGGCGGACTTCTTGTGCTTGGAAAGGGCCGACAGACCCAGCTCGCTCATGGCGTAGATGATGCGCCGCTGCACGGGCTTGAGGCCGTCGCCGATATGCGGCAGGGCCCGATCCATGATGACGTACATGGAGTAGTTCAAGTAAGCCTGCTCGGTAAAGGTGCGCATTGGCTGGCGCTCTACCCCGTCCAGACTGAGCTCGATAGCATCACTCATGTGATTATCTCTTTCGGTTTGGGAGCCGCCACAGGGCGACTCCGGCTAAATGCTTGCCGGCCCCGACAGGGCCGGCCGACGGCTTAGATGATGGCGAGGTTGCCCTTCTCTTCCAGCCACTCGCGACGATCACTCGCCCGCTTCTTGGCCAGCAGCATGTCCATCAGCTGCAGGGTCTCGTCCCCCTCGGCCTCTGGCCCCATGGTGAGCTGTACCAGACGGCGGGTGTTGGGATCCATGGTGGTTTCCCGCAGCTGTTTCGGATTCATCTCACCCAAGCCCTTGAATCGGGTCACCATTACCTTGCCCTTCTTCTTTTCGGCTTCGACCCGCTGCAGCACGCCGTTCTTCTCGTCCTCGTCGAGGGCGTAGTAGACCTCTTTACCGATATCGATCCGGTAGAGGGGCGGCATGGCCACATAGACGTGGCCCTGATTGACCAGAGCGCGGAAGTGCTTCACGAACAGGGCGCAGAGCAGGGTGGCGATGTGCAGACCGTCCGAATCCGCATCCGCCAAGATGCACACCTTGCCGTAGCGCAGGCCGGAGAGATCGTCCGAGTCCGGGTCGAGCCCGATGGCCACCGAGATGTCGTGCACTTCTTGCGAGGCGAGCACCTGACCGGCCTCCACCTCCCAGGTGTTCAGGATCTTGCCGCGCAGCGGCATGATGGCCTGAAACTCGCGATCCCGCGCCTGCTTGGCACTGCCACCCGCGGAGTCACCCTCCACCAGGAACAGCTCCCCCTGCATGGGGTCGGCGCAGCCGCAATCGGTGAGCTTGCCGGGCAGCGCCGGGCCCTGGGTTATCTTCTTGCGCACCACCGTCTTGGCGGCGCGCATCCGGCGCTGGGCGCTGGAGATGCAGAGCTCGGCCAGCTGTTCGGCCAGCTCGGTGTTGCTGTTCAGATAGAGGCTGAAGGCATCCTTCACCACGCCGGAGACGAAGGCAGAACTCTGACGGGAGGAGAGGCGCTCCTTGGTCTGACCGGCAAACTGCGGATCCTGCATCTTGATGGAGAGGATGTAGGCGCAACGATCCCAGATATCTTCCGGAGTCAGCTTGACCCCGCGCGGCAGCAGGTTGCGGAACTCGCAGAACTCGCGCATGGCGTCGAGCAGGCCCTGGCGCAGACCGTTGACGTGGGTACCGCCCTGGGCGGTGGGGATCAGGTTCACATAGGATTCGGCGAGGCATTCACCCCCTTCCGGCAGCCAGCACAGGGCCCAGTCCACCGCCGACTGCTCGGTGCTGAAGGCGCCGACGAAGGGCTGCTCCGGCAGGCAGGTGAACTGCTTGACCGCATCGACCAGGTAATCCTTGAGGCCGTCTTCATAGCACCACTCCAGCTTGATGCCGGTGTTCTTGTCGAGGAACTTGATGGTGAGGCCCGGGCAGAGCACCGCCTTGGCCTTGAGCAGGTGCTCCAGCTTGGAGACCGAGAAACGGGGCGAATCGAAGTAGTGGGCTTCCGGCCAGAAGCGTACCCGGGTGCCGGTGTTGCGGCGCCCGCAGGTGCCGGTGATGGTCAGCTCCTGCACCTTCTCGCCCTTCTCGAAGGCGATGTCATAGACCTGGCCATCGCGGCGCACCGTCACCTCGACCCGCTCAGAGAGGGCGTTCACCACCGAGATACCCACCCCGTGCAGACCACCGGAGAACTGGTAGTTCTTGTTGGAGAACTTGCCGCCCGCGTGCAGCTTGCAGAGGATCAGCTCCACCCCGCACACCCCTTCCTCCGGGTGGATGTCGACCGGCATGCCGCGACCGTCGTCGATCACCTCGAGGGACTGATCCTCATACAGGGTCACCTCCAGGGTACGGGCGTGACCCGCCAGCGCCTCGTCGACGCTGTTGTCGATGACCTCCTGGCCGAGGTGATTGGGCCGGGTGGTGTCGGTATACATGCCGGGGCGGCGACGCACCGGTTCAAGGCCATTGAGGACCTCAATGGCATCCGCATTGTATTGAGTAGACATGGAGGGCCTTGCGAATTGACGTTTGGGGAGAATCTTACTCGTTGGGAGGGTATTGGACAAACCCGGCGGCGGCAAAGCTTGATCCGGACGGGGTAAGTCACCCCGCCAGCCCGTTCAGCGCGCCTCGGCCGCCACCGGCAGCGCCTGCTGCAACTGGGAGAGCGAGCTGTGCAGCCGCCACACCATGCCGGCCAGCTCCCGCGCCGTCGGCTCCCTGTGGTTGGCCAGGGCCGCGCTGATCCGCTGCAGCTCGCCCAGGGTGCGATCCAGGGAGGCGTGCTGCACTCCCTGCTCGGTGAGGATCCCCTGCAGAGAGCGGATGCAGTTGTCGCGCACCAGATAGAGGGGCTGATCCTCGCCGCGCCACTGACGCAGCTGCCAGACGATGTGGCTGCAGTTGAGCAGCACCACGCCCCAGCGCAGTACCCAGAGGCGGGCGGTCTGATCCTGGCTCTGGCTGAGCTGGCTGATGCAGTGATAGATGAGCGATTCGAACTGGCTCTCGCTCTGGCGCGGGGCCGGCTCCAGTTGATCCATGAAGTGGCGGCGCAGGGAGCGGATGAGGCGGCGGCTCTTGCGCCGATCCGAGCTCGGTCGCAGCAGCTGGAACGCCAGTCCGGCGCTCATCACCCCCAGCGCCTGCCCCAGGCTGCCATTGATGTACTGCAGGTAGTCGTAGCTCGGCGGATTGGTGATGGCAAGAAAGGAGCCGAGCAGCACGATGAGCTGGCCCCACAGCACCGCCTGCCTGGGCTGTTGCTGCTTGAACAGCTGCATGGTGATGAGCACGGGGAACAGCAGAGCGCAGAAGAGCCAGAAGTCGTCGAGGCGGATCATCAGGCCGAACTTGACCGCGAAGCAAATGAGGCTCAGCAGCAGGATCGCCTTGAGCATGGTGTTGGCCCCCTTGGCAGGCGCCGGGGTGGCCGAGTAGAGCACGCAGCAGATGGAGAGCAGGGTCAGCGCCGAGCTGCCCGCATCCCACTGGCTGTGGATCCAGAAGGCGCAGCCGAGCAGCACGCAGAGGAAGGTGCGCCCGCCGTTGTAGGCCGCCTCCAGCGTGTCGGTGTGGCTGGTAAGCGAAGAGTGGCGCGGCGGCGCCGGCCACTCCTGGTCGTCGTAGCGGGCCAGCCGATCCAGCCAGCGCTGACACTCCAGATAGCTCCAGCAGAAGTGGCGCAGCCGTCGCCAGAAGGTGTGCAGCCGGTAATCGCTGGCCGCCGTCGGCACCAAGGGGGCCAGCAGCCGGGCGATGCGGTACTTGTCACAGCCGGGCTGGCCCAGCTCGGCCAGCAGCCGCTCCAGCAACGCCTGCAGCCCCTCCGGTTGCGTCGGCCAGTTGTGCAGCATGCGGCGCTGGCTGGAGATGAGGCTGATGAGCCGCAGCTGGCGGTGCAGCAGGAAGTTGAGCAGCCGGTTGTGGCGGCGCAGCCGATGGTGGCTCCAGACCGCCTGGATGCGCAGCACGTTCATGGTGAGGATCTGGCCGATCAGCCCCTCGTGGGCGGTGCGCACCTCCGGGCTCGCCTCCCCCAGCCAGAGCAGCTGGGCATGCTCCAGCAGGCGGGCTTGGGTCTTGTGCAGCGACTGCAGCAGGGTCTCGCCATCCGAGGTGCTGGGCAGGATCATCATCAACAGGCCGCCGCAGAGGATGCCGATGATCACCTCGCTCACCCGCGCCTGGGCGATGTCGAAGATGTGCTGCGGGTCGGTCACGTTGACGCAGGAGAAGGCGATGATGGCGGCGGTGTAGCCCGCCAGCGCAAAGGCGTAGGAGACGTTGTTCTGATGGTGGTTGGAGATGTAGGTGCAGAGCGCCAGCCAGAGCGCGATAAGGAAGCTGAACAGCCAGGGATCGCTGATGCCAAGGCCGGTGATCACCACCGCCGCCATGGCGCCAATCAAGCTGCCCACTACCCGCCCCAGACTCTTGCTGATGACCCCGCCCACGGTGGGAAAACTCACCACGGCAGCTGACGTCATCGCCCAGTAGGGGGAGTCCAGCTCCAGCACGAAGGCCAGCCAGAGCGACAGGCACATCGCCAGGCTGTTGCGCAGGGCGTAGCGCCACTGGCCGCCATTGGCCTTGCCCCAGGGGGTCTGGCGCCAGAGCGAGGCGGCCACCTTACTCCCCTATGGTGATGGTGCAAGTGGTGCCTGCAATCAGCGTCAGCTCGGGCGGCACCTCCAGCAGCTTGATCCGCACCGGCACCCGCTGGGCCAGCCGCACCCAGGGCACGTTGGGTTTGACGTCCAGCAGCAGGTTGTCGGCCCCCTCCACGCTCTGATCGTGGATGGCACGCCCTATGCTCTCCACTTCGCCGCGCAGCCGCTGCTCCCCGCTGTAGAGCACCACCTCGGCCGGTTTGCCCGGCGCTATGTGCCTGAGCTTGGTCTCCTCGAAGTAGCCCTGCACGTAGAAGGAGTGGATGTCCACCAGCGCCACCAGCGGCACGCCGGCGCTGGCATAGTTGCCGACCCGGGTCTGCAGGTTGGTGATGTAGCCGTCGCTCGCGGCATGCACCCGGGTCTTGGCCAGCGACCATCTGGCCTGCTCCAGATTGGCCTGGGCCACCTGGTAGGCCGCCTTCATCGCCTGGGCATTGAGGCGGGCCTCATCCACCGCCTCGGCGGAGATGACGCTGCGCGACAGGCCGCTGCGCCGGCTCGCCTCATGCTCCGCCTTGTCGAGATCCGATTTGGCCTTGGCCAGCGCAGCCTGGGCGTTGTCCAGCGCAATCCGGTAGGGCTCGGGATCCAGGGTAAAGATCTCCTCCCCCGCCTTGACCAGCTGGTTGTCTTTCACCGCTATCTTGATGATCTTGCCCGACACCTCGGGGGTGATGCTGACCAGCTCGGCGCGCACCTTGCCATCCCGGGTCCAGGGCCCCTGCATGTAGTAGTTCCACAGCCACCAGCCCGCCGCCAGCGCCAGCGCGCAGACCAGCAGGGTAGAGAAGTATTTGAGGGTCGCGAGGGGTGATTTAGCCATGTAGCAATATCCATAGGGCGCCGCTGACGGCGAGGATAAACAGGGAGAGATCCATCAGCAGGGGATGCCAGACATCCCCGCCGTAGAGCCAGTCACGCAGCAGGTGGTGCACCGGCAGCCAGCCTAGCAGGCCGAGCAGCACCGCCTTGAACAGCGGTGGAAAGTAGAGAGAGGCGCCCAGGATCAGATCCGGCAGTGCTGAAGTTGTCACAAGCGGGCTCCCTGTTGGCAAGCGAGATAATGCGGACTCAAGGCCCGCCGTGCGGCGGGTCTGGCAAGACTATCACAGCCCCGCAGGGTGCTACAGGAGCAGATGAGACCCTGCCGGTCAGACCAGCCGATCCGCCGGATGGTTGATGCCGTCGAGCAGCGGCACCTCGCCCAGCTCGAATGGATTGACGCCTTCAAGGCAGGCGAGGTTGTAACCATACTGGGCCGGATTGGAGCGGCGCTGATGGTGGGTATAGATGCCGCAGATGCTGCAGAAGTAGTGTTTGGCGGTGCGGGTGTTGAACTGGTAGCAGCGCAGCACCTCCTCCCCTTGCAGGATGCGGATGCCGGACAGCGGCACCGAGGCGACGATGGCGCCCCGCCGTCGGCATAGCGAGCAGTCGCAGCGGCGCGGATCCACCACGCCGTCCGGCAGGGTCAGCTCCAGCACCACGGCGCCGCAGTGGCAGCTGGCCTTGTGTCGCTCCTGAATGGGGGTATTGCCGATGCGCTTGATCATGCCGCCTCCTTGCAGACAGGTTCATGCTCCGTACTAGTCAATCAAACAGGGTATCCTGCCGCTCCTGCAAAAGATGGTCGTACAGGGTGCGCAGCTGGGACGCCACGACCCGATGGCGGGAGAGCGGGGGCAAGTCGTCGATGGGGAAGTACCCCGCCCCTTTGGTTTCATCGGTTTCGCCCAGCAGCTGGCCGCCGGTCACCTCGCACAGGAAGAACGCCTTGTGCGCGTGAGGCAGCTGGGGCGGATGAGGGTGTTTTAGCTTGTCGAACAGCGCCAGCAGTTGCACCGCACAGCACTCAAGGCCGGTCTCCTCCACCACTTCGCGCACCACGGCCCCCGCCGGCGAGTCACCGATATCGCACCAGCCCCCCGGCAGCGTCCAGCAGCCGTCGCTGCGCTCCTGCACCAACAGGATATGGCCCGCATCGTTCTGAATGAAGGCCCGCACATCGAGCTTGGGGGTGGGATAACCGCGATCGAGAGCGATCCAGTCACTGATGGCTTCCGGTGCCAGCTCGCTCTGGCTGGCGATGAGCGCCACCGTGGCCGCTCGCAGCGCCTCGAAACGGCCGATATCGAAGGGGTCTTTGGAGTAGGTGAGGCCCGCTTGCGCCGTGGCCAGCACCTGTTCCAGAAAGGTGGCCAACGGCGGCTGCATGGCTAGAGCCCGAGGAAGCGGACGATCTGGGCGGGGTAGCGCTCGAACGCCACGAAGGCGTGGTCGCCACCGCACTCCAGCGAGAGCCGGGCAAAACGGTATTCGTCCAGCGCCTTGCGATAGTCGAGCACCTCGTCCTCCTGCTGTTGCAGCACCCAGAGTCGCTCTGGAGCGCTCACCGGTACCGCCAGCGCCCGCAGCTCATCCATGTGTTCAGGCAGCAGTTGATACTGCTCCCCCGTGTAGGGGTTGGTCTGGGGGCCGAGGTAGTCGCAGAGCAGCTCGTGCGGGCGCACCGCCGGGTTGATCAGCGCCGCGCGGCAGCCGTAGAACTCGCTGACCCGGGTCGCCATAAAACCGCCGAGGGAGCTGCCCACGGCGCCAAGTTTGAATTCGTTGCCATAACGGCTCTGCAGATCGGCAATAGTCTGCTCGATGGCCGCCCAGGCCGCCGCAGGCGTGTTGGGCTGGGCCGGGATCACCACCTCGATATCGGGTCTGTGCTCAGCCACCCAGGCAACCATCTGCTGCGCCTTGGCAGAACCGGGCGAGGAGTTGAAACCGTGCAGGTAGAGGAGAACGGGCTTCATCACGGCTCCTCAATAACCGGTGGCATTGGGGTCGGGCACGAACTGCCCCACCGGCAGACGCCACACCTGGCTGGCGATGCGGCCATCCGGGTAGAGGGTGAGGTAACGCCAACCCGGACCGGATTCGTCCAGCGCGAAGCCATCAGAGAGCGGTTTGAACTGGATGCAGGTGGAGGGGCTGGCGATCAGCCGCACCCCGCGGTGCACCTCGTCGAACTCCTGGTGGACGTGGCCAAACAGGATGGTCTTCTGCTGCGGGTGACGGGCCAGCACGGCGAACAGGTCGTCGGCATTCTTGAGATTGTGCTGATCGAGCCAGGTGCAACCCACCGGCACCGCCTGATGGTGCAGGGCGATCAGGGCATGGCGCTCGGGATGCTGGCGCAGCGCCTGATCCAGCGCCGCCAGCTGGTGATCCCCCAGCACCCCGTGAGGTTTGCCGCGCACCTGGGTGTCCAGCAGGATCACCTGCCAGTGCTCGCCCACCAGTTGCTTGGCCTCGCTGATGCCGGCCGCGTGCAGGTATTCGGTCATCAGGGGGCCATCGTCGTGGTTGCCGGGCAGCCAGTAGATGGGGCGCGCCAGCGGCGCCATCATGGAGGCGAAGCGCTGGTAGGACTCCGGACTGTGATCCTGAGAGAGATCCCCGGTGGCGAGGATCAGATCGAACGGATGGTCATTGGCCTGTACCCGTTCCAGCACGGCAGCCAGGCTCTCGGCAGTGCGCACGGCCAATAGCCGCCCCTCGGCACTCGCGAAGAGGTGGGTGTCGGTAATTTGCAACAGGCGCACACTGCCGTCCTGCGCCTGGGGTAGCTCTGTTTCCAAAATCACGCTTCTTTTTATGAGTTCAACTAGAGGATGTTTATCAGGCTGGTACCATGTCTGAGACAAAATTTTAGCCAATCGGCCAGAAACAGGTTTACCTGCTCCTTTTCATCCCGCTGGTGCATATTTTTATTGGGATAATCATAACGTGGTTGCAACCTTGAAATCTGTTGCGCCGCACACACTTCCGCCATCCGCACGTCATGGTACAAACGAATCTCTATCCGGGCCTGCAAATAACTCGGCAATTCCGGGTTGTGCTGGGCCAGGATCACTTGGCTGGTGAAGCGACTCTCCTCGCTCACCGTGAGCTGAAACTGCAGCCCGTTGCCCACCTGATAGCGGCGTTCGGCGCCGACACTGCCGCCCGGCGGCAGCAGTTTCATCAGGGTCATGTAGTTGACCTCACAGGTACGCTGCAAGGACATCAAATCAGGCACATAGCGCTTGGCCTGGGTATGAACGAGCGCCACCTCAGCGCCCCGCCAGCCAGCGGGCACGCAGCTCGCCGTGATTGAGAGCCAGCCACTGCAGAGCGATGACGGAGGCGGCATTGTCGATGCGCCCCTCTTTGAGCCAGGCATAGGCCTGCTCGCGGCTCACCACGTGGACCCGGATGTCTTCCCCCTCTTCCGCCAGACCGTGGATCCCCTCGGCCTTGCTGGCATCCACCTCGCCCACGTAAACCTCGATGCGCTCGGTGCTGCCGCCCGGGCTCACCAGATAGCTGATCGCGTGCTCGCAGCGGCCGACCTCGATGCCCGCCTCTTCCACTGCTTCGCGCCGCACCACCTCTTCAGCGACCTCGCCCGGGTCTATGATGCCGGCCACCAGCTCCAGCAGCCAGGGGGTGGCGCTGGTCTCGATGGCGCCGATACGAAACTGCTCCACCAGCACGATCTGGTCGCGTACCGGGTCGTAGGGCAGCAGGGCGGCGGCATGGCCGCGCTCGAACAGCTCGCGGACGATGGGCTCGTTCCAGCCCCCTGCAAATAACCTGTGCTGCAGATGATAGACGTTTACTTTGAAGAACCCGTTATATCCTGCTGATTTATCGATAATTTTCACATCATCGGCAGAGTAGTGACGGGTTTGGGGCAAGGCTTGCTGCGACATACGAGACTCCCGCCAGCTTGACTTGGCTCGGTTAGACCATAAAATCCGGGAACATGAATGAACATTCATTCACTCGCTCCCGTCGGAGATGAGGGATGGATTTTAGCAGCCACAGGACATTTGGCTAGGCACGAGGGGGAGAAAACTCACCCTCGTTCTTGACGTTCCTGTCGCTGGAAAAGAGACAGTTATCATAAAATTTTGCTTATAGTAGAGTGATTAAGCTGAAATCAAGCTTGCTCAGTGACAATACCCCTCCTTCATCCAGCGACAGCTTTGGGTTAATACATAAGGTTAAAACGATCTATGAAAAGAACACTCTTGTCAGCCATGGTGTTGCTGGGCGTCAGCGCCGGCGCCCATGCCGAAAACCTGCTCGATATCTACCAACAGGCCCAGATCAAGGACACCCAGCTGCTGGAATCCAAAGCCAAGCGTGACCAGGCCTTCGAGAAGATCAACGAATCCCGCGCCGCCCTCTTGCCGCAGATCAACCTGGGCGCCGGTCTGAACTACCTGCAAAACAAGGGTGATACCCAGACCAACAGTAACGCCACCGGTTCCCTGTCGCTGGACCAATCCATTTACCGCCGCAGCAACTGGGTCAACCTGAGCCTGACCGAGAAGAGCGCCACCCAGTCCGACGTGACCTACAACCTCGAAATCCAGAACCTGATGCTGCGTACCGCCCAGGCCTATTTCGACGTGCTCAAGGCGATGGATACCCTGGAGTTCGTGCGCGCCAACAAGGCCGCAGTGGAACGTCAGCTGGAACAGACCCAGCAGCGCTTCGAAGTGGGCCTGACCGCCATCACCGACGTGCACGAAGCCGAGGCCGAGCGCGATCAGGCGCTGGCGGACGAGATCAACGCCGAGAACACCCTGGACAACAGCTACGAGAGCCTGCGCGAGCTGACCGGTATCGACCACCGTCAGCTGGACGTGCTCAACACCGAGCGCTTCAGTCCGCAGAAGACTCCGTTCAACTCCGACAAGTGGCTGGAGCTGGCGCTGGACAAGAACCTGCAACTGCACAGTGCTCGCATCGGCAAGGACATCGCCAAGGAGCAGATCGATCTGGCCAAGACCGGTCATGAGCCGACCCTGGATCTGGGCGCCGGCCTCTCCAGCACCTACAGCGACTACAAGGACGAGATCCGCAACCCGGAGAGCAACGCCAACCAGGCCAACATCGGTCTGAACTTCAAGCTGCCGCTCTACAGCGGCGGGGCAACCACCTCCCAGGTCAAGCAGTCCCAGTTCAACTACGTGGCCGCCAGCGAACAGCTGGAGCGCAGCTTCCGCAACGTGCAGAGCACGGTTCGCTCCTCCTACAACAACGTGAACGCCAGCATCGGCTCGGTGCGCGCCTACGGCCAGTCCGTCATCTCCGCTGACAGCGCCCTGAAGGCGACCGAGGCCGGTTACGAAGTGGGTACCCGTACCATCGTCGACGTGCTGGACTCCACTCGCAAGCTGTACCAGGCCAAGCAGAAGCTCTCCGAGGCCCGCTACAACTACATCCTCAGCATCCTCTCCCTCAAGCAGGCCGCCGGCACGCTGGAACAGAAGGATCTGGAAGACGTGAACCAGGGGCTGATGCCCGCCGCTCAGGCCAAGAACAAATCCTGATCCGGTTCATGACGACAAAAAGGCGACCAGAGGGTCGCCTTTTTCATGTCTGTTCATCGCCAGGAGTGCGTTGGCCAGGGCCTACCAGGCAACATCATGTCGCCGGCCCGGCAGCCCCATCAAAAAACCCGACCTTGGCCGGGTTTTGCGCTTAGCCGCGTTCGCGGATGGTCTTGATGATGTCGCTGGTGGAGCAGCCATCCTCGAAGTTGAGGACCCGCACCTCGCCGCCGTTGGCGGTCACCTCGGCGTAGCCGGCAATCTCTTCCGGCTTGTAGTCGCCGCCCTTGACCAGCAGATCCGGCAGCACCTCGGCGATCAGCCGCTGCGGGGTGTCCTCGGAGAAGGGCACCACCCAGTCCACGGCCCCCAGCGCGGCCAGCACGGCCATCCGGCGCTCGGTCGGATTGACCGGACGACCCGGCCCCTTGAGGCGGCGCACCGACTCATCGGTGTTGACCGCCACGATCAGGCGATCCCCCAGCTTGCCGGCATTGGCCAGGTAGGAGACGTGACCGGCGTGCAGGATGTCGAAGCAGCCGTTGGTCATCACTACCTTCTCGCCACGCAGACGGGCGGCCTGCACGGCAATCTTGAGCTGGGCTTCGGACATGACGCCAAAGCCGGTCTCCTGCTCGGTGTAGAGGGCGTTGGCCAGCTCGACCGGGCTGACGGTGGAGGTCCCCAGCTTGCCGACCACGATGCCGGCGGCGGTGTTGGCCAGGGCACAGGCTTCGTCCAGGCTCTTGCCGGCGGCCAGCGAAGTGGCCAGGGTGGAGATGACGGTATCACCGGCACCGGTCACGTCATACACCTCGTGGGCCTGGGCCGGCAGGTGCAACTCGGGTTGGCCTTCGCGGATCAGGGTCATACCGTTCTCGGAACGGGTGACCAGCAGGGCCTCCAGTTCGAAACGCTTGACCAGTTCCAGCCCCTTGGCAACCAGTTCTTCTTCACTCTTCACCTTGCCCACCACGGCCTCGAACTCGGACATGTTGGGGGTCAGCAGGGTGGCGCCGCGGTACTTCTCGAAATCGGTCCCCTTGGGATCGACCAGCACCGGGATGCCGGCAGCGCGAGCGCGCTGGATCATGCCGGGTACGTCGTTGAGGGCGCCCTTGCCGTAGTCGGAGAGGATCATCACGTCGCTATGCGGCAGCGCCTGCTCGACCTTGCCCATCAGCAGGGTGGAGTCCACATCGTGGAAGGCCTCTTCAAAGTCCAGACGTAGTAGCTGCTGGTTGCGCGACAGCACGCGCAGCTTGGTGATGGTCGGGTAGTCGGCCAGACGAACGAAGTCACAGGCGACCTTGACGCCAGCCATCTGGCCAGCCAGGGCATCGGCAGCCTCATCCTGACCGGTCAGACCCAGCAGCACAGCGTGAGCGCCCAGCGCGGCGGAGTTGAGCGCCACGTTGGCGGCGCCACCCGGGCGCTCCTCAATGTGTTCAACCTTGACCACGGGCACCGGTGCCTCGGGCGAGATCCGGCCGGTGGGGCCATGCCAATAACGGTCCAACATGACATCGCCAACGACCAGAACGCGGGCTTTTTCAAACTCGGGCAGGGTGATCTTCATCTGTATCGACTCTCAAAACCTGAAAAATCAGTCGCCGATTTTATCACACTCTTTTATTTGAGGGAGAAAAAGCAAACCTGCAGTTTCCATTAAGAACGCGGAAGGAAACCTGTAGTTACCCTTCGCGCCACGCGAAGAAGCCGCAAGCAGCCCCTCTGACCAGCACATAGCCATTCGCTCCCGACCCCGCTTTTCGGCTAGAATCCCCGCTTGCGAATAAAACGATCCGTTCAGGATCCCCACGTGCCTTTATCGCCTTCCCTTATTCGACCGGGCTTGCCCGGTGCATGGCGATTGCGAACAAGAGACTTTTCATGGCCCACGACAATGCTCCCCGCCTCGAACCCCGCCTGTTTCATCCCCGCTACTGGGCCAGCTGGTTCGGCCTCAGCCTGCTCTGGCTGCTGGTGCTGTTGCCCTGGCGCAGCCAGATGTGGCTAGGACGCCAGCTCGGCAGTCTGGCCCGTAAGCTGTTGAAATCCCGCGTCAAGATTGCCCGCCGCAATCTGGAACTGGCGATGCCAGAGCTGACCAAGGATGAGCGCGAGAAACTGCTCAAACAGAATTTCGAGAGCGTGGGCTGCGCCATCTTCGAAGTCGGCATGGCCTGGTTCTGGCCGGACTGGCGGATGCGCAACCTGATGAAGGTAGAAGGGGAAGAGCACGTCATCGCCGCCATGGAGAAGGGTCAGGGCATGCTGCTGCTCTCCTGCCATTTCCTCACGCTGGAGCTCAACGCCCGCTGCTTCGGCCTGGTGCGGCCCGGGGTCGGTGTCTATCGTCCCAACACCAACCCGGTGCTGGAGTATGCCCAATACCACGGTCGCTGCGCCTCCAACAAATACCTGGTGGACCGGATGGATGTGAAGGGGATGATCAAGGCGCTGCGCAACGGCGATGCGCTCTGGTATGCGCCGGATCACGACTACGGTGCCCATGCCAGCGTGTTCGTGCCCTACTTCGCGGTCGAGCAGGCCGCCACCATCACCGGCACCGCTACCCTGGCGCGGGTGAAAAATACCGTCACCCTGCCCTGCTACAACATTCGCACCAGCGAGGGTTACACCCTGCATATCGGGGCGCCGCTCGCCGACTATCCCAGCGGCGACGACCTGGTCGATGCGGCCTGTGCCAACCGCGAGATTGAGGCGGCCGTGCGCAAGGCGCCAGAGCAGTACATGTGGCTGCACCGCCGCTTCAAGACCAGGCCCAACCCGGACGATGCGGGCTATTACTGAGTGGGAAAAAACCGAAAAAGCCGCCGAAAGGCGGTTTTTTCTGGTCTGTCGCCGGTAAAGGGTTTTCATTCGTGGCTGAATATTTTATTAATGGCCCTGCCGAGCGGCGGGCCCAGGCCCGCCAGCAATACCAATAACGAAGGGAAGCGAACATGAAAACCACTCTTTTGCTGGGCGCCCTGTGCGCATTGACCGGCTGCAGCCAGCAGACCCACAGCGTCCATCTGACCTCCCTCCCCTTAAGCGATCTCAAGGAAGTGAACGCCCAGTGGAGCCAGCTCACCCGGATGGAATCCCGCTACCCCAAAGAGGCCATCCTGGCCGGGCAGACCGGTTGCAGCTCGCTAGAGTACGTGATCAATCCGGCGGGACGGGCCGAACAGATCCGGGTACTGGACAGCAGCGACCCGCAGTTCAGCGACGCCGCCATCGCCGTATTGCAGCAGTGGCAATGGCAGGCCACCCCCACCAACTCGCAGCACATTCCGGTAAAATCCCGTACCCGCTTCGAATTTTGCATCGAGCACAACGGCCAGCCCTGCGACACCAGCGAACTGGAACTGCGCTGCCAGGGGGAAGACGTGGTGCGCAGCACCGGGCTGATCTACACCCAGGTCTGAATCAGCCGCGTAGACCTCCATTGCCAGCCCGCTGGCTCTATCGACAGCTAAAGAAAAAGGTGAGCCAAGCTCACCTTTTTACATTGCAGGTGCTGCGACACAGCCCATCACCCTTGCTGGTGCAGCCAAGCCGCGATGGCCAGTTGCAGGCGCACATAGTCGGCCTGAAGGAACAGGGCCGGCAACGCCAGCTGCCAGTCGGCCTGTCCGGCGACCGAGGCCAGCCGCGGCCCGAACCGGGTTAGCTCCACCAGCCAGTCCGCTGCCGGCAACCTGCCGGCCGCCTCGGCAATCAGGTCCATGCCCAGGCGCAGCTGCTGCAACGCCAACCCCTGCGCCTCGGTGCTCGTCTGTTCCAGCCAATACTGCTCGTGGTGCTGCCAGTGCTGCAGGCCGAGAGTGATACGCTCGGCCGCACTCAGGTCGGTCATCGCAGGCAAGGCTTGCAGCGCCAGCGGCTTGCCGAGCCCAGCCAGCCGATAACCACGCTGAGCCTTGGACTGAGCCCCGAGCCGCAGGCCGCCAAGCCCGGCCAACTGCTCTGCCAAGCCGAACAGGGCACTCGCCTCGCCGGATTTGAGCTCAAGCTCAAGCTCGTCGATGCGACTCTTGCCGAGCACGCCGACGATCTCCCCTTGATCCCAGGCCAGCTCAATTTCGGCTCCCTCGAAGGCGATCAACCAGTGGCGACGCTGGAAGTCGGTACGAAACTGAGCCACCAGGGCTCCCTGGATTGCATCGCGAGCGGAAAGACTCGGCCAAATCTCGTCAGGAAAAGCGTCAAGCGCGGGCATATCGCCAGCGACCGGAGCATTGTATTCAGGTCTGGCATGCAATCCGCCCACCGCCTGGCCCCGACATTTAATCGTCTGCTCGGCGAAATCATCGCTGCGACGGATCCGCAATCCCATCTCCAGGCGGCGCAAATCCAGCGCTGGCGTATCAAAATAGACATTGCCGAGCTCGGCTTGAGAGTTGGATATAATTTCCAGTGAATTCAGAAGGTTGAAAAAAGGCTGTCGAATATCTCGGGAGACAAAAAACTTTATCTCGATCTCAGTTTGCATAGTCATTCCGGGCTGGCAGGCAACTTTGGGGGGCGTGATGCTAAGCGCGAGGATATAATGCCTGCGATACATCAGGATTAATTCACGGTTTTATTGATGGCGCAGTTCGGTTACCATGCGCCCCTCATAAAATCGTATCGAGTGTTTTTTCACCGACACAGGTTTGGCCATGCCAGTAAATACTATTTTGGGGCTTTTTGCCAAGTCCCCCATCAAGCCGCTGCAGAAGCATATCGTCAAGGTTCACCAGTGCTCCCAGCAGTTGGTTCCCTTTTTTGATGCCGTTGCCGAAGACCGTTGGGAAGATGCCGAGAAGATCCGGCAGCAGATTGCCCAGCTGGAAAAAGAAGCGGACATCCTCAAGCGTGAAATTCGTCTGAAGCTGCCTCGCGGCCTGTTCCTGCCGGTTGCTCGTACCGACCTGCTCGAACTGCTGACCCAGCAGGACAAGATTGCCAATCGTGCCAAGGATATTTCCGGCCGCATGCTTGGTCGTAAAATGGAATTCCCCTCCGAGATGCGTGCCGATTTCATGGCCTATCTCAAACGCTGTATCGATGCGACCGCCCAAGCCGAGAAAGCCATCGGAGAACTCGATGAGCTGCTCGAAACCGGCTTTAAAGGACGTGAAGTTGAAATGGTTGCCGAGATGATCCACCAGCTGGATCTTATCGAGGACGATACTGACACCATGCAGATCGGGCTGCGCCAACAGCTGCAAGCCGTTGAGCAGAAATACAATCCGATCGACGTTATGTTCCTCTACAAGATCCTCGAATGGGTAGGTGACCTGGCAGATCAGGCCGAGCGCGTTGGCGCCCGTCTGGAACTGATGCTGGCTCGTTCGTAATCGACTGACTGGGTAAACACTGAATGGACATTATCGCGAATTACGGCACCACCCTGGTGCTCGTGGCGGCCTTGTTCGGCTTTTTGATGGCCTGGGGTATCGGCGCGAATGACGTTGCCAACGCCATGGGCACGTCGGTCGGCACCAAATCCCTGACCATCCGTCAGGCCATCATCATCGCCATGATCTTCGAGTTTGCCGGTGCCTATCTGGCCGGCGGCGAAGTGACCGCAACCATCCGCAACGGCATCATCGACAGCAACGCCTTTGCCGATACGCCGGATCTGCTGGTGCTCGGCATGATAGCCTCCCTGCTGGCTGCGGGCGCCTGGTTGATCCTGGCCTCCTACTTCGGCTGGCCCGTCTCCACCACCCACTCCATCATCGGTGCCATCGTCGGTTTCGCCGTGGTGAGCATTGGCCCGGAAGCGGTGCAGTGGAGCAAGTTTGGCGGCATCGTCGGCTCCTGGATCATCACCCCGGCCATCTCCGGCGTCATCGCCTACTTCATGTTCATCAGCGTGCAGAAGCTTATCTTCAACACCGATGATCCGCTGAACAACGCCAAACGCTACGTGCCGTTCTACATGTTCCTGACCGCGCTGGTGATCTGCCTGGTGACCATCAAGAAGGGGCTGACCCACGTCGGTCTGCACCTGACCGATGGCGAGGGCATCCTGCTCTCCGTCGCCATCTCCATCGCAGTGGCGTTTGCCGGCTGGCTCTACATTCGTGGCCAGCAGTACAACCCGCAGGATGACAGCAAGATGCACTTCGCCAACGTGGAGAAGGTGTTCGGCATCCTGATGATCATCACCGCCTGTGCCATGGCCTTTGCCCACGGCTCCAACGACGTGGCCAACGCCATCGGCCCGCTCTCCGCTGTCGCCTCCATCGTGGCGGCCGGCGGCGAGATCGGTGGCAGCTCTCACATCGCCTGGTGGATCCTGCCGCTCGGCGGCATCGGCATCGTCATCGGTCTGGCCACCATGGGCGAGAAGGTGATGGCCACCGTCGGTACCGGCATCACTCACCTGACGCCGAGCCGCGGCTTCGCCGCCCAGCTGGCCACCGCCGCCACCGTGGTGATCGCCTCCGGCACCGGTCTGCCGATCTCCACCACCCAGACCCTGGTTGGTGCGGTCATGGGCGTGGGTCTGGCGCGCGGTATCGCGGCGCTGAACCTGGGCGTGCTGCGCAACATCGTGGTCTCCTGGGTCATCACCCTGCCTGCGGGCGCCATCCTGGCCATCGCCATCTTCTACGTGCTGCAGATCTGCTTCTCCTGAGGTGCGCTGCAATGAAAAGCCCGGGTCATTGACCCGGGCTTTTTTTACTTTGGCGCGCTCATCCACCCCTTGGGAACGCGAGCAACTTGCATCACCCGCCCCACAGGCGCAGACTGTTTGGCCTTGTTTCGACTCAAGGCACCCATCATGACGCCAGCCATCAACCTGCTGAAGAAGCTCAAGATCCCCCACAAGCTCTACCCCTACGAGTGCGAAGCCCACGACGACTTCGGCAAGCATGCCGCGACCCAGCTCGGCCTGCCGGAAGCCCAGGTGTTCAAGACCCTGATCGCCCATCACGACAAGCAGGCAGTGGTGGCCATCGTCCCCTCGTCCGGCCTGTGCAGCCTCAAACAGCTGGCCAAGGCCACCGGTCTCAAGAAGGTGGAGATGATGAAGCCGGCAGAAGCCGAGAAGCTGACCGGCTACAAGGTCGGCGGCATCAGTCCGCTGGCCCAGAAGAAGCTCTTGCCCACCGTGCTCGACGACTCGGCCATGCAGTTTGACGAGATCCTGGTGAGCGGTGGCAAGCGCGGCCTCTCGGTAGGGGTAGCGCCTGCTGACATGCTGCGCCTGATGAAGTGGATCGCCGCCCCCATCGGGGAATAGAAACGTGAGCGGGCCCGCCACTGCGCAGGCCCGCCCGGCCAGCCTCGTTTACGGGAGCATGCCCAGTGCGCGGCGACCATGGTCGTTCAGATCGGCCAGGGTGAAGCGCCCCTGCCAGTCGGCCTCGTAATCTTCGCGAGGAAAGTCGCCAGGCGAAGTTCCCTGCTCCAGCGCTTGGCGCACCAGGCGGGCATAGGCCATGTTCTTCTCGCAACGGGGCGCCGCCGGAATATACATGACGTTGCCCCACCCCTGCTGCTGCTCCACCGCTGCCACGCCGTGGATCAGGTCGCAGTGCCACCAGACCGAATCCCCTGCCGTCACCGCCGGGATCGAGGTCATCGCCCGCAGCAACAGCGGATGCCAGGTCTCGGAGACCGGCAGCACCTTGCCCGGCGCGACACCGCACAACTCATCCTCCGGCACGTCGGGCTGCAGCGGCCGCAGCAGCACGTAGGCCATCGCCTCGGGGATCGGCACTACGTGCAACAATCCCTGCCCCGGCAACATGTCGGAGAGCGCCGTCCACCCCTGGAAGGTACGAAATACCGAACACTTGGTGGTGTTCTCCACACTGTACTCCTCGACCTCGGTGCGATGGGCCGCATCCCAGGGATCGTAGGCGGCTATGTCCCCCCGAAAAATCGACGCAAACACCTGCTGGTAGGCCGGCAGCAACCAGCGTTCGAGGGCCCCCGAGTCGGTATGGGCACCCAGCCCGCGAGAACAGGTACCGGGCGGACGGCGGCGAATGCGATCGGGATAGATGATGCTCACGTCCGGGTCGAACCAGTTTGTCCCATCCGGCCGCTCGAACTGCCACAGGCGGTTCAGGAACGACTGCACGGTCGCCATCTCGTCGCTCTGGCGCGCCTCCATCTGGGCCCGTGACCAGTAGATGGGGTAAATCTCGGGGCGCGATGCGGCAAGGGAGCCGAAGAAACTGTCGCCGGGGCCGCGATACAGCTCATCAAAGCGGTTGAGATCCAGGTAGTCGAGCATGTCGCGATCCCAGGCCAGCGCCCGTTCCCGTGCAAAGTGCCCGCGGATCACCAGGCAGCCGCGCCGCCGTATGGCTGCACGCTCGGCCTCGCTGACCTGGCCCGCCGCCAGCGCCTGGTAATCCAGTTCTGGCCACACCGGCTCACCACGGGCTCGCAACGCTTCCACCTCGGCCACCCGCGCCTCGATGCGGCGGCTGACCTCGGCAAAGACCGCCTCCACGTCGCCGAGTTGTGCGCGCAGGGCTTGTTTCATCTGACGGATGGCCGCCTTGTGATCGGCGGGCAACTGGGTATGGATGACGCTCATCTTGCCTCCTGGATAATGGACGAAAACCAGCAAGTTACTTTCGTTCGAAATTGCATTCAATTTCAAAAACAAGATACATTAAAAAAATGTTAATACAATCCTCTCCGCACTCGAGCAGTGAAGACGCAGCGAAATAGCAGTGAAGAAAATAGAAGCGAAGGGAGATCAGCAGCGAGAAGACAAGACGGCAAAAACAACAGGGCGGCCATGGCCGCCCTGGTTTATTCAAGCGCCGCGCAAGGCGGCCGTGAGGGTCGAGAGGCGCAGGTGCTGGTGCCCCTGCGCATCGAAGTTGTCAGGCGCCAACCAGCGCTCGAAGCAAGCCTGCAGCGCCGGCCACTCACTGTCGATCACCGAGAACCAAGCGGTATCGCGCGTGCGCCCCTTGTCCACCCGGCTCTGGCGAAAGGTCCCCTCATAGCTGAAACCAAGGCGCAGCGCCGCCTGCCAGGAGGGCTGGTTGAAGGCATTGCACTTCCATTCGTAACGCCGATAACCGAGGGAAAAAGCATTGGCCATCATCAGCGCCATGGCCGCCGTCGCCAGCCGCGAGCGCTGCAAGGCCGGGGAAAAGTGCAGCCAGCCCACCTCGATGCTGCCGGCCAGGGGGTCGATGCGCAGGTAGCTGGCCAGCCCCAGCGGCTGTTCACCATGCTCGTCGAAGATGGTGTAGAACTGGGGATCGCTCTTGGCGGCGCACTCTCGCAGCCAGACCAGCATGTCCGCTTCTGTTGCATAAGGGCCTGTAGTCAGGTAGGTCCACATGGCCCCACTGTCGGCGTTGAAGGCCTGCCACAGACCGGGGCCGTGACGCTCAGGATCCAGCGGCTCCAACCGGCAACCCCAGCCGTTGAGGGGGCGACGGGGCGGAAACTCGGCGCCCCGCCAGTCTGGCAGCGGCGCACCGACCGGCTGGCCGAACTCGTTCAGATGGATATCAGCAGCCACAGGCAATCCCTCCCGTTTGCAGCCCCCCCGCTTCGCTACCGGTGGCGACGGCAAAGCCGTCCTGCCGCCACCAGTGCAGGCCGCCGAGCAGCTCCTTGACTTGAAAACCGAGCGCCGCCAGCTTGTAGGCGCCCCGGGTCGAGCCGTTGCAACCGATGCCGTCGCAATAGCAGACATAGACCTTGTCCCGCGCCAGCGCAGCCGTGGTGGCCGGGTTCATGGTGACATGGGGGAAGCTGATGGCGCCGGGGATGTGTCCCTCAGCATAGTGACCGGCAGAGCGGGTGTCGATGACGACGATCCGCTCTTCGCCGGCCAGCAGATCGGCGGCCAGATCCGCCGGATCGGTGCGCAAGGCCAGCTGGGCCTCGAAGAAAAGGCGGGCTTGTTCGGCACTGGCCAGCCCGCTGCTCAATACATGACTCATAGTGACGCTCCTTGTACTCAAACCCGAATCCGGGTGGTAATGTCGGTGGTGACCGAGTTGGCGATGAAACACTCCTCGTGTGCCTGGTGGTGCAACTGCTCCAGTGCGGCCAGATCCGGCTGACGTTCACCGCCGAACTGCGCCAGCGGCTGCAGGGTGACCCGGGTGATGGCCTGACGACCGCGGGCATTGGCTTCCATGATGCCCACCGCCTCGTCCCGGTAGCTCTCCACCAGATAGCCCGCCCTGGCCGCCAGCCAGAGGAAGGTAAGCATGTGGCAGCTGGAGATCGCCGCGACGAAGGCCTCTTCCGGGTCGACGTTCTCGGCCACCGACCAGGGCAGCGGCACCACGTGGGGAGACGAGGAGGCGGGCACCCTGACGCCGCCGTCGAACTCCCACCAGTGGGCCCGGCTGTAACCTTGATCGACGAAGGGCTCGCTGGCCCCGCGCTGCCAGCTGATGGTGGCGCTGTACTCCGACATGCAGACTCCTTTCATTGCCAATAGTTGTGAATACCGAACCTTGAGCCTCAATGTAGCGACATAATGGCCTTGCCACGCCGACCAATTTTGCCAATATGAGCAGACCAATTAGCGCCCGGGAGATCCCCATGCCTGCCCTGCCCACCCTGTTTGCCACCCAGCAAGCCAGCGATCTGCCGCTGCACGAACAGCTGGTCCGTACCCTGCGCTCGGCCATGCTGGCCGGCCACCTGCCCCAGCACAGCCGGCTGCCCGCCAGCCGCATGCTGGCCGCCGATCTGGGGGTCTCCCGCAGCACGGTGGAGCTGGCCTATGGCCGGCTGGAGGCAGAGGGCTATCTGGTGCGCAAGGTGGGGGCCGGCAGCTTCGTGGCGCTGGCCGCGGTCTCCCCGACTCCGCGCCCGCCCCAGTCAGCGGCCGGTCTGTCACGCCGAGGTCAGGAGATGGCCAACAGCGGCGCCTGTCACGACGTGCCCGAGGTGGGCCGCTCCTTTGCTTCCAGCCAGCCGGATCCCCGCCTCTTCCCCCAGGCCCTGTGGGGCCGGTTGATGCAACAGCAGTGGCGCCGGCACGCCGGCAACTGGATGAATTACGGGGAGCCGCAGGGGCTGGAGGCGCTGCGCGGCGCCATCAGCAGCTATCTGGTGCAATCGCGCGGCGTGGTGTGCGAGCCGGACCAGATCCTGATCCTCACCAGCTCCCAACAGGGGATCCTGCTGGCGACCCAGCTGCTGATCGATGCCGGCGATACCGTCTGGGTGGAGGATCCCGGCTACCCCGGGGCCCGCACCGCCATGGAGAGTGCCGGCGCCCGGGTGCACCCGGTGCCGGTGGATGAAGAGGGACTCAACCCGCAGGGGGAACCCCCGGCGCCACGGCTCATCTACACCACGCCGGCCCACCAGTATCCGCTCGGCGTGCCCATGAGCCTGCCGCGGCGGATGGCGCTGCTGGCCGAGGCCGAGCGGCACGGCGCCTGGATCCTGGAAGACGACTACGACGGCGAGTACCAGTACGATCAGCGGCCACTCCCCGCCCTGCAGGGGCTGGATGGTCAGGGACGGGTGCTCTATGTGGGCACCTTCAGCAAGGTGTTGTTCGGCTCGCTGCGCCTCGCCTACCTGGTACTGCCCAGGCCGCTGATGGAGTCCTTCTGTAGGGCCCGGGCCGCGGTCGACGGCCACAGCAACCAGCTGCTGCAGGCGGTCACCGCCGACTTCATCCGCGCCGGCCACTTCGCCACCCACCTGCGCCAGAGCCGGCTGGTCTACCAGAGCCGCCGCGACCTGCTGCTGGCCGAGCTGGCCAGCCACTGTCCCGCCCTCACCCCCATTCACAGCGGAGCCGGCCTGCAATGTGCCGTGCTGCTACCCCCCGGCGGCGAGGCTCGCTGGACAGAGGCCGCCAACGCACAGGGGCTGGGGCTTCGCCCCCTCGGCCAGTTCTACCTGGGCCCGCCGACGCAGGAGGGGTGGCTGCTCGGCTTTGCCTCCCTCGACAACCAGGCCTTGCGCCGTCTCTGCCGCCAGCTGGGAGTGTTGCTGCAGATCTGATCTGCGCTCACGTTTCCCGCTCGCAGTCTACCGCGCCAGATCCATCGAACTATAATGGGAGGCATCATGTCGTCGGGCCTAGCCAAGATGTATCGATTGTCGTTGTTGCTCCTCTCACTTGTCTTCTCTCCCCTGCTGCTCGCCAGCAGCCGTTTCAGCCTCATTGGCCCGGAAAGCCACGGTGATGAACGCATGCGTTATTACCGCGATGTGATGACTCTGGCGCTTGAAAAGACCCGGCCGGAATATGGTGATTACGAGCTGGTCACCTCATTGAGAATGAACAAGGCCCGCATGCGTCTTGAGGTACAGAAGCGCGGCAAGGAGGCGCTCTTTATCGTCGACAGCTGGCCGCTGCAATCCCAGCATGGACAGGCCGCCTTCATCCCCTTTCCCATCGACTTCGGCATTCTTGGCTATCGTATCTGCTTTGTGAGCGAGCAAAAGGCTGAGACGCTGGGCAGGGTTGCCACCCTCGCTCAGTTGCAAGACTTCACCCAGGTTACCGGCAGTGGCTGGCAGGATGCCGACATCCTGCGCCGAGGTGGCTTCAAGGTGCGTGAGGTGGATAACTACGAATCCCTTTTTCGCATGGTAGCCCGTGGTCGCAGCGACCTCTTTTGCCGCGGCGCCAACGAAATCTTGCCCGAATGGCAGGCTCATCAGCTCCTGCAGCCCACACTGCGCGTCGACAGCCATGTTGCTATCTTCTACCCCCTCATTCACGTGCTCTACAGCCACGCCAGCTATAAAAAGGAGCGCGCGCGACTTCAACGAGGCATACTGCTGGCCTGGCAAGATGGCTCTTTGCAACGACTCTGGCGCGATCATTTTCGTGACTCCCTGCTGTTTGCCAATCTGGGACAGCGCCGCATATTCCGGCTGGCGAACCCACTGCTGCCGGAACAGGGGTTCGACTACCGGCCCTATTTGTATGATCCTGCACGAGATGACTTCGGCATTGCACCCTAAAGGATCGTCGAGTCGACAATGCCAACCCTGGAGGGACCCACCATGAGCTACTTGAGTCTCCTGTTGCTGTTCTGACTGCTGCCAGCCTGCGGCCGGGCTTGCATCGACAACAGCGACTCTCCCACCTGGCTGCCAGCGCATCTGGAATACTGTCGAAACCGTGCGCCGCGCTCCGTCCATACCTGCTTTATCGCCAGCGCTGAACCGGTAGCGAAACACCTGGAAAAGGTGTCAACGTGGCTCGCGGCAGAGCGCCAGCCAGGCCTCGGCGGTGCGGGAGAGGTAGCGTTCGCTCGGCCAGATCACCCCGAGCCGCCAGCTCAGCTCGGGCACCAGCGGCCTCAGCACCAGGCCGTCCGGCGCCAGCCGCCGGCAGATGGGCTCGGGCAGAAAGGCGACCCCCATGCCGCTGCGCACCATGGCGGTGAGAAAGTCCCACTGGCTGCTGCGCGCCGCCACCTGGGGCTCGAAGCCGGCCGCTCGGCACGCCTGCTCCAGCCGCTCGCTCAGGGTGAAGGCCTGGGTGTAGAGCAAGAAGGGCTCGTCGCAGAGCGCCTCCAGCCGGATTTCAGAACAATCCCGCCAGCGCGGCAGGTCGGGCAACACCACCTGGATCGGGTACTGGTCCAGCTCCAACGCACTGAGGGCCCCCCCCTCTTTGGTCGGCAGCATGGTGATGGCGAGATCCAGCTCCCCTTCCAGCACCGCCTGCTCGATGCGCCGGCCGCCGTACTCGACGATGGAGAGTTCGACCTTGGGGTAGCGACTGCGGTAGGCGCGGATCAGATCGGCATAGACGTGACCCACCATGGGCGGAATGCCGAGCGCCAGCCGGCCGAATTGCAGGCTCTGCAGATCGGCGAGTTCCGCCTCCAGCTGCTGCATCTCGGCCAGAATGGTCTGGGCCCGGTTGAACAGCACCCGGCCGCTGTCGGTCAGGGTGAAGCGGCGCCCCGCGCGGCTCAGCAGCGGCTGACCCAGCTCCTCCTCCATATTGCGGATCATCTTGCTGATGGTGGGCTGGGTGACGAACAGCTTCTCGGAGGCGCGGGTGAAGCTTTGTTCCCGCACCAGTTCGACAAAGTAACGCAGGGCGCGGATGTCCATGGCTCTCTCCTGGCGGACGGCAAAACCTGATCATGCCTCTTTGGCATGATTTTGATAATTTAAATTCATTTTTTGCAGGTTTGGCCTCTCTCTATACTGTGAGCAAGTTCACAGAAAGACCTAGATCATGAAAGCCCTCTGCATTCGCTGGTTCCAGACCCCCTTCCAAATCGCCCTGCTGGCCGCCATCTGGCTGCTGGCGGATCTGGCGGTACGTACCTTCCATCTGCCGCTGCCTGCCAACCTCACCGGCATGCTGGCACTGCTGGCCTTGATCCTGCTCGGCGTGGTCAAGACCCACTGGTTCAGCGCCGGCGCCCGCTGGTTGCTGGCCGAAATGCTGCTGTTCTTCGTGCCGGCGGTGGTGGCAGTGGTCAACTATCAGGATCTGCTGCTGCAGGAGGGATGCCGCATCATGGTGGTACTGCTGCTCAGCACCATACTGGTGCTCGGCACCACGGCGCTGGTGGTGGACCGGGTCTATCGCCTTGAGTTGAAACTGGCCCGCCGGAGTCGTCGTCATGTCTGATACCCTGCTCGGCCTGCTCTGCTTCGCCCTCACCCTGCTGTTCTACTACGCCAGCAAGTGGCTCTACGGCAAGAAGCGCATCCTGCCCTTGATGCCGCTGCTGCTGGCCCCCACCCTGCTGGTGGCGGTGGTGATGCTGTTCCACATCCCCTATCAGGACTACATGGCCGAATCTCACTGGCTGCTGTGGCTGCTGGGTCCGGCCACCGTCGCCTTCGCGGTGCCGGTCTACGAGAACCGCCAGCTCATTCGCCGCCACTGGCTGTCGCTGTCGGTAGGGGTCGTCGCCTCGGTGGTGATGGCCGTGGGCAGTACCGTGCTGCTGGCCCGCTGGCTCGATCTCTCCGACATGCTGCAGCGCAGTCTGGCGATGCGCTCCATCACCACTCCCTTTGCGGTGGAAGCGACCCGCGCCATCGGCGGCCAAACCGATCTCACCGCCCTGTTCGTGGTGCTGACCGGCGTCATCGGCATGGCCGTCGGCGAGAGTGTGCTCACCGTGCTGGCCATCCGCAGCCGGCTCGGCAAAGGGGCGGGGTTTGGTGCCTCGGCCCACGGCGCCGGCACTGCCAAGGCTTATCAGATGGGCAACGAGGAGGGGGTGGTCTCCAGCATGGTAATGATGATCGCCGGCATGGTGACTGTGCTGCTGGCCCCCCTGCTCGGCCAACTGTTCTGGTAACCAGTGCGTCGGTAAAAGCCGCGTTTCCCGGTCCCAGGACCCCAGCCTTGACGCCACAGCCGCTACACTCAACTCAATGTGACAGCAGTGAGCGGTATGATGAACCACAGAGTGATGATCCTCGGGCTGCTGGCCGGCAGCCTGTTCTTCTCCCCCCTTCTCTCGGCCCTGGACATAGTGACCCACGTCAGCCCGGAGAGTGAGCGGGACATGCGCACCCTCTATGGCCAGCAGCTGCTGCAGCTGGCGCTGGAAAAGACCCGCGACAGCTTCGGCGACTACGAGTTGCGTCCCGCCCCGCCCATGAGCCGGACCCGGCTGCGTCAGGTGTTGCAGTACAACCTCTACCCCAACCTGCTGGCGATTGACAGCTTCCCGCGCCCGGAGGGCAGCCACGACCTCGACTATGTCCGCTTTCCGGTGGATCTCGGCATCCTCGGCTATCGCATCTGCTTCGTCAGCCCCAAGCAGCAGCAAGCCGTGGCCCAGGTACGAGCTTTGCGCGACTTGCAGCAGTTCAGCCATGGGCAGGGCCGCGGCTGGCAGGATGCCGACATACTGCGCAGGGCCGGTTTCAAGGTACAGGAGGTGGAGGGATACGAGCGGCTGTTCAAGCTGGTGGTGCGCGGCCGGGTGGATCTGTTCTGCCGGGGAGCCAATGAGCTACTGACCGAGCTGGATACGCACCGGGATCTGGAAAAATTGACGGTCGACCAGCATCTGGCGCTCTACTACCCCTTCATCCACCTCTTCTACAGCCACAAGGACAACCAGCACGCCCTTCGCCGGGTCCAGGCCGGTCTGCAACTGGCTTGGCGGGACGGTTCACTGCAGGCGCTCTGGCTCAAGACCTTCAAGCCGGCGCTGGATTTTGCCAGGCTGGACCAGCGGCTGCTGTTCAGGCTGGACAACCCCTTGCTACGGGGGCTCGACTTCGATTACCAACCCTATCTTTACGATCCCCTCACCCAGCGCTTCGGGCCCGGCGAGCCGTCCAGCGGCAAGCAGTGACTCCGGCGGCTCCCGCCCGCAGCCGGGAGAGCCACTACACTCAGAGGAGTCTCACCCTTTCACAGGAGCTCACGATGCACTGGACCCCGCTGCTCGCCCTGCTGCTGGCACTGCCCGTGCTGGCCAGCCCGACCCTGTTCACCTACATGAGTCCGGAGAGCGAGCACGATCCCAGAAGCACCTATGATCGCGAGCTGCTGCGCCTGGCGCTGGAGAAGACCCGCGCCAGCCATGGCGACTACCGGATGCAGGCCGCGCCCCCCATGACCCTGGCCCGGATGTGGGTCAGCCTGCGCTTCAATGACTACCCCAACCTGTTCGCCATGGACAGCTACCGCTCCGACCGGGAGATGAACGGCATCGACTACGTGCGCTTTCCCATCCACCTCGGCATCGTCAGCTACCGCATCTGCTTCGTCAGCCCCGAGCAGCAGAGCGCCGTCGCCGGGGTGACCAGCCTGGAGGGGCTCAAGCGCTTCGACATCGGTCAGGGCAAGGGCTGGCTCGATGTGCAGATCCTGCAGCGGGCCGGTTTCAAGGTGCAGGAGGTGGAAGGCTACGAGCAGCTGTTCAAGATGGTGGCGCGCGGCCGTTTCGCACTCTTCTGCCGCGGGATCAACGAGTTGCCCCAGGAGAAGCTGAATCATAGGGATGTCCCCGGGCTGGTGATGGATGAGAACGTGGCGCTCTACTATCCGCTGCCCAGGGTCTTCTTCACCCACAACAGCAACCGGCAGGCCATCGCCCGGGTACAGCAGGGGCTCAAGGCCGCCTGGCGCGACGGCTCCCTGCAGGCGCTCTGGCTGAAGACCTTCAAACCCTCCCTGAGCTTCGCCCACCTCCATACCCGCCGGCTGTTCCGGCTGGAAAACCCCTACATCAAGGGGATCGACTTCAACTATCAGGCCTACTTCTACGACCCCGTTCAGGAACGCTTCGGCCCAGGTGAATAGCCGCTCGCAGTGCAGGCGCAGCAATGAAAAAGCCCGGGTCATTGACCCGGGCTTTATTGTCCATGCTTCGTCTCCTGCCTCGTCAATCCTCGAGGAAGGTCCACTCGTCGCGCACCCGGCTGATTGCGTCGAGCCGCCGCTTGGCCAGCTGCTCGCGAATAGCCTCCCCCTTGAACCCGGCCGCCACTATCTCCTGCACCGGCACGGCCTGGGCCGCCGCCAGCGCCTGCGCCACATAGTCGGGCTCGGCATAGACCCGCTCCTCGAAGCCGGTGCGGCCGTGGAAGTCGGCGCGGCAGGCGTCCAGCAACTGGGCAAAGCGCTCCGGCCTGCGCCAGGCATCGGCCTTGTCGAACACCTTGAGCAGGGTTGCGGGCTTGAGCTCGAAGGCGATGTGGATATGGGTGTGCAGGTCGCTCACCAACAGCGCCAGATCGCGGCACTCGTTCGGTACCCGGAACCGCTCGCAGAAATCGCGGATGAGCGGCAAGCCCTTCTGGCCGTGGCCGTGGTGGCTCGGCCAGAACTCCGGGGGGGTCAGCCCCTTGCCAAAGTCGTGGCACAGCGCCGCGAAGCGCACCGTCAGCTCGGGGGAAAGCCGGCAGGCCTGTGCCAGTACCATCATGGTGTGGATGCCGGTATCGATCTCCGGGTGCCACTTGGCGGGGGCAGGCACCCCGAACAGGGCATCCAGCTCGGGAAACAGCGCAGCTAGGGCGCCGCACTCGCGCAGCACCTCGAAGAATACCTGTGGGGTCGGTCCCAGCAATACCTTCTCCAGCTCCTTCCAGACTCGCTCCGGGGTCAGGTGAGCCAGCTCGCCGGCCTCGGTCATCTCGCGCATCAGCGCCAGCGTCTCGGGAGCCACCACGAAGCCCTGGGCGTGGAAGCGGGCGGCGAAGCGGGCCACCCGCAGAATGCGCAGCGGATCTTCGGCAAAGGCGGGGGAGACGTGGCGCAGCAGCCGTTGTTTCAGATCCTCGATGCCGCCATAGGGATCGTGCAGTTGCCCCGTATCATCCTCGGCGATGGCGTTGACGGTGAGATCCCGGCGCAGCAGATCCTGCTCCAGCGTCACCTCCGGCGAGGCGTGGCAGACGAAGCCGGTATAACCGCGCCCCTGCTTGCGCTCGGTGCGGGCCAGCGCGTACTCCTGCTGGGTCTTGGGGTGCAGGAACACGGGAAAATCGCGGCCCACCTGGGTAAAGCCCAGCGCCAGCATCTGTTCCACGGTCGCCCCGACCACCAGGTGATCCCTGTCGCCCTGCGGCAATCCCAGCAGGCGATCCCGCACTGCGCCCCCAACCAGATAAGTCTGCAAGCTGTGTCTCCCTTGATAAACCTGTCCCGATTATACCGGTTTGGCCGGTGGAGACTATGGCGGCCCCCATTCCCCGTCGGAGGGACGAGCCCATGACGGCCCAGTGAGAGGCAAAACGCCCCTCGCCAGCCAACCCGGCAGCGCCCTTTCTCCCGCCGGCAAATCAGGGGGCGCGCTGGCCCCCCTTATGGCATCCGGGTCTTTGACATCCCTTTGGGGAGGCTTTAACCTGCCGCCCATAACAACGGAATGGATCCTTATGTACACACAGTTCTTCGGTCTGTCGGAGCACCCGTTCTCCATCTCGCCCAATCCCAAATACCTCTACATGAGTGAACGCCACGGGGAAGCCCTCGCCCACCTCAACTACGGGTTGCAGGATGGGGGCGGCTTCGTGCTGCTGACCGGGGAAGTGGGCACCGGCAAGACCACCGTCTCCCGCTGCCTGTTGCAGCAGTTGCCGGCCGAGACCGAGATCGCCTACATCCTCAATCCATCCCTGACCGAACGAGATCTGCTGGCGGCCATCTGCGACGAGTTCCAGCTGGCCTATGGCCAGGATGCCGGCCTCAAGCAGCTGTTCGACCTCATTCGCGATCACCTGCTGGCCAATCTGGCAGCTGGCAAGCGCAGCGTGGTGCTGGTGGACGAAGCCCAGCACCTGCTGCCCGGCGTGCTGGAGCAGCTGCGCCTGCTCACCAACCTGGAGACCGACGAGAAGAAGCTGCTGCAGGTGGTGCTCATCGGCCAGCCCGAGCTGCAGCAGATGCTGCGCCAGCCCCTGCTGCGTCAGCTGGCCCAGCGCATCACCGCTCGCTACCACCTGCTGCCGCTCTCCTGCCAGGACGTGGACGCTTATGTCCGCTTTCGTCTGCAGGTGGCCGGCTGCGTGCAACCCATCTTCACCCCCAAAGCTATCCAGACCCTGCACCGCCTCTCCGGCGGTATCCCGCGCCTCATCAACCTCATCTGCGACCGCGCCCTGATCGCCGCCTTCGCCCGCGGCAGCCACAAGATAGTGCACGGCGACATCAGCCTGGCGGCCTTCGAGGTGAGCGGCATCCGCGACGAGGGCACCTGGCAGTCCGGCTTGATGGTGGCGCTGGTCGGTGCCTTGCTGGTTGCCACCGGCTGGTGGGGCTGGCAGTTCTTCGGTTTCTTCCCGACCCGCCCGGTAGTCACGGTGGAGGTGCCGGTCAAGGTGGACGACACCCCGGAGCAGCAGGAGCAGCTGACCCGCGCCATCAATCAGGCGCTGGAACCGGACAGCGCCATGCAGAATCTCTACAAGGTGTGGGGCTACCAGACCGAGCTGGAAGAGGCGACCTGCGACAACGCGCCGCGCGCCGGCCTACGCTGCCAGGAGGGCGAGGCTTCTCTGGCCGATCTGCAGGCCCTGCAGTATCCCGCCCTCGTCAGCCTGACCGACGAGACCGGCGGCACCTATTACGCCACTTTGGTCAACCTCGGGCCCGACAAGGCCAACCTGCTCATCGGCAACCAGAGCTGGCAGGTGGACAGACAGTGGCTGAGCGATTACTGGGGCGGCAGCTACACCCTGCTGTGGCGCATGCCCAAGGGGGGTGTCACCCTGATCGGCAACAACGCTGGCCCCAGCCAGGTGCAGTGGCTCGACAACGCCCTCAGCCGGGCCATGCAGCAGCCGGATCGCAAGGTCCGCCGCTTCGATGCCGAGCTCAAGACCAAGCTGCAGCAGTTCCAGCGCGCCCAGGGGCTGAACCCGGACGGCATCGCCGGCAGCAACACCCTGCTGCGCCTCAACGTGATGGCCGGCGAACCCATGCCGAAGCTGGAAGACCCAGCCCAGCGGGCCAGCAAGCCGGCCAAGCTGGATCCGGCAGAGGATGACGATGCCATCAACACACTGTCGGAGGAGGCTTCCTGATGTCCACCCTGCTCAAGGCGCTGCGGCGGGCCGACCAGCCCCAGTTCACCCCGCACATCCCGGCGATGGGGCTGCCGGTCAGCCAGGAAGAGGAACAACCCAGGCGCTGGATCTGGTGGCTGCTGGCCCCGCTGGCACTGGTGATGGGGGCCGCCGCCAACTACGGCTGGCATCTGCTCAACAACCGCCCCATCGAGAAGACGGTGGAGGTGAAGGAGGTGGTGACGCCGCCCTTCGTGCGCGTCGAGCCCAGGCCGATGATCACCCGTCCGCTGCCACCGCCGCCGCCCGAACCCGTGGTCATCCCCAAGGCCGATGCCCAACCCGCACCGGCACCCGCCGACAGCAGCCAGGGGCTGGCCGAGCGCATCCTCAATGCCCTCAACAACACCCCGTTGCAGCAGAGCACGCCACCGCAGGTGCCGGCCGAACTGCAGGCCACGCCGCTCAGCGCCCTGCCGCAGGCGCTCCGCCAGCAGGTGCCGCCGCTGGCCTACGGTGCCCACGTCTTCTCCTCCAACCCGGCCAACCGGGCCGTGACCCTGAACGGGCGCACCTACCGGGAAGGCAGCGAGGTCGCCCCCGGCGTCACCCTGCTCACCATCGCCCAGGATTACATCATCCTGCAGGTGGGCGGCCAGAACGTCAGCCTCAAGGCGCTGCAGGACTGGCTCGGCTGAAGCGCGCCCCTGCCAGCCCGAGACTGGCCACCATTTCAAGAGGGAGCCTGAGAGCTCCCCTTTTTAATCAATAACATGAGAACAACGTGAGCAATCCGATCAACACCATCTTCGCCAACCGGGCGTTGCACTGGTATCAGCGCCAAGACCGCTACACGTTAGTCAATTTAGTTTTAAATCAATAATATGAGCATAATGTGAACAACTCAGATAACGTGACCTTCGCCACCAGGATCCTGGACTGGTATCAGCTCCACGGCCGCAAGACCCTGCCCTGGCAACAGGAGAAGACCCCCTACCGGGTCTGGGTCTCGGAAATCATGCTGCAGCAGACCCAGGTCGCTACGGTCATTCCCTACTATCAGCGCTTTATGGCCCGCTTTCCCGACGTGCTGGCGCTGGCCGACGCCCCCATCGACGAAGTGCTGCACCACTGGACCGGGCTCGGCTATTACGCCCGCGCCCGCAACCTGCACAAGGCGGCCCAGCAGATCCGCGACCTCCATGGCGGCCTCTTCCCGGAGCGGCTGGAGGAGGTGATGGCGCTGCCGGGGATCGGCCGCTCCACCGCAGGCGCCGTGCTCTCCCTCTCCCTTGGCCAGCCCCACGCCATTCTGGATGGCAACGTGAAGCGGGTACTCACCCGCTGGCTGGCCCTGCCCGGCTGGCCCGGACAGAAGCAGGTGGAGAACGATCTGTGGGAGCTGGCCACTCGCCTCACCCCCAAGCTCGGGGTGGCCCACTACAACCAGGCCATGATGGACATGGGGGCTACCGTCTGCACCCGCAGCAAGCCCGCTTGCGAGCGCTGCCCGGTGCGGGAGGATTGCCAGGGGCTGTCGCAGGGCAACCCCACAGCCTACCCCAACAGCAAGCCCAAAAAGAGCATCCCGGCCCGTACCGGCATCATGCTGCTCATCCGCCACGGCGATCAGCTGCTGCTGGAGAAGCGGCCGCCGCAAGGGATCTGGGGCGGGCTCTACTGCTTCCCCCAGGTGGAGTCGGACACCGAAGTGGCGGGGCTGTTGCAGCGGCTCGGCCTGACCGGCAGCGAACCCCGTGAACTGGCCGGTTTTCGCCATACTTTCAGCCACTTTCACCTCGATATCCGGCCCATGCTGGTCGAAACCGACGCGCCGCCGGCCCCCCTGCTCATGGAAGCGGATAACCGACTCTGGTATAACTTACGCCATCCTGCAGAGGTGGGTCTGGCGGCTGCCACGGCCCGTCTGCTCGCCTATCCGGACTTACAACCATAGAGGTCAACATGAGCCGTACCGTATTTTGCCAGCGCCTGAAAAAAGAGGGCCCGGGTCTCGATTTCCAGCTCTACCCCGGTGAACTCGGCAAGCGCATTTTTGACAACATCAGCAAGGAAGCCTGGACCGAGTGGCAGAAGAAGCAGGTGATGCTGATCAACGAGAAGAAGTTGAACATGATGAACCTCGAGCATCGCCAGCTGCTGGAGAAAGAGATGGTGAACTACCTGTTCGAAGCGGGTGAAGTGGCCATCGACGGTTATACCCCGCCCAGCAAATAATCCGTGAACGGGGCCGGCACAGGCCGGCCCCGCCGACTCACGGCAACGACGGAAGTGACGGGCGGCCCGCCGCCCAGTTTGAGGACTCTATGGGCCGAATTTTCTGGCTGCTGTGCACCCTGCTGTTTCTCTCTGCCTGCTCATCCTCCCCCAAGCCCAATGGCAACGAGGATGATGATCTCGTCAACGGCAAGGACATCCGCGGTTTCGAACACATGATCAGCGCGCTCTCCCACAACGTGAACGAGATATGGGGGCGTGAGGCGCTGTTTGCGGGCAAGTTTGACTACGTCAAATACACGGATCAGTACAAGAGCCGGGCCCACATCGACTTCTCCAGCGGCCACATCATGGTCGAGACCGTCTCCGGCATCGACCCGCGCTCCCATCTGCGCCGCGCCATCATCGAGACCCTGCTTACCCCGGACGATCCGGCGGAAGTGGATCTTTACTCCGACGCCGAGATCCTGCCCGGCGGCGAGCCCTTCCTCTACGGCCAGGTGCTGGACAACCAGGGCCAGCCGATCCGCTTCGACTGGCGCGCCGAGCGCTATGCCGACTACCTGCTCAACACGGCGATGAAGAAGCGCACCCTCGGCATTCGCACCATCTTCTTCGTCGACATCCCCATGGTGGCCAACCACGAGGATCGACGGGGCTACAAGTACGCCAGCCTGATCCGGGAAGCCTCCCGTAAGTACGGGGTGGCCGAGAGTCTGATCTACGCGGTGATCAAGACCGAGAGCAGCTTCAACCCCTATGCGGTCAGCCATGCCAACGCCTACGGCCTAATGCAGGTTATCCCGGCCACCGCCGGACGGGACGTCTACGTGCGGGTCAAGGGCAAGAGTGGCCAGCCGACCCGGGAGGACCTGTTCAACCCGGCCTACAACATCGACGTCGGGACCGCCTACCTGCACCTGCTACAGACCGTCTATCTGGTGGATATCCAGGATCCGCGCTCGCGCCGCTACGCCGTCATATCCGCCTACAACGGCGGCGCCGGCGGGGTGCTCAACACCTTCTCCAGCGACCGCAAGGCGGCTCCCGGCATGATCAACCAGCTCTCGCCCGAGGCGGTGTACCAGATCCTGACCGAGCAGCACCCCAAGGCGGAAGCCAGACGCTATCTCTACAAGGTCAATCAGGCCGAGAAAGGCTTCAAGCGTACGCTGGCCCGTACCGGCTAAGCAGACCAACAGCAAAAGGGCGCCTCCATGGAGGCGCCCTTGTTACGTCTGGCGTAGGGGTTCAGGCCTTACTTGGCGATGAACCCGCCCTTGCTCTGCGGGGCGGCGCCCACCTTCTCCAGGCTCTCCACCTCTACTTCGGTCTTGTTCCAGCTGTGGTCCACCTCGCCACGGATGCGGATCAGATCGTCCGGGCCCACCTCGGTGCCGCGCCACACATCCTGATCCACCTCCACTTCCACCTCGCCACTGGCGTCGCGGAACAGGTAGTTCTCGCCGCCCAGGTGCTTGACCAGCTTCCCTTCCAGGGTGGCCCAGCTGTCATCGGCCAGATCCTTCAACTGCGCGACGGACACCTTGTTCTGCTCCTGCGGGCCGGTATAGGCCGCCATGGCGAAAGAAGAGATGGACATCAGGGTCAACAGACCGATTACGCTTGCCTTGTTCATTTCATGCTCCTGTCATTGGGTACGGGAGCAGTGTGCCGGCCGGTGCGTGAAACAAACGTGAAGCCTCCCCATCTGGGGGACAGCGGTGTGACCGTAATCGATTTAATCCATATCGCATACTGCGAAATTAAATTCGGCTAGATACCCTGCAATATGGCAAAACAGCTTCCCAGCACCTTTGCCTATCGAGGAACAGCCTGCAGGCACCACCTGCTTCCAACCAATGAGAACAACAAGATGAAGAAATGGTTTGTGTGTTTATTGGGACTCTTCGCGCTGACAGTTCAGGCAGCCGACAGTCGCCCCGCCTTCTCCCGGATCGTGATGTTTGGCGACAGCCTCTCCGATACCGGCAAGATGTACAGCAAGATGCGCGGTTACCTCCCCTCCAGCCCTCCCTACTATCAGGGCCGCTTCTCCAACGGGCCGGTCTGGCTGGAGCAGTTGACCAAGCAGTTCCCGGGGCTCACCATCGCCAACGAGGCGGAAGGGGGTGCCACTGCGGTGGCCTACAACAAGATCTCCTGGAATCCCAAGTATCAGGTCATCAACAACCTGGATTACGAGGTGACCCAGTTCCTGCAAAAGGACAGCTTCAAGCCCGATGATCTGGTGATCCTCTGGGTCGGTGCCAACGATTACCTGGCCTATGGCTGGAACACCGAGCAGGATGCCAAGCGGGTGCGCGACGCCATCAGCGATGCGGCCAACCGCATGGTATTGAACGGCGCCAAGCAGATTCTGTTGTTCAACCTGCCGGATCTGGGCCAGAACCCCTCGGCCCGCAGCCAGAAAGTGGTCGAGGCGGCCAGCCATGTCTCCGCCTACCATAACCAGCTGCTGCTGAACCTGGCACGCCAGCTGGCCCCCACCGGTATCGTCAAGCTGTTCGAGATCGACAAGCAGTTCGCCGAGATGCTGCGCGAGCCGCAGAACTTCGGCCTGAGCGACACCGAGAACGCCTGCTACGGCGGCGGCTATGTGTGGAAGCCGTTTGCCTCCCGCAGTGCAGCCAGCGTCGCCAGTGACAGCAGCCTCTCTGCCTTCAACCCGCAGGAGCGGCTCGCCATCGCCGGCAACCCGCTGCTGGCCCAGGCCGTTGCCAGCCCCATGGTGCGGCGCAGCGCCAGCACCCTCGACTGCGAAGGCAAGATGTTCTGGGATCAGGTGCACCCCACCACCGTCGTGCACGCCGCCCTGAGCGAGCAGGCCGGCTCCTTCATCGAGACTCAATACGAGTTCCTCCCCCACTGATGAAAAAGGGCCGACGACAGTCGGCCCTTTTTGTTGTGCGGCTCCGGCAGGCCCACCGCTCAGCGGTAGCGCTTTATGATGCCATCGTAGATGCCGTTCTGCTTGATGGTGGCCAGCGCCTCCTGCAGCCGCTTGATCACCTCGGGCGACGTCTTCAGACTCGCCGCCACGTACAGATCGCCCCCGGTAAAATCTTCGATGTCGTGCACTATCTTGAGAGACTCCGGCCCATAGCCAGCCTGGCGCGCGTAGTAGTTGGCCGTCTCCTGCGATACCGGCCAGAGATCGATGCGCCCCATCAGCAGTTTGAGCATGTTGGCCTCGTGGTTGTTGTTGCGCTGCAGGTTGGAGAACTTGCGACCGATCAGGTACTGCTCCAGCGCGTCGTTGCGCACCGTACCGATGGACCAGGTCCGCGCCTGCGACAGCTGGCTGAACGGCTTGATGTCGTCCCGCTTGGCCAGGGCGAAGACGTGAAAATTGATGCGCGCTATCACCCCGATCCACTGGAACTGCGCCTCGCGCTCGGGGAAGCGGCTGATGCTGTAGATGAGCACGTTGGGGCGGCTGCGCGCCAGCGAGATGGCCCGTGCCCAGGGGTAGATGTCCAGCGTGTATTCGAAGCCGGCCTGCTCCAGCATGGCTTCCACCACCTCGGTGCCGAGCCCTTTGACGTCGGCCTCCTCCAGATAGTTGTAGGGTGCATAGTCCTCGGTCACCACCTGCAGAGTCTCGGACGCCCAACCCGGCGCCAGCCACAATGCCCAGCACAGCCATATCCATCTGATGTTCATGCCCACCTCGCAGCAAACTCGCCTCGGTTAACTATCGTGCTCCCTCGCCAGAGCGCAAATCACTGCGGCAAATTGCAGCAATAATAATCACATTATGTTTTATATCAGTTGGTTGAGAACCTGCTTAAAGCGACTACCCTTAATCTGTTGTGGCTGTGCTATAAGCCCCGACCCATAAGGAGAGGCGACCCTGTCCACCTCCCCCCACAATATGAAATTGCAGAGGCTCAACATGAATAAAACACTGATTACCTTGCTGGTTTCAGGCTTGCTTGCGGCCAACGCCCAGGCAGCCGGACAAGACAATACCTGGTATGGCGGTGCCAAGCTGGGTTGGTCCAACTTCTATGGCGTCGATCACAACCAGGACATCAAGGACAACTACGCCATCAGCGAAGAGGACAAGAATGACGTCGGCGCCGGCGCCTTCCTCGGCTATCAAATCAACCAGAACCTCGGCGTCGAGCTCGGTTATGACTGGCTCGGCAAATACAAGTACACGGCGACCGACAAGCTGGTCCCCACCGACATCAGCCGGGACGAGCTCAAAGCCCAGCTGGCACAGATCACCCTGAAGATCGGCCTGCCGGTCAGCGAGAGCCTGGATCTCTATACCCGCCTCGGTGGCGCCTACGCCTGGACCGACAGCAAGCAGCTGGACAATGACAACGGCGCCGCCTTCGTCGGTGCCCTGGGCGCCGAATACGCCTTCAACCGCGACTGGGCTGCCCGTCTCGAGTACCAGTACACCACCCCGCTCGGCGACAAGGCGCTCGACAAGACCGGAGCCGAACTCGACAACGGCCTGCTGGCGGTCGGCGTGGTCTATCGCTTCGGTCAGGTAGCCCCCGTGGTAGCCGCGCCGGTGCCGGCCCCGGCGCCCGAGCCGGTGGTGGTCGACAAACAGTTCACCCTGAGCTCGGACGTACTGTTCGACTTCAACAAGGCTACCCTCAAACCGGCCGCCGGCCAGGCGCTGGATAACCTCTACAGCCAGATTGAGCAGGCCAGACCCAAGGATGGCGTCGCCACCGTGATCGGCTATACCGACCGCATCGGCTCCGATGCCTACAACCAGAAGCTCTCCGAGCAGCGTGCCCGGACCGTCGCCGACTATCTGGTAGGCAAGGGCCTGCCGGCAGGCAAGGTCAACGTGGAAGGTCGCGGCAAGGGCAATCCGGTCACCGGCGACAGCTGCACCAGCAAGTCCAAGAAAGAGCTGATCGTCTGCCTGGCACCGGATCGCCGGGTTGAGGTCAAGGTCGAAGGGATCTCGGAAGTTCAGCAGTGATCCTCAAGCGTGGCTGACAGCCACGAATGAAAAAACGGGAGGCCAAGGCCTCCCGTTTCATTTTGGGGCGCAGCATCGGTAAACCGTCAGGCGCCCTTGCGCACCTCTGCCGCAATCTGGTCGAGCAGTTGCTGCCAGCCAGCCCCCAGCTCGCTCACCAGAGTGCCGTAACCATCGGCCGGCAGCACCCGCACCTGCTGGAAGGGAACGTCACGCAATACCGTGCCCTCTTCGGTCAGCAGGCGCCAGCGGCCGCTCAGCACGGCACGACCGTCGTGGCGGCCCTGGAAGCGCTCCACCGAAATAGTCAGCACCGGCCCCTTGCGGGCACCGTCCTGCCGCACCACCCAGCCCGGCAAGCGGCTGGAGAGGCCGTTCAGAGTCAGCTGATCGAGCTGGGCATCCAGCGACCCCGCCCAGCGATGGTACTCGGCGAAGTGCAGCTCCTTGCCCTCCAGCTGATAGACCAGGCTCATCCGATCCAGCTGGCCGGACAGGGACACCGGCTTGAGCACCAGCTGGTGCTGCGGCTGAGCCACCACTGCAGTCGGTTGCTGCACCTCGGCGTCGAGGGAGTAGTAGTGGAGTTGCGTTGGCGCAGAACTGCAACCCGCCAGCAGGCCCAGCAAGGCCAGCGCCATCATCTGTTTCTTCATCATTGACCTCGCTTGGGCTCGGGATCACGGGGACGAGCCCGATCGAAAATCAACGAGCTCGGCTGCTCGTTGAGCGAATGCACCAGCGGCTGCAACTCGCGCATCAGCTGGTTGAGCGACTGCACCGACTGCCGCAGATCCTGATTGGTCTGGGAGTTGGCGTCATACTCCTGCAGTGTGCTCTGCAACTGCTTCAGGCTGTCGTTGAGGGACGCCGGCAACTGCTGGGTCGCACTCTGACCGGTGAACTTGTCCAGGTTGGCGCTCACCGCGCTGACGTTCTTCAGGGTCTGCTCCAGGGTCACCAGGGTGTGGTTGACCTGGTTCAGCGTCTTGGCGGTGTCCATATCGACGAACTTGTCGAGGATCTGGTTTACCTTGCGCTCAATCTGATCCAACCCAGCCTGCACGGTCGGGAACACCTGATAGCCCGCCAGCTTGGTGGGCTGGAACTTGGGCGCATCCGGATAGAAGTTGAGATCCACCACCTTGCCCCCGGTCAGCAGGCTGGAAGTCTTGAGCGTCGCCCGCAACCCCTCCTTGAACTGCCGGCCGAACAGCGCCCGCCACTGCTCCTTCTCCGCATTGGCATAGCGGTGGGAGAGGCGCTGCACCTCGATCCGCGCCAGTACCGGGATCTGCCGGCTCTGGAACATCTGTACCCCTTTCTCATCGATGAGATAGGGGGCCGAGATGACAGTGCCGACCCGGATGCCACGATACTCCACCGCAGCGCCCGGGTGCAGGCCGCCGACGCTGTCCTCGAACAGGAACACGTAGTCGATGAACTGATCCAGGCTACCGGCCAGTACGCTGGCCTGATCCTGAAACAGGGTGAAGTCGTCCATCTGCTTGACCGGCTCGCCGGGCGCCCAGCCGGGCGGCAGCCCCATGGTGATGCCGCCGTCCAGCAGGCTCTCCAGCGAATCCATCTTCACCTTCATCCCCTCGCTGCTCATGGAGACTTCGAAACCCGGGGTCATCCAGAAGCGGGAGTTGCTGCTCACCAGCACGTCATAGGGGGCGTTGATGAAGATCTGATACTGCATCTCGCTCTTCTCGGGCAGGAACTTCGCCTCTTCCACCTGGCCTATGGTGAAGCCCTGGTAGTTGATGGGCGAGCCGACCCCGAGCGCCCGGGTGTCGCGGCTGCTCAGCGATAATCGCAGCCCCTTGGCGTCCTGCGAGGCCAGTGGCGGCTTGTCCAGCATGGCGTACTCGTCGCGCGCCTTGCCCTTCTTGCCGGGTGCCAGTTCGATGTAGGCGCCGGAGAGCAGGGTACCGAGGCCGGAGACCCCCTCCCGACCGACTCTGGGCTTGACCACCCAGAACTGGCTGTCCTTCTTGAGCATGCCGGCGGCGGCGTTGGTCAAACGGGCCTTGAGCACCGCATGGCTGTAGTCCTCGCTGAGCTCCACCGCCTCGATGCGGCCCACTTCCACCTCGCGGGAGCGGATCACTGTCTTGCCCGCCACTATGCCTTCGGCCGTCGCCACCGTCAGGGTGAAGCTGGGACCTTGTGAATACCAGTGCTGGAACAGCATCCAGATCCCGATGAACAGCGCCAGCAGCGGCACCATCCAGATAGCGGCGGCCGAGCTCAGAAAATCAGAGCCGGGTTTCCACCTTTTCTTACGCTCACTCACGTTCGCGTTCTCCTTGTTGTAAATCCCAGATCAGGCGGGAATCGAAGCTCATGGCTGCCACCATGGTGATCAGCACCACACCCGCAAATGCGACGGCCGCAGGGCCCGGATAGATGGTCATCAGGTTGTCGAGCCGGATCAGGCCCGCCAGGATGGCCACCACGAAGACGTCGATCATCGACCAGCGTCCCACAAATTCAGTCATGCGATAAAGCTTGAGCTTGCCAAGGGGCGATGTCCCCTGGCCGCGCTGCACCATGTAGCAGAGCCACAGCAGCGCCAGGATCTTGACCAGCGGCACCACCACGCTGGCGAAAAAAATCACCGCGGCAATCGGATAGGAGCCCATGGCCCACAGCAGCACCACCCCGCCCAGAATGGTGGAGGGACTGTCATCCCCGAGGAAGACGGTATCCATGATGGGATAGAGGTTGGCCGGGATGTAGAGGATCACCGAGGTGAAGAGCAGCGCCCAGGTCCGGTTCAGCCCACCCGGTTTGCGGCTGTGCAGATGATCGCCGCACCGTTTGCAACTGTCGGCACCGACCTCGCTCAGGGCGCCGCAGATGTGGCAGCCCACCAGCCCGGAGGCCATGGCGCTGGCCTCGTCATCCTCCACCGTCAGTCCGTGCAGCTCGCTCGGCCCGAACAATCGTTTCCACAGCCACATCCGGTCCAGCGACGAGATCATCTTGATCAGTAGTACCGTGTAGCCGACGAAGGCCCAGAACGACAGGCCCATCTTGATGTCGGCCATTCCCATCAGCTTGACCAGCGAGATGAGCACCCCGATGAGGAACACATCCACCATCAGCCAGGGCTTGATCCGGCACAGCAGCCGGCCGAGGGAGCGCAGGGCGTTGCTGTGCAGATCCTTGTCGACCCGCCACAGCACCAGCATGATGGAACCGATATAGACCAGCGGCAAGCCGATCAGGGTCAGGCTCAACACGGCCCCGAGGAACAGATAGCCCTGATCCACCAGGGTGGTGATGCACTGCAGAAAGGTCATCTCCTGCCCCACCCCTTTGGCGGAGAAGGACATGAAGGTAAAGGAGTTGGAGAGCACGAACATGATGATGGCCGCAAAGCCGTAGGCGATGGGCCTGCGCTCCTGCTCCGGCAGATGGCGGCTCAGGGTGTGACCGCAACGCGGGCAACTGCTCGCCTCCCCCACGGCCAGCGTGGTGGCCGGCACCAGCAGGTCGCACTCTTCGCACGCGGTGGCGTCATGGGTATAGGTGGGTTGGTGTTGGTGTGAAACCGGATGCAAGATGAAACCCCAGCATGAGGCCCGCCACGGGGCCAGAGCCGCCAATTATTACAGCAGCGGCCCGCGCCGACCAGCCCTGTCGTTGCACCATCCGGGTCAGGTGTGAGAATGACTTTGACAAGCTAGTGACCATTTAGCACAATCAAACGCCACTTTTTTTCCGCGGGACAATAATTTATGACAACTGAATCCCCAAGCTACTCCACGATTGAGCAAGCCTTCTCCCTCGGGAACGGGCAAGATTCTGCCCTCAACTGGTTGCGCAAGAATCGCAGTCAGGTCGCCATCTTCCTGGTGAGCGGTATCAAGCTGGAGGGGACCATCAGCGGTTTCGACCAGTACAGCGTGCTGTTGACCGATGCCCACGGCAACCAGCAGCTGGTCTACAAGGCCAAGATTTCCACCATCGCCATGCACTCCGGCCGGCCGCAGGTCAGCATCCAGCGTGCCCGCAAACCCCGCGTCTCCATGGCGCCGCGCCCCCACGGCGCGCCCGGTCGTTATGACGACAACCAGGGCGGCGGTAGCAGCGAGCAGTAATGCACTTGCCTGAGTCACCCCTACGCCATTGCTGCGTCAAAGGGTGACCGAGTCCATTCTCATGTATCATGTCTGTCCCGTATGAGAATGGACTCCACTCTTCCTCCGAGTGGATCATCTGTTTTCTCTCTCTTCCCTTCAATACTGCAAGTCGACCGGTCTGCCATCCCTGACCATGCAGGTCTGCATCCCCGCAGCCTGACCGGCCTGCACACCGATCCCCGTATCCTCGAATACCAGACAGCCTGCCGGCTCGACAGCCAGTCGACGTGCGACCAGCAAAAACGTATCGGGATGGGGTTTGTGCAACTCCACATCGTCGGCGGTCACCACCACGGGGAAGTAGCGATCCAGCCCGGTGTTGCGCAGTACGGCTTCGGCATTGATGCGGGGCGAGCCGGTGCCAATCCCCATCGGGATGCGGCCATGATAGCGCTCAACCAGTTCCAGCATGGCCGGGAAGACGGTCGCCTTGTGCAGGTTGGCCACGTAGTGTTCGGTTTTGCAGCGGGTCACGATGAGCGGATCCAGGGCGATCTGCTGCTGCTCGGCCACCAGCAGGGCGATTTTGCGGCTCGGCATGCCGCCCAGCTCATAGAACCAGTCGGCATCGAAGTGAAAGCCAAATTCGCGGGCCGTGTGCGCCCAGGCGGCGAGGTGCAGCGGCATGGAGTCCACCAGGGTGCCGTCGAGGTCAAATACCAGGCCTTGAAATCCGGATAGGGTCATGTGCGGAGTCTGTCTCTGAACAAAGGGCCCCCATTCTAGCCAGAGCCATCTTTGCTCGCCACGACCTAGGTGGCGAGAAACGCTTGCCCCCACATTTGTGCCTGAAAATAGATGGGTGTCAGTCTGGCGGGCTCCAGCTGATAAGTGGGCGCCAGCTGGGCCAGCAAGGGCCAATCCCCCTGTTCATAGCTCTTCACCAGCTGGAACAGATGAAAGAGCGGCCCCTCGCGAGACTCCAACGCCCGTCTCACGTCCTTGGGCAGGTGGGCCTTGAGCTGCTCGGAGAGCAGCGAACCATCCAGGACCAACCCCACCAGAAAGGCCCAGCTGGCAGCCGCCTTGCCGAGCGCATTCAGGGCGATCAGCTCGCAGAATCGGCCGCGGGCGATGGCCATGCGGGTGCAGGCCTCCGGCATGTGTTGGCTGACCCTGGCCAGCCCGTAGATGAGCACGAACTTGCGGATCTCCTGCTCCCCCAGATAGGAGAGCGCCCGGGTGACCGAGACGATGGGGCTGACGTGATCGAAACCGGGAGCGTTGACATAGCTCAGCAGCTGCCCCGGCAGCCAGGCATCCTGCTCCAGCAGGGTGGCCACCCGGGCGAAGGAGAACTCCTCCCGGCAGATCAGCTGGAGTATCTCCTGCACCAGCTTCATGTCCGGCTGGGCGGCGCGCTGGTTGACCAGCTCGGGACGGGCGAGAAAACCGCCGGCGAAGAAGTCGACACCCGCCTCCTTGAGCGGCAGGAAGTCTCCCCAGGTCTCGATGTCGAGCGCCATCCGCTTGTGCTCGGTCGGCTGGCGGATCCCCTCTTCGCCCATCCAGAACACCAGCAGCCGGGAGGCGTTGAACCAGCGCGGCTCGCGCTGGGCACCGTGCACAGCCAACCGGCGCCGGTAGTCGCGCCACTGCTCCAACACGGGGAAGGAGGCGGGCAACCGATCGGCCGAAGCCTCGACCAGCGGTATGGTGTCCTGATCGAACAGCAGGGGGCGCAGTTCATCGAGCTGCTGGTGGGTGAAGGGCAGCAGGTATTGCCGCCCCTGTGCCAGCAGCCGGCACTGGGCCGCCAGCAGCGTCCATTCAGACGGGTCGGCAAGCTGGTAGTCGATGCCATAGGCGACGAGGGCGAGGCGGCGGTTGAAGATGGGATAGCGACGTAACAACATGGGCTCACCGATAGGCTAGCGTACACGCCCTCCCCTGCGATTTGGCATGATAGAGCGCCTGATCAGCCTGTTCGGTCAGGCTCTGCCATGTTCCATCCAGCGAGGGAACCAGATAGCTAAAGCCTATGCTAACCGTAATGAAATCAGCAACTCGGGAGGCCGGATGCGGGATCTTTAATTCGCTGAGCCCCTGGTGAATCTGTTCCGCCAATCGCTCCGCTTCGCCGGGTTGCGGACCACACAACAGGATCACGAACTCTTCGCCACCGTAGCGTGCCACCAGGTTGGTGCGCCGCCGCTCCGCCTCTTGCAGCAGACGGGCCACCTGTTGCAGACATTGGTCCCCCTTGGCGTGACCAAAGTGATCGTTGTAGGACTTGAACTCATCCACATCGATCATCAGCACCGCCAGCAGGTTTTGATGACGGCGCGCCCACTCCCACTCCCGCTGCATGGTGAGATCCCAGTGGCGGCGGTTGGCAATGCCGGTCAGCGGGTCCTCCAGCGACAACAGCGACAGGCGCTTGTTGGCCTCCTCCAGTGCCCGGTTGGTCTCCGCCAGCTGCATGGTACGCTCACTGACCCGCTGCTCCAGTTCACGATTGAACCGTTCAAGCGCTTCCTGGGTGCGCTGGCGGATCAACAACTGGGAGAGCATGGCCGCATATTGCTTGAAGATCTCGCTCTGATAGGCCTTGAGCGGTCGACGCCACAGCAGGTTGTCAGCCGCAATCCAGCCGATCGGGGTTGCGCCGTCCCACAGCGACACCATGGCGTTCCAGCCGCGACCCACCTCCTGCTTTTCGTAGTAGAGCGGTGCATCTTCCAGCACCAGCACATAGTCTTTGCGGCGCAGCGCCTCCTGCACCGTGGGGTGATCCGGAATCGGACTGATGAAGTGGTGCTCGTCGATCAGCTCGCCCGCCTCGTTGGTACCCCAGGTGCCGTGCATGGTCTTGAATTCAGCGTCGACCAGGAAGATGGCGATGCGATCAAACTGCAGCTCCTGGCGGGCCAGCACCACAGCCTCGCGCAACAGTTGATGCTCGCTGTCGCAGCGGGAGAGTTGAACCCCCACCTGATGCAACGCCTGCAGCATGCTGAGGAAGGAGCCTTGCAGCGCCTGGCTGCGAATAAGGTCGGCCTGGGTATGGAGTCGTTGATCCCGTTCCAGATCGATCTGGCTGGCGAGCAACCGGCTCTCCAGCTCGGCGGCAAGATAGTGCATCAACAACTGAATGCTCTGTTGCTGGCGACGGGAGAGGCGATCTAGGCGACGGCGGGTCTCCAAATAGACCACCGCCTCCAGCCCCTTGGGACGCTTGAGCGGGAAACAGGCGCGCAGCCGTGTTGTCTGCGGCTCAACCGTCTCCCAGATATCGTGAGGGTGGGCTAGCTGCTCCACCACCAGCTGCCCCTTGTCGAGGGCATGTTCGATGAAAACGATTGGCAGCTGGAGCGTAACAAGGGCGTCGGCAGTCAGGCTGACCAGCCCCTGTTCTAGCTGAAAGCTATATAGCTGGGACTCGGGTGCCCGCAGCCACAAGTAGATCTGTTCCGCTTCGGTTTTTTCCCTGACTGCCGCCAGCGTCACTTCACAGAGATGTTCAAAACTGGTGAAGTGCTCTGGATCCCATTCCTGCATGCCTGCCATCCTTGGTTGTACCCAAGCGAGTATATCGGCAAACTTTGCACTTTAATTGACTAGCCAGTCAAAAGCGCGATCCAGAGCCCACTTTTTATAACAGATTCAACGCCTGCATCTTATAACAGATTCAACGCCTGCATCGCGTCACGAATGCGGGTGCGCGTCGCCTCGGACAGCGGCATCACCGGCAGGCGGCACTCCTCGCTGCAAAAGCCCAGCAGGGAGACCGCATACTTGGCACCGGCGGGGCTCGGCTCGGCAAACATCGCCTGATGGAGCGGAATCAGCTTGTCTTGCAGTTCGCGCGCGGCTTGCCACTGGCCGGCCAGCGTGAGGTTCTGCACTTCAGCCACCAGCTTGGGCGCCACGTTGGCGGTCACCGAGATGCAGCCCTGACCGCCGCCGATGTTGTAGGCCACGGCGGTGGCATCTTCACCGGACAGCCAGGCAAACGGCTTCTTGATCAGCTGGCGTTCGGTCCAGGGGCGGGCCAGATCGCCGGTGGCGTCTTTCACCCCGGCAATGCGCGGCAGCTCGGCCAGTCGGGCCAGGGTGGCCGGCTGCACGTCGACGATGGCGCGCGGCGGGATGTTGTAGACGATGATCGGCTTGCTGGTGGCGTCGTGCACCGCCTTGAAGTGGTGGTAGAGTCCCTCCTGATTGGGGCGGTTGTAGTAACCGGCCACATGCAGGGTGGCATCGGCCCCCGCCTGCTCGGCGTGACGGGTGTACTCGATCGCCTCGACCGGGTTGTTGGAGCCGGCCCCGGCGATCACCGGAATGCGCCCCGCCACCAGCTTGACCACCAGCTCCACCACCCGGCAGTGCTCGTCATGGGTCAGGGTCGGGCTCTCGCCCGTGGTGCCCACCGGCACTATGCCGTGGGTACCCTGCTCGATATGCCACTCCACCAGACGCGCCAGCGCTTCTTCATCCAGCTTGCCCTGTTGAAAGGGGGTGATAAGGGCGACGATTGAACCTTTGAACATGGAATTTCCTTCTCCGTTGACTCATGAATGTGGCAATAAAAAACCCCGGTACGATGTGCGCAACCGGGGTTTGAATCTGCTCAGGGATGAGAGGTTACGCGCGAACGTCGGCAGGCCCGAATGTCAGGCTTTTTTTATGCTTTCGTTTCAACCCGTTGAACCGCATTGCGTCATCTCTGCTCAAAAAATGGTGTCTGGGCATATTTCGGGAACACGGCATAAATGTCAAGGCGAAAGCGGCTATGTATAATGGCCGCCCAAAATTGCGTGGAGAGACCCGATGAGCAGCCCGATCAGTGCCGTCAGCCAGATGCTGGAACGAAACCAAGCCCTCTTTGTCGGCAAGCGGCTGCTGGTGTGCGGCGCGCTGGAGGATGACTATCCCCGCCAGCTGGCTACCCTGGCCCACTCCCTTACCGTCTTTACCACAGATTACTGCTACTACCGCAGCCAGCAGGCCGCGCTGGGGGATACCATCCTGTTCGACCATCAGCTCGGCGGCGCCCCCCGTTTCGATGCCCTGCTGCTGCTGATGCCCAAGGCCAAGGCCGAGGCCCAGTATCTGCTGGCCATGGTGACTCCGCTGCTGGAAGCCGGTGCCGAGCTGTTCCTCGCCGGTGAAAACCGCGGCGGCATCAATGGGGCCGACAAGCTGCTGGCCCCCTATGGCGACAAGCCGGTCAAGCGCGACTCGGCCCGCCGCAGCTCCCTCTATCACGGCGAGCTGAGCAAACCGGTCGAACCGTTCGAGCTGGATAGCTGGTTTGGTCGCTATCAATGCAAGGCCGGCGAGACCGAACTGACCGTGCTGGCCCTGCCCGGCGTGTTCAGTGCATCCGAACTGGATCTGGGCAGCCAGATGCTGCTGGCCAGCCTGCCGGCCATGCAGGGAGCGCTGCTCGATTTCGGTTGCGGCGCCGGTGTCATTGGCTCGGTGCTGGCCAAGCGCAATCCCGAACTCAAGGTCACCATGGTGGATATCAACGCGCTGGCGCTGGAGTCCAGCCGCCGCACTCTGGCCATCAACGGCCTGCAGGGCGAGGTGCGGGCATCAGACGTCTATTCCGACATCCAGGGAAAATTTGACCGGATCGTCTCCAACCCGCCGTTCCACGCCGGCCTCAAGACCTTCTACGCGGCCACCGAGACCTTCCTGGCCAAGGCACCGGATCATCTGCAGTCCCAGGGCTCGCTGACGATAGTTGCCAACGCCTTCCTGCGATATCAGCCTATACTGGAGACGCACTTCAAACGGACTGAAGTGATCAGCAGCGATGCCAAATTCAAGGTCTATCTGAGCAAAGTGTAAATAAGTGTAACCAGTCACCGGAAACAGGTAGAGAGCCCCATACGGGATCTGATAAGGTAATTGTCACACCTCAAACCACCCCTTTAGGGGTGTTTTTTTGCATCAGATTGAAAACCTTTTCATAGTATGAATTCAGGGAGAGAAATACGATGGCAGGCATACTCACCATGATCCTGGCCGGCGGCGAAGGTACTCGCCTCCAGCCACTCACCACCACCCGCAGCAAGCCCTCGGTTCCCTTCGGCGGCAGCTACCGACTGATCGACTTCGTCCTCAACAACTTCGTCAACGCCGACTTCCTGCGCATCTACGTATTGACCCAATTCAAGTCCCAGTCCCTCTATCTGCATATGAAGAAGGGGTGGAACATCGTCGGCATCACGGATCGCTTCATCGACCCGATTCCGGCCCAGATGCGGATGGGCAAACGCTGGTATGACGGCACCGCTGATGCCATCTACCAGAACCTGCGCTTCATCGAGATCTCCGACCCCGAGCACGTCTGCATCTTCGGCTCCGACCATATCTACAAGATGGACGTGAGCCAGATGGTGACCTTCCACAAGCAGAAGGCCGCCGCCCTGACCGTCGCCGCCCTGCGCATGCCCATCGAGGAGGCGAGCGCCTTCGGGGTAATCGAGGTGGATCAGGAGGGCCGGATGATTGGCTTTGAAGAGAAGCCCAAGCGACCCAAGCACATCCCCGGCGATCCCACCCAGGCGCTGGTCTCCATGGGCAACTACATCTTCGAGACCGAGGCGCTCTATCGCGAACTCAAGCGCGATGCCGCCGAGGAGAACTCCAGCCACGACTTCGGCAAGGACATCATCCCCAGCCTGTTCCCGCGCGCTCCGGTCTATGTCTATGACTACAGCACCAACGTCATTCCGGGCGAGAAACCCAACGTCTACTGGCGCGATGTGGGGACGCTGGACTCCTACTGGCAGGCGCACATGGACCTGGTGGCCGACGATGCCCCCTTCTCTCTCTACAACCGCAAGTGGCCGCTGCATACCCACTACCCGCCGCTGCCGCCCGCCACCTTTGTCGACACCGACGACTGCAAGGTGAAGATTGCCAACTCGCTGATCTCCGGCGGCTGCTTCATCCAGGGCAGCCAGATCCAGCGCTCCATCCTGGGTTTTCGCTGCAACGTGGGGCCTTGCAGCCACATCAGCGAGTCGGTCCTGCTCGGGGACGTGAAGATCGGCGAGGGCTGCTCCATTCGCCGCGCCATCATCGACAAGAACGTTGAAATTGCGCCCGGCACCGTGATCGGTGAAAATCTGGACCATGACAGAGAACGATTTACCGTGTCCGAAGGCGGTATCGTCGTGGTACCTAAGGGAGCAAGAGTTGGCTATTAACCCACTGAAAATCCTGTTCGTTGCCTCGGAAGTTGAGGGGCTTGTGAAGACCGGGGGCCTGGCGGACGTGGCCAGAGCCCTGCCGCTGTACCTGGCCCAGAAGGGGCATGATGTCAGGATCATGCTGCCCTTCTACAAGACGATAAAGCGACGGGATGAGGCCAAACTGCTAGTTTCGCGCTGGCTGCCAACCCACCCGGGCCTGCCGGATATCGGCTATCGCATCTATCAGATGGATCTGGAGGGAGTCTGCGTCTACCTGCTCGACTGCCCGCAGTACTTCGATCGCCCCCAGCTCTACGCCGAAAACAACCAGGCCTATCCGGACAACGGCGAGCGCTTTGCCTTTTTGGCCGCGGCTGCGCTGCACGCCAGCGAACAGCTCGCCTTTGCCCCCGACATAGTGCACTGCAACGACTGGCACACCGGCCTGCTGCCGCTGCTGCTGAAAACCCGTCACGCCCACAACCCCTTCTTCCAGCACACCCGCAGCGTGATCAGCATTCACAACGCGGCCTTTCAGGGGGTATTCGAGCGCCAGCAGTTCTGGGCGGTGCCCGAGATTGCCGACTACGAACAGCGCATCAGCTACGACTACGGCCACGTCAACCTGCTCAAGTGCGGTGTGCTCTATGCCGACAAGATCAATGCAGTCAGCCCCAACTATGCCAGCGAATTGCTGACCCACCTGGGCGCCCACGGCATGGCCAGCATCTTCCAGCAACGGGCGGCGGATCTGCGCGGCATCCTCAACGGCTGTGACTATCAGGACTGGGATCCGGCGTTCGACGACTTCCTGCCAGCCACCTATGACGTCGACAACCTGGCCGGCAAGCGCATCTGCAAACAGAGCCTGCAACAGGAGACCGGCCTGCCGGTGGTGGACCTGCCTATCTATGGCATGGTGTGCCGGCTGACCGAGCAGAAGGGCGTTCACCTGCTGCTGCCGGTGCTGGACAAATTTCTGCATCACAAGGTGCAGGTGGTGATCGTCGGCTCGGGCGATCCCTCCCTCGCAGCCCAGTTGCAGACCCTGGCGCAACAATTCCCGGACCGGCTCGCCTTCATCAACACCTATGACGACCGGCTCGCTCATCTGGTGGAAGCGGGTGCCGACTTCTTCCTGATGCCCTCCCTGTTCGAACCGTGTGGACTCAACCAGATGTACAGCCTGGCCTATGGCACCCTGCCGCTGGTGCGGGCCGTCGGCGGCCTGAAAGATACGGTGGTGGACTGGGATGCCGACCCGGAGAACGCAACCGGCTTCTGCTTCAACGATCCAACCGCCAACATCTTGCTCGATGCCATGCGCCGCAGCCTGCTCTACTACCTGCAGGATCCAGAACAGTTTGCCCGGGTGCAGCGCAATGCCATGAACACCCGCTTCAACTGGCCGGATTCGGTCACTCAATACGAGCAGATGTATCAGGACGCACTGGCCCGCAACTGAGGCTGATTGCTGAAGTTTTGTCCCCTTGATGCTGCTTTGAACGTCAACAGCGAAAAAAGTCCCCTTTGGCTGTTGACGCTCCTTCAAAACTCTATAGAATCCCCCACCGCAGTGATGCGAAGGTGGCGGAATTGGTAGACGCGCTAGCTTCAGGTGTTAGTGTCCCACGGATGTGAGGGTTCGAGTCCCTCTCTTCGCACCATACTGCAACATGCTTTATCAGACAGCATGTCAATCCAGACTGATAACCCGAATGTGCGAAGGTGGCGGAATTGGTAGACGCGCTAGCTTCAGGTGTTAGTGCCCCCCGGGTGTGAGGGTTCGAGTCCCTCTCTTCGCACCATGCTTCTCCAGACAGCATGTAAATCAAAACTGGTAACACAATGTGCGAAGGTGGCGGAATTGGTAGACGCGCTAGCTTCAGGTGTTAGTGTCCCACGGATGTGAGGGTTCGAGTCCCTCTCTTCGCACCATGCTTTATCCAGACAGCATGTAAAACCAGACTGGAAACCCGATGTGCGAAGGTGGCGGAATTGGTAGACGCGCTAGCTTCAGGTGTTAGTGCCCCCCGGGTGTGAGGGTTCGAGTCCCTCTCTTCGCACCATGCTTCTGGCATGTAAAACGCAGAAAATGCGCTCCAACCGCATTTAAAAACCAGCTGGAGAAAATCAGTGTGCGAAGGTGGCGGAATTGGTAGACGCGCTAGCTTCAGGTGTTAGTGTCCCACGGATGTGAGGGTTCGAGTCCCTCTCTTCGCACCATTCATTATGCAAAAGGCCCATCACGAAAGTGATGGGCCTTTTGTTTTTACCCCTTGTTATGACTATGCTTTTGACGACTCACCGCCCATCGTCATGCCAAGGAACGCATATGATACTGGATACCGACATTCACAACTTCTACGAGCATCTGGTGCTCAAGGAGATTGAGAGACAGGGGCTCAACCAGAAGCTGAGCGCCAACCAGATGGCCGATCTCTGCTGTCTGACCCTGAACCAGCTGCCCTCCCACTACATTCGTCACGACGTCGACATGATCTACTTCCTGACCGATGCCAAGCGTACCGAGATGGAGAAAAACGTCATCGAGTCGCTCAAGCTGGCGCAAGAGAAGGTGCAAAGCGCCCCGGCTACCTCGTCATAACCAGGGCTGCTGCCAGATCAGGGCCGCGACTCCCGTCATACCGGCCACCGGCAGCAGGATCAGCGCAGGCCTCAGCCTGGGTTCCAGCATGACCCAGGCGGCCAGCAAGAAGCCCAGGCTCCACATACCATACGCCTTGTCCTGACCCCAGATCAGGATCGCCAGCAGCCCGATCAGCAGCATGGCTCTCACTATCCATCTCATGACACACTCCCCTCCAACAATTGATAACAATTATCATTTGTATTTTAGGAGTATGCAATCGGACTTTTCTATCGGAGTCGAATGTCCCATCGGGGCAAACAGAGCACTCAAAAACGGGTTATGAGATCAACTAATTTGTAAGTTTTTCAATCAAAACTGCATTTTTGCTAAATCAGTTGGGATTTGTCCCCCCAGGTTTGTGGTAGATTGCGGCCTCTTTTTGGGTGGGCCCCTCGGGATACGTGTATCCACAGGACGAGAGGGACTGACCTTGGCGAGCAAGAGTTTAGGAAGTATCTATGCAAAACCAACAAAACCACATCCGATTGCCGGGCATGTCACAGGTGTTTGCCTGCCTGGCCATTTTCCTGGCCCTGGCCTTCTCCTTCACCAGCGTGCTCGACCTGCCAATCCAGTTGGCACTGTTCATCGCCTGGTTCGTCATCATGGGGCTTGGCATCAAACTCGGCCATGATTACAAATCCCTGGAGCAGGCGGCCGTCGACGGCGTCGCCAAGGGGATGGGGGCCATCCTGATCCTGGTCTCCGTCGGTGCTCTGGTGGGCACCTGGATTGCCGGCGGCATCGTCCCCAGCATCATCTACTTCGGCCTCAAGGTGATTCACCCGTCCATCTTCCTGCTGGCGACCCTGATTATCTGCTCGCTGACCTCGCTGGCCACCGGCACCTCCTGGGGCTCGGCCGCCACCGCCGGCATCGCCATGATGGGGATCGGCCACAGCCTCGGCGTGCCCGCGCCGCTGGTAGCGGGTGCCGTGCTCTCCGGCGTCTATTTCGGTGACAAGCTCTCCCCGCTTTCCGACTCCGTGGTGCTGGCCTCGACCATGTCCAACGTCGACGTGATGGAACACATCAAGAGCATGCTACCCATCAGCCTGTTCTCCTACGTCATCACCGCCGCCCTGTTCACCGTGGTCGGCATGCAGTACTCCGGCAACGTCAGCCTGGAGCAGGTCAACCTGGTGATGGAAGCGCTCGACAAGCAGTTCAACATCACCCCGCTGGCCATAGTCCCGGTGGTACTGGTGCTGGGCCTGTTGGCCAATCGCAAACCCGCCTTCCCGGTGATCAGCTTCGGCGCCCTGCTGGGCCTGATCTGGGCCATCCTGTTCCAGGACATGGATCCGGTCAAGGCGATGCACTCCGCCTACAGCCCGTTTGCCATCACCTCCGGCGTCGACTTCATCGACAACATCCTGGGCCGCGGTGGCATGGAGTCCATGCTGGGCTCAGTGGCCGTCATCATCTTCGGCTTGGGCTTCGGTGGCCTGCTGGAGAAGGTCGGCATCCTGGAAGTGATCGCCAGCGCCTTCGAGAAGCGCATCAAGGGGGCCGGCAGCCTGACCACCCACACCATAGGTACCGCCTTCCTGGCCAACGTGTTCGGCTCGGCCATGTATGTGTCGCTGATCCTGACCCCCAAGATCATGGCCAAGAACTACGACCGGCTGGGACTGGCACGCAAGAACCTCTCCCGCAACGCCGAGTTTGGCGGCACCCTCACCTGCGGCATGGTGCCCTGGAGCGACAACGGCATCTTCATGGCCGGGGTACTGGGGGTGGCGACCCTCGACTACCTGCCCTACATGTGGCTCAGCTTCACCTGCATCATGGTGACCATCACCCTCGCCTACATGGGCAAGGCGGTGAACCGGATCCCGGTGATCGAGGCGGCCAGCTCCCGCTAACCGCCGGAAAAACCATGACAAAAGGCGCCAGCACGGCGCCTTTTGTCTGGCCGTGATTCGAGGTTAAGCTGGCAGTCACTTTGATCACATGCGGCAGGACGCCCAGATGAACTTCACCTTTCGCCAGATCCGCTATTTCGTAGCGGTGGCCGACAGCTTCTCGGTGAGCCGTGCCGCCGCCGAGTTGCACATCTCCCAGTCGGCTGTCACCAGCGCCATCCGCGAGCTGGAGACCGAGCTCGGCGCCGCCCTGTTCGAGCGCAATCCACGCGGCGTCAGCCTCACCACCCAGGGTCACCAGTTTCTGCTGCACGCCCGTCGCATCCTCGGCGCCATGACCGAAGCCGGCCAGTCCCTCAAGGCGGTGGCCCAGCAGGATCAGGGGCGGCTCACCATAGGCGTGACCACGCTGGTGGCCGGCTACTATCTGTCGGAAGCGCTCGGCCGCTTTCGCCGCGCCTTCCCGGCGGTGCAGATCGAGGTGAAGGAGGATGAGCAGCCCTACCTCGAGCACCAGATCGTCAACGGCGAGGTGGACGTGGGGATCCTGATGACCAACCGCACCATCCGCCAGGAGGCGTTCGATACCGAACTGCTGACCCGCTCGCCGCTGCGGGTCTGGCTCGCCGCCAACCACCCGCTCTGCGCCGAGTCGACCCTCTCTCTCAAGGCGCTCGGCGAGGAGCCCATGATCTCGCTGACCGCCGACCAGCTGGACCAGATCATCGGCGGCGGCCTGCGCCGCTACGGCATAGCGCCACGCATCGTGCTGCGTACCGCCTCGGTAGAAGCGGTGCGCAGCCTGGTGGCGAGCCAGCTCGGGCTCGCCCTGCTGCCGGACTTTGCCTACCGCCCCTGGTCGCTGGAGCAGGAGCGGGTCGAGGCCCGCACCATCAAGGAGCCCATTCCCGCCATCGACATAGGGTTGGTGTGGCGGCGTGGCTCGCGGCTGGATTGGACCGCTCGCGAGTTCATCGACATAGTGCGGGATCAGAGCCGGCTGCGAGCACGTCAGCCACTCGCCCGCTGAGCCTGCCCCTGGCACTGTCGTGGCATCTGCCGCAGAAATTCAGATTCATCTGCACTCGATATCGATTTAGCAGATACCTCTGGCGTTAAAAATTGAAATTCTCATTGCTCACGGCTTCTCCTACGCTCATGGCTGGTTAACAGGATGTTAATTGTCAGCGTAGCATCACAACCGTGCCCGCCCCAGCAAGGAGAGCAAGATGAAACTGACCCCCCTCACCCTGGCCCTGATCCCCGCCCTGCTGGCAGGCCAGGTCCAGGCTGCCCCCACCACCCTCGGCAAGGGTGAAGGCCAGCTCAACATCGTGGCCTGGGCCGGCTACGTGGAGCGCGGCGAGACCGACAAGAACTACGACTGGGTCACCAGCTTCGAGCAAGAGACCGGCTGCAAGGTCAACGTCAAGACGGCCGCCACCTCGGACGAGATGGTGGCGCTGATGAACGAGGGGGGCTTCGATCTGGTGACCGCCTCCGGCGACGCCAGCCTGCGCCTCATCGCCGGCGGCAAGGTGCAGGCACTGAACCTGGCGCTCATTCCGAGCTACGGCAAGATAGACCCCCGCCTGCAGAATGCCCCATGGCACACGGTAGACGGCAAGCACTACGGCGTGCCCTACCAGTGGGGCGGCAACATCTTGATGTACAACACCGAGGTGTTCCCCAAGGCACCTGACTCCTAGAGCGTGGTGTTCGAGGAGCAGACCCTGCCGGACGGCAAGTCCAACAAGGGCCGGGTGCAGGCGTTTGACGGCCCCATCCACATCGCCGATGCCGCCCTCTATCTGATGAGCCACCAGCCCGCGCTCGGCATCAAGGATCCTTACGAGCTGAACGAGGATCAGTACAAGGCCGCCCTCGACCTCTTGCGCCAGCAGCGTCAGCTGGTGGGACGCTACTGGCACGACGCCTTCGTCCAGATCGACGACTTCAAGAACGAGGGGGTGGTGGCCTCCGGCTCCTGGCCGTTCCAGGCCAATACCCTGATCGCCGACAAGCAGCCCATCGCCACGACGGTGCCCAAGGAGGGCGTCACCGGCTGGGCCGACACCAGCATGGTACACAGCGAGGCGAAGAACCTCACCTGTGCCTACAAGTGGCTGGAGCACTCCCTCAACAACAAGCTGCAGGGGGATCTCGCCTCCTGGTTCGGCTCCGTGCCTGTGGTGCCAGCCGCCTGTGAGGGCAATGCCCTGCTCGGGAAAGAGGGGTGCAAGACCAACGGCATCGACAACTTCGATCGGGTGCGCTTCTGGCGTACCCCCGTCACCCAGTGCAAGAGCCAGGGAACCTGCGTGCCTTACTACCGCTGGGTCTCGGACTATATCGCAATCCTGGGTGGTCGCTGAGGTGCCTCAGTAAATGCCGATATGGGGCCGGACAGGAGTCCGGCCCGCTTCCCACACAGACAAGGACGCCCCATGAATGCCGTACAATTTGACCGGGTCAGCCGCCACTATGGCGAGGTGAAGGCGGTCGATGACATCTCCTTCCAGATCCCGGCCGGCGAGTTTTTCACCCTGCTGGGGCCGAGCGGTTCCGGCAAGACCACCTGCCTGCGAATGATTGCGGGCTTCGAATACCCGAGCGAGGGGGAGATCCGGCTGTTCGGCGAGCCCTGCTCCACCGTGCCCCCCTACGATCGTAACCTCAATACCGTGTTTCAGGACTACGCCCTGTTTCCCAACATGGATGTGCGCGACAACATCGGCTACGGCCTGATGCTCAAGGGCGTCGCCAAGGCGGAGCGTTACCGCAAGGTGGACGAGATGCTGGAGCTGGTACGCTTGCCCGGCGTCGGCAACCGCAAGCCGGGCCAGCTCTCCGGCGGCCAGCGCCAACGCATCGCCATCGCCCGGGCACTGATCAACCAGCCGCGCATCCTGCTGCTGGACGAACCGCTCGGGGCGCTCGACCTCAAGCTGCGCGAGCAGATGCAGCTCGAACTGAAAGCCTTGCAGCGCCAGCTCGGCATCACCTTCATCTTCGTCACCCACGACCAGCAGGAGGCGCTCTCCATGAGCGACCGGATCTGCATCTTCAATCAGGGCAAGATCGAGCAGATCGCCGCGCCGGATACCATCTACGACGCCCCCGCCACCCCCTTCGTTGCTCGCTTCGTCGGCACCGTCAACCTGTTCGAAGGGGAGCAGGCCCGCCGGCTGTGCGGCGATGCTCAGCAGATGATGGTGCGCCCGGAGCGGATCCGGCTCGCCGAGGCCGGCACACCGGGCTGGTCCGGGGAAGTGCGCGAGGTTGAGTACCTCGGCCCCTTCGTGCGCTACCGGGTTGATCTCGGCGAGCAGCTCGAGCTTATCGTCAACCACCCCAACGAGGGCCAGGCCCGCCTGCCCCGTGGCGCCCGGGTCAGCCTCAGCTGGCCGGAGCAGGCGATCCATCACCTGCACACCGCCCCTCAGGGAGCTCAACCATGAGCGCCCCCCACAGTGCGAGCCTTGCCATGAGCCAACCCACTGCCCCCCTCTCCTATCGGCCGCTGCGGCGCCTTTCCACCCTGCTCTACGGGCGGCCAGGCCTGCTGCTGGCCATCCTGCTGGGGCCACCGCTGCTCTGGCTCGGCATCATCTATGTCGGCTCCCTGCTGATGCTGCTCTCCAACGCCTTCTTCGGACTGGACGAGTTCAGCGGCCAGATCCGCCACGAGCTGGGACTGCAGAACTTCGTCGCCCTGCTGCGGGCGGAGAACCTGGACGTGATCCTGCGCACCGTCGGCATGTCGCTGCTGGTGACCCTGGCCTGCGCCCTGCTCGGTTTTCCGGTGGCCTACTACATGGCGCGCTACACCAGCGGCAAGACCCGGGCCCTGTTCTACGTCGGCATCATGCTGCCGCTCTGGTCCAGCTATCTGGTGCGGGTCTACGCCTGGAAGCTGATCCTGGCCAAGGAGGGGGTCATCAGCTGGCTGGCAGACACCCTGGGACTGGACTGGCTGCTGGACGCCATCCTCTCGCTGCCGGTGATCGGCGGGCCGTCGCTCTCGTTCTCGCGCATCGGCACCTTCATCGTGTTCGTCTACGTCTGGCTGCCCTTCATGATCCTGCCCATCCAGGCAGCGGTGGAGCGGATCCCGCGATCCTTGCTGGAAGCGAGCGGCGATCTCGGCGCCACCCCGGCCCAGACCTTTCGCACCCTGATCCTGCCGTTGGCTCTGCCCGGCGTGGTGGCGGGCTCCATCTTCACCTTCTCCCTGACGCTGGGGGACTACATCATCCCCGGCATCATAGGCAACTCCACCATGTACATAGGTCAGGTGGTCTACATGCAGCAGGGCACGGCGGGCAACCTGCCCTTCGCCGCCGCCTTCTCGCTGGTGCCGATCCTCATCATCGCCATCTATCTGGCGATAGCAAAACGCCTGGGGGCCTTTGATGCGCTTTGAATCAATCGCTTTGAACCGGCAGCAAGGAGGCCGTCATGTCAGCTAGCTCAGTGATCAGTCAGGGAGAGCGCCCTTCGGGCCTGCTCAAGTACGCGGCCATCGGCGGCCTCTTGTTCCTGCACTTCCCGATCCTGTTCATCTTCCTCTACGCCTTCACCAGCGAGAGCAAGAGCTACCAGTTCCCACCCCCCGGGCTCACCCTCAAGTGGTTCGAGGTGACCCTCAACCGCCCCGACGTGTGGCGCGCCATCCAGCTGTCGCTGGAGGTAGCGGGGCTGGCGACGCTGGCCGCCATGGTGCTTGGCACTCTGGCGGCGGGGGCCATCGCCCGCAGCCGCTTCTTCGGCCAGGAGGTGGTATCGCTGTTGCTGGTGCTGCCCATCGCCCTGCCCGGCATCGTCACCGGCATCGCGCTGCGCTCCGCCTACGGGGTGATGGAGATCCCTTTCAGCTTCTGGACCATCGTCATCGGTCACGCCACCTTCTGCGTGGTGGTGGTCTACAACAATGCCCTGGCGCGCTTTCGCCGCACCAACCAGAGCCTCATCGAGGCGTCGATGGATCTCGGTGCCGACGGCTTCCAGACCCTGCGCTACGTGATCCTGCCCAATCTGGCCACGGCACTGCTGGCGGGGGGTATGCTGGCGTTTGCCCTGAGCTTTGACGAGGTGATCGTCACCACCTTCACCGCTGGCCAGCAGACCACGCTGCCGATATGGATGTATCAGGAGCTGATCCGGCCACGGGACAGGCCGGTCACTAACGTGGTGGCGCTCATCATAGTGGCCTTCACCACCATTCCCATTCTGCTTGCCTACTATCTCACCCGCGACGGCCAGGACGTTGCCGGCAGTGGCAAATAACGACTCAACGCGTGCGCAAGGATGCAACCATGAAACTCTCTACCCAACTTTTGATCGACGGTCAGTTCGTCACCGGTGACGGCCAGGCCGAGCCCATCCTCAACCCGGCCACCGGGGAGCTCATAGCCTCCGTGCCAGAAGCCTCGTTCGAGCAGGTGAACCGGGCGGTGAACGGCGCCCAGCGCGCCTTCGCCCAGTGGAGCCGCACCACCCCGGCGAGCCGCAGTACCCTGCTGCTGCGCCTGGCCGATGCCATCGAGCGCCACGCCGAGGAGTTTGCGGCCCTCGAATCCCTCAACTGCGGCAAGCCCTATCTGGCGGTGCTCAATGACGAGCTGCCGGCGGTAGTGGACTGCTTCCGCTTCTTCGCCGGCGCCGCCCGCTGCCTGCAGGGGCCGCTGGCGGGGGAGTACATCGAGGGGCACACCAGCATGATCCGCCGCGACCCCATCGGTGTGGTGGGCAGTATCGCCCCCTGGAACTATCCGCTGATGATGGCGGCTTGGAAGATGGCCCCGGTGCTCGCCGCCGGCAATACGGTGGTGCTCAAGCCCTCCGAGCAGACCCCGCTCACCGCCCTGCGCCTGGCGGAGCTGGCCAGCGAGCTCTTCCCGCGCGGCGTCATCAACATCGTCTGCGGCCGGGGCGAGAGCGTTGGGGCGCCGCTGGTGGAGCACCCGCTGGTGCGCATGGTGTCGCTCACCGGTGACATCGCCACCGGCCAGAAGATCCTGCAGAGCGCCGCCCGCACCATGAAGCGCACCCACCTGGAGCTGGGGGGCAAGGCACCGGTTATCATCTTTGACGATGCGGATCTGGAGGCCGTGGTGGCGGGCATTCGCACCTTCGGCTTCTACAACGCCGGCCAGGATTGCACAGCCGCTTGCCGCATCTATGCCCAGGGCAAGATATACGACAAGTTCGTCGCCGCCATGACCGAGGCGGTCGCCTCCATCAAGGTGGGCGGTCCGCGCGAGGAGGGAGTGGAGATGGGGCCGCTCATCTCGGACCGGCAGCGCAACCGGGTGGCCAGCTTCGTGGAGCGGGCCCAGAGCAGCGGTCATGTGGAGGTGACGGCGGGAGGCAAGATCCGCCCCGGCAACGGCTTCTTCTTCGAACCGACCCTGATCGCCCATGCCCGTCAGGAGGATGAAATTGTGCGCCGGGAGGTATTCGGCCCGGTTGTGTCGGTGACCCGCTTCAGCGACGCCGAACAGGTGGTGCAGTGGGCCAACGACTCGGACTACGGCCTCGCCAGCTCGGTCTGGACCAAGGATCTGAGCCTTGCCAGCAAGGTGGCCAGCCACCTGCAGTACGGCTGCACCTGGATCAACACCCACTTCATGCTCACCTCCGAGATGCCCCACGGCGGCATGAAGATGTCCGGCTACGGCAAGGATCTCTCCCTCTATGCGCTGGAGGACTACACGGTACCGCGCCACATCATGCTCAAGCTGTGAAACCCGGCCAGCCGAAGACGAAAAGCAGAAGGCCCCGCATGGCGGGGCCTTCTCTCTGAGCACTCTGCATCTGCACGCCACTGTGGCGATCATGGCCGGGGACGGTACCGGTCGTACCGGTGCGGTCTGCGGCCATCGCGCCAGGGCGTCGTCGGCTTAGCGCTGCTTGCCGCTGCCGATACCGAACGGAATGCGGTAGTCGCTGCTCTGATCACCCAGGCTCACGGTCAGGTTGCCCTGAGTGCGGCTCGGGATCTGCACTTGCTGGGTGCCCATCAGGTTGGCATGGACGGAGGCAACCACGTCGCCAGACTCGTCACGCACTTCCAGCATGGGGTTGGCCTTGCCTTCGACGGCGGCGGTCGCGTGCCAGTTCACAAACAGCACGCCCGGGGCGGCGTTGAAGTCAGCCGGAACGGAAGCCTGGGCGAAACCTGCGGTCATCAGGCCTGCAACGGCCAGCATCTTGATTACGTTTTTCATGTTCATTCACTCTCTTGGTTTTTATGTCATTGCCTGGGCCGACGGGCCCGAATCAATGCATCCTTGCAAGAGGTTATTCAAATAGTGTGTTGTTCTTTCACCGACATCTGGCACCCTGTTTGAGAGTGCCACAGCCTTGAACGACCAGTTATTTGGCCGCTTGGCGTTCCTGCCTAAGCGTTGAGTGAATATTAAACATCCAGGTCCGTCATTGTTAGCGAGATAAACTGGCCTACATATTCAAAAAATCTGAAGTGGCTGTACATCCTGGGTTCAGCCAATGACGGACGAGAAAAAGGGCAGGATAACCTGCCCTTGGTGTTGGAAAGTGCGCGCTGGCCGGTACCACTAGCCACCAGCCAACTCTTCCTCCGTCATGGGTCGCAGTATCTTGCAGGGGGTGCCGGCCGCCACCACGCCCGCTGGCACATCCTTGGTCACCACCGAACCCGCGCCGATGACACTGTTGTCACCGATGGTGACGCCGGGGCAGATAACCGTGCTGCCACCAATCCAGACGTTGTGACCGATCCGCACCGGCTTGCCGAACTCGACACCCCTGATGCGCAGCGCGACGGCAACCGGGTGAGCGGCGGTGTAGATCTGCACCCCGGGCGCCAGCAGCACGTTGTCGCCGATGTGCACCTCACAGACGTCGAGGATGGTGCAACCCACGTTGGCGTAGAAGTTCTCCCCCACGAAGATGTTGGCGCCATAGTCGCAGAAGAATGGCGGATTGATGGCACACTCCTGGCCGCGGCTACCAAGCAGCTCGTGCAGCAAAGCATCCCGCGCCGGTTTCTCCTGCCAGCTGGTGTTGAAGGTGTGATAGAGCCTGCGGCAGCGCTCGCGCGCCGCTTTCAGCTCGGGATCGCCCGCATCATAAGGTTCCCCCGCCACCATCTTCTGCCACTCGGCACCGCGCACCACCTTCTCCATTACCTACTCCATCAGCCAGATCAGGGATTCATAAGGGCGCAGCATACCCGATTGCGGTTGGGCCGGGCTATCCGGGTAGTTGCCGAGCAGCAGCCGACCCTTCCCGCTTTGCAGCTCGGCAGGCAAGGCAAACTCCACCGGCTCGCCGTAGAAGTTGCTCACCACCAGCAGGGTCTGACCGTTGGCGCGGCGGGCATAGGCCCAGATCTGCGGGTGCCCGGTCAGCAGCTCCTGATAATCCCCCTGGGTGAAGATGGGGTGCGCCTTGCGAAGGGCGATGAGATCCCGATAGTGCCAGAACACCGAGTGCTGGTCGGCCAGCGCCGCCTCGGCGTTGATCTCGGAATAGTTGGCGGCAGGCTTGAGCCAGGGCGTCCCGCTGGTGAAACCGGCGTTGGGGGCGGCACTCCACTGCATCGGGGTGCGCGAGTTGTCGCGGGACTTGGCACCGAGAATGGCGAGGATCTCGGCCTCGCTCATCCCTTCGGCCTGCTTGATGGCGAAGATGTTGCGGCTCTCCACATCCTGATAGTCATCGATGCGCTGATAGCCGGGGTTGGTCATGCCGATCTCCTCCCCCTGATAGATGTAGGGGGTGCCTTGCAGGCCGTGCAGCGTGCAGGCCAGCATCTTGGCGGCCACTACCCTATGCTCACCCTCATCGCCGAAGCGGGAGACGATGCGCGGCTGATCGTGGTTGCACCAGAACAGCGCCGACCACCCCTTGCCGTGCATGCCGCTCTGCCAGTGGTTGAAGATGCGCTTAAGTTCGAGGAAATCGAACGGCGCCTTGGTCCACTTGTCGCCGTTGGGGTAATCCACCTTCAGATGGTGGAAGTTGAACACCATGGAGAGCTCGGAGCCATCGAGGGCGCCATAGCGCTGGCAGTGCTCCAGAGAAGTAGAGGACATCTCCCCCACCGTCATGGCTCCCACCGGAGCAAACACGTCGCGGCTCACATCCTGCAAAAATTCGTGGATGCGCGGCCCGTCGGTATAGAAGCGGCGGCCATCGCCTATCTCGTCATTCGGGAACGCCTGATTCTTGGAGATGAGGTTGATAACGTCGAGGCGGAAACCGTCCACCCCCTTCTTGGCCCAGAAGTGGATGATGTTTTTCACCTCGGCACGTACCGCCGGGTTTTCCCAGTTGAGATCCGCCTGCTCGCGGGCAAACAGGTGCAGGTAGTACTGACCGGTGAGCTCATCCAGCTCCCAGGCGCTGCCGCCAAACTTGGATTGCCAGTTGTTGGGCACGCCCCCCTCCACCGGGTCTTTCCAGATGTAGTAGTCGCGGTAGGGACTGTTTTTATCCCCCAGCGCCGACTTGAACCAGGCGTGCTCGGTGGAGGTGTGGTTCACCACGATATCCATCACGATGCGGATGTCGCGCGCGTGGGCGGCGGCCAGCAGCGCCTCGAAATCAGCCATGGTGCCGTAAGCGGGGTCGATGGCAAGGTAGTCGGCGATGTCGTAGCCGTTGTCCACTTGCGGCGAGACGTAGACCGGGGTCAGCCAGAGGGCATCGACATCGAGGGTCTTGAGATAGTCGAGGCGGGCCATGATCCCCTTGAGATCGCCGGTGCCACGGGCAGCGGAATCCTGAAAGCTCTTGGGATAGATCTGGTAAATCACGGCGCTCTGCCACCAGGGTGTTTGGCTCATGGGTCTTGCTCTTGTCTCGAATGAAAAAGGGAGAGGGCGACCCCTGCAGGTCGCCCTGATGCGTGGAATCAGGCGCTGGCCTGGGCCAGCTTGCCGGCCGCCTGCTGGCGCTGGTAAACCAGCAGGGTCAGCACCACAGGCACCACGATGGCCACCAGCATGGCAAGGGAGTAAACGGCCCAGTATTGCGGCTGGATGGAGAGGATGCCCGGCAGGCCGCCTACCCCGATGCCGTTGGCCATCACCCCGGCGAAACCGCAGATAAGGGCAGCAAGGCTCGAGCCCACCATAGCGCACAGCATGGGGAACTTGTACTTGAGGTTGATGCCGTACATCGCCGGCTCGGTCACCCCCAGATAGGCGGAGATGGCGGCAGGCACCGAGATCTCTCGTTCGTTCTCCTTGCGGCTAATCAGAATGATGCCGACGACTGCAGAAGCCTGAGCGATGTTGGAGAGGGCGATCAGCGGCCAGATCGGGGTGCCACCCATGCTCTGCATCAGCTGCAGATCCACCGCGTTGGTGGTGTGGTGGATGCCGGTGATGACCAGCGGCGCGTAGAGGAAACCGAACAAGGCGGCACCGATGGGGGCAAACGAACCTGTCATGGCCGCCTTGGCAGCGAAGCCGACGCCCTCACCAATCCAGCGGCCGAACGGGCCGATAAAGGCGTGGGCCACAATCACCGCCAGCAGCAGCGAAACGAACGGCACAATCACCAGATAGAGATAGGCCGGAATGATGCGCTTGAGGTTGGTCTCTACCCAGGCGAGGAACACGCCCGCCAGCAGCGCCGGAATGACCTGCGCCTGATAACCCACCTTCTGGATCACGAACAGGCCGAAGTCCCACACCTCGGGAGTCTGCTGGCCGATGCCGTAGGCGTTCATCAACTGCGGCGACACCAGCGTGATACCGAGCACGATACCGAGGATCTCGGAGCCGCCCATCTTCTTGACCGCAGACCAGCAAACACCGACCGGCAGGAAGTGGAAGATCGCCTCGCCCAGCAGCCAGAGGAAGGCATGCACCTGAGCCCAGAACTGGCTGATCTCGGTGAGGGTGTGAGTGCCATCGTCGAACATCTTGATGTCACCGATGACGTTGCGAAAGCCCAGGATCAAACCACCGGTGATGATGGCAGGCAGCAGCGGCACGAAGATCTCCGCCAGATGGGAGATGCCCCGCTCCAGCGGATTCATGTTCTGGCGCGCCGCCTGCTTGGCGGCCTCCTTGCTGCCGCCGCTGACGCCGATCTCTTCGGTCAGCGCCTTGTACCACTGCTCTACCTCGTTGCCGATGACCACCTGGAACTGGCCGCCCTGGGTGAAGCTGCCCTTCACCGCCGGGATGGTTTCGATGGCCTTGCTGTCGGCCTTGGCCGGATCGTTGAGGACGAAGCGCAGCCGGGTCAGGCAGTGGCTGACGGTGGCGATGTTCTCCTTGCCACCGATCTTGTCGATGAGCGTGGCCAGGTGTTGTGCGTTGATCTTGGACATGAGTCTTCCCTCTGTGACTCCATTGATATTGGTCTGCGTCGCCCTTTTGGGCCAGTCAGTGGGCCCGAGCGTTTTTGGTATCGTTCCCATTTAGCATGCCGACAATCTGGCCAGATCAAAATGGGAACGTTCCCATTTCGTGGCCGAGCTCACAAAAAGCACAGTTTTTGTGCAGGACTAGGTGATGGCAATCACAGAGGGTGGCTGGGGGCTATGGTCGCCAGCGGGGGCAGATCCTGCTCGATCTGGCCGAGCAGCTGACGAGCCGCCTGCTCGCCCGCCCCCTTGTAGCCGAGATCCAGGCTGAGGGCGTTGGGGAAGAGAAAGCTGAGCATGGGGTTGTTGCCAAGGCCGGTCACCAGCACCTCGCTGCGTCCCTGCTCCTGCAGGTATTTCGCCGCGCCGATGGCGAGGGTGTCGCTGGCGCAGACCAGGGCGCCGGTGGTCGGGGTGAGCAGCTCCCCCGCCAGCCGGTAGCCGCTCTGCAGGCTGAGATCGCCGAGGGCGCTGCGCGCCGCCAGCCCCTGCTCGGCACAGTAGCCGAGGTAGGCGTCGAGCCGGCGCTGGCCGGTGGTGAGGTCGCTGGTATCCACCCCCAGGTAGGCGATGTCGCGAATGCCGCGGGCGGCAAGCTGGTCCAGCATGGCGTGCACCGCACCGGCATCGTCGAAACAGACCGAGGAGAAGCCGGGATGTTCGCGCGCCACCAGCACCAGCTTATCCCTGAGCGGCGCCATGGCGGCATAGTCCAGATCGTTGAAGGCGAACAAGATGATGCCATCCACCCCGCGCCGCTCCAGCACCGCCAGATGCTCCTGCACCTTGGCGGGGGAGAACTTGCTCTCCATCAGCACGGCGTCGTAACCGCGCTGGTAGAGAGTCTCCAGCATGCCGCGCACCGCCTGGTTTTCCGAGCTGGAGTCGAGCCGCGAGACGATGATCCCCACCACCTGCTGGCTCTGGCTGCGCATGGCCCGCGCCGACTTGCTCGGCACGAAGCCGTGTTCGGCGATGATCTGCTCCACCCGCTCGCGCGTCGCCTGCTTCACCTTGGGATCCTGATTGAGCACCCGGGAGACGGTCGACTTGCCGACACCACTGAGTCGGGCGATATCGAGGATGGTCAGTTTTTTGTCCATGAAGTGGCTCACAGGGGCTCGGCGGTGGAATTGCCCACATTGTTGTGATTAACCCCTGTGAATACAAGCCCATGGCGTTAGAATGCCCCTTTGGCCCCGGCGAACGCCGTGCCATTCGCCATCGCACAGGACGCGCATCATGGGTCTATTCGCCAGTCTGCTTCAATCTCCCTCCGTCACGGGCCCCGTCTATCGCACAGGAGATCCATCATGACTCTGCTAGCCAGTCTGCACTTCTCCCTCTCCATCACGGGCCCCATCTGCGTGGTGCTGCTGCTCGGCATCTGGCTCAAGCAGCTGGGTCTGTTGCCCGACAGCTTTGTCGAGTCCGCCTCCCGCCTGGTGTTCCAGGTCACTCTGCCCGCCCTGCTGTTCCTCAGCATGGTGCGCACCGACTTTTCCACCATGCCGAGCCCTTGGCTCATCCTCTACGGCCTGCTCGGCACCCTCACCGGCTTTCTGGTGCTAGAGCTGCTGGCAGCCCGCTTCATCCCCGAGCGGTGCCAGCGCGGCATCTTCGTGCAGGGCAGCTTTCGCGGCAACATGGGGATCATGGGGTTGGCCTATGTACAGAACGCCTACGGTGCCGAGGGGATCGGCGCCGCCGCCCTGCTGGTGGGCTCGGTCACCGTGCTCTACAACGTGCTCGCGGTGATCACCCTCACCCGCAGCCTGGGGGGCAGCAAGGGGAGCAAGCCGATCCTCAAGGGGATCGCCAAGAATCCGCTGATCATCGCCATTCTGTCCGCCCTGCCCTTCGGCCTGCTCGGCATCGAGCTGCCCCAGCTGGTGATCACCACCGGCAGCTACTTCGCCAACATGACCCTGCCGCTGGCCCTGCTCTGCACCGGCGCCAGCCTCAACCTCAAGGCACTGCGCGGGGGCGCCCTGCTGACCGGCTGGGCCACCGCCAACCGGCTGTTCTGCATCCCCGTGTTGCTGGTGATGGGGGCCTGGGCGCTGGGTTTCAGCCCGCAGGCGCTCGGCATCCTGTTTCTCATCAGCTCCACCCCCACCGCCGCCGCCAGCTATGTGATGACCCGCGCCATGGGGGGCGACAGCGTGCTGGCAGCCAACATCATCGCCACCACTACGCTGGGTTCTCTGGTCAGCACCAGCCTGGGCGCTGCCCTGATGAACTACCTGGGACTGATGGGCTAGCCAGCAGCAAACGTGCTGGCCCTCACCCCCTCATCGCCCCTTGACCTTGCCGCGGGCGGCAGCTTTACGCTGATTGCCTATCAACAGAGGAGATATCCCATGACCATCGAACTCACCGTCTCCGGCATGTCCTGCGGTGGCTGCGCCGCCAGCCTGCAAAAAGCCCTGCTGGCCCAGCCTGCCGTCAGCAGCGCCAGCGTCGACTTTGCCAGCAACAAGGCCGTCATCGAGAGCGAACTGAGCAAGGCCGAGCTGATCGCCCTGATCGAAGCCAAAGGCTTCTCGGCGAGTTAAATTATCTCTATATAGGTATAAAACAGGTTAAAATTCTGTACCCAGCTGTTTTTTGGTGAGAGTCATCACAAACCCCGGCAATAGAAAGCGCAAACTTGCTGCAATTTTTCTCACCTCAGAAGGATTTGCTGCATGACTCTCCCGATCCGCAAGACCCTGCTCGCCGCCGTCCTCGGCCTGACCCTCTCCCCGATAGCCATGGCCCTGCCCAACGTCCATATCCTGGCCACCGGCGGCACCATTGCCGGGGCGGGACAGTCCGCCACCCAGTCCAACTACGAGGCTGGCAAGGTGGCCATCGAGACCCTGATCGCCGCCGTGCCCGAGATGAAGAACGTGGCCGACGTGCAGGGTGAGCAGGTGGTGAAGATCGGCTCCCAGGACATGAACGACGAGGTGTGGCTCAAGCTGGCCAAGCGGGTCAACGAGCTGCTGGCCAAGGATGATGTGGATGGCATCGTCATCACCCACGGCACCGACACCATGGAAGAGACTGCCTACTTCCTCAACCTGACCGTCAAGAGCGACAAGCCGGTGGTGCTGGTCGGTGCCATGCGCCCCTCCACCGCCATGAGTGCCGACGGCCCGATGAACCTCTACAACGCCGTGGTGACCGCCTCTGACCCCGCCTCCAAGGGACGTGGCGTCATGGTGGCGATGAACGACACCGTGCTCGATGCCCGCGACGTCACCAAGACCAACACCACCGGGGTGCAGACCTTCGCCTCCCCCAACTTCGGCCCGCTCGGCTACATCCACAACGGCAAGATCGACTATCAGCGCAGCCCGGCCCGTCTGCACACCAGCAAGACCCCGTTTGACGTGAGCAAGCTCGACAAGCTGCCGCAGGTCGGCATCGTCTACAGCTACGCCAACGCCACCGATCTGCCGGCCAAGGCGATGGTGGATGCCAAGTTCGACGGCATCGTCAGCGCCGGGGTGGGTAACGGCAACCTCTACCACACCCTGTTCGATACTCTGGCCAAAGCGAGCAAGGACGGCATCCGGGTCGTGCGCTCCGCCCGCGTACCGACCGGCTCCACCACTCTGGATGCCGAGATCGATGACGCCAAGTACGGCTTCGTCGCCGCCGAGACCCTCAACCCGCAGAAAGCGCGGATCCTGTTGATGCTCTCGCTCACCCAGAGCAAGGATCCGGCCCAGATCCAGCGCTGGTTCCAGCAGTTCTGACCCCCTTGCCGGCATCGGCCGGCATGGGGTAATGACAACAACAAGGGCGGGACAAGATCCCGCCCTTTTGCATGTGGTCTGGCTGGTGCCTCAGCTCGCCATCAGCCAACCGCAGAAGCCAAGATAGATCAGCCCCACCCAGGCGAGCCTGCCCGCCGTCATCCGCTCCCGACTGAACCCCCACCACAACAGCGCGACTGCCAGCAGCGTCACCAGCGAGGAGACCATCATGGTGCTGTCCAGCAGCCAGGGGGTGAACAACAGGCAGAACGCCTTGGGAATGGTGCCCTGGATCATCATGGCCCCCGAGATATTGGCTAGCGCCAGCCGGTGCTTGCCCTGCCGCACCCAGATCAGCACGTTCATCAGCTCGGGCATCTCGGTCGCCACCGGGCTCAACAACAGGGCCGCCAGCACCGGCGAGAGGCCAAACAGCTCGCCCATGCTCTCCAGCTGGTGAACGAACAGCTGGGCCGCCAGCGCTACGACCACCAGAGCCACCAGGGTTTGCAGCAGCACCTTGCCGAGCGCCGGGATCTCGGCGCCCGGATCCAGCTTGAGGGGCTCTGGCAACTCGACCTCGTGGCTGTCGGTCTGCTTCAGCTCGCGCCGCACATAGACCAGGTACACCAATACGAACAGCGGGGCCAGCCAGGTTTTACCGGTGAAGGTCACCATGCCGAGGGCCATCGCCACCAGGAAGATGCCGACGAACCAGGCCTGATCGCGGCCTATCTCGCGCTGCACCTCGCCATCGATGGCCCTGTGCTCGCGGCTCATGCACAGCAGCAGGGTCACGCCGACGGCGGCATAGCCAATGGTGGAGAGTACCAGCGGACCGCCGAGGGCAGCGCCTATCCCGATCTGCTGCTGAGCGGGGGCATTCCCCATCAGCAATGCGGTCAGGGTGACGATGCACTCGGGCAGGGCCGTGCCGAGGGCAGCCAGCAGGGAACCGGTGGCACTCTGGGAAAATTTGAAGTGGTGGCCGGTCCATTCGATGCCGTTGACGAAATATTCGCAGGCCAGATAGATGGTGACGGCAGAGAGCAGAAATAACAGCAGGGTGATCAGCATGATGAGTAACCGCCAGGCGAGCAGAACAACCAATGGACCCGATACGGCTCGCCCGGCTGGCTTGCATATCGAGGCCAAAGGTCTTGCAGAGCGATGGATGCCATCGCCGCCCATGCCATGGATCTGAGGATCCAAGAATGTTGACATGGGCCCTGCCCGGATCACGGGCGGGTTGCTACTCCCCTATGACAGTGCGGGCTTTTTACCAAGTTGAGTGCTGCCTCACAAGGCAAACTAATGATCATTCGCTCAACAAGTTGTAAGGGAATGTAACCGTGCCCTCCACCGGTTTTGCCGTCCGGACCCACTCCCCTGCCGCTGAACGCTTCGCCTTGGCACACAGTTTGCTATGAGATGACTACTGTCCACACTGATTTGGGAAGGGTGAACGATGAAACGGTGGATCCAACATTTCTATCAACTGAACCGCCTCAACTGGCTGATGGTCTGGCTGCTGCTCTGCTGCAGCATCATCCTGCTGTTTCCGGCCGGTTTGATGAAGGGAGCCGTCAGCCAGTGGGCCGCGACACACGCCGCCTGGCTCGGCGTCGGCATGCTGATTGCCATCTCCTACTTCTGCAGTCAGGGCTTCCTGATCGCCTGGGAGTGGGCCTGCGACGAGTGGCAGTCCCGCCGCCAGCAGGATCAGCTGGCCCAGATGATCTCCTTTCTCGACTTCAACGAGAAGGCGGTGCTGCGCGAGTTCGTGCTGCAGCGCAAAAGCGTCATAAACTTGCCGATCACCGAGCCTGCCGTCAAAAACCTGATGGATGCCGGCGTACTGACCTATGCCTATGGCAAACCGGTACGCGAGAAAGAGGACGAGAACCAGATCCGCGCCCTGATGATCGCCCTGCCGGCCCGGCCGCTGCTCACCTACAAGGTATTGGGGCTGTCGCGCGGCAAGATGAGTGACGAGCAGGTGGAGCAGATCATGAATGCCAGACCCAAGTTCGCGCAGAAAAGCTTCCAGCGCTGATCTTCGTTCCCGCCAATAAAAAGAGCCGGCCCCATGGCCGGCTCTGTCGTTTCTGCCCCGTTACTGGGTTCTGGCCTTGAGATAGCCGGCATAGTCCGGGATCTGAACACTGAACGCCTGGCGCATGTGGGGGCAGTCCATGATGAAATCGGCGGTCGCCTCGTTGGTGGCAACCGGGATGTTCCAGACTGCCGCAAGGCGCAGCAAGGCCTTCACGTCCGGATCATGGGGCACCGCATTGAGGGGATCCCAGAAGAAGATCAGCACGTCGATCTTGCCCTCGGCGATCAGGGCGCCGAGCTGCTGGTCGCCCCCCATGGGGCCGGAGAAGAGACAAGTGATGGGCAGTTGTGCCTGCTTGCCGAGCATGGTGCCGGTGGTGCCGGTGGCGTAGAGGTGGTGGAGCTTGAGCTCCTCCTTGCGCCGCATCACCCAGTTCAGCAGGGGGGTCTTCATGTTGTCGTGAGCCACCAGCGCCACTCGCTTGTGGGCCGCCATCTCACGGGCGATCTGTTCCATGGGCATCATCCGTAGCAGTGTTGTTTGAATAGAGCCGTATCCTAATCGAAAGCGGCGCCCGTTGCCTTGCCGGGCGCCGTAACTGTGATCACTTCGACTGTTCAATCCACTGCTTGTTCTTCTGCTCCAGCACCGAGATGGGCAGCATGCCGTATTCCAGCACATGGTGGTGGAACGCCTTGAGGTCAAAACCTCCGCCCAGCGCCTGCTCGGCCGACTCCCGCATCCGGATCAGCGCCAGCTGGCCCGCCTTGTAGGAGGTCGCCTGGCCGGTGTAGGCCATGTAGCGGGGCACCTCGGAGCTGATGTCCCCCGCCCCCAGCGCCGAGTTCTCCTTCATGTAGTTGACGGCCTGGTCGTGGCTCCAGCCATACCAGTGGATACCGGTATCCACCACCAGCCGCATCGCCCTCAGCATCTCCTCGTTGAGGCGGCCGAAGTACTGCAGCTGGTTGTTGAAGGCGGACGAGCCCTCGACCTTCACGTCCCCCACCGCCGGATCATAGAGACCGCGCCCCTGATAGAGCCCCATGTCGTGATCCGCCAGGTATTCGGTGTAGAGCGCCCAGCCCTCCGCATAGGCGGTGTAGGAGGCGTTCGCCACGTACTGCGGGAAGTCGGGATCCTTGGCGGCCAGCTCCTGGGCGATGGTGATCTGGAAGTGGTGACCCGGCGCCGCCTCGTGGTCCAGCAGGGTGCTGATGTTCCAGCTCTGCAGACCATAGGGGTAGTAGGTGTTGAGGAAGAACTGCCCCTTGCGACCGGTCTGCGGGTTGCCGTCCTGATACCAGGCCACCCCGCCGTATGGCGCATCTTCATAGGAGACGGGCACCACCTCGTAATCCAGCTTGGGAATGGTGCGCTCGGCATCGAAGAAGTCAGGCAGCACCAGCGCCGCCTTGCTCTTGAAGGCATTGTACTCCTGCAGTGCCCGCTCATGTTCGGCCAGCGCCTGCTGCTGCGGCCCGCTCAGGGTCGCACCGGCTGCATTGTCCGGGTTGAGGCCGGCGGACCAGACCGCCAGCGGATTCTGGTAGAAGAAGGCCGGCTCGTTCAGATAGCGGAAGAAGGCGTAAATCTGGCCACTCTGCTTGCTCTGGGCCACATCGTCGCTGTCACACTTGCCAACGGTATGGCACACCTTGACCATGGCGCCGAAGATCCGCTCCACCTCGCTCAGCCCAAGTGCATGCACCTGCTCCGGCGTCATGTCGGTGGTGGTGTGCTTCTTCAGCAGCCAGCGATACCAGTCGCGCCCATTGGTCATGCCGCAGAAACCGTCGTCGCACTCGCCGCTGCCAAGGCGCACCGCATAGGCGCCGCCGTGCTGGTAATCCAGATAGTCGCGCAGCGCCAGATAACGGCCGTTGATGCTGTCCAGCACTCCCTTGTACTCGCTGCGCAGCGCCTCATCCGCCTCTCCCGGCAGCTGCTGCCAGCCGAGATAGGCGCCGGCGATCGCCTCCCCATCCAGCTTGCTGTTGAGCTGGGCCAGCAGCCGGTCCACCAGCTCGTCCGGCAGGGTGTTGCCCTGAGCGCTGCCCAGTTCGAACTGGTGCTTCACCTCGGCAAGGTAGCCGTCATAGGCCTTGAGCCAGGTGAGGTGCTCCTGATACCAGGCCAGTGGCGCGGTAGCGGCCCTCGCCTTGCTCACCGGAACCGGGGCTGCGGCCGGGCGATCGATATCACGCCGCCAGGCGGCATCCCCCGGCGCGACCCGCTCGGCCGAACTCTGCTCGAAGTAGTCGAAGCCGCGCTCGACGGTGCGGGCGGCCCTGCCGCTGGCGGGCGCAGCCCCCACCTCATCGGCCAGATCCACCACCCGGTTGCGGAAGTGATGGATCGGGATCTGGGACTGGGGCAGATCGTAACCCGCCAGGTTGATCTGCAGATCCCAGCGGATCATGTCGTAGAACAACCGGTCCCGTTCGCTCAGCACGCTCGAGTCCAGGGCATCCAGCCGTTTGAGCAGGGCACTGTCGAGGGCCTTGCGCTTGGCGATGCTGGCGCCATCGATGGCAAAACCGTAGGGGTCGAGCGCCTGGCCTTCGCGCAGGGCCTCGTCCATGGTTTGCATCAGAGAGGCCTTGGTGGCGGCGGGATCCGCCGGGGCGTTGGAGCTGTTGTCGTTGCAGGCAGCGAGCGAGAGTGCGATGGCGCAAGCCAGCGCCAGCTTGTTGGGCAAGAAGTGCATGGTGTAGTCCTTTAACCGTTGTTATTGTTTGTCCCCAATAAGGGGTTCCAATAGTGCATCTCTCCCGCGGACTTTTTTGCGACCTGATTAACAAAAATAAGCTTACTTTTCATGGTGATAAGCCTCATGAAAAGCTATGCAACCAGACATTAAAAAACCCGCCGCAGCGGGTTTTTTAATCGTTTTTTCATGCCATAACTATTCAGGATCCGCCGTGATGCAGCTGGGACTGCTGATAGTTCTCCAGCCCGATGCGATCGATGAGATCGAGCTGGGTTTCCAGCCAGTCCACGTGCTCCTCCTCGTCTTCCAGGATCTCCTGGAACAGGTCGCGGCTGATGTAATCCTGCACCGACTCGGCATAGGCGATGGCGACCTTCAGATCCGGGATGGCATCCATCTCCAGCGACAGGTCGCAGCGCAGCATCTCCTCCACCGTCTCGCCGATGCGAAGCTTGCCCAGATCCTGCAAGTTGGGCAGCCCTTCCAGAAACAGCACCCGCTTGACCAGCTCGTCGGCGTGTTTCATCTCGTCGATGGACTCGTGATACTCCTTGTGCCCGAGCGCCTTGAGGCCCCAGTCATCGTAGATGCGGGCATGCAGAAAATATTGGTTGATGGCTATCAGCTCATTGGCCAGCACCTTGTTGAGGTGGGCAATGATCTTGGGATCTCCTTTCATCGACAGTGCTCCTTGGTTCGTGCCTGAGGCTGAGATCCTTAGAGCTTAGTCCAGAAAAGTGACAACAAGAGGTCAGGTGAGCCAGCTCGCCTGCGGGAAGGGATTGAAAAAGCGGGCCGGTTTAACCGGCGACAGACCCTGCTCAGGCAACCTCGTAGTAGAGCGGCGCCTGTTCCAGCTCGGCTTTGTCGAGTTCGGCGGCGATGATCTCCATGGTCATGCGCACGCATTTGCCACACTGGGCACCCACTTCGAGCGACTGCTTGAGCTGGCGAAACTCGGTCTTGCCGGCCTGTACCGCCTTGCGGATCTGGGAATCTGTGATGCCGCGGCACAAACAGACGTACATAGTGCTTACCTCATGCTGGATTGCCATAAAATCTAAATGAGAATGGTTCGTAGTGCAAATAACGATTGGTAATAAGATCCCCCGCTTGCCAGCCATCAGCCCCTTGGTGACAATGCCCTGTTACTGAGGGAAACATCATGCTCAAGAAACTGTTCACTGCCCTGTTTGGCGGCCAACCCGCTGTGGTCGCCGAAGTCACTCCCACCGAATACGCCGGCTACCTCATCTATCCCGAGCCCATGGCCGAAGGGGGTCAGTATCGGCTGGCTGGCCGCATCACCAAGGAGCTGGACGGCGTACTACTGACCCACCGCTTCATCCGCTCCGATCTGTTTGCCAACCCCGCCGATGCGGAGCGCTTCATGGTGCAGAAGGCACACACCTTCATCGACCAGATGGGGGATCGCATGTTCGAGCCCCGCAAACCGGCCGACAGCACCGCCTCATGATGCCGACTGCGCTCGACGAGTTGCGCCAGGCGCTGGCCCGCACCGGCGAACGGCGGCTGATCTGGCTGGAAGGTGACGAGGCCGATTGCATCACCCGAGCCGAGGCGCTGCTAAGCGGCGTCAGCTACTGGCTGGGGGATGGCCCGAGCGAACACCACCCGCAACCGGCGGCCAAGGCGTTGCAGCGACTCGGTCAGGAGTGCGACACCCTGGTGTTCAATGCGTTCAGCGGTTTTCACCCCGACGCATTCGGGGCGCTGGCAGGCACCTTGCGGGCAGGCGGCCTGCTGCTGCTGCTGACCCCGCCGCGAGCTCAATGGCCAGCCTGGCCGGATCCAGACCGGGTACGGCTGGTGGCACAACCGGAAGACATGGTGCTGGCGGGTCACGGCTTTCTCGCCCGGCTGGTGCGGCTGCTGGCGGGTGACCCCGCCCTCGAGCTGACGCCCCCAGCCACGACGACCCCGTGGCAGCCGGTTGGGCCAGCGCGGCCATTGAGCAGTGATCAGGCGCGCGCCCTGCCCGCCATCCACAAGGTGTTGCACGGTCACCGCCGCCGCCCGCTGGTGTTGAGTGCGGATCGGGGCCGCGGCAAGAGCAGCCTGCTGGGGCTGGCCGCCGCCGAGCTGCTGCGCCAACACCCCGATCTTCAGATCGTGGTGACGGCGCCCTCCCAGGCCACGGTCGCCACCCTGTTTGCCCACGCAGCCCGCGCCCTTGAAGACGCGCCGCAGCTGCTGACAGGGCTCAGCTACTGCTCGCCGGATCGGCTGGTGCACGAACCGCTGCAACCCGACTTGTTGCTGGTAGACGAAGCGGCTGCCATTCCGACCCCGTTGCTGGAAGCCATGCTGGCCCGGCACGGCCGCATCGTCTTCGCCACCACAGAACACGGCTATGAGGGCACGGGTCGCGGTTTTCACCTGCGCTTCAAGCGGGTACTCGATCGCGAGACACCCGGCTGGCAGGAGATCCACCTGGCCGAGCCGATCCGCTGGAGTAGCCGGGATCCGCTGGAGCCGCTGGTGTTCCGGCTGCTCGGCCTCAACGCCGAGGTCGAAACACCGCCAGCACCCACCCACCCTGGCTGGCGCCTGCTCGAACAGGATGCACTGACTGCCGGCGAGGGGCTGCTCCATCGGGTGTTCGGCCTGCTGGTGCTGGCCCACTACCAGACCACGCCGAGCGATCTGCGCTACCTGCTGGAGAGCCCGGCCCTCGACATCCACCTGCTGGAGCAGGGCCCGCATCTGCTCGGGGTGGCACTGGTTGCCCGGGAAGGAGAGATAGCTCCTGAGCTGGCCGAGGCGATCTGGGCCGGACGGCGGCGCCCGCGCGGCCATCTGCTGCCCCAGTCGCTGCTGGCGCACGCCGGCTTCAAAACTGCAGGTGTGCGCAGCTACGCCCGGGTGATGCGCATCGCCATCCATCCTGCGCTCCATCGCCACGGGCTGGGATCGCGCCTGCTGGCCCACCTAGAAAATCATTATCAGGCGGCAGGGCTCGACTATCTGGGCTCGGCCTTCTCGGCCAGCGCCGATCTGCTGCCATTCTGGTGCAAGGCCGGGCTCAAAGTGCTGCGCATCGGCCTGCAGCGGGATGCCGCCAGCGGCAGCCACGCCGCCCTGCTGCTCAAGGCGCTGCAACCAAGCTGCGCCGCCGAGCTGGCCGACTGGCACCAACGCTTCGTGCGCCAGCTGCCCACCCTGCTGGCGGGCGAGCTGAAAAATCTTGAATCCGAGTTGGTGTGGCAGTGCCTGCAAGATGGTGAGGCCAGCTCGAGCGGGCTCGATGAGTTTGATCAGGATGAGCTGGCCTGCTTTGCCCACCACCACAAGCCGTTCGAGCTGTGCCAGCCCAGCCTGCAGCGCTGGCTGGCGGGCAACCTGACAAAACTGGCACAACTTGACCCCGCCGAGCGGCAACTGCTGATCGCCACCATCTGGCAATATGCCGACTGGGGATCGCTGGCGGCCAGGCTGCAACTGGCAGGCAAGCCAGCAGTCATCAAGGCGCTGCGCAGCCTGCTGGCCAGGCTGATGCCGCCCGCTACCACTCGATAGGCTCACCTCGCCAGTCGAGGTAGCTCAGCTCGCCATCCGGCGTCAGCCGCGCCATCAGCGTTACCAGATGCGCGGCAGCCTGCTGCGGGCTGTGCAGGCTGCCGGCGGCCAGGTTGCCGTGAAATGGGCGCGATAATGCGGTATCCACGGTGCCCGGATGAAACGCCAGCAACTTGACGCCGGGCGCTCGTCTGGCGAGCTCGATGGCGGCACACTTGAGCAGCATGTTGAGAGCCGCCTTGGCGGCGCGATAGCCATACCAGCCCCCGGCGCGGTTGTCGCCGATGCTGCCGACCCGGGCACTGAGCACCGCCAGGGTACAGGGGCTCGACCCCAGCAGGGGCAGCAGCTGGCTGATCCAGCGCAGCGGCAGCAGGGCGTTGGTCTGGTAGAGCTCGGTCATGGCCTCGAGGTTGAGCGCCTCGAGCCGCTTCTCAGGCCGGATGCCGCCCTGTTGCAGCAGGCCGTTGCAGATCACCAGCCAGCGCGGCCTCGGTGCCAGCTCGCCGATGCGGGCCACCACCTGCGCCAGCTGTTCATCACTGTAATCGCAGCGCAGCCAGTGCAGATTGCTGCTGTCGAGCCCCGCCGGTTGCGGCTGGCGACTGACGGCGATGACGGGCGCGGCACCCGCCGCCAGCCAGTGCGCCACCAGAGCGCTTCCCAGCCCCCCGCCGGCGCCGATCACCACGACACTCTCTTCCATGACAAGCCCCCTTGTGGCGAGTGTGATGGCCTTCTCCATCGCCCCGCGCTTTTCCTGATAGGCTGATACGCGCCTTCCAACCTGCGGGATCAAGCGGTTATGGAGGCGATCTTGTGTGGATCCCGTCGTCAGCGGCGGATCCATTCCTATACTGAGGGAAAACCGCAGCGGGTGCTGCCAGCGCAACCAGAAGCACGAGAGTGACCATGATGTCCAAAGACGGGGAAGAGCGTAAATCCATCCTGACCGAGAGCGGCACCAACGAGCTCGAGATCATCGAATTCCACCTCAAGAAGCAGCTGCCCGATGGCCGCGAGAAAATAGCCTATTACGGCATCAACGTCGCCAAGGTGCGCGAGGTGATCCGGGTGCCGGAGACCACCGACTACCCCAATGCCCAGCGCCACATGGTGGGGGTCTTCTCCCTGCGCGAGCGGCTGATCCCGCTGGTGGATCTGGCCGGCTGGCTCGGCATCCGCACCAATCCGGACAACAGCAACAAGGTGGTCATCGTCACCGACTTCAACAAGATGGCAAACGGCTTCCTCATCGACAGCGTCAGCAGGATCCACCGGGTCTCCTGGGAGGATGTGGAGTCCCCCAGCCAGTTCCTGGAGGCGGGCGAGAATGACTGCGTGGTGGCCGTGGTCAGGCGCGACGGCAACCTCATCATGATCCTCGACTTCGAGAAGATCATCGCCGACATCAACCCAGAGCTCAGCATGGAGAAGTACGATGTGACCCAGGATCGCAAGGTCATCATCGACGATCGAATGATGGCCATGCGCCAGGCCAAAACCATCCTGGTTGTGGACGATTCCGCCTTCATCCGCAAGATGATCGAGACCACCCTGCGCACCGCTGGCTACAACGTGGTGACCGCCAAGGACGGGGGCGACGGGCTGGAGATGCTGATGGAGTTCGATCGCCTGTCTCAGGAGGAGAAGATCCCGGTGGCCGAGTTTGTCAGCGGCATCATCACCGACGTGGAGATGCCCCGCATGGACGGCATGCACCTGCTCAAGCGGCTGCGCGATACCCCCGCCTTCAAGGCCACCCCCATCGTCATGTTCTCGTCGCTGATGAGCGATGACAACCGCCACAAGGCGCTGCAGCTGGGCGCCAACGACACCATCACCAAACCGGAGCTGGGCCGCATGGTCGGCATGATGGACAACTTCCTGCTCGGCATCCCCATTCCCAAACCGGGCAACCTATGAAGCCGCCGGACGGCCACGCAAGCAAAAGGGCGCCGAGGCGCCCTTTTGCTGCTTGATGACTCAGCCCAGCCAGAGATAGAGCTGATGAGCCGCCACCCCGGCGCACAGGCCGCCGATGGTGTGGGCCACGATGGCGCGAGAGGTGAGATGGCGATAGCCGAGCGCATCCAGCATGGCGGTGTGGGTGCTCAAGAAGCCACTCCAGCACATGCCCATGGCGGTGAACACCGCCACCTCGTTGCCGGTGATCCAGCCCTTGCCGATGAAGGGGGGCACCAGCGACATGGCAGCCCCGACCGCCCCCAGCGAGGTGACCGGGAAGGCCACCAGCTCGGCGTGGGTGAAGCCGAACAGCAGCTCGAACAGCCAGCCCACCTTGGCCGCCAGCACCGGCAGCAGCGCTACCCCCTGGAAAGCCTCACCGCTGTAGCCCTGCTCGCCAGGGCCGAAGGTCAGCAGCATCACGAAGGTGCTGATGATGAGCACCCCCGGGATCACCGCCATCCCCAGCTCTACTCCAGACTTGCCACCGTCCAGCAGGGCGTTGAGAACCCGCAGCCAGGTCGGGGCGGCTTCCTGGCTAAGACCCGGTTTGGCCCCCACGCTCGCCACCTCGTCGGTGATCGGGGTCTCCCCCACCAGCGGGCGGATCATCCGCTGCATCAGCCGGGTCGACACCACTGAGCCGATGAGGGCGCCGAGCAGGCCGATCAGCGCCGCGCTGGCGGTGGACTCGCCACCCGGCAGTTGCAGGGTCGCCATGAAGGTCACCACGATCAGCCCCATGCCGAAGGCAGTGCCGAAGTTGGTGAGCGACACCAGCTGCCAGGGGGTGAAGCCCTTGCGAAAGCGGCTGTCCTTGGCGAGGCTGATCACCGCCGGGTTGTCGGAGAAGAAGGTCATCAGGGCCGCCAATGCGGTGCGTCCCGGCAGCCGGAACACCGGCTTCATCAGCGGTGCCAGCAGCACCTCCAGCAGGCGGATCACCCCGAACTCGCTGAGCAGCTGGCTGAGCGCGCCAGACAGCACGGTAATGCCCATGATGAAGAGCACTGTGTTGAGCAACAGCTGGTGAGCGGTGTTGAACAGGGTGTTGACCAGAGCGGAGAGCCCCATCTGGCTGCCGAGGTAGCCAAACAGGCTGCCGAGGATAACCAGCACCAATACCGGCTCCAGCCAGCGGCGAAGGGAGGCCGCCCCCTGATGAGAATCTTTAACTACTTGATTTTCCATACCAATCCTGAAATCTGTCGCTGTGTGGTGAGTATTGTTGTTATGGCACCCATAAAGCAGGAGCCCTTGTCTTGCGACAAGGGCTCCTTGAATGACTCTTCCTGCTGGCCGCGACCCCGTGCCATACGGATTGACGCTTCGCCGCGCTAGCGGCTGAACCAGGGAGGAAAAAACGGGTGGCCGGACGATCCTGTCCAGTCTGCCCGTCTCGCGTCAGCGCGCCGGCCCACGGCCAGCCCGGCGACGAAACGGGGCGGCAGTATAACAACTGGGGCCTGTCAGCGAAACAAGGGGGAGGCTGGCGTGGATTGCCGTCTACGGCCGGCGCGGGTAAGCTCGCCCCATCGGCCATCCATCTACTCACCCAGCATCCAGCAACACCATGAACGACCTCGTGACCTACATCAGGGCCATCCATCGCCAGGCGGGGCCGGCGATAATCGTCCGCCAGCAGAGTGAACAACATAGCGAGCAAGACGAGAGCGGTACCCTGACTCATCATCGGCAGACTCATTACTGGTTCGCCAACGGCGTGGTCATCTGCCACCAGCTGGAGCTGGACGAAGAGTCCTCCCCGCAGTTCTGCCCGGAGTGCTGGATCAGTTACCGGGTGGTCGCCAGCCCCATTCCCATCACACCTGCGCGCAAGCTGTTCCACAACCCCTGCCAGGAGGCCTTCTGGCTCAAGATGCAGCAGATCACGCCAGCCGGCTGACCCGCTCGACCGGCCGCCGACGCCCCATCAATACTGCTTGGTCTTGGAGGCAAACCCCGCCAGGAACAGCCCGGTCAGAAACATGCCGCAGAAGGCCTCGATGGCCGACAGCAGCTGGAGCGGGGAGGAGGTCTGGGAGATGTCGCCATAGCCCAGGGTCACGAAGGTGACGATGCTGAAGTAGAGCGAGCGGCCCAGGTGGTGGTAGGTAACCGAGGCCGGCGCCAGAAAATAGGTCAGGGTCGCCAGCAGGATCACCCCCATCGACAGCAGCAGGCTGCGGATCGGCCGCTCGCCAAAGCCCCAGGTGATGAAGCTGATGAACTTGGCGGCGCACTTCAGGTAGCACAGCAGGGTGAGCCAGCCTTTCTTGAGCCAGCCGCTGCGCAGCCAGCACTCCTTGAACAGCTCTCTGGGGCTCGCCAGCGACTTCATCTCGTGCAGCTTCTCCTTGTAGTAGCACTCGCCGGCATCGACGGTATCGCCCACGCTGGAGAAGAGCCGCTTGGCGTTGCGATAGAGCTTGCTGGCCTCGCTGTGATCGACCCGGCCATTCTCGTTGTAGGCCACCAGCACCTTGTCCAGGTTGGTGTGCTCCATGGTGGCGTCGAAGTTCTTGGCCCGCACATTGAAGTTTTTCAGCACTGCCCGGGAGGAGTGAAAACGGATCTCCTCGCACTCGATGGTGAAATCCTGAAACACTCCGTCCTCCAGCGCCAGCTCCCGTTTCTTGGCCCAGGCCCTGTGATCCCACAACAGGGAGTCGAACAGATCGAGCCCGATCACCCCGCCGTTGACCCTCACCCCCTTGGCCGAGCAGTGCCACAGATAGACCTTGGAGTTGTTGACGGCGCCATCCAGCGAGAGTTCGTCCAGGCAGGTGAAGTCGAGCAGCCGGCCGGAGATGATGGGGCTTTTGAGCTCGACGCCGCCGATGTTGAGCAGCCGGTGCTTGCCCAGTACCTGGGCCTCCCCCTTGTTGTTCTCGGAGACCGAGAGCAGGCTCTGCACCTGCTTCACCTCGTCCTTGCCGTGCTTGCCGGCCAGCCACATGCAGTAGGGTTCAAAGCGTGTCTCGGCACGGATCAACCCGCTCTTGCGCAGGGACTCCAGCGCGCTCGAGGCAGTCTCATAGAGCCTGATCTTGTCGTCGCTCATGTAGAGGCACAGGCTCAGCACGCAGCGGGAGCTGATGAAGCGGGCGATGCCGATCTGGAAAATCACCTGCTTGTCGATCTTCTGATCCGTCATCCAGTCGTCGAAATGGGGCAGCGACGCCACCAGCAGATCCCAGATCAGGGGATAGTCGTTGGCCCGGCGCCACTCGTTGAACTGTTCGGGGGAAAGCTGCCAAAGCTCTGTTGCATTCATGGATGACCTCGCTCAAGAAACGGTTCCGTTTGCCTGCACCGGGCCTGGTACCCGATAAGTCTGCATGACCCGAACCGGGCAGGAGACGGACTCAGCAAGCCATCATACTAGCCGAGCCGACGAAGTCACTGATGGGGAGGGGACAGGGTGAGCCATGCGACAACTTGGCGCCGGTTGGCCCATTTATTGTCCGCAGTGAGTGCCGGATAGCGACGAACGGGCAAAGAAAAAGCCCAGCATTGCTGCTGGGCTTTTGAATTGGCTCCTCCTACTGGACTTGAACCAGTGACATACGGATTAACAGTCCGCCGTTCTACCGACTGAACTAAGGAGGAATTGTACTTTGGAGACCAGATATCGCTATCTCATCGCCTTTATTGTGGTGCCCAGAGACGGAATCGAACCGCCGACACGGGGATTTTCAATCCCCTGCTCTACCGACTGAGCTATCTGGGCAAATGGTGCCGGCTACCGGAATCGAACTGGTGACCTACTGATTACAAGTCAGTTGCTCTACCTACTGAGCTAAGCCGGCACACTTTAAACCATTGTGCATGAACAAGTTTTTATTTCATGGCACCAAAATTTGGTGCCCAGAGACGGAATCGAACCGCCGACACGGGGATTTTCAATCCCCTGCTCTACCGACTGAGCTATCTGGGCGTGGGCGCTATTAAACGGATTTTAAGGCAGGTGGTCAACGGGAAATTTCACTTTTTGTCTCGTTCGTCTCTTTTTTGCTCAGGATCATCCATTTCCAGCACTTCTTCCTGCTCGGCGCGGTTCTGGCGGCCCCAGACTCTGGGTTCCTCCCCCTTCAGCAGGCGAGCAATGTTCTCGTGATGGCGGATCAGAATGAGGCAGGAGAGCAACGACACCGGCAACGTGTATTCCGGCTTGAGCAGGTAGGTAAAGAGCGGGGTCAGCAACACGGTAATGATGGAGGCCAGCGACGAATAGCCGCTCACCAGCAGCACCAGCAGCCAGGTGCCGATCACTGCCCCCCCCATGGTGAAGCCGATGGGCATCATGGTGCCGAGCGCCGTGGCCACTCCCTTGCCGCCACGAAAGTGGAAGAAGATGGGGTACATGTGGCCGAGACAGGCAGCCACCCCGATAAAGCCGAGGTAGACGGGTTTGATCTGCAGATACCAGGCGAGGTAGACGGGAGCCGTGCCCTTGAGCACATCGAGCAGCAACACCACCACGGCCGCTAGCCGACCACCGAGGCGCAGCACATTGGTGGCCCCCGGGTTGTGGGAGCCGTGATCACGGGGATCCGGCAGACCCGTGATGCGGGAAACCAGCACCGCACTGGACAGCGAGCCGCCCAGGTAGGCCAGAATAATCATCAAAATCGTCAGGGCCGTCATCTTGGTCGTTTTTACCACGATATGAATGGGGTATGATGCGGGCCACATTCTCTGGCGCCGACGTGGGGTTGCCCAACGTGTGTCGCCCAAACCGGCCGCCGGCACTCATCCGCTGGCCAGGCCTGCATCCCTGCGCTGTCATCACAGCCCATCAAGAGTAAAGAAGAAGTACTGTCATGGACAAGGTGTTTATTCGCGGACTCGAGGTTTTGACCACTATCGGTGTATACGAGTGGGAGAAAGGCATTCGCCAGAAGCTCTGTTTCGACCTCGAGATGGGGTTCGACAACCGCCCCGCCGCCGCAACCGACGATATCAAGCTGGCACTGGATTACGCCACCCTCTCTCGCAAGATCTGTGATCACGCCTCCAGCAAGGTGGTGGAGCTGGTCGAAACCATGGCCGAACAGGTCGCCATGCTGGTGCTGGCCGACGAACGGGTACAGTGGGTCAAGGTCACCCTGACCAAACCGGGCGCCGTCCCCAATGCCGCCGGCGTCGGCGTCGAAATCCTGCGTCACCGCACCCCGGCCGCGAGCGCCAACTGATGACCCGCATCTATATCAGCCTGGGATCCAACATCGAGCGGGAACGTCATATCCGCGCCGGCCTCGATGCGCTGCAGGCCGAGTTTGGTGAACTGCAGGTCTCCCGGGTGTTCGAGAGCGAGGCGGTGGGCTTCAACGGCCGCCCCTTCTACAACCTGGTGGTGGGCGCCGATACCGAGCTGCCGCTGGCGACCCTGTGCCAACGACTGCGCGCCATGGAGTTTGCCCACGGCCGCGAGCCGGATGCCAAGAAGTTCGCCCCGCGCACCCTGGATCTCGATCTGCTGCTCTATGGCGAGCTGGTCTGCGAGACGCCGCTGGTGCTGCCGCGTGGCGAGATCCTCAGCAACGCCTTCGTGCTCTGGCCGCTGGCCGAACTGGCCCCCACCCTGCGCCATCCGCTGGATGGGCGCACTCTCGGTGAGCTGTGGGAGCGTTACGACAAGGCCTCCCAACGCCTCTGCCCCATCCCCTTTCACTGGGCAGCGGGAGAATTGCAGTACCACTGAACGACAAGGGCACCTCACGGTGCCCTTGTCGTTGATGGACGGAGCTGATAACGGATAAGAAACCGTGATTGGGCCTGCGCCGGAGCAAGTGGCAGGATGGCCGCCATCACAGGAGAACCCCATGCCACTCGATACCATTCACGACTTCAACTGCCAGCTGCTGGCCGGGCTGCCCCACCAGCGCTTCGAGCACGAACCCATTCTCGACTACGCCACCGATGAAAAGGTGAGAGCACGCCTCGGTTGGCAGGCCGAATTCAGCAAGACCCTGTTTCTCAAGTTCAAGGATGGCCGCTTCGCCCTGCTGCTGACCCACAGGGACGGCCGGCTCGACAACAAGGCGGTCAAGGCGGCGCTCGGCGCCAAGCCCTCCATCTGCACCGCCGACGAGATGCAGGCGGAGATTGGTTGCCTGCCGGGCGCGGTCTGCCCCTTCCTGCCTCGCGCCGACATCCCGCTGCTGGTGGATCCCACTCTCATGACCCACCACGCCTTTACCTGGACCCCGGGCCACCCCGAGCAGACCTTCCTGCTGGAAACCGCCCACCTGGCCGGGCTGCTGACCCAGCTGCCCTGCCAGGTGAGCTACCTGCCAGCCCCCTGAGCCTGCGACTCAGCGCTTGTCCCGTGCCAGCTGGGCGAAGATCAGCGCCGCCAGCATCGACATCAGGCCGATGCAGAGATAGGTGAGGTGAAAACCTCCCAGCCACTGGCCATCCGCCGCCGCCGAGCCGGCAGAGAAGAGCCCCAGCAGGCTGGCGGCGATGGCCACCCCCAAACTCATGGAGAGCTGCATCACCACCGACAGCAGGCCGTTGCCGCTGCTGGCGAACTCCGGGCTGAGATCCTGCAGGGTCAGGGTGTTCATGGCGGAGAACTGCAGCGAGTTGATGGCGCCGAACACCATCAGCCAGCCCAGCAGCACCCCGTAGGGGAGCTGGTTGTCGATGAGGGAGAAGCTGGCGATCATCACCCCCAGCGCCAGGGTGTTGCCGATCAGGATGCGGCGATAACCGATGCGCGGAATGAGCTTGTTCACCAGCGTCTTGGTCAGCATGGCCCCCAGCACGGTGGGGATCATGGTCATCCCCGCCTTGCTCGGCGAGAAGCCGAGCCCCAGTTGCAGAAACAGCGGGGTGAGAAACGGCATGGCGCCGCTGCCGAGCCGGGCAAACAGGTTGCCCCAGATACCGATGGCGAAGGTGCTGGTCTTGAACAGTCCCAACCCGAACAGCGGCTCCTCGGCATTGGCGGCATAGAGCCAGTAGCTCGCCATGGCGGCCAGCCCGAACAGCAGGGCAAACAGCGCCCAGCCGGTGGAGATGCTGTGCTCCCCCAGCCCCTGCAGGCCCACCGACACCAGCACCATGCCGGCGCTGAACATCACGAATCCCTGCCAGTCGAACTTGGCCGTGCTCTGGCGCAAGTCCGGCATGAAGTACCAGCTGGCGATAAAGCCAAGCAACCCCACCGGCAGGTTGATGAGAAACACCCAGTGCCAGCTCGCCACTTCCACCAGCCAGCCACCCAGTGCCGGACCGATGAGCGGCCCCACCAGGCCGGGAATGGTGACGAACGACATCACCCGCAGCAGCTCGTGCTTGCTGTAGACCCGCAGCACCGCCAGCCTGCCCACCGGCATCAGCAGGGCGCCACCAATCCCCTGCAGCACCCGCGCCGCCACCAGCAGCGGCAGGGAGTTGGCGGCCGCGCAGGCCAGGGAGCCCAGAGTAAACAGCAGGATGGCAGCCAGATAGATGCGGCGGGTGCCGAATCGGTCCGCCAGCCAGCCGGAGGCAGGAATGAGCAGCGCCACCGTCAGCATGTAGGCGATGATCACCGACTGCATCTGCAGCGGGCTCTCACCCAGGGTCTCGGCCATGCTCGGCAGGGCAGTGTTGAGGATGGTGCCATCCAGCGTCTGCATGAAGAAACCGACCGCCGTGAGCGGCGGCAGCCATTTGCGCTGGGCAGGGGTCACCATGTGTGTGCTATCGGGCATCTGCAGCCACCTCCTCTTCAGACAAAAAAAGACCCGCACAAGCGCGGGTCATCTCATTACATCAGGCATCAGGCTGGCCGAGCATGGCTCTGAGCTGCTCTTCCAGGCTGGGCTCGGGCGCCTTGAGCGTATCAAGGAACAACCGCTCTATGCCCGCCTTGTCCTGACTTTTCACGATGAACACCAGCCGGGACTGGGCCTTGCCTTCCGGCCACTCCCCCAGCGCCTGCAGCGGATAGAGCTGGCCGTGGACGCCGTGGATCACCACCGGCTGGCTCTCTCCTTCCAGCTGCAAGATGCCCTTGAGCCGCAGCAGAGCATCGCCGTATTGCGCCTGCACCGCGTCGATGGCGGCCAGCAGGCGGGAGGGCTTGAGCGGCTCGCCGATGCGCAGGGAGAAACTCTCTATGTTGCCGTGCTCGAAGTGGGTCGGCGCGGCCGTACCCACCTTGGCGGCGAACGGCTTCATCTTCGGCTGCATCGGCGAGGCCAGCCCCTGTTTCGGGGATTCTGTGCGCAGCCAGGCCAGCAGCTGGCGCACATCGCGCCCGGCCGCTTCGTTGTAGGCACCCAGCTTCTCCAGCACGGCGGGCGAGAGCACCCCGTTGATGACCCGTTCGATCGGGGCCGCTGGGTTGAGGGCCGCCAGTTGGGCTTCGACCCGCTCCAACTGCTCGCCATCCACCAGGTCGCCCTTGCTCACCACCAGCAGATCTGCCAGCGCCACCTGTTTCACCGCTTCATACTGAGCCGCCAACTGCTGCTCGATATGACCGGCATCCACCACGGTGACGGTGCCGTCGAAGCGGTAACGCTGGGCGATAAAGCCCTCCTCCCTCAACGTGAACAGCACGGGGGCCGGATCGGCGAGGCCTGTGGTCTCGATGATGAGTCGTTTGAACGGTTTGATCTTGCGCTGAATGGCCTTCATAAAAAGCCCCTGCAGCGCCTCCACCAGAGAGCCCTGCACCGAGCAGCAGATGCAGCCGGAATCGAGCAGCACCACCTGCTCGTCCACCTGCTGCACCAGGTGGTGATCCAGCCCCACCGAGCCGAACTCGTTGATCAGCACAGCGCACTCGCCAAGCTCGGGCTGCTTGACCCAGTGGTTGAGCAAGGTGGTCTTGCCGCTGCCGAGGAAGCCGGTCAGCAGGGTCACGGGGATACGCGTATCTTGCATGTCCGTCATAGGGATGACTCCCCTCTGGTCGGCAGAGTGATGAGTAAGCGAGTGTCTTGCATATCGGTCATGTCAGATCCTTACCGGTTGGCAAACAGGTCGGCGAGCCAGCGGTTTTCAAAGCGGCCGTGGGGGTCGAGCTCGCCCTTGAGGGCCAGGAAGTCGTGCCAGCGCGGCAGCAGCGCCGGGAAGTCGTAGAGATCCATCGCCAGATGCTTGCCGAAGTGCGGGATGCCGCCGAGCGGCACCAGCAGTTGCTGCAGCTCGCGCATCTGCTCCATGGAGCCGTTGACGAAGGTGCCGTCCGCCGCCAGATAGACCAGGAATCCGATCCAGCAGACCGACTGATCATAGGCGGCGCTGAGCCAGGCCTTGGAGGGGCCGGTGCAGCGCAGGATAAAGGGGTAATGCAGTACGCCGGGGTTGGCCTGCTGCCACGCCTGCAGGGTCTCCAGCGCCTCGTTCATGCGATTAAGCGGCACCGCCACCTCGCAGTTGATCTGGGGCGCCGGGATCCCCTTGCAGAGGATCTGGTAGACGTTGCCCACCAGATCGGAGGCATCCTTGAAGCGGCGCACCGTCTCGAAGTGCTCGCCGGCCAGCGCCTCATCCTTGGTGTCTTTCGCCATCTTCTGCAGAGTCGCATCTATGGTGGCATTCATGCGGGCGTCGATGTCGCCCTCCAGCAACAGCGGCTCGCTGCCACCGGCGCGGTAGCGGGCATCCTCCTCCTCGGAGGCGGGGTCCACCAGCCAGATGTGGCTCTCGCCGGTCCAGGCAAACCACCAGCTCTTCACGAAGGCGTGCTCGCGGTTGAGCCGCTCGTTGTGCTTCAAGAGGAAGGGGTAATCGGTGGTGAACTTGGTACAGCGCATGATGCGGTTCGGCACGGTCTGCAGGGTGACGTCGAGCAGGATGCCGAGCATCCCCATCCCCATCACGAAGGCGCCGAAGCGCGGATCGGTGCGATCCACCCGGATGATGTCGCCATTGGCCAGCATCACGGTCAGGGCCGCCACCGCATCGCAGAGGGCGGACTGGTGCAGCCCCTGGCCGTGAGTGCCGGTGCTGAGGGCGCCGCCCAGAGTCTGGATGCCGATGACGCCGGGGGAAGCCGGCAGCATCCGCTCCATGGCGATGAGATCGGCGTAGACGGTGTCAAGCGGGGTGCCCGCCTGATAGGTGACGGTGTCGGCGGTTTGCGCCAACTGGCCACGCAGGTGGTGCAAGTCCACCAGCAATGCCTGGCTGCCCTCGGCATAGACGCTGTGGATGGGTTCAAAAGAGAGGCCGGAGCCGATGAGGCGCAGCTTGCGCTCGGGGTTTTCCCGCAGCAGTTGCTGCAGTTCGTCGCGATTCTTCGGACGCCACACCTGCTCCAGTGCGCCGAGCGGATTGGTCCTGGACCAGTTGAACAGCACCTCCCGCTGACCTATCGCCTTGATGCTGTGAAATGCCTGGAACCTGGCCGTCATACCGCCCCTCATCTTTATTGACGTCAAAATGAGCGCCAATTCTACCGAAAAGCGGACCACAAGGCATGAAAAACAAGCCCCTACAGTCGGGGGTGGATAGGGGAGAGCGCCTCTCCCCTCGCCTCAGCGCGTCTGCTGGGTCAGTGCCAGCAGCATGCCGAATCCCACCAGCAGCCCACCGAACACCCGATCGATCCAGTGGCGCACCGCCAGCAGTCGACCCCGCACCGAGTCGGTGGAGAAGAAGATCGCCACCGCGCTGAACCAGACGGCATGGGCCAGCACGATGAAGGCGCCGTAACCGAGCTGGACCGCCAGCGGCGTCTGCGGCTGCACCACCTGCATGAACAGGCTGACGATGAAGATGGTGGTCTTGGGGTTGAGCACATTGGTCAGAAAACCGGTGCGCAGCGCCCCCAGGCTGGAGAGGGCGGGCTGCTCGGCCAGCACCTCGGCAGTCGCCGGCTTGGCCCGCAGCATCTTGATGCCGAGGAAGATGAGGTAGGCGGCCCCCGCCAGCTTGATGAGATTGAACAACCAGAGCGACTGCTGGATCAGCAGCCCCACCCCGAGCAGGGTGTAGGTGACGTGCACGCAGACCCCGGCGCCGATGCCGAGCGCCGTCAGCACCCCGCTGCGACGCGAGAGCAGCAGGCTGTTGCGCGACACCATGGCGAAGTCGGGCCCCGGGCTGATGACGGCAAAGAAGGTAATGGCCACTACGGCTAACAGTTCGGTCATGAAAATAGTCCTGTTCAGATGAGATATCGGCTATTTTATTTGGCCATAACACCAATAACGAACGATAACTTCTGACATGAATGGTGAGAATGATTCACAGAAAAGCCTGTCGCTGCCGGCTCTGACCGCCCTGCGCTGTTTCGAGGTGGCAGCCCGCACCGAGCACTTCAGCCGCGCCGCCGACGAGCTGCACCTCACCCACGGCGCGGTCAGCCGGGCGGTACGGCTGCTGGAAGAGGATCTGGGGGTCATGCTGTTCGAGCGGCGCCAGCGCCGGGTCTTTCTGACCGAGGCGGGGGAGCGGCTCTATCAGGCGGTCAGGGAGGGACTGGGCGGCATCCGCCAGACGGCGCAAGCGCTGCGCCGGCAGGGGCGGCCGACGTCGCTGGTCATCTCCTGCGAGCCGACCCTGCTGATGCGCTGGCTGATCCCGCGCTGGCCCGCCTTCCAGGCCCTGCATCCCGAGCTGGACGTGCACCTGATGGCCGGTGGCGGCGCCCTCAGCTTCGGCAGCGGCATCGATCTCGCCATCCGGCGTAACGACTTCCAGTGGCCGGCCGAGCTCTACAGCCAGCCGCTGTTCGAGGAGCTGACCGGGCCGGTCTGCCAGCCGGGCAAGGTGGCACAGTTCTTCGAAACGGGGGCCAACGGCCCAGCCCTGCGCCCTGCAGCCCCCCGCCTGCACACCAAGACCCGGCCGGGAGCCTGGCAGGAGTGGTTGCAGCACGCCGGCCAGTTTGCCGGCGAGGAGGCGCCGGGGCAGACCTTCGAGCACTTCTACTTCAGTCTGCAGGCGGCAGTCGCCGGGCTGGGGGTCGCCATCGGCCCCTACCGGCAGGTGTGCGACGACATCGAGGCCGGCCTGCTGGTGGCGCCGCTCGGCTTTTGCCCAGACGGCACCGGCTACCATCTGCTCGCCCCCGCCCCGCCCGCTCCCGGCAGTGCCCACGCCAGGCTGGCGGAGTGGCTGCAATCCCTCACCTGATGGCTCAGGCAGAAGCCAGCTGCGCCGTGCGGTCGCCTGCGGCTGGGCCAACGCAGCCTGAAAGTCGCGCAGCGGCAGCGGACGGCCAAACAAAAGCCCCGGCATGAGCCGGGGCTTTTTAGTGGACTGTCTGCGCCATGGCGGCGCCGACCCTTATACCGCTTGCTGCAGGATCACCGCATCGGCCTTCTTGGTGTAGGAGGCGATCTCGTTGAAGTTGAGGTAGCGATAGGTGTCGGCCGCAGTGGCGTCCAGGGTCTTGGCATACTGCAGGTACTCGGCCACGGTCGGAATCTTGCCGATGATGGCGGCAACCGCAGCCAGCTCGGCAGAGGCCAGATAGACGTTGGCACCCTTGCCCAGGCGGTTCGGGAAGTTGCGGGTGGAGGTGGAGACCACGGAGGCCCCTTCCGCTACCCGCGCCTGGTTGCCCATGCACAGGGAGCAGCCCGGAATCTCGATGCGGGCACCGACCCGACCAAAGATGCCGTAGTAGCCCTCTTCGGTCAGCTGATCCTTGTCCATCTTGGTGGGCGGCGCGATCCACATGCGGGTCGGCAGCTCGCCCTGGTACTTCTCGAGCAGTTTGCCGGCGGCGCGGAAGTGGCCGATGTTGGTCATGCAGGAACCGATGAACACCTCGTCGATCTTGTCGCCAGCCACGTCGCTCAGCAGACGGGCATCGTCCGGATCGTTCGGCGCACACAGGATCGGCTCCTTGATGGTGGCCAGATCGATCTCGATGATCTCGGCGTACTCGGCGTCCTTGTCCGCTTCCATCAGCACCGGGTTGGCCAGCCACTCTTCCATCCCCTTGATGCGGCGGGTGATGGTGCGTACGTCGCCGTAGCCTTCGGAGAGCATCCACTTCAGCATCACGATGTTGGACTTCAGATACTCGATGATCGGCTCTTTATCCAGCTTGATGGTGCAACCGGCGGCGGAGCGCTCGGCGCTGGCGTCGGCCAGCTCGAACGCCTGCTCCACCTTCAGGGTCGGCAGACCTTCGATCTCGAGGATGCGGCCGGAGAAGATGTTCTTCTTGCCCGCTTTCTCGACGGTCAGCAGCCCTTTCTGAATGGCGGCGTAGGGGATGGCATGGACCAGGTCACGCAGGGTGATGCCCGGCTGCAGCTCGCCCTTGAAGCGCACCAGCACGGATTCCGGCATGTCCAGCGGCATCACGCCGGTGGCGGCGGCGAAGGCCACCAGACCGGAGCCCGCCGGGAAGGAGATGCCGATGGGGAAACGGGTGTGGGAGTCACCACCGGTACCCACGGTATCCGGCAGCAGCATGCGGTTCAGCCAGGAGTGGATGACACCGTCACCCGGACGCAGAGAGACACCGCCGCGGTTCATGATGAAGTCCGGCAGGGTGTGGTGGGTCTGCACGTCGATGGGCTTGGGATAGGCTGCGGTGTGGCAGAAGGACTGCATGGTCAGATCGGCGGAGAAGCCAAGGCAGGCCAGATCTTTGAGCTCGTCGCGGGTCATCGGGCCCGTGGTGTCCTGGGAGCCGACCGTGGTCATCTTGGGCTCGCAGTAGGTGCCGGGGCGAATGCCCTTCACGCCGCACGCCTTGCCCACCATCTTCTGGGCCAGGGTGAAGCCCTTGCCGGTATCGGCCACCGGCTGCGGGCGACGGAATACGGTAGAGAACGGCAGACCCAACGCTTCGCGGGCCTTGTCGGTCAGGCCGCGGCCGATGATCAGCGGAATACGGCCACCGGCGCGCACTTCGTCGATCAGCACGTCGGTTTTCAGTTCAAACTGCGCCAGCACCTGGTCGGTGCCGTGCTTGCAGATCTTGCCGGCAAACGGGTAGATGTCGATCACATCACCCATTTCCAGCTTGGAGACGTCCACTTCGATGGGCAGAGCGCCGGCATCTTCCATGGTGTTGAAGAAGATCGGGGCAATCTTGCCACCGAGGCAGACACCGCCGGCGCGCTTGTTCGGCACGTGCGGAATGTCGTCGCCCATGAACCAGAGCACAGAGTTGGTGGCGGATTTGCGGGAAGAGCCGGTACCGACCACGTCACCCACGTAAGCCAGCGGGAAACCTTTCTCTTTCAGGGCATCGATGGTCTTGATGGGGCCGATGACGCCATCCTTGTCCGGGGTGATGCCGGGACGGGCGTTCTTCAGCATGGCCAGCGCGTGCAACGGAATATCGGGGCGGGACCAGGCGTCCGGCGCCGGCGACAGGTCGTCGGTGTTGGTTTCGCCGGTCACCTTGAACACGGTGACGGTGATCTTCTCGGCCAGTTCGGGACGGGAGAGGAACCACTCGGCGTCGGCCCAGGATTGCATCACCTGCTTGGCGTGGGCATTGCCCGCCTTGGCCTTCTCTTCCACGTCGTGGAAGGAGTCAAACATCAGCAGGGTGTGGGAGAGACCCTTGGCGGCAAGAGGAGCCAGGGTCGCATCGTCCAGCAGGTCGATCAGCGGCTGAATGTTGTAACCACCCTGCATGGTGCCCAGCAGCTCGACGGCTTCGGCAGCGCTCAGGATGGGAGAGTGGGCTTCGCCCTTGGCGACGGCGGTGAGGAAGCCGGCTTTGACATAGGCCGCTTCATCAACACCAGGGGGAATACGGGAGGACAACAGCTCTTTCAGAAAGTCTTGTTCGCCAGCGGGCGGGTTCTTCAGCAGCTCGACCAGGGCGGCGACCTGCTCTGCGTCCAGAGGTTTGGCAACCACGCCTTCGGCGGCACGTTCTGCGACGTGTTTACGGTATGTTTCAAGCACGACTAATTCCTCTTTGGTCTTTTTTTGGGGTTCGCCCACGCTCGCGGCGATCGTCCTTGCGGGACACCCGTAGGGTGCCCCCCACTATATAAGTTTTAACGACTAATTAAAATCCAAAGCCTGTACAGATATTCATCAAAACAACATAACCATCTAAAGTTGCTGATGTTTTACAAGCAGATAAATGGCACACCAAAAATAAGTTAACAAAAAGGCATCATTTGACCGTTATTCGAATGTGCTGCCCAATTGCAGATAGAACATGTCGTTGCCCCCCTCCGCCATGCCGTAGCCGAGGAAGATGGGGCCGAGGAAGCTCTCCACCCCCACGTAGACGGAACCGGCGGTGAAGGAGCTCTCCATGCTGATGTCTTCGCCCTTGTCCCACACCCCGCCCTGCTCGAGGGAGCCCCCCAGATAAAGCGGCGCCCGCAGCGCACCGAAGTCGTTGTCCGCCACCCGGTAGATGTAGCGCAGCCCGCCAAACAGGCTGTAACGACCGCTCAGCTGATAGCGCTGGAAGCCCGACATGCGGAACAAGCCGCCCAGATCCTGCACGAACAGCGGCAGCTCTTCCTGCGAAGTGGAGCCTCCGCCTTCCAGCAGCAAGTTGAGGCTGTGCCTGTCCCAGGACCAGGGCTTGACCATCGCCAGGTGGTAGTTGACCCCCTCATAGCGGTCATTGATCGTGTCATTGTCATCCAGCCGGACGGCGGAGTATCCCCCCTTGATGTCCCAGTAGGCGCCCTGATAGGGGAAGTAGCGGCTATCGAGAGTATCGTGTTCGAAGCGGACATAGGGGCCCCAGGAGGAGGCATCCACCTTGGCATTCGCTACGCTGCGCACGTCGATGTCGCCCACCTTCCCCTCCAGCCCGAGCGAGAGACGGCTCCAGGGCTGGCGATTCCAGCCCACCGACAGATCGATGTTGGTAAAGTTGTACTCGGAGTCGACATAACTCACCGCATCCACCGCCCGCGTCTCCTCGGGAATGAAGATGCGGCGCTGGGTCTTGTCATAAGCCAGGCTCGCCTCACCGAAAAAGGTCTGGGAGGGCTCCAGCGGGGTGTAGAAGTCGGTCTTGAAGTGCTTGGCAGTGCCGAGCGATGCCTCGGTCAGCCACTCGGCCCCCCAGTCGTTGACGTTGGTGAGGGTGTAGGACATGCCCACGTTGTAGTTGGAGCTGCTCTCGAAGTCATCGGAGAAACCGAACTGGAAGTTGAGGTAGCCCGGTCCCCAGTTCTTCTCGCTGGCGTTGACCACCAGCACGTTCTCGCCGCCCCGCTCCTCCACCTCGTAGGTGATGCGATCGAACGACTCCAGCGCATAGAGGCGGCGAATGCCCGCCTCCAGGCTCTCGTTGGTCTGGATCTTGTCGGGCCGCACTTTCAGCATGGCCCGCACCGTCTCGTCGGAGAGACGGGACTTGTTGATGATCTCCACCTTGTCGATGTAGTAGGCGGGCTGGCCGCTGCGCTCGGCACGCCGGCTCAGCTTCTGGTTGCGATAGGTGGCATAGGCGGCGGGCGAGAGAGAGAGCGCATCGAGCTGGGCCGAGGCGCGCCTGGCCACCTGTTCTCCTATCTTGATCCCCTCCGGCATCAGGGCGAAGTCGGCGATGCCCATGTTGCCGAATTCCGGGCTGAGCAGCACATCTTTGGGCCCCATCAGCGCCTTCTGCTTTTCGGTGCCGACCTGGGTCATGTAGGTGGTGAGCTGATCGATCATGGCCAGCCCCGACTTCAAGGACTCACGGGCGCGCAACTTGGCGCTGATGTCCACTGCGATCACCACATCGGCCCCCATCGCCTTGGCCACGTCCACTGGCATGTTGTTGACGGTGCCGCCATCGGCCAGGATGTGTCCCTCCCAGTCCACCGGCTTGAGGGCGCCGGGAATGGACATGGACGCCTGCATCGCCTTGGCGAGGCTGCCGTGGTCCAGCACGAAGGGGGTCACCGTCTCCATGTCGGTAGCCATGGCGCGGTAGGGAATGGGCAGATCGTCGAAGCTCTTCTGCACCGGCAGGTTGGAGGTGGCGTGGCGCAGCAGGCTGGCCATGGACTGGCCCTGGAAGAAGCCATCGGGGAACTGGACCGAGTCGCCATTGACGCCGATGTCGGTGCGCAGCTGATACTGCTCGCTCTGCTGCTTCTTGCGCAGGGAGAGCTCGTCGCGCCCCACCTTGTCCTGATAGCCCTTGTTCCAGTCGATGGCCAGGGTGGTGCGCTCCACCTCTTCGGCGCTGAGCCCCATGGCGTACATGCCCGCCACGTAGGAGCCCATGCTGGTGCCCACTATGATGTCGACCGGGATGCGCTTCTCTTCCAGCACCTTGAGGATGCCGATGTGGGCTGCCCCCTTGGCGCCGCCGCCGCTGAGCACCAGGGCAATTTTGGGCCGCTCGGACTGGGCCGCCGCCATCAGCGGCAGACAGGCCAGCAATATCAGGAACAGGGGGTTCCATCCTCGACGAAAGATGCGCATATGATTTTCCATTGAATCCAGGGCGAGCCAGCTAGGCAGTGAAGCCTACTATAAGGGGCGGCCGGCGAACCGCAACAGTTCGCAGGGGATATCGGCACGCATTGCGACGCTGGCCGCCCATGCGGCGATGTGAGCGCAAACGTAATCCGTCAATAAAGTGGGTCGGCCTATCAAGGGTGACGCCGGGCTGCCGCTAATATGTCCTCAATTCCGTGTTCACACACCCGAGTCACTCCTATGCTTGCAAGCCTGACACTCAAACAGAAAATCCTGGCCACGGTCACCCTGGCCGTGGTGCTCTCCTGCCTGCTGGTTGGCTACTTCAGCCAGCGCTCGGCGCAGCAGCTGATCGAAAACCGCATGTTCGAGCAGGAGCTGCCCAACCTGACCCAGCGCATCGGCAAGGAGATCGAGAAGGATCTCACCTCGGTCGCCGGTGCCGCCAGACAGCTGGCCAACGATCGCTTCGTGCTGGACTGGGTGGCCCGCGGCATGCCCAAGGAGCAGGAGACGATCCTGATCGACCAGCTCAAGGACATGGCAGCCCAGTACGGGCTGGTCACCGCCTCTTTCGCCGATCGCCAGAGCGCCGCCTACTACAACCAGGATGGCTTCCTGCGCAACCTCACCCCGGAGCAGGATGCCTGGTTCTACGGCTACACCAAGAGCCAGCAAGACCTGATGCTCAGCATCTTTCGCGAGAGCAACGGCGAGGTGAAGCTGTTCGTCAACTTCCAGCAGCTCAATGGCCGCGGCCTCGCCGGCCTCGCCAAGTCCCTCGACAGCATGGTCAGCATGCTCGCCAACTTCCGCATCGGCGACAGCGGCTTCGTGTTCATGACCGACGGCAGCGGCAAGGTCAAACTGCACCCCGACGCCAGCCGCATCGACCGTGACAGCCTGGCCCAGCTGGCAAGCGGCAGCGGCAACCTGCTGAACAAGCAACCCTTTGCCGCCACCCACGCCGAGATCGACGGTCAGCCGGTGGTGCTGGCCAGCAGCTACATTCCGCTGCTCGACTGGTATCTGGTGGCCCAGGTGCCGGAAGCGGAGATCTATGCCGAGCTGGACCGCGCCCGCCTGCACATCCTGCTGGTGAGCCTGGCCATCGCCGCCGGCATGGGGCTGCTTGGCATGCTGCTGGCCGGCTCGGTGAGCCGTCCGCTCAACCAGCTGGCCAGCCTGTTCCGCGAACTCGGCAGCGGCGACGGCGATCTGACCCAGCGCCTCAAGGTGGAGGGGCGGGATGAACTGGCCCAGGTTGCCACCGGCTTCAACAACTTCGTCGCCAAGATCCACGGCTCCATCGAGCAGGTGGCGAGCAACTCTCGCCAGCTCGCCGCCACTGCCAACGAGGTGGCCGCCAAGGCCCAGCTGACCCAGCACAACTGTACCGCCCAGCGGGATCGCACCGTGCAGGTGGCCACCGCCATCCACGAGATGGGCGCCACCGTGAGCGAAATCGCCGGCAATGCCTCGCTGGCGGCCGATGTGGCCAAGCAGGCCAACGAACAGGCCGACGCCGGCGCCCTGGTGGTAGCCCAGGCCCGTCACGGCATCGTCGGCCTCTCCGGCGAGATTGAGCAGGTGGCCGGGGTCATCGAGTCGCTGGCCAGCCAGACCGACTCCATCGGCAGCATCCTCGACACCATCCGCAGCATCTCGGAGCAGACTAACCTGCTGGCGCTCAACGCCGCCATCGAGGCAGCCCGCGCCGGTGAACAGGGCCGTGGCTTCGCGGTGGTGGCCGACGAGGTGCGCAACCTCGCCAGCCGCTCTGCCGCCTCTACCGCCGAGATCCAGGGCATGATCAACCGGCTGCAGGAGCAGAGCGCCCGCGCCGTCAGCGCCATGGCCCAGGGCCGCAACCAGAGTCTGGAAGTGGTGACCCAGGCTGACGAGGCCAACGGCGCCCTCGGCCAGATCACCGCCCACATCACCCAGATCAGCGACATGAACATCCAGGTCGCCACCGCCACCGAGGAGCAGTCCAGCGTGGTGGGCGAGATCAACCGCAACGTGGAAGACATCAACCAGCTCACCATGGAGACCGCCGACATCGCCCACCAGCTGACCGAGTCGAGCCGCAGCCTGCAGCACCTCTCCGGCGAGCTGGACAAACTGGTCGGCAACTTCCGGCTCTAAGACTTCTGACATCATAAGGGGCGCTATGGCGCCCCTTTTTGTTGGTCGTTTGTTAACAAAAACTCAAGTTGGCGCCAAATCCGTCGATTTATACTGTGATAATTCACATCGTCATGATCACCAAGGAGAACCCATGCTAGAGGGTAAACTGACAATCAAGAGCCAGTTGATACTGGCTGTCGCCGTGCCCTGCCTGGCGCTGCTGCTGGTGGGCGCCGCCAGCCTTCGCAGCATGGGCGCTATCGAACGACAGGCCACCGAGCTCTACGAGAACACCGCCACCCCCATGCGGGCCATGGCAGAGGTAGTGTCGCGCATCCCCCGCATGCGGGTGGGGCTCGACATGATGCTGCTGCAAGAAACCTCGCTCAAGGATGAAAAAGGGGTGTTGACCCGGGTCAAGGAGACACGGGAAGAGGACATCCCAGAGATGCGCCAGGCCATGCAGCTGGCGGTCAGCGCCCAGGTTGATCCCGCCGCGCGGCAAAATGCCCAGCAGCTGTTCGAACAATTCGAGGCGATGGAAAAGAGTGAGTTGCAGCCCATGCTGGCCGCCATGGAGCAGGGTGACATGGAGAGTGCTCGGCGCATCTACAAGGAACGCTACGCGGTGACCTACGGCACAATGCGCAAGAGTGCCAACACCCAGCTAGACGAGCTGATGAAGCTGGCCCAACAACGTCACGCCCTCAGTCAGCAGAGTTTTGCACGGGGCGAAAGCCAGATGCTCGCCATCATAGGCGGCGCACTCGTCATCTGCCTGCTGGTCTCTTTCCTGGTGCTGCGCGGCCTGCGCAATCGCGTCAGCTTCCTGCAGCAGTACATCGGCTATGCCGCCGAACACCTGGCGCTGGATTCCCGTGCCCAGCTGAACGGCAATGACGAGCTGGCGGAGATCACCGTGAGCTTCAACCACTTCGTCGGCAAGATCCACAGCGCCATCGAGCAGGTGGCCCGCAACTCCCACCAACTGGCCGCCACGGCCGACGAGGTGGCCGCCAAGGCCCAGCTGACCCAGCAGAACTGTACCGCCCAGCGCGATCGCACCGTGCAGGTGGCCACCGCCATCCACCAGATGGGCGCTACCGTCACTGAGATCGCCGGCAACGCCTCCCTCGCCGCAGAAGTGGCGAGACAGGCCAACGAGCAGGCGGATGCGGGTGCCGGCGTGGTGGCCCAGGCACGCCACGGCATCGTCGGCCTCTCTGACGAGATTGCACAGGTCGCCGGGGTGATTGAATCGCTGGCGACCCAGACCGACTCCATCGGCAGCATTCTGGAAACCATCCGCAGCATCTCGGAGCAGACCAACCTGCTGGCACTCAACGCCGCCATCGAGGCGGCCCGCGCCGGTGAGCAGGGTCGTGGTTTCGCCGTGGTGGCCGACGAGGTGCGCAACCTCGCCAACCGCTCCGCCGCCTCCACCGCCGAGATCCAGGGCATGATCAACCGGCTACAGGAACAGAGCGCCCGCGCCGTCAGTGCCATGACCCAAGGCCGCAGCCAGAGCCTGGCCGTCGTGACCCAGGCTGACGAGGCCAACGGTGCACTCGGCCAGATCACCGCCCATATCACCCAGATCAACGACATGAACATCCAGGTCGCCACCGCCACCGAAGAGCAATCGAGCGTGGTGGGCGAACTCAACCGCAACGTGGAGGACATCAACCAGCTCACCATGGAGACCGCCGACATTGCCCACCAGCTGACCGATGCCAGTCGCGGCCTGCAGCAGCTCTCCGGAGAGCTGGACAAGCTGGTCGGCCACTTCCGTCTGTAGCTTTTGGCTGCCTCGGCACGACTGACCAGAGGGCGCTGCGGCGCCCTCTGTCGCCACCACGGCAGGCCGTGACGCAGGGGCTTTTCACCGCCTCCACCCGCCTCTGAAAAGACCCCATAATCAAGAAAATGAGAGGAGGAGTTATGGGCAAGCGGGTGGTGATGATCTTGCTGAGCGGTCTGCTCAGCGCCTGCAGCAGCGGGCCGGTGCGAGTGCACGGCGCCGACGTGAGCGTGGACGATACCCGGATCCGGGTCAGCGACGGGGATCGGGGGGGCTACGGTACCTTCTGTCCGCCAGGACAAGCCAAGAAAGGGCGCTGCTAAACCGCCAGCAGACGCTGAAAAACAAAAAGCCGCTCCATTGAGCGGCTTTTTTACAGGCAGAAGCGAATTACTTCTTCTTCTTGGCCTTGGCGTTCGGCAGGTCGGTGATGGAGCCTTCGAACACTTCGGCAGCCAGACCCACGGACTCGTGCAGAGTCGGGTGAGCGTGGATGGTCAGCGCGATGTCTTCGGCGTCGGCACCCATCTCGATGGCCAGACCGATTTCACCCAGCAGTTCACCACCGTTGGTACCCACGATGGCACCACCGATGACGCGGCCGCTCTCCTTGTCGAAGATCAGCTTGGTCATGCCGTCGGAGCAATCAGAAGCGATTGCACGACCGGAAGCCGCCCACGGGAAGGTGGCGACTTCGAAGTTCAGGCCCTGTTGCTTGGCCTCTTTCTCGGTCAGACCAACCCAGGCCATCTCCGGCTCGGTGTAGGCGATGGACGGGATCACTTTCGGGTCGAAGTAGTGCTTCTTGCCAGCGATCACTTCGGCAGCCACGTGACCTTCGTGAACACCTTTGTGCGCCAGCATCGGCTGACCCACGATGTCACCGATGGCGTGGATGTGCGCCACGTTGGTACGCAGCTGCTTGTCCACTTCGATGAAACCGCGCTCGGTCACGGCAACGCCGGCCTTCTCGGCATCCAGCATCTTGCCGTTCGGCACACGACCTACGGCAACCAGAACGTTGTCGTAACGGACCGGCTCGGCCGGAGCGTGCTTGCCTTCGTAGGAGACGTACAGGCCGTCTTCACGGGCTTCAACTGCGGTGACCTTGGTCTCCAGCATGATGTTGAATTTCTTGGCGACGCGCTTGGTGTAGATCTTGACGATGTCTTTGTCGGCAGCCGGTACCAGCTGGTCGGCAAATTCCACCACGTCGATCTCGGAACCCAGGGAGGAGTATACGGTACCCATCTCCAGGCCGATGATGCCGCCACCGATAACCAGCAGCTTGCCAGGAACGGTCGTCAGCTCCAGCGCATCGGTAGAGTCCCATACGCGCGGGTCGTCATGCGGAATGAACGGCAGCTTCACCGGACGGGAACCGGCAGCGATGATGGCGTTGTCGAAGGTAACGGTGGTTTTGCCGTCGGCACCTTCCACTTCCAGGGTGTTCGGGCCGGTAAATTTACCGAAGCCGTTAACAACCTGTACTTTGCGCATCTTGGCCATGCCAGCCAGACCGCCGGTCAGCTGGTTGATGACTTTCTCTTTCCACAGACGGATCTTGTCGATGTCGGTCTGCGGGGCACCAAAGACGATGCCGTGCTCGGCCAGCGCCTTGGCTTCTTCAATGACTTTGGCGACGTGCAGCAGCGCCTTGGACGGGATGCAACCCACGTTCAGGCAGACGCCACCCAGGGTGGAGTAACGCTCGACGATAATGGTATCCAGACCCAAGTCAGCCGCACGGAAGGCAGCGGAATAACCGGCAGGGCCAGCACCCAGTACTACGACCTGGGTTTTGATTTCTTTACTCATCATGACCTCTTTGTCGTTCTTATATCCCCGGACAGCGCAGTCTTAAACCAGAACGAGGCGGCTGCAGCCGTGAAAAAAACGGGGCAAGTTTACAATCCTGTTAACGAAATGAGAAGTAAAAAGGGCAGGCTCTGGGCCCGCCCTCTCACTTACAGGACCAGTCGACGGATGTCGGACAGTACGCCGTTCATGGTGGTGATGAAGCGTGCTCCATCGGCACCATCGATGACGCGGTGGTCGTAGCTCAGGGCCAGCGGCAGCATCAGGCGCGGCGCGAACTCTTTGCCGTTCCACTTCGGCTTCATCTCGGACTTGGAGACGCCCAGGATGGCCACTTCCGGCGCGTTGACGATCGGGGTAAAGCTGGTACCGCCGATGCCACCCAGGCTGGAGATGGTGAAGCAACCGCCCTGCATGTCGGCAGCGGTCAGCTTGCCGGCACGAGCTTTCTTGGAGATCTCGGCCAGATCGCGAGACAGCTCCATGATGCCCTTCTTGTTGACGTCGCGCACCACGGGCACAACCAGACCGTTGGGGGTATCCACCGCCACACCGATGTGGATGTACTTCTTCATGATCAGCTTGCTGCCATCTTCGGACAGGGAGCTGCAGAAGCGCGGATGGGCTTCCAGCGCCTTGGCGGCGGCTTTCAGGATGAACACCAGCGGGGTGATCTTCACATCTGCCTTCTGCTTCTCGAGCATCGCGTTCTGCTCTTTGCGGAACGCTTCCAGCTCGGTGGTATCGGCTTCGTCGAACTGGGTGACATGGGGGATCATGACCCAGTTGCGGTGCAGGTTCGGACCGGAGATCTTCTGGATGCGGGTCAGATCGACCTCTTCCACATCACCGAACTTGCTGAAATCGACCTTCGGCCACGCCAGCACACTCATGCCGCTACCGTTGCCAGTGCCTTGACCTGCAGCCGGAGCGGACTCGGCGCGCTTGACCGCATCCTTCACGTAGGCCTGCACGTCTTCTTTGACGATGCGGCCCTTGCGACCGGAGGCTTTCACCTTGGCCAGATTGACACCGAACTCGCGCGCCAGACGGCGTACGGCCGGAGAGGCGTGTACATAGGCATCGTTGGCAACGAAGTCGGAGGCGGCAGCAGCCTGGGCAACCGGAGCCGGAGCAGCGGCAACAGGGGCTGCAGCGACCGGGGCGGCAGCCTGAGCAACCGGGGCAGCTGCGGCGGCCGGAGCAGCACCAGCCACTTCGAATACCATGATCAGGGAACCGGTGGAGACCTTGTCACCCGCCTTCACCTTGATCTCTTTGACCACACCGGCGAACGGTGCAGGCACTTCCATGGAGGCCTTGTCACCTTCCACGGCGATCAGAGACTGATCAGCTTCAACCTTGTCACCCACGGCGACCATGATCTCGGTGACTTCGACTTCGTCGCCACCGATATCCGGTACATTGACCTCTTTGGCAGCGGCGGCAACCGGGGCAGCAGCCACCGGAGCGGCAGCCTGGGCCGGTGCAGCAGCAACGGCAGGAGCGGCGCCAGCCACTTCAAAGACCATCACCAGGGAACCGGTAGAGACCTTGGCGCCAGCGGCAACCTTGATCTCGACCACGCGGCCCGCGAACGGTGCCGGCACTTCCATGGAGGCCTTGTCACCTTCCACGGCGATGATGGACTGGTCGGCTTCAACCATGTCGCCCACGGCAACCATGATCTCGGTCACGTCCACTTCGTCGTCACCGATGTCCGGCACGTGCACGTCTTTGCGAGCGGCAGCAGCAGGGGCGGCGGCAACCGGTGCAGCGGCCTGAACCGGCGCAGGTACGGCAGCACCTTCGGCTTCGAAGATCATGATCTGGGAACCGGTGGCAACCTTGTCACCCACCTTGATCAGGATCTCTTTGACGATACCGGCGGACGGGGCCGGTACTTCCATGGAGGCCTTGTCGCCTTCTACCGCGATGATGGACTGATCGAGCTCGACCTTGTCACCCACGGCCACCATGATCTCGGTGACTTCAACTTCATCGGCGCCGATATCCGGCACCATAATCTGTTTGGACATTGTGCTTTATCCTCTTGCGTGCATCCGCGTGACCGACTGCTGTCACGCGTCTCTCGCGTTAACCTTTGCAAGGCCGTGCCGGGCAGCGAGTCCCGGCACGACACTTGATCCTCTTACGCGTACAGCGGGTTGACCTTGTCGGCATCGATGCCGTACTTGGCGATGGCATCAGCCACAACCTGCTTGTCTACCTCGCCGCGCTTGGCCAGTTCGGTCAGGGCAGCAACCACCACGTAGAATTCGTTCACTTCGAAGTGACGACGCAGGTTGGCACGGCTGTCGGAACGGCCGTAACCGTCGGTACCCAGCACGCGGTAGTTCTCGGTCGGTACGAAAGCGCGAACCTGATCGGCGAAGGACTTCATGTAGTCGGTCGCGGCGATGGTGGCTTCAGAACCCAGTACCTGAGCGATGTACGGTACGCGAGCATCGGCGTTCGGGTGCAGCATGTTCCAGCGATCCGCGTCCTGACCGTCACGAGCCAGCTCGTTGAAGGAGGTGACGCTGAACACATCGGAGCCGATGCCGTACTCGCTGGCTAGGATCTGGGCGGCGGTGCGCACGTGACCCAGGATGGAACCACAACCCAGCAGCTGTACCTTGGCCTTGGTGCCGGCCACGGTTTCCAGCTTGTAGATACCCTTGCGGATACCTTCCTCGGCGCCTTCCGGCATGGCCGGCATGGCGTAGTTCTCGTTCAGGGTGGTGATGTAGTAGAAGACGTTCTCCGGCTTCTCACCGTACATGCGACGCAGACCGTCCTGTACGATCACCGCTACTTCATAGGCGTAGGACGGGTCGTAGGAGACGCAGTTCGGGATGGTGTTGGCCAGGATGTGGCTGTGACCATCTTCGTGCTGCAGACCTTCGCCGTTCAGGGTAGTACGACCGGAGGTTGCACCCAGCAGGAAGCCACGGGCTTGCTGGTCACCGGCTGCCCACGCCATGTCGCCGATCCGCTGGAAGCCGAACATGGAGTAGTAGATGTAGAACGGGATCATCGGGCAATCGTTGGTGCTGTAAGAGGTCGCAGCAGCCAGCCAGGAGGACATGGCACCCAGCTCGTTGATACCGTCTTGCAGAACCTGACCCTGCTTGTCTTCCTTGTAGTAGGAGACGATGTCGCGGTCTTGCGGGGTGTACTGCTGACCGTGCGGGCTGTAGATACCGATCTGGCGGAACAGACCTTCCATACCGAAGGTACGGGCTTCGTCAGCCAGGATCGGGACGATGCGCTTGCCGATGGACTTGTCTTTCAGCATCACGTTCAGGGAACGCACGAACGCCATGGTGGTGGAGATTTCGCGCGCCTGTTCACCCAGCAGCGGACCGAAAGCATCCAGCGCCGGGATTTCCAGCTTGGTGGTGCTCTCGCGCAGACGGGTCGGTACATAGCCCTTCAGCGCAGCACGGCGGGCGTGCAGGTATTTGTGCTCTTCGGTACCCTCTTCGATCTTCAGGTACGGCAGGGTTTCCAGCTGCTCGTCGGTGACCGGCAGGTTGAAACGATCGCGCAGGTGACGCACGGAGCCCAGATCCATTTTCTTGACCTGGTGAGCGATGTTCTTGCCTTCGGCCGCTTCACCCATGCCGTAACCCTTGATGGTCTTGGCCAGGATCACGGTCGGCTTGCCCTTGGTCGCTGCAGCCTTGGAGAAGGCGGCGAACAGTTTGCGAGGATCGTGACCACCGCGGTTCAGGGCGAAGATCTCCTCGTCGGTCATGTCTTTGACCAGCGCGGCGGTTTCCGGGTAACGGTTGAAGAAGTGCTCGCGCACGTAGCCGCCATCGCGGGACTTCATGGTCTGGTAGTCACCGTCCACGGTCTCGTTCATCAGCTGGATCAGCTTGCCGGAAGTGTCTTTCTTCAGCAGCTCATCCCACTTGCGACCCCAGATCACCTTGGTGACATCCCAGCCGGCGCCGGAGAACAGGCCTTCCAGCTCGTTGATGACCTTGCCGTTGCCGACAACCGGACCATCCAGACGCTGCAGGTTGCAGTTGACCACGAACACCAGGTTGTCGAGCTTTTCACGCACGGCAACGGTCAGGGCGCCCTTGGCTTCCGGCTCGTCCATCTCGCCGTCACCCAGGAAGGCATAAACGGTCTGCTCGGAGCAATCCTTGATGCCACGGTCGGTCAGGTACTTCAGGAAGCGAGCCTGATAGATGGCGGCGATGGGGCCCAGACCCATGGAAACGGTCGGGAACTGCCAGAAGTCCGGCATCAGTTTCGGGTGCGGGTAGGAAGGGATACCCTTGCCATCAACTTCCTGACGGAAGTTGTCCAGCTGCTCTTCGGTCAGACGACCTTCGGCGAAGGCACGAGCATAGATGCCCGGGGAGATGTGACCCTGGAAGTAGACCAGGTCGCCACCGTCCTTCTCGCTGCGAGCGCGGAAGAAGTGGTTGTAGCAGACTTCGTAGATGGTCGCGGAAGAAGCGAAGGAAGACATGTGACCACCCAGGTCCAGGTCTTTCTTGGAAGCGCGCAGCACGATCATCATGGCGTTCCAGCGGATGATGGCGCGAATGCGGCGCTCCATCTCCAGGTCGCCCGGGTAGTCCGGCTCTTCGCTGGACGGGATGGTGTTGATGTAATCGCGGTTTGCCTTGGCAGCCACGTCCACACCGCTTGCGCGGGCTTTCTCGGCCAACTGTTCAAGGATGAACTGAGCGCGTTGGGGACCCTCTTCACGCAGCAGGGATTCCAGAGAGGCAAGCCACTCCAGCGTTTCTATCGGGTCCACATCGTTCTTCAGGATATCAGACATGGCTGGTTCCTATTTTGTTGTGATTGCACGGCATTGCACGGCGAAGGGCGCAAGCATTCGACAATAAAGCCTTGTGGGATTAGTTTTCCTGCTGACGGATCCGACGCATGGATCGCTGGATCCGGCTGTCTTCCCTCTGCATATCCAACAAGGTGTCCTCGATAAAGGCCAGGTGCTCATGACAAGCTGCCCTGGCCCGCTCCGGAGCCCCCGACAGGATAGCCTCGATCAGATGCGCGCGATGGCGACGGATCTTGGCGACCACTCCCGGACGGCGATTCAGAATTTCGTTATTGCGTAAAATGTTCTGCTCAAGCATGGGGCCCATGGCCCGCAGCAGATGCAGCAGCACCACGTTGTGGGACGCCTCGGCCACCGCCAGATAGAACTGGGTGACGGCAGCGGATTCGCTGACCAGCGAGCCTTGCTGGCCGGCCTCCTCGATGGCGGACTGCACCTGACGGATGCGCTCGAAATCGGCGTCCGTACCCCGTAACGCAGCATAGTAGGCGCAGATGCCTTCCAGTGCGTGGCGAAACTCCAGCAGGTCATACTGGGCTTCCGGGTGGGTGCTGAGCAGCTCGAACAGGGGATCGGCGATCCCTTTGCTCAAGGCGTTTTGTACGTAAGTGCCGCCGCCCTGACGACGATACAAGAGTCCTCTTGCCTCGAGGCGCTGGATGGCTTCGCGCAGCGAGGGGCGCGACACCTGAAACTGGATGGCCAGTTCCCGCTCGGGCGGCAACTTCTGGCCCGGCTGCAAACTGCCTTCCAGAATCATCTGTTCCAGCTCGGCGACAATGGCGTCGGCCAACTTGGGTTGAGTAATCTTGAGATAGGGCATGAGGCTGCTTTGTTAAATTGGTATTACCAATTTCATGAATGGGGCGAAAATTAGCAGAGGGCATGGGAAAAGTCCACCCAAAAGATGATCTGAATCAAGAATCAACCTTGCCACTTAAGGGGTAAAGAGAGGGATTTATGATTTAGCTCATAGAAATTGGTCAGACCAATATTTTTGACATCGCTCACAGGCAACATTTGATCAACAGCCAGCAAAAATGGCCTGCCATAAAGGCAAGCCATTGTTTTAAAAACACAAACTTATTTTTAGAATAATTACTTAAAGTTGAGTGCCTGACGGTAACGCGGCCATTCGAAACTGTCACCCGGATCTGTCTTGCGCCCCGGCGCTATATCGCAATGGCCGACGATGCGATCAGCCGTAATGGCGGGGTAATGGCTGAGCAAGGTTCGACTGAGCCCTATCAATGCCTCATATTGTGCATCCGTGTAGGGCTGCTCATCGGTCCCTTCCAGCTCGATCCCGATGGAAAAGTCGTTGCATCCCTCTCGTCCCTGCCAGCTCGATACCCCCGCATGCCAGGCTCTGGCACCAAACGGCACATATTGCACCAGCTCACCGTCGCGCCGGATCAGGCAGTGCGCCGAGACCCGCAGTTGATGGATACCGGCAAAATAGGGGTGGGCATCGGGATCGAGCCGCCCAAGGAAAAGGTCATCGATGAAGGGACCGCCAAACTCGCCAGGTGGCAGGCTGATGCCATGCACCACCAGCAGGGAGATATCGCTCGGGGTGGTCCGCTCGTTGTGGTGCGGTGACGACACCTTGCGGGCTTGCTCACACCAACCGTCTGAATCAATGGAAAAAACTATTTTAGGCTGAGTCATTGTCTACTCGCTCTGCAATGGGATAGCGCATCTGGCAACACTGGACGGGCAACAAGGCGATCCACCTCTCAGGCTCATCGCAGTCGCCTCATGACAACGGGCAACTGTGGTAGGCTGAGCCATCTTCCGCTGACTCAGGAAAGAATATGCACCCGATGGCACGCCGCTTCTGGTTGCTGGCCTGGCTCTCCCTGATGGGATTGCTGACCCTCTATTTTCATGCCCGCGAACAACCATCAGTCACCGCCAGCGGCGACCTGCTGCTCAAGGCCGATGCCAGCGGCCACTATCGTCTGGAGGGTGCCATCAACGGTCAGCCGGTGCAACTGCTGCTCGATACCGGAGCAACCCGCATTACCGTACCGCAACAGGTCGCTGAGCGGCTTGGCCTGACCGCCCGCGGTAGCAGCCGGGTGAATACGGCAGCCGGCTTTATCCGGGTCGGCAACGGCACCATCGAAACGCTGGCGATGGGACCACTGACCTTGTACGATCTGGCCATCTTCATCAATCCGGCAGCGGCTGGCGACGAGGTGCTGGTAGGCATGAACGCCCTCGGCCGGCTGGAGCTGGTTCAAAAGGAGCGGCAGTTGCTGCTCAGACCTTTGCAGGAATAAAAGGCATGCTACAACAGGACATCCGCCGCGCCGTGCGCGCCGCACTACTCGAAGACTTGGGCGATTCCCTCACCCCGTTGGATCAACCGGATGCCAGCGCCGACATCACGGCTCAGCTGATCCCGGCGGATCGCCTCGCCAGCGCCAGGGTCATCACCCGCGAGGCTGGCGTATTTTGCGGCCAGTCCTGGGTCGATGAGGTGTTTGTCCAGCTTGGTGGCGAAGTCAGAGTTGAATGGCTGGTACAAGATGGCGAAGTGCTCTCCCCCAATCAGGAGCTGTTTCGCCTGCACGGCCCGGCCCGCGTGTTGCTGACCGGTGAGCGCAATGCGCTGAACTTCGTGCAGACCCTCTCCGGAGTGGCCTCTCTTACCGCTCGCTACGTGGCCGAGCTGGCAGATACCGATTGTCGGCTGCTCGATACCCGCAAGACCCTGCCAGGACTGCGCAGCGCCCAGAAGTACGCAGTCACCTGCGGCGGCGGCAAGAATCACAGGATCGGCCTATTCGACGCTTACCTCATCAAGGAGAACCACATTCTCGCCTGTGGCGGCATCTCTGAAGCAATCAACGAAGCCCGCCGTCTCAACCCGGGCAAACCGGTAGAGGTAGAAGTCGAATCCCTGGTCGAGCTGGAGCAGGCATTGGCTGCAAGCGCCGACATAGTGATGCTGGATAACTTCGACATTCCCATGATGCGCGAGGCGGTTGCCCTCAATCAGGGCCGGGCCAAGCTGGAGGTTTCAGGTAACGTCACACTGGATACCCTGGCTGACTATGCCGCAACCGGGGTCGATTTTATCTCGGTCGGTGCCCTGACCAAGCATGTCCGGGCCCTGGATCTCTCGATGCGATTCATCTAGCCGAAGAGGCATCATCATGCCCCCATCTTGTCGCGGACATATAACAAGATGAAGGACTTGCAAAAGGCGCCACGGGCGCCTTTTCTTTAAAGCAGGATCCCTCGGCAAAGGAGTGTGAGATGGACCCATCCCCGCCAGTAACAAAGAGTCGATAGGGACTCTTTACCCATGATTTATATCAAATTTTTCTCAAATGACAGAAAGATCGTTAACAAAGGCCCCGACCTCTGTTGCCAAGCCAAACAGCTCGGATAAGATACTGACGTGTGGATAGTTTTCCACCGGCACTTCCCAGGAACCAAGGACAAAAAGGATATTTGAAATGAAGAAACAATCAGGCTTTACCCTTATCGAATTGATGATCGTGGTCGCGATCGTCGCCATCCTGGCCGCCATCGCGCTGCCGGCGTATCAGACCTATACCCAAAAAGCTCGTTTTACCGAGGTCATTTCAGCCACCGGTCCATTCAAAACAGCTATAGAGATATGCGCACAAACCGTCGGCTCTCTTGGCGGATGTGATGCAGGCTCTAATGGCGTGCCTGCCGAAGTTTCCGGGGCCAATGGTAATGTCCAATCTGTTAAAGTGGATACGACAACAAATGCAATAACAGCAGAAGGCGTAGCTGCGTCGTTCGGTGGCACAGCATATACGTATATATTGGTTCCAACTCTCACTTCAGGAAAAGTCACTTGGGCTGCTAACCCTTCCGGAACCGTCGGCACATGTGTGGGCGCAGGTATCTGCTGATACATGACCTCTAGCCCCAATAGCGGCCTGGCATTAAGCCTGGCCGCCTCTTCCCTGCTCAGTGAGTCCGACTCACAACGCTATCTGAGCCAAGCCAAGGCCCAGCGCAAGCCCTTTGTGACCTTTCTCATCGAAAACGAAATCCTCGATAGCAAGGCTCTGGCCGACTTCTGCGAGCTGGAGTATGGGGTACCTCTGCTGGATCTTGCCGCCTTCGACCTGGCCGAGATCCCGCAGAAATACCTCAATCAGAAGCTGATTGAAAAACATCACGTCCTGCCCATCTACACCCAGGGCCACACCCTCTATATCGCCATGTCGGATCCCACCAATGTGTCTGCACTGGAGGATTTCGGCTTCAGCTTCGGGTTGCATACCGAGGCACTGCTGGTAGAGGAAAATAAGCTCACTGCCGCCATCGGCAAGCTGATGGAGAGCGATCAGGATGCCCTCGGCATGGAGGACATCGACGAATCCGAGATCTCCGAACTGGAAGTCTCGGATGAGGGCTCGCGGCTCGACGAGAGCGTCAATACAGCTGACGATGACGCCCCCATCGTCAAATACATCAACAAAATCATGATGGATGCCATCAAGCGTGGAGCCTCCGACCTTCACTTCGAGCCCTATGAGACCAAATACCGCATCCGCTTTCGGATAGACGGGATCTTGCATGAGATAGCAACCCCACCGGTCAATCTGGCCAACCGCTTCTCGGCACGCCTCAAGGTGATGGCACGGCTCGATATCGCCGAGCGACGACTGCCCCAGGATGGTCGCATCAAGCTCAAGCTGTCGCGCAACAAATCGATGGATATGCGGGTCAACACCCTGCCCACCATGTGGGGCGAAAAGATCGTTATCCGTCTGCTCGACTCCTCCGCTGCGCGCCTCAATATCGAGCAGCTCGGTTTTGACGATCGGCAAAAGGCGCAATATCTGCGTGCTCTCTCGAAGCCTCAGGGCATGCTCCTGGTGACCGGCCCGACTGGTTCTGGCAAGACGGTGTCGCTCTACACCGGCCTGAACATTCTCAACACCACAGAAGTAAATATTTCGACCGCCGAAGACCCGGTGGAGATCAACCTGCCAGGGGTCAATCAGGTACAGGTCAATCCCAAGGCGGGGCTCACCTTCGCCAGTGCCCTGCGCTCCTTTCTGCGCCAGGATCCCGATGTGGTCATGGTGGGTGAAATCCGGGATCTGGAGACCGCCGAAATTGCCATCAAGGCCGCCCAGACCGGCCACCTGGTGCTCTCCACCCTGCACACCAACTCGGCGGCGGAAACGCTGACCCGGATGATGAACATGGGGGTGCCCGCCTTCAATATCGCCTCCTCGGTCACCCTGATCATGGCTCAGCGGCTGGCGCGCAAACTGTGCGATCACTGCAAAGCCCCCGAAGTGGTGCCAGAGGCTGAACTGCTTGAGCTGGGTTTTACCCAGCAGCAGCTGGCCGCAGGCTTGCGACTGTTCAAACCGGTTGGCTGCAAAGAGTGCTCGGGTGGGTACAAGGGCCGGGTCGGCATCTACGAAATCATGCTGATGTCTGAAAACATCGCAAAATTGATCATGCAAGGGGCCAACTCTCTGCAGATTGCCGCCATCGCCCAGAAGGAGGGCATGCGCACCTTGCGCACCTCTGGCCTTGAGAAGGCCCGCCTGGGGGTAACCAGTCTGGCGGAGATAAACCGGGTAACAACCAACTGACAGAACCTTTCGCTCAGCCGATTCATCCAGGTGCCGCCGGCCCTGGCGATTTCCATCAGGCCGAGGCTGCTTCTCCTCATGACGAGCAACCCGAGCCCCATTGCAGGACGCAGTGATGGCAACGCTAACCCAGAAACAAAATGCCCCCAAGAAAGTCTTCGCCTTTCGCTGGAGCGGGGTGAACCGCAAGGGCCAGAAGGTCTCCGGCGAATTGCAGGCCGACAGCATCAACACGGTCAAGGCAGAGCTGCGCAAACAGGGTGTCAACGTCACCAAGGTGAGCAAGAAGAGCCAGGGGCTCTTCTCCAAGGGCGGCGCCAAGATCAAACCGATGGACATCGCCGTCGTCTCCCGCCAGATCACCACCATGCTGTCAGCCGGCGTACCTCTGGTCCAGAGCCTGCAGATCATCGCTCGCAGCCACGAGAAGGCGGCCATGCGTGAGCTCATGGGCCAGATTGCCGCCGATGTGGAGACCGGCACCCCCATGTCCGAAGCGCTGCGCCGCCATCCCCGTCACTTTGACGATCTCTACTGCGATCTGGTGGAGGCTGGCGAACAATCCGGCGCTCTGGAGACCATCTACGATCGTATCGCCACCTATCGCGAGAAATCGGAAGCCCTCAAGTCCAAGATCAAGAAAGCCATGTTCTACCCCACCATGGTCATCCTGGTGGCCATTGTCGTCACCTCCATCCTGCTTCTATTTGTCATTCCCCAGTTCGAGGATATCTTCAAGAGTTTCGGCGCCGAGCTGCCCATCTTCACCCAGTTCGTCATCAGCATCTCCCGTTTCATGCAGAACTGGTGGTATGTGATCTTTGGCGGCATAGCGCTTGCCATCTTTCTCTACGTGCGCGCCTGGCGCACCTCCCAGAAGGTCAAGGACAACACCGACAAGTTCATACTGACCATCCCCGTGGTCGGCATGATATTGCACAAGGCCGCCATGGCGCGCTTCGCCCGCACCCTCTCCACTACCTTCTCCGCCGGTATCCCACTGGTGGATGCACTGATCTCTGCGGCAGGCGCCTCTGGTAACTATGTCTACCGCACTGCCGTCATGGCCATTCGTAACGAGGTGGTGGCCGGCATGCAGATCAACGTGGCTATGCGCACCGTCGATCTGTTCCCGGACATGGTGATCCAGATGGTGATGATCGGCGAGGAGTCTGGCGCCATCGATGATATGCTCTCCAAGGTCGCCACCATCTTCGAACAGGAGGTAGACGACTTGGTCGACGGCCTCACCAGCCTGCTGGAGCCTCTCATCATGGTGGTGCTGGGGGTTCTGGTCGGCGGCATGGTGGTCGCCATGTATCTGCCCATCTTCAAACTGGGATCGGTGATCCACTGATCCCCCATCAATCCGAGACTCAATGTTGATTATCACTGACGTTTTTCACAGCCTGCCCTGGCTCTATTTCTCGCTGGTATTTCTCTTTTCCCTGATGATCGGCAGTTTTCTCAACGTGATGATCCATCGCCTGCCCATCATGCTGGAGCGGGAGTGGCAGGCCGAATATCTCGGCTATTTCAATCCGGAAACACAGCCGCAGCAGGAAGAACGCTACAACCTGATGGTGCCGCGCTCTGCCTGTCCCCATTGCGGCCACGCCATCACGGCCATGGAGAACATCCCCCTGCTCAGCTGGCTCTGGCTCAAGGGGCGCTGCCGTGAATGCCAGGCCCCCATCTCGGCCCGTTATCCCCTGGTAGAGCTGCTGACGGCCCTGCTCTCGCTGGTCGTCGCCGCAACATACCCACCGGGCTGGGGCTTACTGGCCGCCCTGCTGCTCACCTGGGTACTGGTGGCACTCACTTTCATCGATCTGGACAAGATGCTGCTGCCGGACCAGCTGACCCTGCCACTGCTGTGGGGCGGTCTGCTGTTCAATCTGACTGGGGGATTTGTACCGCTGGCCGATGCGGTGATCGGTGCCATGGCTGGCTATCTGGTGCTCTGGAGCCTCTACTGGGCCTTCAAGCTGCTGACCGGCAAGGAAGGGATGGGCTATGGCGACTTCAAGCTGCTGGCGGCGCTGGGCGCCTGGCTCGGCTGGCAGGCACTGCCCATCGTGTTGCTGCTCTCTTCGCTGGTTGGCGCTTTCATCGGGATTGGTCTCATTCTGCTGCGCAACCATCATCAGAACAAACCCATCCCCTTCGGCCCCTATCTGGCCATCGCCGGCTGGATCGCGCTGCTGTGGGGCGATACCATCACCCGCTGGTACCTCACGACGTTTCTCTGACCAAGGCAGCACTGACCCATGTATGTAGTCGCAATCACCGGCGGAATTGGCAGCGGCAAGACCACGGTTGCCAATCAGTTTGCCGAGCTCGGCATCGAAGTAGTGGATGCGGACATCATCGCCCGCGAGGTCGTAGAGCCCGGTACCCCGGCTCTGGCCGCCATCGCTACCCATTTTGGCCCAGAATTCATCACCCCCGATGGCCAGCTCGATCGCCGTCGGCTGCGTGAGCGGGTCTTCACTGACCCGCAGGCCAAGGGCTGGCTCAACGCCCTGCTCCACCCCCTCATTCGCACCGAAATGCAGCGCCAGTGTGCCGCCGCTCGCTCCCCCTATTGCTTGCTGGTAGTGCCCTTGCTGGTGGAAAACCGGCTCACGGCACTGGCCAATCGGGTACTGGTGATCGACGTGGACGAAGCGACCCAGATTGAGCGTACCTGCCGCCGGGACGGCGTGAGCCATGAACAGGCCCAAGCCATCCTGGCCGCCCAGGCAAGCCGGGCCGAGCGACTGGCGGCAGCCGACGATGTGCTGGACAACCAGAATGGCACGCCCGAGGCGATAAAGAGCCGAATTTTAGCACTGCACGAGACATATCTGGCATTTGCCTCTCAACAAGCCAGCCAACTGTGAGTACACTAGGCCGGTTTATGGCTGGCCAGGATTAGGCATGATTTACGATTTTCCCCTCAATGAAAAAAGCCGGACCTATCTTCGTCTGGAGTCCCTGTTTTCCCAGATCCGCGACAATCTGGAGAGCGACCAGTCCTGGGCACATATCGCCTTTTTCAAGGGGCTGTTCGACCTGCAGGAGTTGCTGGAACGCGGCGACCTGCGCGCCGATCTGATCAAGGATCTGGAGCGCCTCGGCCAGCGCCTGAGCCACTGGGCCAGCTTGCCCGATGTCGACCTGGAGCAGATCAGCCAGATGCAGCAGGAGAGCGCCCAGCTCTCCCGCAACCTGCTGAGTGCCCCGCGTCCCGGTGCCCGCCTGAAAGAGGATCGGCTGCTCGGCTCCATTCGCCAGCGCTTCTCCATTCCGGGCGGGTTATGCGCCTTCGACGTGCCGCAACTGCACCACTGGCTCGCTACCCCTGCCATCGCCCGTCATCAGCAGATGCAGCTGTGGCTGAGCGACATCAATCTGTTGATGAACGCCATCTCCCTGCTGCTGCGGTTGTGGCGTGAGTCCGGCAACTTCAGCAAGCAGGTTGCCGTCAACGGTTTCTTCCAGGATACCGCCGAGAGCGCCGAGCTGATCCGTATTCGTCTGACTGGCACCCAGCAGTGCTACCCCACCCTGAGCGGCCACAAGAACCGGTTCGCCCTGCGTTTCCTGCCCACCACTGAGCAGCAGATCGGTGATGTCCCCTTCCAGCTTGCCTGCTGCTAAGGAGTATTCATGGTGACCAAAGTAAAGTGCCCGACCTGCCAAACCGAGCTGGAATGGGGCCCGCAAAGCCCGTTTCGGCCGTTCTGCAGCAAGCGCTGCCAGCTGATCGATCTCGGCGAGTGGGCCGACGAGGAGAAGCGGATCCCGGGGGAAATAGACCCGGAGCTGCTGCCCTACCCCGAAGAAGGGGAGCAGTGGCAGTAAGCCAGCAAACAAAAAGGGCCGATACGGCCCTTTTGTTTTGGTATGCACTGCGGCTCACATCAGCCCTGTGCGGCCAGCGATGCCTGCAGGCGCGTCACAATCGGGCCATTGGCGTCGGGGAAGTGGTACTCGTGCAGCGAAGCCAACGGCACCCAGCGACACTCCTGCCCCTCCTTGCCAAACGGCTCGCCGCTGAAGCGGGTCACCTTCCAGATATCCAGCAGCACCTGCTTGTCCGGGTAGTCGTGATGCAGTTCCATGAAGGGGGCGCAATCCTGTACCCGGATCCCGATCTCTTCCCACAGTTCGCGATCCAGCGCGGTAAGCAGATCTTCCCCGGCTTCCACCTTGCCGCCGGGAAACTCCCAGCGATCCCCCTGATGGCGATCGGCGGAGCGCTTGGCGATAAAGATATCGCCCCGTTCGTTCTCGATGACGCCGACCGCCACCCAGATCCGTTTCTTCTGTTCCATCATTGTCCTCAACGTAAACACGGCAAACGGGCAATCCAGGGCGCCAGCCGACGGGCCTGCGGCTCCCTTTGTGCCGTAAAGATATCCTGTCCCACATGCTCGCTCCCGCCAGGGGCGGGCTGCGGCCAGGGTATGGCGCCTGACGGCGTGAAGCAGCGATCGTGCACCAGACAGCTCTGCGAGAGATAACCCCAGAGCCGGTCGCGCAAAAACCATTGATCGATGTTCGGCGTCTCCATCACGTCGGGCTGATAGCCTTCGAGCAGGGGGGACAACGGCGGCAATACGCCAGCCACCCCGCCCCACATCCCTGCCAGCACCAGATCGGTATGGCTCCACCAGTCGCGCATGATATGAAACCAGCGGGTCGATGCAAGCCACTCCTGCACTGCCAGTCGCTCGCGCACGCCCGGCACCGAATCCACATCCCGCACCAGGAAGCGCCCCACCAGTGGATCATTGGCCACCTGGAAACGCCAGCACAGACGCTGTCGCAAAGGCTGACCGGCAGGTTGCAACAAGAGCTCGACCCCCAGTTCGCGCAGCGCAGCGAGCAACTCGGCCGGCACGCTCTCATCCACGTAGAAACGTACTCGCCAGCCCGGGTAGAGATAGGCCGCCGCCAGCACATTGTCGATGGCCCCCCGCAGATAACGGGGAGCACTACCCCACAGGGAAAAAGCGATGACATCCGGTTTGCGACTGCCATCGGCCAGCCAGACGGCCGGTTCTGCCGCAGGCAATGACCAGGATGGTGGCGCCTTGCCCGCCGACCAGGCCTTGAGGGTTAATGAGCGGGTTCCCGCTAGGGCAGCCTCATCGTAGCGAGCCAGCTTGGCCAGCGAGGCGCAGAGGGCATCCAGCGCGTGGAAATCGTCGGGGGCGCGCTGTAGCAAGGTCTGCAAGCGTGCCACTGCCAGCTCGTACTGACCAGCCCGCGACAGACAAGCGCAGAGGTTGCGCAGCACCTCGTCATTGCCGGGTTCGGCCTTGTGAGCCATCTCCAGCACCTGCGCCGCGGAAGCCGGGTCGTCGCACAGAAAGAGGTAATAGGCAAACTGCAGCTGCAAGGCTACCGGCTTGGCCGTGCTGCCGTTAAGCCGGGCCAGCAGTTGCTGGATGGCAACCTGGCGCTGGCCCGCCAGCCAGCTGTTGTGGGCAATAGTATCCCATCCTGTCGGCATCTTGCTCATCGCACGGCTCTCCTTCTTTGCCTGCCGGAAATGAATGCACCGCCCGGAGGCGGTGCATCATCGTCATTGCGCTATCAGGTCAACTGACCGTGGCAGTGCTTGTATTTTTTGCCTGAACCGCATGGGCAGGGGTCATTGCGTCCCACCTTCTGCTCGTCCCGCACGAAGGTAACCGGCGCCGCTTCGGCCTGGGACTCGTCGTCAGCCAGTTGGTTGTCGGCCGCGGCATGGGTGTAGGTGCGGGGAGCGGCTTCGGCCTGCTGGCGCTGCTGCTCTTCCATCGCCTCCACATCGCGCTCCTGAACCTGTACCCGGCTCAGGATGCTGACCACGTCGCGCTTGAGGGTTTCCAGCATCTGGGTGAACAGATCGAAGGATTCGCGCTTGTACTCCTGCTTGGGGTTCTTCTGGGCGTAACCACGCAGATGGATGCCCTGACGCAGGTGATCCATGGCCGCCAGGTGCTCTTTCCACAGGCCGTCCAGGGTTTGCAGCATCACCGCCTTCTCGAAGTTGCGCAGCACCTCCTTGCCGACCAGCTCTTCCTTGTGGGCGTAGAGCTTGGTGGCTTCATCCAGGATGCGCTCGCGCAGCTTCTCTTCATAGAGCTTGTCGTCTTCCGCCAGCCACTGCTGCAACGGCAGATCCAGCGCGAAATCGGACTTCAGGCGGGCTTCCAGACCCGGCACATCCCACATCTCTTCCAGGGACTGCGGCGGGATGTACTCGTCGATGATGGCGCCATAGACATCGTCACGGATGACATGGATGGTCTCGGAGATGTCGCTGGTGTCCAGCAGCTCGTTGCGCTGCTCATAGACCACCTTGCGCTGGTCGTTGGCCACGTCATCAAATTCCAGCAGGCTCTTGCGGATGTCGAAGTTACGACCTTCCACCTTGCGCTGGGCGTTTTCGATCGCCTTGGTCACCCACGGATGCTCGATGGCCTCGCCCTCTTCCATCCCCAGCTTCTTCATCATGCCGGTGACGCGATCGGAGGCGAAGATCCGCATCAGGGTATCTTCCATGGAGAGGTAGAAACGGGAGGAACCCGGGTCGCCCTGACGACCGGAACGGCCGCGCAGCTGGTTGTCGATACGACGAGATTCGTGGCGCTCGGTACCGATAATGTGCAGACCACCGGCGGCCAATACCGCATCGTGACGCACCTGCCAGGCCGCTTTCAGCTCGGCGATTTGTGCCTCGGTCGGGTTCTCCAGCTGGGCGATTTCCGCTTGCCAGTTGCCACCCAGCACGATGTCGGTACCACGACCGGCCATGTTGGTGGCGATGGTGACGGCGCCGGTCTGACCGGCCTGGGCGACGATCTCCGCTTCCATGGCGTGGAACTTGGCGTTCAGCACCTTGTGCGGGATGTTTTCCTTGGTCAGGATGCCGGAGAGCAGCTCGGAGTTCTCGATGGAGACGGTACCGACCAGCACCGGCTGGCCGCGCTCGACGCAACCGCGAATGTCTTCGATGATGGCGGCATATTTCTCGTTGGCGGTCAGGTAGACCAGATCGCCCATGTCCTTGCGCACCATTGGCTTGTTGGTTGGGATAACCACGGTATCCAGGCCATAAATCTGCTGGAATTCAAAAGCTTCGGTATCAGCAGTCCCCGTCATGCCCGCCAGCTTGTCGTACAGACGGAAGTAGTTCTGGAAGGTGATAGAGGCCAAGGTCTGGTTCTCGTTCTGGATCTTGACCCCTTCCTTCGCTTCAACCGCCTGGTGCAGACCATCGGACCAGCGACGGCCCGGCATGGTACGGCCGGTATGCTCGTCGACGATGACGATCTCGTCCTTCTGGACGATGTAGTCGACGTTGCGCTCAAACAGGGTGTGAGCGCGCAGGCCGGCGTTGACGTGGTGTAACAGGCTGATGTTGGTGGCGGAGAACAGGGAGTCATCCTCGGCCAGCAGCCCCTCTTTCTTGAGCAGCTCTTCCACGAAGATCTGGCCGTTCTCGGTCAGCAATGCCTGACGGTTCTTCTCGTCCACCGTGTAGTGGCCGTCGCCGGTGTACTCTTCAGAGTCTTCCTTGTCCTGCTTGACCAGCAGCGGGATCAGCTTGTTGACGCGGATATAGAGCTCGGAGCTGTCTTCGGCCGGGCCGGAGATGATGAGCGGGGTACGGGCTTCATCGATGAGCACCGAGTCCACCTCATCCACCAGCGCGTAGTTGAGCGGACGCTGCACGCGCTGCTCGGGCGAGAACGCCATGTTGTCGCGCAGGTAGTCGAAACCGAATTCGTTGTTGGTACCGTAGGTGATGTCGGCGGCGTAGGCGTCACGCTTCTGGGACGCATCCATGCCAGGCACGTTGCAGTCGACTGTCATGCCGAGGAAGGCGAACAGCGGGCGGTTCGCCTCGGCGTCACGCTTGGCCAGATAGTCGTTCACGGTTACCACGTGCACGCCGCGACCGCTCAGAGCGTTCAGGTAGGCCGGCAGGGTCGCGGTGAGGGTCTTGCCTTCACCTGTCTTCATCTCGGCGATGCGGTTGGAGTTCAGCACCATGCCACCGATCAGCTGGACGTCGAAGTGACGCATGCCGAACACCCGGCGAGAGGCTTCACGCACGGTGGCAAAGGCCTCCGGCAGCAACTGCTCCAGTGTCTCACCCTGCTCCAGACGCTGACGATACTCGGCCGTCTTGGCCTGCAGCTGTGCATCGGACAGAGCTTCGAACTGAGGCTCCATCGCATTGATCTGTTTTACAATTTTGCGCAGAGCCTTGAGCGTTCTGTCGTTCCGGCTGCCGATAATCTTGGTAAGCAGTGTGCTAATCATGGGTACCAACTATTTCTGGTTATATAAGTGTTCCGTCACTGGAACCTGGAGAAAAAAACCTAACCCCGTCTGGCATTGAGAAAACGCGCGGGGTCCACCTGACGACCATCTTTCAACACTTCGTAATGCAAATGGACCCCGGTCGCGCGACCGGTGCGTCCCATCAAGGCAATTTTCTGGCCCTCATCGACCAGGGTGCCCACTTCGACCAGCAACTTGGAGTTGTGGGCATAGCGGGTCACCAAACCATTGCCGTGGTTGATCTCCACCATGTTGCCAAATTCCGGATGACGGCCCGCCCAGCTCACAACCCCTGGGCCCGTCGCCAGAATGGGGGTGCCGGGCTTGCCACGGAAATCCACCCCTTTGTGCATCTTGGCGCGACCGTTGAACGGATCGACCCGACCACCGAAGCCAGAGGAGACCCAAACCCGCTCCTGCTTGACCGGTGTTCCGGAAATAAAGCCGGCATCGGTTATATGGTGATTCATGATGAAAGATTCAAGTACCGACAGCTGCTCTTCACGACTGCTGAGCTGCTGGCTGAGATGCTTCATGGAGTCCTGCAGCTCGTTGAGGCTGACTTCCAGATCCGCATCATAGGAGGGGCCGCCCATGGGAGGCAGCTCCTTGAAATTGAACTCTTCGGGATCGAGGTCGGCCTTTTCGGTCAGCCGCTCGCCGAGCGCGTTGAGACGACCCAGCTGCCCCTGCATGGTGCCCACCTGGGCAGCCAGCATGGCAAGCTGTTCGCGGGCTTCATCAGCCCCTTGCGTGGATTTTTGCTGTTCGGCCATGGCCAGCGCGACTTCCAGCGCCTCCATTTTTTGATGCCAGCTCTGCCAGAGCCAGCCACCACTCAGGGCCAATACAGTGAAGAAGATACCGCCGACCCAGGCCAGACGTTGTTTCGGTAAGTGCAACTTGCGTCGCTGCTTGCCATTGAGGATCAGGGTAATGCTCATAGAAATCAGTCTGCTCGGTCAGGTGTGGCCATTGGCCCGCACGGGAAATAAAACCGGGAGATAATCGGTATTACAGAATGGAGTAAACAAATGACGGAACGTCGGTGCGGAGAGAGGACCGACGTTCCGTTGCACAGCTATCAGGCCAGAACCAGACCGTTATCGTAGTAAGCGATGGGCGCTTTGTCGCCCTCACCCTCGAAGGTCACCAGTTCCCAGGCCTCCTGCTTGGCCAGCAAGGCACGCAGCAGCTTGTTGTTCAGGGCATGGCCGGTCTTGTAGGCACGGAATTCGCCGATGATGCTGCGGTTACACATGTAAAGGTCACCGATCGCATCCAACATCTTGTGTTTGACGAATTCATCTTCATAGCGCAGACCATCTTCGTTCAGTACCCGGTAGTCATCCAGCACCACGGCGTTTTCCAGGCTACCGCCCAGCGCCAGGTTCTGGGAACGCAGGTACTCGATGTCACGCATGAAACCAAACGTACGAGCACGGCTGATCTCTTTCACGAAAGAGGCACCGGAGAAATCCAGCACGCAACGCTGATTGCGTCCTTCAAATACCGGATGCTGGAAGTCGATCTCGAGATCCATTTTGAAGCCGTTGCGATAGGGGTGGAATTCCGCCCACTTGTCGCCGTCTTCAACCCGGATGCTCTGCTTGATCCGCACAAACTGCTTGGGCGCATTCTGTTCACGGATACCGACTTCTTGCAGCAGGTAGATAAAGGGGTGCGCACTGCCGTCCATCACCGGGATCTCGGGCGCATCAACCTCGACATAGAGGTTGTCGATACCCATCCCGGCCAGCGCGGCAGAGAGGTGCTCAATGGTAGAGACTCGGACACCGGCTTCATTGACCAGAGCGGTACAAAGCACGGTATCACGCACCTGATCGGCATTGGCTGGCAGCTCAACCACAGGATTCAGATCGGTACGCAAGTAAACGATCCCTGTGTTAACAGGCGCCGGACGGAACGTCATTGTGACTTTCCGGCCCGAATGCAGGCCGACACCGGTGGCCTGGACACTCGTTTTCAAGGTTCTTTGTCTAATCATGGGCGTATCCGCTTAACAGCTCAAATTCCTGACCAGATGGTCGTTGCCGGGCCATCTTAGCACATTCCTTAAGCAACAAACAAACCAGCGTCATTAGAGGCTTAGTCAGCTTGCTTGCGCAGGAACGCAGGAATATCGAGATAATCCGGTTCGCGACGAGCTTGCGGCTCGGCGTTGACCACCTTGGCCGGGGCCTCTTCCATCACGCGAGACTGCAGGGCTTCGCTGATCAGGGGCTGACGGGCCGGACGCTCTTGTACCATGTTGTTCTTCACCAGGGTGATGTCGGGTTTGCGCTCAGCACCGATACCGGTGGCAACCACGGTCACGCGCAGTTCGTCGTGCATTTCCGGGTCGATTACGGTACCCACCACCACGGTGGCGTTCTCGGAGGCGAAGGCCTTGACCGCGTTACCCACGGTTTCGAACTCTTCGATGGTCATGTCCATACCGGCGGTGATGTTGACCAGGATGCCACGGGCACCGGCCAGATCCACGTCTTCCAGCAGTGGGCTGGAGATGGCTTTCTCGGCCGCTTCTTCGGCGCGATCATCACCGGAGGCGGAACCGGTACCCATCATGGCGGTACCCATTTCACGCATCACGGTACGCACGTCCGCGAAGTCGACGTTGATCAAGCCCGGACGGGTGATCAGCTCGGCAATGCCCTGTACCGCGCCAAGCAGTACGTCGTTGGCAGCCTTGAAGGCGTCCAGCAGGGAGATGCCGCGGCCCAGCACCTTCAGCAACTTGTCGTTGGGGATGGTGATCAGGGAGTCGACGTTCTTGGACAGCTCTTCGATGCCGTGAGCCGCGAAGCCCATCCGCTTCTTCCCTTCGAAGGAGAACGGCTTGGTTACGACAGCAACTGTCAGGATACCCATCTCGCGGGCAACTTCGGCCACGATCGGTGCAGCACCGGTACCGGTACCGCCACCCATGCCGGCGGCGATGAACACCATGTCGGAGCCAGTCAGCAGCTCGCGCAGCGCTTCCCGATCTTCCATGGCCGCATCACGACCCACTTCCGGATTGGCTCCGGCACCCAGACCCTTGGTGATGCCACCGCCGATCTGCAGGGTTGTGTTGGCGCTGGAGTTACGCAGAGCCTGGGCGTCGGTGTTGACGGTAATGAATTCAACGCCTTCGATGTTTTGACGAACCATGTGCTCGACCGCGTTGCCGCCGCCGCCACCCACACCAATCACTTTAATGACGGCTTCGTCAGTGTGGCTATCCATAAATTCAAACATGTTGTCTCTCCGCTTTATTTGCCTGACTCAGCAAAATCTTTTAGAACTCGCCACGCAACCAGTTGCTGACCCGTTTGACCAGCCCACCTACGCTTGCCTTGGCGGCATATTCCTTGCTACTACCGGTGGATTGATGGGTGCGGCCATACTGCAGCAACCCGACCGCGGTCGAGTACACAGGCGCCTGCACATAATCACTCAATCCCCGGATATTCATGGGCTCCCCTACCCGGACCTGGCTCTGGAAGATCTGCTCTGCGCACTCCACAATGCCTTCGATCTGGGCAGCGCCGCCGGTCAAGACCACACCGGCTGCAAGCTGATGCTTGACCCCCTGCGCTTTCAATTCGCTTTGTACCCGCACCAGCTCATCATTCACCATGGAGAGCAACTCGGTGTAACGGGGCTCAATCACTTCAGCCAGTGTCTGCCGCTGCAGGCTGCGCGCCGGACGACCGCCGACACTGGGTACTTCAATATTGTCTTCCTTGCTGACCAGCCGGCCGAGGGCGCAGCCATAGCGCACCTTGATCGCCTCCGCGTCCAGCGGCGGAGTGCCGAAGGCATAGGCGATGTCGCTGGTCACCGTGCTGCCGGCGTACGGGATCACCTTGGTGTGACGCAGGGCACCGCCGGTAAACAGCGACATGTCCATGGTGCCGCCACCGATGTCCACCACGCAGACACCCAGCTCCTTCTCGTCCTCGGTCAGCACGGCGTAACTGGATGCCAGTGCGGAGAAGATCAGCTGATCCACCCGCAGACCCACCTTCTCCACGCATTTCTCGATGTTGCGAGCCATGTCGTTGTGGCAAGTGATCAGGTGCACCTTGGCCGCCATCCGCACGCCGGAGAGGCCGACCGGGTTCTTGATCCCTTCCTGGTAGTCGATGGCGAACTCCTGGGGCAGCACGTGAAGAACCCGGAGCTCATCGGACAACCGTACCGACTTGGCGGTGTGGATGACGTTGTCCACGTCTTCCTGAGTCACCTCTTCGTCGGAGATGGGCACCATGCCGGTTTCATTGCGACAGTCGATATGCTTGCCGGACAACCCCAGATAGACGGAGCTGATCTGGCAGTCGGCCATCATTTCAGCCTCTTCCACCGCGCGACGCAGGGACTTGACCACGGAATCAAGATCGTTGACCCCGCCCTTGTCCATGCCGCGAGAGGCGTGACTGCCCATGCCGATGACATTGAGCTCACCGTCTGGCAGCACTTCGCCAACCAGAACCGCCACCTTGGTTGTGCCGATATCCAGCCCGACAATCAGATTTCTATCTGCGGTTTTGGTCATTCACTTTCTCTTCGTTCTTCTTCCAGCCAACTGCCATTCCGGTGTCGTATCGAAGATCCACGTAAGCAACCCGCTCACGAGGTTCGATGACCGGAAAGGCATCGATAAACCGCTGCAGTCGAAGCGCGATATCCGAGCGCCCCAAAAACAGCTGAATGTTGCCATCCAGGGTCAGTTCCCAGGCATGGCGGGGGGTCAGATTCACCCCCAGCAGCTTGTACCCTCTGGCCGCCAGCTGCGCCTCGTATTGGCGGCTGGCCTCCAGCACCTTGACGGCCTGATCTTCTGGCCCGGACAGCTGCATCAGAGGGGTCTTCACCCTGTCCGGCGCACTGAACACCTCACCCTTGGTGTTGACGAAGCGGTTACCATTCCAGCGGGCCGCAACCGCCTGTTCGGTGAGGTAGACCTTGATCTTGTTGGGCCACTTCTTGCGTACCGAGACCTGGGCCACCCAAGGCAAGGCGTTCAAGCGCGCCTGCAATTCGTTCACATCCAACTCGAAGAAGTTGCGCAACTCGGCGCCATCCAGCACGGCGCTGCGCAGTTCATCGGTTTGCAAATACTGGTGTTGCCCCTGCAGCAACAGCTCGCTCATGGGCAACCGATTGGCATCCGTCAGCCAATCTTTAACATCCAGCGCGGTCTGGTAGAGGCCCCACATGACCAGGATGAAAAATCCCACCCCGGCGATGAAGCCCCCCTTGGTGCGCCCTTGTGCCCTTGCCTCCACCCGATCGATCCCCGTTTAACGCGCCATGCCGGCCCTTTGCAGACCGGTTCGCCATTATATAGGCCCCGGCTTGGCGGTCAAAATACTCATTGGGCCCTCAGGCGCCGGATTTCATGCTCTCGATGCTCAATTTCATCTCGCCGAGACGGCGAGCCAGTGCGCCGACGTTCCCTGCCCCCTGGGTCAGTACCAGATCGCCCTCGCCGACCAGCCCGGCCAGCACCGCCGGCACATCGTCCGGCGTCGCGACAAAGATGGGCTCCAGGCTGCCGCGGGAGCGGATGGAGCGGCACAGGGCACGGCCATCGGCGCCCGGAATCGGCTCTTCACCGGCGGCATAAACCTCCAGCATCACCAGCACGTCCACCTTGGAGAGCACATCCGCGAAATCTTCGTAAAGATCGCGGGTACGGGTATAGCGGTGCGGCTGGAACACCATCACCAACCGCTTTTCGGGCCAGCCGGCGCGAGCTGCGTTGATGGTGACCTTGACCTCGCTCGGGTGGTGACCGTAGTCGTCCACCAGCATTGCCTTGCCGCGACCGGTCTCGAACTCGCCATATTGCTGGAAGCGGCGACCCACCCCTTCAAACTTGGCCAGCGCCCGGATGATGGCATCATCGCCGATCCCGTCCTCGGTGGCGACCGCAATCGCCGCGGCGGCATTGAGCGCGTTGTGGATACCGGGCAGGTTGAGAGTCACCTCCAGCTCGCCGGCATCTTTGCGGCGTACCCGGAAGCGACTGCGGTTGCTGGTCTGCACGAAGTCCAGTACCTGCACGTCGGCATCATCACTCAGGCCGTAGGTGATGGTAGGACGAGCGATCTCCGGCAACATGCCGCGGATCACCGGATCATCCACGCACACCACGGCCAGCCCGTAGAACGGCAGGTTGTGCAGGAAGTCGATGAAGGTGGCCTTCAGCTTGGAGAAGTCGCCACCATAAGTATCCATGTGATCCGCTTCGATGTTGGTCACGATGGAGACCATCGGCTGCAGATGCAGGAAGGAGGCGTCGCTCTCGTCCGCCTCGGCAATCAGATAGCGGCTGCTGCCCAGGCGGGCATTGGTGCCGGCGCTGTTGAGCAAACCGCCGATGACGAAGGTCGGATCCCGGTCCGCTTCGGCATAGATGCTCGCCACCAGACTGGTGGTGGTGGTCTTGCCATGGGTGCCGGCGATGGCGATGCCGTGGCGGAAGCGCATCAGCTCGGCCAGCATCTCGGCGCGGCGCACCACGGGAATGCGCAGCTCGCGGGCGGCCAGCAGCTCGGGGTTGTCCTGCTTGATGGCGGTGGAGACCACCACCACGCTCGCCTCGTTCACGTGCTCGGCACTGTGACCGACGAAGATGTGGGCGCCAAGGGACTCGAGTCGCTCGGTCACCGCATTGCGGGCCAGATCCGAGCCGGTTACCTGATACCCTTCGTTGGCAAGTACTTCGGCGATACCCCCCATCCCGGCACCACCAATGCCGATGAAGTGGATGCGACGCACGCGGCGCATTTCAGGGATAACGGTACGCAGTTTTGCCAGTTCAACCTTGGTCATAGTTCTCTCTCAATCTGCCCGGTCGCCAGGCGTTTGCACTCGTCGGCAACCCGCTCTGCGGCATCGGTAATGGCCACGCGACGGGCGGCCTGGGCCATGTTCAATAGGGTTTCCCTGCGCCCGGCAAGCCAGGAAAGACGGGCAGCCAGCGAGGCTGTCGTCAGCTCGGATTGGGGCAGGAATTCAGCCGCACCGCCATCGACCAGGGTCAGGGCGTTGCGGGTCTGGTGATCATCCACTGCGTGAGGCAGCGGTACAAAAATGGCGGCGACCCCGGCGGCAGCCACTTCGGAGACGGTCAGCGCCCCCGCCCGGCACACCACCAGATCGGCCCAGGCGTAGGCATCGGCCATATCCTTGATAAATTCGCTCACTTCGGCCGCAACGCCCTCTTTGGCGTAGGCTTCGGCCACGGCATCCCGATTGCCCTTGCCGCACTGGTGACGCACCTCGATGGGCACGCCGGCCGCCGCCACCGCTGGCGGCACCTGCTCGTTGAGCACCCGGGCCCCCAGGCTGCCACCGACGATCAGCAGCCGCAGTGGCTCTGCCCCGCTGCGCAGTTGAGGATCCGGCAGCGCCACCACTTCGGGGCGTACCGGGTTGCCCACCACGGCGGTGCGACGGCTCGGCGCGAAGGCGCCCGGAAATGCCATCAGTACCCGCTTGGCGAGGCGAGCCAGCAGCTTGTTGGTCAGGCCTGCGGCAGCATTCTGCTCGTGCAGCAGCAGCGGAATGCCGGACAGCCAGGCCGCCACGCCACCCGGGCCGGAGGCAAAGCCACCCATGCCGAGCACCACGTCGGGACGAATGGTCTTGAGCACCCGGCGCGCCTGCAGCACGGATTTGACGATGCGATAGGGCGCCACCAGCAGACGCTTGATGCCGTTGCCACGCACCCCCTGGATATCGATGAAGGAGATGGGGTAACCATGGGCAGGCACCAGCTCGGCCTCCATCCGGTCGGCGGTGCCGAGCCAGTGAATGGTCCAGCCCTGGGCCTTGAGGCGATCAGCCACGGCCAAGCCGGGGAACACATGGCCCCCGGTACCGCCTGCCATCACCAACAGCGTCTTGCTCACTAAACCTCCCGCACGCGCGCCTGGGCACTGGCCTGGCGCAACTCGAAATCGATACGAATCAACATGCTCACCGCCACCATCATGATGATGAGGCTCGAACCACCATAACTGACCAGCGGCAGGGTCAGCCCCTTGGTCGGCATCATGCCGCTGGCTGCCCCCACATTGACGAAGGTCTGGAAGCTGAACCAGATGCCGATGCCAATGGCCAGATAGCCTTCATACAGTCGCTCAGCCACCAGCGCCTGGTGCCCCAGCTTGAGCGCCTTGATTGCCAGCGCAAAGATGAGAAACAGCGCACCCAGCACGCCCACATAGCCCAGCTCTTCACCCAGGATGGCGAACACGAAGTCGGTGTGTGCCTCCGGCAGGTACTCCATCTTCTGGATGGAGTTGCCGAGCCCCTCGCCAAACCAGCTGCCACGGCCGAATGCCATCAGCGACTGGGTCAGCTGGTAGCCGCTGCCGAACGGATCGGCCCAGGGGTCGAGGAAGGAGGTCACCCGCCGCATCCGGTACGGCTCGGCGATGATCAGGGTCACCACGGCGCTCACCCCCACCAGGATGAGACCGATGAACTGCACCAAGCGGGCACCGGCCAGAAACAGCATGCCGAGCGAGGTGACGAACATCACCACCACCGAACCCAGATCAGGCTGGGCCAGCAGCAGGATGGCCACCACGAACAACACCGCCATCGGCTTCATGAAACCGATGAAACGCTCGCGTACCTCGCTCTGACGGCGTACCAGGTAGCCCGCCAGATAGACGAACAGTGCCAGCTTGCCGAACTCGGCCGGCTGCAGGTTGAAGGGGCCAAGCGGCAACCAACGCACCGAGCCGTTGACGCTGCGGCCCACCAGCAACACCAGCACCAGCATGACGATGGCCAGCAGCAGCATGGGGCCGTTGTAGTGCTGCCAGCGCGCCATCGGCACCTGCAGCACGAACCAGGAGATGCCGAGCGCCATCAGCAGAAACAGGCCGTGACGCTTCACGAACATGAAGGGATCGTTGTTGATGGCGATCCCCTCTGGAATCGAGGCGGAGGCTACGATCACCAGACCCACCGCCATCAGCGCCAGCGCCAGCACGACCAGCTGCCGGTCATAGAGACCGGCAGGGCGCGCCGGCAACAACCAGCGCTGCAAGAAGCCTGCGACTGCGCGAAAGGCGTTCATAACTTCTGTACCAGCTCGGTGAAACGATCACCGCGCGCTTCGAAAGACTTGAACTGGTCCAGGCTGGCGCAGGCCGGCGCCAGCAGCACCCAGTCGCCGGGTCTGGCATCGGCAGCCGCCTTGGCGACCGCTGCATCCAGATCCGCGGCCCGCTCGGTCTGCTCGCCCAACGCCAGCAGCACCTCGGCATCCTGGCCGAAACAGTACATGTGATCGATCTGGCTGCCGAGCAGCGCCTGCACCGGGCCGAAATCCTGGCCCTTGCCCTGACCACCGGCCAGCAGCAGCAGACGGCCCTTCACCGATTCGCGCACCCCGGCAACGGCAGCCAGTGTCGCCCCCACGTTGGTGGCCTTGGAGTCGTTGATCCAGCGCACCCCGTTCACCTCCCGCACGAAGCGGGCACGGTGGGGCAGCCCCTCGAACCGACGCAGCACTCGCAACTGCGGCTCGCGCGGGATGCCGACCGCATCGCACAGGGCCATGGCGGCCAGTGCGTTGGCCTGATTGTGGGCGCCGACGATCTTCATCTCGTCCACCGCCAGCAACGGCTCGCCGTGCAGGGTCAGCCAGTGACGGCCATCCAGCTCGCAGCGGCCATAGCCGTTGCAGTCAAGGCCGAAGCTCTGCCACACATGGCCCACGTCGGGCAGGGTCTGGGCATCGTCGCGATTGATCAGGATGTGCTGGGAGTGCTGATGAATCTCCATCTTGGCGGCGCGATAGTCGGCCATGCCCTGATAGCGATCCATATGGTCCTCACTGAGGTTCAATACCACGGAGGCGGCGGCGCGCAGGCTGTGGGTGGTCTCCAGCTGGAAGCTGGAGAGCTCCAGCACGCAGAGATCCATCGGCTGCTTGAGCAGCTCCAACGCCGGCGTGCCTATGTTGCCACCTACCCCGACCTTGAGGCCGGCTTCGGCGATCATCTCGCCCACCAAGGTGGTGACCGTGCTCTTGCCGTTGGAGCCGGTGATGGCGATCACCGGCACCTGGGTCTCGCGCACGAACAGCTCGATGTCGCCGACGATGCGCACCCCGAACTCGGCGGCCGCTTGCAGTTCGGGCGTTGCCAGGGCTATGCCCGGGCTCGCCACTATCATGTGCGCCTGCTTGAGCAGCTCGCCATCCAGCCCGTGGATGAGTTCCACCTCGGCAGGCAGTTGATCCCTGCCGGGCGGGTTGGCGCGGGTGTCCATCACCAGCGGCGTCACGCCACGGCCGAGGAAATAGTCGACGCAGGAGAGTCCGGTTTTGCCGAGTCCGATGATGATGACCATGGCTTACCTCACCTTCAGGGTGGCGAGGCCGAGCAGCACCAACATGAGAGTGATGATCCAGAAGCGCACGATGACGCGCGGCTCCGGCCAGCCCTTCTTCTCATAGTGGTGATGGATCGGTGCCATGCGGAAGATGCGCACGCCGCGCAGCTTGTAGGACCCCACCTGCAGGATCACCGAGACGGTCTCCATCACGAAGACGCCGCCCATGATCACCAGCAAAAATTCCTGACGCACCAGCACGGCGATGGTGCCGAGCGCGCCGCCCAGCGCCAGGGAGCCCACGTCCCCCATGAACACCTGGGCCGGGTAGGTGTTGAACCAGAGGAAACCCAGACCCGCCCCGACGATGGCGGTACAGACGATCACCAGCTCGGAGGTATAGGGCACATAGGGAATATGCAGGTAGTTGGCGAAATTGACGTTGCCGGTGGCCCAGGCGATGAAGGCGAAGCCCCCCGCCACCATCACGGTCGGCATGATGGCCAGACCATCCAGGCCATCCGTGAGATTGACCGCGTTGGAGGTGCCGACGATGACGAAGTAGGTCAGTACGATGAACATCAGCCCGAGTTGCGGCATCACATCCTTGAGGAAGGGCACCACCAGCTGGGTCTGACCGTCGTGAGTGGCGGTTGCATAAAGGAACACGGCCACCCCCAGCGCAACGGCGGATTGCCAGAAGTACTTCCAGCGGGCGATCAGGCCGTCGGTGTTCTTGCGCACCACCTTGAGGTAGTCATCGGCGAAACCGATGGCGCCATAGGCACCCAGCACGAACAGCACCAGCCAGACATAGGGGTTGTCGAGGCGGCACCAGAGCAGCACCGAGATGAAGATGGCGGCGATGATCATCAGGCCACCCATGGTCGGGGTGCCTTTCTTGCTCAGGTGCGACTCGGGTCCGTCATTGCGGATCACCTGGCCGAATTTGAGGATCTGCAGGCGACGGATGAGCCGTGGCCCCATCCAGAGCGCCACCACCAGGCCGGTGATGATCGACAGGATGGCGCGAAACGTCAGGTAGGAGAAGACGTTGAAGAAGGTGAAGTGCGGGGTGAGCAGTTCCGCCAGCCAGACTAGCATGTGGCTGACTCCTGACGGTCTTTGACCATCTCGACGATATCTTCCATGCGGGAGCCGCGGGCCCCCTTGACCAGGATCGCGATTTCTTGATGTGTATTTATCATTTGCGCAAGCACTTCAAACAACGACGCCTTGTTATCGAAATGTCGGCCAGCCGCGGCATCTGCGGTGTGGCGACTCTGTTCCCCTACGGTCAGCACGGCATCGAGGCCGCGCTCGCTGGCGTGGCGTCCGACCCGGGCGTGCTGCTCGGCGGACTCCTCACCCAACTCCTTCATGTCACCGAACACAAGCACCCTATAGCCGCTCATGGCGGTCAGGGCATCGATGCCCGCCAGCACGGACTCCACGCTGGCGTTGTAGGTGTCGTCCACCAGAGTGAGACCACCCCAGCGCTGGACACAGAAACGGCCCTTGACCGGTGCCATCTGCTCGAGCCCGGCCTTGACCGAGGTGAGCGAGGCGCCGAGCGCCAGCGTGCCGGCGGCGGCGGCCAGGGCGTTCGCCACGTTGTGGCGGCCCGGGATGGCCAGGGTCAGGCTCACTTCGCCCTGCGGGGTCACCATGACGAACTCGGCACAACCCTGCTGATTGATCACCACGTTGCTGGCGTGGAACGGCTGACGCTGATCCTCGATGGAGAAGGCACAGTGGATCCCGCGCGCCTGCCACTTCGGCCAGAATTCGTTGTCGGCATTGACGATGGCAGTACCGCCCTCGCCCAGCCCCTCGAAGATTTCGCTCTTGGCATGGAATACCCCTTCCAGCGAGCCGAAACCCTCCAGGTGGGCAGCCGCCACGTTGTTGATGATGGCGGCATCGGGTTTGGCCAGCGAGGTGGTCCAGGCGATCTCGCCCGGGTGGTTGGCCCCCAGCTCCATCACCGCAAAACGGTGTTGCGGCTCGAGGCGCAGCAGGGTCAGCGGTACCCCTACTTCGTTGTTGAAGTTGCCGGCGGTGGCCAGCACTTCCCCTTCCTGACGCAGGATGGCCGTCGCCATCTCCTTCACCGTGGTCTTGCCGCAGCTACCGGTGATGGCCAGCACTTTCGGGTTGATCCGCTCGCGTACCAACCGACCGAGGCGACCCAGTCCTTTGAGACTGTCGGTCACCACCAGCTGGGGGATTGCCAACGGCAGTTCACGCTCGACCAGCAGGGCCGATGCCCCGGCGGCCACGGCCTGCTCGCAGAAATCGTGGGCATCGAAACGCTCGCCGCGCAGCGCAACAAACAGTGCGCCTGCGCCCAGGGTACGGGTGTCGGTGCTGACAGCCGTGATCGCTCCGTCTTCACCAATCAGACGGGCATCGAGTACCTGCGCCAGCTCGGCAAGCCTGAGGGTCATCATGCGAATGACTCCAATAATGTGTGCAAGGCGGCCGCGACGGTTTCCCGGTCGCTATAGTGCCGCTTGTCGGTTCCAATGATCTGATAATCCTCGTGACCCTTACCGGCCACCAAGATGATGTCTTGTTTGCTCGCCTGGCTCAGTGCCAGCTGGATTGCCTTGGTCCTGTCGTGCTCGATCTGCACTGCACCGGGATCGCGAAGACCCGCCACCATGTCGGCCATGATCCGGGCCGGCTCCTCGGTACGGGGATTGTCATCGGTCAGGATCACGCGATCTGCATGCAGCTCTGCCATGGCGGCCATCATGGGACGCTTGCCGCGATCCCTGTCGCCACCACAGCCCACCAGACACCAGAGCCGCCCTTCACAGTGCACCCGCAGGGCCTGCAAGGCCTTCTCCAGCGCATCCGGCGTGTGGGCATAATCGACCACGGCCAGCGGCGCCTTGCCGCCACCGAAGCACTCCATGCGGCCGGTTACTGGCTGCAGTTGCGGCGCGCTGGCCAGCAACTCGTCGAAGTCATAACCGAGCACCAGCATGGCGCCCATCGCAGCCAGCACGTTGCTGACGTTGAAGCGCCCGAGCAAGGGGGCGGATAATACACCATTCCCCCAGCTGGAGTTAATCTGCGTGCGAAAACCTTGCTGGTGGAAATGGGGATCCTGCGCCGTCAGCTGTCGCCCCGGGTGACCGGCCACCGGGCCGTGCACGCTGAACGCCACGGCAGCCGGATAGGCAGCCAGCCATTGGCGGCCCAACTGGTCGTCGGCATTGAGCACGGCGCAGGGTTCGTCCACCAGTTTCAGCAGCTCTTCCTTGGCGGCGCCGTAGGCCTCCATGGTGCCGTGATAGTCCAGATGATCCCGGCTCAGGTTGGTGAATACGGCGGCGGCAAACGGCAGGGCCGCGACGCGATGCTGTACCAGGCCGTGGCTGGACACCTCCATCGCCACCAGATCCGCCCCCTGCGCTTGCAGAGCGGCCAGATTGGCCTGCACCTGCACCGCGCTGCCGGTGGTGTTTTCCGCTTCCACCAGATCGCCGAACAGACCGTTGCCGATGGTGCCCATCACCCCGGCCTTGCCCCCCAGCAGGGTGCGCCAGTTGGCCACCAGCAGCGCCGTGGTACTCTTGCCGTTGGTGCCGGTGATGCCCACCAGATCCAGCTTGCTGGCCGGCTGGTCGTAGCAATAGCCAGCCAGCTCGGAGAGCCTGGCTGGCAGATCCGGGATCCCGAGACAAGGCACGCTCAGTGCCGGGGCCACGAATTCACCGTCCTCTTCAAACAGTACGGCGGTCGCTCCCTGAGCCACCGCCTGTTCGATAAACCGTCTGCCATCCACCTGATGCCCGCGAATCGCCACGAAGAGACAACCGGGCCCGACCCGCCGACTGTCCAGCTGGATGTCGGTAAGCGCGAGCGCCGGGGCAGTAATGCCAAAGGGGCGCATCAGTTGATCAAGTGCGCGGGACAACATTGGAAGCCTCCGTACGGGCAAGTTTGGTGGGCACCGCAGGCGGTACCGCGTCGGGACGAATATTGAAGAGCTGCAGTACCCCGCCCATGGCCTCGGCAAACGGCGGCGTCGCCACGGCGCCACCGTAGTAGGCGTCGCCTTTGGGCTCGTTGATCACCACTACCATGACGAAACGGGGATTGCTGGCCGGGGCGAAACCGGCGAACCAGGCCATGTAGTCCTTGCCGTAGCCACCTGCGACCGCGACCTTGGCGGTACCACTCTTGCCGCCGACCCGGTAACCGGGGATCTGCGCTTTGGGAATGGCATTGCTGACCACGTACTCCAGCGCCTGCAGCATGGCGGTGGCGTTGTTGTGATCGATGACCTGCTCCCCCTTGGGTGGCTCGGTCACCTTGACGATGGAGAGCGGCACCCGCTTGCCCTTGTTGGCCAGGGTGGCATAAGCGGAGGCCAGCTGCAGCGGGGTGACCCGCAGACCATAGCCGAACGACAGGGTGGCCCGTTCGATATCGGACCAGCGCCGGCGCTGGGGCAGCATGCCGCTGCTCTCACCCATCAGGCCGCTGCCGGTATCCATCCCGAAGCCCACCATGCTGAGGGTGTTGATCATCTCCTGCGCCGGCATCCGCAGCGCAATGCGCGACATGCCGATGTTGGAGGAGTAGCGCAGGATGTCGTACAGGTTGGTGGCCTTGTGGATACTCACGTCGCGGATCTGCTTGGCCCCGATAAACAGCGGGCCGCCCGGAATGGTGTCCTTCCAGCTGGTGACGCCGGCCTGCAGGGCGCTGAGCAGGATCAGCGGCTTGACGGTGGAGCCCGGTTCATAGGTATCGGTCACCACCCGGTTGCGCACCCGGAAACTCTGGTACTGGCCGCGGTTGTTGGGGTTGTAGGAGGGGGTGTTGACCATGGCGAGCACTTCGCCGGTCTTGACGTCCAGCATCACCATGGAGCCGGAGGTCGCCTTGTTCTCGTCGGTGGCGCGCTTGAGCGCCCGGTAGGCCAGCGCCTGCACCCGTTGATCGATGCTCAGCTGCAGATCGTTGGCGTTCTTGCCCTCTTTCACCAGACCAAGCCGCTCGATGACCCGGCCCTGTCTGTCCTTGCGCACCCGCATCTCGCCGGGAGTCGCTGTCAGCCACTCGTTGTAGCTGCGCTCGATCCCCTCGATGCCGCTGCCGTCGATGTTGGTTACCCCCACCAGGTGGGCGCTGATCTCGCCGGTCGGGTAGAAACGGCGCGCTTCGGGGCGCAGATAGATGCCACCCAGCTTGAGGCCCTTGATGTATTCCGCCACCGCCGGCGTCACCTGGCGCTGCAGGTAGACGAAGCGCTTGCTCGGGTTGGAGATACGGTGCTTGAGAGTGTTGATGTCGAGCTTGAGCACGGCGGACAAGGCCAGCCAGGCCCGCTCGTTATGGATGGCGCCGGATTCATGCACCGTCTTGGGATCGGCCCAGACAGCCTCAACAGGCACCGAAACCGCCAGCTGTTCGCCGTTGCGATCGGTGATCATGCCGCGCACCGCCTGAGTGGAAGTGGTACGCAGCGAACGCATGTCCCCTTCCTGGCGCAGCCGATCCGGGTCGATCACCTGGATCCAGGCCAGTCGCAGGATCAAGCCGGCAAACGCAATGCCGATGAAGAACACCAGCGTGCGAAAGCGCCACGGATAGAGTGACGGAGCTTTGACCTTGGGTTGGGCCTTGGCGGAAGCCTTGCGTTTCATGGTTGTGTAATTACCTTCTCGGTGGTCACCAGCGGGCGAGCCATCTGCAACTTGTCCATGGCCAGACTCGCCACCCGGGAGTGCTCGGCCAGCGTGCCCTGCTCCAGCAACAGGTGCCGCCATTCGATGTTGAGGCGATCCTCTTCGGCCATCAGGTCGTTCTGCTTGGCCGTCAGACCGCGGGTCATGTTGGTCACCAGGATCACCGCAAAGGCGGTGATCAGCACGGCGATGGCCAGCACCACCTGCAGCTTGTGCCGCCAGAGATCACCGAGGATCTCCCTGGCCAGATGAACGCGCACCTCGCTCATGGCTTACTCCGCCAACCGCTGGGCGACCCGCAGCACCGAGCTGCGGGATCGGCTGTTTTCGCTGACTTCGTGCTCGGAAGGCTTGAGCGCCTTGCCGACCGACTTCAATTTGCGACCGCCGGCCAGCTGGGCCTCGGTCAACGGAATGCCATGCGGCACTTCCGGCCCTTTCTCGTGCTTGCGAATGAAATGCTTCACCAGCCGATCTTCCAGCGAGTGGAAGCTGATCACTGACAGACGGCCATGTGGTGCCAATACTTCCAGCGCACCGTTGAGCGCGGTTTCGATCTCGTCCAGCTCGCTGTTGATGTAGATGCGGATGGCCTGGAAGCTGCGGGTGGCGGCGTGCTTGCCCTTCTCCTTGCTCGGATTGACCCGGGCAATCATCTCCGCCAGTTGGCGTGTGCGCACATAGGGCTCGGTCACGCGGTCGTGCACGATGGCACGAGCGATCTTCTTGGCGAAACGCTCCTCGCCAAAGGTCTTCAGCACCCAGGCGATGTCGTCCACATCGGCGCGAGCCAGCCATTCGGCGGCGCTCTGACCGGAGGTGGGATCCATCCGCATGTCGAGCGGACCGTCCTTCATGAAGCTGAAACCGCGCTCGGCATCGTCCAGCTGGGGAGAAGAGACCCCCAGATCCAGCAGGAAACCGTCTACCTTGCCCAGCAGGCCGCGCTCATCCAGATAGGAGGCAATGCCGGAGAAGGGGCCGTGCACGATTTCGAAACGGGGATCCTGGATCTTGGCCGCTTCGGCAATGGCTTGGGGATCCCGATCGATGGCGATCAGCCGGCCGTTGGGGCCAAGCTGCTGGAGAATGAGACGAGAGTGACCACCCCGGCCAAACGTACCGTCGACGTAGATGCCGTCCGGCTTGATGGCCAGCCCTTCAACGGCTTCGTGCAGCAGCACTGTGATGTGTTCAGCGGCTTGGGTCATTTATAAAGAGAAATCCTGTAGTCGTGGCGAGCTTGCCCAGTCGTCTTCGGGCAGGCCCTGAATGTCATCATTGACCTGTTGTTGCCAGCGGGCTTCATCCCACAGCTCAAACTTGTTGAGCTGGCCCACCAGCATGATCTTCTTGTCCAGCCCTGCATGGCTGCGCAGTGGCTGACTGAGCAGCAGACGGCCATTGCCGTCCAGCTCGCATTCGGTCGCATGCCCGAGCAACAACCGCTGCAGGCGGCGCTCAAGGGGATTCATGCTGGAGAGCGTCTTGAGCTTGCGCTCGATCTCTTCCCATTCGTTCAGGGGGTAAAGCAGCAGGCAGGGATGGGCAATATCGATGGTGCAGACCAGCTGGCCCTCGCTTTCGTCGCGCAGCCAATCACGGTACTTGGTCGGAATCGCCAATCGCCCCTTGCTGTCGAGGGTGATGGCATGCGCACCACGCAACAAATTGCAGTCCCTGAAAATGAGTTAAAGGGGGCAAACCGCCCGATAAAAACCACTTTGATCCACTTTTCCCCACCTTGAAGTTTAAGGACGTGCTGAGGGCTTTTCAAGCGAGGATCTCGGGCATGGGGAACATATTGACGCAGCGTTTCAGCAGCGAGGATTAAATGAGTTGATTTTCCACAAGTTATTTGTGTTTACGGCAATCCGATTAATTGCGAAGAATTAAAAGCTCAGCAGGGTGAACGAATAAGCAGCGGAATGATCCGCTCAGATTCACAGGCCCCCACATAGCTCAGGCATTGTGTATGAAAAAACCATAACCAACTGATCTATATGTATAGAGCCGACCATCTCACTATCCGTCAACGCATATATCTTTCAATACAAGCCGCTATTTTTCTCGCCAATAAAAAAAGAGCCTCGCGATAAATCGCAAGGCTCTTCAGGAATAGGTCGGAGTCGGCCTGTAAGCCGGGTTCTGTACCGGGTTGCCCCGGGTAGCAATCATTCCTCTAGGCCAGCAATCGCTCACTGGCTCAAGCAACCTACCCGCCCCCAACGCGGGCCGCGCCAATAGGGGCCTATTTGGTCTTGCTTCGGGTGGAGTTTACCGTGCCACGAACTGTTGCCAGTCGCGCGGTGCGCTCTTACCGCACCCTTTCACCCTTACCTGATCCCTTGCGGGCCATCGGCGGTTTGCTCTCTGTTGCACTGGTCGTAGGCTCACGCCCCCCAGGCGTTACCTGGCACCCTGCCCTATGAAGCCCGGACTTTCCTCCCCTCCGCCCGTCTGTCCCGAAGGACACAACGACGAAGCAGCGATTGCCCAGCCAACTCCGGGCGCGGATTATAGCCTTGTCCGGCACCTCGGGTAAACCTGCAATTGAGTTTTGACCGAGTTAATCGCACTCGAGAGAACGCCAAGGCTGGCCTCCGGCCTGCATCTGCCCGCCTCAGTGATGTTCGAGGCCGTACTTGTAGAGCGCGTTCTTCTTGACCCCGTGGATCTCGGCGGTGAGCGCCGCCGCTTTTTTGAGCGGCAGTTCGGCCACTAGCAGCCCAAGGGTACGGATCGCCTCGGCCGGCAGCTCCTCTTCCGTTTTATTGGCGCCCGCGACCACCAGTACGATCTCGCCGCGGCAGCGGTTTTCATCTTCGCCAAGCCAGGTCAGCATCTCGGAAGCGGGCAAACCGTGGATCGATTCGAACGTTTTGGTCAGTTCACGACACACAACCACCTGGCGCTCGCCAAGGATGCGAGCAATCGCTTCCACCGTATCCTGTACCCGGCGCGGGGATTCGTAGAACACCAGCGAACGGGTATCTTCGATAACAGCCTGCAGGCGATCGTCACGCCCTTTGCTCTTGGCCGGCAGGAAACCTTCGAAAGCAAACCGGTCGGTGGGCAGGCCAGCAGCGCTGAGCGCCGTGATGGCGGCGCAGGGGCCGGGCAGCGGCACCACCTTGACCCCGGCTTCGCGACAACGGGTGACCAGGTGATAACCAGGGTCGCTGATGAGCGGCGTACCGGCATCGGAGACCAGGGCCACGCTCTTGCCCTCTTTTATCCGGCCGATCAGCACGTCCGCCTTCTGTTGTTCGTTGTGATCGTGCAGCGCGAAGGTGGGCACCGAGATTTGATAGTGGCTGAGCAGGATGCCGGTATGGCGGGTATCCTCGGCTGCCACCAGATCGACACTGCGTAAAATGTCCAATGCACGCTGGGTAATGTCAGCCAGATTGCCGATCGGAGTGGGGACTATGTACAGGGTTGGGATGTCACTCATGGGAGCTCCGAGTGTCCCGACAATTGTGTCGCCATATTGGCCCGTTTACACTATGGAGAATTTCAACACTGGTCGGGGAATGAACTTGAACCGGGTTACAAAGCAGCTAAGTGTATCACGACTCTTCGGCATCCTACTCGCGGCAGTACTGCTTGCCGCCTGTGCGTCGGAGCCCAATCAATCAGCCGGACAATCCGGCATGCCGTCGGCCTTCTCGGATCTGACCAAGAATGCCCAGTGGTATCTAGCACAAGTGGATCCGGCCAAACCGGCCGAAGCCTTCACCTGGCAGGTGATGGCGGCGCGCAGCTATCTGGCGCTCGGCCAGGCCAAGCCGGCAGCGGCCCTGTTCCAGCAACTGCAGAAGCAGGGCCAGAGCGCCGAGCAAAAAGCCCAGCTGCAACTGTTGCAGGCTCACCTGCTGCTCGCCCAGGGCAACGCCAACCAAGCGCTGATCCTACTGGAGGGCAAACCCGAGGTGGAGCTGGATGCCGATACCCAGAAGGACTGGTATCGCCAGCGGGTGGTGCTGCAACTGGACATCAACAACAAGTTCGGTGCCGCCAAGTCGCTGATCCTGCTGGAGCCCTATCTGGCCCAAAATGAGCTGGCGACCAATCACCAGCAAATCTGGTCACTCCTCAAAAGCATGACCCCCTCCACCCTGCAGGCACTGGAAGAGGCGCCGGCTCCCGACGTGACTACCGGCTGGCTGCGACTGGCGGCGCTGGTGAACGAGTTTGGCGCCCAGCCCAATCAGCTGGCACGCCAGCTCGCTGGCTGGAAGCAGACCTTCCCGAACCACCCGGCCCAGAAAGACATGCCGGCGGGTCTGGGTGATCTGGCGACCAGCAACATCAATACCCTTCAGCAGATCGCCGTGTTCCTGCCGCTCTCCGGCAATCTGGAACCGCAGGGCGCCGCCATCCGCAACGGCATGCTGATGTCTTACAAGGAGAATCAGGGCCAGTTCACCCTGAACTTCTACGACACCCAGACCAAGTCGATGGGCGAGCTCTACAAACAGGCGATTCAGGAAGGGGCCAACATGATCATCGGCCCGCTGCTCAAAGACCGGGTCGAGGAGCTGCTCAAGTCCAATCCGACCGTGCCGGTGCTGGCTCTCAACGAACTGGACAAGCCGATCGTCAATGACAACACCTTCTACTTCTCCCTCTCCGCCGCCGCCGATGCAGCGCAGGCCGCCCAGTACCTCTACGGTCAGGGCTATCGCAAGCCGCTGCTGATCGCCGCCCAGGGGCGGATCGGTTATGGCAGCATCAAGGCGTTCGAACAGGCCTGGGCCACCGTGAGCCAGGACAAGCCGGTCGTCGCCACCTTCGGCGCTCGCAACGAAGTGCAGGGCATGGTCAAGAACGCCCTGAGCGGTCGCTCCACCGCCCGGGCCGGTGAAGTGGTACAGCTTGCTGACACGGCGCCGCGCAGCATCGACGTGGTCTATGTGGTCGCCAACAGCCTGGAGACCCGGATGATCAAGCCGTATGTGGACATCTCGGTCAATCCGATGGGCAGCCTGCCGATCTACAGCAGCTCGCGCAGCTATGACAGCGCCACCACCGAAGTGGCCTCCGAGCTCAACGGCATGCATATCTCCGACATGCCGCTGCTGCTGGGTGGTTACGAGAAGCAGCGCGAACAGATCGCCCTGCTCTGGCCGCAAACCCAGGGTGACCTGCTGCGCCTCTTCGCCCTGGGCTACGATGCCGTGGCGCTAGCAGAAAACCTGCAGCAGATGCGCAAGGTCAATGCCATGCAGCAGCCGGGCATGAGCGGCCAGTTGAGCGTGGATGCCAGCGGCAACATAGTGCGGGTACTGGACTGGGCTACCTACCAGAATGGCAAGCTGGTCAGCGACAGTGCCATGCCTCAGCTCGAGGGAGCCCCCCATGAAGGGTCTATTGGCACGGATGCACCAGCAGTGGCAGAACCTGTTCCCGTCAGCACCGAGCAAGGGACAGCACTTTGAGCAGCTAGCGGAACGCTGGTTGCAGGCCCGCGGCCTGCAGCCCGTGACCCGCAACTACCGCTGCCGGGGTGGCGAGATCGATCTCATCATGCGCCAGGGGGAGACCCTGGTGTTTGTTGAGGTCCGCTATCGCGCCCAGACCAGCCATGGCGGCGCAGCCGCCTCGGTCACCCGGCGCAAGCAGCACAAGATCGTGCTAGCAGCGCGCCACTATTTCAAGCAACATGCCATCAACGAGGCCAGCCAGGCCTGCCGATTCGATGTGATCGCGTTCGAGGGCGACCAGCCAGACTGGATCCAGAACGCATTTTAAGAGGACCCCATGACTGACCGCATCAAAGAGAACTACACCGAGAGCATCCAGACCAAGATAGCCGCTGCCGAGGCGCTGCCGGATGCCATCCATACCGCAGCCCAGATGCTGACCATCTGTCTGCTCAATGGCCACAAGGTGATGGCATGCGGCAACGGTCCTTCCGCAGCGCTGGCCCAGCTGTTCATCTCGGAATTGGTCAACTGCTACGAAACCGAGCGCCCTTCCCTGCCCGGCATGGCGCTGACTCCTGACATGGCTACCATCAGCGCCATCGCCACCGACCACGGTTTTGAAGAGGTGTATGCCAAGCAGATCCGGGCGCTCGGTCAGCCCGGCGACATCCTGGTGGTCATCACCACCACGGGTAACAGCCGCAGCCTGATCAAGGCAGCCGAGGCAGCCCTCTCCCGCGACATGACCATAGTGGTGCTGGGTGGTGGCGATGGCGGCGAGATCGCCGGCCTGCTCGGCCCCAACGATGTGGAGATTCGGGTACCGTCGGCTCGTCGACCCCGCATTCTGGAAGTGAACCTGTTGACCCTGCACTGCCTGTGTGATCTCATCGACCAGACTCTTTTCCCGCAACAGGAAGATTGAAACCATGAACAAGCAAATGCTCCTGCTCGGCCTGCTGGCCGGTACCCTGCTGCTGCAAGGCTGCGCGGCCGTAGTGGTAGGCGGTGCCGCCGGCACCGCCAAAGCCTCCGGCGATCGCCGCACCCTGGGCGCCCAGTGGGATGATCAGGCTATCGAGCTGAAAGCGGCCAACCTGCTGGCTGACAACAAGCCGCTCAGCGCGGCCAGCAAGATCAGCGTCTACAGCAACAACGGCCGCGTGCTGCTGGTCGGTCAGACACCTTCTGACGCTTACAAGCTCGAAGCTGGCAAGATAGTGGCCCGCATCGAGGGGGTGCGCCACGTCTACAACGAATTGCGCCTCGGCCAGCCGGTCAGCATAGGGGTTCGCAGCAACGACTCCTGGATCACCTCCAAGGTGCGGGCAGACATGCTGGGCGCCAAGAATTTTGACAGTGCCAAGGTCAAGGTGGTCACCGAGAACGGCGAGGTATTCCTGATTGGCCTGGTGACCCGCCAGGAAGGGGATCATGCCGTCGAGATCGCCCGCCACGTCAGCGGCGTGAAGCGCGTGATCAAGGCCTTCGAGTTCGCCCAGAACTAACACTGACTACCGACGCTCGGCATAAAAAAACGCAGCCAGTTGGCTGCGTTTTTTATTTGATGACCTTCAGGGTCGGACGACCGCTCGGACGCGGCGGTTCCGGCTCGGGTTCCACCGGTGCTTCGGCTTGCTCCAGCCAGAGGTCATAACCCGGCTCAGGCGGGAACAGGGTTCCCACGCCGTTTTCCCGGGCATGGATGGCCAATACGGCCGCCATCGGGATGTAAACCTGCTGGGAGACACCACCAAAACGGGCGCTGAAGCTGATGGCTTCATTGTCCATGTGGAACTGCCCTACCGCACGGGGTGCGATATTCAGCACTATCTGTCCATCCTGGACAAACTGCATCGGCACCATCACATGAGGGATGTTGACGTTGACCACCAGATGCGGGGTCAGGTCATTGTCCAGCAACCAGTCGAAGAACGCCCGCAGCAGGTACGGGCGACTGGGTGTCATTGTCGGTTCCATGCTCATACGCCGGCACGGATCTCGCGTTCGGCTTCAGTCAGGGAAGCCTGGAAAGACTCACGCTCGAACAGACGCACCATGTAGGCCTTCAGCTCTTTGGCGCCACGACCGGTGAAGTCGATGCCGAGGCTCGGCAGACGCCACAGCAGCGGGGCCATGTAGCAGTCGACCAGGCCAAACTCTTCGCTCATGAAATAGGGCATTTCACCGAAGATCGGCGCGATGGCCAGCAGGTTGTCCCGCAGTTCGGCACGTGCCGCATCCACGTCGGTACCCGCCATGATCTTGTCGGCCAGAGAATACCAGTCCAGCTCGATGCGATGCATCATCAGACGGCTGTTGCCGCGGGCCACAGGGTAGACCGGCATCAGGGGCGGGTGCGGGAAGCGCTCGTCCAGATACTCCATGATGATGCGTGAGGTGTACAACGCCAGCTCGCGATCGACCAGGGTCGGTACGGTGTTGTAGGGGTTCAGCTCGGCCAGCTCATCCGGCAGGTTGCTTGGGTCAACCTGGCAGATATCTACGCTAACACCCTTCTCCGCCAGGACAATGCGCACCTGATGGCTGAACATATCGTTGGCACCGGAAAACAGCGTCATTACCGAACGCTTATTGGCAGCTACAGCCATTGAACCCTCCCGTCATTAAAAAGCAGAAACGGCAATGAAGCCTCTTGGTCTTCATTGCCGTGCATTATATTACCCGGATCTGGTCGCTTAGTGAACGTCGCGCCAGAATTCCTTCTTCAACAGCACAGTGAAGATGAAGAAGATCACGATGAAGCCAAGTACCCAGAAGCCCATGCGTTCGCGCTCCTGTTGTACCGGTTCAGCCGAGTAGACCAAGAAGTTTACCAGATCCAGTACCGTCTGATCATACTCTTCGTTATTCATTTCACCGTTGCCGTCAGATTTGACACTGACAACCTGCTGTACTTCCACTCCGTCGACGGTGTGGGTCGCGAACTCGGCGCGGGGCGTGCCTTGCAGCGGCTCCAGCACATGGGGCATGCCCACGGACGGGAATACCACGTTGTTCACGCCAAACGGACGGGTCTCATCCACGTAGAAAGAACGCAGGTAGGTGTAAATCCAGTCGGCACCACGTACCCGGGCAACCAGGGTCAGATCGGGGGGCGGGGCGCCAAACCATTTGGCCGCATCCTTGTCCGGCACCGAGTTTTCCATCAGATCGCCGATCTTGGCACCATTGACGATCAGGTTGGCCGCCATCAGATCTTCCGGAATACCGATGTCTGCCGCCACCCGGTTGTAACGCTGGTACTGGGTGCTGTGACAGCCAAAGCAATAGTTCATGAAGGTTGCCGCACCACGCTGTAACGACGCCTTGTCGTTCAGGTCGTAGTTGGCCTTGTCCAGGTGCACAGCCCCGGTGTTGGCAAACACCAGCGACGGCAGCAGGGTCAGCACTGCAAAAATTATTCTTTTCATTTAAATGTCACCCTCTCCGGCAGCGGCTTGGTGCTTTCATTCTTGCTGTAGAAGAACAACAGGACGAAGAACCCGAAATAACCCAGGGTACAGATCTGGGCGATCAGCGTCAGGGTCGGAGTCGATGGCAAAACGCCGAGCACCCCGAGAATGATGAAGCAGACCACGAACTGGGCGATGTTCAGTTTGTGCAGGGTACTGCGATAACGCACCGAACGTACCTTGCAGCGATCCAGCCAGGGCAGCAGGAACAGCACTACGATGGAGAGCCCCATCATGATGACGCCCAGCAGCTTGTCAGGCACCGCCCGCAAGATGGCGTAGAAGGGGGTGAAATACCAGACCGGGGCAATGTGCGCCGGGGTCTTCAGACCATTGGCCACTTCAAAGTTCGGCTTCTCGAGGAAATAACCCCACATGTCCGGCTTGAAGAAGATGATGGCGCAGAACAGGAACAGGAAGCCTGCAACCCCGATCATGTCCTTGACGGTGAAGTAGGGGTGGAATGCCACCGCATCCAGCGGCCAGCCGTTCTCGTCCTTGTGCTTCTTGATGTCGATGCCGTCCGGGTTGTTGGAACCCACTTCGTGCAGCGCCAGGATATGCATGGCAACCAGCATCACCAGTACCAGCGGCAGGGCGATGACGTGCAGCGCGAAGAAGCGGTTCAGGGTAGCGCCGGAGATGACGTAGTCACCGCGGATCCACAGGGTCAGATCGTCACCGATGACCGGAATGGCACCAAACAGCGAGATGATGACCTGGGCTCCCCAGAACGACATCTGGCCCCACGGCAACAGATAGCCCATGAAGGCTTCCGCCATCAGGCAGAGGAAGATCAGCATGCCGAAGATCCACAGCAGCTCGCGCGGCTTCTGGTAGGAACCGTAGATCATGCCGCGGAACATGTGCAGATAGACCACGATGAAGAAGGCGGATGCACCGGTGGAGTGCATGTAGCGCAACAACCAGCCGTAGTCCACATCCCGCATGATGTACTCCACGGAGGCGAAGGCACCTTCGGCGGAGGGGTTGTAGTTCATGGTCAGCCAGATGCCCGTGATGATCTGGTTGACCAGCACCAGCATGGCGAGCGAGCCAAAGAAGTACCAGAAGTTCAGGTTCTTGGGCGCCGGGTACTTGGCCATGTGGTCGTTGTACATGGCAGTGAGCGGAAAGCGGTAGTCAATCCAGCCCATCAGTTTGGCAAACATGGTCAGGCCTCCTTGCCATCGGCACCGACCAGGATGGTGGTGTCGCTAAGATATTTGTACGGCGGAATGACCAGGTTCAAGGGTGCTGGCACCCCCTGGAACACTCGACCAGCCATGTCGAACTTGGAGCCATGACAGGGGCAGAAGAAGCCTGAGGTCACGCCCTGCACCTGCTCGCCAAAGCTGTCCGGCAGATAGGAGGGGGAGCAGCCCAGATGAGTGCAGATACCGACGGCCACGAAGATCTCCGGCTTGATGGATCTGTAACCGTTGTGGGCATAGTCGGGTTGCTGGGGCTCGTCGGAAGCCGGATCGCGCAACTTGTCGTCGTGCGCGGCCAGGGCATCCAGCGTCTGCTTGGTACGTTTCACCACCCAGACCGGCTTGCCTCGCCACTCAACACGGATGAGCTGGCCTGGTTCCAACTTACTGATATCCACTTCGACCGGAGCACCCGCCGCTTTGGCTTTGGCACTCGGGTTCCATGACTTAATAAACGGCACTGCGGTAAAAGCAGCTCCTACCCCACCAACGGCGACCGTTGACCAGGTAAGAAATCTGCGGCGACCGGTATCAACTGGCGCATTGCTCATCCAAAAACTCTCCCATGTGGACTCCGCACATTCTTATTGTGTCCCTGTTCCCCTTTCTTCCGTGACAACAGCGGCGGAAGCGGAGTTACAATTGTCACAGAAAAACCGAGGGAATTTTAAAGAAAAGATAACAACTTGACAAGAAAGAGAAGCGAAGGTCAAAAACAATAAATACACAATTTTTTGTCTTTTGTGACGTGGTGTTAGCAATGCCGTTGGTAATATTACCAATAAAAAAAGCCTGGCACATGGCCAGGCTTTTTTGACACTCGCGAGAGTGCGTACCAAAAGCGAATTAACGCTTGGAGTACTGCGGACGCTTACGAGCTTTGTGCAGACCGACTTTCTTACGCTCAACCTTACGGGCATCGCGAGTAACAAAGCCTGCTTTACGCAGTTCGGAACGCAGGGTTTCATCGTACTGCATCAGAGCACGAGTGATACCGTGGCGGATCGCACCAGCTTGACCGGAGATGCCACCACCGTTAACGGTGATGTACAGGTCCAGTTTCTCGGTCATCTCAACCAGTTCCAGCGGCTGACGAACTACCATGCGGGCAGTCGGACGGCCGAAGTACTGCTCCAGGGAGCGCTGGTTGATTACGATTTTACCGCTACCCGCTTTGATAAATACGCGAGCAGTGGAGCTTTTGCGACGGCCGGTACCGTAGTATTGATTTTCTGCCATTGTTGCCAGTTCCCGTTAGATATCCAGTACTTGAGGTTGCTGAGCAGCATGAGCGTGCTCGGCGCCTGCGTAAACTTTCAGCTTACGGAACATGGCACGGCCCAGCGGACCCTTCGGCAGCATGCCTTTGACGGCAGCTTCGATTACCATTTCCGGTTTACGCTGAATCAGCTTGTCGAAGCTGATGGACTTGATACCACCCGGGAAACCGGAGTGAGCATGGTACATTTTGTCGGTAAATTTCTTACCGGTTACGTGTACCTTCTCAGCGTTTACAACGATGATGTAATCACCGGTGTCAACGTGCGGAGTGTACTCAGCTTTGTGCTTACCACGCAGACGAGCAGCGATCTCGGTTGCGATACGACCCAGAGTTTTACCTTCTGCGTCCACAATGTACCAGTCACGTTTTACGGTTTCTGGCTTGGCAACGAAAGTTTTCATTAAGTTAAACCCAATTACCTGTTACAGACCCAATTGCTTATGGGGGCTCTCCCACAAACAACAAACGATGGCCTACCTGTACCCCTTCGAATACAAGTAAAGCTTAAAGTGTTGCTGTCTTATCGACAGCTGTAACGTGGGCCGGGCGATTATAAGTGAAGTTGCCTTAAATATCACCTGCTAATTTCACTGCCATGAAGCTAGCAAATGTCGCCCGGCCCTACCTGCCGCAGATGCCCATCCGACTGGCAGGCGCGGTATTGTGACTAAGGAAGGTGCACTCTGGCAAGGTATTCGTGCGATTGCATTTCCTGAAGCCGTGAAAGACAACGTTTGAACTCGAAATTCAGCAGCCCGTTGCCATAGAGTTCCTGCATCGGCACCGCCGCCGATATGATCAGCTTGACGTGCCGCTCATAGAACTCGTCCACCATGGCGATGAAGCGGCGCGCCGCGTCATCCGTGCCCGCCCCCATTGGCTGCACATTGGCCAGCAGGACGGTGTGAAACAGCCGCGCCAGCTCGATGTAATCGCCCTGTGAGCGGGGAGTACAGCAAAGTTGCTCGAATTCCATATAGAGCACACCTTCTCCCATCCCCAGCGACGTCAGCTGACGGTGATTGATCTCGACACTGCCCGCCCGGGCCTCTTCCAGCCCGGTTAACTGTCCAAAATAACGATCCAGATTGGATTTTGCCTGCTGATCCAGCGGGAAGTGATAAATCTCCGCCTGCTCCAGCGTGCGCAGGCGATAGTCGGTGCCGCCGTCCACGTTAAGTATCTCGCAATGGCGCTCGATGAGTGCAATCGCCGGTAGAAAACGGGCGCGCTGCAAGCCATTTCGATACAAGTCCTGCGGCGGTATGTTCGAGGTCGCCACCAGCACCACCCCGTGGCCGAACAACTCCTGGAACAGGGTTCCCAATAACATGGCGTCGGTGATGTCGGAGACGAAAAATTCGTCGAAGCAGATGACGTCGGTCTCGCCGGCCAGCTTGCTGGCGATCAACTTGAGCGGATCGGCCTGACCGGTCAGCCCCTTGAGCTCATCGTGCACCCGGTGCATGAAACGGTGGAAGTGAATGCGCAGCTTGCGCTCTCCCGGCAGGCTGTCGAAAAAAGTATCCATCAGCCAGGTCTTGCCTCTGCCCACTCCGCCCCACATATATAAACCCATGATGGACACGCGGGGTTTCGGCTTTTGCAGCCAGCCCAGCAGGCCACGGGATCTGGTCGGAGTCGGGGTTTGGCACAAATCCTGATAGAGTCGCTCCAGACGGGCCACTGCCATCGCCTGGGCGGGGTCGGCCACGAAGCCGGGGCGCTGCAAATCCTGCTGATACTTTTGCTGCGGGGTCATCCTGTCGATTGCCTTCAAGTCCCTGAATGAAGGACAAAATGGTATCACGCTCTCGGGGTGCACGGTATAGTGCCATCAAGGCGTAGCGGCCGCTTTGGCCGCATCAACCCACATTGATTTAGCTGTAACAAGGAGCATCTATGAGTCTGTTAAACGGGATCCTGCTGGCTGTCGCCGCCTTGATTATCGGCGTCATCATCGGACGCTTCACAGTGCGCAGCCGGGATGCCGGCCGTCTGGAACAAGAACTGAAGAAGGCTCACAAGGAACTTGAAAGCTACCAGGGCCAGATCAATACCCACTTCGCCGACAGCGCCGCCCTGATGGAGCAGCTGGCCGAGCAGTACCAGACCCTTTATCGCCATATGGCGGAGCAGAGCAAATTCCTGGCCAAGGCTCAGGAGCCGCTGTTCCGTGAAACTCTGCTCGACGAGAGCAGCGATGTCCCGGCCAATGAAGAACCGGGCGTACCACCCCGTGACTATGCAGGGGCCTCCGGTCTGCTCAAGCAGTCCAGTTAGTTCCCTGCGGAACTAATTGCGCGGTAGCGTGGTCAGACCTTGACGATTGCATTGCAACTTTTTCTGGGAGCTGTTTTTCATATGCGTAAACCTCTTTCTGTGCTCAGTGTGTTAGCCCTCAGTGTCGGTATCGCCATGTCTGCGGCCCCTGTACAGGCTGCACTGCCCTCTCTGCTGGCGAACAATCAGGAGATGCCGAGCCTGGCGCCGGTACTCGAGCAGGTCACCCCTGCCGTGGTCAATATTTCAGTCTCCGGCAAGAAGATCACCCGCCAGCGTCTGCCGGAACAGTTCCGTTTCTTCTTCGGCCCCAACATGCCCGACGAACAGGTGAGCGAGCAGCCCTTCCAGGCGCTCGGCTCCGGCGTCATCATCGATGCCAAGAAGGGCTACGTGATCACCAACGCCCACGTGGTGCACGAGGCGGACGAGATCAAGGTCAATTTGAAGGATGGCCGTGAATACGCCGCCAAGAAGATCGGCGAGGACAAGCAGTCCGACATCGCGCTGCTGCAAATCAAGGCCGAGGATCTGGTGCAGATCAAGTTTGCCGACTCCGACGAGCTGCGGGTCGGTGACTATGCGCTGGCCATCGGCAACCCGTTCGGCCTCGGCCAGACCGTTACCTCCGGCATCGTCAGTGCACTCGGCCGCAGCGGCCTCAACATCGAAAATCTGGAAAACTTCATCCAGACCGATGCGGCCATCAACTCCGGCAACTCAGGTGGCGCCCTGCTCAACCTGCGCGGAGAGCTGATCGGCATCAACACCGCCATCCTGGGCCCCAACGGCGGCAACATCGGCATCGGCTTCGCCATTCCATCCAACATGGTGCGCGACCTGTCCGAGCAGATCGTGAAATACGGTGAAGTGCGCCGCGGCCAGCTGGGCATCACCGGCACCGAGCTCACCTCCGAAATCGCCAAGACCTTCGGCTACAACAAGAAGGATGGCGCCTTCGTCAATCAGGTGATGCCTGACTCCGCCGCAGCCAAGGCGGGCATCAAGGCCGGCGACATCATCATCAGCATCGATGGCAAGGCCATCCGCTCGTTTGGTGAACTGCGCGCCAAGATCGCCACCATGGGGGCTGACAAGCAGGTCGCTCTGGGCCTCATCCGCGATGGCAAGGAGCAGACCGTCAAGGTTACGCTGAAGAAGGCGGATGACAGCGAGATCCTGGCCAGCGCCCTGCACCCAGCTCTGGAAGGGGCCAAGCTGAGCACCATCGCCGAGCCGGTGACCGGCGTGGCCGTGGCCGACATCGATCCGCGCTCGCCAGCCGCCGCTTCCGGCCTGCAGAAGGGTGACATCATCATCGGGGTCAACCGCCTGCGCATCAACTCGCTGGAAGAGCTGAGCAAGGCGTTGAAGAACAAGCCGGATGTGCTGGCGCTGAACATCCAGCGCGGGGAATCCTCCCTCTATCTGGTGATCCGTTAACTCCCTCTCACCCGCGGCCCTCGCCGCGGGTGATTTTTATCCACCGATAGTGTTATTCTCTGCGCGCTGTATGTACGGATGAGAATGACATGAAAATCCCCCCTCTAGTCAGTTACTTGGGCAAGTCTGTCGGCTTCGGTCTCACCGTGGCGGCTCTTCTGTTGCTGCTGTTTCCCAATTTCCGTGGCGGGGCCCAGCTACCCGGCCTCATCACCAATGCCCGTGAACTGAGTTTCTCCTACGCCGCCCACCGCGCCGGGCCGGCGGTCGTCAACATCTATACCCGCAGCTTCGCCCGCAACCAGGGCAATCAGGCCGAACTCAGGCCGCAAGGGCTCGGCTCCGGCGTCATCATGAGCCAGCGTGGCCACGTGCTGACCAACTATCACGTCATCGCCGATGCAGACCAGATCATCGTCGCGCTGCAGGATGGACGGGTATTCAGCGCCGAGCTGGTCGGCTCCGATCAGCTGACCGATCTGGCGGTACTCTACATCGAGTCTGACAATCTGCCGGTGATCCCGCAGGATCCGGAGCGCCTGCCAGACGTGGGCGACGTGGTGCTCGCCATCGGCAACCCCTACAACGTCGGCCAGACCATCACCCAGGGCATCATCAGCGCCACCGGCCGCATCGGCCTCTCCAGCATGGGCCCGGACAGCAACGGCCGGCAGGATCTGCTGCAGACCGACGCCGCCATCAACGAGGGCAACTCGGGGGGCGCCCTGGTCAACGCCCGCGGCGATCTGGTGGGCATCAACACCGCCGCCTACCACCTCAACGGCAACCAGGAGAGCTACGGCATCAGCTTCGCCATCCCCTACAAGCTGGCCAAACGCATCATGGATGAGCTGATCGCCAACGGTCGGGTGATCCGTGGCTACCTCGGCATCTCCAGCGTCGAGATCAACCCCATCGTTGCCCGCATGATGAATCTGGGCGACCTGCGCGGCCTGGTGGTGGAGAGCCTGGATCCCAACGGCCCGGCCACCAGAGGCGGGTTGAAGCGGGGCGACGTGCTGCTCAAGATCAACGGTGAGGCCATCAGCGGCGTACGTACCGCCATGGACAAGATCGTCGAGAGCCGGCCGGGCACCAAGCTCACCATCTCGGTGATCCGTGACGGCAAGCCGCTGGAGGTTGAGGTCACCATCGAAGAGGATCTGCGCTACCAGAACCGGGCCAGCGCGAGTGCCGCCACCGCCAGCTGATCCCGCCAACTCTCTTTGACAGGGGCAGTCAACCGCCCCTGTTTGCTTCCCCCACACTCCCCCATCCGTGAGGCGACTCACAGTTTCCAGCAAGCCTGCTCGGCCCGGCTCGACGGGCCAAGTGCGCCCTCGATCACACAAAGTCGGCCCCGATAGCAGCCCTTTTCCCCTCCATTCCACAAAAATCACCGTTTTCAGCCCAAACGTGCGGGAATTTCCGCTTCGAATCGGAAAAACAGTGCCTCCTCTCTCCTCTACTGCCGGCTTAGGGTAGCGCTATCCCTTCTGCCAGCCTTGGAGAGCAGACCTTGCACACAGAGACCCATGACCAGAACCTGACCCCGGACAGCCCGGCGTTGCTGCGCCAGACCAACCACACGCTGGCGCGCATCCACACCCTGCTCGGCGAGCAGGGCATCCGCCCCAACGAGGTACAGCAGCAGATGCTGGCCTCCCACGTCAAAGCCATGGTGTGGCGCTCCTACAGCGGTGAGTCGCTGCCGGAGGTGGATCTCAGCCTGTTCGAGGAGATCTCCCCCCTCTCCCTGCGCCTGGCCGAACAGGTCGTCGCCTGGCTGGACAAGCTGGCCTATGAAGAGGCCCATCTGCTGTCCGTCCATTTCGAAGTTGCCAAAGAAAACGAACTCAGCTCAGTGAAAGGAGAAAGCTAAATGACAGCCATCAAACTCGTGATCGGTGATCGACTCGGCAAGGGCCAGAAAGTGGGGGCAGGCGCGGAAACCGCCGGTGCCAGCGTGACCATCATCCCCGGCATGGCCGCCGACATGAAGCTCGGTGACGTGATGAACAAGGAGCAGGCGGATCTCGGCATCTCCTTCTGCGGCAGCGGCGGCGCCGGTGCCATCACGGCGCAGACCAAGTACGGCTACAAGTGCCGTTACGGCATGCGCTCCATCGAAGAGGGCGTGACCGCCATCAACGAAGGGTGCGTGGTGCTGGGCTTCGGCTTCATGGACAAGGAAGAGCTGGGTCAGAAGCTGATCGAAGCCTTCGCCAAGAAACACGGACGCGCCTGATGAAAGAGGACTTCACCACCCAGGTCATGGTCAGCGGCAAGGGGTCGACTCGCCAGCAGGCGTTCTCCGCCGCCCTCAGCCAGGTGCAGCCAACGCTGCTCAAGGACAACCCGCGGGTGATGCTGCGCATCGAGCCGCTCGAGGTGCAGGTGCTCAAGGCCGAAGAATCGGTCCGGGTGGAGAAGTTCCTGTTCTTCTTCCTGCCGCGCCAGCGCCGCGAATTCCGGGTCCAGCTGGCGATCACGGTCAAGGTCACCAGCCTGGATGCCGAGCAGGTGGCGTTCACCCTGGTGTGACGCCGCCCGCGGGTACCACCCCACAAGAAGGATACGTTGGATGTTTCTAATCATATTTATCAAGTCACTCATCATCGGCGGCCTGGTAGGCGTCGGGGTGGGGGCCGGCGCGGCACGGATGTTCCACGCGCCGACCGTGCAGGGCATGGGAGCCTTCCGTACCCTGGGTGAGCTCAACTCCTGCGAAGGGGACCCCGCCTCCCACTTCTCGTTTGGTCTGGGCTTCTTCTTCAACGCCTGGGCCTCCACCGTGGCAGCAGGCGCCTTCACCCAGGATGTGGATCACCGCATCATTCCGCACTGGGCCACGGCGGCACTGCTGTTCAAGAACCGGGATCTCGCCACCACCCTGCACGACCCGAAGAAGATGGCCATCGCCGGCGGCATCATAGGTGCCATCGTGGTCGCCTTCCTCAACAGCACGGCCGCCGCCGTACCGGCCGCATTGCAGGTCACCGCGGTCAAGGTGCTGGTACCGGCCGCCAACCTGCTGGTCAACACCGTCATGCCGGTGATCTTCTGGCTGGCCGCCATCGAGGCGGGCAAGAAGTCCGGTTTCTGGGCCACCATCTTCGGCGGTCTGGCCCAGCTCATCATGGGCAACGCGGTACCGGGCCTGGTGCTCGGCATTCTGATCGGCAAGGGCGTAGAAGAGAGCGGCTGGAACCATGTCACCAAGGTGATGATGGCGGCTATCGTCCTGCTGTTCGTGCTGAGCGGCTTCTTCCGCGGCTTCGACATGAAACTCATCGAGTCCTTCCATCTGGGTGTTCCCCTGTGGCTGGAAAACGTCCATAACCTGCTGAGCGGCAAATAAGGGGTCACACCGTGGATGAGAAACTGAAAAACAACTTCTGGTACGCCGACTGGTCCTTCCCCATCTTCGTCGGCCTGCTCTCGGCCGGGGTCTTTGCCGGTACCCACATGTTCTATCTGTACGGGGTCGGCGCCTTCAACGAGGTGGCCTTCGTCGCCATGCTCAAGGCCGGCATGGACACCGGTGCCTACGGCGCGGTGGCGGCCTTCGGCGCCAGCTTCCTGTTTGCCCGCATCATCGAGGGCTCCCTGGTGGGGATCCTGGATATCGGCGGCGCCATCCAGACCGGGGTCGGTCTCGGCGTGCCCGCCCTGCTGCTGGGGGCTGGCATCGTCTATCCGGTGGAAAACTTCGGTGCCTCGCTGGCAACCGGCATGGGAATTGGTCTGGCCATCGGCTACGTGATCATCCTGGCGCGCAAGTTCACCATCAACCAGAGCAACTCCACCTACGGCGCAGACGTCATGATGGGGGCAGGCAACAGCTCGGGCCGCTTCCTCGGCCCCCTCATCATCCTCTCCGCCATGGGCGCCTCGATTCCGATCGGTATCGGTTCCCTGCTGGGTGCGCTGCTGTTCTACGTGTGGGGCAAACCCATCACCGGCGGTGCCATCCTGGGGGCCATGCTACTCGGCACCTTCTTCCCGGTTGCGCTTGCATAACCATCCGCCGCCCTGCGGGGCGGCGCTCGAGAGGCCATCTAGCATGTACGACATGATCATCAAAGCGGGGCGCCAGGGAGATGGCCAGCTCGTCGATATCGCCATCCAGCAGGGCAAGATAGCCGCCATCGGCACCCTGCCGGAGACGACCGCGGCGCAGCAGAGCCTGGATCTCGGCGGCCGGATGCATGTGAGCGCCGGCTGGATCGACGGCCACACCCACTGCTATCCCGCTTCCCCCCTCTATCACGATGAGCCGGACAAGGTGGGCGTGGAGTCCGGCGTCACCACCGTCATCGACGCCGGCAGCACCGGGGCCGACGACGTGGATGACTTCCAGCGTCTCGCCGCCGGTTGCAAGACCCGGGTGCACGCCCTGCTCAACATCTCCCGCATCGGCCTGCTGCGCCAGAACGAGCTGGCCGACAGCCGGGACCTCGACATGGATCTCGCCTCGGCGGCCATAGCCCGCCACCCCGGCTTCATCGTCGGCATCAAGGCGAGAATGAGCGGCAGCGTGGTGGGTGAGAACGGCCTGCAGCCGCTGCGCATGGCCAAGGCACTGCAACAGGCCCACGGTCGGCTGCCGCTGATGGTGCACGTGGGCAACACGCCGCCGGATCTGGACGAGATCGTCGCCCTGCTGGGCGATGGCGATCTGCTGACCCACTGCTTCAACGGCAAGCCCAACCGCATCCTGACCCCGGCCGGCGAACTGCGCCAGGCGGTGCGCGAGGCAATGCAACGGGGCCTCTTGCTCGACATCGGCCACGGCGGCGCCAGTTTCAGTTTCGAGGTGGCGGAGCTGGCCATTGCCCAGGGGATCCTGCCCCGCACCATCAGCTCCGACATCTACTGCAAGAATCGCATCAAGGGGCCGGTCTACAGCCTGGCCCACGTGATGTCGAAGTTTCTCGCCATCGGCATGACCCTGGAGCAGGTGCTGGCCTGCGTCACCCACCATGCCGCCGATGCCCTGCGCCTGTCCGGCAAGGGGCGACTCGAGGTGGGCGCCGCTGCCGACCTGACCCTGTTCGAGGTGAGCAGCGGCCCCACCCTCTTTACCGATACCGAAGCCGGCGCCCGCAATGGCGATCGGCAGTTGCTGCCCCTCGCCGCCCTGGTCGGTGGCGAACTGGTTCTGACTCACTATGGGAAATCACACCATGCCTTCTGTGTATGAGAAATATCAGCTCAAACCGGTGATCAACGCCTCCGGGCGCATGACCATTCTCGGCGTCTCCACCCCCGAACAGGAGGTGGTCGACGCGGTCAACTTCGGCCTCGGCCACTACTTCGAGGTGAAGGATCTGGTCAACAAGACCGGCGCCTATCTGGCCGGCTTGCTGGACGTGGAAGATGCGGTGGTGGTCTCCTGCGCCAGCGCCGGCATCGCCCAGTCGGTGGCCGCCGTGATCGTGCGCGGCGACCCTTACCGCCTCGAGCAGTTGCACGCCCATGCCCACCATGTGCCGAGCGAAATCGTGCTGCCCAAGGGACACAACGTCAACTTCGGCGCCCCGGTCGGCACCATGGTCAACCTGGGTGGCGGCAAGGTGGTGGAGGCCGGCTACGCCAACGAGTGCTCTGCCGCCCAGCTGGCCGCCGCCATCAATGCCAACACAGCAGCCATCCTCTATATCAAGTCTCACCACTGCGTGCAGAAGAGCATTCTGTCGGTGGCCGAGGCAGCCGAGGTGGCCAAGGCCCACGGGCTCCCGCTCATCGTCGATGCGGCGGCCGAGGAAGATCTGCGTCTCTACTACAACCAGGGCGCGGATCTGGTCATCTACAGCGGCGCCAAGGCCATTGAAGGGCCCACCAGCGGCCTGGTGCTCGGCAAGCGCCAGTACGTGGAGTGGGTCAAGCAGCAGGCCAACGGCATCGGCCGTGCCATGAAGGTGGGCAAGGAGGGGATCCTCGGCCTCACCCACGCCATCGAGCGCTATCTGGCCAAAGAGAAGGAGAGCGGCGCCGCCATGGTCGCCAAGATGACCCCCTTCATCGAGCGCCTCAACCAGTTGCCCGGCATCAGCGCCAAGGTGGTGTGGGACAGCGCGGGGCGCGACATCGCCCGCACCGACATCGCCTTCGACCACCAGCAGATCGGCATGACCACGGTACAGCTGGTAGCCCGCCTGCAGCAGGGCACGCCTGCCATCTACTGCCGTTGCTACAAGGCCAACGAGGGGCACCTCGAGATAGATGTGCGCAGCGTCACCGTGCCCCAGCTCGACCAGATCCATGCCGCCATTGCCCACCTCATTCAGGAGAACAACTGATGTCTTTGACTCCCAATTACTACCGCGATCGGGTCTGCCTCAACGTGCTGGCCGGCTCCCGACAGAATGCCGTCGACATTTATGAGGCCGCCGAGGGCCACGTGCTGGTCGGTGTGCTCTCCAAAAACTACCCGGATATTCCCTCCGCAGTTGCTGATATGAAGGAGTACGCCAAGCTTATCGACAACGCCCTCTCCATCGGGCTGGGGGCCGGTGATCCACGCCAGTCCGCCATGGTGGCCGAGCTGGCCTGCCAGCTGCAGCCCCAGCACGTCAATCAGGTGTTCACCGGCGTCGGTGCCAGCCGGGCGCTGCTGGGCCAGTCTGATACCCTCGTCAATGGCCTTGTCTCCCCCACCGGCACGCCGGGGATGGTGAAGATCTCCACCGGTCCCCTGAGTAGCCAGCAGCCTGACGGCATCGTCCCCATCGACACCGCCATCGCCCTGCTCAAGGACATGGGCGGCAGCTCGGTCAAGTTCTTCCCCATGGGCGGGCTGACCTGCCGCGCCGAGTATCAGGCGGTGGCCGAGGCCTGTGCTCGCCACGGCTTCTGGCTGGAGCCCACCGGCGGTATCGACCTGGACAACTTTGAAGAGATAGTACGAATCGCGCTGGATGCCGGTGTCGAGAAGGTGATCCCCCACGTCTACAGCTCCATCATCGACAGCGCGAGCGGTCAGACCCGTCCCGAGGACGTGCGTACTCTGCTGACCACGGTGAAGCGGCTGCTGGCCTGACGGCCCTCAGGCACCGGTCCGATCACTGACCGGTGCCTGGCTTGTTAATGACCCGCTTGTTAACATCGATGTTTCATTCCGCGACAGGAGTCCGTTCCCCCCTCATGATCAAGCTGCCCCACCCCAGATTCCATCAACTGCTCCTCCTGCTCCACGCCGAGCCGCTGCCGCAGGAGGAGCTGGCCCGCCGCCTCAGTGTCTCCACCCGCACCGTGCGCACCGACGTGGCGACCCTGAACGAGATCATCGCCACCCGGGGCGCCCACCTGATCCACCAGCGCGGCAGCGGCTATCAGCTCAAGATCTACAACCAGGAGCTGTTCGCGGCGCTGCTGGCGGCCCAGGAGCAGGAGAGCGGGCTGCCCCGTACCAGCCGCGAGCGGGTACTGCACCTGCAGATCCTGCTGTTGACGGCGGAGCAGGGCATCAAGCTCGACGAGCTGGCGGACACCTGGTATCTGAGCCGGGCGGCACTGCAGGGGGACATGGCAGAGGTACGGGAGCGGCTCGCCCACTTCGGGCTCGCCATCGACAGCAAACCCAGGCAGGGGATGCGGATCCAGGGGGGCGAGACGGCCATCCGCGCCTGCCTCACCCAGTTGCTCTATCAGGAGCTGCTGCACAGCAACCCGCTGCAGAGCCTGCTGCCCAACCTCTGCCCCAGCAAGACGCTGGAGGTAGTGGGCAATCACATCCACGAGCAGCTCGGCCGTCATCAGCTGCGCCTGGCCGATGAGAGCCTGCAGCAGCTCGCCATCTACTGTGCCGTCGCCCTGCTGCGCCAGGCGGCCGGCCATGAGCTGCGCCAATGCACCAGCGAGGATCTCACGGCGCCTCTGCTGGCGGTTGCCCGCGACATCTATGGCGAGCTGCCGACCCTGACTCCGCCGGGGGAGGAGGAGATAGCCTGTCTCGCCATCCAGATCCAGGCCCGCCTCACCGCCGATGCCCCTCAGCTCAGCCCGGCCATGGCGGCCGAGAGCGAACAGCTGGTGGAGCATCTGCTGGCCTACATCCACCAGCACTACCCCTATGACCTGCGCGGCGATCTGCAACTGCGAGCCGACCTGCAGACCCATATCAGCGCCATGCTGCTGCGGGTCAAATACCAGATCGGCAGCCACAATCCGCTGGCGGACCACATCAAGCAGTACTACCCCCTCGCCTACGACATCACGCTGGCGGCCATCTCGGAGTGGATCAGGCAGACTCCCTATCGGCTGACCCACCACGAGATAGGCTATCTGGTGATCCACATCGGGGTCGGGTTGGAGCGCCACTACGACATCGGTTACACCCGCCGCCCTCAGGCGCTGCTGCTATGCGATGCGGGCAATGCCACCTTCCGGGTGCTGGAGGCCCGGATCAAGCGGGAGTATCCCCAGTTGCAGCTGACCATGCTGGAGTCGGTACGGGATTACGAAGGGCTGACGCGGATCGAGCAGGATTTCGTCATCAGCACCGTCAAGGCCGGCGAGAAGAACGTGCCCGTGGTGCAGGTCGCCCCCTTCCCGACCCAGTACCAGCTGGAGCAGCTCGGCAAGCTGGTGCTGGTCGATCGCACCCGCCCCTACCTGCTCGACAAGTACTTCGATGCCGACCACTTCATGGTGGTCACCGAGCCGCTCAGCCAGGCGGCGCTGTTTGATCGCATCTGCAGCCAGCTGGAGGCGGAGGAGCTGGTGGAGAGCGGCTTTCGGGGATCATTGCAGGAGCGGGAGCGGATAGTCTCCACCATGCTGGGGGACGGCATTGCCCTGCCCCACTCCCTCGGCCTGCTGGCTCGCCGCACCCTGGTCTATACCGTGCTGGCCCCGCAGGGGATCGACTGGGGCAACGGCGAGAGCGCCACCCTCGTCTTCGTGCTGGCCATCGCCAAGGCCGACTACGAAGAGGCGATGGGGCTCTACGAGCTGTTCCTGGCGCTGATGAACGAAAAAGCCAGCAGGAGTCTGCTGGCTTGTCGGGATTTTGCCGCCTTCAAGGCGCTGGCACGCAGCGCACCTTGAGCATGCCGAGGGTCGTTACTCCTCGTTGAAGCCCGAGGTGAACAGCGCTACCACGGCGGCCAGGGCCTCCACTTCCTCGGGCCCCTCCACCTGGACTTCCACCTGCTTGCCCTGGGCCGAGTCCAGCATCAACAGGCCGATCACGCTGTCCGCGTCGGCTTCGACCCCCTCTTCATTGCGCAGCAACACGTGGGCATCGAACCCCTGCACCAGCTCGAACAGCATCATGGCCGGTCTGGCATGCATGCCCAGTTTGTTTTTCACTTCCACCGAGGCTGAGACGGTCATCTGATCTTCCTATTGGTCCATCAAAATTGCGGCGCACTCTTGTCGAGGGTGCGGTGGCGGATCTGGACGTTCTTGCCCAGCAGGCGGAAGGCGCCGGCCAGCTGCTCGGCAATGAACACCGATCTGTGCTGGCCACCGGTGCAACCGATACCGACTGTCACATAGCTGCGATTGTTGCGCTCCAGATGGGGCAACCAGGTCGCCAGCATGTTCTCGATCTGCAGGATGAACTGCATCACGTCGGGCTGGCTGGAGAGGTAGCGGGCCACCGGTTCATCCTTGCCAGTGAAGGGTTTGAGCTCGGGGATCCAGTGCGGATTTGGTAGGAAGCGGGCGTCGAACACGAAGTCGGCATCCTTGGGAATGCCGTACTTGAAGCCGAACGACTCGAACACCAGCACCAGCTCGTTCTCCTTCTTGCCGAGCACCCGGGTCTTGATGAGCTCGCTCAGGTCGTGAATGCTGAGGTTGGTGGTATCGATGCGCAGGTCGGCCGTCGAGGAGAGCGGCGCCAGCAGGTGGGTCTCCTCCCGTATCGCCTCATCCAGCGACAACTGATTGCGTGACAAGGGGTGCAGCCGGCGGCTCTCGCCGTAGCGCTTGAGCAGGGTGGAGTTTTCCGCATCGAAGAAGAAGCTCGAGAACTCCACCCGCCCCTCGTTGCGAACCTGGGCCAGCAGGGTTTCCAGCTTGTCCGGGCTCGCCGGCAAGTTGCGCACGTCGATGCTGACCGCCAGCTTGTCATACTGGCTCTCGACCGAGACGATCAGCTGGGGCAGCAGGTTGACCGGCAGGTTATCCACGCAGTAATAACCGAGATCCTCCAGCACACGCAGGGCAACTGTCTTGCCCGAGCCGGAGCGCCCACTCACCACTATTAATTGCATCTTGTTCCCTCACCGCTTGGCGTCATTGCAAGGGCCTGCATCTCAGGCCGATGTCATGATCTGATAGAGTTCTTCATCGCTGGTTGCCTGGCGCAACTGGCGGCATACCGCCTTGTCGCCCAGTTTGGATGCCATCAGGGAAAGGGTCTTGAGGTGCTGCTTGCACTCGCTTTCCGGCACCAGCAGGGCGAACAGCAGGTCAACCGGTTGATTGTCGATGGAATCGAAGGGGATCGGCTCTGCGAAGGTCATCAGGATGGCGGTCGGCGGAAACTCGTCGCCAATCCGGCCGTGGGGAATGGCGATACCGGCACCGATCCCGGTACTGCCCATTTTTTCTCGCGCCAGCAGGCACTCGAAGAGCACCTGACGAGAGGTCCCCAGGCGCTCAGCGGCTAACTCGCTGATGATCTCCAGGGCGCGTTTCTTGCTGGTACAAGGGACCGCACTTTTGGTGCAGTCCCGACTCAGTATGTGTTCAAGTTGCATGGTTATTTTTGATTTAACTTATCTTTGTGCTTGATGATCTGCCGATCCAGCTTGTCCAGCAGGGTATCAATCGCAGCGTACATGTCGGCATGCTGCGAGTTGGCGAACACCTCACCCCCGCTGACATGCAGCTTGGCTTCGGCGATCTGGTTCAGTTTTTCTACGCTCAACACCACATGAACATTGTTGATGTGGTCAAAGTGACGCTCGAGTTTGGCAAATTTGTTGTTCACATAATCACGCAGAGCTTCGGTGATCTCGACATGGTGTCCGGTCAGGTTAATTTGCATAACGTCTTCCTTTTGTTTTGCCTAAACCAGGCGTTTGCGCTGATTGGATGGCGGGATCAACAAGGATTCACGGTACTTTGCGATCGTGCGTCTCGCCACCATAATACCCTGTTCGGCCAGCAAATCCGCGATCTTGCTATCACTTAGCGGCTTGGCGGGATTCTCCGCCGTCACCAGCTTCTTGATGAGCGCGCGAATTGCGGTCGATGAGCACTCTCCTCCTCCCTCCGTATTGACATGACTGGAGAAAAAAAACTTCAGTTCGAAGATGCCGCGCGGCGTATGCATGTACTTCTGGGTCGTGACCCGCGAGATGGTCGACTCGTGCATCTCCACCGCTTCGGCGATGTCGTTGAGCACCATGGGTTTCATGGCCTCTTCACCGTATTCGAAAAAGCCCTGCTGCTGCTCGACGATGCAGCTGGCCACCTTGAGCAGGGTGTCGTTGCGGCTCTCCAGGCTCTTGATGAACCACTTGGCTTCCTGCAGGTGGGAACGGATGAACTGGGTATCCTGGCTGGTGCGAGCCTGACGGGCCATGGCGGCATAGGTCTCGTTGACCCGGATGCGCGGGGCCGAGTCCGGGTTGAGCTCGACCACCCACTTGTTGCCCTTCTTGACCACGGAAACATCCGGGATCACGTACTGGGATTCACTCTGGATAACGCCGTTGCCGGGTCTCGGCTCCAGCTGCTGGATCAAATCCAGCACCTCCTTGAGGTCGCTCTCCTTGAGCCGGGTCTTGCGCGCCAGGGTGCGGTAGTCGCGATTGCCGAGCAAATCCATGTGCTCGAGGATCACCTCCTTGGCCTCGTGCAGCCAGGGCAGGTCCGGGGAGTATTGGCCCAGCTGGATCAGCAGGCACTCCTGTACCGAGCGGGCGGCAATGCCGACCGGATCGAAGTGCTGCACTCGCTTGAGCACGGCCTCCACCTCATCGAGCTCCACCTCGACATCCTCGCTGCTTACCGCAGTCTGGATATCTTCCAGCGACACCGTCAGGTAACCGGATTCGTCGATGGCGTCGATGATGGCGAGGGCGATGGCGGCATCCACGTCGCTGAACGGCGTCAGGCGCATCTGCCACAGCAGATAATCCTGCAAGTTTTCGGTGGTTTCGCCCTGATAGATGCTGTCTTCACCGTCGTGGATCGGGCCCGCGCTCTGAGCCGTGCCGGCCGAGTAGACCTCTTCCCAGGTGGTATCTACCGGCAGTTCGTCCGGCATGTTGTCCTGGGACATCGCATCGCTGGAGTCAAGTTGGCTGGCATCGACCGGCTCTTCCGGGCTGGTCTCCTGCACATCATTTTCCTCTTGCTCCAGCAAGGGGTTGTTGTCGAGCGCTTGCTGAATTTCCTGCTGGAGTTCCAGAGTGGAGAGCTGGAGCAGACGAATCGCTTGTTGTAATTGCGGCGTCATGGTCAGGGACTGGCCGAGACGCAACTGTAATGTCGGCTTCATCTACGTCGGGATATCCTTATGTTCAGCGAGGCAGTCGTCACAGGAAATGAAGAGATGCCCCCTTACTATAGACTGAATTGATCGCCCAAATAGACGCGCTTGACCTGTTCATCGGCCAGTATGTCGGCCGGTGCACCTTCGGCAATCATCTTGCCGTGGCTGACGATATAGGCCTTCTCACATACGTCCAGAGTCTCTCTGACGTTGTGGTCGGTGATCAAGACGCCCAGGCCTCTATCTTTGAGATGCTGGATGATCTTCTTGATGTCTATCACAGAAATGGGGTCGACCCCGGCAAACGGCTCATCCAGCAGGATAAAACGCGGCTCCGCAGCCAGTGCCCGGGCGATCTCGACCCGGCGCCGCTCCCCACCCGACAGGCTCTGCCCCAGGCTGTCACGGATATGGGTGATGTTGAACTCTTCCAGCAGTTGTTGGACCTTGTCCTCCCGCTCTTCGCGGCTCAGCCCCTTGCGCGTCTGCATGACCCCCATCAGGTTGTCGAACACCGACAGGCGACGGAAGATGGAGGCCTCCTGCGGCAGATAACCGATGCCGTTGCGGGCACGGATATGCATGGGTTGCAGACTGATGTCCTGATCATCGATGGTGATGAGGCCGGCATCACTCTGCACCAGCCCCACGATCATGTAGAAGGAGGTGGTTTTGCCGGCGCCGTTCGGGCCTAAAAGCCCGACGATCTGGCCGGTCCCCACTTCCAGGCTCACATCGCTCACTACCATGCGGCGCTTGTAACTTTTTTGCAGGCCGGCTGCTTTCAACACTGCCATGGTTTATTTTCCCTGCTTCTTCTGGTCGGCCGGCTTGTCGAAATTCTCTACCTGATCCGGCAGGAACACTGTCTTGACCCGCTGGTTCGGGGTCTTGCTCTCGGCAATCATCTTCTGTTTGACGATGTCGTAACGGATCAGGTCGCCATTGACCTGGCTATCTTCCTGCTTGAGCTGACCGTTGCCGGTGATGGTCACCAACCGGTTTTTCAGCTCATAACGGATGCTGTTGCCATGGGCATTGACCGGCTTGCCGTTGTCCAGGATCTGGAAGAAGGTGGCAGGCTTGCCATAGGCCGTCATCACCTCGGCCCCCTTCTCGCCGGAGCGGATCACCACCACCTTGTCCGCCTTGATCTTGATGGTGCCCTGAGTGATGGTCACATCCTGCTCGAAGGTGATGCGGTTGTCCTGCATCTCGGCCACCTGCTTGACCGCATCCACATAGACCCTCTCGGCAAAGTCGGACTCTTTGGCGCTCACGGTGCCGCACAGCAGCAGGGCCGCGAGGGCCAGATTAGCGTTTTTCATTGAAATAGATGGCATGGCCCTGATCCAGTAATTCAAAATATTTGCGTTCCAGATGACCCTTCAGGCCAACGCCCTCGGTCTGGAAATCCTTACCCACTATGCTGACCTGCTGATTGCTTCTCACGTTCTGGGTCACCAAATCCAGCTCCAGATAGGGGGTATCCAGCGTGGAGATGAAAGAGGTGGGCAGCAAGCCGTCCAGATGCACCTTGTCCCGCAGGATCACGTTGTCATCGGTGTTGAGCACCCCGGTATCGGCAGTGACCTTCCACTCGGGCTCGCCCTGCTTGTCGAACATGTAGACCACCGGCTTGTCAAAAGTGGCCTGCTCGAGGATCTGGTAGTACTCCGCGTAGCGGGACTCCAGCCGCTCGGTGCGACGGCCTTCGACATCGAAGCGGGTCGTCACCAGATTCTTGGCGGTGAAGTCCGGCTGATAATTCTCCACCTTGGTGGTCGGCTCCGGCGCCAGTTCGATGTCGCCGAGCTGCCAGGCGGCCAGCGCAACCAAGAACAGCAGGGCGAACAACAGGGTCTGTCTGCTCATACCGAGGCCTCTGGCTGATAGTCACCCAGCCCCTGGGCCTGCAAAATGAGATCGCACACCTCGCGCACGGCGCCAACACCGCCGGCCAGCCGGGTCACCATGTCGGCCCGCGCCAGCACCAGCGGATGGGCATCGGCCACGGCGATGCCGAGGCCACAGGCCTGCATCACCGGCAGATCGATGGTGTCATCGCCGATGTAGGCCGCCTGCTCGGGGGTCAGTGCCAGCTTGCTCAGCAGCGCCTCGAAGTGGGGCAGCTTCTGATCCGCCCCCTGCACCAGATGCTGCACCCCCAGGCTCTTCATCCGATCGCTGACGATGCGGGAGTTGCGCCCGGTGATGATAGCAATCTCGATCCCGGCGTTGAGCAGCGCTCGCATGCCGGCACCGTCGCGGGTACAGAAGGTCTTCAGCTCTTCGCCGTCATTTCCCATGTAGATGAGGCCGTTGGAGAGCACCCCGTCCACATCGCACACCAGCAGGCGGATCTGCGCCGCCTTCTCAAACTGGCTGCGCGTCACCGGACCATAGAGGGTCGGTACGTTTTGCATCAAATTACTCCGGCTTTCAGCAGGTCATGCATGTTGAAGGCCCCCAGCGGGCGCTTGTCGCCATCCACAACCAGTAATCCGTTGATCTTTCTGGTTTCCATCAGTTTGACGGCCTCGGCAGCCATCATCTCCGGTCCCACGGTAACACAGTTGACCGTCATCACGCGGCTGATCGGGGTGTGGTGGATATCCACCTGCAAGTCCAGAATGCGGCGCAGGTCGCCATCGGTGAACAGGCCGGCCAGGCGGCCATTGGCATCGGCCACAGCCGTCATGCCGAGCCCCTTGCGACTCACTTCCAGCAGTGCCTGGCTGATGGTGGCATCTATCCCCACCTGGGGCAACAGCTCACCGCTGTGCATCAGATCGCCGACCCGCAGCAGCAGCCGCTTGCCAAGGGAACCACCCGGGTGAGAGAGGGCGAAATCGTCGGCGGTAAAGCCGCGGGCTTCCAGCAGGGCCACCGCCAGCGCATCTCCCATTACCAGAGTTGCCGTGGTGCTGGATGTGGGCGCCAGCCCCAGAGGGCAGGCTTCTTTCTCTACCTTGATGCACAGGTGCACGTTGGCTTCTTTCGCCATGGTGGAGGCCGGGTTGCCGGTCATGCAGATGAGCGGGATGCCGCGGCGCTTGAGCACTGGCAACAGGGCCAGGATCTCGTCACTCTCACCGGAGTTGGAGATGGCGATGATGAGATCGCCGCCGGAAATCATCCCCAGATCGCCGTGGCTGGCTTCACCCGGATGGAGGAAGAAGGCGGGAGTACCGGTGCTGGCCAGGGTGGCCGCAATCTTGCTTCCGACATGACCTGACTTGCCCATGCCGGTGACCACTATCTTGCCACTGCAGCGCAGTATCATCTCGCACGCCTGATCGAAGGCATCGTTCAGGTACTGGTAGAGTCCATCAATCGCTTGTTTCTCGATGTCCAGCACGGTACGGGCGCTGCGACGAAAATCGAACAGTTCAGACACTTTTTCAGACTTTACAGACATAAAGGCACAGCTCCGGGCTGAAATTTGCTGCGGGATTATAAAAAAGTCTGTCGAGATAAGCGAATCGGATACTTCCCGACCGGAAAAGAGAGACAATTGGTTACAAAAAACTGTCGCGCGTCTGGACAGGCAGGCTGTTCAATAGTTGTTCCTTGCTGTTGCTTAGACCTAGACTAGCCCATAAAATTCGCTCTTCATTTACACCGGATGGACAATTGTTTGAACGATGACCTGATCACCATCTCCGACCTGACCTTCAGTCACGGAGATCGGCTGTTATACGACGGGATAAACCTGACCATTCCCCGTGGCAAGGTCACTGCGGTCATGGGCCCCAGCGGCATCGGCAAGACTACCTTGCTGCGGTTGATCGGCGGCCAGCTCAAGCCCGAATCCGGTCATATCCTGTTTGACGGGGAAGATATCCCCACCCTCTCCCGTTCGCGCCTGTACGAGGTGCGCAAGCGGATGAGCATGCTGTTCCAGAGCGGCGCCCTGTTTACCGGCATGACGGTGTACGACAACGTGGCCTTCCCGCTGCGCGAGCACTCCGGCCTGCCGGAAGAGCTGATCCACACCATCGTCATGATGAAGCTGCAGGCGGTGGGCCTGCGCGGCGCGGCAAGACTGATGCCGTCCGAGCTCTCCGGCGGCATGGCCCGGCGCGCGGCGCTGGCCCGCTCCATCGCGCTGGATCCGGACCTCATCATGTATGACGAGCCGTTCGTCGGCCAGGATCCCATCACCATGGCGGTGCTGGTGAAGCTCATCAAGGATATGAACGATGCCCTCGGCATCACCTCCGTCATCGTCACCCACGACGTGAAAGAGGTGCTGAGCATTGCCGACTACGCCTACATCATCGCCAACCGCAAGGTGGTGGCGCACGGCACGCCGGCCCAGCTGCGCGAGGAGCACAATCCCGAGGTCGAGCAGTTCCTGAAAGGATTGCCCGACGGTCCTGTTCCGTTTCATTTTCCGGCAGGCGACCTGCTACAGGATCTCTGATGTTGACAAGCCAGGTAAGCAAACTGGGGCGAAGCGGGGTGCGATTCATCAGCGCCATCGGCCGCGCCACCATCATGTTGTTTCACGCGTTGGCGGGCAAACCCGCGCCGCGCAAGCACTTCCCGCTGCTGGTGCAGCAGTTGTATGTGGTCGGGGTGCAGTCGGTCGCCATCATTCTGGTGTCGGGGCTGTTCATCGGCATGGTGCTCTCGTTGCAGGGCTACAACGTACTGAAAGACTTCGGTGCCGAGCAGAGTCTGGGGCCGCTGGTCTCTCTTTCCCTGCTGCGGGAGCTGGGCCCCGTGGTGACCGCGCTGCTGTTTGCCGGACGCGCCGGCTCGGCCCTCACCGCCGAAATTGGCCTGATGAAGGCCACCGAACAGCTCTCCAGCCTGGAGATGATGGCGGTAGACCCGCTGCGCCGGGTCGTCGCGCCGCGCTTCTGGGCCGGGGTCATCAGCATGCCGCTGCTGGCCTTCATGTTCAGCCTGATCGGCATCTTCGGCGGCAAGCTGGTCGGCGTCGACTGGCTGGGGGTGGACGAAGGCAGCTTCTGGTCCGCCATGCAGGCCTCCGTCGACTGGCAGGATGACATCATGCAGGGCGCCATCAAGAGCCTGATCTTTGCCCTGGTGGTCACCTGGATTGCGCTCTTTAACGGTTATGATGCCAAGCCGACCTCGGCCGGGATTAGTCAGGCCACGACCCGTACCGTGGTCCACTCCTCCCTGGCCGTGCTCGGCCTGGATTTTATACTCACCGCAGTCATGTTTGGATAAGGTAAAGATGAAGTTCAGCAAAGTAGAATTCCTGGTTGGCACCTTCATGCTGGCCGGCATCGGTGCCATTCTGGCGTTGGCACTGCAAGTGGCAGGTTTGAGTTTCAAACCGGAAGGAGAAACCTATACCCTGCGCGCCCATTTCGATAATATCGGCGGCCTGAAAGTACGCTCACCGGTCAAGGTGGGCGGCGTGGTCGTCGGTCGGGTCAGCGACATCACTCTGGACGCCAAGAGCCAAGTGCCGATCGTCTCTTTGCAGATGCAAAAGAGCGCCGGTGAGTTCTCCGAGACCAGTACTCTCTCCATCCTGACTTCGGGGCTGCTCGGCGAGCAATACATAGGCCTGATGCCCGGCTTTACCGATGAGGAGATGGGCACCAGCATGCTCAAGGATGGCGACATGATTGAAGACACCAAATCCGCCATTGTGCTGGAAGATCTGATTGGCAAGTTCCTCTACAGCCAGTCTTCCGACACCAAATCAGACAGCAAGTAAGGAGTAGCTATGTTCAAGAAGATCGCCCTGCTGCTGGGCCTGATGACCAGCATGCTGTTTTCCCTGACAGCACAAGCCACCGATGCCACCGACCCCTATGCCCTGGTGGATCAGGCGGCCAAGCAGACCTTCGCCCGCCTGAAGGCTGATCAGGCTCAGGTGAAGAGCAATCCGGATCACCTGCGGGTGATCATCCGCGAAGAGCTGCTGCCCTACGTGGACAACCGCTTCGCCGCCTACAAGGTGCTTGGCAACCAGATCAAGCAGACCACCCCGGCCCAGCGCGACGCCTTTGTCGAGGTGTTCACCGAGTACATGGTGAGCTCCTACGCCGACGCCCTGGCCCATTTTGACAAGCAGACCGTCAAGGTCGAGCCGGGCAAGGCCGCCGGTGACAGCAACATCACCGCCGTCAACGTCAGCGTGAAAGAGGCCGGCAAGCCGGACATCTTCCTCGAGTTCAAACTGCGTAAGAACAACAAGACCGGCGAATGGAAAGCCTTCGACATGGTCGCCGAAGGGATCAGCCTGCTCTCTGCCAAGCAGAACGAGCTGGGCGGCCTCATCCGCCAGAACGGCATCGATGCGGTGATCGCCCAGCTGCGCGCCCACAATGCCAAGCCGCTGGTACTCAAGAAATGAGACTGAGCGGCGAGCTGCAGGCGGCCCAGGTCGTTGAGTTGTGGCAACGGCGGGCCGACTGGTGGCAGGAAGACCAGATCGAGCTCGGCGACGTCACCACCCTGGATTCAGCAGGGCTTGCCCTGCTGGTCAAATGGGCCAAAGCCGCTCTGGCACGAGGCGCCACACCGCAACTGGTGGGCGCCTCCACTGATTTTTATACTCTGGCCAACCTGTACGGGGTGGCCGGATTGTTTCAGTCAACCCCGCTCACAACTGAGGACGCATAATGCAAGTCTCTGAAATTGAAGCGATACTCCTCGAGGCTCTGCCATTGTCCGAAGTCCATGTCAAAGGGGACGGCAGTCACTACCAAGTGATCGCCGTCGGCGACATGTTTGACGGCATGAGCCGGGTCAAGAAGCAACAGGCCATCTATGCCCCGCTGATGGACAAGATCGCCAGCAACGCCATTCACGCACTCTCCATCAAGGCTTTTACCGATGCCGAGTGGAAACGCGAACGTAAATTCCTACTGCCCTCCTGATTTGGTATCAAACGTAAATGGACAAATTCAAGATCGATGGTCGTTGTACTCTCAACGGCGAAGTGACCATCTCTGGCGCCAAGAACGCCGCTCTGCCGATCCTGTTCGCCACCCTGCTGTGTGATGAGGAGATCCACCTCTCCAACGTGCCGCGTCTGAAAGACGTGGGCACCACCATCAAGCTGCTGGAGATGCTGGGCGCCACCACCAAGGTGAATGGCAACGTCACCGTACTGACCGGCGCGGTGAACAACCATGTCGCCCCCTACGAGCTGGTGAAGACCATGCGCGCCTCCATCCTGGCGCTGGGCCCGCTGGCCGCCCGCTTTGGCGCGGCTGACGTCTCCCTGCCTGGTGGCTGCGCCATCGGCGCCCGTCCGGTCAACCTGCACGTGCACGGTCTGGAGCTGATGGGCGCCAAGATTGCCATCGAAGATGGTTACATCAAGGCTCGTGTCGACGGCCGCCTGAAGGGTGCCCACATCCTGATGGACATGGTTTCCGTCACCGGTACCGAGAACCTGATGATGGCCGCCACCCTGGCTGACGGCCGCACTGTGATTGAAAACGCCGCACGCGAGCCGGAAGTGGTCGATCTGGCCAACTTCCTCAATGCGCTGGGCGCCAAGATCCAGGGTGCGGGCACCGACACCCTGACCATCGACGGTGTCGAGCGTCTGCATGGAGGCAGCTACAGCGTCCAGCCAGACCGTATCGAAACCGGTACCTTCCTGGTGGGTGCAGCGGTCACCGGCGGCAAGATCACCTGCCGCAAGACCGATCCGACCCTGCTGGAAGCGGTACTGGTCAAGCTGGAAGAGGCTGGCGCCCTGATTGAGAAGGGTGAAGACTGGATCACCCTCGACATGACCGGTCGTACCCTCAAGCCGGTCACCATCAAGACCGCCCCCTACCCGGCCTTCCCGACCGACATGCAGGCCCAGTTCACCGTGCTGAACGCGGTAGCCAAGGGCACCGGCATGGTCACCGAGACCATCTTCGAGAACCGCTTCATGCACGTGCCTGAGCTGGTCCGGATGGGCGCCGACATCGAACTGCAGGGCAATGTTGCCATCTGCCGCGACACCCAGCAGCTCAAGGGTGCCCAGGTGATGGCGACCGATCTGCGCGCCTCCGCCAGTCTGGTGCTGGCCGGCTTCGTCGCCGAAGGCTCCACCATCGTCGATCGCATCTACCACATTGACCGTGGCTACGAAGACATCGAGCAGAAGCTGCAAGGCCTTGGCGGCCGCATCGAGCGCATCAAGGGCTGATTGCCGCCCCTGAACACGCCGATACAAAAAGGCCCCTCGCACTGCGAGGGGCCTTTTTCATGGCTGCAATTCGCTGATGCCGGGATCAGTGACCGGCCAGCTTCATGCTCTCGACCAGCACCGAGCCGGTCTTGAGGCTGGAGCGCTCATCTTCGTCGCTGCCCACCGCCACGATATGGCTGAACATCTCGGCCAGATTGCCGGCGATGGTGATCTCTTCGACCGGATAGGCTATCTCGCCGTTCTCCACCCAGAAACCGGCAGCGCCGCGGGAGTAGTCGCCATTGACGATATTGACTCCCTGCCCCATCAGTTCGGTCACCAGCAGGCCGGTGCCCATCTCCTTGAGCATGCCATTGAAATCCTGGCCGGTGCTGGAAACCTGCCAGTTGTGGATGCCGCCGGTGTGGCCCGTGGTGGTGAGCCCCAGCTTGCGGGCCGAGTAGGAGGTAAGTAGCCAGCTCATCAGCTCGCCATTGCGCACAATGTCCATGTCGCGGGTCAACACGCCTTCACCATCGAACGGGGTACTGGCGAGTCCCCCCAGCAGGTGGGGAAACTCCTGGATGGTGAGCCACTCGGGCAGGATCTGCTTGCCCAGCTTGTCCAGCAGGAAGCTCGACTTGCGGTAGAGATTGCCACCGCTGATGGCCATCACCAGATGACCCCACAGACCGGCCGCCGTATCGGGATGGAACAGCACGGGAGCGTGGCGAGTGCTGATCTTGCGGGCCCCCAGGCGAGAGAGGGTGCGCTCCATCGCCTCGTCGGCGATGCGCTGCGGGCTCCAGAGTCCGTCCAGGGTACGGCTGGAGGAGTAGCCGTAATCCCGCTGCATGTCGCCATCCTGCTCGCCGATCAGCACGCAGCTCAGGGAGTTGCGCGATGCCGCGTAGCCTTTGACGAAGCCATGGCTGTTGCCATACACCTTGATGCCAAGATGGCTGGAGAAACCGGCGCCGTCGGAGTGTTTGATGCGGGCATCGCGGCCCAGCGCCAGTCGCTCACACTCGATGGCCAGTTCGATGCCGCGCTGCGGATCCAGCTCGATCGGATGACACAGTTGCAGATCCGGGGCATCCCAGGCCAGCAGCTCGGCATCAGCCAGACCGGCGCACGCATCCGGCGAGGTGTGCCGGGCAATCTCCATGGCCGCTTCGACGGCGGCACGAATGGCCGACGGGCTCAGATCCGTGGTGGAGGAGGAACCCTTGCAGCCATCGCGATAGACGGCGATGCCGAGCGCCCCGTCCTTGTTGAATTCGATGCTTTCCAGTTCACAACCCCGGGTGTTCACCGACAACCCGGTCTGCTTGCTGATGGAGACTTCGGCAAGCCCGGCCCCCAGTCCCTTGGCAATCTCCAGGGCCTCGGCAACTACGGCTTCAAGATGGGCTTGATCCTGGCGGATTTGGTCTTGCTGATCCATAACTCACATCTGTATGAAGGAAGGAAAGGGGCTAAGCATATCAGACCCCTGCGCCCAGCGGGAGAAGCTGGTAACATATCCACCAAACGTGAATGACAGGAATCAAGAGACCGATGAGTCAATATCAAGACGACAACGAGTGGGAAGACTGGGGCCCCAGCAAAAGCCAGCTCAAGCGCGACGCCGAAGCCTTGCAAAAGATGGGGGAAGAGATCGTCTCCCTCAGCCACAGCGAGCTGGAGAAGATCCCGCTGGATGAAGAGTTGGCCGAAGCAGTCGAGCTGGGCCGCAAGCTCAAGCCGAAGAAAGACGAGTCTTTCCGTCGCCACCTGCAGTTCATCGGCCGGTTGATGCGCAGCCGCGATGTGGAGCCCATCGTCGAGGCGCTCTCCATCATCAAGAATCGCCACTCCACCGTAAACGCCCGCCTGCACCGGCTGGAACAGTGGCGTGAGCGGCTGATCAATGAAGGTGACAGCGCCCTCAACGAGCTGATGTCCCAGTTCCACGAGCTGGACCGCCAGAAGCTTCGCCAGCTGATCCGCACCGCCAACAAGGAGCGAGAGCTGAACAAGCCGCCGGTGGCCTATCGCGAGATGTACCAGTATCTGCGCGGCGAGATCGAAGATCTGCTGTAAGTGATGACTCACCTTCGCCGACCGGCGATGAACAGTACGAAATAAAACGGGGCCGATATGGCCCCGTTTTCGTGTCGCCGCAGCTCAGCTGCCCGCCATGCACTGGGTGTGAGTGCCTGGCTGCAGATACGGCATCAGCAGCGGGGCCATCCCCTTGAGTACCTGCACCGGCAGGGCCGAGGTGAAGCGGAACTTGTCGGACTGGCTACCCGGCACATAGGCCGTCAGGGTGCCGAAGTGATCCTCTCCCAGATAGAAGACGAAGGTGGCGGTCCGGTTGCGAGCCAGCGAGCTGGTCACGTTGCCGTAGCGGCCGACCGTTTCAATCCGGTTGTCGCCCGTCCCCGTCTTTCCCCCCATCTGCAGCACGGTACCGTCCGGCAGGGCGAAGGCACCGGCAATCCGTCTGGCCGTGCCCCCTTCCACTACCTTCGACAGCGCGTTGCGCAGCGCGGTGGCCACCTCGACCGGCAGTACCCGGGTCCCCTCGGTCTGCGCTGGCTGGAACTCGGTTTCAAACGGCGTGCCCTTGGCAAACGACAGATGCTCGATGCGCAGGGTCGGTGCACGAATGCCGCCGTTCTGGATGATCCCCATCAGCTCGGCCAACGCAGCAGGGCGGTCACCCGAGCTGCCCAGGGCCGTTGCCAGCGACGGCACCAGGTGATCGAACGGGTAGCCCAGTCTGGCCCAGCGTTGATGGATGTCGAGGAAGGCCTCGACCTCCAGCATGGTGCGGATCCGGCTGTCGCGGGCGCTGCGGTGGCGAGTCTTGAACAGCCAGCTGTAGACCTCTTGCCGCTCGTCCCGGCTCGCCTCGACAGCATCGGCGAAGGTCGCCTTGTCGAACTCCTTGAGATAGGAGAGCAGCCACAGCTCCAGCGGGTGCACCCGGGCGATATAGCCTTGATCCGGCAGCGAATACTTGCCGGGACCATAGCTGGTATAGAGCTGCTCGATACGACGATCGCTCAGCTTCTCCCGCGGCAGACGCTTCGCCAGGAAGGCCGCAAAAGTCTCCTGCGACGCATCCGGCATCAGGTAGCGGTGTACGGCGGCCAGGCGCACGGCGCTGGGCTTGAGACCATCCAGGAAGGTATCAAGCTGTTCATCCGCAGTCTTGCCACGGTATTTGCGCCAGAAGCGCAGCAGATAGGTCTGCCCCTCTTTATCCGCAAACTTGGCCAGATACTCGGTACGGCGCGGATCCTTGTCATCCTTGAGCAGCTGGGCACGGTTGCCCTCCCGGTAGAGGCTGTAGCGGACGATGTCACGCATCAGGCGCACGAAGGGCAGGTTGATGGACTCGCGCAGCGCGTCGCGAATGGCCGGAATGCGGCCATTGTCCTCACGCCGGAAGTTGTTGAAGGTGTGCATGCCGCCACCGGTGAAGAATCCCTCGTTCGGACTGGCGGAGTATTTGCGATCGAGCGCCGCCTCCAGCATGGGTGGCAGGCTCTTGTCCTTGGCGGTCATCAGGTAGGAGACGGCCCAGCGGCTGATGTTGTCCTGCTCCGATACCTCTATCTTGCGCAGGCTCTCGGCCGACATGTCCGCGTAGTTGTCGTGCAGCTCGGAGACGATCTCCAGGTAGGTGGTCAACACCCGCAGCTTGGCGGTTGACCCCAGCTCCAGCTTGCTACCCTCGTTGATATCGAACGGCTGATCCGTGTTGTCGGTCTGCACCCGCACCTTGAAGCCCTGCGGGGACTTCTCGAACAGCGTGAAGCTGTATTTCACGTCTCCCGTCTTCTCCGGCGAGAGCAGGCGCTCACCAAACAGCCCGACCTGGGCTGCAAATGTCGGATCGGCCAGCTGCTGCAGGTAGCGAGAGACCTCGTTTTGCAGCGGCATGTTGAGGCTGGTGTCGGCCGTCAGATCGAGCCGGTCCAGATCATAGAGCTGCACCCCGAGCTGGCGGCTCAGACGGGTGCGGGCAACTTGCAGACCCTTGTTGTTGTTGACCTTGGTCACCGCCGGGGACTGCAGGAAGTCACGGAACGAGACCCTGGCCTTCAGCGCGGCCTCCATCAGCGGCGGCGTGATCATCCCTTCCTGTACAAACAGCCGTAGATAGCTGTCGGTCAGGGTCGCCAGTGCATCGCGCCCCTGCGCCAGATAGTAGGAGGGGCGGCGATGGGCAATCATCAGCGAGACCACCTGGCGCAGCGCCAGGCCCTGCTCCGCCAAAGAGGCATCCTGGTTGCGCGCAGGGTCCAGCAGCCGGTTTACCTCGTCCACATTGGCGCCAAACCATACCCAGAGACCATCCCCCAGGCCGTGTACCTCCCCATAGCCAGGAGCTGCAGAGAGCGGGACCGAGTTGAGATAGGCCCAAGCGACCAGCTTGCGCGCCTCCAGCGTCTTGGGCCCCAACCGGTAGGCCCGCACACTGGCGGACGCCATCTGGCGGATCTTCTCGGTGGGTGACAGCGTCAGGCCATCCGGCGAGTGGCGATACTTCTCGACCTGAGTCGCCAGCGTACTGCCGCCGGCCGACTGATCCTGCATATCGAGCGCCTTGCCGACCTGGGACATGGCCGCCTTGGCAAAACGGGGCCAATCTACGGCCGGGTTGGCCAGCGGCTGTTCATTGCTGAGCAGGTCGCGGTTCTCGATGAACAGGAGCGACTGGATCACCAGCGGCGGGATGGAGGCAAAATCCGGGTAATAGTGGGTCGGATACTTGAATTGATAGAAGGGCTCCGCCCGGCAGTCGTGCAGAGTCAGGCCGGCTTGCACCTTCTCGGTATAAGGCACGAAAAAGCCGCGACTGGCATAGTCATACAAGGCATCGGAGAAATGTACCTGCTCGCTGACCTGATAACCCCGTTGCAGCAAGCGCTCCTGCATCATGGGCAACAGCACATAACCGAGCCGCTTGTCGAAGGGACCGTCTTCGGGGAAGGCAATCTGCTTGCTGGGGCCCGGTTCAACCTGATAGGTCAGCTTGGCCGCATAGCGGGAGATCTCCTGCGACTGCAGGCGGGAAGTCTGCATCTCATAACCGACCAGAGCAATCACCGCAGCCAGGCACAGCAAAAAGAAAAAGCAGAACAACCAGCGCCACCAGGAACGACGCTTGCGCTTGTACTTGCCGTCCGCGCTTGGGACAGATGAATCCTGAGATGCCACTTTGTTCAAATCCGTCTGTTCTGATGCGCCCATATCAGCCCCACCATGGTTGCGCAATTTATTGTGTTTCACTCAAGCTTAGTCGTTTCAAGTCAATGGCTTGAAAACTATTGACCGCTTTGTAGTGATGGTAACAGGGCGATCATAAAAAGGGGAGCCGATTGTTGCAGCGCGGTGAGAGATCCGAGCTGATGACTGAAAGCAAAACACCGGCCTATGGCCGGTGTTTTGATAAGACTGGGAGCAGGCTTATTTGCTGGAGCTCATCGCCTTGAGCTTGGTGCTCAGCTCTTTACGCTCTTTGGACAGCTCGGCATTCTTGATGATGTGGTCGTCCACACGCTCTTCATAATCAGCCCGCATGTTGGCGATGATGGCTTGCACCTCATCGATGCTCATACCCGGTTTGATGTAATCGCTCAGGTTGTCGAGCAGCAGCACACGCTTCTGGTTGTCACGGACCTTCTTCTCGTTGTCCGCAATTTCACGCTTGAGTTTGTTCTGACGACGGGACATACGCACATATTCCAGTACATCACTGAAGGTGGACTTGTTTACTTGTTCCATATCGATACCACTGACGTAAGGTTGATAAAAGCAGGCCAAGTTGCATCCGTACTAAAGAAACCAACATGAGAAAGTACGGGCCAACCCAAGATGCCTTTACTCTACCGAGTTATGAGGCAGATACAACCCTAATTGCAGGGCTGACGCCGGGTTTCGGCACGAGAGAGCCGAGTGAACAACAGGGTAGAAAGCAGCACAGGATCTCCATCCGAAAGGATATTTCAGGGGTGAGATAAGACGAATTTCAGACAATAAAAAACCCCGCTCAGATGAGCGGGGTTTCTCGTGTTGGGTGCCTGGCAGTGTCCTACTCTCGCATGGCGAATGCCACACTACCA
>NZ_CAWPKQ010000003.1:0-776577 GCF_963888745.1 Aeromonas sp. DNRA1 | reverse complement strand
GGTGGCAGTACAATTCGGACGCGGGGTGGAGCAGCTCGGTAGCTCGTCGGGCTCATAACCCGAAGGTCGTCGGTTCAAATCCGGCCCCCGCAACCAACTATTTGTGTCCATGGCAAGCGCATCGCGCTGTGGTGGAGACGAAGACAGCAAGAGGCAACTGCTCTGTCTCTTGTGGTGGCAGTACAATTCGGACGCGGGGTGGAGCAGCTCGGTAGCTCGTCGGGCTCATAACCCGAAGGTCGTCGGTTCAAATCCGGCCCCCGCAACCAACTTCCTTTACTCTATTACGCTAATTCTCCAGTTTTTCATCCAGCCGCCTTCGCGGTTTTTTTGCTTTGTGTCGCCCTCACGCTTGATATTGATTTTCAAGTGCAAATCTGGCTGTGACCCCGCTTTGTTGGGTATCATCACTGGTATCTCTTCATGGATGAGGGCCTTGCCCAATGATGCAACCATTTACCTATCTGCCGCCGCAGATCGACATTCACGACGCCGGCCTCGCTGCCGTCCTCACCAACGGCCTTGCCGCCAACTTGCTGATCTGCGCCGAAGATCGGCGCGAAAGCCTGCTGGCCCTGCCCGAATTTGCCGCCGTCGGCGCCCAGATCGCGCTGGGGCAGAAAGCGCCCTACAGCCTGGTGCTGCACAATACCCTGCAACTGCTGATCTTCCTGCCGGCACACCCGGCGCGCGATCATGCCCTCTACAAGCAGGTGCGCAGCTGGGTTGCGCCGCTGGCCGGGCTCAAGATCGAGCGGTTGGGGCTGCACCTGGAAGGCTTTGACGAGGCCGATACCACGCTGTTGGCCGAATTGGTGCTGGCCACCTTGCTGGCCGCCAACGTGCCGCTGCCCAGTCACAAGCATCGCAGCGAAGATCCCTGGCGCTACCAGCAGATTTCGGTGTCCCCCAATTGCGTGCTGGATCTGGCGCGGATCTATGCCGAGGTGGAGGGCAACGGTCTGGCGCGCCATCTGGCGGTGTCGCCGGCCTCCGATCTGACCGCCCGCAGCTACCGGGAGTGGGTACGCCAGCTCGCCCAGCGCGAGGGGTGGCAGTGGCATGAGTACGATCAGGCCCAGCTCGCCGAGCGGGGGGCTGGCGCCTTCATCGCGGTGGCGCGCGGCTCGGAAGACAACCAGGCCGCCATGGTCAAGCTGAGCTACTGCCCGCCCAATGCGGTGCGGCGGCTGGCGCTGGTGGGCAAGGGGATCTGCCATGATTCGGGCGGCTACAACCTCAAGATCTCCGGCAGCATGTATGGCATGCACCTGGACATGGGGGGCAGCGCGGTGGCATTGGGGGCGCTCCACGCCATCAGTCGCGCCAGGTTGCCCTATGAGGTGCACTGCTGGCTCGCCATCGCCGAGAACCACATAGGCCCGCTCGCCTACCGGCCGGGGGAGGTGGTGACTGCCCTCAACGGCACCACCATCGAGGTGGTGGATACCGATGCCGAGGGGCGCATGGTGCTGGCGGATACCCTCTGCATGGCGGTGCAGGACAATCCGGATCTGCTGATCGACTACGCCACCCTGACCGGGGCCTGCAAGCGGGCGCTCGGCAGTCGCTACAGCGGCGCCTTCACCAACCGCCCCCAGTGGCTGGGGGAGCTTATCAATCTGGGCCAGCGCAGCGGCGAGCGGATCTGGCCATTCCCGCTGGATGAGGACTACGACGACAACCTCGATAGCGAGTGGGCCGATCTGTTACAGTGTGCGCCGGGCTCGTCGCCGGATCACATCGATGCGGCCCGCTTCCTCAGCCGCTTCGTACCCGCCCAGACCCCCTGGCTGCACCTCGACTTGAGCGGTTTTCGCAACAAGGGCGGCAATGGCGTGGTCAGCAGCGAGGTGACCGGATTCGGGGTCAGATTGACACTGGATCTGCTGGCCGGCCCGCTGGGGCGGCGCAATGAATTTGATCAACCAGAACAGTAAGGGATCCCGTGAAAGTACCAAGTTATGACTGGGTGTTGTTCGATCTGGACGAAACACTGCTCGATTTCCCGGTCGCCAAGGCGCTGGAACAGACGCTGCACATTTACGGCGTGACGCCGACCCCGCCCAAGATGGCGGAGTACCACGCCCTCAACCACCGGCTCTGGCAGCAGTACAACTCCGGCGAGATCGATGCCGCCCACCTGCAGCAGACCCGTTTCTCCCTGTTTGCCGAACAGGTGGACGTGGCGCCGATGGCGATGAATGACACCTTCCTGCAGCAGATCATTGCCCTGAGCATGCCGCTGGAGGGGGTGGTAGAGACGCTGCAGGCGTTGAAGAGCAAGGTGAAGATGGGGATCATCACCAACGGTTTCAGCCTTCCGCAGCGCGGCCGCCTCGACAAGCTGGGCTGGAACGAGTGGTTCGAGCCGTTGGTGATCTCGGACGAGGTACAGGTGACCAAGCCGGCGGCGGCCATTTTCCAGCATGCCCTCGAGCTGATGCAGCGCCCGGATCCGGCGCGGGTGCTGATGGTGGGAGACAACCCCAAGACCGATATCGCCGGCGCTGCGGCGCAGGGGCTGGCAACTTGCTGGTACAACCCGGCTCGCCAGGATGGTCCGTGCGAGGCGACCCACGAGATCCACCACTTCGCCCACCTCTCGGCCATCGTGCTGGGACAGTAGGTGCAACAGACCCCCTTGCCAGACAAGAAGGGGTGAAACAAACAAGGCAGCCCGCGGGCTGCCTTGTTTGTTTCCGGCTGTTTGCTAGCGGCCGAGGCGGGCCAGCAACCAGGACTCCAGCAGTGCTACGCCAGGGGCCAGCACGGCCTCGTCGAAGTCGAACTCCGGGTGATGATGGGGTGCCGCCAGATTGGCCCCCAGGATCAGGTAGGCCGCCTCGCCACCGCTTCGCTGCACCCGCTCGATGAGAAAGCCCGCATCCTCGCTGGCGCCGAAACGGCGGGTATGGATGGTTTCCAGCTTGAGCGCCTGGGCGAGCGGAATGATCTCTTCGAGCAGGGCCGGACTGTTGTCGATGCCGATGGCTTCACCCTGCTTGCGAATGAGGTAGGTGGCGCCCTGCATCATCGCAGCCCCTTCCACCATCTGCTGCACCTGGCTGAACATGTAGTCGTTGAGGGCCGGCGTGGCGCCCCGGGTCTCCCCCTGCAACAGGGCGTGACCCGGTATCACGTTGCGGCCGCTGCCGCCATGGAGCTGGCCCACGTTGATACGGGTCATGCCATCGCGGTGGCGGGCGATGCCGAGCATGGCAGTGGTGGCCATGCAGGCCGCCGCCAGCGCATTGCTGCCGGCGTTGGGCTCAAGCCCCGCGTGAGCGGCACGCCCCATGAATTCCACATCGAACTTGGTGGAGCAGAGAAACTCGGTGGGATTGACCACCAGCTCGCCGCTGTTGGCATGAATGCCAATGTGCAGCGCCAGCAGGGCATCCACGTCGTCGAGCTGACCGCCGGCGGCCAGTGCCTTGCCGCCGCGACATCCCTCTTCAGCGGGCTGGAAGAACAGCTTGATGCGGCCGTTCAACCGATCGGCGAGGGCGGCGATCCGCTCGGCCAGTACCAGCCCGATGGCGGTATGGCCGTCATGGGCGCAGGCGTGCATCCAGCCGGTGTTGCGCGAATGCCACCCCTCCTGGCTGGGAGGATGCAGCTCATCCTGGCTCTCTTCGACCTCCACTGCATCGATGTCGAAGCGAAAGGCCAGGGTCGGGCCCGGACGGCCGCTGTCCCACAGTCCCATTACGCCCGTTATCTCTTCGATCCTGCCCAGCCAGTCCGGATGGGCACCCTGGCGCAGGGCTCGCTCCTTCTGGGCCTGCACGTCGATGTTGCGTCCCATGATGAGGTTGCTGGCCAGCAGCTTGTCGCCCAGCATGATGGAGAAACCGAGTTCACTGAGGTGGTGGGCGATGAGGGAGCTGGTACGAAATTCACACCAGGCCGCTTCGGGCAGACGATGAAGATCACGACGCCAATGGCTTAGCGCATCTTGTGTCATGGTAATTCCTGCATGGCGAATCCAGCGGACATTGTGACGGGCAGGGGGGCAAGAGTAAATCCCACAGACGCAACAGGGGGAGCCACTGGCTCCCCCTGTTTACGGGCTACCTCTGGCAGGCAGCTGCAATTATGTTCGCTTGGTCGTACTAATGGCCGTAATTGTCGTTGTTTTCGATGAACTACAAAAAAATGACATTAAGCGGTGAATTAACCAGCGTGGCGATGCCTGTCGTTGCCCATCAGGGTCATTGAGTGGGCAACTAACCGCCTCAAAGCTGTGACAGTGACGGCAGAGAGACGGCAACCAGAGTGAAAAACACAGTAAAAACTGCAGTAACCACAAACTCTTTCATATTTTTGTCTCCCTTGGCTGACTGTTGATGGAACCAAGATACCACAATTGTGCGGTAAAACAATAGTAAACTGCATTTATTGGTTGAGATGTGGCTTGTGGTCATCGAAAGCTTCATTTTTGCAATTTTAAGCTCACTTTATCATCTCGATGGTCATTCTGTTTGATGGAGAGAAGTTGAATATTAAGTTATCTCAATTAAAACAATGTATTAGTTAATTTCATTACGATGCAGACAATGGGTTTTATATGAGGCTTTTTTTGTTTTTTTAAAATTATGTCGGCAAAAAATGATGGTTTTTAGAGGAGAGTGATGACCCTGCCATGGTTTGGGCTGCTGTCAGCGTCATTTTCCGTCTCCAACATGTTTTTATCGTAGTCGAACGGTTTTTCCCTGTCGTGACGCCACCTTCTGACATATCTCTTCCCATCTTTTTGCAAAATCCCCTCTGCTGATGGTGCTCTGTCGGCCCACTTTTCGTCTCTGTTCGGATCTTTTCCAGGCATGTTGGCGGTCCGATGGAACACCTGCTGTCGGCAACGCCAAGGTGCAGGAGAAGAAGAGTATGCAGAGAGGTGGTGCTGTTCTTGGCAGAAGCCGGACTGCAGAGGGCCGTGTACCGCGTTGTTTCAGCCCTGAACTGACGCAATGCCACTTGAATCGGTTAACGGGTCAAGGAGCCCCGAAGAAGGGGGATGGTGGGCAGGCGATAAACAGAGGAAGTGCTGCGAGGAGAGCAAGGATGGTTGCAACGAGGTGGCATCATGGCCCGGGCGTGGCGAGCAGGGCCCAATGAAAAAGCCCTCCAGTGGAGGGCTTTTGTCACAGCAACCTGAAAGCGGTGCTTAGAACAGGGTGGTGGAGAGATCGTAGAGCTCCTGATCGAACGGGCGCTTGAGGTTCTCGATGCAGTCGATGATGTCGTGATGCACCATCTCGTTGCGCTGGATGCCGACGCAGCGGCCACCGTGACCGGCCAGCAGCTGCTCGACGGCGTAGGCGCCCATGCGGCTGGACATGATGCGGTCACGTGCGGTGGGGGTACCGCCACGCTGGATGTGGCCCAGGATGGTGGCACGGGTTTCGCGGCCGGTCAGGGCTTCGATGTCTTTCGCCAGGGCGTTCACGTCGGTGACGTGCTCACAGATGGTGATGATGGCGTGCTTCTTGCCCTTGGCTTCGCCTTCCTTGATCTGTTGCAGCAGCTTGTCCTTGTCGAACGCCACTTCCGGCACGATCACGTACTCGGCACCGCCGGCAACGGCGGCGGACATGGCCAGATCACCGCAGTGACGGCCCATGATCTCGACCACGGAGATGCGATGGTGGGAGCTGCAGGTATCGCGCAGACGGTCGATGGCGTCTACCACCACGTTCAGTGCGGTATCAAAGCCGATGGTGAAGTCGGTACCGGCGATGTCGTTGTCGATGGTGCCCGGCAGGCCGATGCAGGGGAAACCCTCTTCGGTCAGCTTCTTGGCACCCATGTAGGAGCCGTCACCACCGATCACCACCAGGGCGTCGATGCCGTGCTTTTTCAGATTTTCGATCGCTTCGGCGCGCACTTTCGGATCTTTGAAGGCGGGGAAACGGGCGGAGCCGAGGAAGGTACCACCACGGTTGACCACGTCGGAGACGCTGTGACGCTCCAGCTTGACGATACGGTCCTGGTGCAGACCGAGGTAGCCATCATAGATGCCGTAGACTTCCAGGCCATGATGCAGACCGGCGCGCACCACGGCGCGGATGGCTGCGTTCATACCCGGTGCGTCACCACCACTGGTCAAAACACCAATACGTTTGATTTGTTTGGTCATGAGTGCCTCTGGATCTGAGTTGTCGAATACGAAATGGTTGAATGAGACAAGCCACTTTTACTATATCGGCTTTCCTATGGGATGCGGCGGCTGCCATAGGAAAAGCGATATGCAGGAGGGGGCAAGCGCCCCCTCCATGGCAGCCGATTACTTGGCCGCGCCAGCGATGATCTGGGAGAAGTCGTCCACTTTCAGGGACGCACCACCCACCAGGCCGCCGTCGATGTCCGGCTGACCGAACAGGTCGGCAGCGGTGGCACCGGTGACGGAACCACCGTACAGGATCTGTACCTTGGCAGCCACGGCGGCGTCGAAGCCGGCCAGGTACTGACGGATGTGAGCGTGAACGGCCTGAGCGATTTCCGGGGTGGCAGTCTTGCCGGTACCGATGGCCCATACCGGCTCGTAAGCCACGACGGCGTTCTCGAAGGAGGCGATACCGCAACGGTCGATCACGGCTTTGAGCTGGGTTTCGACCACGGAGTTGGTGGTGCCGGCTTCGAACTGAGCCAGAGTCTCACCGATGCACAGCACGGGGATCAGACCGCCTTTCTGGATGGCTTCGTACTTGGCAGCAACCACGTCGTCGGTCTCTGCGTGCAGGGTACGACGCTCGCTGTGGCCGACCAGAGAGTAGGTGCAACCGAAGGCTTTGAGCATGGACGGAGCGTTTTCGCCGGTGAAGGCGCCGGACTCGTGAACGTCGGCGTTCTGGGCACCGTAGGCAATCTTGCTGCCGGCGGTCAGTTGCTCAACCAGACCCAAAAAGATAACCGGCGGGCAGACGGCGACTTGCACAGAAGGATGAGCGGCAGCAGCCGGGGTCAGTCCTTTGATCAGAGCTTCGACGGAAGCTTTGGTGCCGTTCAGTTTCCAGTTACCCATTACCAGGTGCTGTCTCATCTTGTATATCTCCTAGGCATTTGATTGCGCGACATTATATGAATTGAACCGAGCCCAAGATAGCTGACCCGGCGGCAAATGACGTAATTTTTTTTCGCTTTCCTGATCCAAATCAGGAATGAAAGGCTCGATTGCTCAATCGTTAACCTGCCCCCGCAAACGGGCCCACCATACCCCAATCCATTCGTGAATGGCAGCCTCGGAATACATCAGATAGCGCCCTTTTGGCAGGTAGCTGTAGAGGGGCTGGGCCACCTGACTCTGCTTGGCGGTGTAGTCGGTGGGGGCGGGCACGGCGTTCAGTCCCTGACCCTGATAGAGCGCCATGGCCCGTGGCAAATGGGTTGCCGAGCTCACCAGCGCCACCTGCTTGCCCTTGAGATGACGGCTGATGCTGACTGCCTCGTCGTGGGTGTCTTTGTTGTTTTCAAACAACGTCATTCGCGAGCGGGGAATGCCGAGGCTCACCGCCATGCGGGCGTTGACCTCGGCGTTCGACAGGGGATCTCCCGATACATAGCCTGAAAAAATCAGCTCCGCCTGCGGATAAGCCTGGGCCAGCCGTACCCCCTCCAGGGTGCGGGCCAGCGCAATATTGTTCTGCCAGGACCGCTCGGGCACCGCCGGGTCGCTGACATGGCCGTTGCCGAGCACCACGATGGCCTCGATGTCCGGATGTTGGCTCACTTCGAAGGGCGGGAAGGTCTGCTCCAGGCCGCGGGCCAGCTCGTAGCTCACCGGGCGCATCCCCATCAGAGTGACCAGCAGCAGCGAGAGGGTCGCCAGCAGCTTGCCGGTCTTTTGGAAACGGGTGAACCAGAGCAGCAAAAGCGCCAGCAGCAGCAGGCTGAGGGAAAAGGGGAGCGGCATCAGCAGCTGGCCCAGCCACTTTTTGAGGTCAAACAGGGCGTTCACTTGTTATTCCTTATATAACAATGCATTAAAAAATTATTAAGGATTTTGGCTCCCTTGTATAGGCGCCTCTTCCCAAGGCTGCATGGCGCCATCCAGGCACACAGGTTGTGCAGTACCTGCCCGCACAACCTCGAAAAGCGCGAAACGGGGGCAAAGTGGGCGCCAAACGATGTTTTTTCCATCACCTGGGGGAGGGAGCTGCGCCTTGAGTTTTCAGCAAATTCGGGATGTGACAGAATACCCTCTTTTTCGTCAGGCCCGTTTCCCGTGGCCACAGAGTTGAGTTCGTCTTGAAGCAAGATCAGAGTTTTGACGGGCGCGCCGACAAGTTCGCCCGCAACATTTATGACTCCACCAAGGGGCGCATCCGCACCACAGTGGTGTGGAGCGACATCGAAGCCTGCCTGGCCCGCCTTGGCAACCGGCCGCTGCGCATACTGGATGCGGGGGGCGGCTTTGGCTATTTCGCCCAGAAGCTGGCGGCCATGGGCCATCAGGTGGAGCTGTGCGATCTGTCGGCTGAAATGCTGGCGCTGGCGCGCAGCCAGATCGCCGAGAAGGGGCTGGAAGACAGAATTCGTCTCATCCATTGCCCCATTCAGGATCTTAAAGCACACGTGACCGGCACCTTCGATCTGGTGCTCTGTCACGCGGTGCTGGAGTGGCTCGCCGAGCCGCGCCAGACCTTGCTCGGTCTGTTCCCTTTCGTCAATGCCGGGGGCATACTGTCGCTGCTTTTTTACAATCGTCACGGTCTGCTGTTCCAGAGCCTGGTGGTGGGCAATTTTGACTACGTGCGCCAGGGGCTCAACAAGAAGCGCCAGACTGCGCTGACCCCCACCAATCCCCAACTGCCGGAGCAGGTCTACGACTGGATTGGCCGGGGCGGGCTCAAGATTATAGGCAAGACCGGGGTGCGGGTGATCCACGACTACATGCGCCACAAGCAGGATCAGCGGGAAAAGTTCGATGATCTGCTGGCCATGGAGCTGCAATATAGCCGGCAAGAGCCGTTTATCTCCCTGGGGCGCTATATCCACGTGATGGCGCAAAAACCCACCGGCTGAGGCCCCCTTTTTTGATGCTACCGGATGTAGCCGCGCGCAAGGCTTTGCGCCCAATACAACAACGAGATGACAACATCATGATGAGTACATCCCGTACCCTGCCCGAAATGGTGGGATGGGTCAGGCAGGAGGGGTTGGCGTTGAACCTGCCCACCGATCGGCTGGCCTTTCTGATTGCAATCAAGACGCTGTCCGAAGATGAATCGGATCTGTCGGAAGCGGCGCTGCACGATGCTTTTGGCTACGTCAGCAACGCCTTCGGCCAGATGGACGAGACCCTCACCGGTCGCGCCAACAACGCCATCAACGATCTCATTCGCCAGCAGCTGCTGTCGCGCTTCAACACCGACATGGTGGCGGGGGAGAGCCTCTATCGCCTGTCGCGCCTTGGCATGAGCATCGTCGATTTCTTCATGGATCAGCGCCAGGTTGACTCCATCAAGCTCTCCATCCTGCTCGAACACCTGGCGGCCGAGCTCGACACCGCCCGCAAGGCGGCGCTCGAGACCAATACCCGCGAGCAGTGGGATGCCGAGGTGCTGCCACGGCTCACCTTCTCGCTGGAAGAGACGCTGGGGCGGATCGATCTCACCCAGCGCGCCATGGACGAGCAGCAGAATCAGGTCAAAAACGAGATTGCAGCCCTGCTGACCCAGAACTGGGTCGATGCCATCCACAGCTGCGAAAAACTGCTGCACGAGACCGGCCAGACCCTGCGCGAGCTGCAAGATACCCTGGACGCCGCCGGCCACCGCCTGCAGGCGGGCCTGCTGAACATCCAGGAAGCGGCGCAGGGGCGCGAGGATCTGTTCCACGTCGAGGAGCTGACTCACGCCCTGCAGGGGCGGCTGGATGTCATCACCAGCTGGGGCCAGCAATGCATCGAGCTGTGGGCCCGCTATGACAGGCACGTCCACAAGTTCATCCGCAACGCCATCGACATGGACAAGAACCGCGCCTTCAGCCAGCGGCTGCGCGACTCCATCCGCAATTTCGAGCAGCACAACTGGTTGCTGCGGGTGGCCGAAGAGCCGCGCCTGCTGGAGCTGCGCGACGAAACCATCGCCATCCACGACGAGGAGGTGACCGGCGAGGTGCCCCTCGAGATGGAGTACATGGAGATGGTGGACATCAACCAGGAGCTGGCCGAGCGCATCGAGCGCTACCTGGCCCGCTACCCCGAGCAGGGCCAGCAACTGGATCTCGCCGATGTGCTGCGCGAGTACCTGCTGGACTACCCGGCCCATGCCCACTTCGACGTGGCGCGTCTTCTGATCGACCAGGCCGTGCGCCTGGGCCATGCCAGCGGCGAGCACCAGCTGCATCGTCAGCCCGCATGGAAACCCATTAACCAAGCTGGATCCAAGGTTCAGGCCTATGTCATTGATCAATACTGAGTTTCCCTTGCCGTTGCGGCTCGCAGAGGCGATTGCCAACCCCTTGTTTCCGCGCATTGACACCGCCTTGCGCTCCGGTCGCCACATCAGTGCCGACGAGTTCGAACAGCACTCGGCGCTGGTGGAGTACCACCAGGAGCTGGAGATCTTCTACGGCCGCTATCAGGTTGAACTGATCAAGGCGCCGGAAGGTTTCTTCTATCTGCGCCCGCGCCCGAGCGCAGACATTGGCACCACCGTCCTCTCCGAGCTCGACATGCTGGTGGGCAAGGTACTCTGTTACCTCTACCTGAGTCCGGACAGGCTCGCCTCGGAAGGGGTGTTCGCCATGGGCGAACTGCAGGAAGAGGTGCTGAGCCTGGCCGATGAAAAGCAGCTGCTGCGGATGGTCAACAGCCGCTCCGGCGGCACCGATCTGGACAAGAAAAAGCTCTTGGAGAAGATCCGTACCTCCATGCGCCGCCTGCGCCGCCTTGGCATGATCACCGCCCTTGGCAACAGCGACAAATTCCGGGTCAACGAGTCGGTGTTCCGCTTTGCCGCCGACGTGCGTTCTGACGAAGATCCGCGCGCCGTTCAGCTGCGGATGATCCAGGAAGGGGAAGCCATCTTCCACGACGACGAGATGCCGAGCAGCGATTCGCTGTTTGAGGATATCGAGGCGGATCTCGATGAAGAGCAGCTTGAACTGGAGGTGGAAGATGACCTGCAGCGTTAAATCCAAGGCCCAGATGGAGGCAAAGTCGTGAGAGGCAAATTCAAATCCCTGACCATGGTCAACTGGAACGGCTTCTTCGCCCGCACCTTCGATCTCGACCAGCTGGTCACTACCCTGTCTGGCGGCAACGGCGCGGGCAAGTCCACCACCATGGCGGCCTTTATCGCGGCGCTCATTCCCGACCAGTCACTGCTTCACTTCCGCAATACTACGGAAGCGGGATCGAGCAGTGCGTCCCGCGACAAGGGGCTCTACGGCAAGCTGCAGCGCGGCCACTGCTATTCACTTCTGGAAGTGATGAACAGCCGCGAGCAGCGGATCTGGGTCGGCGTTCACCTGGAGCAAGTGGCCAACCGCGACAACAAGGTCAACATCACCCCGTTCGCGCTGGTGGATGTGCCGGAGCAGTTGCAACCCACCGATCTGCTGCTGGAGAAGCTCGATGATGGCAAGGGGCGGGTACGTGCCTTCGCCGATCTGAAAGGAGCCGCCGCCGAGCTGGGGGCGCTCAAGGTCGCCAAGTTCAATACGGTGACCGACTATCACAACTTCATGTTCGAGTTCGGCATCACCCCGAAGAAGCTGCGTGATCAAAAGGATCGCGGCAAGTTCTATCGCCTGATCGAAGCCTCCCTCTACGGTGGTATCTCCTCGTCCATCAGCCGCTCCTTGCGTGAATACTTGCTGCCGGAGAACTCCGGGGTGCGCAAGGCGTTCCAGGACATGGAGGCGGCCATCTACGAGAACCGCCGCACGCTGGAGGCGATCAAGGAGACGCAAGGGCAGCGTGATCTGTTCAAGAACCTCATTACCGAGACCACCCACTATGTGGCGGCGGACTATGTGCGCAACGCCGCCGAGAAGAACCGTCTCTCCGAGCTGGCCCTCAAGGCCCGCCAGGAGCTGGCAGGCAAGCGTCGCCTGCTGGCCGAGGAGAAGCAGCGTGCAATCTATCTGGCGGACGAGGTGGAGCAGCTCACCAATCGCGAGAAGCTGCTGACCGACGAGCTGGAGTCTGCCGCCGAGCACCTGGCCAAGGTGATGGCGGCTGTCAGCTTGCAGAAGAAGATCGAGATGTACCGCGCCGATCTGGCGGATCTCTCTGACAAACTCGAGCAGCAGCAGGCGGTGGTGGAAGAGATCCACGGCCAGCTGCTGGAAGTGGAAGAGCGCAAGGAGCTGGCACAGGCAGAAGTCGACAGCCTCAAGACCCAGCTGGCCGACTATCAACAGGCGCTCGATATCCAGCAGACCCGCGCCATCCAGTACCGTCAGGCGGTGCAGGCCCTCGATGCTGCCTGCGAGCAGTGCGAGCTGCCGGGGCTGACCGCCGAACAGGCGAGCGACACCCTGCACCAGTTCCGCGCCGCCGAGCAGAGCCTCACCAGCCGGGTGCTGGGGGCCGAACAGCAATTGGCGCTGGCCAAGGCGGCGGTGGCCGAGCACGAAGCGGCGCTGGCGCTGCTGCTCAGCATCGCCCCGGAAACAGTGCGCGAGGCCGCCTGGCCCACCGCTCAGGCGCTGCTCAAGCGTCACATCGAAGACAAGGCCCGCATTGCCCAAGGGCAGGGGCTGCGCGCTGCGCTGGCTCGCCTCGAGAAAGAGAGCGAAAGCCAGAAGAGTCTCTTCAAGTTGCGTGACGAGCTGCAGCAGGCCTCTGGCCAGCTTATCGCCAGCAGCGATGAGCTGGAGATCTTCCTCGAAGCCCAGCGTACCCGTCAGGAGGAGCTCTCCGAGCAACAGGCGGAGGTGAACCAGCGCCGCGCCAGCCTTGAGCATCAGGGCACCCAGCTGGGTCGCGATATCAGCGATCTCACCAAGCTGGCGCCGCGCTGGTTGAAATCGTTCGAGAAGCTCGAGCAGCTGCGCGAGCAGAGCGGCCTGCCGCTCGCCACCGCCGAAGAGCTTTCGGCCGGCATGCAGACCGTGCTCGACAAGGAGCGCGAGTTCGAGCAGGAGAGCAACCGCATCGCGGCGCAGAAACAGGCGCTGGAGCTGCAAATTCGCAACCTGCAGTTGGGGGCCGGCGAGGCGGATCCGCGCCTGGCCCGCATTGCCGAGCAGGTGGGGGGCGTACTGCTCTCCGATGTCTACGACGACATCTCCATCGACGATGCCCCTTACTACTCGGCGCTCTATGGCCCGGCTCGCAGCGCTCTGGTGGTGCTCGACCTTGAGGGTGCCATCGAGCGGCTGAAAAAGCTCGAAGATTGCCCGGAAGATATCTACCTCATTCAGGGCAACCCCGACTCCTTTGACGAGGATCTGGTGGAAGCGGACGAGCTGGGCGATGCCGTGCTGGTGCGCACCAGCAAGCGTCAGGTGCGATTCTCCCGCTACCCCGAGTTGCCGCTGTTTGGCCGCGCCGCCCGGGAAAAACGCATCGAGCAGTTGGACCTTGAGCGCGAAGGGCTCATCGAGGGTTACGCCAAGGCCGCTTTCGAGCAGCAGAAGTACCACCGTCTCTACGGTCACTTCCGCGATTTTATCGGCCAGCATCTGGATATCGCCTTCCGCCCCGACCCGGAAGCGGAAGTGCAGGCCAAGCAGGCCGAACTGCGCGCGCTGCAAGGTGCCATCGGTGAATGCAACAAGCAGCTGAGTGATGCCAAAGCAGCCGCCGCCCAGCTGACCCGTCATATCCAGCTGGTGCAGGGGATGCTGCCCTTTGCCCACCTGTTTGCCGAGACAGACTTGGCAGTCCGCCTCGAGGCGGCCCACGCCGATGTGGAAGCCCTGAAACAGGCCGAAGCCTTAATCGCCAAGCACGGCAAGTCGCTGGAAAAACTGGAAACCATGGTGCAGGTGCTGCGTCAGGATCCGCAGGATCTGGCCGCGCTGCAGGCTGCCTATGATGAGGTGAGCGATCTGCTGGCCGAGCAGAAGCGCCGTTGCTATGCCCTCGATCAGCTGGTGGCCCGTCTGCCGCACTTTGCCTATCAGGATGCACAAGACCTGCTGGGCAAGGCCTCCGAGATGAGTGAGCGACTCAAAGAGAAGCTGAAAGCGGCTGAGCTTGCGGCCCGCACCGCCGGCGAGCAGCACAAGCAGATTGCCCAGCGCCACACCGAGGCGTTGCAACTGCGTACAGCCCTCAACTCCAGCGTCGAGGCCAAGCGCCAGACCCTGACCGAGTTCGAGCAGGAGCTGGCGGCTATGGGGCTGACCCTCTCTGACGATATGGAAGAGAAGGCGCGCGCCCACAAGAAAGAGATTGAAGAGCTGCTGATCCGCACCCGTTCCCGTCGCACCAGCGCCGAGGCCCAGTTGCAGGTAACCAAGCGCGAGATCGAATCCCTTGGCGGCCGTCTCAAGCTGGAAGGGAAGGATTACTACGGCGCCCGTAAATCCCTGGTGGGTCACAAGGCGAGCTGGTCGCGGGTGGTGCGACTGGCGCGGGAGACCGACGTCGAGAAGCGTTTAAATAAGCGCGAGCTGGCCTACCTTGACAGCGACGAGCTGCGCTCCATGTCGGACAAGGCGCTCGGCGCCCTGCGGGTGGCGGTGGCCCACGACGAGGCCCTGCGCGATGCGTTGCGTCTCTCCGAGGGCAATCGCAGCACCGAGCAGAAGGTCGCCTTCTACGTGCAGGTCTACCGTTACCTCAAGGATCGCATCCGCAACGACATCATCCGCTCCGATGATCCGGTGGAGGCGATCGAGGAGATGGAGATCGAGCTGGCCCGTCTGGCTGACGAGCTCAAGCAGCGGGAAACCCATCTGTCGCTCTCCTCTCACGAAGTGGCGGCCAAGATCACCAACATCATCCGCCGCGAGCAAAACCGCATCCGGGTGCTCAACCAGGGCTTGCAGAACATCGCCTTCGGTCTGGTGCGCGGGGTACGCCTCAACGTCAATATCCGCGAGGCCCACACCCGTCTGCTGACGGCGCTGGCTGACCAGACCGCCATGCACAACGATCTGTTCGCCGACAAGGAGCTCAGCTTCTCCGAGGCGATGGCCAAGCTGTTCCAGCGCCTCAACCCGCAAGTGGAGCAGGGGGATCGCAGCTATCAGGTGATGGGCGACGTGCTGCTCGACTATCGCAACTACCTGGAGCTGGAGATCGAGGTGCAGCGCGGTGCTGATGGTTGGCTGCGGGCCGAGAGCGGTGCGCTCTCCACCGGCGAGGCGATCGGTACCGGTCAGGCCATCCTCTTGATGGTGCTGATCAGCTGGGAGGAGGAGTCCCGCCGTCTGCGCGGCAAGGACATCGCTCCCTGCCGCCTGTTGTTCCTCGACGAAGCGGCCCGTCTGGATGGCAAATCCATCGCCACCCTGTTCGAGCTGTGCGAGCGGCAGGATATGCAGCTGCTTATCGCCGCGCCCGAAAACATCAGCCCCGAGAAGGGCACCACCTACAAGCTCATCCGCAAGGTGCAGGGCAAGCACGAGCACGTGCATGTGGTGGGGCTGCGCGGCTTTGGCTTCGCCGATGACAAACTCATCGCCTGACAGAGGCTGACGGATAAGGTATGAAAACGGGAGGCTTGGCCTCCCGTTTTGTTTGGAAACTGTGGCAAAGTAGCGGCGCGGCCCTGGCAGGCCGGCACCACGCCGGTTCGCTCATGCCCGCTACCGTTTTATTGGCATCGACAACCCAGCAGGGGAGCAAGGACAAGGCACATGGTTGAAAAGGGGCAATTTTTGCGAAAGGGGCTGCTGCTGTCGCTCACCGTGCTGCTGGCCGCCTGCAGCAGCCGCTATGACGAGAGCCACGGCGGCAGCTGGCGCGGCTATAGCGAGACGGGGCTCGCCTCCTACTACGCCGATCGCTACCACAACAAGCGCACCGCCAGCGGTGAGCCTTATCAGCGCCACGCCAACACCGCCGCTCACATGGAGTTGCCCTTCGGCGCCATGGTGCGGGTCACCAACCTCGCCAACGGCAAGAGCGTGGTGGTCAGGGTCAACGACAGGGGTAATTTCCCGCGCGGGCGCATCATCGACCTCTCCAAAGCGGCCTTCAGCGCCATCGGCAATCCTCGCGCCGGGCTTATCAAGGTCAGGGTCGAGGTAGTGAATTAGCCAGCGATCTGAAAAGGGGAGTGCCATAAATCCATATGGTACTGACTGTTCCATCAGGGACGGGTTTGATTAAGCCCGCCAGATGGCTGGCCTAATCTGCCCCCATCACTGTGACGGGAGGTTCTACAGCCCGCCAGCCCAGCTCACTCTCGTAATGCTTCAGCCATATCCCCTGTCCCTTTACATTCATTTCTCCTTATCTCAAGACTGTCTCACCCTAACCCTGCCTCGCATATTGTTCCGATAAACGATGAGTGCAATCTCAATAGTTTGATACTTAATGTATTTTGTTGTTTTGTGTTGAATTTCCAAAAAAAGTTTAAAAAAGGGAGGCCTGATGCTATCTTAGGCGCAGTAACATTTATGAGGGAGTGCGAGCGTCATGACCATTGAACGATATGCCACCGACAAGCCTTTTCCCTTTGCCGATGCAGTGAAGGCGAACGGTTTTGTCTTCCTCTCTGGCCAGGTTTCGATGACTGCCAGTGGTGAGCCGCTGTATGGTTCGGTTGTGGAGCAAACCCGGCGGATTATGCAGTCGATAGACGGGACGCTGACACGGGCGGGCGTGAGCCTAGATCAGGTCGTCAGGGTGCAAGTGTGGCTGAGTGACATGAAACACTTTGCCGAATTCAACGCTGAGTATCGCACTTGGTTTTCAAATGGCTTCCCGGCTCGCTCGGTGACTAGCAGCGCGTTGGCATTTGGGCTGGATGTGGAAGTTGAAGTCCAGGCGACAGCTTCATAGAGAGAGAATTCACATGGACATGAAACATGGCAGTCTGATCACTGCCTTGACGGCATCCCTTGACACCCTTAGAACCACTATTCCCGCCAATACCGAAGCGGTATTACATGATCTGACCAGACCCGAGGCGTCCGTCATCGCCATCGTCAATGGGCATGTAAGTGGCCGCAAGAAAGGGGATGCGCTGTTATCCGGACCGGATGATGACATGGGCTTTTTGGGGCTGCTCGAGGCCTCATCCGATATCAGGCACCGCACATTCAGCGGTTATGTTTCCAAGACGGCTTCCGGGAAGCGCTTGAATAGCGCATCGACAATCTATTACGGCGAGGGTGGCACTCCATTGGTGGCATTTTGCATCAATGTCGATATGGAAACTGTCAATCAATTGAAGCGCGATCTGGATTATCTTTTCCTGCCAGCTGGCATGGAAGAAGGGCTGGGTGGCAGGACGAGCAATATATCCATCCAGACGTTGGATGATGTATTGCAGAGATATCGGCAGACAGGCTCAGAGAACAAGATTGACTTCAGAAGGCGCGTCGTATCAGACATTCATGGCATGGGGTTTTTCAAGATAAAAGGTAGTGTCAACCATGTCGCCAGAATGTTGGGGGTGACGCGATACACGATTTACAACTATCTGGAGAAATGCGATGAAGAGTAGTAGCTCGATAAAGATCCCCTTCTATCAAGTGGATGCGTTTACCTCTCAGCCTTTTGGCGGTAATCCGGCCGGGGTATGTCCTCTTGAGACGTGGCTGGATGATGAAGTGCTCCAGGCAATCGCCATTGAAAACAATTTGTCCGAGACGGCTTTCTTTATCCCGGCAGAGGATGGTTATCACTTGCGATGGTTTACACCGGGGGTCGAAGTCGATTTGTGTGGGCATGCGACTCTGGCCGCGGCCTGGGTGCTTTTTAACAAGCTGGACCATGCTGGTGAGCGCATTCATTTTCACACCCGCAGCGGACTTCTTACCGTGACCCGCTCAGGCCATGAATACTGCATGGACTTTCCTGCCAAGGCGGTGACTCAGATAACGCCTCCATCGGGATTGTTGGCTTCACTCGGTATAGAAGAAGGGATCGTTGGGGTATGGCAATCTGATGATCTGATCGTGCTGGTGGATGACAGGCAGATCATCGACAGACTGGCCCCGGATTTCAATACGCTGGTGCAGTTTGATACCCGCGGTGTCATTGTGACGGCGGCCGATGAACGCTTCGATTTTGTCTCTCGCTGGTTTGGCCCTCAGGTTGGCGTCAACGAAGATCCGGTGACCGGCTCTGCGCATACCTTCTTGGCGCCGTTCTGGGCAGCACGAACAGGAAAGAAAGAGCTAATTGTCCAGCAAGGGGGGGCGCGTAAGGGCACATTGCGTTGTCTGGTACGGGATGACGGTCGCGTGGAGTTGTATGGTGAGGCTCGCATGACGATCGAAGGCTTCTTCCTGCTGTAGTGGTTCCAAACGCCTTATTACCTTGCCCTATCGGAGGCGGATGCCGAGCGCTATCTGCTGGCGCGGTGCAAGAGGGAGTGGGTCGACGAGATAGGCCAGATGATAGAGGGGCATCACGCTCTGCGTTCCCGGCAAGATTCCCCCTTTGCCCTGGTGGAGCTCTTTCTCCGGGCCCCGACATCGCCGACTTCTCTCTTGGCATGGTGTGCGAGACACTCCTTCAACTCCCTGCTGATGTTTTGCCGCTAAGAAGCAGGCTATAAAGAGAGACGTCATTCACAGGGAGGATCAGAACATGACTGACAAGCGCGCCATTCAGGCAGCGGCCATCCCCGAGCACAAGGCAAAGTCCCTTTATCCGGAGCCCTTTGCCTCCTTGGTCAAGCACCGCACCCGGCGCAGGCTGGGGGATCATTTCGGCCTCACCAATTTCGGGGTCAATTTGACGACCCTGGCACCGGGGGCCATCTCGGCGCTCAAACACCATCACGGCCTGCAGGACGAGTTCGTCTATGTGCTCTCGGGCAATCCCACCCTGCGCCACGGGGAGGAGGAGTACCGGATGTCGCCAGGGGAGTGCATCGGCTTCAAGGGTGGCAGCGGCCTGGCCCACCAGTTGCTCAACCACGGTGAAGTGGACGCCGTCTATCTCGAGGTGGGGGACAGGCTGCCAGGGGACACCGTCGACTATCCCGATGACGATCTGGCCCTGGTACAGGGTGCCGATGGCGCCTGGTCAGCCAGACACAAGGATGGCAGCCCCTACTAGGGGCGCCTCTTCGCGCAATGAGAGAGACCTCCATGGTGTTCAGCCCCTTTTCTGCTGTCAGGGCAGAGGATTTTCTGCCGCTGCTCAACGATGAGACGCTGCGAAAGCACCTGATCCCTCACCCGCTTTTCGATGTGGCCGGGGTGCGCGACTGGATGGCGTACAAGCTGGGAGTCGACGCCCGGCCAGGTTGCCGCGTGCGCGCCATCTTTCTCGACGGCACCCTGGTGGGGTGGTGCGGTATCCAGCCCGATGACGAGGGGGTGGAGCTTGCCATCGTGCTCACCAGGGTTGGCTGGGGAAGCGGCGTGGCAATTTTCAACGAGATGATGGGGTGGGCGAGGGCGCTTGGCCATCGGACGATCCTCTTTCACCTGCTGGATACCCGCCCACCTTACCGCTCCCTCGCCAGACGGGCCATCTGGGTGAGGAAAACACGCCTGGGCGAACACCCTTTCACCACCTATTGCCTTGATGTTGAATCCTGGTCTGCAGACCCTTAGCCCTTAGCAAGGGGGTAGCAAGCCGTGCCGCCTCCTGGCGGGTCACGTTGCCACCCTTTGCGTAATGACCCCTCCCGCTCGTTTGTTCCTCTGTGCACGGCGTGGTGAACACTGTGTTCATTCTGCCCCCCTATATGCCCCCCACCGTCCTGCCTACACTGGGCAACGTCTGATGGGGGAGCATCCGGCAGTATAAATAGCTGTCCAGATTGCACTCTCTGGCGTGATGACGATGTACAACGGAGAAAACTGGATGAAAAATGAGACAGACAAACTGGTATCCATCGCCGTGCTGAAAGCCCGCGCCGGCATGAGAGAGCCGCTGCGCCGCGAGCTGCTCAAGCTCATTGCGCCGACGCGGCGTGAGCCTGGCAACCTGGATTACGTGCTGTTTGAATTGCAGGACGAGCCGGGCACCTTCTACATGCGCGAGGCGTTCATCAATCAGGCCGCGCTGGACAGTCACTGCCAGACTGACTATTTCCAGGCCTTTGCCGCAGAGGCTGAGGCGCTGCTGGCAGAGCCGCTGCGGCTGATTTTTATGGAGGAGGTGAGCCCCACTTAAACTTATCGGGCCCAAGGTTGGCCCGATTTCCATTCATGTTCAGGTACTGCCCTAGACGCGGTCCCACCCCGTCATCGCCCCCCTGGTCTGCGTCTCTGTATCCTCTACCGAGAGGTTGAACGGGGGCTTATTGCTCTTATCCCGCCTGTTTATGCCTGCCGTCTTTTCATCTCCAGATTGTTCGGTAAGATACCCAAATGAAAATCAGTATTGGGGCCAAACGACATGAATGCCATGGCGGGTGGGCGGTCTGACGAGAGGTGGTCATCAGGCCGCCAAGATGGTTGAGCCGAGGAGAGGGGATGGAGATCGAACGGGTGGGGATAGCGTCAAGTGAGTTTGAACAGTGCTTTGCGGCCGTCAAACAGGGGATTTTTCCCTATGTCGAGGCGGTCTTTGGCTGGGATGACGACGTTCAGCGTGAGCGGTTGACCAACGAATATGAGCCGCACTGGTTTTCGTGGATCCTGCTGGGGGGCGAGCGAGTCGGTCTGCTCTGCTGCAAGCCATACGAGGATGCGCTGCACATTCATCTGTTGATTATCTTCCCCCCTCATCAGGGCCGGCAGCTTGGCTCGGCCGTCATGGCACGGCTGCATCGCGAAGCGGCATCTGAGGGGAGACTCCGGGTGACCCTGTCGAGCTTTAGCGCCAATCAGAGGGCAATCGGATTTTATCGGCGCCTCGGTTATCAGGTGGTGGCGGAAGAGCCGGCGTTCGTCTCCTTGTCCCGGCCGGTGATACGTAGGTACTAATGGTTGACGGAGAGCCCTCATGGCAATGCTAGAGATTTTAACGGTTCCCGACCCGCGATTGGGTATCAAGGCCGAGCAGGTTGAAGATATCGCGACCGTGCAAGGCCTGATCGATGACATGCTGGAAACCCTCTATGCCACCGACAATGGTATTGGTCTGGCGGCCACGCAAGTGGGGCGCAAGGAAGCCATCGTCATCATCGACCTGTCAGAAAAACGGGATCAGCCGCTGGTGTTGATCAATCCGCAAGTGACAAGCGGCACCGAACCGGCGCTTGGCCAAGAAGGGTGTCTGTCCGTACCGGATTATTATGCCGATGTTGAGCGTTACGGCTCGGTGGTGGTGTCGGCACTGGATCGCCATGGCGTGCCTATCACGGTAAAGAGCTGCGATTTCCTGGCCATCGTGATGCAGCATGAGATCGATCACCTGCAGGGCAAGGTGTTTATCGATTATCTCTCACCACTAAAGCGCAATATGGCGTTGAAGAAGGTAAAAAAGTATCTCAAGGCGACATGACGTGATATTTCATGCGGCGCGTTACATATCCATCTGATTATCTGCACGGGAGGGCGGGGTAGCCATGTACAAGGTTGGTATTGTTTTATTTGATGATTTCACCGATGTGGATTTTTTCTTGATGTATGACCTGCTTGGGAGAAACAAAGAGAGCTGGTCGGTGAAAATACTGGGAACCAAGCCTGAGCATGGCTCTGCACTTGGTATCAACGTAAAGACGGATGGAAATGTGGCGGAAGCATGTGATCAGGATGTGGTGCTGATCACCAGCGGGCAGCGTGGTATCCCTGCTGCGCTGCAAGACCGCGAGTTCATGTCCGCGTTGCGGCTGGACCCACAGCAGCAGCTGATTGGCTCAATCTGTGCTGGTTCATTCATATTGCATGAACTGGGCTTGCTGAAGGGGAAAAAATTAACAACCAACCCTGCAGCCAAAGCCCAGTTGCTGGAGATGGGGGGAGATGTTCAGGACTTTCCTTTGGTCGTGCAAGGAAATATTGCAACGGCAGGCGGCTGCCTCTCACTGGTTTATTTGATTGGTTGGGTGGCCGAACGGTGTTTTGGTCCGGAAAAACGTAGATTGATGCAATCTCAGCTTATTCCTGCCGGACAAATGGAAATCTTCGAACAGCTGATCTCCTCCACTATCAGAGAGGCTGAAGAGTCATTCGACTGATGTCATTGCTCACTGTTTATATCTGTCTGGAGCCATAGCCGGTCTGCCCAATGAAACAGGATGGCGATGAATCTCGAGTTCAAAAAAATAAACCTGGCGCGTGACTATGAGTTTTGTGTGGCAGCCCGCCGGGACGCCCATGTTTGCAGCTTCCATCGCGACGAGGGATTTGATGAGTTTCTGACGGGCTATCGGGAGCGGATGGCGGCGAGGCTGACCAGCCAGGAGTGGCATTATCTGCATGTCTGGCGGGGTGGCGAGATAGTGGGGCAGCTGGAGTTTTGCACTGTCTCAGCCGAACCGGAAACCGGCTACATATACCTGATCTATTTGACGCCCCAGGCTCGTGGTCAAGGCATGGCCGATATGCTGCTGCAATATATCGGTCGCACCTTGTGGCAGGCTGGCTGCCGGCGAGGGGTGCTGTCGGTCAGCCGTCTCAACCCGCGGGCACTGTGTTGCTATCGGCGCTGCGGGTGGCAATATCGGGGGCCAAACCCCAAGCATGCCGAGACAGATTTCTATGAATATCGGTTGCCGGATCCGGCGTGATCAGTAGCCGTATTTGAGCGGGAAAAACAAAGTCCCATGGAGGGGAAAATAGATGGAAGTAAGACAAGTCCAGGTATCGGATGCAGATAGCATACTGGCCCTGATGAACAGACTCGACAATGAAACAACTTTTATGCTCTATGAGCCGGGTGAGCGCACCACGACTGAGATCGAGCAAGCTCAAATATTGGCCTCGTTTGTCAATGCAGACAACAAAGTCATGCTGGTACTGTCGGAGCATGACGAGATTGCTGGTTTTATTGTGGGCATCGGTCAACCGGCAAATCGCAACAAACATGTACTGTATTGCGTTATCGGCATTCAACTCTCAGCAACTGGACAGGGCTTTGGCAAAAAAATGATGTCTGCGCTGGAGGCGTGGGCCAGGGCGCATGGCTTTACCCGTATGGAGTTGAGCGTCATGTGTCACAATGCCCGGGCTTGTGCGCTATACCGCGCCTGCGGATTCGAGGTGGAAGGGGTCAAACGCAATACGATGAGGGTCGATGGTGCATATGTCGATGAATATATGATGGCCAAGCTGATTGAGGAGGTGGCATGAGCAAGATGCAGTGGCTGGTTTCCTTGAACGTCGCTCGGTCGTCAAGGCGTGCGCGCAGTTGGGTGTCGCTTGTGCTGGTGTCGCTGCTGGGCTGGCTGCTGGCCATGGCGCCAGTTGATGCCGAGGAGCCGCAGCTCGGCGCCGAGTATCGTCCTCGGGTACAGAAGGTGATCGATGCCGCCAAGGGGCGGGATCCACAGGTCCTTGCCCGTCAGATCAAGTATCCCTTCAAGCAGGAGTATCCCATCCCGGTCATCAAGAGCCCGTCCGAGATGGTGGCCCGCTTCGACGAGGTGTTTGATGACGCCATTTTAAACAGCATTGCCAGCTCCCGGGTCGGGCAGGATTGGCAGGCCATGGGCTGGCGCGGCATCATGCTGGGCAGTGGCAAGGTGTGGCTGGATTTTGATGGCAAGGTGATCGGTATCAATCATCAGACGGCGCAGGCCGCCAAATTGAAAGCCGAGCTTATCGCCAGGCAGAAGAGCGAGCTGCATCCCAGTGTGCGGGAGTACAAAAGCCCCGCGCTGATGTGGCAGACCGCGAAATTTACCATTCGCATCGACGAGCTGGGTGACGGCCGTTATCGCTATGCCTCCTGGGCCAAGGGCAAGACGCTCGCTGACAAGCCGGATCTGGTGCTGAAAAATGGCGCCGTCAGGGTGGAGGGGACGGGAGGCAACCACACCTATCTATTCACCAGCGGCCCTTACCGCTACGAGTGCGTCGTGACCGTGTTGGGTGAACGGGGCATGCCGCCGGGCGAGCTGGTGGTCTATCAGAACGAGGTTGCCATCATGCACCAGCCGGTGATCAAGGTGCTCTGATATCCCTTGATCTGCCCGGAACGTTCAACGCGCGGCCAAGAGCCGCGCTTTTGTTGTCTGCAACGATTATCTGCAACGGCTGACGGCTTCGCTAGCCCTGCGGCACTCGAACCCCCTTGTCGAGGTAGAGGCTGCTGTAGTGGGCACGGTGGGTGACAAACATCACCTGATGACGGCTGCCATCGGAGAGGATGATGAAATCACCGGCCTGGGCGGGAGTGTGCAGGCTGATTTCATGTTCGGGGGCGGTCAGCTTGTCGACCTCCTCCTTGAAGGTGAGGGTGTAAGAATACATAGGGTGCTCCACAACAGGACCTTATACAGACACGCATCAAACGTAGCTGCTGTCGCCCGGATCTGCGGCGCCCAAGCGGCACCCGCGCACCATTTAATTTACCGGCCGCAGCGGGCTCGCTATCTTATGGAAAGCGGCCCGCGGCAAGCGCAGGCCAATTATGTCGGCGACAGTCAGGAGCGAGCGATGACAGAGCGTGAATGGAAACCCGAGTTGGTGCGCATTGCCGCCTTCTCCACCGGTGCCAGGGGGGGCAATCCGGCCGGGGTCTGGCTGGGGCCGCAGCTGCCCGGTGTCGAAGAGATGCAGCGCATCGCCGCCGAAGTGGGCTTTTCGGAGACAGCGTTCGCCGCGCCCTTGCCCACGCCCGCAACGCCGGTGGATGAGCAGGCCGGCCCGCGGCAGTGGCGGGTTCGCTATTTCTCTCCCGCCGCCGAGGTGCCGTTTTGTGGGCACGCCACCATTGCCCTCGGGGTGGCGCTGGCCCGCCGGGTTGGTGCCGGCGAGTATCAACTGCAACTCAATCAGGCCACCATCTCGGTCTCGAGCTGGCTGGATGGGGAAGGGGAGTGGCAGGCGGCGCTGCAATCGCCCCCCACCCGCAGCTCACCAGCCCCTGCCGAACTGGTGAGTGCCGCGCTGGCGCTGTTTGGTTATACCCAGGCAGATCTGGATCCCCGCATTCCACCGGCCCTCATTCATGGCGGCGCCGATCATCTGGTGCTGGCGCTCAACAGTCGCGCCGCCCTGGCGGCCATGCACTACCAATTGGCCGAGGGACGGACCCTGATGCAGCAAGAGGGGCTGGTCACCATCTTGCTGGCGTATGCCGCCCGCGAGCAGCTGTTTCATACCCGCAACCCCTTCGCCTATGGTGGCGTGTATGAGGATCCCGCCACCGGCGCCGCCACCGCGGCCTTTGCCGGTTACCTGCGGGATCTGCACTGGCCTCACGGCGGCATCATCGATCTCTTTCAAGGGGAGGATATGGGGATGGCGTCGCATCTGCATGCCGAAATTCCCCCCGAGCCCGGCAGCTCAATCCGGGTATTTGGCCGCGCCCGCCTGATGTGACCGTCAGGCAATGAAAAAAACCGCCAGCTGGCGGTTTTTTACCTTATGTCGAAGATAACCTGAATGGTCGTTTCGGCCTATTGCGAGTCATGTTCCCCAGCCGGGCTCTGCTCTTGATGATCGCTCTTTAGCCACTGCAGCAGCTGATTAGCCACCTGCGGGCTGCCGAGCAGCGCCATGTGGCTGGTGCGATAGGCAATCATGGTATGGGCGGGGAGAAAGGCGAGCTGGTGGCGTGCCTCGTCATGCAGGCCAAGGGCACTGCGCAGGGGCACCAGACCATCGCCAATCAACCGATCTGCCAGAACGCTGCGTTTGGCCGCCGTGGTGGCTGCAATGGCAAAACAGCGGACTCCGCCGGGCAGGGGCAAGGGGGGGCGAGGATCGGCGAAGGGGGAGGAAGGGGAATTCCGGGCAGGGGATGAGTCCATCACCTTGCCGTGGCGCAGATCCTTGATGCCGACGCTGCGCAGCTGTGCCAGCCTGACGAATGACTCGCTGTAGGCCGTCGCCGGCAGCAGTTGTTCCAGCCAGTGGCCGGCGGATTCGAGCGGTGCGCCGTGATGGGGCGTGCCAAGAAATACTATGTTTTTCAGGGCGCTGGACCAGCCCATCTCACTCTGGCTGGCCTGATAACAGGCGCTGCGGATCACCAGCCCGCCCATGCTGTAGGCCAGCACGCTGATCTCGCCAAGGCCGCCGGGCCAGTGGGTCGCCAGTTGTTCCAGCTGACGGGCCAGTGCTTGACCGTTCTGCACGATGGAGAGGCCCGAGTTGTAGCGCACATAGATGGGCAGGTAACCTAGCTCCTTGGCCAGCATCTCCCCGTGATTGACCGGCGCATCCTGATGCCGGGTCTGCCACTGCAGATCGTTCATGCACAGCCCGTGCACCATCAGCAGCACTCGCCCGCGAGGGGGCAGTTGCGCCGGCAGGGGCTGCCAGCTCAGGGGCCTGCCGAGATAACGCAGGGTCATGGGGGTGGCCAGGGCATTGTGACTCTCGACCAGCTTGTCCCCCATCACGCCATTGAGGGTGGCGAGCAGGGCGGCGCGGCTGGGCGTGTCGGGAATTTGCTGCAAAGACGGGGCTGGCGGCAGACGGACAAGCAGGGCATGGATACCGCTGCCCAGCGCGCTGGCCGCGCCATGTACTCCCTTGTAGACCAGCCCGGTGATCCCCGCCGTCTTTCCTTCCTCCCGCCCTTTGAAGCCCATGCCGCTCAATACCGCCTGATGGACGGCCTCGGTGAGCTGTATCGTCGCAGGCAGGGCCTGAATGAACAGTCGGGTCAGCTCGCGAATGTCCGCAAGATGCCAGGAGGAGGCGGGTTGCGGTGCTGTTGGTTGCGTCATGAAAGCCCCTGTGAAGGTATCGCCGGCCTGCTCCCACCCGGCAGCGGGACGGCATGCATGACAACCAGCTTGCGCCGTTTACCCTGAGTTTGCCAGTAACGCGCCGGCGGTTCTTGGCGAGAAGGCTAGTGGGTAGCCTCGGTGACAGGCGGGCAGGGCAATCCGCTGGCAGAGGCGCTTATGCATCTGATCAGGCAGGGTCGGTGGCTGGAGCAGGAAGTATTGGTACTGTGGCCTGGGGATGGCAAGCATGGCCATTGAACGTGACTTGCGACTGATATCGCCACAAAAAAACCGCCATCAGGCGGTCTTTTTGTTCTGCCGGTCCTTATTTCAGGGCTTTCTTCAGCTTCTTGATCTTGCTCTCGTGCTTGGCAATTTTCTCAAGGCGGGCGGCAATCTTCTGCTTGATCGCTTTCTTGCTGACTTTGGCCATCTGGCGTGCTCCTTTTGCAGTGATGACACTCACGGTGTCGGGGGTAGGTCAGTCCATGAAACGCCAGAGTGCCACAGGGTTGCTGATGACACCAACCTTTCGCTCAAAATAACGGCAGGCAGCATGCCGGCGTAGAGCCTTGTGTCGCGATGGTCCTAAGCGAGAACAGGGGGGGAGTGTTATCGGCAGGCACAAAAAAAGCGCCCCGTGGGGCGCTCTTGCTAGCAGGGCTGAGGTCGATCAGGCCTTTTTCAGGTAGGCGGCGACCAGCACGATCTGCACGCCGTTGACCTTGCCTTCGATGTGCAGCGGGTTGTTGGTGAGGCGGATGCCCTTCACCAGGGTGCCGCGCTTGGCGGTGAAGCCTGCGCCCTTGACGTCCAGATCCTTGATCAGGGTAACCGAGTCACCTTCGACCAATACGGCGCCGTTGGAGTCAACGGTGGGCACGCTGTCGTCATCATCGCTGGCCATGCCTGCTTCGGCCCAGGCCTTGGTCTCTTCCTCCATGTACATCATGTCCAGCATGTCCTGGGCCCAGACCTCGCCTTGCGCGGAGAGGTTCTTCAACTGGCGCCACGCCATGACCTGTACCGCAGGCACCTGGCTCCACATGCTGTCGCCCAGGCAACGCCAGTGGTTGACCACTGTGGTCGCTGGCTGCTCCAGCTGGCCACGGCAGGTGTCGCACAGGGCAACGCTGTGATCATCATCGCTGGCCGGAGAGTGGGGGACCGCGAAGGCAGTCAGCGCCTGTTCGGCACCGCACAGTTCACACTTGGCGCCCGCGCGCGCTTGCAGGATGGCATTGATGGTCATGTTTTGGTTCCATTCACGTTGGTAAAATGGCCCGCGATGGGCAGGCCAAGATAATGAAGGGGCGGAATATACCACAAAACCCCGCTCTTTGTCAGGCTAAGCCCGGTCGTCGGCCCGCTGCCGGCCGTCAGGGGCATCAAAGGAACTTGCTGGCGCAAAGGGATGGCGACGCCGTCAGGACGACGCAGCATACATGAGAGTGCTTTTTGACGCGGGATCGCTAGAATGAGCCTCCATTTTGACGGCAGAACAGGGGCGCGCGTGCTGGCTCAACGTTTTCAACAACTGGATCGACTGCTGAGCGAAGCCCGGCACTGGTGGCAATACCAACCCTATCATCACCTGGACCTTGCCTTTGCCAAGGCGGCGCCAGCGCTGGCTGAGCTGCTCAATGCCCTGTCGCTAGCTGAGATTGAGCGGCTTGATAGCGACATGCCTGCCTTGTGCGAGCTGCTGGCCCCCTGGATCCCGCAGGGGTCAGCGCTGCATGCCCTGAGCGCGTTGCCGACCCTGACGGCCGAGCCCATCCCGTGCGAGCGGACCATGGCGATGTACATGCCGGGGCGCAAGCAGGCCCAGATTGAAGCCTTCACTGCCTGCCTGCCCGTGCACCGCGGCCCCTATCTGGAGTGGTGTGCGGGCAAGGGTCACCTGGGGCGGCTGGTCTCCCTGCACCGTCAAGCCAAGGTGCTGAGCCTGGAGCTGCAGGCACCATTGTGCGAAGAGGGACGCCAGCTGGCTGCTCGCGACGGCGCCCGGATGGCATTTGTCTGTGCCGACGCCTTCGCCGATGAGACCGCCCAGCTGATCGCCCCGGCCCATCACGCCATGGCGCTGCACGCCTGTGGCGAGCTGCACACCCATCTGATTGAACAGGTGGCGGCGCGCGGTGCTGAGGGGGTGACCCTCTCCCCCTGCTGTTATCACCTGATCCGCACCAGCCACTACCGCCCACTCTCCGGCCCGGCCAAGGCCAGTGTGCTGCAGCTTGCCAAGAGCGATCTGAAGTTGCCGCTGCAGGAGACGGTCACCGGTGGCGCCCGCATCGCCCGCCTGCGCGAGCAGGAGGTGGCCTGGCGGCTAGCCTTTGACTGCCTGCAGCGCCAGGTGCGCGGGGTGGATGAGTATCTGCCGGTGCCCAACATGCAAAAGAGCCTGTTGACCGGCACTTTTGAGGATTTCTGTGGCTGGGCCGCCGAGCGAAAGGGGCTGGTGTTGCCGGCCGGCCTCGACTACGCCGGGTTTTTAGCAAAGGGGGAGGCGCGCTATGGCAATGTCGCCCGCATGGAGCTGGTGCGTCACCTGTTTCGTCGCCCGCTGGAACTCTGGCTGGTGCTGGATCGTGCCATCTTCCTGCAAGAGCAGGGGTACCGGGTGGAGGTGGGAGAGTTTTGCGACAAGCCCATGACCCCCCGCAATATCCTGATCCGTGCGGTGAAAGCATAACCCTGAATCGATAAACTACCCTCTTGTTACCAAAGTTTTAAATGACTGACAAGATCTCCATGTCAGTCATTTTTTATATCTAAATCTAGTAATAACTAGACTTTTATCGATAGAGTTAGTCAGCAATACGGCACAAACGTAAACTAATTTTTATTGGTATTTATATCTAGAACAACCCAGCACTTCGGTCATCGCAATGGTATTAATGCGATGCCGTGATATAGAAGGAGTGGGGGGTGTCAATAATAGTTTGGTCGATTTTTGATATTAACCCTATATCTATTGCTTCATCAGGAGTAAAGGTGACTCTATTGGATTCACTATATAGAATGTTTTCAATCCTTTCATGGCTTAGGTGTGTACAGCGTTGATATGCTTTCCTAAACATGTCATTGAACCGGGTCACTTCCTGACCCAGCTCTTTAATATTGTTGGGGCGTACATCCCCTTCATAATGAGTGTAAGAAGGATGAAGATAAATGCTGCCTTCAGGCAAGGCTCGACGGTCTTTAGCTGCACAGAGCATGAGCGTGGCAGAAGAACCAATCGTTGACATAGCTATGGTGGTCACTGGTTTCTTGGAGCTTCTGATCGCGGCCGCGGCCATCAACCCAGAGTCCATATCACCACCGTAGCTATTAATATATAAGTAGATTTTGGTTATATCTTCATTATTGTTTATATCGTCAATGGCATTGATTAGCGTTGAGACGGTAGGTACTTCCATGTCTGCACTATAGAATATTTTCGCAGTCTGACCTGGAGCTGGTGCTGCGATGACGCAAGACGCGAACATTGATACAATTGGCAGTGAAAACTTATTCATCATATAACCAATTCCTCTGCTGTAGGTAGAATATTGACAGCTCACTCATCTAATATTTTATTAGAAGTATGATACTACCACGACACTCAAAAATAAAACACTTATCTCATTGACTTGGGAGATGTAAGCAACTTTATAACCATAAGGCCTGATTGGGTTGGTGTTTTCAGTTACGTCATATTGTGAGCGTCATTTCTTGTCGGGAATACCTACGTAAGTTCCCTTTAAAATTGAGCCACCTGCCCTGATGAAGCAACTTTTCTACATCGAGCTAAGCAAACTCAAACAATTTTCGAGATATTCTGCTGTTGATGACTTTGCTCGTTTTATCCACCCGACTATAGACATACTGTTGCTGATGCCATCTTTCCTTGCATGAGGAGTAACCTTCGTCCCTGTAGTCATGACCATGGCGTTGTTGCCCAAATCGATACAGCTTGGATGGAACTCACTAGGGAGGGGTAACCTGATCACCACCTGCCCGCTTCTAGTTCGCATCATAGGCATGTCGCTTCCTCCCATCACTAATTGGCCTAAATACAACAAGTCTTTGTTAACAATGGCTTACTCACCTTCCGGATTGATGCCGAAGTCATGAACAGCTGGTTCCACCATAACTATCACGGACGGCGGAGCCGCAGTCAGCTTTACACTGACCAGACCATTTCTACCTTGATGCTCAAGGGAATGTTCAGTCTCACTTTGCTGGCAACTCAAGAGCGGCTCGACTTTTTGTTCGAGCTGATGAACGTACCGCTTTGTGCCTCTGATTACCGTTGTGTTAGCAAGCGGCCCCGTACTATGACAGTGGCATACCGGCAGCCCTGAAAGGAACACATCACCGACCTGGTTATCGACTTGATCGGCCTGAAAGTGTTTGTTGAAGGCGAGTGGAAAGTCAGAAAACATGGCGTTGTAAAGCGGCGAATCTGGCGCAAGTTGGATCTGGTTGTGGACCCGGTGACTCACGATATTGATGGTGGTTGACAAGCTGATCATGGCAGTCATTTTTTCATCTCGAATAATGAGCTGATGGCAGACTACCTAGCCGTCTCAGCTGTTCCAAGAATGGGCGATAGATCACATTTAATGTTTTCGTTTGGATTCTTTTTCTTTGTTTAAGCTGAGCTGGACATCACAAAGTGAATTGGCTCACAGTTCCGATAATATTCTTAATTTTCATCGTGAATTTAGTGACCTGTAGGATTATTCTCGAAACGACTCTTATCCCGACGTTATTCTGACACAAGGACTGTCTGTTATGTTCAAGCCTACACATTGTGCCTGGCTGGTTGCGGCTGCCTGCGCATTGCCAAGTTATGCCATGAATATTCAACCCGACCCGCAAAATGCCGGCGGATATATAATTTCCGCCCCGGATCTAGCTGCGGTTGAAAAAACCAAGACGGCCAATCCCATGTACGGGATTTGGGCAAAGGCGTTGGCGACACGGCCCAATACCATTGTCGATGCCATCAAACCAAGGGCAGCCAGCAATCCGGATAACGTCAAACGGGTCGAGCGGGTATTCACCGAATCGGATTGGGATTATTTAACCCAGATGGCGGCGCCGGAATATACCTATGAGCGCTTCTTGCGGGCGGTCGGGAAATTCCCGGCTTTTTGCGGCGAATATACCGATGGCCGCGATGCCGATGCCATCTGCAAAAAATCCATCATCACCGCCTTTGCCCATTTCGCCCAGGAGACCGGCGGCCACATTGCCAAGGAGAATATCTCCGACAATCCGCTGGCGCTGGAGGAGTGGCAGCAGGCGCTGGTGCACGTGCGCGAGATGGGCTGGTCGGAGGGGCAGACCGGCTACACCACCGGTTGCGGCCAGAACGACTGGCAGAACAAGAAGTGGCCCTGCAGCACAGGCCAGGGTTATTTCGGCCGCGGCGCCAAGCAGCTCTCCTATCACTTCAACTACGGTGCCTTCTCCGAGGCGATGTTTGACGGTGATGCGTCCGTGCTGCTGAACAACCCCGGGTTGGTGGCGGACTCCTGGCTCAACCTCGCCTCCGCCATCTGGTTCTTCCTGACCCCGCAGGCACCCAAACCAGCCATGCTGCACGTGATTGATCGCACCTGGGTGCCCTCCCAGCGCGAGATCGCCGCCGGCATCGGCTACGGCTTCGGTACCACCATCAACGTCATCAATGGCGGCATCGAGTGCGGCGAGCAGAACAAGAACAAGGGCCAGCCGGTCAACCGCATCCGCTACTGGGAAGGGCTGGCCGAGCACTATCAGATCCCCGTCAAGGCCGACGAGAAGAACACCTGCTGGCAGCAGACTCCTTATGGCAGCCTCAACCTTAACGGCGCCACCGACGTGCTCTACACCAACTGGGACGGCAACTGGAAATACTATCCGGATCGGCCCGGCGGCTACTCGTTCGAATGTGAGCTGGTGGGGTTCCAGACAGCCTACTCGGCACTGGTGCCGGGGGATTACGAGAAGTGCGTGACCAACTTCTACGGCTCCCACGCCAACTGGCCCAAGGTGCGTGTAGTGGCCAAGCTGGATCCTGCGCCGGTTGATCCGACCGATCCCCCTGTGGGGGATGTGGCCGCCTGGAGCGCCAGCAAGGTCTACACGGCGGGCAACAAGGTGAGCTACAAGGGCGCCATCTATCAGGCCAAGTGGTGGACCCAGGGTAATGAACCGGGCAAGGGTGATCCCTGGGTGCTGGTGCCGGCAAAATAGCGTAAAGCGGCTTAATCAATAAACTCGGCAATGGATCACATCTCTCTTGCCAAGTCGGGGGACATATTGTCCCCCTTTTCGATATCCGGCCTGTAAAAATAAAGCCAGTGTTTAATTGGGTAGGTGCGGTGCTGGATGTTTATCAGCGTATAAGCGTGCTCGGTGATAAAAATATCCGATAACAATGGGTGAGGGGGTATAGTCAGTCGAAATATCGCTATGATCCTTTTGTTAATTTGGGGCGTGTGCCGTTGAATAATATTTCTTGTGGCCGGTGTTGGTGACAGCGAACCGTTATTACGTTACCGCCTTCTTTCGCCAGGCATCCATCGCCAGAATATTCATTTTTATCAAAGCAGGCATGCTCAATGGTTGGAAAACATTGGTCATTACCCTGCAATGGGGTATCACTATGCCGATGAGTGCAAATCAGAGGAGACTTCATGTTCAATATTGCCATGCATTTTGAAATCCCGGTGACGGATATGGCGCGTGCCACGGCGTTTTACCGCCGTGTGTTTGGCATCGAGTTTGAGTTGATCCAGATTGATGGCAACGAGATGGCGCTGTTCCCGCTGACAGAAGGGGTGGAGGGGTGCTCCGGCGCCTTAGCCAAAGGGGAGAGCTATGTGCCCAGTATCGACGGCACGCGGATCTATCTCGCGGTCAGCGAGATTGAGCGGGTGATGGTGACGGCCCAGGCGGCCGGGGCCAGACTGCTCTACCCGGTGACAAAGGTCGGGGAGGGCATCAAGGTGGCCGAGTTTCAGGACCTGGAAGGCAACCGGATTGCATTGCAGGAGCGCTGGCCGCCGGCCTCGTGAGTCATCCCGCAGCCGGTTTTGTGATGGGGGCGGTGGCCGACGAGGGCGCAACATGGTACTCATCTGATCCGGCAGTGGCTGCAATGGCGCGGTCACGTCAGCAACGGCAAGCGACAACAAGACACAAGGAGGAGTGATGAAGGGACATTGTCTGTGCGGCGGGATTGAGGTCTCGGCCAGCGATCACCAGGAGGTGGGGTTGTGTCACTGCAGCACCTGTCGACGCTGGTCCGGCGGCCCCCTGTTTGCGGTGCACTGCGGCAAGGAGGTGCGCTTTCGCGGGCTGACCCCGGTGGCCTATCGCTCCTCGGAGTGGGCGGAGCGGGGTTTTTGCCCCACCTGCGGTACCCACCTTTTCTATCACCTGTTGCCGACGGATGAGTACATAGTGCCGGCCGGCCTGTTTCAGAGCGAACCCTTCCAACTGGCGAGTCAGATATTTATCGATGAAAAGCCCGATTTCTACGAGCTGAAAAACGAGACACCGACCCTGACCGGTCAGCAGGTGTTCGAGCAGTTTGCCCCCAAGCCGTGAGAACGGGGCGAGGCAGCGCGAGCATCGGTCGCAATCAAAGGAACAGACAATGCAACTGGTGGTGATGCGCCACGGGCAAACTCCGGCCAATGCCGAGGGGCGCTATCAGGGGGCGCTGGATATCGGTCTGAGCGACACTGGGGTGGCCCAGATCAGGGTGCAGGCAAGGGCGCTGGCCTTGGCGCAGGTCCCGTTTCAGCGGCTGCTGAGCTCCCCCTTGCTGCGGGCACGGCAAAGCGCGGCCCTGGTGGCGGACGAGCTGGTGCTGCCGGTGACGCTCGCCCCCGCTTTTCGCGAGCGCCATGTCGGGGTGTTCGAGGGGCTGACCCAGCAAGAGGCGAGGGAGCGTTACCCTGCGCTGTGGGCACGCAACATCACCCGCCGCTGGGCCGAGGCGCCGCCTGGCGGCGAATCGTTGGACGAAGTCATTGCCCGGGTCGGGCAGGGGTTGGCGGAACTGGCGCAGAGCTGCCGTCAAGAAAGGGTCCTGCTGGTGGCGCACGGCGTGGTGGCCAAGGTGATCCGGGCGCTGACCGTGGCGGGATTTGACGACTTCTTCGAGTGGCAGCTGGCCAACGGGGCCGTGCTGGAGGTGTCGCTTGCATGTGGCGACGCTGGCGGGCCGCTGGGTTTCTTTGCCCGGCCAGGCAGCAAACATGGCGCCGCGGCCTTGAATTGAGCCGGAAGCGCCAGGCCTGCTGAGTGATTTCTCAGGCCTGGCGTGTATTGTCTGTCAGGGGGAATCTGGCAGTGCCTTCCTTGAGCAGTTGCGCCCTTGTTTCTTGGCCAGATAGAGCGCGGTATCGGCCCGGCGTACCATGCGCTCCACCGTATCCTGCGGGCCCAGGCTGGCACTGATGCCGACGCTGATGGTGAGCGATACCTCGGTGCCTGCGCCGAGCTGATGTAGCTGCGACTCGACGGCGAGGCGGATCCGCTCCGCACTGGCCCAGGCCAGCTCCAGCGAGGTTTCCGGCAGCAGCACGATGAACTCCTCGCCGCCCCAGCGGCCCAGCATGTCCACTTCCCGCAGTTGTTTGGCGACCCGTCTTACCAGGCTGAGAATGGCCTGATCCCCTTGCTGATGGCCATAGGTGTCGTTGATCTGCTTGAAATGATCGATGTCGATCAGCAGCAGGCTCATGGTGTGGCCGAAGCGCTGACAGCGCTGCATCTCCAGCTTGACCAACTCGTCGAAGCGGCGCCGGTTGGCGATCCCGGTGAGGGGATCCGTGGTCGCCGCCACCTTGAGTTCCTCCACCAGCCGGGCCCGCTCCGAGATATCCCGCAGGATGGCGGTCATCTCGGTGGTCTGACCCAGGTTGATCTTGGCGATGGTCACCTCCAGCGGAAACTCGCTGCCGTCGCGGCGCAGCCCCATTACGGAGGCGCGGGCATGCATGGGGCGCGAGTTGATGGGGGAGTTGCTGAAGGCCTTGAAGTAGCCGTCGTGGTTGGCCCGAAAGCGCTGAGGCAGCAGGGTCTCCAGCCGTTTGCCGAGGTAGCTCTCGTCCACCCCGAACATCTCGCAGGCGGCGGTGTTGATAAGTTCGATACGCGACTCGCTGCTGACGCTGATGATGCCGTCGTAGGCGGAGTTGACCACCGCCTCGAAGCGCTTGCGGCTCATCTTGAGCGCCTCCTCCAGCTGCTTTTTGGCAGTGATGTCGATGGCGGTGACTATTATGCGGGTGATGCGTGACTGCTCGGGAATGATGGGGGAGATGACAAAACGCCACCAGCTGGTGCGCGACAGGGTGTCGATGGGCAGTTCGCTCTCGAGCCCCGTCTGCTGGCTCACGCACTCATGCATCGGCTGCTCGATGCTGCCGGTGATGTAGCGGGGAAACATTTCGTTCAGGCGCTTGCCGATGCTGCCCAGCACGTCCAGCTCGAAGGCCTGGGCAAAGGTGTCGTTGGCGGAGACCAGGGTAAAGCGATCGTCGTCATCAAGGGAAAACACCGCAACGGCGGCACCGATGGCATCGAGAGACGACTTGATGTCGGCATGGGAACCCTGTGTGAACATGCAACCTCCATGGCGAATAACGTATTGATATTCAGTATAGTGCGGCCGTTTTTGATCCTTGTCCCGTAGACAGAAGGAACGCCTTGCCACTGGATTGGCGATGGTCAGTCCTGCCAGATGGACTAGCTCGACGCCATCCGCTGGGCTTTACTTGCTGGCATCCGCAAGCGAGCTGGCCGGCATGGCCAGTCATCCCACAGCAAACTAGCACGGAGCGCTTCATGAAGAATCAGCATTGAGGCACATATCGAGCAGGAGATAGAGGCCGTCTGGTGGGCCTGGAACGATCCGGACTGCATCGCCAGATGGAATGCAGCCTCCAGCGACTGGCACACCACCAGCAGCCGGGTCGACTTGGTGGTGGGCGGGCGTTTTTGCCATCACATGGCGGCCAAGGATGGTAGCGCCGGTTTTGATTTCACCGGCACCTTTACCCGGGTGGAAGCACCGACCCGTCTCTCGTTCGTGATGGATGACGGGCGCGAGGTGGATGTGCAGTTTGCGAGCGAACCGGGCGGCACCTGGGTGCAGGAAACCTTCGATGCCGAGACGAGCCACACCCCGGCCCAGCAGCAGGCGGGCTGGCAGGGGATCCTCGACAACTTCAAGCGTTATGTGGAAGCGGCAGGTTAGGGGAGGCGTCTGCGCCCATAAAAAAACCACCGCCAGGTCGCGGTGGTTTTTTTATGCTGCTCTGGACGTGCGTCAGAGCATGCCAGAAGGCGGGAGCGTTACTCCTCGATATCCAGCAGCACCAGGATGGCGCTGTCACCGCCCCACTCGCGGGGGGCCTGATGGAACGCCTGCACATTCGGGTGCTGGGCCAGCCAGCTCGGAATGCGCTGCTTGAGGATATGTTTGCCGATGCCGTGCATCACCGAGGCGACGTGGATGTTCTCTTTTTGGCAGAGGGTCAGCAGGGCCGCCAGCTCCTGTTTGGCCTGCTGCTGATTCATGCCGTGCAGGTCCAGGTAGATCTCCGGCGGATAGCTGCCGCGCTTGAGCTTTTTCAGCTCGAATTTTGACACATCTTCGCGCACGTAACGGGTCGGTCCATCGGCCTCGAGATGGGGCTGGTACTCATCGCTGAAATAGTGGTCAACCCCAAGCTTTTCGCGGCTCTCACGCAGTTCGCGTTTCTGCTTGACCGGGCGCAGGTCGGCCCTTATGGTATCTTGCTTGATTTTCCGGGTACCTTTTATCGCATCGCGGAACAGCTGGGTTTCCTCGTCTGTCGGTGAGGGCGTTTTTTTCATCAGGTACTCGTCTTGCTCGCTGTATAGAATTCTCGGGCCGGATATTACTCGACTTGGAGGTGGATTTGGACAAGATATTTATCGATGAGGTGGTTGCCGAGATGCACACCATCCAGGACATGTTGCGCTGGGCCATGAGTCGTTTCAACGACGCCGGGATCTTCTACGGACATGGTACCGACAACGCCTGGGATGAAGCCGTGCAGCTGGTACTGCCCGCGCTACATCTACCGCCGGACGTGGATCCGGGCATGCGCCACTCCCGTCTGACCACCAGCGAACGGCACCGCATCGCCGAGCTCATCATCCGCCGCGTGCAGGAGCGGGTACCGGCCGCTTACCTGACCAACAAGGCCTGGTATGCTGGTTGGGAGTTCTACGTGGACGAGCGGGTGCTGATTCCCCGTTCTCCCATCGCCGAGATGGTGGCCAACCGCTTCGCCCCCTTCCTCAAGCATGAGCCGACCCGGATCATGGACTTGTGCACCGGCTCTGGCTGCATCGCCATCATCATGGCCCACGAGTTCCCGGAAGCCGAAGTGGATGCCATCGACATCAGCGTCGATGCCCTCACCGTGGCCGAGCGCAACATCAACGATCACGGGCTGGAGCAGCAGGTCATTCCGATCCGCTCCGATCTGTTCCGCGATCTGCCGGTCGGCGACAAGTACGATCTCATCGTTTCCAATCCGCCCTACGTGGATTCCGAAGACATGTCGGATCTGCCGGACGAGTTTCGTCACGAACCCGAGCTGGCGCTGGCCTCCGGCTCCGACGGCCTCAAGCTTACCAAGCGCCTGCTGGCCAATGCCGCAGACTTCCTCAAAGAGGATGGCGTGCTGGTGGTCGAGGTGGGCAACAGCATGATCCATCTGGAAGCCCAGTTCCCGGACGTGCCCTTTACCTGGGTCGAATTCGAGAACGGCGGTCACGGCGTGTTCGTGATGAGCCGTGCCGACCTGGTGCAATACCAGGACTATTTCGCGATTTACAAGAGCTAAGCAGGAGCACTCATGGCAGGGAACAGTTTCGGCCAACTCTTTCGTGTGACGACCTTCGGCGAGAGCCACGGCCTGGCGCTGGGCGCCGTGGTCGACGGCTGCCCGCCGGGACTGGAGATCAGCGAAGCGGATCTGCAGGGGGATCTGGACCGGCGCAAGCCCGGCACCTCCCGCTACACCACGCCGCGCCGCGAGCCGGACGAGGTGAAGATCCTCTCCGGAGTGTTCGAGGGCAAGACCACCGGCACTTCCATCGGGCTCTTGATCGAGAACACCGATCAGCGCTCCAAGGACTACTCCGACATCAAGGACTTGTTCCGCCCGGGCCACGCCGATTACACCTATCACCAGAAGTACGGCCAGCGCGACTATCGCGGCGGCGGTCGCTCCTCCGCCCGTGAAACCGCGATGCGGGTGGCGGCGGGTGCCATTGCCAAGAAGTACCTGAAACAGGTGCACGGCATCGAGATCACCGGTTTTCTCTCCCAGCTCGGCCCCATCAAGGCAGAAGCCTTCGACGCGGCCCAGATCGAGCAGAATCCCTTCTTCTTCCCCGATGCGGGCAAGCTGGAAGCGCTCGATCAATACATGCGCGACCTGAAGAAAGAGGGCAACAGTATTGGGGCCAAGGTGCAGGTCATTGCCAGCAATGTGCCGGTGGGGTTGGGTGAGCCGGTGTTCGATCGCCTCGATGCCGACATTGCCCACGCCATGATGGGCATCAATGCGGTGAAAGGGGTGGAGATCGGCGACGGGTTCGCGGTGGTGGAGCAAAAAGGCTCCGAGCACCGCGACGAAATGACCCCGGCCGGCTTTGCCAGCAACCATGCGGGCGGCATTCTGGGCGGCATCTCGTCGGGTCAGGATATCGTGGTGAGCTTAGGCTTAAAGCCCACCTCCAGCATCACGGTACCGGGCAAGACCATTACCACCGAGGGTGAGGCCACCGAGATGATCACCAAGGGTCGACATGATCCTTGCGTCGGCATCCGTGCCGTGCCCATCGCCGAGGCGATGCTGGCACTGGTGCTGATGGATCACCTGCTGCGCCACCGTGCCCAGAACCAGGGCGTGTTGACCCATACCCCGCAACTGCGCTGATCGTCTTGCCTACCGCTCGGCTGATCGCGTGGTGCAGACGCAGTCACAGTCAAAAGGCGACCTCAGGGTCGCCTTTTTCATGGGTGTTCATCGCGCTGGGTTATTGGTTGGGTGTCACCTGCTCAGCCGCCGGGTTGTCGAGCCGGCAGGGAGGCGGCGCCACGTCACGGCCGGGTGAGGGCAGGCCGGCAATTACCTCATTGACCCGGGTGAGCTGCGCATCGGTGACGGCCGAGTTGGCAAACATCAGGCTGACCGGTTGGTGATGGAGCAGCAACTGGCAGCGGATAAAGCCATCAGCCCCCAGCTGATGCAGCCGGTAGCGGGCGTATTGCCACTCCATGATGACGCCGTCCAGCCGACGGGCCAGCAGCAGATCGACCAGTCGGTCATCCGCGTTGTATTCGCTCGCGTTCTTGAGGGCGGGACACGCTTCCATCAGCTGGATGGGGCGGGTGCCGCGCAGCTTGCCAAGGCGCAGCTGGCTTTGCTGGCAAAGCTGTGGCAGGTCTGACACCGCCAGCCAGGGATCTCGCTGGCCCGGGATGGGGTTGTTGCTCAGCAGCACAAAGGTACTGCGCCGATAGGGCACCGAGAAGCGGGCAAAGGCACGCCGTTCCGGCGTATCGAGCGCCCCCATGGCCACGTCCAGCTGTTGCAGCTCGAGCAGATGGATGGCCCTGGCCCAGGGCAGGTTGCGAAAGTGGGGCTCCAGCCCTGCCTTGCTCAGGATCTGGCGGGTCAGGGTGACGTCCAGCCCATCCAGCGTCCCCTGGGGATTGATGTAACTGAACGGAGGCCAGTGGCTCCAGGCCACCGACAGCCCGGGCTTGGCCTGCAGCGGCAGAGAGAGTCCAACTGCCAGCAGGGAGAGCAAGAGCCAGCCAGGGGCGGCCGACAGAAGATGAACACGCATGAACCTGAACCTCCTTGTACAGGACTGATGCGGCGGTATCGCCGTTATCTGGCATCAAGCATAGTCTGATTCGAATGAGTTCTTGAGCGGCTTTTCCGGGCGGGACGCTGACCTGCTTTTGGCAAACATGCTGGGAGGAACGTCACATTTTTCTCGTTTCTCCTCAATAACTCCGTTAGACTGCGCCCCTATTCTTTCCCCTTTGCTCTGCTCCCCGGGGAAATCGTTGTGTTCTCAACAGGCCCGAGTCTGGCGAGATGGCATCGGCTCAGCAGAGGAGCCCCATCCCGGATTGTCGGCGCCCCTATCCCTAGCAGGTAATTATGAGTTTTACTTCCCTCGGTCTGGCCGAACCCTTGTTGCGTGCCGTTGCCGAGCAAGGCTACGACACCCCGTCTCCCATTCAGCAACAAGCGATCCCGGCGGTACTGGCTGGCCGTGATCTGATGGCCGCCGCCCAGACCGGGACCGGCAAGACCGCAGGTTTTACCCTGCCGATGCTGCAGCGTCTGACTGAAAGCAAGCGCAAGGTTTCCCCGAATCGCATCCGTGCCCTGGTGCTGACCCCGACCCGCGAGCTGGCCGCCCAGGTGGGCGAGAGCGTGCGCAACTACGGCAAACACCTGCCGATCCGCAGCCACGTGGTATTTGGCGGCGTGAGTATCAACCCGCAGATGATGGCCACCCGCCGTGGTCTGGACGTGCTGGTGGCCTGCCCGGGCCGCCTGATGGATCTCTACAACCAGAACGCCGTCAAGTTCGACGAAGTGGAAATCCTGGTGCTGGACGAAGCGGATCGCATGCTCGACATGGGCTTTATCCGCGACATCCGCCGCATCCTGGCCCTGCTGCCGAAGAAGCGCCAGAACCTGCTGTTCTCCGCTACCTTCGCCGACGAGATCCGTGAGCTGGCCACCGGCCTGCTGGACAACCCGGCGGTGATCGAAGTCGCCCCGCGCAACAGCACCGCCGAGCGTATCGAGCAGCTGGTACACCCCTGTGACAAGGCCAACAAAATTGCCCTGCTGAGCCACCTGGTCACCAGCAACAACTGGCAGCAGGTGCTGGTGTTCACCCGTACCAAGCACATGGCCAACCGCGTTGCCGAGACCCTCGACAAGAACGGCGTCAGCGCTGCCGCCATCCACGGCAACAAGAGCCAGGGTGCCCGTACCCGCGCCCTGGCCGGTTTCAAGGATGGCAGCGTCAAGGTGCTGGTAGCGACCGACATCGCCGCCCGTGGCCTGGACATCGACAAACTGCCGCAAGTGGTCAACTTCGAGCTGCCGAACGTGGCGGAAGATTACGTGCACCGCATCGGCCGTACCGGCCGTGCCGGCGCCGCCGGTCACGCCATCTCCCTGGTCGCGGCCGATGAAGGCAAGCTCATCAAGGCCATCGAGCGGCTGACCAAGCAGAACATTCCCTGCGAGCAGGTGGCCGGTTTTGAAGCCTCCCGCGAGACCCTCGACAACATCGCCCGTGGCATCGGCGCGCCGCTTCGCAAAGAGCCGCGCGATCCGAGCGAGCAGCGCCGTGCGCCGCGCCCGCAAGGTCAAGGCCAGCGTCAGGGCGCCGGTCGTTCTGCCAACGGTGGCAATGGCGGCGGTAACCGCTCCGGCAACGGCGGCAAGCCCAAGCCCCAGGGTGGCCAGCGTCCGGAAGGCGGCGCCGGCAAACCGGCTCAGGCTCGTCGTCCCCGTCGCGCTACCCACAACCAGTAAGCGGCCTAGGAGCCTGCTCCCCGCTCGGTTGATGTAACAAGCCCCGCCACTCTGGCGGGGCTTTTCTATATCCGGAAGTCGGCCGTGTGAGGCGGGCAGTGCCCGTCACTCGCCATAGAGGGTGATTTGCAGCACGTTGGCGATGGCGCTGCCGTTCCAGTGGTACTCCAGATGGCGGGGCTGATGGACGCGATTGACCAGGCGCGGGCGATAGAGCAGGTAGCAGTCGTGGCCGCTGTGGCGCACCGAGCGGTAACAGATGCCGTCCACATCTAGGGCTTTCTGCTCGCGGGCGAAGGCCTGGGAATATCCGTAGTCGGTAGCATGGTAGAGCGGTGTGGCGAGAAAGGCCTCGCCGGTAATGTCGACCAGGCTGGCGCTGAACTCGGCATGGATCACCCGCATCTGCACCTTCTGGGCGGGTTCACGGGTGTAGCCGAAGACGCGCTCCTGGTGGTAGACCGTCTCCTTGATGGCGGTGTCGAGGCTGGGGGCGCAGTAATAACCGCCGAAATCGCCGGTAGTGAAGCGGGCCCCCTCCGGATTGAGGTGGGTGAAGGCGGCCATCACATGGCTGCCGCCAGCCAAGCCCACCAGCCAGTCCGCTTTCGGCACCCGCGTCAGCTCGCCGGCCTCTTCCCTCAGCCTGTCGTTGGTCAGCGCCTCGATGGCCCAGACCGCCTCCAGTTCGTCGGCGTTGGCCACATCCTCATAGAGGCAGATGGTGGGGTAGCGGCTCGGGATGATCCGGTAGGCGGACTCGTCCTTGAATGCGCGCTGCGGAGGCGTCTGCATCAGGCCATGCCTCCGCGCCAGGCGTGTAGGCGGGTAGCGACCTCATACAGATCGGCCACCCTGCCACCCTGCATCACCTCCATGGCGCTGCGGCCGGCGAAGAAGGGGTGGCTGTTGGACTTGCGTACCCAGCCATAGATGCTCTCGTCCGCGCTGAACAGTACCCGCAGGCTCTTGTGAATGTTGAGCAGGTAGCTCATTCGCTCCTGCAGATCCGCACTCAGTCTGATCCCGCCGTGGGACTCCTTGTACTTGTTCAAAGTTGAACGCGAAGAGATGCCGAGCAGTCGCAATTGTTCATCTGTGTTGCACTGCCATTTGTCCAGGATGCGAAACACCACTGGCAGCGCCTTGCTGGGATCAACGGCGCCATCTTGCCGTTGAACGTGTGCGGTTGCGACCATGTCAGGCTCCTTGCTGGATTGAGCGTGTGTTCTGTTGCCAAAAAGGCGATCTGCTATCAGTGTACAAGAATTGTTCACACATATACAGGATGTCGATACATGGTGCATATATGAACGTTTGATGTATCAGGGAGATGATCACCGCGCAGGCGGACCCCTTTATATCGATGGCATATACCGATGGTATGGAAAAAGCCCCGCCAACTGGGTTGGCGGGGCTTTTGCTTTGGGGCATGCACCGACTCTGGCTTAGAGCGCGGGCAGCAATCCCATGCTGACGCTTATCTGCACCCCGACGATCAGCACCCCCATGGCACCGGCAAGGCCCAGGGCCAGCACGCCGCCCGGGGCGCGGTAGTGGTGCGCCTCGGCCTGCTTGCGGCTCTGCCACACCAGGGCCACCGGCAGCAGCACCGCCAGCACCGCCAGCGCGATGGCGGCGTAGCCGAGCGCCATGATGAAGCCCTGCGGGAAGTAGAGAGCAAACAGCAGGGGTGGCACAAAGGTGATGAAGCCGGTCTGGGTGCGGCCCTGCCAGTTGTCCTTGCGGCGGGTCACCTTGGCCATGAAGTCGAACAGTCCCAGCGTCACTCCGAGGAAGGAGGTGGCCAGCGCCAGATCGGCGAAGAGGTGCATCGCTTGATTGAAGGCGGGCCAGCTCACCAGATTGCCGACGTTGGCCAGCAGACTGTCCAGCGCCCCGCCGGTCTGGATCAGGGATTGTTGACCGAGCAGCCCCAGGATGGCCACTTGCCACAGTACATACAGGATGAGTGGCAGGGCGGAGCCCCACACGAAGACCCGGCGCAGCTGCTTGGGACAGTCCCCCAGGTAGAGCATCACGCTCGGGATGGAGCCGTGAAAACCGAACGAGGTGAAGATGACCGGCAGGCCTGCCAGCAACAAGCCCTGACCGAGCGGCATGGAGAGCAGGTGCTGTCCCTCGGCGCGCGGCAGCAGCAGCGCCAGCACTGCCAACATGATCACCAGCTTGACGGTGAACATCAGTCGGTTGAGGTAATCCACCTGTTTGGTGCCGACGCAGACCATGCCGCCAAACAGCAGGGTAAAGGCCCAGGCCGCCTGCTCCTGGCTGAGGGGCAGGCCGGCATCGGCCAGCGCCTGGGCCAGCAGGCTGCTGCCGCCGCTGATGTAGGCGGAGGCCAGCGAGTAGAACAGCATCAGGATGCAGAAGGAGGCAATGCGTTTGCCCCAGGGACCGAGCAGGTGATCCGCCAGTTGGTGCAGGTACCACTTGCCGGTGTTGAGGCTCGCTTCCACCTGCAGCATGGCGGTAAAGGCCATCAGGCCCCAGAGACCGATCATCAGCAGCAGGGTGGCGGGTCCGCCAAGGGAGGAGGAGGCCAGCGGCAGGGCCAGCATGCCAGCGCCTATGGTGGTGCCGGCAATCAACAGGGTACATCCCAGGGTTTTGGTATTCATGGTGTCCATCCGAATCGAGAAACTGCGCGGTGAGCAGCAGGCATATGAGGTGTTGGCAAGGCGCCTCCGGGGTCGAGACCGGAGGCTAGCAATATCGGAGTGAACCCATCGTTACGAAAAATCCGCTGGTTGTAAAAGATGGTTGCCAACTTAGCGAATTAAAATGTTGGATACAAGCGTGTAAAAGCGGATTTTGTACTGGGTGGGTAGAATAAGTGGAAATAAAAAATGACAGTAGTGCACTTCGGCTGGTGAAAAAACGCGCCGCTGCGAACCGGGTCGCAGCGGCGCGCGATGCAGAGAGGGTTAGCGGCGGCGCTTGAGGGTACGGCTCACATAGTGCAGCCCGCACTGATATTCACCGCCAATCGCCTTGAGGGCCAGCTCCAGCGCCTGGCTGGCGAGGGCATCGTGTTGCTGGGGCAGGGAGTTGATGCCGAAGGGGAGAAAATCGAGCAGGCGATCGTCGCCGAAGGTGGCCATGGCCAGCCGGCTCATGTCGGTCTCCTGTTCCAGCAGATAGTCGAGTACCCCCTCCATCAGGATGTAGGAGGTGGCTACCAGTGCCTGGGGCAGCTGGCCGAGCTGCTGATGCAGCGTCTTGATCAGGCGGTAGCCCTCGGCGCGGGAGAAGTGGGCTCCTTCACACAGATGGCAAGCCGTGCTGTGGCTGGCGACGGCCTGCTCGAAGCCCGCTTTGCGTTCACGGCTGATCGTGAGTGCCGGTAGCGCGGTGATCAGGGCGATGTGCTTGATTGCCGGCGAGAGCAGGGAGGCGGTGAGATCAAAGCTCGCCTTCTGGTTTTCGCTGGCCACGGTGACGAACTTGTCGGCCGCCATGGCCCGGTCGATGGCGAGCACTTGGATGCCGCGCGTCTGCAGGCCGAGGTAGAAGGGATCTTCGGGTGGCAGGCAACTGGCCACCAGCAGCGCATCCACGTGGCGACTGGCCAGCATCTCGGCCAGCTCTTTCTCGGTGGCGGGGTCATCTTCCGAGCAGACGATCAGCAGCTGATAGCCCTGTACCCGCGCCCCTTGTTCCAGCCGTTTGGCGAGCTTGGCGTAACTGGCGTTCTCCAGGTCGGGCAGGATGAAGCCCAGGGTCTTGGTCTGGCCACCGCGCAGGGAGGCGGCGCGGCTGTCCGGCTGGTAGTTGTGGGCGGTGACCACCGCCATCACCTTGTCGCGGGTGGCCTGGCTGATGCGGTATTGGTCGGCCTTGCCATTGATCACATAGCTGGCCGTGGTGCGCGAGACACCGGCGAGGGCGGCGATTTCATCCAGTTTCATCATGTTGGCTCTGTTTGAGTTGCAAGGCCCACGGGCACTGCCTGGTGAGGGCACCGAAAAGTGTGCGCGGGATCATATCATTGAAAAGCACTCTTTGTGGGTACTTGATCAATTCGCTGAAACGATTCAGTCTGAGTGTAAGTGAAACGATTCAGCTTGTCAGCAGACAATCGATGGCCGGGCATGAAAACCTGGTATGACCCGCGAAGGGATGCAATCCGGTCTATTGTCAGCAGGCGAGTGGTACGAATGGTTATGTTTGATGAGCCGGTACGGTCAGGCCGCCCGGCACCTGATGGAGAATCTCTATGTTGAAGTTGGCGCGACAGCAGATCTTGCTGGGGCAGTCGGTGGCGACCAAGGCCGAAGCCATTGCCCTGTTGGCAGGCAAACTGACCGAAGCCGGTCTGGTGGAAGCGGGATATGTAGATGGCATGCTGGCGCGTGAAGCTCAGCACGCCACCTATCTTGGCAGCGGCATCGCCATTCCCCACGGCACCACCGACACCCGGCATCTGGTGAAGAACACCGGCGTCATGGTGGCCCAGTTCCCGCAGGGGATCGAGTGGGACGAGGGGCAGATCGCCTATGTCGCCATCGGCATCGCCGCCAAGTCCGACGAGCATCTGGGCATTTTGCGTCAGCTCACCCACGTGCTGGGTGATGAGCAGGCGGCGGCACAATTGAAAGAGGCCACCGATGCCGACACCATCATCAATATCCTGACCGGTGCGACTGCGCCCAAAGAGGTGCAGTTCCTGGCCCTGGCCGACTTCCCGGCGGACGATCGCGATCAGCTGCTGCTGGGCGCCGCCGCCCGCGCCAAATCCGCCGGCTGGGGGGATGCCGCTATGGTGAGCGCCCTGCTGGCAAGTGAACCTGCCTATCTGGGCGAGGGTATCTGGCTAGCGCGGGCCAATGTTCAGCAAACAGCATCGGCTCAGACCGGCTGGGTGCTGGCCACCCCGAGCAGCGAACTTCGCGCAGGGGAGCTGCCGGTCAACGCCCTGCTGCTGCTGTGCGCCGCAGATAGCGGCCATCTGGCGCAGCTCGACAACCTGGCCAAACTGGCGGCTGCCGGTCAACTTGCCATGCTGGCGGGCGGCGAGGGGCTGGCCATGCTGCAAGCGGGGCCGGCCAGCGGTCTTTCCGACACCTTCACCATCATCAACCCCCACGGCCTGCATGCCCGCCCCGGCGCCATGCTGGTCAAGGTGGCCAAAGAGTATGAATCCGACATCCGGGTAGCGAATCTGGATGGCAGCGGCGAGGCGGTCTCCGCCAAGAGCCTGATGAAGGTCATCGGTCTGGGCGTCAAGTGCGGGCACCGTCTGGCGTTTCGCGTCGAAGGCCCGGATGCCGAAGCGGCGCTCAAGGGCATAGGCGCCGCCATTGCGGCCGGGCTGGGCGAGGGGGCGCACTGATGGACATAGTGACCATCACCCTCAACCCTGCGCTCGATCTCACTACCCGTCTCGAGGCGATGAGCCTGGGCGAGGTGAACCTGGTGAGCGAGGCCAACCTGCGTGCGGCGGGCAAGGGGATCAACGTCGCCATGGTGCTCAAGGACTTGGGCCGCGAGGTGGGCGTCACCGGCTGGCTTGGCGCCGATAACCAGCAGAGCTTCGTCTCCCTGTTTACCGAGCGTGCCCTGGCCGAGCACTTCGTGCGAGTGGCGGGCAGCACCCGTATCAACGTCAAGATCTCCGAGCAATCCGGCCGGGTCACCGATCTCAACCTGCCGGGGCTCACCATCCAGCAAGGGGAAGTGAGTGCGCTGGAGCAGGCCATCGACGAACTGGCAGCGCACGCCGACTGGTTCGTGCTGGCGGGCAGCCTGCCCAAAGGGGTGGCCCCCGATTACTGCGCCCATCTGATCCGCCTGCTCAAGGCCAAAGGCAAGCAGGTGATCTTCGATTGCAGCGGCGCGGCGTTAAGCGAAGGGATCAAGGCGGCGCCGACTTTGGTCAAACCCAATCTGGAAGAGCTGAGCCAGTGGGCGGGCCGCCCCATCAAGACTTTGAGCGAGCAGGCCGAATGTGCTCGCGCGCTGCAGGCCAGCGGGATCCCCAACGTGGTGATCTCCAACGGTGCCGATGGCCTCATCTGGTTTGCCCCGGATGCCGTCTGGCAGGCAATTCCACCGCGGATGCAGGTGGTCAGCACTGTCGGTGCCGGCGATTCCCTGGTGGCCGGTCTCGCCCATGGCCTCAGCCTTGGCTGGACGCCGGAGCAGACCCTGCGGCTGGCCACCGCCGTCTCAGCGCTGGCGGTCAGCCAGGTGGCGGTCGGCTTTAGCGATATCAGTGTGCTCAACCCCTTGCTTGAACAGGTGCGCGTACAGCGTCTGGATGCGCTGGCACCGGTTCAATGCCATACCCCCTCAATGGAAAACTCAGGAGATGCCCAATGAAAGCAATCTTGGTTACGGCTTGCCCGGCGGGCATTGCCACCAGCTTTCTCGCTGCAAAACGGATAGAACAGCAGGCCAAACTGGCTGGCTGGGAGCTCACCCTCGACGTCGGCTCCAGTGTGCAACCGCGCCAGATCCCCTCAAAAGAGCAGATTGCCGCCGCCGACCTGGTGCTGGTTGTCGCCAGTGCCCCGGTGGATCTCGCCGCCTATGACGGCAAGCGGGTCTATCAGGGCAGCATGGATCTCGCCCTGCAGGATCCGGCCGCCTTGCTGGAAGCAGCCACCAGTGGCGCCAGCCTCTATCGTCATCAAGCCGCCTCCGCTGCCGCCAAACCGGCCGCTGCTGGCAAGCGCATTGTGGCGGTGACTGCCTGCCCGACCGGGGTGGCCCACACCTTTATGTCGGCAGAAGCGCTGGAGACCATGGCCAAGCAATTGGGTTACCAGATCCGCGTCGAAACTCAAGGCTCTGTCGGTGCCCAGAACGCCCTGACAGCCGAGGAGATTGCATCCGCCGATCTGGTGTTCCTCGCCACCGATATCGAGGTGGACATGGCCCGTTTCGACGGCAAGCCGGTCTATCGCACCAGCACGGGAGTGGCGCTCAAGAAAACCCGTGCCGAGCTGGACAAGGCTTGGAGTGAGGCGAAAATCTATCGCCACAGCGGCGCCAGCCAACCCAAGAAAGAGGAAAAAGCTGGCCCCTACAAGCACCTGTTGACCGGTGTCTCCTTCATGCTGCCCATGGTGGTGGCGGGCGGCCTTATCATCGCGCTCTCGTTCGTATTCGGGATTGAGGCATTCAAGGTGGAAGGCACTCTGGCCGCGGCTCTGATGAAGATCGGTGGCGGCTCTGCCTTTGCCCTGATGATCCCGGTGCTGGCCGGTTACATTGCCTACTCCATCGCTGACCGTCCGGGTCTCGCTCCCGGCATGATCGGCGGCATGCTGGCAAGCTCCTTGGGCGCCGGTTTCCTTGGCGGCATCGTGGCCGGTTTCCTGGCCGGTTACAGCGCCAAGTACCTGAGCGACAAGGTGCGCCTGCCGGTGACCCTGGAAGCGCTCAAGCCGATCCTGATCATTCCGCTCTTTGCCAGCCTGTTTACCGGCCTGGTGATGATCTACGTGGTGGGTGGTCCGGTGGCCGGCATCATGAATGCCATGACCACCTTCCTCAACAACATGGGATCCGCCAACGCCGTGCTGCTGGGTGTCATCATCGGCGCCATGATGTGCTTCGACATGGGTGGCCCGGTCAACAAGGCGGCTTACGCCTTCGGGGTCGGCCTGCTGGCCTCCAAAACTTACGCCCCGATGGCTGCCGTGATGGCCGCTGGTATGGTGCCGGCACTGGGGATGGGGATCGCCACCTTCCTGGCCCGCACCAAGTTCATCAAGGCGGAGCAGGAAGCGGGTAAAGCCTCCTTCGTGCTGGGTCTGTGCTTCATCTCCGAGGGGGCCATTCCGTTTGCCGCCAAGGATCCGATGCGGGTCATCCCGGCCTGCATGGTGGGTGGCGCCCTGACCGGTGCGCTCTCCATGCTGTTTGGTTGCGAGCTGATGGCGCCCCACGGCGGTCTGTTTGTGCTGTTCATCCCGCACGCCATCAGCAACGTCATGATGTATATCGTGGCGATTGCGGCAGGCTCGCTGCTGACCGGTGTCTCCTACGCCATGCTCAAGCGCGGTGAAGAGCAGGCCAAGCTGGCCACGGCATAATCCGCTAGTCAGCAACACGCCATACAAGAGAGCGGCCTTTGGGCCGCTTTTTTATTGCCCCAATTTATTGTCCAAAAAAGTGACGAGGGTAGGGCAACCTGGCTTGTGGTTAATGGATTAACCCTCTAGCGTGGAACCCCGAAGGGCGCCGCTGCGCCTGCCGATAACCCGATCCCCAGGAGCTGATGATGACCCCCATGATCCCCCCCATTCTCGATTTTGCGACCGGCAAACTCGGCGGCGCCGAGCTGGTGGAAAAGAGCACCACCCTGGCTGACCTGCAGGGGCTTTTTGCCGACCCGCACGCCGAAGCTGCGCTTTCGCCTGATACCCGGCTCTATCGGGTCGCCATGCTGCCCGGTCATGGCGGCGAGGGGGATCTCAACATGGGGGTCACCTATCTGGCGGCGGGCCGGGTTGGCCAGGAGTTCTTCATGACCCGCGGTCATCTCCATGCTCGCGCCGAGCAGGCCGAATACTACTTCGGGTTGTGCGGAAAGGGGCTATTGCTGTTGCAGGATATGGCCGGTGTCTGCCGGCTGGAGCAGGTCTTTGCCGGCAGCGTTCACCATATCCCAGGCCATGTGGCCCATCGACTCATCAACACCGGCGCGACGCAGCTCTCGGCGCTGGCGGTGTGGCCCGCCGTCGCCGGTCACGATTACGAAGCGCTGGGAGCGCGCGGCTTTGGCCTGCGGGTGTTGGCCGGGGAGGATGGCACGCCCCGGATTGTCACTTCTGCTGGGCAAGCAACTTGAAACCGCGCTTGCGGCGGCCCGCTAGGGGCTGCCGCAGGATTGGCGCACCACCAGGGTGGGGGGCAGAATGATGCTCTTGGCCGGTTCGTCGTTGCCGGCCATCCGCTCGAGCAGCAGCTCGCCGGCTTTTCGGCCGATCTCCCGCGACGCCACCGAGACGGTGGTGAGGGGCGGATCCACCAGCGCCGTCTCCGGCAGATCGTCAAAGCCCACCAGTGCAAAGTCCTGACCGATGACTCGCCCCAGCTTGCGCAGCCCCAGAATGGCGCCGAGCGCCACCACGTCCTGATAGCAGACCGCCGCCGTCACCTCGGGATGCTGTTCCAGCAGCGCCGTGATGGCGCGGGTGCCTTCCACCCGGCTGGCGCCGCAGCCGATGATCCACTCCGGTCTTGGGGAGATGCCGTGTTCGAGCAACTTGCTCATGTAGCCGCCGAGGCGCTGGGAGCGACTGATGGAGGCGGAGTTGCCCCCGACAAAGGCAATATGGCGGTGGCCCAGCTTCAGCAGGTGTTCGGTCGCCAGCTGGCAGCCCAGGAAGTTGTCGGTGCCGACGAAGTCGATCGCCACGTCCGGCACCGGCCGCACGATCAGAATGGTGGGCATGCGGCGGCGCTGCAGGCTCTCGAAGAAGCTGCGGGGAGTGGTCTGGGTGGCGCAGATCACCATGCCGGCGGCGTTGTTGCGCTGCAGCGAGTCGGTGAACTGCTGCTGCCGGGTGGCCGACTCCTCGCTGTTGGCCAGAAACAGCATCAGATCGTGATGCTCCATCTCCCGGCTCAGGCCCGCCGTCATCTCCGCATAGAAGGGGTTGGTGATGTCGTGCAGCAACAGACCGACCTGGTTGCTGCTCTTGTTGCGCAGGTTGGCGGCGGTCTGGTTGTAGACATAGCCGAGCTCGTCGATGGCCCTGAGTACCCGCTGGCGGGTGTGCTCGGAGATGCGCCCCTTGTTGCGCAGGGTCATGGAGACGGTGGCAGTCGACACCCCCAGATGGCGGGCGATGTCGGCAACGGTCACATTGCTCATGGGATGGATCCTGTCAGGGAGTAGGCCTCAAAGGTATATCGATTAACCTTTCGTTGTTAACGTACCATGATGAAATTGCTGTCATGATCACATATTTCACCCATGTTGGCGATCAAATACACCATTTTATGAGGTTAATCTTGTTTATCAGGTTGTGGTTAACAGGTTAATCGATTTATCTCTCTCCCAGGTGTCAACGAGAGAGCAAGCCAATGATTCATTCGAGTTACGTCTCCAACTACGACAAATTCCCGGAAGTGGTGGTCGCCGGCCATGAGGGCGCCGCCTGCGCCGGCTGGCATGAGATAGCCCGGCGACTGCAGGCTGCGGCAGACGGGCAAGGTGGGGCAAGGGTGGTGCTGGTGATCGACTGCTATCACGGCGTGGATCAGGACGAGCTGCGTAGCCAGCTGCTGGCGAGGCTTGGGCCCTACACGCTTATAGATGTGGAGCAGGCCCGTCTGCCCGAATCAAAAGTGCTGGCGATGCTGGAGCGCTTCATCACAGAGGACCGGGTGTTTGGTGTGTTGGCCCCCCACAAGACGGTGGAGTTTTTTGACCCGGCCGCGCTGGCGCGCCTGCAGCAGCAGGTCGCAGAGATAACCGGTGGCCTGGTGGTGGTGATGGGCAGTGGCGCCTCGCTGGTGGCAAGAGGAGATGTGCGGGTCTATGCCGATCTCGCCCGCTGGGAGATCCAGCAGCGACTGCGGCGCAAGGAGCTGGGCAACTGGGGGGCCGGCAACGAGGAGGAGGACATTCTGCGCCGCTACAAGCGCGCCTTCTTCATCGAGTGGCGGGTGTTTGACCGCCATAAACTGGCCCAGCTGCCCACCATCGATTTCCTGCTCGATACCAACACCCGAGGCAAGCCGACCCTGGTGACGGGGCAGGCGCTGCTGACGGGGTTGCATCAGGCAGCGCGCCAGCCTTTTCGGGTGGTGCCCTTCTTCGACCCCGGGGTCTGGGGTGGGCAGTGGATGAAGCAGGTGTGCGATCTGGACCCGGCTCAACCCAACTATGCCTGGTGCTTTGATTGCGTACCGGAAGAGAACAGCCTCTACCTGCGCATTGGCGAGGTACGGGTGGAGATCCCGTCGCAAAACCTGGTGCTGTGCGAGCCCAGCGCCCTGCTCGGGGAACGGGTACACGCCCGCTTTGGCGCCGAGTTCCCGATCCGGTTCGATTTTCTCGATACGGTGGGGGGGCAGCCGCTCAGCCTGCAGGTGCATCCGCTGACCGAATACATCCAGCAGGAGTTCGGCATGCACTACACCCAGGACGAGAGCTACTACCTGCTCGATGCCAAACCGGGCTCTTGCGTCTACCTCGGCACCCGCACCGGTATCGACCCGCAGGCGATGTTGGCGGATCTGGCCGCCGCCCAGCGTGGCGAGAAGCCTTTCGATGACGAGCGCTTCATCAACCGCTTTCCGGCCCGTAAACACGATCACTTCCTGATCCCGGCCGGGACCGTTCACTGCTCGGGAGAGGGGGCCATGGTGCTCGAGATCAGTGCCACCCCCTACATCTTCACCTTCAAGCTGTGGGACTGGGGTAGGGTCGGGCTCGACGGCATCCCGCGCCCCATCCATCTGGAGCATGGCAGCAAGGTGATCCAGTGGGAGCGCGACACCGACTGGACCCGCGAACACCTGGTCAATCGCATCGAGCTCATTGCCGAGGGGCCAGGCTGGCGCGAGGAGCGCACCGGGTTGCACGAGCGGGAATTCATCGAGACCCGTCGCCACTGGTTCAGTGTGCCGGTGGAACACGACACCGGCGGCACCGTACAGGTACTCAATCTGATCGAGGGGCGAGAGGCGACGGTGGAAAGTCCCGACCATGCGTTCGCGCCGTTTGTGGTGCACTACGCCGAGACCTTCATCGTCCCGGCCTCGGTGGGGCGTTATTGCATCCGCCCTAGCGGTGAGAGTGAAGGGGCGACCATCGCCACCATCAAGGCCTATGTGAGGGGGTAACCAAGATGCTGAGGATCCTTATCGCAACCCATGGTTCACTGGCGCCGGCCCTGCTGGCCAGCGCCAGCATGGTTTACGGCGAACTGCCCGCTGTGGCGACCGTCTCCCTCACCGAAGAGGGGGGAATAGCGGCGTTTCGCACCGAGTTTGAACAGACCCTGCGCCACCATGGCGCGGGGGCTGACGGGGTGCTGGTGCTGTGCGACATGGAGTGCGGCACCCCCTACAACGTGGCGTGCCGCTTCGCGTTTGACCCCGAATGGCGGCAGCCGCTGGCGGTGGTGACCGGGGTCAACTTCCCCATGCTGCTGATGAGCGCCGAGCTGCTGGATGCCGTGGATGTGCACGAGGCGGCCCGCCAGTTGCTGGTCCAGGCGCTGGAATCCATGGTGATCGCGGCCCCGGCGGTTGCGCACCAGCAAGACGACAACTTCTAGGAGAGCGAGATGGCCATTTCATTTGTACGCATTGACGATCGGGTGATCCATGGTCAGCTGGTGACGCGCTGGGCCAGGGAGCTGCCTTGCGACGGCATCGTCGCGATCGATGACGAGGTGGCGGCCGATCCGCTGCTCTCCCAGGTGATGATCGGTGCCGTGCCTGACACCCGGGTATGGCTGTTCGACGTGGCGACGGCGATTGCCAAGCTGCCCAAGGTGATCGCCAGCGACAAGCGCTACTTCGTGATCGGCAAGTCGCCGGTCACCCTGCAGCGGCTCTGCGCCGCCGGCATCTCCCTTGAGAACCACAACGGCAAGATCAACGTCGGGCCCATGAGTGCCCGCGAGCAGACCACCACCATAGGCCCCAACCAGTCGGTGACGGCGCAAGAGATCGCCGCCTTTGACTACCTGGCCGGTCTTGGCCACGACATTGACTTTCGGCTGGTGCCGGATGCCAGCCACTACAGCTGGGCGGATGCCCAGAAAAAGCTGAAATAGGGAGCAAACATCATGTTTCTGGAAGCAACACTTATCGGGATACTCTGTTATCTCGGTGCTCTCAGCAGCCCCTGGCTGCTGGGATTGACCGGGGGCTGGTACACCATCACCCGTCCGCTGGTCTCGGGCATGCTGGTGGGGGCCATCCTAGGTGATATCCAGACCGGGATCCTCATCGGGGTGGCGGTGCAGGCGGTCTATATCGCCATGGTGACGCCGGGCGGTTCCATGCCGGCAGATCTCAACTTCGTCGCCTTTCCGGCCATTGCGCTGGGCATCCTGTCGGGCAAGGAGCCGTCGGTGGCGGTGGCCATTGCCGCCACCATCGGTATCGCCGGCACCATCCTCTTCAACTTCATGATGGTGCTCAACTCCTACTGGAACCACAGGGCCGACGTGGCACTGGAGCAGGGGGACGAGCAGGGGGTCTACCTCAACAGCGCCATCTTCCCGCAGGTCAGCAACTTCGTGCTGCGCTTCGTGCCCACCTTCATCGCCGTCTATTTTGGCAACCAGTACATCGAAGGCTTCATGAACAGCCTGCCGGAGCTGGTGATCCGCACCATGACGGTGGTGGGCGGCATTCTGCCGGCGGTCGGCATCGCCATCCTGCTCAAGCAGATCATCAAGCAGAGCAGCATGCTGATCTATTTTCTGGTGGGCTTTGTCGGCATCGTCTTTCTCAAGCTCAACATGGTGGGGCTGGTGATGATCGGCGCCCTGCTCGCGCTCATCCACTACAACTACAAGCCGGAGCCGCGCCCTGCGTCGGCTGCCCGCGCTGCCACCCAAACCGACGATGAGGATGAATTCTGATGGACGCACAGCTGCAAGCGGGCCAGCCGGTGAGCAAGGCTCCGGTGGCCCTCACTCTCAAGGATCTGCGTGCCTGCTGGCGCGCCTGGATGATGTACAACCTCTCCTCCATGAGCTTCGAGCGGCTCGAATCCTTCGGCTTCTGCCTTGGCATGATGCCGGCGCTCAAGAAGCTCTATCCCGGCAAGGCGGAGCGGACGGAGGCGATGAAGCGTCACGCCTCCTTCTACAACACCGAGCCTCAGCTTGGCGCCATCATCAACGGGTTGGCGGTAGGGCTGGAGGAGAAGCGGGCCAACGGCGAGCGGATCGATGGCGAGACCATCAACACCCTGAAAGTGGGGTTGATGGGGCCCATCGCCGGGATCGGGGATTCCATGATCCCGGGCATGCTGGTGCCCATTCTGCTCAGCATCGGCATGGCGCTGGCCGCCGGCGGCAGCGTGCTGGGGCCGCTCTTTTACATCATCAGCTTCAACGCCATCGTCATCACCGGCTCCTACATGCTGTTCATGAAGGGCTACCGGATGGGGACCGGCTCGGTGGAGGCGCTGGTGAGCTCGGAGTCGGTCAAGCTGCGCGAGGCGCTCTCCCTGCTCGGGGTCTTCGTGATGGGCGGGGTGGCGGCCAGTTACGTCAATCTCTCCACCGGGCTCGATTTCGTCACCTCCGACGGGGTCAACATCCAGCTGCAGGCCATGCTGGACGGCATCTTTCCCAAACTGATGCCACTGCTGGTGGTGCTTGGCACCTGGTATCTGATGGCCAGACGCAACGTCTCGCCGGTCAAGGCTGCTGGTGCTGGCCTTTGTCGGGGTCGCCGTCGGGCTCTTCTAGGCCGGTTGAGAGTGAGCACAGACAGGGGAGAGCAGGGCTCTCCCTTTTCATGGGCTGGATGATGGGTTGGCTGGAGAGGTGATGAGATGCATGACGGGATAAGAGAGGCCGCGCAGCGCTGCCGACGCTGGCTGGTGGAGGAGGCGCTGCCTCACTGGGGGGCGAACGGCTTTGATTGGGAGCGGGGGCTGTTTGCCGAAGGGCTGGATGGCGCAGGCGCGCCGCTCTGGCAGCCCATTCGCTTTCGGGTGCAGAGCCGCCAGATCTATGTGTTCAGCCACGCAGCCCTGCTCGGCTGGTATGAGGGGGGCGAGCTGGCAGATCGCTGCGCCAGGTTCGGCATGAGGCACTTTGATGATGGTGCCGGCAACCAGCTGTTTTCCCTCAATTCAGATGGCTCGCCCGCCGACGGTTCGGTGTGTTGCTACGAATACGCCTTTGCCCTGCTGGCCGAGTGCTGGCTCTACCGTTTGAGCGGCGAGCCGCGCTGGCAGCTGCAGGCCGAGTCGCGCTATCAGGCCATCGAACTGCTCTTTGCCGATCCTGTGTATGGCGGGTTTCACTCCTGCTTTCCGCCAAGCGTGCTGCGCAGTCAAAATCCCCATATGCATCTGTTCGAAGCGCTGCTGGTGGCGGCGGAGTGCTTTGATGAGCCGCGCTGGCAGGGGCGCACCCATCGGCTCTATCAGCTGTTTCGCCAGCGCTTTCTGGAGCCCGTCTTGCTGCGGGAGTTCTTCGATGAACGGCTTCTCCCGACCCATCCCGATTCGCACCTGATCGACCCGGGCCATCACTACGAGTGGTGCTGGCTGCTGGCCCGTTACCGGGCATTGGCACAAGAGTGGGAATGTGGGCCGAGTGAGGGCGAGATAGGCGAGGGGATCGCCATCCTGACCCGCTTTGCCGCCGCTCACGGCCACGGGCCGACCGGGCTGGTGCTGGATGAACTCACCGATGACGGGCTGCCCCATCGGGCGACCAGCCGGCTCTGGTGTCAGACCGAGCAGCTCAAGGCGCTGCTGGCAGCCTACGAGCGGCGAGGGGAGGCTGAGACAGCCCGCCGGATTGGCGAGGTGGTGGGGCGGATCTTTGACTATTACCTGATGCCGGCCCTGCCGGGTCAGTGGCTAGATCAGGTGGATGTGACGGGGGCGCCGTTGGCCGACCATGCACCGGCCAGCACCTTCTATCACCTGTTCGTGGCGTTCAGCGAGCTGCTGCGGGTGGCGCAAAGGGAGGGATAAAGAGAGATATGAAAGGGGCAGGGTTTAAAAATCCCAGCCAGGTTGCTCTGGCGACTCGGGTTGGGCCCCCTCCTGCGCCTTGCGGCGAGCGGCTTCCACCCGCGCCTTGCGACCACGGCACAGGCGCATCACCTCTTGTTGCTGGGCATGGCTCATGGTGAGCCAGTTGAAACGCTCCTCGCGGCTGCGCAGGCACCCCTTGCAGTAGCCCTTGTTGTTCACTTCGCAGACCCCGATGCAGGGGCTCTGCAGCGGGAAAATTTCGAGCTGTTCCATCCATGGCCTCTCACACCCTGTTACCTTGTTATAACCCAGAAGATCCCCTTTGGAGAAATCCGCTGTCCCAGGCCTGAAGGCGTTTGCTTTCCCCCTACAAATTTGGCATCTTCCCCGCCGAACATAACCCTTGGTGTTATATGAGGACATATGAATAAACACGCTTACTGGCTGACCGCCGCAGTGCTGGGGTTGGCCGGTTGTGCGGGCAACTCTGAGCAAGCCCAGGTGCCCAAAAACAAACCCGATGCCAGATGTTTTCTCAACTGCGAGGTGCCGGAAAATCTGGGCAAGCAGTATCTGGACGGTCCCCTGCCTGATGATCTGGTGCGAGTGGAGCGGGTCAACAGCCGACAGCGCGCCGACTACAGCAAATTCGGCCCCCAGAGCCGGCTGGTGCTGGAGCGCTCCGGCAAGATGACGCGCCGCTATGGCGAGCTTTACCATCAACTCTCCCGCTGGGTGGCCAATGGCGGCGATCCCGCTCAGATTACCCGTTACGGCATCAGCCTCGCCCAGCTGGGCGGCTCGGATCGGATGGGTAACGTGCTGTTCACCGGTTACTACTCGCCGGTGCTGGAGGTGCGTCACCGCCCGGATGCCAAGTACAAGTACCCCATCTATGCCATGCCCAAATGTGGTGGCCGCTGTCCGACCCGTGCCCAGATCCATCAAGGGGCCCTGGCCAACCGCGGGCTGGAGCTGGGTTACAGCAAATCCCTCATCGACAATTTCCTGATGGACGTGCAGGGCTCGGGCTTCGTCCACTATGGCGATGATGATCGGCTGCAATATCTGGGTTACAGCGGCAAGAACGGTCACGGTTACGTCAGCATCGGCCGGGTGCTGATCGACCGAGGCGAAGTGCCCAAGGAGCAGATGTCCATGAAGGCCATCAAGGATTGGGCCAACCGTCAGCCGGAGGAGAGCGTCAAGGAGCTGGTGGAGCAGAACCCCTCCTATGTCTTCTTCGAGCGTCGCCCCACCAACGACGTGATCGGGGCTGCCGGCATTCCGCTGTTGCCGATGGCGGCGGTGGCCGCCGACAAGACCCTGCTGCCGATGGGCACGCCGATCCTAGCGGAAGTGCCGCTGCTGGACAAAGAGGGCAACTGGACCGGCAAGCACCAGCTGCGGCTGTTGATTGCGCTGGATGTAGGCGGGGCGGTGAAGAAGGGCCACCTTGATCTCTACCACGGCATGGGCGAGAAGGCCGGTGTCGCGGCCGGTCACTACAAGCACTTCGGCCGGGTCTGGAAGCTGGGTCTGCACCATGGGCCGACCGCCGCGCCCTGGCTGTAAGGCGCTGTGGGGGCGGTTGGTGTATCAGCCGCCCGCCCACGAGGCATAGAGATGGATGTAAAAAAGCCGCCGGAGCAATCCGGCGGCTTTTTGTTTGCTGACGCGAACCTGAGGGGGTCTCAGCGCTTCTTGATGTCCAGCCGGATGGCGCCCACCGGTTTGCAGCAGCAGGGCAGGCACTCTCCGTGGGAGACAAAGGCGAGCGGCACGGCGGCATAGTGCACCTTGCCTGCCAGCAGCGGGGTGCGGCAGGCGCCGCAATAGCCGCTGCGGCACTGGAACTCCACGTGATGACCGTGGCGCTCCAGGGTTTCCAGCACGCTCTCGCCGGGATGGGCGTGCAGCACGCCATCCTGGGTATGCACCCGTGGCGAGCCTGCGTCGCTTGGAGCGGGGGCCGCGTGCGGGGCAGGGGTCAGCGTGCTGCTGGCGTCACTCACAGTTCGAAATCACCCAGGTCTTCGGCATTCACTTCGCTGTCGATCTGACCCACCAGATAGGAGCTCACTTCCACTTCCTGCGGGGCGACCTGCACGTTGTCGGACGACAGCCAGGTGTTGATCCAAGGGATCGGGTTCTGCTTGGCCCCGGCAAAGGCTGGCTGCAGACCCACCGCATTCATGCGCAGGTTGGTGATGTACTCCACGTACTGGCAGAGGATGTCCTTGTTCAGACCGATCATGGAGCCGTCCTGGAACAGGTACTCGGCCCACTCCTTCTCCTGAATGGCGGCTTCCTTGAACAGCTCGAAGCAGGCCTGTTCGCACTCGGCGGCAATCTCGGCCATCTCGGGGTCGTCCTGGCCGCTGCGCATCAGGTTCAGCATGTGCTGGGTCCCGGTCAGGTGCAGCGCTTCGTCGCGGGCGATCATCTTGATGATCTTGGCGTTGCCCTCCATCAGCTCACGCTCGGCGAAGGCGAAGGAGCAGGCGAAGCTGACGTAGAAGCGGATCGCTTCCAGTGCGTTGACGCTCATCAGGCACAGATAGAGTTTCTTTTTCAGCTCGCGCAAGGTGATAGTCACGTCACGACCGGCCACCCGGTGGGTACCTTCACCGTGCAGGTGGTAGAGCGCGGTCGCTTCGATCAGGTCGTCGTAGAAGTGGCTGATGGAGCCGGCGCGCTTCAAGATCTGCTCGTTGGTGACGATGTCGTCGAACACCTGGGCGGGGGTGTTGACGATGTTGCGGATGATATGGGTGTAGGAGCGAGAGTGGATGGTCTCCGAGAAGGCCCAGGTCTCGATCCAGGTTTCCAGCTCCGGAATGGAGACCAGCGGCAGCAGTGCCACGTTGGGGCTGCGACCCTGGATGGAGTCCAGCAGGGTCTGGTACTTCAGGTTGGAGATGAAAATGTGCTGCTCGTGGGGCGGCAGGGCCTGGAAGTCGATGCGGTCGTGGGAGACGTCCACCTCTTCCGGGCGCCAGAAGAAGGAGAGCTGCTTTTCGATCAGCCGTTCGAACACTTCGTGTTTTTGCTGGTCATAACGGGCCACGTTGACCGATTGGCCGAAAAACATCGGCTCCTTGAGCTGGTCGTTTTGGGTCTGGCAGAAAGTTGAATAGGCCATGGTTGTCGAATATCGCGAAGTAGGGGAAACAGGAGGGCGGGAGCTTGTCGCTCCCGCCCGGTTCATCAGATCTTGCAGGCGCCGCCGGCACAACCGTCATCTTGCAGATCGGTCTGGGCATCGTCCGCACCATCACGGGTGTTGTGATAGTACAGGGTCTTGAGGCCGTATTTGTAGGCGGTCAGCAAGTCCTTCAGCAGCTGCTTCATCGGTACCTTGTTGCCTTCGAAACGGGCGGGATCATAGTTGGTGTTGGCGGAGATCGCCTGATCCACGAACTTCTGCATGATACCGACCAGCTGCAGGTAACCATCGACGCTCGGTTGCTTCCAGAGCAGTTCGTATTGATCCTTCAGGCGGTCATACTCGGGCACCACCTGCTTGAGGATGCCGTCCTTGGAGGCCTTGACAGAGACCAGGCCGCGCGGCGGCTCGATGCCGTTGGTGGCGTTGGAGATCTGGCTGGAGGTCTCGCTCGGCATCAGGGCGGTCAGGGTGGAGTTGCGCAGACCCACGGTGCGGATCTCCTCGCGCAGCGCTTCCCAGTCCAGGTGCAGCGGTTCGTTGCACAGGTTGTCCAGATCCTTTTTATAGGTATCGATGGGCAGGATACCCTGGGCATAGGTGGTCTCGTTGAAGGCCGGGCAGGGGCCGAACTCGCGGGCCAGCTGCACGGAAGCTTTCAACAGGTAGTACTGGATCGCCTCGAAGGTGCGGTGGGTCAGCGCCAGACCGGAACCGTCGGAGTAGCGGGCACCGTTCTTCGCCAGGTAGTAGGCGTAGTTGATGACGCCGATCCCCAGGGTACGGCGGTTCATGCTGCCCTTCATCGCGGCCTTGAGCGGGTAGTCCTGATAGTCGAGCAGGGCATCCAGAGCGCGCACGGCGAGATCCGCCATCTCTTCCAGATCTTCCAGCTTCTCGATGGCACCCAGGTTGAAGGCGGACAGGGTGCAGAGCGCGATCTCGCCCTCTTCGTCATCCACGTTGTTGAGCGGCTTGGTGGGCAGTGCAATCTCGAGGCAGAGGTTGGACTGGCGCACCGGCGCCACGCTCGGATCGAACGGGCTGTGGGTGTTGCAGTGGTCTACGTTCTGGATGTAGATGCGACCGGTACCGGCGCGCTCCTGCATCATCAGGGAGAAGAGATCCACTGCCTTGAGGGTCTTCTTGCGAATGCTCGGGTCCTGCTCGTACTTGACGTAGAGCGCTTCGAACTTGTCCTGATCCGCGAAGAAGGCATCGTACAAGCCCGGTGCATCGGACGGGGAGAACAGGGTGATGTCGCCGCCCTTGATGAGGCGCTGGTACATCAGCTTGTTGATCTGCACGCCGTAGTCCATGTGACGGACCCGGTTCTCCTCCACGCCGCGGTTGTTCTTCAGTACCAGCAGGCTTTCCACTTCGGTGTGCCACAGCGGGTAGAACAGGGTGGCTGCACCGCCGCGCACGCCGCCCTGGGAGCAGCACTTCACGGCAGTCTGGAAGTACTTGTAGAAGGGGATGCAACCGGTGTGGAACGCTTCGCCGCCACGGATCGGGCTGCCCAGACCACGGATGCGGCCGGCGTTGATGCCGATGCCGGCGCGCTGGGACACGTAGCGCACGATGGCGCTGGCGGTGGCATTGATGGAATCCAGGCTGTCATCGCACTCGATCAGCACGCAGGAGCTGAACTGACGAGTCGGGGTGCGCACGCCGCTCATGATCGGGGTCGGCAGCGAGATCTTGAAGGTCGAGACCGCATCATAGAAGCGCTTGATGTAGTCCAGACGGGTATCTTTCGGATACTTGGAGAAGAGGCAGGCCGCTACCAGGATGTAGAGGAACTGCGGGCTCTCGTAAATTTCGCCGGTGACACGGTTCTGGACCAGGTACTTGCCTTCCAGCTGCTTGACCGCTGCGTAGGAGAAGTCCATGTCACGCCAGTGATCCAGGTGCTGGTTCAGCTCCTCGAATTCGGCCTGGCTGTAGTCTTCCAGCAGGTGTTTGTCGTACTTGCCCATGTCCACCAGTTTGGCAACGTGCTGATAGAGGTGGGGCGGCTCGAACTGGCCATACGCCTTCTTGCGCAGGTGGAAAATGGCCAGGCGGGCGGCCATGTACTGGTAGTCCGGGCTTTGCTCGGAGATCAGGTCAGCAGCGGCCTTGATGACGGTTTCGTGGATATCGGCGGTACGGATGCCGTCATAGAACTGGATGTGGGACTTGAGTTCCACCTGGGAGACCGACACGTTGTCGAGACCCTCGGCAGCCCAGTCGAGCACGCGGTGAATTTTATCCAGATCGATGGGTTCTTTGTGGCCGTTACGCTTCGTCACAAACAAGTTCATTGGCTGATGACCTTTAGTTGATTCCCGAAAAACCATCGCACGGCGCTTGCCTCCAAGCCTTTGAGAGGCGTGGGAGGTGGGGACCTATTGTGCGATGAATCACAAGATATAGTGTTATTTTGATTTCGAGCTACAAGATAGTGAGGTCGGCTCGGCTTTGCAATCTGTGGATAAGGGATTAGCTGTGGATAAATTGTGGGTGTTCCGCTCTGTGTTAGTGGACGCTCACAGCGAGTGGGTTTTCATCCGTCCGATCCAGTAAATGCAAGTCTGATGATCGAACATGGAAAATTTAAATAACTTTTTTTGCTTGCGAAAAGGGGGTGTTTTTACTAGCAAATTCAGCCTGATTATCCCTTGTGCAGCAAGGGTCAAAAGGTGTCCGATCTCGCCGCTTCCCTGCTTGTCAAACCGCCAAAACGGGGGATCGCCAGCGATCCCCCGTAGTGACTACCGAGGCACTGCCGCGATCAGTCAACAGTGCTCATCTGGCCACCCTTTGGCGGTAAAGCTGCCTTTGTTATCCATCTCTGCTGCCTGCCTCCTGTACCAGGGTTGCCCGGCACGGGTTGGCAATCTCAGCCCAGCTCGTAGCGCAGCCAGTGGTGCAGGGCTTGCACGGTGTCAAAGTGCAGATCGGCGCCCCACTGGGCCGGATCCTCATCGTCATTGAGATAACCCCAGCCGGCAACGGCAGTGCGCATGCCGGCGTTGCGGCCAGCCTCGATATCGCGCACGTGATCCCCCACATAAAGGCAGTGGCTCGCCTCGACGCCAAGCTGGTCGCAGGCAAAGTACATGGGGGCGGGGTCGGGCTTGCGCACCGGCAGGGTGTCGGCGCTGACGGTCACGCCGCAACTGGCGAGCTCGGGCAGGGCCGCCAGCAGCGGTTCGGTGAGAAAGCCCGGCTTGTTGGTGACGATGCCCCAGGGCAGCTGCTTCTCGTCGAGCCACTCGATGAGATCCACCATCCCTTCATAGGGGCGGGTGCCGACGCAGAGGTTGGCGGCGTAGTAATCGAGCAGGGCGGTGCGAAGGCGGGTGGCGCCCAGCTCTTCGAGCAGCTCGTCGCCAAGACCGGCCCTGAGCAGCCCGAGCGCCCCGTGGGAGGTGGTCTGACGGATGATGTCGTCAGAAAGCGGCGCGAAGCCCTCGCTTATCAGCACGTGGTTGACGGCGGCCCCCAGATCGGGGGCTGTGTCGAGCAGGGTGCCGTCCAGATCGAACAGCACGCAGCCAAGGGGCGCAGCAGAGTGAGTCGTCATCAGCCTTGCTCCGGGCGCTCGAACGCCACCATGTAGTTGACGTCGACGTTGCGACCGAGCTTGAAGCTGTTGGAGAGCGGCGCGTAGTGTACCCCGCTCATGTCCCGTACCAGCAGGCCCGCTGCCTCACCCATGCGACACAGTTCGGCGGGGGTGATGAACTTCTTGTGGTCGTGGGTACCCTTGGGCATCATCTTCATCAGGTACTCGGCGCCGAGGATCATCATCAGATAGGCTTTCGGGTTGCGGTTGATGGTGGAGACGAACACCTTGCCGCCCGGGCGCACTAGGGTAGCGATGGCGCGCAGTACGGAGGCGGGATCCGGCACGTGCTCCAGCATCTCCATGCAGGTGACCACGTCATACTGGCCGGGGGCCTCATCGGCGTGGGCTTCGGCGGTGATCTGGCGATACTCGAGCTCCACGCCCGCCTCGAGGGCATGGAGGCGGGCGACCCCGAGGGGCTCCTTGCCCATGTCGATGCCGGTGACCTTGGCACCCCGGCGGGCCATGCTCTCGGCGAGAATGCCGCCGCCGCAGCCGATGTCGAGGATGCGCTTGCCAAACAGGCCGCCGCTCTTGTCGGTGATCCAGTCAAGGCGCACCGGGTTTATCTGGTGCAGCGGCTTGAACTCTCCCTCCATATCCCACCAGCGGGAGGCGATGGCTTCGAATTTGGCAATTTCTGTCAGATCGACATTGGCATCACTGTGCATTTTTTGATGATCCTGTGGCAAGGGCGCGCAGGCTGGGTGGGGCGCGCGCAATCTGTTGTCCTGGCGGGCATTATAACGGACGGACTTTGTCACACCAGCCCGACTTGATACCGGATTTGTGGCTTAAGGTATTTGGCTCAGTGTGTTACCATGTCGCGCTGTTTAAGCCAAAGAACAACTAATTAGGGATTAAGGCTTTCTATGAGCGATCTGGCCAGAGAGATCACGCCGGTCAACATCGAAGAAGAGCTCAAGAGTTCCTATCTTGATTACGCCATGAGCGTGATCGTAGGACGAGCTCTGCCGGATGTGCGTGATGGCTTGAAACCGGTTCACCGCCGCGTTCTGTATGCAATGAACGAGCTGGGGAACGACTGGAACAAGCCCTATAAAAAATCGGCCCGTGTGGTCGGTGACGTAATCGGTAAATATCACCCGCACGGCGACAGTGCCGTGTATGACACCATCGTTCGCATGGCGCAGGATTTCTCCATGCGTTACATGCTGGTCGATGGTCAGGGCAACTTCGGTTCGGTCGACGGCGACAGCGCCGCCGCCATGCGTTACACCGAAGTGCGGATGGCACGCATCTCCCACGAGCTGCTGGCCGATCTGGACAAAGAGACCGTGGACTGGGTGCCGAACTATGACGGCACCGAGATGATCCCGGCTGTCATGCCCACCAAGGTTCCCAACCTGCTGGTCAACGGCTCCTCCGGTATTGCGGTGGGCATGGCGACCAACATTCCGCCTCACAACCTCACCGAGATAGTCAACGGCTGTCTGGCGTTGATCGAGAACGGCGACCTCACCATCGACGAGCTGATGACCTACATCACCGGCCCGGATTTCCCCACTGGTGGCATCATCAACGGTCGTTCCGGCATCGTGCAGGCGTACCGTACCGGTCGTGGCTCCGTCTATGTGCGTGCCAAGGCTGAAGTGGAGGTGGACGAGAAGACCAGTCGCGAGACCATCATCGTTCACGAGATCCCCTATCAGGTGAACAAGGCGCGGCTCATCGAGAAAATCGCCGAGCTGGTCAAAGAGAAGAAGATCGAGGGTATCAGTGCCCTGCGCGATGAGTCCGACAAGGACGGCATGCGCATCGTTATCGAGATCAAGCGCGGCGAGTCCGGCGAGATTGTGCTGAACAATCTCTACAAGCATACCCAGATGCAGACCACGTTCGGCATCAACATGGTGGCGCTCGATAACAACCAGCCCAAGGTGATGAACCTCAAAGAGATCCTGGATGCGTTCCTGCTGCACCGCCGCGAAGTGGTGACCCGCCGGACCGTGTTCGAACTGCGCAAGGCGCGGGATCGGGCTCACATCCTGGAAGGTCTGGCGGTGGCGCTGGCCAACATCGACCCGGTCATCGAGCTCATTCGCCACAGCGCGACCCCGGCCGACGCGAAAGCGGGCCTGGTTGCCCGTGGCTGGGAGCTCGGCAACGTGGCCTCCATGCTAGAGAAAGCCGGTGACGACGCAGCCCGCCCCGAGTGGCTGGAACCCGAGTTCGGCATCCGCGAAGGTCACTACTACCTGACCGAGCAGCAGGCCCAGGCCATCCTTGACCTGCGTCTGCACAAGCTGACCGGCCTCGAGCACGAGAAGATCCTGGAAGAGTACCAATCTCTGCTGGATCTCATCGCCGAGCTGCTGTTCATCCTAGCGAGCCCGGTGCGGTTGATGGAAGTGATCCGTGACGAACTGCTGGCCGTGCGCGAGCAGTACGGCGACGAGCGTCGTACCGAGATCAGCATGTCCAGTGCCGAGATCAACATCGAAGATCTGATCACCCCGGAAGACGTGGTCGTGACCTTGTCTCACCAGGGTTACGTGAAGTATCAGCCGCTCTCCGACTACGAGGCCCAGCGCCGCGGTGGTCGTGGCAAGTCGGCCACCCGGATCAAGGAAGAGGATTTTGTGGAGCGTCTGCTGGTGGCCAACACCCACGACACCATTCTGTGCTTCTCCACCCGTGGCAAGGTCTACTGGCTCAAGGTTTACCAGCTGCCGGAGGCGTCCCGTGGCGCCCGCGGTCGTCCGATCATCAACCTGCTGCCGCTGGAAGAGGGTGAGCGTATCACCGCCATTCTGCCGGTGAAGGAATATGACGCCGAGAAGTATGTGTTCTTCGCCACCGCCAACGGTACCGTGAAGAAGACCAGCCTGTCCGACTTCAGCCGTCCGCTCTCCTCCGGCATCCGCGCCATCAACCTCAAAGAGGGTGATGAGCTGATCGGGGTGGATATCACCGATGGCAGCAACGAGATCATGCTGTTCTCCGATGCGGGCAAGGTGGTTCGCTTCGCGGAAGGCAGTGGTCGCGCTGATGCCGATGCCACTGACGAAGTCGACACCGACGACGACGCCGGCAACGACGATGATGGCAGCGACAACGGCGAAGGCACCGAAAGCAAGGGTACCTTCAAGGGCGTACGTCCCATGGGTCGTACCGCTGCAGGTGTGCGCGGCATCAAGCTGGGCGCCGGTGACAAGGTGGTGTCCCTCATCGTGCCGCGTGGCGACGGGGCCATCCTCACCGCCACCGAGAACGGTTACGGCAAGCGTACCGCGCTGGACGAGTACCCGACCAAGAGCCGTGGTACCCAGGGCGTCATCTCCATCAAGGTGGATGAGCGCAACGGCAAGGTGATCGATGCGATCCAGGTCGAAGATACCGACCAGATCATGCTGATCACCAACGGCGGTACTCTGGTACGTACCCGGGTGTCCGAGGTGAGCGTCATTGGCCGCAACACCGGCGGTGTGCGTCTGATCCGTACCGGTGAAGACGAGACCGTAGTCGGTCTGCAGCGGGTTGCCGAGAGCGACGAAGACGAAAACGAAGTGCTGGCCGTTGAAGGGGAGGTGTCTGAAGACACCGATACCGCAGCGGACACCGGTGCTGTCGATGCAGGTGAAGCGGGCGACGAATAATCGCTCTCCTTTACCCGATACCAAAGAGCGGCCTCATGGCCGCTCTTTTCATTGGCTCACTTGTTGCTGGCGTCCCCCGTTATCCTCCTTTCTTCTTCCTTTTTCCCCTGTCCAGTCTTGCCTGTCATGGCAGGAAGAACGGGCACTGCTTGCCAAGGCTGCCCTGATGGGAGCATGGTCTCGACACGGCTCCTTCATTTGAATGTCATCGCTCTGTCATGGCGGCCAGCCATGCTGCTCCCGTTGGAGAGAAACCACCATAGACGCAGGTAACGCCTGCCAGGAGCATGTCATGACCAGCTGGGTAATGTGGGAGATCTGGTGGAGCCGGGTATGGGGCGAGGCAGAGATGGATGCGCGCGCAGGCGAACATGAACCTGAGGTGGCACACGAGCCAGCCCGTTTGCCCGCCGAGTTGATTGCCCACCGCAGCAAGGCCAGTGCGTCGCGACCAAGGGGTTGAGGCTTTGCCCGTGGCGGGCTTGACGGGCGCCTAGAACAGCCGCAACTGCTCGCCAGGGCGGATGAAGGCATCCTGGCGCAGTTGAAAATGGCGCTTGCCGAGCCCGAGCCGCTTGGCGATCAACCGAAAGCGTTGGGCCAGCAGATCGGCAAACTGGCCTTCTCCCCGCATCCGGCTGCCGAAGGCGGGACTGTTGAGGGCGCCGTCCCGGCTGGCCCGTAGCTGGTTGAGGATCGCCTCCTTCTGACCGGGATAGTGCTCATCCAGCCAGTCACTGAACAGCGGTGCCAGCTCGTGGGGCAGTCGCAGCAGGATATAGTCGGCGCAGTGGGCACCGGCCTCGGCAGCGCCTTTGATGATCTGCTCGAGCTCGGGCTCGTTGAGGCGCGGGATCATGGGGGCCGCCAGCACGCCGACCGGCACACCGGCGCGGGCCAGTTTCTCCACCACCTTGAGCCGGCCGGCCCCGGTGCTGGCTCTTGGCTCCAGCTGTCGCCGCAATGTCTCATTCAAGGTGGTGACCGACACCATCACCTGGCAGAGCCCCTCCCGGGCCAGCTCCGTCAGCAGGTCGAGGTCGCGCAATATCATGGCGCTCTTGGTGATGATCCCGACCGGATGGCGGTGGGCCAGCATCACCTCGAGCAGCTGGCGGGTGAGGCGATAGTGATGCTCGATGGGCTGATAGGGGTCGGTATTGGCTCCCAGCACTATGGTCTGCGGCTGATAGGCGGGTCTGGCAAACTCCCGGCGCAGCAGCTCGGCGGCATTGAGCTTGGCGAACAAGCGGGTCTCGAAGTCGAGGCCGGGGGAGAGCTCGAGATAGGCGTGGCTCGGTCTGGCGTAGCAATAGATGCAGCCGTGCTCACAGCCCTGATAGGGATTGATGGAGCGGCTGAAAGGGACGTCGGGGGAGCTGTTGTAACTGATGATGCTGCGGGCGCTGATCTCCGTCACCTCGGTGCGGGGATCGCTGGCGGCAAATGCCGCTTCCCACTCGGGTTGGGACCAGCCGTCATCGACCGCATCGACCCGCTGGCCGCTGAAACGGTGATCAACATTGTGGGAACTGCCTCGACCTGCCATCGCACACTACCAATACTGTTTATATATACAGCCATCATGCTGACCCTCATTACCGAATGCAAGTTCTGCCTACCCAGCCGGCCATAAAAAGCATGTCAAAGGGATCTCTTGCTTGATCGCGGCGCTACATTTCGTTTACATAGACGAAATGCGAACTGGATCACGGAAATCATTATGGCACCCATCACCTCTCGCTGGCTCTTCATCGCTGTCATTGCGCTGGTTATCTGGCGTCTGATCCCGCTCTCCACCGAGCAGGAGCTGGCCTCGGCCAATCGCGCCTGGCGTACCGGTCACTTCGATGAGGCGACCCGGATCTGGTCGCCGCTGGCCGAGCAGGGCCAGCCACGGGCCCAGGCACTGATGGGCTGGAGCCATGAAGTGGGGCAGGGGAGCGAGCAGGATATCAGCCGGGCCATCACGCTCTATCGTCAGGCGGCGCAGGCGGGGGATGCCTTCGGCCAATACCGGCTGGGGGAGGTCTACCTGCGGGGGGCCGGGGTGAAGCGGGATCTGCGCGAGGCGTTTCACTGGATGGAGCTGGCGGCCAAGAACGGCGATGTGCCCGCCATGTTGAAGGTGGGCGTGCTGCATCTGATGGGGGTCAGCGGGCGGGTCGATCTGCCCCGTGCCAAGGAGTGGCTCTATCAGGCCGCCAAGCAGGGCAATCAGCTGGCGCTTAAGGTGCTGCAGGAGCTGGAACTGGCGCAGGAGGGGAGCTCCACGTTCGACTTCAACTGGCAGTCTCTGCTGGGGGAATAGCTGCCAAGCACTTCATCTGACTGTAGAAAATCTCAGCAAATCCGATACAGCCCCGCCTACTTCTGGTAGCATGGTCCGGTTTTTGGTTTGTCTTGCAACGTTGAACGGGTTGTTTGCGTCGTAGGGCGCCTTCGCAAAGTGCTGTGGAGAGCCAGAACATCACCCATTTTTGAATGAATCTTTCCATCCCGCATGTGCCCTTTGGTAGGGGGCACCACTGTATAAGGAAACACACAATGCCAATCATTACTCTGCCTGATGGCAGCCAACGTCAATTTGCCCACGCCGTTTCCGTCATGGATGTGGCCGCGGACATCGGTCCCGGTCTCGCCAAGGCGTGCATTGCCGGTCGGGTAAACGGTGAACTGGTGGATGCCTGCGAGCTGATCGCAGCCGATTCCTCCCTGGCCATCATCACCGCCAAAGACGAAGAAGGTCTGGACATCCTGCGCCACTCCTGTGCGCACCTGTTGGGTCATGCCATCAAGCAACTCTGGCCTCAGACCAAGATGGCCATCGGTCCCGTCATCGACAACGGTTTCTACTACGACATCGATCTCGACCGCACCCTGACCGACGAAGATCTGGCTGCGCTGGAAGAGCGCATGCTGGCGCTGGCCGCCAAGGATTACGACGTCATCAAGAAAAAGGTCTCCTGGCAGGAAGCACGCGACGTGTTTGAAGCCCGTGGCGAGACCTACAAGGTCGAGATCCTGGATCAGAACATTGCCCGTGATGACCAGCCCGGTCTGTACCATCACGAAGAGTACATCGACATGTGTCGCGGCCCGCACGTGCCCAACATGCGTCACTGCCATCACTTCAAGTTGCAGAAGATGTCCGGCGCCTACTGGCGCGGCGACTCCAACAACAAGATGCTGCAGCGCATCTACGGCACCGCCTGGGCCGACAAGAAGCAGCTCAAGTCTTACCTGCAGCGCCTGGAAGAGGCCGCCAAGCGCGACCACCGCAAGATCGGCAAGCAGCTCGACCTGTATCACATGCAGGAAGAAGCTCCCGGCATGGTGTTCTGGCACAACGATGGCTGGACCATCTTCCGTGAGCTGGAGACCTTCATCCGCGGCAAGCTCAAAGAGTACGACTATCAGGAGGTGAAAGGCCCCTTCATGATGGATCGCGTGCTGTGGGAGCGTTCGGGTCACTGGGAGAAATACGCCCAGGCCATGTTCACCACCCAGTCCGAGAACCGCGAGTACGCCATCAAGCCGATGAACTGCCCGGGTCACGTGCAGATCTTCAACCAGGGTCTGAAATCCTACCGCGATCTGCCGCTGCGCATGGCCGAGTTCGGCTCCTGCCACCGCAACGAGCCGTCAGGCTCCCTGCACGGCCTGATGCGGGTACGTGGTTTCACCCAGGATGACGCGCACATCTTCTGTACCGAAGAGCAGATCATGGAAGAGGTGTCGGCCTGTATCCGCATGGTCTACGACGTCTATGGCACCTTCGGCTTCGAGAACATCGTGGTCAAGCTCTCCACTCGTCCGGAACAGCGTATCGGCTCCGATGAAGCTTGGGATCGCGCCGAGGCCGCGCTGGCCGAAGCCCTGGTACTGAACGGCCTGAAGTACGATCTGCAGCCGGGTGAGGGGGCCTTCTACGGTCCCAAGATCGAATTTACCCTGCACGATTGCCTTGATCGTGCGTGGCAATGTGGTACCGTGCAGCTCGATTTTGCCCTGCCGGGCCGTCTGGGCGCCACCTACGTGGGTGAAGACAACGAACGTCATGTTCCCGTGATGATCCACCGCGCCATTCTGGGTTCGCTGGAGCGTTTCATCGGGATCCTGACCGAAGAGTACGCCGGACTGTTCCCGACCTGGCTGGCACCGACCCAAGCCGTGGTCATGAATATCACCGACAATCAGGCCGATTATGCAGTGAAAGTAGCCAAAGCATTGAATGATGCGGGCCTTCGCGCAAAAGCGGACTTGAGAAATGAGAAGATTGGCTTTAAAATCCGCGAGCATACTTTGAAGCGAGTACCCTTCATGCTGGTCTGCGGCGATAAAGAAGTAGAAGCCGGCAAGATTGCAGTGCGTACTCGTAAAGGGGCTGACCTGGGCACTTATTCTGTTGAAGAGCTGATTGCTCTGTTGACCCAGGAAGTTCAGACCCGCGGACAAAAGAAAGTGGAGGAATAAGCTATAAAAGGCGGAAAAAAACTGGGCAAGCAACCGCAAGCCCGCGCTCACCGGATCAACGAAGAGATCCGTCTGAAAGAAGTTCGTCTGACTGGTCTGGATGGTGAAGCCATTGGCATCACCTCCATCCAGGATGCCCTGAACTTGGCCCTTGAGGCCGGAGTGGATCTGGTCGAGATCAGTCCGAACGCTGAGCCGCCCGTTTGCCGGATCATGGATTACGGCAAATTCCTCTACGAAAAGAGCAAGACCACCAAAGAACAGAAGAAAAAGCAGAAAGTCGTCCAGGTCAAGGAAATCAAATTCCGTCCTGGCACCGACGAAGGCGACTATCAGGTAAAACTACGCAACCTGGTTCGCTTTCTGGAAGACGGGGACAAGGCAAAGGTCACCCTGCGCTTCCGTGGTCGTGAAATGGCCCACCAGGAACTTGGTATCAAGGTTCTGGAACGCGTCAAGAACGATCTGGAAGAGCTGGCCGTAGTCGAATCGTTCCCGAAAGTCGAAGGCCGTCAAGCTGTGATGGTCCTCGCACCTAAGAAGAAATCTTAAGGCCCACAAGAAATTGACTCATGGGGCCAGCCCCATGAGTCGGTTCGCCTTGCGATTTTGTTGTCACTCACAATGCGGAGTATGAAATGCCGAAGATGAAAACCAACCGGGGCGCCGCAAAGCGCTTCAAGAAGACTGGCTCAGGTCGCTTCAAGTGCAAGCACAACCACCTGCGTCACATCCTGACCAAGAAGAGCAGTAAGCGTAAGCGTCAGCTGGGACCGAAGTTCTTTGTTTCCGCTGCCGACCACAAACGTGTTGTCGCTTGTCTGCCGTACGCATAAGGGGGGATGTGAAAAATGCCAAGAGTTAAACGTGGTGTGACCGCTCGCGCTCGTCACAAGAAAGTAATGAAAGCCGCCAAGGGTTACTACGGCGCCCGTTCCCGTGTCTACCGCGTAGCGGTACAAGCGGTAACCAAAGCTGGTCAGTATGCCTACCGTGACCGTCGCCAGAAAAAGCGTCAGTTCCGTCAACTGTGGATTGCTCGTATCAACGCAGCAGCCCGTCAGAACGGTCTGTCCTACAGCCGTCTGATCAACGGTCTGAAGAAGGCTTCCATCGAGATCGATCGCAAGATCCTGTCCGATATCGCCGTTCACGACAAGCTGGCTTTCACCGCCCTGGTTGAAAAGGCCAAAGCAGCTCTGGTCTAATCCGGTTCTGTTATAAATGCTAAAAGGAGGCTCAGGCCTCCTTTTTTGTATATTTAAGTTCATGATTTAAAAGGATTTTATGGTTTACGTGTCCACCATATGTCCACAGCTCTGACAATGTGGCCACATCAATACGGCCGGACACATCTCACCTGTTCCCGTTTTCCGTGAGTAAGGCCAACCAGCGTAGAAGACTACAGCGCCCTTTCAAAATTTCAGTTCTCAGATCAGCCCTTATCACACCTAACCAGCTGAAACTAAACGCCTTCCAGCCAGCTCCAAGCAACCTCGCAGATCCACCCCGATCATTCAAATCCTCACGGAAAGTACGACCACCCCAATACATTCAACGAATTACGCTTTCACCTTCGTTATCCAGAGCCCCGCCGAACTGTAAAACCCTGCAATTTCTTTCGATCCTTTCAGATCCTCAATGGGCCGCAGATCCTTTATCTGGCACAGCCTGGGCCTATGGTTTTGCGGTAATCCACTTTTGCAAAAATTTTTACCGGTGAACCCCGCAGGCGGGAGCGGATGAGCGCGGATTCCGTGACGCAGACGCGGCGGTGGGCGTCGCCGCCATGCGCTGGGAGGCTGTGAGCGTGCTCAGGCTTCACGTATGATGCAGCTCTGCCCGATGGCTGCCTCTTCATGCGGCGCCATTCCCTGGCCATGCTCAGGCGCTGTCAGGCAGATAGAAGAAGGCCCCACATTGTGGGGCCTTCTTCGCTTGATGGTTTACTCGATGATGGGGGATAGCTGGCCGGCCAACTGCTTGGCCTGTTGGCCATGTTCGGCCATGGCCCCGCTGTTACCGGGGGCTGGCCCACTGCCGTGAGTGTGGCTGGCAGTGGCTGCGGCCAGCTGCTCCACCACGTTCATCAGCTGTAGCAGTAGTTGGAAGATGTTCACGCCCTCACTCCCCATCCACGAACGGGGCGCCTCCAGGTGTTGCAGCTCGCCGGCAACTGCCCGGCGCAGTTGTCCCACCACCTCAACCAGATCCCCCGCAGTGGTCTGGCTCATGTTGCCCAGACTTCCCAGGGTGAGATCATCCCCGGCCAGCAGCTCGACAGCTCCCAGCGCCTCTATGAACTTGAGCCCTCCCACCTCCTCGATGCTGTGCTGGGCCACCTGCAGCCGATGCTGGCCATGTTCCCCCAGGTAGTCGTCACTTTGGTGGTGCATCTGCAGGGCGCTGTCATGCAGGCGCCGGTCGGTGTGGCGGGAGAGATTGCCCACGGTGTCGGTGCGGCTGGCCACCTCGCCCCGTTGCTGCTGTAGCTGCTCGCCCGGGGCGATGTCCGGCAGAGGCCAGCCACTACCGAGCACGGTGCGGATAAAGGGCCGGTCGGCCCGCCCGAAGGCGAACCCCAGTTCAACCAGCGTCCCCTCGATGGGGAACTGCAGCAGGCCCTGTTCCTGCCCACCGAACTGTACCGGCAGCGGCACGGCCCGATACAGCGGGGCGGCCTTGTCCGGTTGGCCATCCTCGCCCAGCAGTTGTACGTCCACCGCATAGCGAGGGCGAAAGGGATCATTGAGCTGGCCAGTGCTGGCCTGATCGCTGATGGCCTCGACCCGTCCTAACTTGGGCAGGTGCATGTTGTCGGCGAGCTCCGGGAACTCCCCCTCTATCTTGCGCCGTTCTGGCGACTTGGTGACCTTGCCCGGGGTGGCCGTGGTCAGGGTCATCTCGTCCCCCTTGAGGCGGACCCGCATCACCCGCTTACCGTTGATGATGGCGCCGGGCCGGATGGACGGCACCGGCGACAGGGTCAGGGTGTCGCCTGCCTGGCGACCAGACCAGGCGGGATCAAGTGTCACCTCCTTGTCATGCCAGCGGCTGTCGGCATGGCTGCCCACGAAGATGGCGCCATTGGGTTGCTGGTACCAGACAAAGTCGGGCACCTGAAAGGCACGGCCGGCGCTATCGAGCAACTGGTACCCGGTACCGGCGCTGGTGAAGTTGGGGATCGGCCGGTCGGTATAGTCTGCCCCCTTGGGTAGCAGAAAGGTCAGCCCGGTCTGGTCTGTCAGCCAGGCCAGCAGGTTGCGCAGGGTGGCATGCTGTTGGCTGACCGGCAGGCGAGTGCCCAAGGCGCCTGCCAATTCCCGGCACAACAGCTTACTGGCGCCATTGGCGGCGGGCTGTACGTCGTACACGTAGCCGGTGAACCAGCGGCGCAGATCGCCGCTATAGCCAGTGTCCAGGGTAAAGGTCTGCCCCTTGTTGGCGCTGCCCTCGATGGTGAGCGCGGCGCGCCCGCCAGCATTGAGATCCAGCACCAGATCGTGGTCGATGAGGTGCACCGGCTGGCCGGCGATGGTCAGTGAGGTGGAGAGTTTCATGCCAGCATGTCATCCATCGGTTTGAGCACGTAACGCTCGAAGCTGCTCAGGTCTTGTTCTTCGTCACCGCTCCCCTTGTCGCCTGGCTTGGCGGCGCTGGTGTTGGCGGTACTCTGCCCCACGGTGGGGGCGTTCTTTGGCAGGCGTTGTTCGCGCTTCTCCGGTACCGAGTTGAACTCCTTCAAGGTGAACTGCACCTGCCAGGCCAGCAGCCCCTCCTGTTCGCTGGCGGTGATGCGGCCGGCAAACTTGGCCTGGCGCACCTTCACCGACTTAGCGAGCAGCGACCCGACCCGGTAGACGTGGCGCTTGCCGCCGTTGCCCTTGGCATCGGCCAGCTCAAACAGCCGACTCAGCATCTGCTCATCCTTGAATGGGATGAGGCCGGAGACGTCGAGCTCCTTGGCCTTGGCGCCCTGTTCGGCGCTGCTGGTCGAGCTGGTCTGGCCGCTCTGGTCCTTGTCCTGAAACTGCATCGATGCGGATACCCGCATCGACTTCATGATGATGGGCTCGCCATCGAGGGTCAGCATGGCTTGGCTCATGGGGTTAACTCCTGCCAGAAGGTGAGCGGGGACGGGGAGAGCAGCAGGGCGCCGACCGTCATGCTCTGGCTGTGGTCCGGTGGCGCGCTCTGCCCGAGCTGGGTGGCGAGGCTGGCGGCATCCCCCTGGCCTTGCCAGTGCCAGAGGGTGCCGGAGAGGGGACCCAGCTCGGCCAAGGCCTCGGCGAGTTGTACCAGGCGGCCGGCACGGCGTGTCGCCAGCTCCTGCAGTTTGGCGATCGGGGTCTGGCTATCCCGGGCCAGGCTCTCCAGCTGGGCCAGCTCTGCCCCCAGCGCCAGGCGGGCCGGGCGCAGCGGTGCCCAGCTCAGCGGCTCATCGGCGCGCCAGCGCGGCACCTTGGCCGCAGTGGGCTGGCTCATGGCGTCGTTGTTGGCGGTGAGCCGGCGCAGGGTGGCGCACCACTCCGGCAACGGTAGCAGGGCGCAGAGGATGGCCAACTGGCGGGCCAGCGCGTCGGCGCTGTTGCCGGTGACCAGCCAGGCGATGGCATGCAGTTGCCCGCTGGGCAGCAGGGGATCGGCCCCGTCTTGCAGCTTGGCGGCCAGGGTGGCCACCGCATTGGGGGCGGCCAGGCTGAACTGCTGACCCTGCTGTTGGCCGACCCCGTGCTGGTAGGGGGTGACCGTCAGGCCGCGGCCGGTGACCAGCAGGCGGTCAAGCTCGTTGCGCAGCCCTGCCAGCGCGGCGGCGGCCTCGCTGAGCGTGTGGGGCCGGTACTGAGCCCGCCCAGCAAGCCCCTGCAGGCGCGCCATGGCGCTGTCCTGGGTGGCCGGGAGCTGACCCAGCACGCCCTGGGCGCGGTTGTGTAGGCTGCCGGCACTGGCGGGCCAGCGCAGCGGCCCTTGTGTCCAGCTCATCGCGGTGCCTCCGGCCAGCTGACCTCGGTCGGCCAGCCATCGCCTTGCGGCAGGCGGTAGAGGGCGACCCGGTAGCGCTGCCAGGCGGTGAGCTGTTCGCGCTCGGCCTCGCTGATGATGCCCAGCGCCTCGGCGTCAAGCAGCGGGGCCATGGCATTGGCGGCCTGCTTGAGCAGCGCATCGAGGCGGGCCTGCTGCTCGGCCTCGGTCGGCGGTGGCACCGGGATCACCTCGATATCGCCAAACTCGCCGAACACCGCCCGGCTGTAGAGCTCGCGGCCGTGTGCTTCCAGGTCATCTTTGCGGGCCGCAAACTGCACGGGGTCGGGCAGGTGGGCAAAGCGCACATCCAGGGTGATGCTATCTGGGTCGCCCGTGTAATGGCGCGGGTGAGCCGCGCTGAGTACTTCAATTCGTTCCATCCGGTTCTCCTGTGCTTATGCGATGCGGATCCACAAGGTGGTGCGGTCGTCCCAACGGTCATCGCTGTTATCCGTGACGAATCCCAGGCATTTCCAAGTCCCCGGCAGTGCCCAGTCGCGGTTCTGGCCCCACTCCGAGCAGTTGGCGGGGCGCAGGGATGAACCGGCGATGGTGGCGGTGGGGTTCATGGCGCCAGAGTGGCCCGGGATCACGGCGGCCATCATGTAGGTGCCGACCTGTCCCCAGCCACTGGCGACGATGTCCTGGTTGCCTTGGGCAGCGGTGTGGTTATGGGTGTAGTGGGGTTGGTTGCCCGGGCTGTAGCAGCGGCCAGAACCATCGCTAACCGTGCCAGGAAATGAGACGTTGCCGTACGAATCAAGCGTCATTCGGGCAAACACGGCGCCGCCTGAGCCGTTGGAGCTTGCGATGCGGTAAACCGCGTCAGCGGCCAGGTAAGACATCACCGCCGTTTTTCCTGGAATGTGGTATTCCGTCATCGGGTTGTTGGGATCGGTGATGGCAAGGCGGTATCCCACTTCCCAGCCAGTGGCTGCCTGGTTGAGCCACTGACGAAACGCTGTTTGGCTGGCGCAGTAGCGCAGATAGCTGTCGTTGCCGTAATCGACCCGAAAGGCCACGGCGCCGACCATGCGCTGTTCATCGACCAGGTTGCTGCGCAGGGTGCGGACTAGCAGGTCGCCTGACCCGTCGCGCAAAGCGTAGGTGTTGGCCGAGGGGTCGTAACTGGGGGCTATGTTGGAGAGCTTGCCCAAGCCTACGTCATCGGCGGTCGGCTTGTTCTGGGTGTTGTAGTCCCGGGCCCAGGGAGTAAAGGCCCCGGTGTTGTACTGGGCGCGGGTGTAAATCCGGCTGGTGTTGTAGACGTGGTAACGCTGCTGCACCCCGGCGCCGGTGGTCACGGTCAGGGAGCCCGCTTTGGGCTCGGGGTAATTGAGCGAGGCCGCGGCATTGGCATCGGAGTCCTGGCGAAACACGCTGGGGGTGATCAGGGTGTTCAGGTCCTCTTTGGCCAGCGGGATCGGGTTGGTCAGCGTGCCCGGGTGAGTGTGGTTGGCGGCGGCCAGATCCGGTTTGTTGGTCACCTCGGCATAGCTGGGCCAGCGGCTGGCGGTAGCCGGTACCTGGTCTATCTCGTTCCATTGGTGGCGGTGGCTGCCGTCTTTGATCTCCACTGCGATGGTGACACCCTGGGCGTCTTCCAGAATGCCCTTGCCGGTGACATCGCCGGTCAGCTCGATGGTGCGCTTGCGGCGCACGTCGGTGACGCTACCGTCCGCATTGACGATGGCCACCTTGGCCACATGGTGCTGATGGCCGTTGCTGTCCAGGTAGTCGGTGAGCTCCGGCACGCTTAAGGTCAGGGTGAAGTGATTCACCCAGGCATCAAGCAGGGAGCCCGCCCGGTAGATGTCGAGCCAGAGCCCCACCGGCTTGGCGCCCGGGGTCACCTTCTTGACCCCGTTCAGTTCCGCCCGCAGGCCGCCCACGTAGGCCACCCCGGGCTGCACCTTGTAAACCCCGGACTCGTTGACCAGCTTGAAGCCGTCACCGTAGAAGGTGGCCGGCCCGAAGAACTGCAGCGCCTGCAGGCGCAGGTCGTCGTCCATCCCGCGCAGGCGGGCGGCATAGTCAATCTGCCAGGTGCTGGCGTCCACGTGGGTGGCAGTGGACTCTGCCGCCCGGTCGTACTCCATCAGCATGGATTTCACCAGGCTGTTACCGGTCTGGCCGGTGGCCTCATTGGTCTTGAGTTTGGTTTCCAGCCCCTTGTGCACAATCATCCCCACCACGCCGGTGGCCTTGTTGATGAGGTACATGGCGTTGAAGCTGAAATCGCCGACCGTGGTGTCCATCACAATGGTGTAAGCCACCGCATCGTTGTTGATGCGCCCGCGTTGGTCCACCGCGTGGCGGTGCACAATCTGGCCCACTGGCGGCAGGCCGCTGTCCGGGTTGATGGCCGCATCGGGATCGAGCCCCGGCACCTTGGCCAGCACGAACTCATCGAGCACCACCGGCGTCTGGTTGGTCAGGCACTCCTGCCAGTAGCGGGAGAAAGCGTTGGTAATGATCTGGCTCATGCGTTCCTCTTAAGTGATGCGCCAAACACCTGCTGGCTCATGTCGATGCGGCCGAACCGCAAGGTGCCGGTGACCGGGTAAACCACCTGAAAGCGATAGCGGCGGCAGGTGCGGCCATAGTGTTGAATCAAGGTTTCCATCAGTTTCTGGTTGGCCGCGATGGCGCCGTCGGTCACCTCGATGGTGATGACGTCCCAGGGGGCGCCGGCCTGGCGTTCATGGATGTCACACCAGCCGATGCCCAGGCGCTCGAAGATGCGCTTAAAGCCGGCCACCTCGCCGGCGTCCCGGGCGTTCACAAAGGCGAACTTGACCCGCTTGCGGAAAAGCTCGAGCGGCTCGCCGTTGAAACGGCTGATGTCCCGCTCCCAGGCGAGTAGCGCCAGCAAGGACTCCGAGCAGGTCAGCGGGTCTTGCTGGGCCAGCGGCAGCAACAGCCAGCCTTTGACCCGTTGCCAGAAGGCGTTGATCCCCTTGGCCAGAAACCCGGGCTCGGCGTGGGCCGGGCTGATGGTGTAGCCGTCCTCCCACCAGGGGGCGCTGGCATCGGGCAGCACCGGCGCCTGCAGGTCGTGTGCAAGCGGGGTCGAGTTACTCATGCAGGGTCACCTCCAGCGTGCTCAGGCGCGGGATGGCCAGCCCCGACACGATGTCATCTTGCGCAAACTTGAGGCTCTGCAGCTGCGGGAACTGACTGTGCAGCTCGCGGGCCAGCTGGGAGAGCGAGAAGCGCGAGCGCGGCCAGGTGCGGGTAACGCTCGGAAAGTCCGCCGACTGGCGAAACGCCGCCTTGACCAGGCTTTCGGCGCCCGTCTTGAGCGCAGCTTTCTGCTCGTCGGTGAGGTTGGCTTGTGGCCATAACTCAAGGGTGAGGCTGTGCTGGGTCTCGGGGATGCTCATCACGAACAGATCATCGCCGTGGCCATGGTTGCCCTGGCGGCCCACGCAGTCGTTGAGCTGGTTGATGAGGCTGGCCGGGGTAGCGCCCACTTCCAGCAGGATGTAAGCGTTGGCGGTCCCCGGGCCGCGTGGCCCCTCATGCTCAAAGAAGATGTGATCGGCCCGGATCCCCGCCACGCTCGCCAGCATGGAGCGGTAAATCGCGTCGATGTGGTAGCGCCCCACCGCCGAAAACTGGTTCTGGATGCGCAGGCCGAGCGCGTCGTTGCCCTCGGCATCGGCGCCCTGGGTGGTGATCCACTCCTTGTCATCGTTGCGGGCCGAGAGGATGCCGGTCACCGGTTCGCTCAGCAGGTTGTAATAACCCGGGGCCAGATTCCAGGCGCTGCCGGCAAACTCGGCCTCGCAGACCACCTTGGCCACCGCCTCGCCGGCGGGGCTGACCACCGCCTGCAAGGGCTTCACCCGGTAGATGGTGCCGTTGATGCGCTCGGTGGTGACCCAGATATCGGCCGGAATGGTGACCGCCTCGCCAGGGCTCACCTTGACGAAGTGGATCACTCCCCGGGTCTTCTGGGCGGCCTTGCGGGTCAGGTCTACATCCCAGGCTTTGAGATCGAGATAGGCGTCGGTGGCGGTGGCCGCAAAGGTGTTGGGCAGCACATGGCCCGCCAGCAGGGTGCGGATAAGCCAGAGCGCCGGGGTAATGACCACCCCGCGCACCAGCCGCCAGAAGGGGCTCACATCGCTGTCGTTGGTGATGAGGGAGCCGGCGGCGACCACCTCCTTTTTGAGCTCGGCCTCCATGGCCTGCTCGGTGGTCGGCACACCGGCCTCGGCCAGCAGGGCCATAAAGTCCACGTTCGGGCGCAGGTTCACAGGGTTACCTCCAAATCGCCGAATTCATAGGTGCGAGCGGTGACCAGCACCCGATCGGGGGCCTCTTCACGGATCACGATGGTGCCGGGCACCAGCCGCTCGTCGTCTTCTACCAGCAGTTCAATCTCGGTCATTACATCGGCGCGCAGGGTAGGGCTGCGCTCGCCGATGAGCTTGCGGGCCAGCCCCGACTCCATGATGCGGTGCTTGATGTCCTGACCGATGCTGTGGCGGTCCTGGGTGTAGCGCGGCTGGCCGCCGGCATCGAGTTGCCAGGCGCCGTTCACCACCAGGAGATCGATGTACTTGGGTTCATGGGTAATGGGTTCGCTCATTACGGGGTCTCCAGCCAGGCATTCTCGGCCAACTGCTCCGGGCTCATCGGGTTCTGGTTGGTGATATGTACCTCGCCGATGTGCAGGGACTTGGCGGGCTTCTGGTTGGCCGTGGTCGCCGCCGCGTTGGCCTGGATCAGCTGCTGGCCAAGGCCACCGGATGGCACCTTGCTCTGGTCCTGCTGGCGATAGCGGGCGAGGGGGGCGTTGACCGTTTCCCGCTGCTGTTCCTGGGTAGGTATGTTCATCACACCGGGCATGACCGGCATGGTCAGCGGCGCCAGGGTCGGCATGGTGAGATCTGGCATGCTGCCGAACTCGATGTTGACGCCCGGGATCATGTTGAGCTTGTCGATCAACCAGTCCACGGCTTTGCCAAGCAACTGGAACGGGCTGAGATCGGCGAGCAGTTGCATGAAGCTGGCCCAGCCGGCGGCGGCCCCGTCGATCATCGCCTGGATTTTGTCGAACACACCCCAATCCGCCAGGGTCTTTTTGAGGTCATCCCAGTAGTAGATCGCCAGCCCAATAGCACCGACGAGCAAGCCGCCGACCACATAGGCCAGCAGCACGGCCGGGTTCGCGGCCATCATGATGTTGACGGCCAGCATGATGGCGCGAAAGGCAACCAGCCCCGCCTTGAGCAGGTTGAGCGGCGCCATGATGACGCTCCAGGCGATGCCGAGCCCCAGGGTGGCCAGCTTGGCCACGCCGGCAACCAGCATCCAGGTACCGGTCACCATGCTGAGGCCAACGATGGCGAGCAGGGCATAGCTCACCACCTTGGTGAGGTTCGGAAACAGGTGCGTCCAGCGCAGCACGGTGGTGGCGCCATCGGCAAAGACGCCCACCACGGCGTTGATGGCCGGCAGCACTACCCCGAAGGCGGCGGCCCGGATGGCAAACCAGGCTTGCGTCACCCGTTCCCACTGGTCTGTCATGGCGGCGGCCATCTGCTCGGCCTTGCCCATGCCGTGGGTGTTGGCCAAGGCGTTGATATTGGTGGCCAGCCCCTTGGTGTTGGTCATCAGCAGTTTGATCATGGCCACTGCCTCGTCCGAGCCGAAAGCCTTCTTGAGCTCGTCCCCCTCGGCCACGCTCATGGTCTCGCCATACTTGGCCTTGAGCTTGTCCATGATGGTGAGCACCGGCAGCATGTTGCCCGCGGCGTCGGTGAACTTGAGGCCGAGCGCCTTCTGGGCACCCCCGACCCCGGCCAGGAAGGCCTTGAACTTGGTCCCCGCCTCGCCGCCGCTCATGGTGGCCTGCAGCTGGCCGAGCACAGCGAACTGCTCATCCATCGAGATCCCGGCGGCGGTGGCGTTGGCGCCGATCGCCCCAAAGGCATCAGCCATGCCCTGACCGGTAGTCTTGAACAGCTGTACCGCCAGCGCCGTCTTGCCGGCCACATCCTCGACCCAGTTGGCCTTGCCCATCTGCTTGGCCTGCTGCTCGAAAATGCCGTACATGGTGCCCATGTAGTTGGTGATGGTGGCGGTGTCGGCCTTGGTGGCTTTTGCCAGGGTGGTGGATGCGCGGGTGAAGGCGGGCAGTTCGTTGCCTTCCAGCCCTGCGATCGCGGATTGGATATCGTAGGAGGAGCGCACGATCTCGGTGGCTGACTCACCATACTGGATGGAGAGTTTCAGGGCCTCACGACCGAGCGCGCCGAGCACCTCCTTTTGCACATCCAGCGATGCCACCTCGGCCAAGGCCCGGTCCATTTCGATGGCCGGCCCCAGGGCACCCTGGATCGCCATGACGCCGCCGGCCACGGTGGTGGCCCCCATGGCCATGTTGCTCCAGCCCTGGCGGCCTGACTTGGTGACCTTGTCCATCTGGGCATTGATGCCGGCAAGGGGCTTGGTGACCTGATCAACCAATGCCACCTGCATCATCAATTTTTCCATCCAAGCCATAGGGGTCTCTTATCCGTTCAGTGCTTTGGCAATGCCCTCTGCCACGGCGGTGGCGTTGGACTCTCTTGCGTTTCTGTCTAGCCAGATGGCGCGAGCCAGGTTGTCGAGGTCGTCATCCTCATGGGGCAGGTAGTAGCGCCGCAGCGCCAGCACCTGCTCCAGTTGGTTGCGCTCGATGGCCTCGGCGCGCGCCGTCAGTTTTTTACGGTGATCTCCAGCTCGGGCGCGAACTCCTTGTTGATGGCCCCCGCCAGCTGCAGGGCGGCGCTGGGGCGTTTGAGCAGGTCATCGAGCGCCTCTTTGCTCTCGGCGCAGACGATCTTTTTCAGGTAGTTGTGAGCCGGTGCCACCTTGTCGTTGGGCATCATGTCGTTGATGAAACTGTTGTAGGCCACCATGGTGGGGGCGAATTTCAGCTCTTTGCCGGCGACGTCCAGGGTGATGATGGGTGTGCTCATGGGGTGGTTTCCTCTTGTTCAATCCAATGGTTCAGGGTGTTGATCTGGGTTTGGCAGCGGCGCAGCGCCGTCTGCATGGTGGGGATAAACCGCACGGCCTCGCCGTAGGTGTTCCCCGTAAAGTCAGGCTCCGGGCAGTGGGGCACCAGCCCCGGCGGCGGCAGCCGCTTGACTACCTTGGTTTGCACCACTGTGGTGGGCTGGCTGGAGCAGGCGCAAAGCACCGCTAGGCAGAGGCTCGCGAGCACAGTCCGGGCGGCCCGCCGGCGGCGTGGCCAACGCTTGTTGCAGTTCATCGGCGGTTTTCCTGTTCTGGTTGTCGAGCTCGGCCAAGGCCGCGTTCTGGTCGCTCAGCAGCAGTCGCAAGCCCTTTGCCTGCATCAGCAGTTCCTGGAAGGCGACCGCTTGCTGGTTGTTGGCAGCCTGCAGGATGTTGACGGTGTCGTTGGCGCGGGCCAGCTCCTTAGTGCGCTGCGTGAGCCGTTCGCCTTGGGTAAACAACAGGGTGCCAAGCACAAAGCCGATGATGGTCGGCAGGAACCGGATGAGCATGTTCATGCCAGCACCCCGCCGAGCTCGGAGAACTTGGCCAGCAGGTCAGCCAGCTTGTGCTCGCGCTGGCCGTAACCGGCGCCCGGCAGGCTGGCCCAGATGTTGGCGCACTTGCCGATCGCCTGGCTGATGCGCCCCTTGAGTACATCGTCCAGCGCCTTGCGCTCGCGAATAAGCTGGATAGCCCAGGTGTCTTGCGATGCGGGGCCAAAGTCCGGCAGGCCGAGTTGGTCACGGTAGTGGGCCCAGTGCTTTGACAGGAACTGATAGCGGCCGGCTGCGGTGCTTTTCAGGGTTGGATTGACCTGCACCAGCACGTTCGGGTGGGTGGCGTAGCTTTCAAAGAACCCCGCCGGATTGACCAGCTTGTTGTAACCGTCATCGCCCCGGCCCTTGGTGCCTTCGGCATAGGCGAGCAGGTCGAGAAAGGCGGCCACCTGTGGGTGGCAGTTACTGCGCGGCATTGTTGTCCTCCTTCTTGCGAAACATCAGTGCGGCCCGGTCGCGGATGATGTCGATCCCAAGCAGTCCCACCATGCCACCCAACAACGGGGTGGCCTCCTGGGGGATCCCGAGCAACTGGGTGCCAGTGGCGGCCGCTAAGGTGATGAGGCCGCATAGCAGGGATTCGATCAGGCGGCGGCGACCCCGCCCACCGGCATAGGTGATGCGCAGGAAGGCGATGGCCAGCGCCAGCAGTGCCCCATAGACGGCGGGCCAGTTGTCCATCAACCAGGCCAGCAGGGCGGCCCAGAGGGTGGGGTCTTTGTTTGGCATAGGGTTCATGTCCGTTGCTCTGGTTAGCGACCCAGCCGCTCAAGGCGGGTCTTGCAGGGGACGCACAGGCGCACCCCGGGTATGTGGCGGCGGCGTCCCTCTGGGATGGGGTCGTCGCACTCTTCGCACTGGTGCAGGCTCTCTCCCTGGTAGTGGCCTTTGCCCACCTGGTTGGCCAACTGGACCGCCAGCATGCGGGCGGCGTGGTGGTTGGCGCGGTCGATGTCGTCCACTGGTCCCCCTTACCCTTTCAGGTGGCGGGTGTCGTCTTCCGAGAGGTACGGCACGCCATCAATGCGAATGAAGTCGGGGGAGGTGACGGCGCCCTTGATCTTGTGCGACGTCTTGCTGCCGCCCTTGGGGTCGAGATCCAGCAGGTCGGAGATCTGCAGCTTCACGCCGAAGGCCTCCACCTTCATGGTCTCGTCGCCATTGTCGGCATAGAACAGCACATCCTCCGGCTTCATCCCGCGCCAGCTTCCGGCCCGCTTGGCCGCGTTGCTGAGCAGCTTGAAGTTCTTGGCATCTAGCTCGAACTCGCACTCGGCCGAGACGTCCCCATCCACATAGCCGTCAGGGATACCCCGGGTTTGCGCCACCGCGCTGTTGTCGGTGATGGTCAGGCTGGCCTTCTCGACATGCACCATGGTGTTCATCAGTTCGATGTCAAAGTTCTGGCCGGAAATACGGCGGGTCATGGATTAGCCCTCCCCGTTGTTGAGGCTCAAGTCGAGCATGATGTTGACGGTAATCCCCTTGGGGCAGTCCACGGTGCGGATCACCACGTAGATGGAGACGTGGTTCTTGTCGGTCCACTGGATGCCGATGTCGCCATCCTTGGGGGAGGTGATGTCGCCCGGGAACGGCTGGCCGTTGATGGTGGTGGTCTTGGCCATCTCGCGCAGGTCTTTGCCAAAGTAGAGAATGGCGGCGGCCGTGCTGCCCGGGGTGGAGTTGAACGAGCGATCGCCGATACGGGCGATGGCACGTACCCGCATCCGGCGCGCTACCTTGTAGGCGACCCGCAGGTTTTCGATCACCTGGTAGTCGCCGCCCTCGGCGTCCAGGGTGCGGCCGTCGGCCCAGTAGGTACCGTCATAGTCCGGGTACCACATCGGCACCGAGTAACGGTTCTGCTCCAGGGTCTGCAGGGTGGCCAGCGGCAGCTCGACCCCGTCCTTGTCCTTCGGCTTGTTGCCAAGACCCACCACGGCGCCGGTTTTCACCCGGCAGGGGCTGTCGGCCACACTGACCGAGCGGTTGCACAGGCGGCCGGCGTAGGCGCCGACGAGGTTTGTAAACAGCTGCGGGATCAGCGAGACGGATTCCGCCTTGATGCCCTCCTGCAGGGTGGCCAGCTCGGTCTCATAGGTGGACCAGTCTTGTTCCTTCGCAATGCCCGGTACCGCCAGCAGCATGAACTGCCAGCGCCCCCACTTGGCGATCAGTTCCTGGTTGAGGGCGTGGGCGGCATTGATGCTGGCCTGGTCCCACTCCTGCCCCAGCACCACGACCCCCTCGAATGACTGGGTTTTCTGGGCATCGCGCACTGCCTCTTTCCAGTCCATGTCGGTGGGCAGCACGAAGGCGGCCGCCGTCCAGTTCTGGCCGGCGTTGGCCATGGCGGCCTGCAGGTTGGCTTTCAGCTCGCTGTCAGCGGCGCCTAGCAGCTGGTCAAAGTCGGATTGGGTATTGAGTGAGAGCAGCTTGCCGGTGTTGCTGGCGGCGCTGCCGACGAACAGCAGGTGGCGTTCGACCTCGGTCACCGGCCCCTGCATCTGGTTCAAGTTGTTGATCTGTACATAAGGCCACATGGCTTATTTCCTCTTGAGGTCTTGCTTGTTGACGTCCCAGCCGTAGTCGATGCTCTGCAGGGCGCGGGCAAAGGCCTGCTCCCGTTGCTTGGCATTGGCCCCCAGAAAGGGGCGAGCAGGCAGCTCTATTTCCCAGCTCTCTTTCACCGGCTCATCCTTGAGCTTCTTGATGAGCAGGCCCGCCTGGGCGTAGTTGAGGTTGCTGGTGATCCAGCCGAGCGAGGCCGACCGGTATGAACGCTTGCGCTGGCCCGGGCGCTTGAACCCGAGTTCGCGCAGCTTGCGCGCCTGGGCCTTAGAGGCTTGTTTCTGCTTGCCGCCTTCACTGGGGGCGATGCGGCGCCGGCTGGCGGCCGTCATCTTGTAGGTGTGCCCCTTTTGGTGGGTGTTGGCGATCACCCCTGCGTGGGCACTCATTGTGCCCTTGGTGAACCCGAGCTCGGCCACGTCCTGGCGGGGCTCGCGGATCTGCAGCAACTTGGGCAGGCCGCGCAGCATCTTGCGTTTGCCACGCTTGCGCGGGGCCCAGGGCTGGCCGTTCGGGTCTTGCTGCTGGCGCACATTGCGGGCCGCCAGCTTTTTCATCTCGTTGGCTGCCCGCCACACTAGGCGCTTGCGCTTCTTGGCTGGCAGGGCCAGCAGGTTGAGCTGGTCCTTGCTGCGACGGGTGTCCAGGGTGATGGTGATCATGACTGTCCACCTACCTGGTGATGGCCGGTGTCACCGACGTTCATCTCGATGTGCTCTGCCACCCAGATGTCATAGGGGGCCACGTTCCAGCGTTTGCCGCTCCAGTGGATGGGGCCGCTCGGGTGCTCGATGAGGCGCAGCGGCTCGGCGAAGGTGAGCTGGATCTCGAGATCGGCGGTCCGCTCATCGTTCGGGGTGACGGCGTATTCTGGGTCGTCCAGACCGAACTGCCCGCGAAACGGATCATTTTCCTGCACCCAGGCGGCGACCGTGGCCAGCACGATGGCCGGATCCCGTTCGCGAAAGGGCAGTTGCTCGATGGTGAACACCGCCTGATAGGTGAGCCAGGCCACATCCACCCCGGTGGGTCCCATGTTCTTGGATTCCAGCCGGATGGCGCCGTTTTCCATCCAACTATCGAGCGACTTGTGGCACTTGGCCGGCAGTACCCGCTGGATCTCGGCGTGGAGCGCGTGCAGGAAATAGCCCTGGGCTTGCTGCTCGTTCATGGCTTCGCTCATATCAGTGACACTCCCGCCCGATGTTTGCCCTTGATGCTGCGCACCAGCTGCTGACTTTCGGCCAGCAGTTGGGCGCGCTGCTCTGGCGCCCGTTCCACCTGGTTGTTGGCTGCTGGCCGCTCCGTGACGCTGGCGAACTCCGGCAAGATGGCCGCCTTGGCACGGGCAAACACGGCGGCCAGGTACTGCTCGGTCAGCGCATTGGTGCCGCCTTCCAGGCTCGGACCCGGTACGGCAGCGGCACTGGCGTAGCCCTTGGCCAGCAGCGCGACCTGGTGGCTGGCGAGCTGCAGGTTGATTTCAGAGACGGCGGCCAACAAGGCGGCGCCTGTGGTCTGCTGGTCCAGATCGGCAGGCAGGGCACGGCGGCGCTCGAAGTCGGCGACGGCCACATCCGGCCAGAACCCGTCATTGCGGATAGTGGTGGTGCTGTAGTCGATGTCCTTGCCTGCAAACATGGCTTGCCTCGCTGGTTGAATGGGTGCACCCCTGAAGCCACGCAATTGCCGCTGAGTTAGCCAGAGGCTGCTCATGGCATTCGCGCCGGGGTGCGACGGCGCGGAGAGTCGGTTCGTTATTCGGGATTGAGCGCCCGCAGGCGCATGGCAATCTTCTGGCGCAAGGTGCCGACGCCCACCTTGCCGTGTAGTTGGTCGGCCAGGGCCAGCCAGTGGTCGGCCTGCTCCAGGGTGGCGCTGTCCCCCACGGCGCTCGGGCGGGGCTGGCCATCGTGGCCGCGTAGCAGCAGGCAACCCGCGGCCTTGAACCACTTGGCCGTCAGCCGCTCGTTGAGGCGCCAGTCATTGCGCACCTTGTCGAACACCCGGGAGAACCAGGGCTCGACGGCATGCCCCTCGGCCGCCTGTTTCTCGGCCCACTCCAGCACGGTGTCGGCCACGAAGTGGGCCCAGTCGCGCTTGATGTTGGTCGGGGTGCGTTGGCCCTGGGCGATGGCGAGATCCGCCCAGGCGATGCCGGCGTCGAAATCCCCGACATCGAAAGCCCAGATGATGAGGCGCTGGAACAGCTCGTTCTGATAGGGCTGGCCGGACTCAGCGACGGCAGCCAGATAGCGTTCCACATAGGGGCGGTACTTGGGCATCAGCTCATCGCGTTTCATGTTCACCCGATCCCCGATGCGGGCCAGCTTGCGCAGCCGGACCATGTCCTGCTCCAGGGCAATCAGCTGCAGGTGCAGGCTGTCGGCCACTGCGCCGGTGGCCACGCCGGAGCTGGCGGCCTGCTGGGCCCCCTGCACGGCGTGCACGCGCTGCTTGTGACGTTGACCGGGTGAGCTCATGGCTTAGGCCTCGGGAGCCGCCGGTGCGGCGCCGATCTCGATGTCGGCCTCTTCAAAGCCGCCATAGGCCAGGTGCTCGCCGAGGGCATAGCCTTCCATGCGCCAGTACTGGTTATCGAAGCACTTCTTGTCCTGGTTATCGTCCGCCTTGCGCTTGCGGGTGCCGCGCTGGGTGTAGATGTGCAGGTTGTCCAGGGTGGTGACCACCATCCGCTTGCCCGGGAAGAAGGGCGGGATGTAGGCGCGGCGCCCGGCGATGGACTCGGCCAGCTTCTGGGCAGCGATCTGCTCGCTCGGCTTGGTGGCCTCGCTGTAGAGCTTGGCCTGGGCGGCGGCGATGAGGTCGGTACCGACCAGCACCACCAGACGCGGGTCCTGGCGGAACAGCGGATCGATGGTGGTGTTGATGAGGTCCGAGGCCATTTCGTCCAGGGTCTTGTAATCCCCCTTGCCGTCCGGGTCGAAGTAGATCTTCTTGCCAGCCTCGGCCTTGATGATCTGGCTGCCGTCGTTCCACTCGCGGGCGATCTGGTGCCAGCCCTTGTTGACGTCTTCACCCAGCGGGTGTTCGGCGGGATCGGTATCGGCGGCCGCTTCCACGCCGTTCCAGCCGACCCGCAGCATGTCCAGGGCAAACGCCTTGTTGATGAAATCGCCCACCAGGCGCAGGAACTCGCCATCGCTGCCGGCGTTGGCCCAGACGCACAGGGTCGCCCAGTCCAGCGATGCGCAGGAATCGGTCTCGGTCAGCTCGTAGGTGTTGCCATCGACGCCGATCTTGCCGTTGAAGCGGCCGTTCTTCTTGCGGCCGGTGAACAGCTTGCCGATGCCAACCTGCACCACCTGACCTTTGATCTGGTCCACATCCAGACAGGTGATCAGGCCGAGGAACTCGACGGAGGCGAGTAGGGCGGCGCGCAGGCCTGTTTCCACCGGGCCGGTGACGCTGAACTGCTTGGCCAGGGCGTTGACGGGGATGCCGTAGGCCTTGGCCAGGGCATTGCTGTATTGCTCCAGGCGCTGCATGGCCTGAACGGTAAGAGTCTGGCTCACGGTCGCTCCTTAATAGACTGCAGGGGTATCGTCACCGCCGAGGGCGCTCGGGCGCTGGCCCGGCTTCTCGACAGAGAACTGGTCGATCTGGCCTTTCAGCTCGCCGACGGTGCTGGCCAGACCGTTCAGGGTCTCTTCCAGCTTGCTGAACTGCTCGGCGCTGATGCCGGGCTGCGCGTCCACCTTGGCGGGCTCAGCAGCCGGTGCAGTAGGCTGTTCGGTAGTGGGTTTGGTCTCCAGCTTGGTGCTGAAGCCTTCGATCTTGGTGCCAAGGCCATTGACGGCCCCCAGCAGCAGGTCGAACTGTTCTTTGGTCATTTCCTCATCCTCGGGTTGGCTGGGGGGAGTCGTGGGCGCTTGCTCGCCATGACTGGCCAGGAAGCTGAAAAACTTGGCGATCAGGCCATCGGCCTTTTCGTGCTTGGGCAGCTTGAACGTGGAGAGGTCCAGCGGCTCGCTGGTACCAACGGCCTGCCCCTTGTTGCTGTTGCTGAATTTGAGATGGGTGGTCCCGATGCTGGCCGGTTCGTCGGTGACGCCGAGGCCCAGCAGGTAGGTGCGGCCCAGATCGGCGAAGTTCTCGAAGGGCTCGATGGAGCAGAACTGATACTGGCCGCTCTGGTTGTAGTAGATGAGATCCCGATTAGGGCAGAGGATGGCGAACAGCTTGAGCTTACCATCCACCTCTTCGGTCTTGAGCGCCTGCACGGTGCCGTAGCTGGACCAGCGATCGTGATCGGGCCAGATGACGGCGGTGTAATAAGTCGGGTCGTAGGTCTCGGCCATGTCGGTGAGCCAGTCGCGGGTAATGTCCCGCCCGTCCACCGCTTTGCCTTCGGTGGCGATACAGACCCAGCCAGTTCTCAAGGTTGATTCGTTCATGCCTGCTCCCAAGTGATGCGGGCTCAGGCTATCGGGTCGGCAAGGGGGTTTCACGCTATGGCGTTCTGCTGGATTCGGATCCAGCAGGAAATCCGAATTGCTCAGAACATCAGTGGGATAAGTGGGGGGAGGGGGCTGGCTATGATGGCGCCATCATTCACCGGATGGAGGCGCCGTGGCGTACCCCGAAGAGATCCGCAATGCGGCGAAGGGACTCTACCTTAAACGATGGACACCCCAGGAGATCAAGGTCGAACTGGGGCTCAACTCCTGTCGCATCATCTACTACTGGGCCGAAAAGCTCGGCTGGCGCGACCTGCTGACCGAGGAAGCGGTCGAGGATGCCATCAATCGCCGGGTGCAGGTGTTGCTGCATCGTGAGAAGAAAACCCCGGGCGAGCAGGAGGAGCTGGACCGGCTCATCGGCCACCATGTCAGCCTCAAAGAGAAGGCGCTCAAGTGGGCAGAGCGCGAGCAGGCCCTCAAGGCCCAGCGGGCGGAGGGGAGTGAACCCGGGCCCAGCCGTGGCAAGCGTGAGCAAAGCCGTCAGGCGGGCGGCAGTCGCAAGGGCGGCAAGAAGGCCAAGAACGAGATCGGCCACTTGACGGCCGATGACTTTGCCGAGTGGCTGGGCACCCTGTTCGGCTATCAGTTGCGGGTGCGGGAGGCCAAGAACGACCCGGCGCTGCCGCGTACCCGCAACATCTTGAAGTCCCGCCAGATCGGCATGACCTACTACTTCGCCGGTGAGGCGCTGGAAGATGCGGTATTGACCGGCGGCAACCAGATCTTCCTGTCCGCCACCCGGGCCCAGGCGGAGGTGTTCCGTTCCTACATCTGCAAGATTGCCCAGACCTTCCTGGGCGTCACCTTGACCGGCAACCCCATCGTGCTGTCGAACGGGGCCGAGCTCCATTTTTGCTCCACCAACTCCAACAGCGCCCAATCCCGCTCCGGTAACGTCTACATCGACGAATACTTCTGGATCCCCAACTTCGAGAAGCTCTCGGACGTGGCCAGTGCCATGGCGACCCAGAGCCACTGGCGCAAGACCTACTTCTCCACACCGTCGAGCAAGGTACACGAGGCGTATCGCTTCTGGACCGGGGATCGCTGGAAGGGGCAGCGCCCGAGCCGGGTGGCCATCGACTTCCCGGGCGAAGATGACCTACGCGACGGCGGCCGCGTCTGTCCTGACAGGCAGTGGCGCTATGTCATCACTATCGAAGATGCCATTCGCCTCGGTTGCCACCTCATCGACATCGAGGAGCTCAAAGACGAGTACCCGGAGGAGGTGTTCGACAGGCTCTACATGTGCCGCTTTATCGACGATGCCCTGTCGGTGTTCAAGTTCCAGGACATGGAGCGGGCCGGGGTGGATCCGACCCGGTGGGAGGACTACAAGCCCGGGCGCCCCGACCCGTTTGGCCGGCGCGAGGTGTGGTTGGGTTATGACCCGAGCCGCACCCGCGACAATGCCACCCTGGTGGTGGTCGCCCCGCCCACCGTCGCCGGCGAGCGTTTCCGGGTGCTGGAAAAGCACTACTGGCGCGGGCTCAACTTCCAGTTCCAGGCGCAGGAGATCACCCGTATCGCCAAGAAGTTCCGTGTCACCTACCTCGGTGTTGACGTCTCCGGCATCGGCGCCGGGGTGTTTGACCTCTTGAAGCCGGTCTTCAAAGGGGTGTGCCACCCCATCAACTACAGCATCGAGAGCAAATCGCGGCTGGTGCTCAAGATGATCGACGTGGTGGAGGCGAACCGCATCGAGTGGGACAGCTCGGACAGGGACATCCCGCTCGCCTTCCTCGCCATCAAGCGCAGCACCACCGGCGGCGGTCAGATGACGTTCCGCGCCGCCCGGGACAATGTGACCGGACACGCCGACGTGTTCTTTGCCATCGCCCACGCCGTGGCCAACGAGCCCCTTGATACCCACCGCAAACGCAAATCCACCTGGGCAACCAGCCAGGAGAGACAGGCAGCATGACCAAGCGACACAAATCCCAACCGGCCCAGGCGGTCGCCTCACCCAACCGCGGCACTGTGGCTTTCAGCATGCCAGAGGCCATCGACCCCACGGCCTGGATGACTGATTACACAGGGGTGTTCTACAACCCCTACGGCGAGTATTACCAGCCCCCCATCGAGCGCAAGGGGCTGGCCAAGGTGGCCAGGGCCAACGCTCACCACGGGGCCATTCTGATGGCGAGGCGGAATATGGTGGCGGGGCGCTTCACCAACCAGCGCGCCACCATCACAGCGTTCGTGCACAACTACCTGCAGTTCGGGGATGCGGGACTGCTTAAAATTCACAACGGCTTTGGCCAGGTGGTGGGGCTGCACCCTCTCTCCAGCGTCTACTTGCGCCGGCGCGAGGATGGCTGTTTTGTCTATCTGCAGCAGGGCAAGCCGAACCTGATTTACCGGCCGGAGGAGGTGATCTGGCTGGCCCAGTACGATCCCGAGCAGCAGGTCTATGGCATGCCCGATTACCTGGGCGGCCTGCAGTCGGCCCTGCTCAACCAGGACGCCACCCTGTTTCGGCGTAAATACTTCCTCAACGGTGCCCACATGGGATTCATCTTCTACGCCACCGATCCGAACATGGACGACGACACCGAGGAAGAGATGAAGGAGATGATCGCGAGCAGCAAGGGGGTGGGGAATTTCCGCTCGATGTTCGTGAACATACCTGACGGCAAGCCCGATGGCATCAAGCTGATCCCGGTGGGGGACATCGCCACCAAGGACGAGTTCGCAGCCATCAAGGGGATCACCGCCCAGGATGTGCTGACATCCCATCGCTTTCCGGCGGCGCTGGCCGGAATTATCCCGACCAATGGCGGGGGAGGGCTCGGGGATCCCGAGAAGTACGATGCCACCTATGCCAGGAACGAAGTGCTGCCACTCTGCGAGCTTATCCAGGATGCCATCAACAGCGCGGGACTCCCTCGCTCCCTATGGGTCGATTTTCGGGAGAATGTAGGCTCCACTGTATAAACAAACAGCATTCGCTATGGCAAGATAGGCTGTTGATTTGGATAGAAAAGGGGGCGTAATGCGGGTTTATTGCAAAGTGTGTGGCCAGCGGGGCCGCATTACCAAGACCAACCGACTGAGCGATGATGTCTCGGATCTCTACTGCCAGTGTACCGATGCAGAGTGTGGCCACAGCTGGGTAGCCACCTTGTCGTTCGCCCATACCCTAAGCCCCTCGGCCAAGACCACCAACCAGCTGGTGCTGAGCTTAATGGGGTCACTAACGCCAGAGGGGCGGCAGCTGGTACTGAAAGAACTGGGGGCGCAATAGCCCCCCCACCTCGCCTGCCCGCTTTATATGTTGACAACCATGCAGGTGAACGGCTCCCGCATCAGCGCTAGCTCCTTTTGCGATCCTTCACTTTCTGGTAGATCCATTCACCAGAGCTATCACAGTCTCCTACTCATAGTTTGATCACATGACCTGCTTAACTTTTGCCCATCTTTGTGATCTCCACGAGCATGTCTTTGAGCGCTCCTATATCAAGTGGGTTATTTATAGTATGACCCTCTACGGACTTACCGAAATAGAGCGGGGTTAACTGTTCCCTGATCTTGATTTTTATCTCTGGTGGCATTAATTCAATAAATGGACCAAGAGATGCCAATTCTAACTCTGTCTGACGTGCTTTGTCTGAGTTAGTCCTGTGGCGAGCTGATTCTCTAGCTGTATACCAAGCTGGTGTTGTAATCGCGATTGCATACAGAAGACGAACTACAATCGACAACGTTGTATTTGCATTGATTGGTTGCCCCCAATACTCTATGAATGTTGCAATTGCTATTGAAATCCCCAATAAAAATATAGCAAGAGTAGCCCAGCGCCAAAAATCAGCAGCTTTTGATTCCGTATTAGCTATTTGTTTGTAATTGCCTGTGACACCAATGTTACCCACTACTTGTACAATTTTTCTTGCATTGCTTTCATGGGTATTCAACTCCGTAATTATTTCATTAGCTCTATTTTTCATCACCCCCTCAAATTTCTCGAATTCTGCATGCCACTCTCGGATTGACTCAGTGAATATATTTGAACGTTCATTCTCCTTGATGGTAAATTGTTGCTCTAGTCTAGAGAGTGCTGATAGTGACTCACTGCGCTCTCGAACAGAGCCTTCAACAATTGTTTCTAACCGCGCATCTTGCTCTGCAATTTTATCTGTAAGTGATTCAATTGTTACGGCGAGGTCGTCACGTTGCTTTTGTAATTGCTTAATTGATTCTTTCGCTGATACAGATTGTGCAGAAAGTATCTCTGACAAATACTCATGGGGTGCTTGTTGAAATTGCGGTATGAAACCACTTAAATATGGGATTACACTTTGCTCAATGGTTGTAATTACGTTTCCTAAATGTGCAGCATTTTTATTTGAAACGAATGCTGTTAATTCGTTAATCACTGAGTTCAAATTAGCACTAATCTGATTTAAGGCAAAAGTGCTAGTCAGTTCATCTGGAGTGTTTCTAAGTAATATGTGAATTGTGTGGATAACCGCAAATAATTTGTTTTTTGATGTTTCAAAAAGTTCAGAGCTAACAAGGTCAGGATCAGAAAAAGCAGGTTCTTTTTGTAGTTCAATTATTCTTGAAATTTGGTGTACGATGGGATGCGTACTATTCAGCGATACAGTCAATTATTGCTCCTAATTCCTAGTTATCATTAAAACCAACATTACCTTCATTTTAATTATCTCGTCTGAAGGAAGTGCTGGTTGAATTTATCAGACGGTTAGCTAAGTCGTGTGAACATAGTACTCGTTCGAGTGTTTCCGGTCATCATCAGCAATGCGTGACCAGTCACATTACCAACTTTATGCCGATGCGCTATTGCCTTGTTGGAAGTGTGGAGCCAAACGCCGAACAGTGATCCTCTCAGGGTTGGTTGCTATACTGTGTATTTATACAGTAATTCGAGATGGCCCACATGTTTGCTCAACCCGCCCCTGATGCTCCTTTGTTGGAGCTGCCTCTGTTCCTCTCCCCGGTGGCCTGCGGCTTTCCGTCGCCGGCGCAGGACTACACCGAGCAGACCATCGACCTCAATCAGTTGTGCGTTGCCCACCCGGCGGCCACCTACTTTGTGCGGGCGGCCGGTGACAGCATGGTCGACCACGGGATACGCGATGGCGACCTGCTGGTCGTCGACCGTAGTCGCAAGGCGCGTCACGGTAGCGTGGTGGTCGCCGCGGTGGATGGCGAGTTCACGGTGAAGAAACTGCAGCTTGAGCCCACCGTCGCCTTGCTCCCTGGCAACCGGGCCTATCGCCCCATCCATTTCAACGATGGGCAGGAGCTGGAAATCTTCGGGGTAGTGGCCTTTGTCGTGCACCAGGTGGACAACCCATGAGCAAGCGTTGCGCTGTCGCCCTGGTCGACGTGAACAACTTCTACGCCAGTTGCGAGCGGCTGTTTCGCCCCGACTTGAAGGGACGGCCTATCGTGGTGCTCTCCAACAACGATGGCTGTGTGGTGGCCCGCTCGGCAGAGGCCAAGGCGCTCGGCATCAAGATGGGGATTCCCTATTTCCAGATCCGTCAATTCTTCGAGGCCATGGGCGGGGTATGGTTTTCCAGCAACTACGCCCTCTATGGCGATATGTCGAACCGGGTGATGACCATTCTGGAGGGGTTGGCCCCGGCGGTGGAGGTCTACAGCATCGACGAGGCTTTTATTGAGCTGAGCGAGTCATGGGCGGGCGACTTGGTGGCCTATGGCCGCCAGATTCGCGAGCGGGTGCAGCAGTGGACGGGGCTGACCGTGGGGGTCGGCATCGGCCCCACTAAGACCCTCGCCAAGCTCGCCAACTACGCCGCCAAGAAATGGCCGGCCACCGGCGGTGTGGTCGATCTTCGGGATGAAGTGCGGCGCGCCCGGCTCATGGCGATCACCCCGGTGGACGAGATATGGGGCATTGGCCGACGGCTGTCGGCTAAGCTGGAAGCCCAGGGCATCAAGACCGTAGCCGACCTAGTCACAGTTGATCCCAAGGCGCTGCGGCGCCGCTATGGCGTGGTGGTCGAGCGCACGGTGCAGGAGCTGCGGGGGATCCCCTGTGCCGATCTGGAACAAGAGGTCCAGGCCAAGCAGCAGATCATCTGCTCGCGCTCTTTCGGCGAGCGCATCACCCAGATCGGCCACATGCACCAGGCGCTGGCCGGCTACATGGAGCGGGCTGCCGAGAAGCTGCGGGGGGAGGGGATGTGCTGCCGGCATGTGACCCTGTTTATTCGCACCAGCCCATTCAGCGACCGGGAGCCCTATTACGGCAACCAAGTGAGCACCAAGCTGGCCATGCCCACCCATGACACCCGGGCGCTGCTGGCTCTGATCCCGGAACTGCTCCCCCGCATCTGGCGCGACGAGCAGCGATACCAGAAAGGGGGCGTCATGCTGGCCGACTTCACCCCCGCCAACATGCAGCAGGGCGACCTGTTCGCCGCACAGCAGCAATCCCCGCGCAGCGAGGCGCTGATGCAGGTCATCGACAAGATCAACCAGGGGCGGCTGGGGAAGGTCTACTTTGCGGCCCGCGGCCGCGACACCCGGGAGTGGATGATGAAGCGTGAGCAGTTAAGCCCCCGCTATACCACCGCACTCGGCGAGCTGCCGGTGGTGAAGTGATGACGGCGACGGCAGTCAGTACATCCGTTCGATCTGCTTGCCAAAGCTCACCATCATCCATCCGGCGGCAAAAATGCTGGCCCAAGTGAGAAACCCGATGAAGGTCTCCGGGATCATGGCCTGGATGATGGGCCACTGGTCAAAAAGCCCTGGCGGAGTGGGGAGTGTCGCTTTGCCATCCGTGATGGTCAGGAGTCTGGAAAAAGCCCGCTCGAGTCGGCGTTCAAACATGAGAGTTCTGACACCCAGCATCAGTGCCCCCAAAGAGGACAGTATCAGCAGGCCCCCCAAGCACTTCAACACCCCAGGCTCCATGATGAGTGAAGCCAGAATATCTTTCAGACGCTCCATGTAGACTGTCTAACAATGGGATTTATTCGGAGCACTATATCTGTTTTACCCGCCATTGGCATTTAGCTGCGATGATCCACCACCACCTGGTGCAGTGCCGGCCGATATGTTGGGTTGAGCTGTTCGGCGGCGCCAGGGTTGGCGCGATCGGTCGGGCTACCCGGTGCTATCCAGAGGGTGCGGCCAGTGTTGGCGCAGCGGATGGTGCCGCTCTGGTCGATGGCCACGGGGGTCAGGTTGTCCACAAGGTTGCGCTTACCCACCGTGCGTCCATCTTCAGAGAGCAGCGGTGTCATTGGCGGGGAGGTAGTGGGTTTTGCTTTCTGCTTGATAGCCGTTCTCCGGCCTGCAATAGGGTGGGGCAAGGGAGGTAGCCCCACCCGCTGCGGCTTGTAGGCCCGACGCATTATGGTGATAGCTATGCCTCTGTTCTGCGGCGTTTGTTGCAGCAGCCACTCAAGCATCAATTCAGGTTCCCAAGCCGGGGTGCCGTCAATCTGCGGTCCCATCCGGTAGATTTGGCACTCCAGCTCTTCGTATTGTGCTGCGCTCAACGGTTTATATGTATGGGATGTCGTGGGCAGCTCGCCTTGCAGGGCAGCCAGCTTGGCAAATAGGCCAGTCACACTCTACCTCGTTCATCAGTTCGTCAAAAAGATGGCCTTCTACTTCGAGCCGATCGGCACGGTCTATTTTATCCAGCACGCGCCAGAGTTCACACCGATATGGATTGGGCTGCGCTTCGATCCACTGCTGGCATGCCGCGAATCCGCAGGCGTTGAACAGCTCGTAACAATCCATCACCAGTGCTGGCCAACGTTCATCATCTGGATCGATGGTATCTGGTTCTGCCTGCGGATCCGATTCTGCTGCCAGCAACCAATCCGGTTCACTCGGTATCGTTCGGTGGCTCTGCAACTGCTTGTTCTCAAGCCAGAGGGTGAAACCGTCCGCTGTGACACTGGCACCAGCCCGCAAGCGGTCGATGGAGAAGGGCGATAACCCCCATTGCTCCCTCATGATCTGGTCTGCGAAGGCATCAGGTTCGGGCCGCGTACAGTTATTGTCAGAGCTCCAAGGAGCCGGGCTGTCGCCCGACTTAACCCCAACCCCCCAAGCCGAACCCTCGGCGGCCTTCGTGGCCTCGAAGGTACCGGCAGGAACTACTTCCCACCCGGTCAAACGGGTGCGTACACCCAGGCGGGCTGTGTGCAGGCCCATCAGGCGCTTAATGTCTTCGCCGTAAGCGTTGGCCTGCTCCTCAATGAGGTGGGCCAACTTGATGGGATGTTCTGCCCGGGTTGCCAGGGCGCCGCCCATAGCCTGCAGATAGCAGCGGAAGATGCCGTTATCCGCGGCAAAGCGGGCGGCCTCAAAGCGTGGGTCTTGCAACACAGGTTTAGGTGGGCCCATCAGATCGCCGTGCTTCTTAGCGTTGCTGATGCGGCGCAGTTCGCGCCAGACCCCGACAGGGGCGCCGCCGATCTGCTGAAAGGTGCGGATCCCCCACCAACTGGCCCAGGCGCATGCATGCTGGGCCCCTTGATCAGCCGGGGTGTCAGACTCCTGATCACCATCTACATGCTCACCGTCGATGTTCTTGGCGATATAGGCGGCGATGTAGCCGGTGGCATCGCCTTTGGCCGGGTCTATCTCTTTCCAGTCAAAGCGGGGAGTGATGTCGGTGAAGGGCGGGAGCCCCTGGATCTCGCGCACCAGCTCCTGATGATCATCGGTGAGGGCATAGCGTTGCAGGGTGCTGATCACCCGCCATTTGTTGGCAGGGCGCATAAACAGCAGCATGTGCCAGTGCGGGGTACCGTCGTGATGTGGTTCGCATACCCGAAAGCCGTAGACGGGGGTATCTGCCCGCTTGAGAGCGGCCCTAGTCAGGCTCCATAGCTTGGCCAGATATGCGCAGGTTTCCCGCGGCGTTGCCCCTTCATAGCGTTTGTTCTCTACGGTCTTGCCGCCGTGTTTTTGTGTCCAGGCATGAAAGCGGGAAGGGGCCGTCCAGGTGAAGAAGACCCCCACATGCCCTTGTTCTTCGGCGTAATCCTCAAAGCCGCGCATCCGCACCATCATCTCGTTGCGGCGGTTGACCGGGTTGGCGTTGCTGGCCTCCCAGCAATCCTTCATCGAGATCACCAGGTCATGCTGTTCGTTCATCACCTCCGACTCGGCCAGCCAGCGCATCATGGCCCGCTTGCGCTCGCGCACCACCTTCATGGTGGCGTTCGACACATACGCCGACACCCCTTTGCGCACCTTGCCGAGCACAATGTTGATGTGCTCCTGCAGGCGATCCCAGGTGCGGTTGATGCGCTTTTCCCACCACTTGGCAGAGAGCAGGCGCACCATCACGCTCAGGATCCAGTTATCACGCACCTCCTCGGTTTTGAATTCGGGCAATTCCCCAATAAAGCCCCACTGGTCAGCAGGCTGGCGGATGGATTCCCATGTCAGCAGCAGATCCGGTTCATCGCCAGCCTTAATACCCTGCTCGATGTTGTGCCAGATAGCGGCAGTCTGGTTGGCAAACTGATGTGCCACCCGCTTGCGGCTCTCTTCATCGCGCAGGGCCTGCGGGTCCACTGGCAGGGCCTGGATAAGGCCGCGCACCAGCTTGGTCCGCTCACGAAGCCAGATGTTGCCATTACGGGCATGGCGGGTGCTGCCATCTTTGCGGCGCCGCACGTATTGCTTGAACAGGGTCTGGCTGAGCTGGGGGGAGAGGCCATCGAGAACTTGCACGGCCCACGCCAGATCAGATTGACCGGGTACGCCAACGAAAGCGGCGTCAAGATTGACGCCGGGCAGAGCATTTGAAAGGGTATCGATACGCTGCCGCAGTGTCCTTTTCGACAGCGGCAGCCGGGTGGTTGTTCGACTCATTGGATGGCGATACCAGATAACAAGGTGATGCGTGATTGGCAGCCCTGGATGCGCTGCTGCGCATGGGCTTTCATGCGGCGAGCGGCCGCACACTGGCGCAGCAGCAGCGTGATACTGGCTCGGGGGCGGGCAGGTAGCCGGCGCGCATTGGCCAGTTCACGTTGATAAAGACGCAGCCTCGCTGCGTCTTCCCGATAGGTCTCTTGCCAGCGGTGCATCAGGTTGGCCAGTTCCTGCTGCAGATGATGGGTCACTGGATCACCTCACCTTGTCCGTGCAGCGGGGCGCACTCGCGCCACCACTCGCCAATCTCCCGGGCCAGGGCGGTTTCACCCTGACCCAGTGCCAGCCAATAGACGGATCGCACGGCCCCGAGTGCCAGCAGCTCCCGGGCGATGTCTCTATCCCCCCGGGCTTCACCACCGGCGGCGATAAACTCGGCGCGGGCTGCCAGCCAGTGAGTGACCAGCGGGCCATGAGTTGGGACCATGGCTGGCCCCTCTTCGTCATTGTCCTCACTGCTATCGTCATCCAGAAGGGCGGCCGGATTGCAGGTGGCGACCAGTTGGAGCTGGATGTATTGCTGGCCGGAATAAATCCCGCCCAGGGCGATGCGGTTATCTTCGGCGTTGGCTGCGAACATGTCGGCCAGCAGCCCCTCGACGAGCTTGGGGGCCTGACGAGCAATCTTGATTGCGTCGCTCATGGGCAGGTCCTCCGGTTCAAGGTTACAAAGAGCTGGTGCCAGCCCTGGCTGGTTTTGCCCTGGGCACGCAGGTTGCGCCCTTCCGGTCCGCGCAAACGCACACGGGTTAATCTGGCTAGGTTAAGGGGCAGCTCTGCCGCCCGGGCCAGTGCCTCCTGTTCCGATATGGGATGAAAGATCCGGTTCATGACTGCACCTCCGGCGTGGCGATGCCAGTCAGCAGCCAGTCGCAGTGGTATTTCAGGTCCGGGTGATTGGCGATCAGCAGGAACAGGCCGCCGCCGATCTCGCGGTATCCCAGCTCGTAGTTCTTGAGCGTGGTAGCTGGAATGCCGAGCTGATCGGCAAACTTGGGGCGGCTCAGCTTCAATTGTTCCCGCAACTGGCGCAGGCGCTTGGCGGCATGGTGATTGAGCAGGTTGATTTGGGTCGGTTGTGCATTCATGGTCAGGCTCCTTGTTGAGTGGTGCAGGGGTTGATGCGGCTGAACAGAGAAGCCCAAGCCAGTGCGGTGGTGCGTTCCATAAGCGCAATCCCGTCAGGGTGTTGACTAAGACGGGCGCCATAGCGGCCCGTCAGCTTGCGTTGTTGGATGCGAAGGTTGCGCAGTGCGCAGGGGATCGCTAAAGTTGCCATGTCGACTTCCTCATACGTTGTTGATAGAGGCCCGCTTGGAGTTGCAGCTCCGTAATGCGGGCTTTTTTATTGCCCAATTGGTCGTGGGCCCTGCCCGGTCATCTGGCTTGCTGCCAGCACCGCGCGTTTCATGCGCAGCTTTGCTGCTCTCTCTTTCTTCTCCCTCTCGATATCCCTGATAGATCTGGTGACCGGTGCCGGGTGCCATACCTTGGTGTCACAGCCGCCGCGAAATTCGCTTTGGTACTCCAGTGCAATCACGGCAAGGCGGATCGCTTCACGCTGCGCATGCGGCAATGCCGACAGCGTGGCGCTCATCAGTTCGCCCCGAGGCTGGCGAGCGATGGCACAGATGGCCGCTTTCTTGGCCTGGCCCAGTGCCAGCCAGTCGGTGTCGAGGCTAGAGCGCTTCTTGCCGAACATCTCACGCAGCAACATGCAGCCGGCGGTGTTCATGGCCACCTGTTCTTCTGGCGTCAGGCCAGCCAAATTGCGTTGTTGATGGTCAATGCGTTGGGTTTGCATGGGTTCCCCCCTTACATGGTCATGGTTTGCATCAGGATGTCTGACGCACAGGCCAGGGCGGGCACCGCCTGAAAGCGTGCCTCGATGTCGTGGATCAAGATGGCGAGTGACCCCATGGCCGAGGTGGCCACGCTCACCAGGGTGTTGCGCTCCGAACGGGTGATCCGGCCGCGGTCGGTCAGCTCCAGGGCTCGCTGGCCAATGCTGGCGATCTTGGCGTTCAGGTCGATGGCCTGATGAGGCAGGGAAGGGGCCCGTTCTGCCTGGGGGATGGCAACGGCCGTCAAGCCACAGCCAAACAAGGCGCCATCGAATAGGGTTTCATCGCCCTCACTCGCCTGGGTGATGGCAATCAGCTCGGCCACCGTTAGCTCGTGGGGCTGATCGGGGTTTAACTTGTTGCGCAGGAGCTGCGGGTTCATGCCAGCCCGCTGGGCGATCTCGGCCATGTTGTGACTGGCCGCAAAGCGTTGGCAGGCACTGATCCAGTGCGGATGTTTGCTGGCGTATTCGGTAAACATGCGAGCGTCTCCTTGACCCGTTATGGTGTTTGCAGGTTCACGCGAGCGTCATAGTGACGTAGCGCTCGGCCTGATAACGGGCCTGCAGGAACAGGGCGTAGAGGTTGACCTCGCGAGGAGCGCCCGGGCCGTCTTGCAAGATGGGCAACTGGCCGCGATCGGCGCGCTTTTTAACGGCCCCAATCGTCAAGCCCTGGCGTTTGGCGTACTCCTCCAGGCTTTCGCTGACGCGATTGCCAAAGGGGTAATCAAGCGGCAACTGGCTCACATCGCTAGGGATACGGATGGGTTTGATTCGAGTAACCATGGTGAATCCTTCTCAGGGGTTCAAACACAGGGGGTTGGTTCTTGCAGGGCGCTGCGAGCGCCTGCTTTCAATTTGCCGCCGGTCAGCACCTCGATCTGGTAGGCACGGCCTTGGGGAACATGGTCACGCCATTGAGAAATGGCTTGTGGCTTACAGCCCAGCGCTTGGGCCAATTTTGCAGCCCCACCAAAGTGGTCAATTGCATCTTGTTTCTTCATTTCCATCACCTTGTAAGGTTTACTTTCGAAAGCAAATGTAAAGCTAGGTGAATCATGATTGCAAGGAAAAACTTACAAAAAAGACAAGAAATCCTACGAAAGCAACTTGTAAGATTGCTTACATGAAAATAAATGAACGCATCAAACAGACACGGAAGAGACTCGGATATAGCCAAGAAATTCTCGGCTCACGAGTTGGTGTATCACGCGTTTCCATCAGCCAATGGGAACGGGGAGAGAACACGCCTAATGGTCGCTATCTCAATGAGTTAGCGGCTGCGTTGGGGGTCACTGTTGACTGGCTCTTGACGGGGGAGGGGGATGCTGCTGCGTCATCAGGAGAGCAGCAAGTCGCCGGATATAACAACGTCGAACCGGCCGTGATCCCACAAGGTACGCGCGTGCCTGTGCTGAGCTATGTTCAGGCCGGCCACTGGCACGAGATGTGTGAACAGGCCACAGCCTTCGATGGCAACGTTGAGTATGTGACGGCGGGGGTGGAAGTTGGCCCTTGTGGTTTCGGCCTCTGGTTGCGTGGCAAGTCGATGGAACCCTTCTTCAAGGAAGGCGACCTCATCATCGTTGACCCTGACGAAGCGCCCCAACCAGGGGATTTCGTCGTGGCCAAGAACGGGAGCGAAGAGGCCACCTTCAAGAAGTACCGGCCTCGCGGCATCGACGAGAGCGGACAGGAAGTGTTTGAGCTGGTCCCCCTCAATGACGATTTCCCCACCATGCACTCCGACCGGCAGCACATCCAGATCATCGGAGTTATGGTAGAGCACAGGTCGTATAGAAAACGATAAATATAAACGTCGGTTATTTCAACATCACTAAAGAGATAAACTCGGGATTGATAAATGATTGTAGGTTTATTTGTTCGACATTATAAAATATATGACAACTTAAACTTTATTAGTTTTGTTAAAGATGGGCCGTATAATCTTAACATTTTTATCGGACCAAACGGTGCGGGTAAGTCTTCTATACTTGAAGCTCTCGATTGTGCATTTAACTTTCGAGAATGGAATGTCACTGTTGGTCAAAAGAAGCAAGAAGCAAATATCTGTCCCGTTTTTTTAATACCCAAGGATTCGGTCGAAAAGATAAATGGCTTCGATTTGATATCTAATTTCTTTTGGGATACAGATTTTAACGCTTTTTCACAATCTGAAACGACAAGAAAATTCCAAAGCTTTAGAGATGATTTAAAAAACAAAGTCAAAGTCGAGGACTACTATCTTATTGCTGTTGGCATTAATTATAAAAGGGATGTTCTATATACATCGACATTCCATGGGAAAATGTTCAACACAATAAAAAACAAGAAGGTCTCACGTGAAGACTTGATTGCCGTAAAAAATAAAATATACTCTCGATATTCGTATATATATATTCCTTCTGAGGCAAACCTATCAGAGGTTTTAAGTGTTGAAACTCGAGAGTTTCAAGCTCTTATAGATAAAAATGTTATAGATGAAATAATATCACAACTTGATGAGAAAAACATTCAAAGTGATGATGGCAAGTCCGTTAGTATAATCACGATAATAAATAAACGCCTTGATGCATATATTGAAGACATAAATAAACGAGTTAGTGCAGGGTATTCATTCTCCGTAAAAGGAGCTAGAAAAAAAACAATAAAAGCTAGGGATGTAGTCGATACGATTCTCGAAGAATATTTTAATATTAGGCCTTTAATAAAAGATGGGAAGCAAGTTAAAGAGTTAAGTTCTGGTGAACAACGACTAGCGTTAATGGATGTGATTGCATCACTTCTGCAGACTCATAAGCAAAAAGACAAAGAAGTAATACTTGCAATTGATGAGCCCGAAAATTCACTTCATCCAGGAGTTTGTTTTTCTCAATTTAAAAGGCTCTTTCAGTTGACTACTGAGTTTGGACGGCAAGTGTTTATTACAACTCATTGGTATGGGCTTCTACTTACACCTGTGAATGGGGTCTTGCATTATGTCAACAAACAAATGGATGGTAAGGATGGTTCACCAGATATCAAGGCTTTCAATCTAAAGAACCTGCATGAATCTAGACGAGCATTTCCCGAGTCTATTGAAATGAGAAGTTTCACAGACTTAGTTTCTTCAATGTGCTCAATCCTAATGCACACAAACCAAAATTGGTTATTGTGTGAAGGGAGTGAGGATGCTAAATACCTTGAGGCTTACTTAAAAAATAAAGTGTCAAATTTATATGTTCTTCCAATTAATGGTTGTGGAAATGCCATCAAGTTGTTTAAGTATCTAAGAGTTCCCTTTGAAGATGACACGGACAATGAGCTCATCAAAGGGCGTGTTATGTTTCTTGTGGATACTGATGCCGCACAACCAATGCCTGACTTGTCATTTAGCACAAAAATGACCAGTGGGAAGCTTGATATTAAAAGGTTGAGCCTCTGGAAGAATCAAAAACTTAATAAATATGAGGTTAAGTTACTGCCTGTCGGTAAAGGACCTGTACACAACACAGTAATTGAGGATGTTTTAAATTCAGAGGTTTTTTTGGTCGCGTTGAATAAGCTTTTTACTAAGCCAGAATGCCATGAACTTCATGAGTTTAAAAATTTGTTTGAATTGAGTTTGAAGTGTGATTATGTAGCTCTTACTGGTGGTTTGATATCTTTAAAGACAAAAAAACCGAGAGATTATGAGATGAAGGAGCGCTTAGCCTCAATATTATACGATGAAAAATATAAGCACCTTCTCGCTACTGAATATGTATCATCACTCAATAAGATGATTGTAGGTGACCCGAAATTTGGAAACTTGGAATGGACAAATTCAATAGTGAGGTTTTTTAATGACTAGAGAGTAGTTGTTGCTCTTGTGGCTATGCTCCAGATTTCTCGACAGGAGATGGCTTATTGATACGAGAGCTTATCGGTTAAGATAACTACCTTGGTAACTGTTGGGTAAGTGTCTGCACGGGTTCGTGTTTTTTGGAGAGGACGATGAGCATCAAGTCCACGCCCGAGGGATACTTGGTCGATATCCGCCCACAGGGGAGGGAAGGCAAGCGGATCCGCAAGCGCTTCAAGACCAAGTCCGAGGCCCAGCAATTTGAGCGTTGGGTGATCGCCACCGAGCATAACAAAGAGTGGGTGGACCGCCCGGCAGACAACCGGCCGCTCTCCGAGCTTATCGAGCTCTGGTGGCGCTACCATGGCCAGACCCTGAAAGCCGGGGAGGCGGTACGCAAGAAACTCAACAATATCGATGCTGCGTTGCGCCACCCATTGGCGAGACAGGTGACCCGTGCGCTGTTCTCCGAGTATCGGGCGCAGCGATTGCAGGCTGGCCGCCAACCCAAGACGGTGAACCGCGAGCAGGAGATGCTGGGCGGAGTGTTCTCGGTGCTCATTGATCTTGGCCACTACCATCATGAGCATCCGCTCAAAGAGATGAAGAAGGTCAAGCTGGTCGAGCGGTCGATGGGCTACCTGACCCAAGACGAGATCGGCGACGTGCTGGCCGGGCTATCGGGGGACAACCTGAAGGTGGTCAAACTCTGCCTGGCCACGGGAGCGCGTTGGAGTGAAGCGGCCAATCTGCGCCGCGAGGAGGTGCTGGCCAGCCGGGTGACCTACATCAACACCAAGAATGGCAAGAACCGCACCGTGCCGATCTCGGCTGAACTGTGTCAAGAGATAACGAATGGGGTGAACCGTGGCCCGCTGTTCCGTGACCTTGACTATATGTTGGTGCGTGATGTGATCAAGTCAGTGGCGCCGGATCTGCCAGCAGGACAGGCGGTACATGTGTTTCGGCACACTTTTGCATCACATTTCATGATGTCCGGGGGTAACATCCTCGCGCTGCAAAAAATTTTAGGCCATCACAACATTCAGCAGACGATGACCTATGCCCACTTCGCACCGGACTACCTGAGCGATGCTGTTCGCTTCAACCCGCTGGAAAATCAGCTACCTGCCGGATGACCAAGTGTCCACGAATTGCCCCAAACAGGGTCGTCACTGGGCTTTTGATGTATCCTCTAGTCACTCGCAACTCATTGATATTTATCTATGTTGTTGTTTTTATTAGACATCAAAAGGGGGCTCAGGCCTCCTTTTTTGTTGTCTGTCATTTACCGTCTGCAGACGGTGATGACTCGACCATCATGATTGCCATACATATGGCTCCATATGCCATCAAACACAAATTGTGTAGCCAATCACGAAGAAGAAGCCGGCCCGGCTCTAAGCCCTACTTGATAACAAAATGATTTCTAGGGAGAAAAGGGCACCTTAACTATGGTCAGTGAAGGGGCTTTTTTTGTATTATTCCCCTCTTGACCTTATTTAGCCTAAAGGCTCCTGTACCGGGAGTGGTGACGAGGAAGACATGCAACAGCTTGAAGAAGTAGTCGGCCAAGCCAGGGCCGAAATTGAGGGCGTAAGCGACATCGCCGCCCTTGACGAAATCCGGGTCAAATATCTGGGTAAAAAGGGCTTTTTTACCGAGCAGATGAAGGGCCTGGGCGCCCTGTCCGCTGAAGAGCGTCCCGCCGCGGGCGCCGTGATCAACCAGGCCAAACAGCAGGTTCAGGATGCCCTGAACGCGCGTCGTGAAGCCCTCGAAGTCGCCGTGCTCAACCAGAAGCTGGCCGCCGAGACCATCGACGTCAGCCTGCCGGGCCGCCGCATCGAGAATGGCGGTCTGCACCCGGTGACCCGCACCATCGAGCGCATCGAGCGCCTGTTTGGCGAGATGGGCTTCAAGGTTGCCCGTGGCCCCGAGATTGAAGATGGCTTCCACAACTTCGATGCGCTGAACATCCCGGCTCACCACCCGGCGCGTACCGATCATGATACCTTCTACTTCAATCCTGATTTGATGCTGCGTACCCACACCTCCGGTGTGCAGATCCGCACCATGGAACACCAGCAGCCGCCGATCCGCATCATCGCGCCGGGCCGCGTCTATCGTAACGACTACGACATGACCCACACCCCGATGTTCCACCAGGTCGAAGGCCTGCTGGTCGACGAGCATGCCAGCTTCACCGAGCTGAAAGGGATCCTGCACGATTTCCTGCGCAACTACTTCGAGGAAGATCTGACCATTCGCTTCCGTCCTTCCTACTTCCCGTTCACCGAGCCCAGCGCCGAAGTGGACGTGATGGGCAAGAACGGCAAGTGGCTGGAAGTGCTGGGCTGCGGCATGGTGCACCCGAACGTGCTGCGTTCGGTCGGCATCGATCCGGAAAAATACTCCGGCTTTGCCTTCGGCATGGGCGTTGAGCGCCTGACCATGCTGCGTTACGGGGTCAACGACCTGCGTGCCTTCTTCGAAAACGACCTGCGCTTCCTCAAGCAGTTCAAGTAAGGGCGAGAGAACATGAAATTCAGTAAATCCTGGGTGATGGAGTGGGTCCGCACCGAGTTGAGTGACAATGCACTGGCCGAGCAGATCACCATGGCCGGTCTGGAAGTGGACGCCGTGGAAGCGGTGGCCGGCCAGTTCAACAATGTGGTGGTGGGTGAAGTGGTCGAGTGCGCCCAGCACCCGGACGCCGACAAGCTGCGGGTGACCAAGGTCAACGTGGGCGAGGCCGAGCTGCTGGACATCGTCTGCGGTGCGCCGAACTGCCGTCAGGGCCTCAAAGTGTGCGTGGCCAAGGTCGGGGCGACCCTGCCGGGTGATTTCACCATCAAGAAGGCCAAGCTGCGCGGCCAGCCGTCCCACGGCATGCTCTGCTCCTTCAGCGAGCTGGGCATCGACGTCGAAGCCGATGGCATCATCGAGCTGCCGCTGGATGCCCCCATCGGGACCGATATCCGTGAATACCTCGCGCTCAACGACGTCAGCATCGACGTGGATCTGACCCCGAACCGTGCCGACTGCCTCGGCATCGCGGGTCTGGCCCGTGAAATCGGCGTGCTCAACAGCGTGGACGTGGTCGAGCCGACCTGGGCGCCAGCTGTTGCCACCATCGACGCTACCTTCCCGATCCGGGTTGAAGCGCCGGCAGATTGCCCCCGTTATCTGGGCCGTGTCATCAAGGGGCTGAACCTGCACGCCCAGAGCCCGCTCTGGATGCAGGAGAAGCTGCGCCGTGGCGGCATTCGTTCCATCGACGCCATCGTCGACATCACCAACTACCTGCTGCTGGAATACGGTCAGCCGATGCACGCCTTCGATCTGGCGACGCTTGAAGGGGAACTGGTAGTGCGTCGCGCCAAGGCCGACGAGCCCATGACCCTGCTTGACGGCAACGAGGTGAAGCTCAAAGAGACCACGCTCGTGATTGCCGATGCCAAAGGCCCTGCCTGCATGGCCGGCATCTTCGGCGGTGATCGCACCGGTGTCTCCGAGACCACCACCGACATCCTGCTGGAGTGCGCCTTCTTCGCGCCGCTCTCCATCACCGGCCGTGCCCGTGCCTACGGTCTGCACACCGACTCCTCCCACCGCTTCGAGCGCGGGGTGGATCCGCAGCTGCAGGCCAAGGTGATGGATCGTGCCACCCGTCTGCTGCTGGACATCTGCGGCGGTGAAGCGGGCCCGGTTATCGAGGTCAAATCCGATGCCCATCTGCCCAAGGCTGCCCCCATCAAGCTGCGTCGCACCAAGCTCGACAAGGTGATCGGCATCAGCGTGGCCGATGCTCAGGTGGTCGAGATCCTGACTCGCCTTGGCATGCAGGTAACCGTGGATACTGACGGCTGGACCGCGCTGGCACCCTCCTGGCGTTTCGACATCGCCATCGAGGAAGACCTCATCGAAGAAGTGGCCCGCATCTACGGCTACAACAACATCCCGAACCTCAAACCCGCCGCCTCTCTGGCGATGGTGGAGCAGGCAGAAGGGCAGGTGACCTTGAAACGCGTGCGCGACCTGCTGGTTGATCGCGGCTTCCAGGAAGCGATCACCTACAGCTTCGTCGATCCCAAGGCTCAGCAGACTCTGTTCCCGCAGAGCGATGCCATCGTGCTGCCGAACCCGATCTCGGTCGAGATGTCCGCCATGCGCGTCTCTCTGTTCCCGGGTCTGGTGCAGGCGGTGGTCTACAACCAGAACCGTCAGCAGCCGCGGGTGCGCCTGTTCGAGCAGGGCCTGCGCTTCATCAAGGATGAAAATGCCGAGAACGGCATTCGTCAGGAGCCCATGCTGGCCGGCATCATCACCGGCAACCAGAGCGACGAGCACTGGGACATCAAGAGCCGCGCTGCCGACTTCTTTGATTTGAAAGGGGATCTGGAAGCGGTGCTGGATCTGACCGCCGAAGGGGCTACCTTCACCTTCGAGCGTGCCGAGCACAGCGCCCTGCATCCGGGCCAGAGCGCGGCCATCCTGCGCAATGGCGTGGTCATCGGCCACATCGGCGTGATCCATCCGAGCCTCGAGAAGAAGCTGGGTCTGAAGAGCCGCGCCGTCATGTTCGAACTGGAGCTGGACAAGCTGACCCCGGCCAAGGTGCCGGTTGCTGCCGAGGTTTCCAAGTTCCCTGCCAACCGTCGTGACATCGCCGTGGTGGTTGATCGTCAAGTCCTGGCCGGTGATGTCCTCGCAGTAATTAAAAAAGTTGGCGGAAATCAGGTAGTTGGAATAAACTTGTTTGACGTATACCAGGGTGCTGGCATGGCAGAGGACAAGAAGAGCCTGGCCATCAGTCTTGTTCTGCAAGACACCCAGCGCACCCTGGAGGAGAAAGAGATTGCCGAGACCGTAGACAATGTCGTGCGGGCCCTTGGTGAAGAGTTGAATGCATCCTTGAGGGATTGATCTATGGCGCTTACCAAAGCCGACATTGCAGAGCACCTGTTCACCCAGCTCGGGATGAGCAAGCGTGAAGCCAAAGATATGGTGGAAGCCTTCTTTGAAGAGATCAGACAAGCGCTTGAGCGTGGTGAACAAGTCAAGATTTCAGGCTTCGGTAACTTTGATCTTCGTGAGAAGAACCAGCGTCCTGGACGTAACCCGAAAACCGGCGAAGATATTCCTATCAGCGCCCGGCGGGTGGTCACCTTCCGCCCTGGTCAGAAGCTCAAGGCCAGGGTCGAAAATGTTGAGCCCAACGAGTGACAAAAAGCCAGGCAGCCGCCTGGCTTTTATTTTTTCATGAGAAAAACCAGCCTATTGCTAGGTCTGCTGCTGGCCGCGCCACTGCAGGCGATGGATCTCCCCCTCTCCACGGCGGCCAAGGCGTATGCCGATGCCATCAAGTCGCTGACCATCTGCTATCCGGCGCTGATCCGGCCGCCTTATCTCGAGGAATCGGGAGGCTTACTGATTGATCAGATGGAGAGGTTGGCAGAGCAGCTTCCTTTTCCGCTCCTGCACGAGAAGCTGCCCAACTGGTCAGCGGTGCAGCGTGGTTTGCAGGAGGGGCGCTGCGATCTCATTCCCAATGTCGGCCCTTCGTTGCAGGCCCTGCCGGGCATGGCACTGAGCCGCGCCATGCTGGAGGCCGAATCCGCCATCCTCTATCGCGGTGATCTGGAGCGGGCGACCTTCCTGGTGTCTCCCATCTGGCAGGCAAACGAGGTACTGCATGCCCTCTATCCCCATTCAACCCAGCAGCCCCTGACCGAGGCGGACAACTGGTACGCGGCGCTGGCGGCGGGCAAGGGGACCGCCTATCTCGGTGACTACCTGCAACTGCGCTACCTGATGCGCGAATACCCGGATCAGGGTCTGCGGCTGCGTCGGCTGCGCAGCGATGAACTGGTGGTGAGCTACCGGCTGATGATGCGTGACCAGCCGGAACTGCGCGAGCTCATCGATACCGCCATCCGTTATCTGCCGCCCGGCGCCCTTTACAAGGACCTGGATCGCTATCTGGCGCAAGGGGAGCAGGACATCAACCCGCTTCACTTCACCGACAAGGAGCAAGCCTGGCTGGTTGGCACCTCCCGTGCCATCAAGCTGGTCGTCAACCCGGATTTCATGCCCTACAGCGGTCTCGACGAGCAGGGGGAGCTCAAGGGGTGGAGCGCCGACGTACTGCGGCAGGTGAGCCAGCAGACCGGCCTCAACTTCCACGTGATCCCAACCGCCAGCAAGGAAGAGGCGCTGGCGAAGCTGCGCAGCGGTGAGGCAGACATGATGGCCGGTCTGCTGGAAACGCCGGCGCTGACTGATGCCTTCGACTTCACCCGCATCATGGCGCTCAATCGCTATGCCCTGGTCAGTCGCAAGGCGAAGTTGTTCGACACGCTGGCGGCGGTGAAGGGAGACATAGTGGTGCCCGCCACCCTCTATGACGAAGGGATGTTGGCCCGGCTGGATGGCGAACATCATTGGCGCAAAAGTGACACCCTGGCGCAGGGGCTTGCGGCGGTGCAAAGCGGCGAGGCTGACGCCATGCTGGCCGAGCTCTACCAGCTGCAATACCCGCTTCGCAACAACCAGCTGGATGGACTGGATATCAGGGAGCTACCTCAACGCTTCGGGCTGGGGTTTGCCATCAGCCATCACAGCCCGCGACTCAGCGGGGTGATGGAGCAGAGCCTGATGGCCTTCACCAGCAGGCAGAATGACGATCTCAATCAGCGTTGGCGCCGGCTGGTGCTGACCCAGCAAGCCGGGGTCAGCTACGGGATCTGGCTGGGGTCGGTGTCGCTGGCGCTGTTGATCAGTGCTGGCGTTATCTGGCTGATCTGGCGCTCCCGCCAGCAGCTGGCCAGAGAGGTGAGCCAGCGTCAGGAGATGGAGCAGACCCTGGCGCTGGAGAGCCAGTTCAGGGAGTCCCTGTTCCAGGCGCTGCCGGTGCCGGTGTTTCTGCGGGACAACCAGGGCGAGATCATCAAGCGCAACAAGCAGGCCAAACGACTTGAGGCTCGCTATCTGGCCGAGCTGCACCTGCCAGAGGCCCAGTTGCAGGGGGGCGAGGGGGAGATGGCCCTGGGCGATCAGGTCTACTCCTATGCCCAGATCCCGCTTCAGCTTGGCAAGCAGTCGCCGGCGGGGGATCTCATCGCGCTCTCCAACATCAGCGCCCTGCGTGAGCGCACCCGCTTGTTGCGCCAGGCCGAGCGCCGCCTGCGGGCATTGACCAATACGGTGCCCGGGGTGGTGATCCAGTTCCTGCTGCAGCGAGAAGGCATCGCCCAGGTAGAGTTCATCAGTCGTGGCAGCTACGAGCTGCTGGGGCTGGCCAGCCAGCAGATCCGTCGCAATCCCGGTCAGGCGCTGGGCCGGCTGGATCAACATGACAGGCGCAAGATGCAGATCCCCATGCTGGAGATGCTGCAGGCCGGTCAGCCTTTTTCCTATGCGCTGCGCTATGAACACCCGGGCAAGGGCACCCGCTGGCTGCAGTTCTATGGCCGGGGGCGCAGCCAGTCCGAGTTAGGGTGGCGGGTGTACGGGGTGGTGCAGGATGTCACAACCCGGGTCGAGCAGGAGCAGGCGCTGCAGGCCTCCCATGAGCGGGCCGAGCAGGCGGTGCTGGCCAAGGGGCGTTTCCTCGCGGCGGTGAGCCACGAAATTCGTACCCCCATGAACGCCATTCTGGGGCTGCTGGAGTGGCTCAGCCACACCTCCCTCAATGCCGAGCAGCGCTCGGCACTGGCCCATGTCCGCCAGGCGGGGGACGAACTGCTGGGGCTGCTCAACGACGTGCTCGATTTCAGTCGCAATGAGAACCGGCAGCTGGCGCTCTCGCCCCAGCCCACCGACCTGGTGGATTTGTGCGAGCACGTGGCGGCCGTGCACTGGTCCAAGGCCCGCTCCAAGCGCCTGCAACTGCGGCTGGATCTCGATCATCGACTGCCCGCCCAGGTGGAGCTGGATCCCCACCGGGTGCAGCAGGTGCTGCACAACTTGCTGGCTAATGCCATCAAGTTCAGCTCCCGTGGCGAGGTGGTGCTGTGGGCCCGCCGCGCTGGCTCCCAGTTGTTGTGCGGAGTGGATGATGAGGGGCCCGGTATCAGTGCCGAGCTGCTGCCGCGTCTGTTCCTGCCCTTTGAGCAGGGCGGGGAGGCGGGTCAGCCGCGGGCCCAGGGCACCGGGCTCGGACTTGCCATCTGTCGCCAGCTGATGGAGCAGATGGGGGGCGAGATCCGGGTCGAACCGCGGCCGACCGGCGGCAGCCGCTTCCTCTGTGCGCTGCCACTGGTGTTGCTGCAGGAGATGCCGCGCTGGCGGCCAAGGGTGGCCAGCGTGCATGTGCAACTCAGCGAGGCGGAGCGGGACTATCTGCTGCCTTGGCTGGGTGAGCTGGATTTGCAGAACGATCCGGCCGGCCCGGTATTGAGTGTCCGGCTGGATGAGCAGGGGCTGCGCTACTGGGACTGGCAGGGGGAACCCTGGGTGCCTGGCTCGGTGGTGAGTCTGATGCAGCCAAGGCTGGTGCCCTCTAGCCAGGGCATGATCACGCTGCCGGGGCAGGGGATGCGGGTGCTGCTGGTCGAAGATCACGAGGTGAACCGGGTGTTGATCAGCATGCAGCTGACCCAGCTGGGGGCCCGTGTGATCAGCGCCGCCAACGGCCAGCTGGCGCTCGATATCCTGCAGCATGAGACGGTCGATCTGGTGTTGACCGACCTGCAGATGCCGGTGATGGACGGGGCCGAGCTTTGCCGTCAGCTGCGTGACTCGCCGCGCTGGCAGCATCTGCCCACCTACGTCATCACCGCCGATCTCAGCGAGCAGGCGGCGGCGCAGCTGGCCAGCTGTGGTTGTCGCGGTCATCTGGACAAGCCGCTGCTGCTCAAAGATTTGGCCAATCTGCTGCGCAGCCTGGGCGAGCCCGACCAGGCACCCGCACCTGAGCCACCGGCTCAAAGCGATCTGCCGGCCGAAGGGGAGGTCTGGGCAGCGCGGGAGGTGTCGCTGCTGGCGCCGGAGCTTATCCCGCTCTATCTGGACGCGACCGGGCAGGATCTGGCAGACATTGAGCGCTGCGTCACACAAGGGGACGAGATGGCGCTTGAAGCCGCTTTACACAAGATGAAGGGGGCCGCCAAAATGGTGGGGGCCACCCCGCTTGTTCAGGTGATCGAGCAGTGGAAACAGGATCCACGGCAACCCCTGCTACCCCCGCTGCGGCAAGCTCTGGATGAGGTGTGCCGGCGACTACGTGAGAGGCTCTGACATGATCATCACAGATGAAGAGTTACTGGCGTTGCTGAACTCGGAAGAGACGGACGAGCGCCTGTTCCACCCCGTGACCATCTATGCCCTAGATGGGGTCGCCTATCGGACGGCAAAGGACGTCACGCTGCCCGAGTTCGCCACCTTGCGCCGCACCCGCCCCGATGCCTGCTGGCAGTGGGAAGGGCTGTTTGCCGCCGGCGCCATCGCCCTGTTCGATCCCGACTCCCATGTGGGAGCTGACTATCTGCCACAGCTGACGGCGCAGGCCGAGGGTGTCTATCGCCTCACCGACGACTGGCTGGCGGGAGTCAATGGCCGCTACCTGGCGTGGCAGGAGTGGCTGGCCCAGACCCAGGTGCTGCTGCTGGAGGATCACCCGTTTCAGGGGGCCCACATCCAGCAGGAGATCAAGGGGCTGGGAGTGCCTTGCCAGTGGGTGCAGGATGGCAACGCCTGCATCAAGGCGCTGGCCGGCGACGAGGTCAAGCTGCTGGTGAGCGATCTCAGTCTGGTGGAGCAGGATGCCATCAGCCTGCTGATGAGCCAGCCCCAATACCAGCACAGTGGCTTGCCCATCGTGCTGCTCTCCGCCCACGATCAGACTCTGATCGACGGAGCCCGCCGCCTGCTGCACGACGCCGGTTTCAACGTGCTGGCCGCCCTGGCCAAGCCGCTGCAGGCCGACGATCTGCTGCGGCTGCTCAAGACGCTCTATCTGGGGCCGCAGCGCCAACGCCGGTTGAGTGGCCTGCGCCGCACCATCCGCACCTGGCAGGGGGAAGAGAAAGGGCTGCTCGGGCTCTTGTCCGATCCTCCGTCGCCTTTGCCCATCTGGCTGGCAGTGACCGGCTTGCCGCCACGCTGGGAGCGGGTGCGCGAATGGCTGGTCCAGCAGGGCAGGGAGCCCGGCGAGCTCACCCTGCTCATCCACCGGCGTGACCACCTGCTGAGCCAGGCGGAGCGTTTTGCCCTGGTGCTGCAGGCCAGTTTGGCGGGGGCCAAGCTGGCACTGCTGCTGGACAACGATCAACACATCCCGTTCGACTTGCTGGAGCGGATGCCGCTGCAACACCTGCTGCTGGGACAGAGTCTGCTGCCCGAGCTGGAAGCCATGACCCCGGACTCCCTGCTGGGGCGCTTCATCAACCGGGCCAGGGAGCTCGGGATCGCCCTCTATCTGGACGATCCCTTCAACCTGCTGGACAGCAATCTGTGGCGCGATCAGGGCGTGGCGGGGCGCTGGTAGACGGTGGCCCGCTACCTCTGCTGGCCACCGGACGAGGCCCGGCTGCGACGCGCCCTGGCCGGCTGGCTGCATCCTCATTCGCGGGCAGCCCTGCCGCTGATGATGGAGGTGGGGGGCATTCCCTGCCGCTTGCAGGAGCTGGCGGGAGCCGATCCCGAGCGGATCAGGGCCGCCTATGGCGAGCTCAGCGAACAGAGTGTCTATCTGCGTTTCATGCGCGCCAAGCAGATCCCGAGTGACGAGCAGCTCGCCTTCTTCCTCGATTACCCCAAGGAGCAGCAGATCGGGCTGCTGCTGACCGATGGTCAGGGGCGACCGCTGGCCCAGGCCCAGTCCATCCGGCGGCGGCTGCACCCGGATCGGGCCGAGTTCTCCTGCATCGTCGCCGATCACTTCCAGCAGCGGGGCGCAGGGCGACGCATCCTGCTGGCGCTGGCCTTGCTGGCGCGCGCTGAAGGCATTCGCGAGTGGACGGCTGAGGTGCTGCCCCAGAATCGCCCCATGCTGGCGCTGCTGCGCGGGCTGGGCTTGCCGCTCACCCTGGTGACGGGGCGGGAGCTGGTGTTCGTGCGACTCGATCTGAGCGTGCTCGACACCCTGTAACCGCGTCATAAGACCAAGGGCGAATAGGCCGGTTTTTCACCCTGTGCTAAGGTCAGCCAGAGAGGTTGTCAGAGGGAGTCAGTCATGGTGCAGTCAGCGAAACACATCGTCATTCTTACCGGTGCCGGGATCTCGGCAGAGTCGGGCATCAAGACCTTTCGCGCCTGTGACGGTCTGTGGGAAGAGCACAGGGTCGAAGACGTGGCGACGCCGGAGGGCTACGCACGGGATCCTGCCCTGGTGCAGGGTTTTTACAACTCCCGCCGCCACCAGCTGCAGCAACCCCACATCCACCCCAATCCGGCCCACTATGCGCTGGCCCGGCTCGAGCGCCTGCTGCCGGGCTGCGTCACCCTGGTGACCCAGAACATCGACAACCTGCACGAGAGCGCCGGCAGCAAGAACCTCATTCACATGCACGGGGAGCTGCTCAAGGCGCGTTGCCCGGGCTCGGGCCAGGTGATCGAATGGCGCGGCGATCTGCAGCAGGAGGAGCTGTGCACCTGCTGCCAGTTTCCCCAGCCGCTGCGCCCGCACGTGGTCTGGTTCGGCGAGATGCCGCTCGGGCTGGATCGCATCTACAGCGCGCTGGCCCAGTGCGATCTGTTCATCTCCATCGGCACCTCGGGCGCCGTCTATCCGGCGGCCGGTTTCGTGCACGAGGCGGGATTGAACGGTGCCCACACCATCGAGCTCAACCTCGAACCGAGCGAAGTGGGCGGCCAGTTTGACGAGAAGCGCTACGGCCCAGCCTCGTTGCTGGTGCCGGCCTATGTGGATGAGCTGCTGCAAAGTTGCGGCGTCCACCAGCCGGCGCAGATCGAGGGCCACAACTGGATGGAGATGCGCGGTCCCTGAGCTATTGTGCGACTGGACAGTTGCAATGAACCGGTGAAATCGCCACACTGGCAGCCACAAAAAATGGGACGCAGTTGGCGCAAATTACCATGACCGCAGTAAAGCAATGGATCGCTTTTTTCCTCCTGATGCTGGCCAGTGCCGGCGCATCGGCCTCGATCCCCCTGATGACCCTGGTGCTGCCAAGTGGCCAGCAAGTGACCCTCGATGAGGCGGCCCTGTCCGCCCTGCCGCAGACCGAATTCACCACTACCACCCCCTGGACCCAGGGCTCCCACCACTATCGTGGGCCGACCCTGGCAGCCGTGCTGGCGGCGCAAGGGATCCTGGATGCCCGCAAGATCGCCGTCTCGGCCCTCAACGGCTATCAGCAGGTGGTGGATCTGGCCCTGTTCGACGGCGTGCCGCTGACCCTGGTGCGCCAAGAGGACGGCAAGCCGCTGACCCGGCGCAACAAGGGGCCGCTCTGGTTGCTCATTCCGTTCACTACCTATCCCAAGCTGGACGTGCCCGCCATCCACAATTGCATGGTGTGGCAGGTGACCCGCATCGAGATCGTCGATTGATGGGGCTATCCCGCCACAAACTGCTGTTGGTTGCGGTGTCGCTGCTGTTTCTGCTCTCCTCGGGCAGCAGCCTCTATCTGCAGCATCGCCAGGAGCAGCTGGTCGATACCTTCTACCGCAATATCCACTGGAACATCAGCCAGGTGATGCTGGAATCCCAGCGTTTCCTCTACGATCTGCAGCTCTACCGGGCCGGCAGGTTGGGAATGGAGACCCTGAGCCTGGATTACGATCTGCTGTGGAACCGGCTCGACATCTTCCTCATCAGCAGCGAAACCGCCGAGGCGCGCCAGCGGCACGGGCTTGGCAAGGCACTGGCCGGACTGTTCGAGCAGATCAAGCAGCTTGAGTCCCAGATGGAGGCCGGCGCGCTGCAAGAGGGAGCTGAGCTTGCTCGCCTGCAGGAGGCGATCGCCAGCCAGACCCGCCTCATCGAGCAGATAGGGGATCAGATCCTCTCCGGCCAGGAGCGGGAGCGTTCGGTCAGCCAGATCCGCAGCAGCCTGTTCTGGTTGCAGATCTGGCAACTTATCCTGTTGCTGACTGGCGGCGCCCTGGTGGCTGCCCTCATTCGCGCCAATCTGGCGAATCGCCGGCTCGCCCTGCTCGATCCCCTGACCCGGCTTGGCAACCGCCGTGCCCTGCAGGAGCAGCTCTCCCGCGCCCTGCATGCCGGTGAGGCGAGCGCCTTGGTGGTGCTCGATCTCAAGCGCTTCAAGCAGGTCAATGATCTGCTGGGTTATCAGGTCGGTGATCGGCTGTTGCAGACGGTGGCCGACAAGCTGCAGCAGGCCCATAGTGGCCACGCCTACCGGCTCGGTGGCGACGAGTTCGCGGTGATGTTGACCCGAGCGGATGGCGCGCTGGAACCCCGCATCCATGAGCTGGTGAGCCTGCTCCATTTCGAGTTCGTGACCCGGGAGTGCAGCTTCGATCTTGCCTGTCGGCTCGGGGTGGCCAAGGCGCAGCAACAGGATGCCGGCCGGCTGCTGGATCAGGCCATCCTGGCCCTCAATCAGGCCAAGCGCAGCCAGGACGGGGACATCTGCTGGTTTGCGCCTGCCATGCTGCAGCAGTTGCAGTTGAGTCAGCAGCAGCTTCATCAGCTGCGCGACTGGCTGGCCGGGCGCGAGCCTGCGCCACTGCGAGTGGCGTTGCAGGGGCTGACGGATGGGCAGGGCAACGACCTGTGGCAAATGACGCTCTACTGGCGTGAGCAGGGGGGGCTCTGTCCCATGCGCTGGCTGCAGGAGTGCGGCGTGCTGGGGCCCGTGCTGGCCCGGTTGCTGCAAGCGCACGAGGCGCAGCATGCCGATGGTCGGGCCTTGTTGCTCCCGCTCGACAACCAGGCCCAGCTGGCCCATGTCGTAGCCTATCTACCGGACACCTCCTGCACGCCGCTAGTGCTGCTGGTGCCGACGCTGCTGCCGGATGCTGCCTTGCTGGCGGGATTGCGGCAGCAGGGTTGCACCCTGGCGCTCAGAGACATTGGCAGCGCTACCCCGGCCCAGCTGGCGGCCGGCTGGCCTGTCCGCTATTGGTTGCCAGATGACGCGGAGCACAGCGAGCTGTTGCAGCCGCTGGCCCGGCGACTGGGGCTGGTGCAACTGCAGGTGCTGGCGGGCGGTGAGGCAAGGCAGCTGGCCTGAGCACAAATGGCGGTATTGAACCGGCCTGAGACAAAACGCAGCAAGGCGACCCCAGGGTCGCCTTGCGTTTTATATTGCAGGTGAATCTCAGGAACGGGGAGCGCAAGAATCCCTGATCACCAGGTCAGGGTCGACGGTGATCAAATGATCCGCCACCGCCTCGCCGTTGATGCGCGCCAGCAGCCGGGTGACGGCGAGGCGGCCCAGCTCCTCTTTCGGTTGATTGACCGTGGTGAGCGGGGGGGACATGAACTGGGCCAGCGCCACATTGTCATAGCCGACGATTGAGAGATCGCGGGGGATCACCAGCCCCGCCTGATGGGCGGCACTGATGACCCCCATGGCCATCATGTCGTTGCAGACAAACAGCGCGGTGGGACGCTCTGGCAGTGCCAGCAGGCGGGTCATGGCGGCGGCACCGCTGGCGCAGTCAAAGTCTCCCTCCTGGATCCAGCCCGGATTGACGGTGAGCCCGGCCTCCTGCATGGCCTGCTCGAAACCCGCCTGGCGCTGGTTGGCCGGGGCGCGGCTGTGGGGGCCGGTGATGCAGCCGATGGCGGAGTGACCCAGCTCCAGCAGGTGACGGGTCGCCAGGTAGCCGCCGCGATGGGAGTTGTCGGCGATGAGATCCACGTCGGCACTCTCCATCCCCCAGTCCATCACCACCACCGGCAGGCTCTTGAGCCAGTCGAGCTGGTTGAACACCTCCTGCTGCCCTTCACTGCACATGATGAGCAGGCCGTCGACCCGTTTCCTGAGCATCATCTTGAGGTAGGAGAGCGCCGTCTCGGCCTGTCCTTCGGTGTTGCCCAGCATCAGGTTGTAACCCTGCTCGAAGCAGTAGCGCTCCACCCCGCGTACCACCTCGGCGAAGAAGGGGTTGCTGGAGGTGGTGACCAGCATGCCGATGCTGTTGGTCTCCTTTACCTTGAGGCTGCGGGCCACCAGGCTCGGGGCATAGTTGAGTTCGTGCATGGCGCTAAAGACCCGCTCGCGGGTCTCTTCGGCGACGAAGCGGGTCTCGTTGATGACGTGGGAGACAGTGGTGGTCGACACCCCCGCCAGCGCGGCCACCTCCTTGATATTGGCCATCAGTGCCCCTGTGCAGTCTGTTCAAGGAGGAAGGCATCGACCTCCTGCTTGCTCGGGATGGAGCTCTGGGCACCAAACCGGGTGACGGAGAGTGCCGCCGCCCCGTGGGCAAAGCGTACGGCAGCGTCAAAGTCGGCGCCGGCGAGCTCGGCCGCCAGGAAGGCGCCGTTGAAGGTATCCCCGGCCGCCGTGGTATCCACCGCCTTGACCCGAAAACCCGGCATGAGCGCCTGTTGCTGCCCCTTGCTGCAATAGACCCCTTGGGACCCCAGGGTGATCATCACCTCACCGATGCCCATCTGGTGGAAGCGGGCAGCCGCCTGAGCCGCGCTCGCCTCGTCGGTGACCTTGACGCCGGTCAGCAGCTCGGCCTCGGTCTGGTTGGGAGTGATGAGGTCGACCAGTGCCAGCAGTTCGTTTGAGAGCGGGCGAGCGGGGGCGGGGTTGAGCACTACCCGGGTGCCGTGGGCGCGGGCCAGCCGGGCGGCTTCCAGCACGCTCTCCAGCGGCACTTCCAGCTGCAGCAGCAGAGTGTGGGCGGCGGCGATCATCGCTTCATGGCTTTTCACCACGGCCGGGGTGAGGGCGCGGTTGGCTTCGGCGGAGATGCCGATGCTGTTCTCCCCCTCATCGCTCACATAAATGATGGCGATCCCGGTCGGGAGCTTGGGGTCGAGCTCGACGGCGCTGACATCGATGCCGTCGTTGGCAAACCCGGTTTTCATCTGGTGGCCGATGGCGTCATCACCGATGCGGGCGATAAAGGAGACTTCTGCACCTAACCGGGCGGCGGCCACCGCCTGGTTGGCGCCCTTGCCACCGGGCACCACTTGATAGCTGTGGCCGGTCAGGGTTTCACCCGGGCGAGGAAAGTGAGGAACGCGCAGCACGTGGTCTGCATTGACACTGCCCAGAACGACGAGACGATTCATGTTGAGTACTCCTGATGCATCTTGGCATGGACACGAAAGCCGGATCCAGGCCGGGAGGCACCGTAAACCTTGAATGAAAAGGGGGAGGCGAACCTCCCCCCGTCAACTTACTTGCTGACCACTTGCAGCGGAACCGGGATGGATTTTTCCACCGGCTGGCCCTTGAGCACCTTGTCGGCGGTTTCCACGCCGATGGCGCCGATCAGTGCGGGCTGCTGGGCCACGGTGGCGGCCAGTTTACCCTTGGCCACGGCGGCTTTGCCATCGTCGGTGCCGTCGAAGCCGACGATCATCACCTCTTTGCCGGCGGCCTGCACGGCGCGGATGGCACCCAGCGCCATCTCGTCATTCTGGGCGAACACCGCCTGCACGCTCGGGTGAGCGGCCAGCAGGTTCTCCATGACGTTCAGACCCTTGGTGCGGTCAAAGTCGGCGGGCTGGGAGGCCAGCACTTCCAGCTTGTTGGCGGCCACGGCCAGGGCAAAGCCTTCGCCGCGGTCACGGGCGGCGGAGGTACCGGCGATCCCTTCCAGCTGGATCACCTTGGCACCGGCACCCAGCTTCTGGGTGATGAAATCGCCGGCCAGTTTGCCGCCCGCCACGTTGTCGGAGGCGATGTGGGCCTTGACGTCACCCTGCGCTGCGCCGCGGTCCAGGGTCAGCACCGGGATGTTGGCCTTGTTGGCCAAGCGGATGGCGTTGCCCACCGCTTCGGAATCGGTCGGGTTGATCAGGATGGCGTTGACCTTGCGCACGGTGAGATCTTCCATGTTGGAGAGCTCCTTGGCCGGGTCATTCTGGGAGTCCAGCACCACCAGCTCGTAGCCAAGCTCCTTGGCCTTGGCTTCGGCCCCTTCCTTCATGGTGACGAAGAAGGGGTTGTTGAGGGTGGAGACCACCATGGCCAGGGTGTGATCGGCGGCCTGGGCGGTGCCCAGCACGGACATGATGGCGGCAGCGAGCAGGGTATTGAGCTTTTTCATCATTTCATTCCTTGTGTGTGCTTACTTGCTTTTGTTATCGATCATCACGGCGAGCAAAATCACGCTGGCCTTGGCAATCATCTGGTAATAGGACGATACATCGAGCAGGTTGAGGGCATTGTTGAGGAAGCCGATGATGAGCGCCCCGATCAGGGTACCCATGATGCGGCCCTTGCCCCCCATCAGGCTGGTGCCACCCAGCACCACGGCGGCGATGGCATCCAGCTCGTAACCCATGCCGGCGGTCGGCTGGGCGGAGGAGAGGCGGGAAGTGACGATGAGCCCGGCCAGTGCCGACAGCATGCCGCACAGACCATACACCGCGAGCTTCACCCGGTCCACATTGATGCCGGAGAGGCGGGTGGCCGATTCGTTGCCGCCGAGGGCATAGATGTAGCGGCCCAGGCGAGTGTGGTTGAGCATGAACCAGGCCAGCAGGAAGACGATGGCCATCAGCCAGATGGGCACCGGCAGACCGAACAGGTAACCGGTACCCAGCCAGGCGAAGTGATCGGCGCCGTCACTGAAACCGGTGGAGATGGGGCGCCCCTCGGTATAGACCATGGTGACGCCGCGCAGGGCGGTCATGGTGACCAGGGTAGCGATGAAGGCCTGTACCTTGCCCTTGGCAATGATGAGGCCGCTGATGCCGCCAAGCAGGGCGCCGGCCCCCAGGGTGAGGGGGATCACCAGGGCGATGGGCAGCTCCAGGGCGACCATGGTGGCGGCCAGGGCGCCGCACAGGGCCAGCACCGAGCCGACCGACAGATCGATGCCGGCGGTGAGGATGACCAGCGTCATGCCGACCGCCATGATGGCGTTGACCGAGGTCTGGCGCAGGATGTTGAGCAGGTTGTCGGCGGTGAAGAAGTTGGGGCTCAGGAAGGAGACCACGCCGATCAGCACCAGCAGCGCCACCAGGGATTTGTTCTCGATCCACCAGGCCTTGCTCATGACGCCGCGGCGGGAAAGGGTTTGGGTTGTCATTGTGCTGCCTCTTGCTCTGCTTGCCACTGTTTACCGACTGCCGCTGCCATCAGCTTCTCCTGATTGGCATCGCGGGTGTTGAATTCTGCGCTGATGCGCCCTTCGTGCATCACCATGATGCGATCACTCATGCCGAGTACTTCAGGCATTTCGGAGGAGACCAGGATGATGCTCATCCCCTCCTTCTTGAACTGGTTGATGAGCTGATAGATCTCCTTCTTGGCGCCGACATCGACGCCGCGGGTCGGCTCGTCCAGGATCAGTACCTTGGGCCGGGTCAGCAGCCCCTTGGCAATGGCCACCTTCTGCTGGTTGCCGCCGGAGAGCAGTTTTATCAGCTGTTCTTGACTCGGAGTCTTGATGTTGAACAGACGCACATAGTCGCCCACCGCTTGGCGCTCGGCCTGGCCGTCAATCTTGCCGTGGCTGATGAACTCGCCAAGGGCGCACAGGCTCATGTTTTCGCGCACCGACAGCTCCAGCACCAGGCCATCGCCCTTGCGATCCTCGGAGATGTAGGCGATGCCCGCGGCCAGACCATCGGCCGGGCTTTTGGGCACTAGAGCATGACCGTCCACTGCCACTTCACCGGCGCTGATGGGGCTGGCACCGTAGATGAGCTTCATCAGCTCGGTACGCCCGGACCCCATCAGGCCGCTGAAGCCCAGAATTTCCCCCTGACGCAGGGAGAAACTCACCCCGCGCACGCCGGGACCGGCCAGATCCTTGACCTGCAGGCTGACCGGGCCGAGCTCGCGCTCAAGGCGCGGATACTGCTCTTCCAGCCGGCGACCCACCATCATCTCGATGATCCTGTCTTCATCGAGCTCGCTCACCGCCTGCTCGCCTATCCACTTGCCATCGCGCAGCACGGTGACCCGATCACAGATTTCGAAGATCTCCTTCAAGCGATGGGAGATGTAGACGATGCCGCAGCCCTGCTCACGCAGCTCGCGGATCACCACGAACAGCTGCTCGGTCTCGGTGTCGGTGAGGGCATCGGTGGGCTCGTCCATGATGATGACGCTGGCATCGAACGACAGCGCCTTGGCGATCTCCACCATCTGCTGTTCACCGATGGAGAGATCCCCGAGCCGGGTATCCGGGCCGTGTTTGACGCCAAGCCGTGCCAGCAGGGTGCTGGCACGCTCACGCAACTGCTTGTGGTCGATGTTGCCAAAGCGGGTACGGGGTTCGCGACCGAGGAAGATGTTGGCGGCAATCGACAATTCCGGCAGCAGGTTCAGCTCCTGGTGGATGATGCTGATCCCCTGATCCTGGGAGTCGCGGGGGCCCTTGAAATGGACCGGTTGCCCGCGGTAGCTGACGCTGCCCGCATCAGCTTGATAGATGCCGGTCAGTACCTTCATCAGAGTGGACTTGCCGGCGCCGTTTTCGCCGAGCAGGGCCATCACCTGGCCCGGATAGACCTTGAGGCCCGCCTCATCGAGGGCGCGCACCCCGGGGAAGGTCTTGACGATCCCGGAAAGCGCCAGAATGGGCGAGGGGGGCATATTGGCGTTGCTCATAGCTGCTTCCTTGGGAATTTAAAACGCCACGCCGGCGCAGAGAATGAGATTGGCGTAGGGGGTCACCTCGCCGCTGCGCACGATGGCCTTGCTCTGGTGGGAGCGAGCCTTGAATGCTTCGTGCAGGCAGTACTCGATGATGATGGGCTTGCCCTGGGCGGCGGCGTGCGCCTCCAGCTGATCCACCAGCGCCTGATGGGCGGCGGGGCTGATCTGCTTGATCTCGCTCGCCATGATCACCTTCTCCACCACCAGGTCGGTGAGCAGGGCGGTCAGCACGGTTTCAAGGCTCGGCGTCCCCGCCATCAGCGCCAGATCGATGCGCTCCGGGCCGGCCGGAATGGGCAGGCCCGCATCGCAGACGGTGATCTCGTCGGTGTGACCCATCCGTGCCACCAGGGCACTCAGGGGAGCATTGAGCAGTACGCCTCGTTTCATACAGCACCTCGGCAGGCTATGCCCGCGTATCTGATGTTAGCTAGGCAACCGGTTACGCAACCGGTTGCGTCATGGGGTGGAAGATAGGCGCTCAGGCGGTTTTGATCCACCAAGAGATGGCAGAAATGTGAAAACGATCTCAATGGCGAGGGGGAAGTGGGGAAAAACAGGTGCCAGAAGAGCACTGGCACCCGCAATGAACGGACTAGAGGGCGAGCCCTTGCTGCACGCCGGGACGTGCCAGCATGCGCCGATAGTGGTCCGCTACCTTGGGAAATTCGCTGATGGCCACCCCGTCGCCCTCGAGCCAGCTCGCCACCACGAACAGGTAGATGTCGGCCAGGCTGAACCGCTCCCCCAGCACCCAGGGGCCGGCCAGATAATGGCGTTCAATCTCGGCAAAGCCCTCGCGCATGTTGTGTGGCACCTTGGCCTGCATGGCGGCGATGGCCTGCGGGTCATCGGCCCAACGGCTGCCGCGCCGGCCATGGGCATGGGCGACGTGCACGGTGGCAGCGAGAAAGCCGTGCACCTCCTGCATCCTGCCCAGCAAAAAGGGGTCGTCCAGCGGTGCCAGCCCGGCATCGGGAAAACGCTGCGCCACATAGAGCAGCAAGGCCGGCGTCTCGGTGAGTACGCCGCGCTCGGTCACCAGCGCCGGCACTCGGCCTTTGGGGTTGATGGCGAGATAGGCAGGGGAGCACTGCTCGCCTGCCGCCAGATCCAGCTGCTTGATCCGGTGAGGGGCACCGGCTTCGGTGAGGGCGATACGCACGGCCATGGCGCAGGTACCGGGCGCAAGATAGAGGGTCAAATCAGACATGAACATCTCCTTGTAAAGCGCGTGCCCCCTGTATTCCCGGGTAGGGCGGGGCGCGCAAAAAAAAACCGCACTGTCGCCTGGCATCCTACGCCCCTGGTGGCCGTCGGCCAAGGAGGGGATCCTGGCCTGGATTATGGGGGGTGATGAAATCAAAGGCTTTTTGAGCGCAGCCGTGCGGGAAAAACGGCTACGCATGCCGGGTCAAATCGCTATAATGTGCTCCCTGAATAGCAGTTTTTCGGATGTTGGATAGTCAATTGAGTAACAAAATGCGGATAGGTGGTTCCCTCGAACAGTCCCTGAGCCAGGGATATCGTCTCGACCTCAAGGGGGTATTGCAGGAGAGCTGGCAACAGACGCGGCGCACCGGATTCGGCCTGCTGCTGGCCATTGTCGGGGTGACAGCCATCTGGATGCTGTTGAGCAACACCCTGCTCGCCCCCTACGTCAATCAGGAAGGGGGGATGGACGTGGCCCTGGTGCTGAGCCTGCTCATCACCATCATCATGTCGCCGATGACCTCCTCCCTCGACATGCTGGGCTTGCAGCAGTCGGTGGGGGTGCGTGCCCGCCCGAGCCAGGTATTCGACTTCTTTCGCCACTTCCTGCGTCTTGGCAGCCTGAGCCTGCTCGGCAGCCTCATCACCAGCCTGTTCGGCCCGCTGTTCGAACTGCTGGGTCTGCCGGTAATGCTGGCCTTCATTCCGTCGGCCCTGATCGGCATGGGACTGGTGTTTACCGTACCGCTGGTGCTGGAGCGCGGCCTGTCACCGGTGCAGGCCATCCTGGTCTCTCTGCGCCTGTTTGCCCGTGGCTGGCCCAGCATAGTGCTGCTGCACGGGGTCATGATGGCGCTGTTCTTCCTGGCGCTGATCCCCATGGGGCTGGGACTTATCTGGGTGGCACCGCTCTATTTCAACTGCAAGGGGATCCTCTACCGGGATCTGTGCGGGGTGGCGGTCGAAGTGACCGAGGTGAGCCAGGGCCCCGATCATTTCAATGCCTGACGGCATGCAGGGCTCAGACAACAGCAACAGATAGCGGCGCGTACAGATGCGTGATGCAAAAGGATGGCATATGAACAATCGATACGGGATGGCGGCCGCGCTGCTGATGGCGCCCATGCTGGCAGTGGCGCAGCCCTCCCTTGAGCTGCAGTACGGCACCTTCTACAGCCAGATGAAGACCTTCGCCAAAGGGGAGTTTGGCCACGCCAGGCTGGGTTTTTATCTGACCGATCAGCAAAATGGCCGGCGCTGCCTGCTCACCTCGGCACGGGTCTCGACCCTGGATCGGGACGTGGCGGCCGAGGTGACCATCGACAGCGAATTGCGGCTGCCCTATGACGACGATCTGAATCTCGACAAGGCGACCGTGGTGGTGGGGCTCACCGAGCCCCATGAGGCCTGCGATCTGTCGGTACAGGTGATGGCGGACGTGCCGCCGCCGGCAGACAGTCGGTGGGAGCTCAAGGTGAGCGAGCTGACGGGGCGCCAGCACGACATGCAGAGCCTGCTGGAGAAGCTGGCCGGCATGGTCGGCAAATATTTCCTGCCCGAGATGACGGGGGTGAGGGTCAGCCTGGTGCAGCCAAGCGGCACCGCCTACCTCATCGACGGTGCTCGCCAGCTGCCGCTGCCCTGGCAAGAGGGGCAACTGTTGCTGAGCAACGCCCAGCTGGCGGATTTTGGCGAGGGCAAGCTGCAGCTGCAGGGAGAGATCCTGCGGCTGACGCCCTGGCTGCACAAGGGCTAGCCCATCTTGAGCTGCCACTGAGGGTGGCCGGCATAAAAATGAAAAAGGAGCGCCTGGCGCTCCTTTTTTGTGGCTGAGGTGGGCTTAGCGCACCTCAATGACGTCCAGCATGTCCATCTCGTCGATGTCCAGCAGCGGTGCCTTGGGCAGTTCGGGCGGATCAAACGCCTTGTCGCCGCCGTCGATGATGCCGGAGTCGCGGTTGATGCTCTTGAAGTCAAACAGCTTGTGATCGAGCAAGTGGCTCGGGATCACGTCCTGAATGGCGGTGAACATGGTCTCGAGACGACCCGGGAAGCGGCGATCCCACTCCTGCATCATCTGCTTGATGGCCTGGCGCTGAAGGTTCTCCTGAGAGCCACACAGGTTGCACGGGATGATGGGGAAGGCCTTGACCTCGGCGTAGCGCACCAGGTCCTTCTCCTTGCAGTAGGCGAGCGGACGGATCACCACGTTCTTGCCGTCGTCGCTCACCAGCTTGGGCGGCATGGACTTGAGCTTGCCGCCGTAGAACATGTTGAGGAACAGGGTCTCGAGGATGTCATCGCGGTGGTGGCCAAGGGCAATCTTGGTACAACCCAGCTCCTGGGCGGTGCGGTAGAGAATGCCGCGGCGCAGGCGGGAGCAGAGTGCGCAGGTGGTCTTGCCCTCCGGCACCTTCTCCTTGACGATGGCGTAGGTATCCTCTTCGACGATCTTGAAATCGATGCCGAGGGTGCTCAGATATTCGGGCAGCACGTGCTCGGGGAAGCCGGGCTGCTTCTGATCCAGGTTGACCGCTACCAGATCGAAGTGGATGGGGGCGCTGGCCTTCAGGCTCATCAGAATGTCGAGCATGGCGAAGCTGTCCTTGCCGCCGGACAGGCACACCATGACCTTGTCCCCCTCTTCAATCATGTTGAAGTCGGCGATGGCCTGACCTACGTTGCGCCGCAGGCGCTTCTGCAGTTTGTTGAAACTGTATTTTTCTTTGGCGTTAAGCTCTTCTAGCATGACCTGAAACCCGGGACAAAAATAAGCGGCTTATTATAGCCATGTCCCGGGGGAGGGCAAGAAAGGCTTATGCTGGACGGCGGCTATCGACCGGGCAGCTGTAATCGGCGGGCTTGAGGATCAGCATGTCGCAGGCGAGACGATCCACCACGTGTTCGGCGGTGTTGCCGAGCAGGGCGGCGGAGAGCCCGGTGCGACCGACGCACCCCATGATCATCAGGGTGGCCTGCAGCTCGCCGGCGAGATCGGGCAGCACCTCTTCGGGCAGGCCTTCCGCCACCCGGGTCCAGAGATGACCGATGCCGTATTTGTCGGCGTGGCTCAGCAGCAGGCTCTCATGGTGTTTGCGAATGGCGTCGTTGTAGGCGTTGGGGTCAAACTCCGGCAGCTCGATGGCCACGTTGACCGGGGTGCCCGGATAGGTGTTGACCAGATAGAGGTTGGAGCCGAGCAGCTCGGCGATGGCGATCCCCTCTTCGGTGATCCGCTCGTTGAGCAGTTTCTGATCCTGATCGTCGCTGGAGCAATTGATGGCGGCGATGATGTTGCCGCCCCGCTGCCAATGACCCTCTTTCACCAGTAGCACGGGGCAGGGGCACTTGCGCAGCAGATGCCAGTCGGTGGGGGTGAAGATGAAGGTTTGCAGGAAGGAGTGGTGGTGAGTGGCCTTGACCACCAGATCGTGGCGCTGCTCCAGCACTTCCTGAATGATGCATTCGAAGGGACGGTTGTGCCAGACCACCTTGATCTCGCAATCCAGTCCACGGGCACGGTAGGGTTTGAGAATGTCGTCGAGCCATTCGCGGCGCTGGGCAATCACTCCGTGGCGCATCTCTTCCCGCTCATCCACCGACAGCATGGCGGTCATTTCATACGAAAAGTCGTAAATGGTGAGCAACAGGGTCAGTTGGGCGCCTTCATCCAGCTCGGCTACCTTGACCGCACGTTCGAGGGCGATTTGCCGCTCTTCTTCCGGGTTGATGACCACCAGAATTTTTCGGTACTTGACCATGTTCTCCTCCTCCTTGGCAAAAATACCAATGATGGCAGACCTTTAGCCATTACAGCTTAGCTCAGGAGGAGAAGGGGGGACGTGTGCCGGATCAAATTTCGGGGTAAACCGATCCGGCACCAGAGAGAGGAAGCTTAACCGCAGGGGGGGCGGGTTGCACCGGCCATGACGCCGAGGGCGACGTGATCCAGTACGGTAATATATTTGCCCTTGACGCTGATGAGACCGGACTTCTGGAAGCGGCCCAGCAGACGGCTGATGGTCTCGACGGTGAGGCCGAGGTAGTTGCCGATGTCACCGCGGGTCATGGAGAGGCGGAACTCCTTGGCGGAGAAACCACGCTCGGAGAAGCGCACCGACAGGTTGTGCAGGAAGGCGGCGAGGCGCTCTTCGGCATTCTTCTTGGAGAGCAGCAGGATCATTTCCTGGTCGCCCATGATCTCGTTGCTCATCAGCCGCATGATCTGCTGGCGCAGCTTCGGCATCTTGCCGGAGAGATCGTCGAGCACGTCGAACGGGATCTCGCACACCATGGCGGTTTCCAGCGCCTGGGCGAAGGAGGGGTGCGCCTGCTTGTGGATGGCGTCAAAGCCGACCAGATCGCCAGCCAGGTGGAAGGCAGTAATCTGCTCGTCACCCTGCTCGGTGATGGTGTATGACTTGATGGTCCCGGAACGGATGGCGTAGAGCGATTTAAGCTCATCGCCGGCCTTGAACAACTCTTCACCCTTCTGGATCGGCTTCTTGCGCTCGATGATGCTGTCCAGCTGATCGAGCTCGTTGTCGTTCAGAGTGAAGGGAATGCAGAGCTGGCTGATGCTGCAATCCTGGCAATGAATTGCACAGCCACCGCTCTGAATACGTCTGCCAGGTTTCTTTTCCGGGATCATAGGCTCATACGAATAATTGATTTATATCAAACAAGTTTACCATCAACTCATCCGTTTTGGATAGGGTTTCAAAAGGACGCAATCCCGATCCAGAGGGTATGCAGCCCGTATGCGATGAGCAGCAGGGCCCCTCCAAGGCGCAAACTGCGCAGGGTCAGCCAGTAGCGCAGCCGATCTGCCAGCCCCCCCAGCGCAAACAGGGTCGGCAGGGTGCCGAGGCCGAAAAAGAGCATGATCAGTGCTCCGCCGCCAGCCGATCCCGCTGCTGCGCTCCAGGTCAACATGGAGTAGACCAGCCCGCAAGGGAGCCAGCCCCAGACCATGCCAAACGGCAGTGCCTGCCAGGCCGAGGTGAAGGGGATAAACTTGCCCGCCAGCGGCTTGAGGCGGGGCCACAACCTAGCGCCAATGCGCTCGAGCAGCAACACCCCCTGCCACCAGCCGGCGAGATAGAGCCCGAGGGCAATCATCAGGAAGGCCGCCACCAGCCGCAAGCCGGCGATGGCGTGCTTGCCCGCGCCGAGTTCACTGGTAGTGGCCAGCAGTCCCCCGACCAAGGCACCGGCAATCACATAGCTGAGGATCCGGCCGAGGTTGTAGTTGAGCAGATAACCGAGCCGGCCCCAGAAGTGCTGCTTCTCGGCAGGAATGGCCATGGAGAGGGCGGCGGAGACACCGCCGCACATGCCGATGCAGTGGCCGGCGCCAGCCAGTCCCACCAGCAGGGCGCCCAGCAGATCAAGGGTGGCCGTCATCTTTGTGCTCGTGTTCGGCATGTTTGGGGGCGGGGTGCTCTTCGTCGAACAGGATATTGGAACCCTGGCGGTCGAGATCTTCAAACTGCTCGGAGCGAATGGCCCAGAAGAAGACGGCGCCGGCGATGATGACGAAGAGGATGGCGATGGGGATGAGGACGAAGATGATGTTCATGCAGCAAGCCTTGCAATGAAAAGGGTCATGGTACACCCGTTGGTGGCCGTAGGCCCGTCGATTCGATGGTGAAGGGAGCCTGACCGGAGCCCGCTCCCTTCACCCTGTCTGTCCCTGTGGCCACGGCTCAGCGGTGAGCCGCATGGAGTTGGTGACCACGATGAGGGAGCTCAATGACATGCCCGCCGCCGCCACGTAGGGGGGCAGCCAGCCGCTCGCCGCCAGCGGCAGCACCAGCAGGTTGTAACCGATGGACCAGGCGAAGTTCTCCTTGATGATCTTGCGGGTGCGCAGCGCCAGGGCGCGGGCATCCAGCAGGCGGGAGAGATCGTCGGCCAGCAAAATGGCGTCGGCGCTGTTCTTGGCCAGATCGGTGCCGCCGGCCATGGCGAAGGAGGCGTGAGCACCGGCCAGCACCGGGGCGTCGTTGATGCCATCTCCCACCATGATGCTGATATCGCCGTGGGCCTCGTGCTCCTTGAGGTAGGCCAGCTTGCCATCCGGTGTGACGCCCTTGACCAGTTCGTCGACCCCCAGCTCGCGGGCCACCTCGTCGGCCTGGGCCGAGCTGTCGCCGGTGAGGATGGTGGTCTTGAGGCCGGCCGCCTTGAAGGCCTGGATCAGCACCTTCGCATCGGGGCGCAGGGTGTCGGTCAGCAGGAAACGGGCGAGCGCCCGATCCTCGTCGGCCAGATAGATGACCAGCCCGTCCGCTTGCGTTTCGTGGGCATCGCTGATGCCGAGCCAGCGGGCACTGCCGAGGCGATAGTGGCGACCGTCGATCACCCCCTCGATACCGTGTCCAATGACGGGGGTCACCTTGCTGGCCGCCAGCAGTACGGCGTCCTCTGCGGCGTTGCTGCGAAAGGCGCGGGCGATGGGGTGTTCGGAATAGGCCTCCAGGGCGCGGGCGATGGCAAGGCAGCGCGCCGCGTCGAGGTTACCAAGGGCCTCCGTGCTGGTGAGGCTTATATTGCCCGTGGTCAGGGTGCCGGTCTTGTCCATCACAATGCGGTTGGCTCGGGTCAGCACGTCCAGCACGTGGCCGCGGCGCAGCAGAATGCCGGCGCGGGTCAGGCGGGCGGTGGCTGAGGTGAGCGCGGTGGGGGTGGCCAGCGACAGGGCGCAGGGGCAGGTCGCCACCAGCACCGCCAGGGTGACCCAGAAGGCCTGCTCCGGCTGATGGAAGTGCCAGAAGGTCCAGACGCCGGCGGCGATGAACAGCAGCACCAGAATGAAGTGGCGAGAGAGTACGTCCGCCATCTGGGCAATGGCCGGTTTGTCGTCCAGCGCGTGATCCTGCAGCCGCATGATCTGGGCCAGGCGCGACTCTTCGATGCGATGGCTGACCCGGATCTCGAGGGGGGCGTCGGTATTGATGGTGCCGGCGTAGACGGCATCCCCCGTCCGTTTGAGCAGTGGCAGCTGCTCGCCGGTCAGCATGGATTCGTTGAGGCTGGCCTGCCCAAGCAGGATGATGCCATCCGCCGGCAGGGTAGCCCCCGCCAGCACTCGCACCCGATCGCCCACCTGCAGCGTCTTGGCGGCCACCTCGTGTTCACCCTCCTCATCGAGCCGGGTGGCCATGATGGGCACCAGTCGCGCCAGGTTGGAGCTCGACTCGGAGGCCTTGCGTCTGGCCCGCAGCTCGAGGAAGCGCCCCAGCAGCAGGAAGAAGACGAACATGGTGATGGAGTCGTAATAGACCTCGCCGGTGTTGAACACGGTGGCCCACATGGAGGCGACGAAGGCACCGATCAGTGCCAGCGACACCGACACGTCCATGGAGAGGTGTCCCTGCCTGAGGCTGCGCCAGGCGCCCACGTAGAAGGGCTGGGCCGAGTAGATCATGATGGGGGTGGAGAGCAGCAGACTTATCCACTTGAAGTAGACCATGAACTCCTCTTCGACACTGATGAAGAGGTCCATGTAGAGCGCCACCGCGCACATCATCACCTGCATGGAACCGAGCCCCGCCAGTGCCAGCCGGAACATGTAGCTGCGCACCTCTTTGGCGTAGAGCGCTTCCTGCTGGTGAGTCTGGAAGGGGTAGGCGCGATAGCCAATCTTGGCAAAACCCTTGAGGATGTCGCTCAAAGAGAGCCGGTCCGGATCCCACTTGATGCGGGCCCGGTGGGTGGTGGTGTTGACGTTGATGTAGTGCAGCCCGGCCAGGTTGCCCAGATGACGCTCGATGAGCCAGGCACAGGCGGCGCAGGTCAGGCCTTCCACCGTCAGCTGGATCTCGCGCACCTTGTGGCTGCCGGTGGCGCTGTCGGTGACAAAATCCTGCTGCACTTCGGCCAGATCGTAGTGGGTGAGGGCAGCGAGCTCTTCGGGTACCAGCTCGCCCTTGGTGCCGGGTGCGGTGCGGTGCTCGTAATAGCTGGCCAGGCCGCACTCCAGTATGGTTTCCGCCACCGCCTGACAACCGGGGCAGCACATGGGCTGGACTATGCCTTTTATCTCGAGGGCATAGCGGCTGCCGGCGGGCACCGGCTCACCACAGTGAAAGCAGCCGCTCATGACAGCTGGCCGCAGGCCGCCCGGCCTGTCGACAAAAACAGGGAAGCGCCGGTTGCTGCCGGCGTGTCATGGTGAACAGGACGGCTCATGACTCAGCGTCCTTTGGGATCGAGTTCGACGGGGGCCTTGGTGGGGAGCTGGACAGTCTCTTGCAGCCGCCATTCGTGGTTGAAGGCATCCACCCGCACGTGCCACTTGCCGGTGAGCGGCTTGTCGAGCAGCAGGCGATAGATGCCATTGCCGTCGGCGGTCACCATGTGCTCGCTGTCCATGCCGGCGAGGGTGGGGTGAAACAGGGAGAGGTAGAGTGCCTGGCCGGCCGGGATATCGCCCGACAGCGGCTTGAGGGTCAGCTCGTTGCCGTTGACCTCCAGCGCGATGTGGATGTTGAGGGCTTCGGAGCGATCAAACTTGCTGAGATCCTGATTAATCTCTTTGCCTTGCTTGTAATAGTCTTCGGCTACCAGGTTGACGCCATCCTTGCTGGCGATGATCGCCGTGCTGATGCTGCCGATCACGGCTGCGGTCGGGAGGGCGATGATGAACCAGGGCCAGAATTGGCGATACCAGGGTTGGGACATAGTGCTACTACCGTGAAACCAGTGATTAACGAAACAGAGGAATTTCAGTCAACACAAGATAACAAAAAGCCTCGAAGAGTCGAGGCTTTTTGCTGAGTAATCACGTGTTTATCACATGTTACTGCTTATTTTGCTGGTCGTTGTGGGACAAGCTGTAAACGTAGGAGGCGAGCAGGTGCACCTTGTCTTCACCCAGAATATCCTTCCAGGCCGGCATCACACCGTGACGACCGTGGGTGATGGTCTGCTCGACCACCTGACGGGAACCGCCGTAGAGCCAGGTGTTGTTGGTGAGATCAGGTGCCCCGAAGGCGATGCCGCCCTTGGCGTCCGGACCGTGACAGGCGGCGCAGATGGTGAAGCGTGCTTCACCCTTCTTGGCTTCCACCATGTCCACCTTGCGACCGGAGAGGCTCAGCACGTAGGAGGCCACTTCCTTCACCCCGTCCTTGCCGAGGATCTCGCCCCAGGCAGCCATCACGCCCTGACGACCGCCCATGATGGTGGTCTTGATCTGGTCGGGCGCGCCGCCCCATTGCCATTCGCTGTCGGTCAGGTTCGGGAAACCGCGACCACCGCGGGCGTCGGAGCCGTGGCACTGGGAGCAGTTCTGCAGGAACAGACGCTGACCCACCTTGCGGGCTTCCGGATCGGCAGCGATCTCTTCGATGGCGCGATAGGTCTTGCCATCGGCCTGATAGGCCAGCTCGCGGAACTTGGCGCCGTAGATCTCGTCGGCCTTGATAAGCTCGCGATCGTACTCCACCGCGCGCCCTTCGGCCTTGGCGGAGGCCGCCGCAGCCTTGGACTCGGCCAGCGAGCGTACGTCCTGGTTGGAGCTCTGCCAGCCCAGTACGCCCTTGAAGTTGCCAAGGCCCGGGAAGGCGACCAGATAGACCAGACCGGTGACGATGAAGAAGAGGAACATGTAGGTCCACCACTTCGGCAGCGGGTTGTTGATCTCTTCGATGCCGTCGAAGGCGTGTCCCATGGACTTGCCCTCTTCCACCCCCATCTTGTCGCGCAGGCACCAGACCAGCAGCAAGAAGCAGCCGAGGATGGTCCCCAGACTGATGACGGTGACAAAAATGCTAAACAAAGTGCTCATTATTGTTTCGCTCCTGCGTTCTTGTTATCAGCACTGGGTTGCTCGTCGTCGGCAAAAACCAGATTGGCAGCCTCGTCGAAGGAGGTCTTGCGGCGCTTGCTGTAGGCCCAGACGATGATGCCGATCATGATGGCCATCAACAGCAGGGTATACAGGCCGCGAAATGTGCCGTAATCCATATCCTGACTCCTTTATTTCAGGGCATGACCCAGTGATTGCAGATAGGCTACCAGCGCATCCAGCTCGGTCTTGCCCTTCACGGCCTCGCCGGCACCCTGAATGTCGGCATCCGTGTAGGGTACGCCGAAGTGATCGCGGAACAGGGCCAGCTTCTTGCCAGTCAGTTCACCGGTCAGCACGTTGGTGTCGAGCCAGGGGAAGGCGGGCATGTTGGACTCGGGTACCACGTCGCGCGGGTTGATCAGGTGAGCACGGTGCCAGTCGTCGGAATAACGACCGCCAACCCGGGCCAGATCCGGACCGGTACGTTTGGAGCCCCACAGGAAGGGGTGCTCCCACACGCTCTCACCGGCGACCGAGTAGTGGCCGTAACGCTCGGTTTCGGCGCGGAACGGACGGATCATCTGGCTGTGGCAGACGGTGCAGCCTTCGCGGATGAAGATGTCGCGCCCTTCCATCTGCAGAGCGGTATAGGGCTTGAGGCCCTCGACCGGTTCAGTGGTCTGCTTCTGGAAGAACAGCGGGGTGATTTCGACCAGGCCCCCCAGGCTGATGGCAAATATGATGCCGACCACCAGCATGGGAACGCTCTTTTCAAAGATCTCGTGACGGTTATTGTTGCTCATGCTTTGACCTCTTCAATCATGCTGGCTGTGCGACAGGTTCCAAGGAACCTTTGGGCGCAGTGATGGTGCGATAGGCGTTGTAGGCCATCAGCAACATGCCGGTGACAAAGAAGCAGCCACCCAGGAAGCGCACGAAGTAGAAGGGATAAGAGGCCTGCAGCGCTTCTACGAAGCTGTAGGTCAGGGTGCCGTCGTCGTTGACCGCACGCCACATCAGACCCTGCATCACCCCGGAAATCCACATGGCGACGATGTAGAGCACGGTGCCCACGGTAGCCAGCCAGAAGTGGACGTTGATGAGCTTGATGCTGTACATGCGGCCCTGGCCGAACAGGTTCGGGATCAGGTGGTAAACGGCTCCGATGGAGACCATGGCAACCCAGCCCAGTGCGCCGGAGTGGACGTGACCGATGGTCCAGTCGGTGTAGTGGGAGAGGGCGTTGACGGTCTTGATCGCCATCATCGGGCCTTCGAAGGTGGACATGCCGTAGAACGACAGGGACACGATCAGGAAGCGCAGGATGGGGTCATAACGCAGTTTGTGCCAGGCACCGGAGAGGGTCATGATGCCGTTGATCATGCCGCCCCAGGAGGGCACGAACAGGATCAGGGACATCACCATGCCCAGCGACTGGGCCCAGTCAGGCAGCGCGGTATAGTGCAGGTGGTGCGGACCGGCCCAGATGTAGAGGGAGATCAGCGCCCAGAAGTGCACGATGGAGAGACGGTAGGAGTAGACCGGACGACCCGCCTGTTTCGGTACGAAGTAGTACATCATGCCGAGGAAGCCGGCGGTCAGCAGGAAACCTACCGCGTTGTGGCCATACCACCACTGTACCATGGCATCCATGGCGCCGGAGTACATGGAGTAGGACTTCATGCCGGAGAGCGGCACTTCCATGTTGTTGACGATGTGCAGCACGGCCACCGTGATGATGAAGGCACCGAAGAACCAGTTCGCCACATATATGTGGGAGGTGGTGCGCTTGACCAGGGTGCCGAAGAAGACCACGGCATAGGCGACCCAGACGATGGTGATGGCGATATCAATCGGCCATTCCAGCTCTGCGTACTCCTTGGAGGTGGTGTATCCCAGCGGCAGCGAAATGGCGGCCGAGAGGATGATCGCCTGCCAGCCCCAGAACACGAAGGAGGCAAGCTTGCCGCCGAACAGTCGGGTTTGACAGGTGCGTTGCACCACATAGAAGGAGGTCGCCATCAGGGCGCTACAGCCAAACGCGAAGATCACCGCGTTGGTGTGCAGAGGGCGAAGGCGACTGTAAGTCAGCCAGGGAGTATCAAAGTTGAGGGCAGGCCAGATCAACTGGGCTGCGATCAGTACGCCAACCGACATGCCGACAATTCCCCAGACAATCGTCATGATGGTGAACTGGCGAACAACGGTGTAGTTGTACTCAGGATGGTTAGTTGTATGGCTCATCGTTGTATTCCGCTTCCGATGCTGCTGTTGTTTGATTTTGTGTCCAGTGACGTGGACCGACTTCATTGGCTACTGCTTTTTCTCTTGTTAACAACTGTTAATAAAAGGAAAAGCAAAAAGTAGCTAAATGAAAATTCAATGGGAATGATACTGAACTGACAGGTAAAATAACAGTATAAACAGTGATATATTTGGCTCCGTTGGGTCTCGCCTGTTCAATTATTTACCTTGCGCGAGATCACGAAAATGTCATTTTTCAGGCATCTTACAAGGCTGTTTTTTCATGAAAGAGAGACTCACTTCACGCAAAATTGTCCATTTGGCGATCGTATTGGCCATTTTGATCGGATTGGTTGCCTATCGAACCTGGTTCGGCAACGTACAGATGGCGGTGGCGGGATCAGAAAAAGATCAGATTTGTGATCTGTCCCACAGCTCATGCCCCCTGCAAGCGGGGAATAAGCCGCTGACCGCCCGCATCGCATCGCTGCCGGTGCAGGCCGAACGTGACTTTGTGATACAGCTTCAGGGCGGCGATCCGGCCGTGACGCCGGTAAAAGCGTGGCTGGAGGGGCGGGACATGTTCATGGGGACCATTCCGGTCAACTTTGAGGCCACCGAGCAGGGCTGGCAGGGGACTACCCTGGTGGGATCCTGCACCTCGCCGCTGATGGTCTGGCTGCTCAATATCGAGTGGAGCAATGGCCAGCGCCAGCAACTGGCGCTCTCCGTCGCCCGCTAAATACCTCGCCTGATTGAAGAAAGGATGGGGGGTGAGGTGAAAATTGATTTGAATTTTTCAGGCAGGGCGTTACCTTGCACTGATTGTCAGGGAGTGAAGTTCATTTAATCATGATTGAAAAACAAGCATTTTATCGCACCCTCAACCAGCAGGCCCAGGCATTGCTGGAAGGGGAGCCTGATCTCATCGCCAACCTGGCCAACCTGTCTGCACTGCTCAACCAGGAGCTGGCCGACATCAACTGGGTCGGCTTTTACCTGTTGCAGGGGGAGACCCTGGTGCTCGGCCCGTTCCAGGGCAAGCCGGCCTGCGTGCGCATTCCGGTCGGGCGCGGAGTGTGTGGTACGGCGGTGGCCGAGGGCAAGACCCAGCTCATCGACGACGTGCACCAGTTTGAAGGTCACATCGCCTGCGACGGTGCCAGCAATGCTGAAATCGTGATCCCGTTGCGACGTGGTGGCGAGATCATTGGCGTACTGGATATCGATAGTCCAATCTTTAACCGCTTTGATGCGCAAGACCGGATTGGACTGGAAGAAACGGTGCAAATTTTGGAAAGCATGCTCTAAGTCATTGCTTGATGGTTCGCAAAAGGCCCCAAGCTCTCTATAATGGGGCCTTTGTTGTGCTCGGGTGTGCCCGCGCGTTTATATGAAAGCCAAGGTTATACATGGAAAACACTGAGAAGCTGAAGAACAGTAAAGAGATCGTTGCCTACCTGGTCGAGAAATTCCCGGCCTGCTTCATTGCTGAAGGAGAGGCCAAGCCGCTCAAGATTGGCATCTTCCAGGATTTGGCCGAGCGTCTTGCTGACGACGCCAGAGTCTCCAAGACCATGCTGCGTTCTGCTCTGCGTCAATACACCTCCAGCTGGCGTTACCTGCATGGCCTCAAGGCCGGCCAGGCCCGTGTCGATCTGGACGGCAATCCGGGCGAGCTGCTCACCGAAGAGCACATCGAGCACGCCAAGCAAGCCCTCAAAGAGAGCAAAGAGCGCGTCTTTGCCAGCCGTCGTACCAACACCAAGGAAGAGAAGGCCAAGCAGCCACGTCGTCCTGCCCCGCGCAAGGCCGATGCTGCCGCCAAATCCGACAAGCCGAAAGCCGCTCCCAAGGCTGCTCCCGTCGCTGTCGAAGCACCGCTGGTCAAAGTGGATGCCGCTACCCTGAAAGTGGATCAGGGCGTCCGGGTTGTGCTGGGCAAGTCTCCGGTGCCGGCCACCATCAAGGAAGTGACCAAGGATGACGTTCAGGTTCAATTGCAGACCGGCATGATGCTGCGGGTCAAATTCGAGCACCTGGTTCTCTAAGGAGACAAATGTTGAAGCATGGCGTAATTCGTTTTTCCCTCGTTGCCTGTAGCCTGGCGCTTGCCGGGCTTGCACAGGCCATCGAGCCGGTGCTCAAGGAAAGTGATTTGCCTGTGTTGGCTCAGGAGAGCCAACATGCTACGGCTAGCAAGCGAATTGCCAATCTGTTTACCCGCTCGCATTACAAGCAGTTCAAGCTGGACGATGCCTTTTCCTCCGTGATCTTTGACAAGTATCTGGAGAATCTGGACTACAGCCGCAACCTGTTTCTGGCCTCTGATATCAGCCGCTTTGAAAAGTACCGTACCGGTTTTGACACCGACCTCGAGAGAGGGCGGCTGGCACCGGCTTACGAGATGTTCAATCTGAGTCAGCAGCGGCGTTATGAGCGGTTCGAATACGCCCTCAAACTGCTCGATACTCCTTTCGATTTTACCCAGCCCGACAACTACATCTTTGATCGGGAAGGGGCGTCCTGGCCGAAAGACGAAGCCGAACTCAATGAGTTGTGGCGCCAGCGGGTCAAGTTCGATGCTTTGAGCCTCAAGCTCAGCGGCAAGGAGTGGCCCGAGATCAAGGAACTGCTTGGCAAGCGTTACAACAACGCCATCAAGCGGATGTCCCAGACCGAGAGCGAGGACGTGTTCCAGCTCTTCATGAACTCTTTCGCTCGCGCCATCGAACCACACACCAGCTATCTGTCTCCGCGCAGCGCCGATCGTTTCAACACCGAGATGAACCTCTCGCTGGAAGGGATTGGTGCCGTGCTGCAGGCCGAGGATGACTTCACCGTTATTCGCTCCCTGGTGCCCGGTGGCCCGGCTGCCAAGTCCAACCACCTCAAGCCTGATGACAAGATCGTCGGGGTAGGGCAGGACGACGGCAAGATTGTCGATGTGATCGGCTGGCGTCTCGATGACGTGGTCGAACTCATCAAGGGACCAAAAGGCAGCAAGGTGAAGCTGGAGATCCAGCGTGGCAAGGGCGCCGCCGCCAAGACCGAGCAGATCGAGCTGGTGCGCGACAAGGTGCGTCTGGAAGACCGAGCCGCCAAGTCCAAGGTGATCACCGCCGAAGGCAAGAAGATCGGGGTGCTCGAGATCCCGAGTTTCTACGTCAACCTGCACGATGATGTGATCAAGGAGCTCTCCAGCCTCAACAAGCAGAAGATCGATGGCCTCATCGTCGATCTGCGTGGCAACGGCGGCGGTGCGCTGACCGAAGCCTCTGCCCTGAGCGGCCTGTTCTTCGCCAGCGGTCCCGTGGTGCAGATCCGGGATCACATGGGCCGCATCACCGTCAACGGTGATGATGATGGCAACGTCTACTACGGCGGCCCCATGTCGGTGATGATCGACCGATACAGCGCCTCGGCCTCCGAGATCTTTGCCGCCGCCATGCAGGATTACGGCCGCGCCCTGATCCTCGGCGAGAACTCGTTCGGCAAGGGCACGGTGCAGCAGCATCGCAGCCTCGCCAAGGTGTACGACTTCTACGAGCAGCCGCTCGGTCACGTGCAGTACACCATCGCCAAGTTCTACCGGATCAACGGTGGCAGCACCCAGAACAAGGGTGTCGCCCCGGATATCAGCTTCCCGACTGCGGTTGCACCGGAAGAGACGGGCGAGAGCCGCGAGTTCAATGCCTTGCCGTGGGACAAGATTGCATCGGCCAAGTATGACAAGCTCGGCAACTTCGCCAGCCTGCTGCCCAAGCTGCAGTCTGCCCACGAGGCGCGGATCAGCAAGGATCCGGAGTTTGCCTACGTGATGCAGGACATTGCCGACTACAAGGAGGAGAAAGACAAGAAGTCGGTCTCCCTCAACGAGGCGGAGCGTCTGGCGGATCAGGCCAAGCAGGACGAGAAGGCTCTCAAACGCACCAACGAGCGTCTTGCCCGTCTCGGCAAGCCGGCGGTGAAGAGTCTGGATGAACTGCCTGCCGATTTCGAGGCCCCTGACGAGTATCTGGTCGAGGCTGCCAACATCACGGCGGACCTGGCCAAGCTCAGCAAACGCAGCTGATTATTGGCGAGTCAATTAATCAACAAGGGCGACTGAGGTCGCCCTTTCTTTTGCCTGAATGCAAACTATTTGACCCTGCCAACCGGTTGTGACAGCCTCTGACACGTCAATTACAAGCGTGGAAGCAAACAATAATGACCGATCACTCCCAGGCCATGACGGCCAAATATCGCCAGGATTACCGGGCTCCGCTCTACTGGATCGACAGCATCGATCTCGACTTTCAACTGCAGGAGCCGCTGACCCAGGTGACCGCCATCTCCCGTCTGCGGCGCAACGGCGAGCACAATGAACCGTTGGTGCTGGATGGGGAGGGTCTCTCCCTGCACAGCGTCAGCGTGGACGGAGTGCCCTTCACCCAGTACGAGCAGGGCGAGAGCAGCCTGACCCTGTTCAACCTGCCCGCCGAGTGCGTGCTGACCATCGTGACCCTGCTGGATCCGGCCGCCAACACCGCGCTGGAAGGACTCTACAAGTCCGGCGACGCCTACTGCACCCAGTGCGAGGCGGAGGGCTTTCGCCGCATCACCTATTACCTGGACCGGCCCGACATTCTGGCCCGTTACAGCACCCGCATCACCGCCGACAAATCCCAGTTCCCTTTCCTGCTCTCCAACGGCAACAAGGTCGACAGTGGCGATCTGGGTGACGGCCGTCACTTCGTGCAGTGGCAGGATCCCTTCCCCAAACCGAGTTACCTGTTTGCCCTGGTGGCCGGGGACTTCGATGTGGAACGCAGCCATTACGTCACCAAGAGCGGCCGCAAGGTGGCCCTCGAGATCTTCGTCGACAAGGGCAACCTGGACCGCGCCGGTTTCGCCATGGAGAGCCTCATCAACTCCATGCGCTGGGACGAGCAGCGCTTCGGCCTCGAGTATGACCTCGACATCTATATGATCGTGGCGGTGGACTTCTTCAACATGGGCGCCATGGAGAACAAGGGGCTCAACATCTTCAACTCCAAGTTCGTGCTGGCCAACCCGGCTACCGCCACCGACAGCGACTACCACGGTATCGAGCGGGTGATCGGCCACGAATACTTCCACAACTGGACCGGCAACCGCGTCACCTGCCGCGACTGGTTCCAGCTCAGCTTGAAAGAGGGGCTGACCGTGTTCCGGGATCAGGAGTTCTCCTCCGATCTGGGCTCGCGCGGGGTCAATCGCATCAATAACGTGCGCACCGTACGGGGCCCGCAGTTTGCTGAAGATGCCGGCCCCATGGCACACCCCATCCGCCCGGATGTGGTGATCGAGATGAACAACTTCTACACCCTGACCGTCTACGAGAAGGGCTCGGAAGTGATCCGCATGCTGCACACCCTGCTGGGTGAGGCCGCCTTCCAGGCGGGCATGCGCCTCTATTTCGAGCGCTTTGACGGCCAGGCGGTCACCTGTGATGACTTCGTGCAGGCGATGGAAGATGCTTCCGGGGTGGATCTCGGCCGCTTCCGCCGCTGGTACAGCCAGTCCGGGACTCCCGAGCTCACCGTGACCGACGAGTACGATGCCGCAAGCGGCGTCTATCGCCTGCACGTGAGCCAGCACACCCCGCCGACCCAGGATCAGCCGCAAAAACTGCCGCTGCACATTCCGCTCGACATCGAACTCTATGATGAGCAAGGGGGCGTCATCCCGCTGCAGTATCAGGGCAAGGCCATCGGCAACGTACTCGACGTGCTGGAAGCACAGCAGACCTTCGTGTTCGATCGGGTGGCGGTCAAGCCGGTGCCCTCCCTGCTGCGTGACTTCTCGGCACCGGTCAAGCTGCATTTTGACTACAGCGACGAGGCGCTGGCCTTCCTGATGCGCCATGCCCGCAACGAGTTTGCTCGCTGGGATGCGGCGCAGATGCTGATCAACAAGGCGGTCATCGAGAGCGTGGCCCGAGTGCAGCACGGGCAGGGGGTAGAACTCTCCCAGACCTTGCTGGCGGCCTTTGTCGCCATTCTGGACGACGGCGAACTGGATCCGGCCCTCAAGGCGGAGATCCTGGCGCTGCCGGGTGAAGCGACCCTGGCCGAGCTGTTCGAGGTGGCCGACATCGATGCCATCCATCAGGTTCGCAACGAGATCCACACCTCGCTGGCCCACGCTTTCGGTGCTCGTCTGACGAGCAGCTACGAAGCGCTGCGCCTGCCGGCGTATCAGGTGGTGCACGCCGACATGGCAAAGCGGGCGCTCAAGGGGGTCGTGCTGGGTTATCTGGCGGCGCTCGACGCCGGCAGTGCCGATCTGCTGGTACGCCAGCAATATGCCACCGCCGACAACATGACCGACACCCTGGCGGCGCTGCAGGTGGCCAACAGCCATCTGCTGTCGTGCCGCTCCGAGCTGCTGGCCGATTTCGAAGGCAAGTGGGCCAAGGACGGACTGGTGCTGGACAACTGGTTGCGACTGGTGGGCTCCAAGCCGGCGGAAGACGTGTTGGAGGAGGTGAAGCAGGCGATGGCGCATCCCACCTTCAGCATCCGCAACCCGAACCGGCTGCGGGCGCTGGTGGCCAGTTTTGCCATGAACAACCAGGTGCAGTTCCATGCGCGCGATGGTCGCGGCTACCGCTTCCTGACCGATCTCTTGATCGAGCTCAACGAGGTCAATCCGCAGGTGGCCTCCCGCCTCATCACCCCGCTCATCCAGTTCAAGCGGCTCGATGAGGGGCGCAAGGCGCTGATCCGCACCGAGCTGACCCGTCTGGCCAACCTCGAGGGGCTGGCACGGGATCTGTTCGAGAAGGTGAGCAAGGCACTGCAGCAGTAAACCCGACGGGGTGGGGGAGCCATCTCCCACCCTTTCAACACTCGGGCCGTTTATCAGATCAGAGGAGTCATCGTGAAGCAGTTTACCTTTCGCCTGTCCCTGAGCCACGACGAGGTTATGCTGATGTATCAGGGCCATGCCAAACGGCTGGTGGTACGCAGCGAGCAGGGGCTGACCCTGGAGCTGGGTATTGAGAAAATCCGGCCTTTCGTCGCCATCAGCGGGGTACATGGCTATTTTCGCCTCAAAACCCAGGATGATTATCGCTTTATCAGCCTTGAACGCATAAATTAACAAAACTTGAACATATTTCCGCGTAATTCACTGCTTTCTGTCACTATCTATCCGGTAAATCCGTAACCATCCAGTGGGATTTTCTGTTTTTTGCCTGAACGGCAAAATATTTCACAGCTTAAGGCGTGATCTGACCCTTGTTTTTAACAACTCATTATCACCTTTGCTCGCCTTCCTTGATCCAAGACATTACACTTCGCAGCAACTCTGTACCGGTTGGCATCCAGGGTGGATGTCTCTGTGTCGGTGGTTAATGTCGTCCGATAAGGAATATAGAAATGGCATTGAAAGACGCCCCTACCTCAGTTCTGCTCGAAAACGTTCTCAGCCTGATCCATCAGAAGTTGCCCAAGAAGAGTGCCTCCCTGGTCGAGTGCTTCGTCGCCAAGTTCTACGGCAACATGGCGAGCACCGATCTGCACGATCGCAATGACAGCGATCTCTATGGCGCCGCGCTCAGCCTGTGGAATGCGCTCAATCAGCGCACCTCGACCACCCCCTATATCCGGGTCTACAATCCCGAGCTGACCCGCCATGGCTGGCAGTCTCCCCATACCATCGTCGAGATCATCTTGCAGGACTCCCCCTTCCTGGTGGACTCCATCCGCATGGCGCTCAAGCGCCGGGGCATCACGGCGCACATGATGCTGCACCAGCCGCTGCACCTCATTCGCGGCAATGAGGGCAAGATCAGCGCCATTCTGGATCTCGACAACAGTGCCGAACAGACCTCGGTCGAGACCGCCTTCCTCATCGAAATCGATCACCTCACCAGCGAGGAGCAGATGGAAGGGCTGACCGCTGAGCTCAACTCGGTGGCCGGTGAAGTGGCGCTGGCGGTCGGTGACTGGCAGCCGATGCTGGCGCGTCTGAACGAGATCATCGACGAGCTGCCCAAGCGCAAGAACCCGGTCAGTCAGGCCGAAGTGGACTCCTGCGTTGCCTTCCTCAAGTGGGTGGCTGCCCATAATTTCACCCTGATGGGCTATCGCCGCTATGACGTCAAGGCGGTGGAGGGGGATCACGAGATCCTGCCCCAGGCCGACTCCAGCCTGGGTTTGATGAAGAACTCCATCAAGGAAGTGGGGCAGCGCCTTGGCAACATGCCGGCCAGTGCCCGTCACGCGGCGCTGAGTTCTGACCTGCTGATCCTCACCAAGTCCAACAGCAAGTCGCGGGTGCATCGCCCGGCGTATGTGGATTACATCGGCATCAAGCGCTTCGACGAGCACGGCAAGGTGGTAGGAGAGGATCGCTTCATCGGCCTGTATGCCTCCTCCATCTACAACACCAGCGCAACCCAGATCCCGCTCATCAGTCACCGTCTCGAGCACATCATGGCCGCCTCCGGTCACGAGAAGGGCTCCCACGCTTACAAGGCGCTGCTGAACGTACTGGAAACCTACCCGCGCGACGAGCTGATCCAGGCCCGTGAAGAGGAGCTGCTGGCCACCGGTCTTGGCGTACTGGAGATGCAGGAGCGCGACATGCTGCGCCTGTTCGTGCGCCGCGACGTGTACGGCCGTTTCTTCTCCTGCATGGTCTATGTCACCAAGGAGCGCTACAACACGGCGCTGCGGGTCAAGACCCAACAGATCCTGCAGAAGTATTTTGGCAGCAGCGAAGAAGTGGAGTTCAACGTCTACTTCACCGAGGGCGTGCTGGCACGGACCCACTACATAGTGCGGGTCAACAACAACAACGTGGATGTGGATGTGAACGAAGTACAGAACAACCTGATTGAAGCGGCCCGCAGCTGGGATGATCGCCTGGATTCCGTGCTGCTCTCTCACTACGGTGAAGCCCGCGGCAACGAACTGCGCCGCCGTTTCAGCACCGCCTTCCCCCGTGCCTACAAGGAAGATGTGCTGCCGGGTTCCGCCGTGGCCGACATCATGGAGCTGGACAACCTGAGCGAGGCCAATCCGCTCGGCATGCTGTTCTACCGTGCCCAAGAGGAAGAGAACGATCGCCGGGTTCGCCTCAAACTGTTCCACCGCACCGAACCCATCCACCTCTCCGATGTGCTGCCCATGCTGGAAAACATGGGGCTGCGCGTCATCGGCGAAACCCCGTATCAGGTGCGCACCCCGGCGGGTGACATCTTCTGGATCCTCGACTTCTCCATGCTGCTGCATGGCGAGCAGCCGTTCGATCTGGAGCAGAGCCAGCAGCGCTTCCAGCAGGCCTTCGCGGCCATCTGGAACAAGCAGCTGGAAGATGACGGCTTCAACCGCCTGGTGCTGGGGGCCGGCCTCACCGGTCGTCAGGTATCCGTGCTGCGCGCCTATGCCAAATACATGCGTCAGACCGGCGTCTCCTTCAGCCAGTCCTATATCGAAGAGACCCTGACCCGCTACCCGGATATCGCCCAACTGTTGTTCACCCTGTTCGAACAGCGCCTGGATCCGGCCGGCAAGCAGGACGCCAAGGTACCATCGCAAGATGCCAAGGCATCCGCCAAGCTGCACGAGCAGCTCGCCGCCAAGCTGGATCAGGTAGCCAACCTGGATGACGATCGTATCATCCGCCGCTATGTGGAGATGATCGACGCCACCCTGCGTACCAACTACTACCAGCTGGACAAGGCGGGCAACATCAAGCCCTACATCTCCTTCAAGCTGGCCCCCTCCAGCATTACCGACATGCCGCTGCCGCTGCCCAAGTTCGAGATCTTCGTCTACTCGCCGCGGGTGGAAGGGGTGCACCTGCGCTGGGGCAAGGTGGCCCGTGGCGGTCTGCGCTGGTCCGATCGCAAGGAGGACTTCCGTACCGAAGTGCTGGGTCTGGTAAAGGCTCAACAGGTGAAGAACACCGTCATCGTGCCGGTCGGTGCCAAGGGCGGCTTCTACTGCAAACAGATGCCGGCGGGGGCCCCCCGTGCCGTGATCCAGGAAGAGGGCAAGGCCTGCTATCGCCTGTTTATCCGCGGCCTGCTCGATGTGACCGACAACATCATCGGCGGCGAGGTGATCCCGCCGAAATCCGTGGTGCGTCACGACGAGGATGATTACTACCTGGTAGTGGCTGCCGACAAGGGCACCGCGACCTTCTCCGACATCGCCAACGAGATAAGCCTGGAATACGGCCACTGGCTGGGCGATGCGTTCGCCTCCGGCGGCTCGGTCGGCTATGACCACAAGAAGATGGGCATCACCGCCCGTGGCGCCTGGGAATCGGTCAAGCGGCATTTTCGCGAGATCGGCGTAAACTGCCAGACCACCGACTTCACCTGCGTCGGCATCGGCGACATGGCGGGGGACGTGTTCGGCAACGGCATGCTGCTCTCCGAGCACACCCAGCTGGTGGGCGCCTTCAACCACATGCACATCTTCATCGACCCGACCCCCAATGCGGCCAAGAGCTTCGTCGAGCGCAAGCGCCTGTTCGAGCTGCCCGGCTCCAGCTGGGATGACTACAACCGTGAGCTGATATCACAAGGGGGCGGCATCTTCCTGCGCTCGGCCAAGTCCATCAAGCTGAGCCTCGAGATCCAGACCCTGCTCGGTACCGACAAGGCCAGCATGGCGCCGAACGAGCTGATCAAGGCGCTGCTCTGCCTGAACGTTGATCTGCTGTGGAACGGCGGCATCGGCACCTATGTGAAGAGTTCCCGCGAGAGCGACGCTGAAGTGGGCGATCGCAGCAACGACGTGCTGCGGGTCAATGGCCGCGATCTGCGGGCCCGCATCGTGGGTGAGGGCGGCAACCTCGGCTTTACCCAGCTGGGCCGGGTGGAGTACGCCAGCCAGGGTGGACGCATCAACACCGACTTCACCGACAACGTGGGCGGGGTGGATTGCTCTGACAACGAGGTGAACATCAAGATCCTGCTCAACCACTTGGTGGCAGCCGGTGACCTGACCCTCAAGCAGCGCAACCAGATGCTCTATGAGATGACTGACGACGTGGCGCAGATTGTCATCACCAACGCCTACCGTCAGTCCCAGTCCATCTCGGTGACCAGTTTCCGCGGTGCCGAGCAGCTCAAGGAGCAGCAGCGTTTCATCCAGGGGCTGGAGCGGGAAGGCAAGCTGGACCGCGCCCTGGAGTTCCTGCCCTCCGACGAGGAGCTCTCCGAGCGGATGGCGGCAGGGCAGGGGCTGACCCGACCCGAACTGGCGGTGCTGGTGGCCTACGGCAAGATGGTACTGAAAGAGCAGCTCAACTGCCCGGAAGTGACCGACGAGCCCTTCCTCGCCAACATGCTGGTGACCAGCTTCCCGGCCAAGCTGCAGCAGCAGTTCGGGGCGGCACTGGCCCAGCATCCGCTGCGCGGCGAAATCATCGCGACCCGGGTGGCCAACATGCTGGTCAATGACATGGGGCTCAACTTCGCCAGCCGGATGAAGGACGAGACCGGTGCCTCGGTGGCGGAAGTTGCCTGCTGCTTCGCCATGGCCCGCGAGGTATTTGGCCTCAACCAGCTGTGGCGCGACATCGAAGGGTGCGACAACCTGGTAGGGGCAGAGACCCAGCTCGAACTGATGTTCTACAGCCGCCGCATCGTGCGCCGCGCCACCCGCTGGTTCCTGCGCGCCCGCAATCGCAGCTGGAGCATCAGCGAGAACATCGCCTTCTTCCGCCCGGCCTTCGAGACGCTGGGTCAGCACCTCTACGAGGTGATGGACGAGAGCGAAGTGGCCGAGCACCAGCAAGCGGTCGCGGCGTTGGTGGCCAAGCAAGTGCCACAAGCCATCGCCCGTCAGGTAGCCCACATGAGCAGCCTCTTCTCCAGCCTGGATCTGGCGCAGATCGCCGCGGAGCACAAGACCGACATCCTGCGTGCCGCCAACGTCTACTACCGTCTCGGCGCCAAGCTGGATCTGCACTGGTTCCTCGACCAGATCAACCATCAACCGGTGGGCAACCACTGGCAGGCGATGGCGCGGGCCTCCTTCCGCGAAGATCTGGACTGGCAGCAGCGCAGCCTCACTTCCGTGGTGCTGGAAGGGTGCAAAGATCAGGGAGAATGCGCTACCATACTGGCCGACTGGATTTCGGAGCATGAGCAACTCTTGTCCCGTTGGACCCACATGTTGGCCGACTTCAAGACCACCAGTACCCACGAGTTCGCCAAGTTCTCGGTGGCCTTGCGGGAGTTGAACCTGCTCCAGTTGAATTGCCGAGCACTGTAATTGCCAGTTAAGGCATAACAGCGGTATCACACCCAAAGCCCCGGCCAGTTGCCGGGGCTTTTTTTAAGGAGCAAACATGCTGTACCCTCTCGCCAGGCATTTCCTGTTCAAGCTCAACCCGGAACAGGCGCACGATCTCTCCATCAAATATCTGCCCCGCCTTCTCGGTACGCCGCTTGATTGTTTCTTCCGCCACTCCTTGCCCAAACGCCCCGTCACTGTCATGGGGCTTTCTTTTGCCAATCCGGTGGGTCTGGCGGCCGGTCTGGACAAGGATGGCGAGTGTATCGATGCCTTCGGGGCCATGGGATTCGGCTTTATCGAGGTCGGTACCGTCACCCCCAGACCCCAGAGCGGCAATGACAAGCCGCGTCTGTTCCGGGTGATTCCGGCAGAGGGGATCATCAACCGGATGGGCTTCAACAACAAAGGGGTCGACCATCTGGTTGCCCAGGTCAAGAAGGCCAAATATCAGGGGGTGATCGGCATCAATATCGGCAAGAACAAGGACACCCCCATCGAGCAGGGCAAGGATGATTACCTGATCTGCATGGACAAGGTGTATGACCATGCCGGTTATATTGCCGTCAATATCTCTTCCCCCAATACGCCGGGGTTGCGTTCACTGCAATATGGCGATGCGCTGGATGAACTGTTGGCTGCCCTCAAGGTCCGTCAGCAAGAGCTGGCCGCGCAATATAAGAAGTACGTGCCACTGGCCGTTAAAATTGCGCCGGATTTGACTCTGGATGAAATTAATCAGGTGGCCGCATCCTTGATAAAAAATGGCATTGATGGGGTGATTGCCACCAATACCACCCTTGAGCGCGACATGATTTATGACATGCCCCATGCCGCTGAAGCGGGTGGGCTCAGCGGTCGTCCGCTGCAGCACAAGAGCACCGAAGTGATCCGCCAGCTGGCCAAGGCACTGGATGGTGCGCTGCCCATTATTGGCGTAGGTGGCATCGACAGTGCCATGGCGGCCCGCGAGAAGCTGGCAGCGGGTGCCAGTCTGGTCCAGATTTACAGCGGCTTTATTTATAAGGGCCCGGATCTGGTCAAAGAGATTGTGACCCATATATAAGAAATAAATCGGTGCCCTTTATTTAAAGTTGCTGAAATTCTCGACATGGAATAAAGTCGAGTAACGACTTTCAGTAAGGGCACCTGCATGTGTATCCAACCCAATGACAATTGGCAGTGGCATTATGATGCTCATGATGATCGTCTGATGCTGGATTTATCCGATAGCATGATCTTCGCCACCGAATATAAAGGGCGGCAGCTTGTCCCCTGTTCCTTCACCACCCAGCCTTTTTGCGTGGATGACGCAGCGCTTTATTATCAGTTGATGGACAGGGTTGCCGAACTGGAGTGGAGTGTACCGCATCAGGTTCAGCTGGTACTCAATGCCATCGCTGTCAGCCGCTTTTACAAACCCCTGATGCCACAAAGCTGGTTCTTTGGGGAAACCCACCCCGCCATTATTCCCGAAACCGGTGCGCTGGTGTGCATGGGCACTCCGCATGGCAAAGGGGAGTTTCTGGTGATCGAAGCCGGGGAACAGGCCAGCGTCTGTTTGAACCTGACTGACGATCTCATATTGACCACCAGCAAGACACTACCCCGTTTTGGCGTCATCAAGGTGATGAACAATCGCATGAGTCCAAGGCCGGTGGCACAGGCGCAATATCGCCAGGTGAGTTGATCTTTTTCAACTGTGACAGTTCTATGACCACATGACAACTGGGCTAAAATTAGCCAGACGTCACCTTTTAACATGCTATTCTGAATCCAATCTGAATTTCCTCCTCACGGTGGGCGATTATTTTTCATTGCTACCGGACGCTATCCTTGAAAACGTGAACTGTGCCACTTGAGGCTTTCCTGTAAACTCCGTAATCTCAAAATGCGAGTGTAATAATGTGCGTGTATCTGGTTGATACGTGTAAGTAGCATGATCAAGGAAATGACTCATGAAAATAAACAAGTATCTACTGACCAGTAGTCTGTTTCTTCTACCTCTGACCACATCAGCAACAGAGGATATATCGGTTCTCGTCTACGGAGCATCCATACACAGTGGATGTGAAAAGGCCAAAGGCCCACATGGCAAGACCTGTGATTTTAACAATATCAATCCGGGGCTGGGGGTAGACTGGGCATTTTGGGGGAATCAGGAGACCGGCAAACTTTCACTGCGTGGCGCTGGTTATGAAGACTCCTATGAGAAATTTGCCGCCTATGCCGGCTTTATGTATCGCAAGGAGTGGTATCTTACCGAGAGCGTTTTTGCTGGCTTGGGGTTGCAGGCTGGCTATCTCGATGGCTCAGGGGTCAATGGCTTCGCCATGCTGCCCATTGTCAGTCTGGGCTATAAAAATGTAGCCTTGGAAATTGGGTATGCACCCAAGATGAACAATGTTCCTGGTCGCAAACATGTGGCTGTGACATCATTTGGTTTGCGCTGGGCAATTTAATGTTGCCATGCTAATTGAAGACCCGCATCAAGCGGGTCTTTTACATTGGACAAGCGCCACATTGAACCACTGTTAATGGATGATCATAGAAGAAGGTATAACGCAGCTTTTGGGCGTTTCATAGGCATTAGATAAAAATGCCCTCCGATCAATTTGATAAGAGGGCGGCAAACACACACTACAGGAGGAATAAGCGGTTGTATCAACAACACGGGGTTATTCTAAATCCTGTAGTTTCTCTTGAAACCTGATAGATGTGACAGTCGGACAATAGCGATATGAACAGGGAGGCGAGGCAAAAAATAGCCCTCCCGTTTACGGACGATAACGGGAGGGCCAAACACGGGGTTTACAGAAAGGACTTGCTCTGTCGTGGGAAATAATAACGAGTTGAGTCTTGTTTGACGCCTGTCAGATATGGCAGCGGGACAACTCACCTATTCTTGACCATGGCCATGTCATATATGGTTGCAGCCTCAGCGAGGTAATGCCGTGCCAATAAGAGATGCCCGAGCAAATCAGGTTATTGTTTGAACTGCGCTGAGCCGCCCGTACGTTTTTTTCGTCTGATCCTTCCTGCGTGCATGCCTCGCCAGAACGGCCAAAAGGTCGGAGGCGGCGCATGTCAGATACCTTCGGTTTATGTCGTCACTGGCAAGCTTTTGCTGCTCCGGATCGCGGCTTAAGGTATAATGCGGCACTATTTTTATGGGTTCCCCGTGAGCGTGATGAAAGAATTTTTTGCAACCTGCCCAAAAGGGCTGGAAAACCTGTTGGCCGTCGAGCTGACCAACCTGGGCGCAGAGCAGGTCCGTGAGACCGTGGCTGGCGTGCATTTCAAAGGCGAACTGGCCATTGGCTACAAGGCCTGTCTGTGGAGCCGTTTCGCCTCCCGCATCGTACTGGTGTTGTCCGAATTCCAGATGAATGACGACCTGGATCTCTATCTGGGTGCTCACACCATTCCCTGGGAAGAACACTTCTCCGGTACCTCCACCATTGCCGTCGACTTTACCGGTACCAATCCGGCCATTCGCAATACCCAGTACGGTGCCCTGAAGATCAAGGATGCCATCGTCGATCGCTTCACCAAGCGTGGTCACGTGCGCCCTGACGTGGACAAGAAGTCGCCGGATATTCGCATCATGGCGCACCTGGGCAAGGGCAAGGCCAATATCACGCTGGACTTGTCAGGCCCGGCGCTGCACCAGCGTTTCTACCGTCAGGGCACCGGCGAGGCGCCGCTCAAAGAGAACCTGGCCGCCGCCATGATTGCCCGTAGCGGCTGGGCCGGCGAGCCCATGATGGACCCCATGTGTGGCTCCGGTACGCTGCTGGTGGAAGCCGCCTTTATCGCCGCCGACATGGCACCGGCCCTGCGCCGCGAGCGCTTCGGATTTGATCGCTGGCTGCAGCACGATAGCGAGCTGTGGCAGAGCCTGCTGATGGAGGCTCAGGTACGGGCCAAGCGCGGCATGCAGCGCTGTGAAGTGAAGCTGTTTGGTTGCGATGCCGACAGCCGTGTACTGCTCAAAGCCCGCGACAACGCCAAAGCCGCCGGCGTGGCCCATCTCATCACCTTCAAACAGGCCGATGTCACTGCGCTGGAAAACCCGCTGCCGATGCTGGCAGTGGAAGGGGAGGCTCGTCAGGTCGGCATGCTGATCTCCAACCCGCCCTATGGCGAGCGTCTTGGCGAGTTCCCGGCACTGCTGGAAGTGCATCAGGCCCTCGGTGATGCCCTGCGTCGCAGCTTCCAGGGCTGGAAAGTCTCCATTCTTTCCGCATCCCCCGAACTCTTGAGCTGCCTGCGTCTGCGCGCCGACAAACAATACCGCCTGTTCAACGGCGCCCTCGAGTGTCAGCTGCGCAACTACCAGATTGCACAGGACTCCGTCGCTTCCCAGAAAGAGGTGGCGCAGGACTTTGCCAACCGTCTGCGCAAGAATCTGAAGACCCTGGAGAAGTGGGCACAGAAAGAGAACCTCGACTGCTATCGCCTCTACGATGCCGATCTGCCGGAATACAACGCCGCCATCGACCGTTATCAGGACTATCTGGTGGTGCAGGAGTACGCGGCGCCCAAGGACATCCCCGCCCAGAAGACTCGTCAGCGTCTGCTCGACATGGTGCAGGCCGCCATCAAGGTGACCGGCATGGACGGTGAGAAGGTGATCCTGAAAGTGCGCGAGCGTCAGGAAGGCAAACAGCAGTACCAGAAACTCTCCGAAGAGCAGCACCGGATGGAAGTGCAGGAGTACGGTGCCCGTCTGTGGGTCAACCTCTACGACTATCTGGATACCGGCCTGTTCCTCGACCACCGTCAGACCCGCCGCATGCTGGGTCAGATGGCCAAGGGCAAGCGCTTCCTGAACCTCTTTGCCTACACCGGCAGTGCCACCGTGCACGCTGGGCTCGGCGGCGCCAGCGAAACCACCACGGTGGATATGTCGCGCACCTACCTCAACTGGGCACAGGACAACATGCGCCTCAACTCGCTGGTGGGCCGAGAGCACAAGTTCGTGCAGGCCGACTGCCTGAAGTGGCTGTCTGAAGCGGACGAGCAGTACGATCTCATCTTCATCGATCCGCCCACCTTCTCCAACTCCAAGCGGATGGACGAGAGCTTCGACGTGCAGCGTGATCACCTGCTGCTGATGCAGCACCTGAAGCGGCTGCTGGCTGCGGGGGGCACCCTGGTGTTCTCCAACAACAAGCGCCACTTCAAGATGGATCTGGCCGGTCTCGAGGCCATCGGTCTCAAGGCACAGAACATTACTAGCAAGACCCGGCCCAAGGATTTCGAGCGCAACCAGCACATCCACAACTGCTGGATCATCACCCATGCGGAGGCCCAGGCCTGATGCTGACCCTGTTTCACACCGACGGCTGCCACCTGTGCGAACAGGCGTGGGCGCTGGTGGAGCAGGCCGGTCTTGCGGCCGATACTCGCCAGTGCGACATCATGGATGATGCGCAGTGGCTTGCCGCCTATCGGGTGCGCATTCCGGTATTGCGCGATGAGGCGGGGCGTGAACTGGGTTGGCCCTTCACCCTGGCTGAGCTGCAAGCGTGGCTTGCCAGGCAGGGGTGAGCGGGCGATTTGACGATGAAACGGGGGGAGCTCCAGTCTGCCACCCGTTTTTTCATTAGCAATAAGGAACAAGAATGGCTCTTTTGACATTGCACGGCGCGTCGTTGTCGTTCAGTGATTTTCCGCTGCTCGATCAGGCCGAGCTCACCATCGAGCGGGGCGAGCGCCTCTGCCTGGTTGGGCGCAACGGGGCGGGCAAGTCCACCCTGATGAAGGTCATCGCTGGCGAACTGCCGCTCGATGACGGCCGTCTGGTGCTGCAACAAGATTTGAAAGTGACCCGTCTCGAGCAGGATCCCCCCGCGTCGAGCGAACTCACCGTGTTTGACTACGCCGCCGAAGGGCTGGCCGGGGTAGGGGAGCTGCTCAAGCAGTATCACCATATCTCCATGGAGCTGGCACACGATGCCTCCGATGCCAACATCCGCAAGATGAGCCAGCTGCAGGAGCAGCTCGACTACCAGAATGGCTGGCAGTTCGAGACTCGCATCAATCAGGTGCTGACTCTGCTCGGTCTGGATCCCGACGTGACCCTCGACAGCCTCTCCGGTGGCTGGCTGCGCAAGGTGGCACTGGCCCGCGCGCTGGCCTGCGATCCGGATCTGTTGCTGCTGGACGAGCCGACCAACCACCTGGACATCGATGCCATCAACTGGCTGGAAGAGTTCCTCAAGGATTTTCGCGGCGCCATCGTCTTCATCTCCCACGACCGGGAGTTCATCCACAAGCTGGCGACCCGGATCATCGATCTGGACCGCGGCGTGATCACCTCCTGGCCCGGCAACTACGACGAGTACCTGCAGGGGAAAGAGGAGTGGTTGCGAGTCGAGGAGCTCAAGAACGCCGAATTCGATCGCAAGCTTGCCCAGGAAGAGGTGTGGGTACGCCAGGGCATCAAGGCCCGTCGCACCCGCAATGAGGGACGAGTGCGCGCCCTCAAGGCGATGCGGATGGAGCGGACCCAGCGCCGTGAACTGCAGGGCAAGGCCAAGCTGCAGCTGGATGAGGCAAGCCGCTCTGGCAAGCTGGTATTTGAAAGTGAAGGCCTGGGGCTGGACTTTGGTGATCGCACCCTGTTCCAGGGGCTGGATCTGCAGGTGCTGCGCGGCGACAAGATTGCGCTGGTCGGCCCCAACGGTTGCGGCAAGTCGACTCTGATCAAGCTGCTTCTCGGCCAGTTGAGCCCAAGTCGTGGCACGGTCAAGGGGGGCACCAATCTGGAAGTGGCCTACTTCGATCAGTACCGCGAGCAGCTCGACCCCGAGAAGACGGTGGTGGACAACGTCGGGGAGGGCAAGCAGGAAGTGATGGTGCGCGGCCGCTCCCGCCACATTCTCGGTTACCTGCAGGACTTCCTGTTTGAACCGAAACGGGCACGCACCCCGGTGAAAGCCTTGTCAGGGGGCGAAAAAAACCGTTTACTGTTGGCCAAATTGTTCTTGAAGCCCAGTAATTTACTGATCCTCGATGAACCAACCAACGACCTGGATGTCGAAACGCTGGAATTGCTGGAAGAGCTGCTGGCGGACTACCCCGGCACCCTGTTGCTGGTGAGTCACGATCGTCGTTTCATCGACAATACCGTGACCGGTTGCTGGTTGTTTGAAGGGGACGGGCAGATAAGCGATTATGTGGGCGGTTACGCCGACATGATGGCCACCCGCGCTCAACAACAGGCACAGCAGTCTGCGCAGCAAGTTGCCAAACAGGCGCAGAGCAAAACGCCAGAGCCTGTCGTGGCGCCGGCGCCTGCTGCCACAAAAGCCAAAAAGCTCTCTTACAAGTTGCAGCTGGAGCTGGATAATCTACCGGCTCGACTGGAACAGCTGGAGGCAGAGCTGGATGCCCTGCAGACCGAGATCAACCACCCCGGTTTCTTCTCCCTGCCGAGCGACCAGACTCAAGCCAAACTGGATGCCCTGAATGCAGCAGAGGCTGCATTGGAACAAGCCTTCTCCCGTTGGGAGGAGTTGGAAGCGTTGAAACATCAGGACTAAGGAAGTAGATGAAAAAGCAATTATCCATGCTGGCCATTCTGGTCAGCGCCAGCCTGCATGCCCAGGCGGCACAAAGTCCCTTTTTCACCATTGTCGATGCGTCCGACAAGGGTTACGCCAGCGGGATCAGCGGCGACGGCAACGGGCTCATCGGGATCAATACCAAGAACAACATGGCCGAGCACTTCTCGACCGTGCGTTTTGCCGACTTCCTGGTCGATCGTTTCCGTTTCGAGCAGGGCTGCATGCTCTCCAACTCGGTCTGTAACTCCTTCTGGAACGACAACAGCAACTTCGCCTATCAGTGGCGTCGTGACTTCCTCGACGGGGTCGACCAGCGCAACAACGTAGGTTACGTGCAGCTGGGCGAGACCGACGGTCTGGTGACCGCGCTGGGCGACGTACCCGGTACCCGGGCGGGCTACAAGATGAGTGGCAAGCTGCGCACTGCCTTCGCCGTGGTCGAGGAGGGCAACCCTGTCGAGCTGAAAGACGGCGCCGGCACTCACAGCCTGAGCGTGCCGACCAGCATCAAGAAACTGGACAACGGCCAGTATCTGGTGACCGGTACCGCCGCCACCGGCAAGAACATTGCCGTCAACTCCGAAACCTACAACTGGTGCTTTGCCGGCAACGACGGTCAGTACGGCGACTACCGCTACTGCCCGGGCCTCAACACCCAGGCCAGCTTCTGGCTGGTCAACAGTACCGGCACCTTCAACAAGCTGCTGCAGGCCAACGAGTATGCCCGCGCCCGCAACGAAGTGGTGCAGACCGCCTCCGCGCTTGGGGTGGGTAAATTCAACGGCAATCTGTACGGGGTAGGGTACTCCTCCACCGGTGAGATCGGCACCAACTACCTGGATGGTCGCAACCTGGCCGCTTACTGGACGCTGGATCTGGATGGCAGCAAGGTAGGCACTACCCAGATCATCCCGCTGGCCGAAGGCGAGCCCGGCAAGGATGACGCCAAGCTGCAACACAGCTGGGCCGTGGGGGTCAACGACAACGGTTACGTGATCGGCAACCAGCTCTATCGCATCAACAAGGGCCAGAACCGCCCGGTCGAGATGTTCGTGTTCAACCTGAACACGCCGACCACCAACGCCGTGGTCTCCTTGCAGGACAAGCCGCTCAGCGGCTCCGGCTCGGAAGCGGCCGCCATCAACAACCACAACATGGTGGTTGGCTGGCGTGACTCCCGTCATCAGACCCAGCCCGTGGTCAACGGCACCAACCGCATGCAGGAAGGCTTCCTGCTCAACGCGGCGACCGGCAATAACTGGTATCTGAACGATCTCATCTGCGGTCTGGATGATGCGGGTGCCAAGCAGTGTGCCCAGAACGGTTACTACTACCACATCGCTTATGCCAGCGGCATCAGCAGCAACGGTACCGTCGCGGCCACGGCTTATCGCTACAACAGCGAGAGCGATCTGAACAACCGCACCAATGCTACCGTGGTCAGCGTCAAGTTGGCGCCGGTCGTGCCCGACTACAAGAACAACGATCCGGCCGGTTATGTGGTCGCCAACGCACCGGTCAACAACCAGACCGGTCAGGATGGCGGCAGCGGTGGTGGCAGCCTGTTCTGGTTGACTCTGCTGGCCCTGCCATTCGCCTGGCTGCGCCGTTTCCAGCGCTAAAAAGTTGTGTCACTAAAAATTAATGCGGTTCAGTGTCTTGTGTCACAATGACCAGATAGCATGAAATTTTTTGTTTGACCCTGCCGACCCCCTGGGGTAAAGATGAAAGCGACCGATGAAAAATTGGTCGCTTTTTTTGTTCCACGGAAGAGGGTCGTAGATGATGAAGAGACAAAAACGGGACCGTCTGGAAAGAGCTCGTGCTCGTGGTTATCAGGCTGGCGTGGTCGGCAAACAGAAAGAAGCGTGTCCGTATCAATGCCTGGATGCCCGTGGGCATTGGCTTGGTGGTTGGCGTGATGCCATGGAAGGGCGGGGCTCAGGCCTCTTCATGAAGTAGCCGGTACTTCATCACTCATTGCAAAAGGAAAGGGGCCATGATGGCCCCTTTACGTTGTTCAGTTTGACCTGAAGGTCAGCACTTAGAATGCGGTGGTGTCCTTGAACAGACCCACTTTCAGATCGGTTGCGCTGTAGATCGGGCGACCATCCACTTCCACCACGCCATCGGCGATCCCCATCACCAGCTTGCGGTTGATGACGCGCTTGAAGGTGATCTTGTAGGTCACTTTCTTGGCGGTAGGCAGGATCTGGCCGGTGAATTTCACCTCGCCAACCCCCAGTGCACGACCCTTGCCGGGGCCGCCTTTCCAGCCCAGGAAGAAACCAACCAGCTGCCACATGGCATCCAGACCGAGACAGCCAGGCATGACCGGATCACCCGGGAAGTGGCAATCGAAGAACCAGAGATCCGGCGTGATATCGAGCTCTGCCAAGATTTCGCCCTTGCCATGCTCACCACCGTTGTCATTGATCTTGACGATGCGATCCATCATCAACATGTTGGGGGCGGGCAGCTGACTGTTACCCTCACCAAACAGTTCGCCACGGCTGCAGGCGAGCAGCTCTTCACGGGTAAACGAGTCTTTGCCTTGTTCACACAGGGAAAGGCGGGCATCAATGGTGGTATTGTCTACGGTCACGCTGTTTATCCTTCAAATGGGTCAAAGCCGGGCCAATTTAGCGTACAGTTGTTCGCTAAACAACTCCGATCACTTCTTTTCTCACCGTCCGAACACTCGACCAAGCAGGCGGCGCAGCACACCACCCTTGATGACGTCGGTGCCGTTGAGCTCATCCAGCCGCTGCTGGATCCGGCCGAACAGGGTATCCGGCATATCCGGCTCACCGGCAACACACCCGGTCAGCAGCTCGATGGCCTCTTCCACATGATCCACCGGATGGATATGAAACTGGCCGGCTTCGACAGCTGCAATCACCTCATCGGACAGGTTGAGCTGCTGGGCATTGGTGCCGGGCAGCAGGATCCCTTGTTTGCCGGTGAGACCGTGGATCTTGCATACCCGGAAGAAGCCTTCGATCTTCTCGTTGACGCCGCCGACGGCCTGCACATTGCCGAACTGATCGACCGCACCGGTCACCGCAAAGTGCTGGTAGATGGGCTGACGGGCGAGGGCAGAGAGCAGGGCACACAGACCGGTCAACGAGGCGCTGTCACCATCGATTTCGTGATAGGACTGTTCGAACACTAGGTTGGCCGACAGCGGGGAAGGGTTCTCGGCACCGAACTTGTTGGAGAGATAGCCGTGGATGATCATCATCGCCTTGGCATGGATATGGCCGGCCAGCTCCGCTTTGCGCTCGATATCCGCCACATCACCATCACCCAGATGCACGGTGGCGGTGAGACGCACCGGCTCGCCAAAATCATAGGGATGCCCTGAGACCTGAATGACGGAGAGGCCGTTGATCTGGCCCACTTCCTCACCGTCGGTCTGCAGCAGGATCTGGCCGTCGATGACGCCCTGGTCGGACTGCTCGACCAGATAGTTGAGGCGGTAATCCTGCTCTTCCAGCGCACCGCGAATGTGCTCGTCGGTGACGACATCCGCTTCCAGCTCGCGTGCCAGGCTGTCGGCCATCCGCATGATGGCTGAGAGTTGCACTTCGGAGAGCGAGAGCCATTCCTGGTGGTCGCACAGCCGGCTGGCGTGGCGGCAAAGGGAGGCGAGGGCGGCCGGGGTGAAGTCCAGCAGCTCCCAGCGCTCGCGCAGCCAAGCCAGATATTGAAGATAATCAGGCAGATCCTCTTCGATGTTCACCTCGGAGACCAGGTCTGCGCGCAGGAAGATGCGCTCGGACATGTCACGGTCCAGCATCTGGAACTCGGCCACATCGAGCCGATCGCCGACCAGGATCAGCTTGAGCTTGATGGGGGTGGCTTCCGGGGTGAAGAAGGGGGTCAGGGTCTTGCCTTCCTGATAGGCGTTCCAGTCCAGCTCACCTTTTTGCATCGCGTTCTTGAGCTTGAACCAGAGATGGGGCTGATCCAGCAGCTCATCCAGCTGTAAAATCAGATAGCCACCGTTGGCCTGACGCAGCAGACCTGGTTCCAGCAGGTGCTGGTTGGCATAGACCGAACCTTGCTCGGTCTGATAGTTGATGGAGCCAAACAGGGTATCCCAGTTCAAATCCCGCCCATAGATGACCGGCGCCTCCTGCTCTTCATGGTGGATCAGCAGGTTGATGAGCACCGGATGCTGGAATTCGAGCCCTTGAGCCACATGCGCCGCCAGATCGGAGAGGAAGTCATCGATCTTGGGATCATTGTTCTGCTTGCGCATGATGCGGGTGACCAGGCGCTCGGCATCCAGATGATGGCTCATCAGCTTGAGCAATTCGCCGACCATTTCACAGAACTCGAAGCCGGTACCGGGTTGCAGGCGCAGCCAGATGGGCTTGAACGGGTTGTTCAGATTCTCGGTGTAGCAGAGATCGAACAGGTCGCCATCCTTGCCGTTGGAGGCGGCGATCAGCGTTTGGCAAACGCCTTCATAATCCACCCCGGGAAAACCGTTGAGCAGCATGACCGGGCAGTCGCCATCAAAACTGGCGAGACGCTTGATGCCGGAAATGGCTCTGGGTTGCAAGGCGGCAAAAGGAATGGGTTCGAGTTCGCTGAGGGCAGGAAACTGTTCAATCGAAAAAACAGGTTTTAATTGTTCTGATGTTAATTCAGCCACTTAAGACATCCGGTCGGAGATAGGATCAATTGTTGCCATTATACACAGTTCAATAGTTGGTGACAGGAAACAAGATAGTTGATTTAACATAATATACATTATGCGCGGTTAGGTCATGCCCGTGGCCAGGGGCCAGAAACACCGCTGCCGCAAGGGCTACAGCCGTGCCTGCTCCTTTGGTGTACTTCGCCAGGATGTCGTACCAAGCTCGTTTCAACTCGGGATCTGTCTCTCTGGCGGCTGCCAGACTTAACAGCACTTCTTTGGCATCCAGGCCAATTTCCTCAGCCAGCTTTTTTGCAGTCGCGTCAGTGAGTTGCGACTTGCCTTTGTTCACGGCTGAAATGTAGGACGTTGTAAATCCCAGGTCTGCGGCTACTTCCTGAAACTGGCTGTACTTTTTGGCCCTCATGTAGGCCTGAATGAGCGTTTTCGAGTCCATGTTTCTGTCTCCTGAGTAGTTCGACAATGGAACCATCATACCGATTTTGGCGAAAAGCAGCTTGTTTCAATTCAACTGATCACATGGTTGAATGCAATCAACCAACCATTTGATTGCATGAGCCATGACCTACTGTAGCCCACAAAACCAGGATCTGCCGGCGCTCAACGAGCGCAAGGTCTACTGGCAGGCAGAGCCCACCGGCGATGTTTCCGCCTGTGTGGCCGGTCAGGTTGAGATGTTCCGCGACCTGCATGAGATGCGGATCTACCTGTCCATGACGTACCCCGACACCGCCTTTGAGCTGGTCGAGGTGACCGAGGACACATGGCAAGGCTTCTATGACCAGGGAGTGTTTTTCGATGACTGGTCATAGCTCCGTGATGCCGATAAATAGCGTTATCGGCGACAACCTGGATGTGAGTGTTCAGCCGCTGGTTGTCGGGTTTGGTCTGCTCCTGGTTTTCTGCCTGCTGGTCACGTTGTATGGCTTGTTGGTTGCCTTGTGGGAAAAGCAGATATGACCAGTCATAAGACCCTGATCGACTATCTTTCTTTTACCTGGGCCCCGACCGAGCTGCGCCAGATGACTGAGCTCGCCAAGCAAGGTGCCCTCTTGAAGGCTATCCCCCGCTTCGAGACCCAGAACAAGGCGATTCAAGCCGCCTTTGCCGCCCAGCCGGTCGAGGGCTTGCGTTACCTGTGGAAGCGCCCTGTCGGGTTCGCTCCCCTCACCCGCTTTGACAAGGTGACTGAGCGCCTCTATGACAAGGCCGAGCGCCTACAGCAGGCCGCCGCGTCCCCTGCCCCTGCTCGGACGTTTGACAAGGCCACTGAGCGGTTGAGCCTCAAGGGGCTGCCCAAGTCCCCTGCCCCGGTGCTGACGCCTTCCATGACCGACATGATGGAACGTGCCCTGCACTCTGGGTACCGGTCTCGCGCCGACATGCGCCAGGAGCTCAAAGCCGTCTGCGCTGACCTGCTCAAGTTCTCCCAGTTCGAGGTGGTCGAGGGTGCCAAGTATTGGGAAGCCTATAACGACCTTATCGACAGCTACGGCGTCCAGTTCCTAGATGCCCTCTGCTGCAACGAGATCGAGCTGTGGCTGGAAGAACTCAATACCCGCATCGGTGTCCCTATCCCTGAGCCGCGTTTCACCATGCGCCCTCGCCGCTCAGGTCTGCACGGTTACGCGAACTCGGCTGACCTGCTGTGTGACGGGATGCCCTGCGGGCTGATTGGTTGGGGTGCGGCTAACCATGGCTGCATGGTGAGTTTTTCCGGCGTGGGTTGTGCGGCCCTCGATTTCCAGGCTTTGCACTCTGTTATCTCTCACGTGCCAGGTCTGCGCATCACGCGGGTGGATCTCGCCCTGGATGACTACAGCGGCAAACACATCACTTACCAGAGCGCGATTGCCGGCGCCGAAGCCGGCGAGTTTCACCCGCAGCGTGGCCGTGCGCCTTCCTGGATGAAGATTGAATCGGGCGAGTTCGTGATCACCGAGGTGGCCAAGGGCATCGCCAAGCGTTTTGGCATGGTGCCGAGCAAGGGTTGCTCCTTCTACGTGGGCAGCCGTATTAATGGCAAGTGCGCGCGGATATATGAGAAAGGCAAACAGATGCAATCGGCCGAGTTCCCAAACTGGGTACGCGCCGAAGGCGAATTACACAATAAAGACAGAGTCATTCCGCTGGATGTCCTGGTAAACCCTGACCCTTATTTCGCAGGGATGTATCCGCAATTTGCCAAATGGCTGGATGCGGTTTGCCAGGAAGAAATAACACCGGTGCGTGTGACCACCTTTAAGAATAAATTCAAAACGTCCAGGGACAACGCCGTATTCAATATGTCCAGAATGGCCGGTCGCCTTGTCAATTGGTTAGCAAACATCGAGGGGCTATCCCCTGAGAAGATTGTTAACCAATTAACAGCGCACCTGGAAGAAACCGATATTCCAGCGCGGTTAAGAATGCCAGTTCCTCCTGACCTGGACGAGCTGCCATTATTTTCGACCTAACAATGGTTCTTCAAAGGATAAATAATATGTCTCTGCTGACTGGTATTTTGGTTACCCGCGTAACTCATGGCTATGGTGTGTCCCGTAAATCTGGCTCGCCAGTTCCTTATGACTTTGCCCAGGTAGAATACCTGGCACCGGCTAATAACGTGAACAAGCCGGAATGCAATATCACCTCCTGGGGCTATGAAGTGCGCCAATTAGCCCTGCGTAACGATGCGGCCACTATTAAAGAGCTGGCCGACTGCCCGAAATTGGTGGCAGTGGATCTTGTCCTGGAAGCGGATCCCCAGAATCCGACCCGCAACGTCGTTGTCGGCTTCCAGCCCACCAAAAAGCAACCGGTATAACCACCGCGCCGCGAGGAGGAGGAGCGAGAGCGCGCAGCGAGCGACGACGAGGGCGCGATAATGCTTTGTCTAGATATTACCTCTGAAGGATATGCCCGCTTAGCTGAGGGGGATTCTTGTAATTACGTGCTCCTGACTGTCCAGGAACACGCCAAATTAACGGATATATCGAGCTGGTTTGAATTGGATGTATCCACTGTGTCGATGGCCTTTGGCTTTGGATTATTAATCTGGGTCACTGGCCTCAAACTGGGCGCAATTGCCCGTGTCATCGTAAGTGCAAAAAGAGGATAAACGAGTATGAAAAACTATTTCCGTAATGGTTGTATCGCTGCTGTGTGCTCCCTGTCTACCGGTGCGGCCTTCGCCGAAGGTGGTACAGCCGCTGCTGATGCCGCTGCCAAGGCCCTGGACGCCACCCAGTCGGACGTGACCGCAACCTCTCCCAAGGTGATGCTGGTCGTGGCCACCTGTGTGGGCGTGGGCATCCTGATCAGCCTGATGCGCAAAGCCTAAGCATGTCTTTGCTCATCGGAACGCTGTGGTTCCTGTTCTTTGTGGAAGGCTACAGATCATCGTTTTCGATATGACACAAAGGCGGCTCCGGTCGCCTTTTTTATTGGGGGTACTGTGCGCATCGCTTGGCTTTTATTGTTGTTTCCGTTGGGGGTGTCGGCGAGCTGTCCTGTCGGGATCCGCCTGTCCAACCTGCCGATCTCTACTGTGCTGCCGTATTGCGTGAAATGGGAAACGTCCTCTTTGGGCGGCTGCTTTGTCGCGTGTCCTGGTATCTGTATTCAATCCCCTTCTGCCGGCACCATGGGGCCGATTGAGAGTACCGGCCAGGAGTGTTCTATGGGCGGTGGTTCTGATGGGGATGGTGGCTCTGATGGCGATCCTAATGGAGGTGGCGACAATGGTAGTAATGGCAATAACGGCAATAATGGTGATGTGGTTCCTAATTTGCCTAACGGTATTCGGGTAGGTGGTGACAAGCAGGAAATGACCACCGATGCCTTGCGCCATGTTAATGAGACGCTGATAGGTGGCTTTACCAGCCTGATGTATAGTGCTGCGGGTGCTAATCGGAATGCACTAAATATTAATGTCAAAATGGATGACGTTCTCCGTTATATGAAGGCCAACAATAATGGTCAGGTCGGCATGGAGAACAGTATTCGGGAGCAGACGGCGTTAGAACATAAGTTTTACGATGAATTTCTTGGGCTTAAAAACGCCATCGTAAATCCACAGGATGGGCCTGGACAAAGCACAGGCGAATATCGAGCGTTGAAAGAATTACAAGATTACTTCTTCGGCCCTGACTTCGCCCAGAACAATATAGGCGGAAACTTATATAGCCTTGTTAGGGGGCTGGAATATGAGGTTATTTCCACGAAAGACCGTGTGCACACTGCTGCAAGTGATATTCATAACCTGTACTCTTACACCATGCAGGATATGCGCAATAACAGCTTTGAAATGAACCGCAATATAAAAGCGATTGCCGATGCTCTTAATAATGGTGGTACGGGTGGCGGTGATGGTACGGGCGGCACCGGAAATGGCAATGAAGGCCCTGGGATTGATTACACCCAAATGCCAGGCTCTGCGCAGAACCCATTGCATGTAGCAGGGTCTGAATATACATCCCAGCTCTGTAAAGATGGAGCGCACTGTTTCTTTGACCTGGAAACCATTAATAAGCAGTTCCAGGAACGCAAGGAACAACTGAAAAACACCCACACCGGTATTAAGGACGACATGGTTGATATGTTCCAATATAGCCTGAGTGGGTCGGCGGCGGTGCCCAAGTGTTTTGATATGTTCTCGATGTTTGGCCGCTCTTATTCCGTCTGCCCTGAGGTCGAGGGATATTGGGAAATGATAGCGGCCATCATGATGTTCATCTTCTATTTTCTGGCGCTGATGATTGTGGCTAAGAGGTGATATATGGAATGGATGAGTGATTTCTTTAATGGATTTTTCAACGATATATATCAACTGGCGGTGCAGTTTGCAGCCTGGATAGCGGTTAAATTGGCGATTCAGTGGGTCGAGTTCAAGATATTTCTGCTCACTTTTTCCTGGGACGTTGCCAAGCAGATTCTGATTAACCTGCAATTTAGCGACCTGATCTCCGCATCCTTCAATAACCTGCCCTCTCAAATGAGGGGGATCTTGCTCTATTTGCACGTTGATAAAGGGCTGTCGATATTGACACAAGCCTTTGTGACTCGCTTTTTACTGAATATGCTGGGGTGGTAAACCATGTCAATCAAGATCCATCACGGCGCCCCTGGTTCCTATAAGTCGTCAGGGGCTATTCATACCGATGTGATACCGGCCATCAAGGCGGGCCGTCATATCGTCACCAACGTGCGCGGCTTTACCGCGGAACGGTGCAAAGAGGTATTGGGCAAGGAAGTGCCTGACGAGTTCCAGGTAACCTATATCGAGACGGAATCCCAGGAAGGACGCGATCACCTCGCCCGCTTTTATCACTGGGCGCCTAAAGGGGTTTTCTTCCTGGTCGATGAGGTACAGCGGATATTTCCGCCTTCTTGGCGGCAGAGTGATTTGGAAAAGCTCGATTATCCTGGCGGGCCGGATGTGGCCAAAGCCGATGGCCGGCCAGAGACGATTGACGTGGCCTTTGATATGCACCGTCATCATAACTGGGATTTTGTATTTACAACCCCGAACATCAAAAAGGTGCACCAAGTAATTCGGGCTGCTGCCGAAACGGCCATTCGTCATACCAATATGGCGATATTAGGGATTGGTGGTCGATATAAGACGGTGCTTCACCTCTCTGATAACTCCGGTACGTCCATGAATGACGTACTGCAAGCCAAGCCATTTAATAAGGTGCCCAAGTATGTTTTCAAGCTTTATGACTCGACTACAACCGGTAAGGTCTCGGATACAATCGCGGGCAGCTCGATATTTCGAGACCCTAAAATTCTGTTTATTCTGGCGATTTGGGGACTCTGCGTATTCTTTGGCTTCATCAAGCCTGAATATATTGATGCTCCTGCTAAGGCCGTTGAAACCACTTCTGCCGCTGTTCCGGCTGATGGGGCGGTGGGTGCTTCGCCCGCTGCTAATGTACGTCCTGGTGGCGCTCCTGCTGCGTCTGCTGCTGGCGTCCTTGCTATAGGGCCGTTTGCCGGCCATCAGCTCATTATCAGCTGTCACGTCCTGATAAAGGATCACCAGGGAGAATATCGGGTTGAGTATTGCTTCTCCCTGCGCAAGGGCGACGACGTGCAGCCGCTCGACAGGGACGATTGGCCGGATGAACTCGCCAGGGTGGATCCCATGAGTGCGTGCCATGCGGTGGTCAAGTACCAGGGGCAACCTGTGGACGTGTACTGTGACCCCGAGGGGGACGCCCTGCGCCGGAAATACAATGCCACCCTCTTTGCAGGCGGCAACAACAAGCAAGTTCCTTCTGATGACCGGTCATAACTCCCTTCTCCTGCCGGTGGCCGCCTTTCTCCAGGTCGGCCACTGAACCCCAGGGGCGTCAGCCCCTATAAGGCGACACACTGAGGCCGATTGTCGGGAAGGTGGTGGGTTCGCCGAAACTTGTTTGGAGTGTTTCTGTGAGGCAGAGACTCCCCTTTCCTGCTAAACCGGTTTTTGAGGCTCCCCGGCATTGGCAGGGCCAAACGAAGCTGTGCCAAATATTTCTTTCTGTAAGTCTACCTTTATTTTTATTCCTCCTCCTCCCCCTACTCTGAATGGGTCCCTTTTTTTAGGGTTTAATTCGAATCTGCTACTATCTTTCGCATATTGATAAACTGTTATATGGCCAAGCTTATCTGGATTAGCTCTGATGGTTCGTATGACTTCAGTTTTGGTTCTTTGGCTAGCTTCACATCCTATAAAAATTGATGTAATACTAGATGGACATATATCTTTTAATACGGTTACTTCATCAATGCTGCTTAGGAAATGCGCCAATTTATCTGCTGATGACTTGAAACAATAATATTTACTATTATCTTCACCTTTTTCTATTATTCCTCGTTGAAGTGCTTGCTTTATAACCCAATAGTCTTCACTTTCTGAATTGTTGTTAGGCGTCTTAATTAGGAGTTTGTCACACCATTCCATTGGAACAATACACCTATGCTCTTTCTCATATATCCAGTCGTCACTTTTAGTCGTTAAAGTCTTTACTAGGATCTCATTTAATAGAGTGTTCTGATCCTCAGAGTTGAATTGATCTGTATTTTCATCGAATCTAACTCGATCATAATTTACTTTGACCGGCTTGTATTTAAATGGCCTGGAATTTGGGATTTTTCTATTGTTCAATGATGAAAGAAAATCATCATCATAACCAATGCAAACACCTTTGTGGTCATTTCCATAATGGGCCCACATTAATAAATTTCTGTGCGTTTCTGTTAAGGACACTATGCCGCAGGCTTTTAGATAGCTTTCACATTCTTTTTGTAGCTCAGTAATTCCCTTCGCTCCATTTGTCTGCTTTTTAAATTGGTTAATAATTTGTGTGGATATCGTTTTCTCGAATGGATCATTCAGTTTAAGTGGTGATGATAATTTTATTGTGGGTTCCAATAGCAGTTCTTTAGTAAAGTTTTCATAGTACTTATAGTATGTGGCCATATGGTTCTCCTCCCCCCGTATAGTAATACGGGGGGAATTCCAAATGCTAGCCTCCAATGGCTACCCTTCTGCTACCCTTTACAAAAACGTGTAGAGGTGCGCTATGGATGACTTAAAGCCCGGGGACCTAGTTCGGCGTAAATCGGATGATCTCCTGATGGAGGTTGAGCACATTGTGGAAACGGTGGCCTGTTGTCATGTCGTTGAACCTTTTCTACCACCACGTAAACTCTTTATTGCCTTGGATTCTCTGGTCCTTGAGCCAAGAGAAGCGCAGTCATAGTCGATGAAAGGGGGCTTTTGCCCCCCCCTCTCCTGCTAAGTTGATACCTAGAGTAGAACGTCTCTTTCTGCTTCTCCCAAAGCTCCGCCTGGATGATGGCCAGGGCTTCAATCCTTCGTCTATCGTACCTCAAGCCGTTGGTAGAAATTAGACAGTCATCCCCCATCCGCCATCACCACGCCGGTGTCAGAACAGTCACGTTCTAGATAACAACCAAGCGGAATGGTGAAAAAGTGATCGCCTTGGGTTGTTTAAGGCCTCGGCCGCCCCAATATTAAGCAATGGGCAAACGCTCAATAACTTGAAGTGGTGATTAAAATGGCTGATACAGTGGATGTAGTGCAGGACAATGGACCGTCTTTTGCCTCGTATTTCGGCCTTTATCATGGTCTTTTCAAACTTGACTATGACAATGCACCGGCAGATCGTAAGCGTTTGATCGCTGTTGCATGTGCTCTTGAGCTTATAAAGACCCAGGTCGCAAATTCAGCGTATACCCACCTAGGCTATCATATGGACCATCTGTCGTCTTATGCCGATGCAATTGGGGAAGCACTTGCGGGCAGCCTAGCTGAACCTACCTACAAGGATAGACTGGAGGCGGCACTGGTAGTGGTCATGAAAGAGTGAATAAAATGGGGGGCTTATGCCCCCCTAGTCTTATCCAATCCCCAGTTTTTTCCGCCAGTAAAACGTCTCTTTTTGCCTCTCTGAGCGTTCCGTATGGATGATGGCCAGGGCTTCAATCCTTCGTCTATCAAACCTCACGCCGGTCGGTGAGATCAGGCAATCGTTCGCCATTCTCCAACCTTCCCAGGCTTTGAAAATTGTGGGCAACTCCCGCCCGGATGCCATCCGCATAAGCCGTTTATAGACAGGTGGGATCTCTGTCCCCTTATCCCAATACGTGACCTGTCTCACAGAAACAAAACAAAGATTTGCCGTCTCCTCTTTCGATAAACCGCACTCAAACCAACGAAAAATGAAGTTTTTGGTCAACTCTCGTTCCATCCAAGTAATTACCTGATAAACCAGCAAAATTGCGTGGGCTGGCTTATCGGCAGGTTTCAGATGGGCATTTAACTAAACACGGCATTATGCGCGGTGTTGGGTTGTGGAAGAATCCGGAATGAGGTCGGTTAAAAAACACGAGTCATCACAGCCATGCTCCTGAACTTATTACTTCGTTATCTCTCATCTTTAAAGGCCTGGTCATGCAACCGATCCAGCGGTTTGTGATTGGCACTTTCATGGCGCTCGATGTTGCCGGTGTGCAGGTACTTGGAGGTGGTGTCGATGCTGTCGTGACCGGCATCGGCTTGCACATGTGATAACGGCCGCCCGTTGAGATTGATGTCGTGGGTGATGCCGGTATGACGAATGGAGTGTGGTGTCAGGTTGCGCATCTCGGCGCCGTCCTGTACAAATCCATCTTTTTCTGCCAGCTCGGCGGCGGTCTGGATGACGCTCATCATCAGGTCACGCAGCTGGCGGATCCCGAGGTTGGCGTTGAGCTCACCTTGTTCCCGACCATGTGCTGCAGCCTTGTGGCGTACAAACAGCGGAGTCTGCTCATCGGGCGTCGGCAATGGTGAGAGACCGAGAAACGTCCGATAGCGTTTGAGGGCCTCGAGCAAGGCATGGGACACCGCCACGGTGCGGCGCTTGCCACCCTTGCTGCGGGGAATGAAATAGCCCCAGACGCCGGTTTTACCATCGCGGCGAAACTGACCCATGACGGGGGTAAACCCTGGCCTTGCCGCCACTTCCGAGATCCGCAGGTAACAGGCGTACATCAGGCTTATCAGGAAGCGGCTGCGCTCGTGCTGCTCGGGTGATTCGGCAGCCAGCAGGTCGGCAGCCTGCATCACATAGGACCACTGCAACTCGCTGAAGGCCTGGCCATGGTCGTCCGGCTCCTGCTGAATTGAGCGCTTCACTCGTTGCAGTAACAGAGCCGGGTTGCGGTCCATGTACTCTTCCTGGATCAAGAACTGGAAGAAGGCAGATAGAATGGCGAGCTTGGTCTTCATGGCCTGTTCGCTAAGGCGGTATGGCAGCTCGCGGCCCAGCTCACGCTTGCCAAGGAAGGGTCGCCATTGAGGGTTGGGCAGTCGTTCTCCCCACTCCTTGTCGAGCACGAACTGGGCTACGTTGCGATAGGCAATCAGGGCCGCCGGCGGCGCCTGACAGTAATCGAGATAGCGCATCATGATGCGCCTGGTCAGATCCTTGGGGCTGATGCGCATTTCGCCGAAGCACCAGTGCAAAAACGTGGTCAGCTCACTGCGATAGGTTTTGTAGTTGTTCTCGCTGTTGCGCTGCTCCAGCAGCCAGTCGACGGCGAGTTCGTAGACCAGCCCGGCATCGGGCACATCGTTGAGGCTGAGGTTGGCAAGATATTGGTTGACCTGGGGGTTGCCCGCCTCCAGGTAGGCCAGACCATCGAACAGCGGCATGGCGGGTGGAAGTAACATAGTGGTCATGATGATGCTTGTGGATGAGAGACTCGGCTCGGGGCCTGCGTGATGGTGATGCCGATAAATGGGGTTATCGGCATCACGTGGGAATGGAGCGTCGATGCTGTGCAGCGAACAGCATCGCTATCAACAGCTGATGCTGCATAGTGTATTTATTCAATAGATATGCATCTTGGTTGGAAAATTCTCGGGGTAAATATCCATATAAATGCTTTAAAATTCTCATCAATGCATAAATTGAGGTTGTTTCATCCAGTGATGGGCAGCCTCCCCCATATCGTCCTCACGCTACACGCTTGAGGGATTTGTCTTTTGGCTTGCCTGCGTCACTCTGCTCTTCCTGCGGCTCTGACTTGCCGCTCCCCTGCCCCTTGGCGCCGCGCAGCACGTTTTGCAGCAGTTCGCGCTGCTCGGCCAAGTAGAAGGCCAGACTCTCTTGCTGCTCAGGTTCAAGGCGAACGGGCGCGCCCGCCAGCAAATGCATCAGCTCATCGGCAGTGTCCAGCAGCTTGTCATAGGCATCGGCCTCTTTCTTGCTGGCAAAGGTCATCTTCTCCACTCCCCCACGTACCACAACATATTTGATCTCAACGGCCATAGCGGCGTCCTCCTTCTGATAGTGATCACAAGTATATGTATGGATATACAGTATTGCAAATAACCTCATGCTGAAGTGTTTTATTGGCGCGCCGTCGGGTGATTGCACGTCTGCCATCACATTGGTGAAAGGGTCATTTGACTTCCATGCCAAACTGGTCGGATGATTGAGTCATGACGATCACAAAGCAACTACTGATCCTGCTGCTGGTTGAGGTGACGCTCCTTGGGGGTATCGCCCATCTGGTCATTGGCCTCTCGCCGCCGCTCTCCATTCTGTTCGTGGTGGTGGCCCTGCTGGGGCTGCGCACCCTGGTGGTGCTGCTGACCTGGGGCTTTTCCCGCTTCTACCCGGTGCCTGCCATCGGCTGGCGAGAATGGTTGCCCATGGTGGGGCGAGAGATAGCCGCCTACCTGCTGACCTTCACCTGGTTGCTGCCGTTCGAGCGTTGGCTGATGGCGCCCGACAGGCTGACACCCTCCCCTCTGCCCCTGCTGCTGATCCACGGTTATGGCTGTAGTCGCGGCATCTGGCGGGTGCAACGGGCCAGGCTGGAAGCTGCCGGCCACACGGTGGCGACCGTTACTCTGATCCCTCCCTTCGGCCATCTCGACGACATGGTGCCGCTCTTGGCCAAGCGCATCGATGAGGTGTTGGCCGCCACCGGTGCGTCGCAGCTGGTGCTGATCGGTCACAGCATGGGCGGCCTGGTGTGCCGCGACTATCTGGCGGTGGCTGGCGGTGACAAGGTGGCCCAGCTCATCACCCTGGCCACCCCCCATCAGGGCAGCCAGCTGGCGACCCTGGGACTGGGCGACAATGCCCGCGAGATGGAGCCCGGCTCCGGCTGGCTGCAGCGCTTCGCCGCCATGCCGCTCTGCGTGCCCGGGGTCTCGGTGCGCACCAGCCACGACAACTTCGTACTGCCCCAGTCCCGCCAACGACTGGATGGCATGGAGGACGTGGAGCTCGCCGCCCTCGGCCACCTCTCCCTGCTCTACTCCCGCCGTACCACGGCCTTGTTGTTGACCCTGCTCTCCCGCCCGCAGCCGGAAATGAAAAGGGCCTGATTGCTCAGGCCCTTTCCGTTTTTGCTACCTCAGTTCGTTGTCGCTCCCCCTAGAAGTGGATCCCCTTGATCAGGGTGGATACCGCCATCTGATCTGCCGACGCTTTGGACTCGTTGCCCTCCTTGGGGTCGGAGAAGGTGCGGAAGCTGGTGTTCATGATCACCTGGGCCACTCGCGGCGCCAGGGCATGGATCACCTGGCCGAACACCCCGAGCCGGGTGGCCAGTCGCACGTGCTTGTTGATGATGGTGTCGCACACCAGATCGGCGGCCTCTTCCGGCGTCATCATGGGCACCTGCTCATACACCTTGGTGGGCGCCACCATGGGGGTTTTCACCAGCGGCATGTTGATGATGGAGAAGTTGACCCCCTTGTCGGCAAACTCGGAGGCGGCGGTGCGCACCCAGGCATCGAGCGCCGATTTCGAGGCGACGTAGGCGGAGAAGCGCGGCGCATTGGTCAGCACCCCGATGGAGGAGATGTTGATGATGTGGCCCTTCTTCTTCTCGATCATGGTGGGCAGCAACCCCATGATCACCTTGAGAGTGCCGAAGTAGTTGAGCTGCATGGTGCGCTCCAGATCGTGGAAGCGATCGAAGGAGTCCTCGATGGCGCGGCGGATGGAGCGACCGGCATTGTTGATGAGAATGTCCACCCCGCCATGCTCGGCCACGATCTGCCGGGTGATCGCCTCCCCTTGGGCGAGATCGGCCAGATCCCCCTGATAGACCTGCAGGGTCAATCCCAGCTCGGCAAACTCGGCCTGGGTCTCGGCAATCTTGTGCTCGTCCCGGGCGATGGTCAGTACCTTGGCCCCCGCCTCGGCCAGCTTTCTTGCCGTGGCCTTGCCGATGCCGGAGGTGGCGCCGGTGATCAACACCACCTTGCCCTCGACCCGACCGCGCAGGGTACGATCGATGAACAGCTCGGGGTCGAGGTGACGCTCCCAATAGTCCCACAGCCGCCAGGCATAGCTGTGCAGCGGCGGCACTTCGATGCCGGTCCCCTTCAGTACCCGCTGGGTTTCCCGGTTGTCGAAGCGGGTGGGATAGTTGATGAGCCGGAAGATGTCCTTGGGCAGCCCCAGATCGGCAATGGCGGCATCGCGAATGCGCCGCACCGGCGTCAGTGCCATCAGCATGGTCATCAGATGGCGGGGAATGAAGCTGAACAGGGCCGCGTTGATACGAATGGCGGGCTCAGGGGCATGGGCTGCGCGGGAGAAGGTACTCAGCATGTCGCCGACCCGCATGGGATGGGAATCGGTCAAGTGGAACGCCTTGTTGTCCTCCCCTTCCAGGTGGGCGATGTGATCGATGGCATCCACCACGAAGTTGACCGGCACCAGGTTGATGCGTCCCCCTTCGACCCCGATGGCGGGCATCCAGGGCGGCAGCATGCGGCGCAGCTTCTGGATGGTTTTGAAGAAGTAATAGGGACCGTCCACCTTGTCCATCTCACCGGTGTTGGCATCACCGACCACGATACCGGGTCGATAGATGCGCCAAGGCAGCGTGCTCTCCTTGCGCACGATTCCTTCGGCCTCGTGCTTGGTCTGGAAATAGGGCATGTCGAGGTGTTCGGCCTCATCGAACATGTCTTCCCGAAACAGTCCGTCGAACAGACCGGCCACCGCGATGGAGCTGCAGTGATGGAAGCAGCGGGCCTGGAGCCGCTCGGCCAGTTGCAGGGCCTGACGGGTGCCTTCGGCATTGACCTGCTGCTGAATGCCCGCCTTGGCGTTGAGATCGTAGATGGCGGCGAGATGCAGGAAGTGATCGACCTTGCCGATGAGGGGCTCCAACTCGGCACTGCCCACGCCGAGCAGCGGGTGGGTCATGTCGCCGACCACGGGGATGGCGCGATCCGCCTCAACCCCCCAGTAGGCCAGCAGATCGGGTACCCGATCAAGATGGGCGGCACGCATCAAGAAATGCACCCGGCTATTCGGGCGCTGCAGCACTTTTTTAATCAGCCGGCGACCGATAAAGCCGCTGCCCCCCGTGATGAAATAGTCCATGGTATTTATATCCCTTACTGATTGGGCTGTTAGTTGCTGTTAGATATATCACGCTTTAACGCAAAATATTCATTCGAATATCATTCTTCGTGACCCAGACCAAAATTACCAGGGTTGCTTGTTCCGTTATTAGGTAGAACCCTCTATTTTTTCTCCATAGACTGAGGATGAAAGCCAAGTAATGCCACAACGAATATATCAAGGTTGTTGTCATTACCATCATCTATATCACGAGCAAGGAGATTGTCATGGCCAAAAAATTGAAAGCACTGGCAAGTTCGGTGACCGACAACCAACTCACCTCCACCATCAAGGAGTCAACCCAGCAGATCTGGTTGGCGGGTCTGGGTGCCTATGCCAAAGCCCAGGAAGAAGGCGGTAAAATCTTCGAAGCCCTGGTGCAGGAAGGGGAAGCCCTGCAAACCCGTACCCGCCAGAGCGCAGACGAGAAGATCGCTGCCATGACCGACAAGACTGCCGGTACCTGGGGACGTCTGGAGCAGGTGTTCGAGGATCGCGTGGCCCGCGCCGTCGCCAGCCTCGGCATTCCGACCCGCAAGGACATCGACAAGCTCTCCAAGCGCATGGCCGAGCTGACCGAGGTGGTACAACAGCTGATCGATGCCCAGGACCTGGATGACGTTGCTCCGGCTGACGAGGCCAAGCCTGCCGCCGCCGCTGCCAAGAAGCCGGTTGCAGCCAAAAAGCCGCCGGTCAAGAAAGCCACCGCCCCCATCGCCAAGGTGAAGGAAGAGGTGAAAGCACTGGCAACGGAAGTCGAGAACGTGGCCAAAGAGGTCAAGGAGAAGAGTGAAACCACGCTCTTCTGATCCGCTGACCGGCTTGTTCTGATTGCGTAATGATCCACCGGCCCATGCCCTCTGCTGGGCCGGTTTTGCATGAGAAGGGAGGCAAATCATGAGCACGATTGCGGTTGCCCTCGCCGGCGGGGGACCTCTGGGGGGGATCTACGAGATCGGAGCCTGCGCCGCCCTGGCCGACAGTATCAAGGGGCTGCGTTTCGAGCAGGCCGATATCTATGTGGGGGTGAGCTCGGGAGCGGTGATCGCCTCGGCGCTGGCCAACGGCATCTCGCCGGACAAGCTGGTGCGGATCCTGTTAAGCGATGACACCGGCGAGTTCTTCGACCCCTCCACCCTGCTGCGTCCCGCCTTCGGGGAGTATTTTGACCGCCTTACCTCGTTGCCACCGCTGGTGCTGACGTGTCTGGCCGACTATCTCTCCTCGCCCTGGAACAAGAGCCTGCTCGGCTCGTTGCAGGGGTTGTCCCGAGCGATCCCGACCGGCATGTTCGACAGCCGCGGGGTGGATCGGATCCTCACCCAGTTTTTCTCCCGCCCCGGTCGCAGCAACGATTTTCGTGAGCTTGCCAGCCGGCTGTTCGTCATCGCCACCGAACTCGATACCGGCCGTGCAGTGGCTTTCGGCAGCCCGGGGCTGGACCAGGTGCCCATCTCCGCAGCAGTACAGGCCTCGGCCGCCCTGCCCGGCTTGTTCCCGCCCTCGCTCATCGATGGCCGCTACTACGTGGACGGGGCGTTGATCAAGACGCTGCACGCCTCGGTGGCGCTGCAGGAGGGGGCCGATCTGGTGTTTTGCATTAACCCGCTGGTGCCCTTTGATGCGGGACTGGCCAGCGAACACCCCGCCAAGCTGGTGGACCGCGGCCTGCCGGTGGTGCTGGCCCAGACGTTTCGCGCCATCATTCATTCGCGCATGCACGTGGGGATGGATCGCTACAAACACCAGTATCCCGACGCGGATGCCTTGTTGTTCGAACCCTCGTCGGCCGACGGCGAGATGTTCTTTACCAATGTGTTCAGTTACCGGGATCGGCGCCATCTGTGCGAGCACGCCTTCCAGCATACCCGCCAGGATCTGTGGCAGCGACGGGACGAGCTTGGCCCCATTCTCGCCAGACATGGGCTGGCGCTGGATCTGAGCGCGCTGACCGATGAACAGCGTTCCCTGCTGACCCCGGGCACCGGCTCGGTGGCGGCGCTGGATGCCTCTTTGACCCAGCTGCAGCACTGGCTGACCCGCCGTTATGGCGGCAAGGGTCGCCGGCAATCGAAGGAGTAGCATGGACTGCAAACCCAAGCGGCGTACGCGGGATCGCATCCTGGCCACCGCCCTCGCCCAGTTCAACCTGCTGGGCGAGCCGACCGTCACCACCTCTGCCATCGCGGCCGAGCTGGAGATGAGTCAGGGCAACCTCTATTACCACTTTCACAACAAGGAGGAGATCGTCAACGCCCTGTTCGGCGAGTTCGAACAGGAGATGGCCCATCTGCTCGATACCATTACCCCGCCGTTGAACGAGGCGGAGGACATCTGGTTCTTCTTGCACCTGATGTTCGAACTCATCTGGAAGTACCGTTTTTTCTACTACGACATCAGCACCTTGATGAGCGGCAACCACAAGGTGGAGCTGCGCTTCTCGGCCCTGCTGCGTCGCAAGGAGCAGACCGCCGCCGCCATCTGTCACAGCCTCTGGCGCAGCGGCCTGCTGCAAGGCGATGAGATGCAGGTGACGGCGCTGGCCGCCAACATTGCGCTGGTCGGGACCTTCTGGATCTCCTACCAGCGGGCGCTGCATCCGCGGGCCGATGCCGACATCGCGCTCGGGGTGTTTCAGGTGATGCAGCTGGTGGCCCCCCGGCTGCGCGCCGATGCCCGTGCCGATCTGGATGCCATTGCCACCCATTATCAGCCCGCCGCCACGGCGAGCTGACAGCATCGTGTATTTGATTGTGTTTTTAACAGGGAGAATCATATGACCACTTCACAGCCCAAATTGTCCGATTTTACCCCCTTCCCCTGGCCGGACGCGGCCTATGACTATGCCGGGGAGCGCCTTGAGCAGCACTGGGAGCGGCTGCACCAGGGGGATGCCGAGCCCTGGCCCGAAGATGAGCAAGTACAGGAAGCCTGGCGTGCCTATCACGCCGGTGATTTTGCTCGCGCCGTCAGCCTGGGGCTGGGCGCCGGCGAGGATGGCCTCAACGTGGCGAACAAGGCGCTGGTGATCCACGCCAGCTACCTGCTGGACGACAAGTATGCCAAGCGCGAAGCGTTCGAGCTCGCCGCCAGCAACGCCGAGAAGCTGCAAAAACGCCAGCCAGACAACGTCAACGCCTGGTACTTCCACGCCCTGGCGCTGGGTCGCTACAGCCAGGTGATCTCGGTCTCCAAGGCGCTCTCCATAGGCATCGGTGACAAGATCAAGAGCAGCCTGGAGCAGGCGCTGACCCTTGAGCCTGACCACGCGGAAGCCCATATCGCCTTCGGTGCCTGGCATGCGGAGATCATCGACAAGCTGGGCGCCATGATCGGTGGCATCACCTATGGCGCCAAGAAGGATGAGTCCGAGCGTCACTTCAAGGCGGCGCTGGCCATTATCCCCCACTCCGCCATTGCCCGCATGGAGTACGCCAACGCCATGGTGATGATGCACGGCAAGAGCAAGATGGCGGCCGCCGAGGCGCTCTACGGTGAGGCCGCCGCGTGCGAGCCGCTGGATGCCATGGAGCGGCTCGACGTGGAAGCCGCCCGCGAGGAGCTGGCGGACGAGTAAGGTGCCACTGCCGCAATGAAAGAGGCCAACCTCCGGGTTGGCCTCTTTTCTTTTTCACTTTTTTTCTTGCAGGCTTCCTTTCTTGCCGGCTCCTCGTCTTGCAGGAGTGGCGCGGTCAGCCGCGCAGCAGTTGATCCAGCATGTCGGGATCGTAGAGCAGGTCCGGCTCCATCAATACCAGCAGCAGCAACTGCTCAAACTCCACGGCGAAGCGCTCGACGATGAGAGCCGGGTCCGGCACCCGCTTCTTATCGGTGATGAGGCCGAGCTGCACCTTGTTGTCATAGGAGAGAATGGAGACGCCGACCGCGATGTCGCCGGCCTGGGGCACCCAGAACAGCGGCTGACGCAGGCGGGCGCCTGCCAGATAGAGGGTCTGCTGCGGGCCCGGCACGTTGGTAATGACCGCGCTGGCCTTGGCCGAGAGGATGTCGATGGCCTGCTGCTGTACCGCCTTGGGGGCCATGCCCATCACTTCCAGCAAGTTGAGCACCACCGCCGGCTGCAGGGAGGATTTGAGCGCCTGCATCCGATCCCGCACCGCATAGAGCCGTTGTAGCGGGTGCTCGATGTTGAGGGGCAGATCCAGCGCCACCAGCCCGAAGCGATTGCCCAGTGCACCCTTGTCGTCCGGGGCGCGCATGTTGACCGGTACCAGCGCCCGGATGTCGATGTCGGTCTGGTCGCCCTGCTCCAGCAGGTAGTGGCGAAAGGCGCCGGCAGTGGCAGCGATCAGCAGATCGTTGACCGAGCAGCCGAGCACTCGCCCCACCGCCTTCACGTCCGGCAACGGGATCTGTTCTGACCAGGCTACCCGCTTGGTGCTGCCGGTCTCCCCTTTGAGCCGGGTATTGGCGTCGTCGGAGAGGGTGGCGATGGTGTAAAGCTCGGCGGTCACGTCCCGACTGGTCTTGAGGTAGTCCATCGCCTTGGTGGGATGGGTCAGTACCTCGACGTACTTGGACCAGAGGGCGCCGGTCAGCTTGAGGCCGGCCCGCAACAGGCGACTGCCCTGCTGATCGTGCTCCTCGTCGCCGTCGTCATTGGCCACCGGCTCGGGTTGTGGCCTGGGGGGCGCCACCGGGCTCTCGTCCATCATGGTCAGCATGGCCCGCACCAGGGAGAAGCCGTCCCCCATGGCGTGGTGAAAACGCACCACCAGCGCCTGGCCGCCCAGAGAGGTATCCACCAGGTGCATCTCCCACAGCGGGCGCTGGTGGTTGAGCGGGGTGGAGGCAAAATCGGCCACCAGCCGCTCCAACTCCGCCTTGCCGGCCTTGCCTGGCAGGATCACCCGCTTGAGGTGCAGATCGAGGTCGAAGTCGGGATCGGTGCGCCAGTAGTATTCGCCCCCTTCCAGGCAGGCCTTCTGCCCGAAGCGCGGCTGTACCCGAACTGTGTGCAGCAGGCTCTCCCGCAAGATGGCTTCATCCAGCTGACCGTCGAACATCAGCACGCCGACGATCTGCATCAAGTTGTTGGGCCGGTCCATCCGCAGCCAGGCGGTATCGACACAGGAGATGAGTTCACACACAGACATGTATTATCCCTATCGTTTCGCGTTATTTGTCTCCTGCCGTCTCATGAATTGGCTTGAGCAGGAGTGAATGAACAAATAGCACTTATATGTTGGTGAAACTGCACGGCGATTAATTCAAGATGATGTTTCATGACAAAAATGGAGGCGATTTTATGCCTCTCAAAATAAAACAAAAAAGGGTGTTTGGCCCTTTTAATAATAAATATCTGGCCGGGTAACGATAGTGGAATCGGTTATTTCATGATTATTTATTGCGCTGGATCAGTATTTATTGGCCCCATCAGCGCCGGGTTGGGCAAGGCAGGCGCTGATCGACGTATTCGAGGATCTCCTGCTCCAGTACGCTGCGCACCGGCAACAGCATCAGACCGAGGCGTACCTCCAGCGACAGGGTTTCGTCGGTGAGGAACAAAGAGCCGTTGACCCCGGCGCCACGAAACAGCAAGCGAGTCTCCTCCTCGTCTTCCCACTCGCAGTCGAGTTCGTACTCCTCGCTCATGTCCTGGGCGATGGCTTCGGCGGCCAGTCTGGCACCGGCGAGGCCCAGCGGGTGTTGGCGGCTGACCTGGATGGTCGACAGGCTGCTGCCGGCAAGGGGATCGTATAGAAACATGCTAACTCTCTGAGCGATGACAACATTTATTGATATTAAACACATGAATCAAACAAGTGAAAGCCATTTGCAACATTTTTGGGACTCACTTAACAAAGCCTGTTGAGTAAAAGCTCCATCGATTCCGCCTGGGCTGCCGCCGCGTTACACTGGGCCGGCAACACGTGACGAGCCTCGGCAAGGTGCCGCCTGTCGTCATGTCTATCCGTGACAGGCCATTGGAAACAGGTCAAGAGAGCCGCAGATGACCCAACAGCAACAACCATTCGATGACCAGCAACCGGATGAAGAGAGTACCCTGGCGCAACTCTATCGCCAGCTCAATCGGGTGGCCGCGCTGCGCGAGCAGATGCGAACCCATCCGCAGGATCAGCAAGACAGGGACGCGTTGCGCCAATGGCAGGCCGATCGGCTGGGGCGCACCCATCGTGACCTCTTGGAGAGCAAGCGCTACGGGCCGGCCGCGCAGTTCTTCCTGACTGACCTCTACGGGCCGGGGGACTGTGCCCGCCGGGATGCGGACGTGATGCGGGTGATGCCGACGGCCGAGCGACTGTTGCCGGAATCCGGTCTCAAGGTGCTGGCGCAGGCCATTGAACTCGATGCCCTCTCCGAGGAGCTCGACTACCTGATGGTGGTGGCGTTGCGTCGCAGCGGCAGCATGGCGCGACTGAACGCCAAGGCCTATGCCCTCGCCTATCAGGAGGTGGGGGAAGAGGCGCGTCGCCGTCATCAGTTGCAACTGGTCAACGAACTGGGGATGACCCTGGACCGGCTGGCGAGAAAGCCGCTGCTTGGGGCGACCTTGAAGCTGATTTCGGGGCCGGCCCATCTGGCGGGGCTAGGCGAGCTGTTTACCTTTGTCGAACGGGGTTACCGGGTGTGTCACCACATGGGGCGGGCCAACGAGTTTCTCGAGACCATCGCCAGCCGCGAGACGGCGATCATGCAGGCGCTGCTGGCGGGCGACGACACAGTGCTGGATTGATCCTGGGAGCCATGCGGGCAGACATGACAAAGCGGGCCGAGTGGCCCGCTTTTCGTTTATGACTGTGCGCCGATAGGCGAGCGGTCAGATCACCAGCAGGTCCATGAAGGCGTGCACCGGGGTGACGGCCAGTTGCTTGCCATCCTGGCAGAGGGCCAGGAGCGCCTCGGCCCGTTTGGCCGGGAAGCGGGTGGCCAGGTTGTGGCGGAACTTCTCTACCAGCAGTGGGATACCCTCTTCGCGGCGGCGACGATGACCGACCGGGTACTCCACCTCCACCTTGGCGGTGTGGGTGCCGTCCTTGAAGAAGACCTGGATGGCGTTGGCAATGGATCGCTTGTCCGCCTCCAGATACTCGCGGCTGTAGCGCTTGTCCTCCTGCACTACCATCTTGGCGCGCAGACCATCGATGCGGGGATCGGCAGCCACGGCGTCCTCGTAATCCTCGGCGATGAGGCGACCGAAGATGAGCGGCACCGCCACCATGTACTGCAGGCAGTGATCCCGGTCGGCCGGGTTGTTGAGGGCGCCGACCTTGCTGATGATGCGAATGGCCGACTCATGGGTGGTGAGCTCGATACGGTCGATCTCGTCGAGGCGTCCCTTCACCTGCTCATGCAGCTTCATGGCGCTCTCCACCGCCGTCTGGGCGTGGAACTCGGCGGGATAGGAGATCTTGAACAGCACGTTCTCCATCACATAGCTGCCGTACCCCTGATGCAGGACGAATTGGTTGCCCTTGAACAGCACGTCGTAGAAGCCCCACTTGGGGGCAGTCAGTGCGCCGGGATAGCCCATCTCGCCGCTCATGGTAATAAGGGCGAGGCGCACCGCCCGGGAGGTAGCATCCCCCGCCGCCCAGCTCTTGCGAGACCCCGCATTGGGTGCATGACGGTAGGTGCGCAGGCTCTGGCCATCGACCCAGGCCTGGGAGACCGCATCGATCACCTGAGCGCGGCTGCCGCCCAGCATGTGGGTCACCACGGCGGTACTGGCAACCTTCACCAGCACCACGTGATCGAGACCGACTCGGTTGAAGGAGTTCTCGAGCGCCAGCACCCCCTGAATCTCGTGGGCCTTCACCATGGCCGTCAGCACATCGCTCATGGTGAGCGGCGCCTTGCCTTCGGCCACCCGGGTACGGGAGAGCCAGTCGGCGGTGGCGAGGATGCCACCCAGGTTGTCGGAGGGGTGACCCCACTCGGCGGCCAGCCAGGTGTCGTTGTAATCGAGCCAGCGGATGATGGCGCCGATATCCCAGGCCGCCTTGACCGGGTCGAGGCAGAGCTGGGTACCGGGTACCCGGGCGCCGAAGGGTACGACGGTGCCCGGCACGATGGGACCAAGGTGCTTGGTGCACTCGGGAAAACGCAGGGCCAGGAGGCCGCAGCCCAGGGTATCCATCAGGCAGTAACGGGCGGTATCGAGGGCGGCCTGGCTGGTGATGGGGTGATTGCAGACGTAATCGGCAATATCGACCAGCACCTGATCGGGGTCTGGTCTGTGGTTGACGTCGACGTTGGCGGACATCGTGACTTCCTTATCGTTGTTGTGAATGAAACAGGGTCATGAAACGGCGCCCTGCCCGCTCGTCTGCACGCATCGACCCCGGTGTTGCCGGGGTCGGGTGAGGCAAGGGAGTGACAGGGCTGCCCATGTTTATCGCTGCTGCAGCGAGACGAAATGCCGGGGCGCCGGGCCGACGTAATCGGCGCTCGGGCGGATGATCCGGTTGTGTTCGCGCTGCTCCATCACGTGGGCGCACCAGCCGGTGACCCGGGAGCAGACGAAAATGGGGGTGAACAGCTTGGTCGGGATCCCCATGTAGTGATAGGCGCTGGCGTGGAAGAAGTCGGCGTTGGGGAAGAGCTCTTTTTCTTCCCACATCACCTTCTCCGCTTCGCAGGAGACGCGATAGAGGCGATCATCGCCCACTGCCTCGGCCAGCTTGGCCGACCAATTTTTGATGATGACGTTGCGAGGATCCGAGGTGCGATAGACGGCGTGGCCAAAGCCCATGATCTTCTCCTTGACCGCCAGCTTGGCCAGCAGCTCGCGCCGAGCCTGGGCCTCATCCTGCCAGGGTTCGATCATCGCCATGGCGGCCTCGTTGGCGCCGCCGTGCAGCGGGCCGCGCAGGGTGCCGATGGCCGCGGTAACACAGGAGAACATGTCAGAGAGCGTCGAGGCGCAGACCCGCGCCGCGAAGGTGGAGGCGTTGAACTCATGCTCTGCGTAGAGAATGAGGGAAACGTGCATCACCCGGCGCTCCAGCTCGCTCGGCGCCTTCTGGTGCAGCAGCGCCAGGAAGTGGCCGCCGATGCACTCTTCGTCGGTGTCGAGGGGGATGCGTACTCCGTCGTGGCTGAATTTGTACCAGTAGAGGAGAATGCCCGGGAAGGCGGCCAGCAGCCGATCCGCCACTTCATGCTCGTGCTCGAAGCCATCTTCCGGCTCCAGATCGCCGAGCATGGAGCAGCCGGTGCGCAGCACATCCATGGGGTGGGCGTCGGCGGGAATGCGCTCGAGCACCTCCAGCAGGGCGGCAGGCAGGGTGCGCAGGCTGCGCAGCGTCCGCTTGTAATCCTCGAGCTGCTGCTCGTCCGGCAGCTCGCCCTTGAGCAGCAGGTAGGCGACCTCTTCGAACTGGGCGCCATCGGCCAGCTCCTGAATGTCATAGCCGCGATAGGTGAGCCCGGTGCCGCTCTTGCCCACGGTGCAGATGCTGGTCTCCCCTGCGCTCTGGCCACGCAGGCCGGCGCCACCCAACGGTTTTTGCTGTCCCATTGCCTTTCCTCCTAGTCCCTGGATGTAAACAGACGGTCCAGCGTCTGCTCGTAGTGGTGATAACCGAGGAAGTCGTAGAGCGACTCCCGGGTCTGCATGGTGTCGACGACGGCCCGCTGATGGCCATCCTGGCGAAGGTGCTGATAGACGTTGAGGGCCGCCTGATTAGCCGCCCGGCTGGCACTCAAGGGATAGAGCACCATGTCGACGCCGTGGGCGGCGAGCGTCTCCTTGTCGAACAGCTCGGTTTTGCCGAATTCGGTCATGTTGGCGAGAATGGGGACCCCAGCCGCTTGCTTGAACAGGTCATACTGACCGAGCTCGGTCACCGCCTCGGCGAAGATCATGTCGGCCCCGGCGGCCACGTAGGCGGCGGCGCGCTCCAGCGCCGGGCCAATCCCCTCCACCGCCAGCGCGTCAGTGCGGGCCATGATGACGAACTCGCCATTCTCGCGGGCATCCACCGCCGCCTTGATGCGATCGCACATCTCCTCCTGGGAGACCACCGCCTTGTTGGGCCGGTGGCCACAGCGCTTCTGGGCCACCTGATCTTCCATGTGCACGGCGGCCACCCCGGCCCGCTCGAAGACGCGCACGGTGCGGGCGATGTTGAATGCCCCGCCCCAGCCGGTGTCGATGTCGACCAGCAACGGTACTCGGGTCGCCGCCGTGATCCGCTCTGCATCGATCAGCACGTCATTGAGGGAGGTCATGCCGAGATCCGGCAGGCCATAGGAGGCGTTGGCAACGCCGGCGCCTGACAAATAAATGGCCTGAAAGCCGCTGCGCTCTGCCATCAGTGCCATGTAGGCATTGATGGTGCCGACGATCTGCAGGGGGCGTTCGTTGGCGAGGGCGGTGCGAAAACGCAGGCCTGCCGAGGGGGTAAGGCTGGACATCATGACTCCTTTCACTTGTCTGGTGAGACTATCTAATATCACGTTTACGTTAACGTCAATCATACTTTCGTGGCATACCCCCGCCAGGCAAGACAGGACGCGGGTTTTAGGGTAAATTTCACCAATTCCTTCAACAGGTTGAATCGTAATGTCGGATCTCAATCCCGTGATCGTCTGCCCGGCTTGCGACTTGCTGATCGAACGCAAGTTATTGCCGCTGAGGCGCCACGCCCACTGCCCCCGCTGTCACCAGCATCTGTACGGGCGCTATGCATTTCGTCCCTCCCAATTGATGGCGCTGACCATCACCGGCTTCCTGTTGCTCCCGTCCGCCTTCTTCGAACCGCTGATCTACCTGCGCCTGGCCGGCGTCAACTCGGACGCCAACTTGCTCAAGGGCATCATGGTGCTGCTGCTCGAACACGAGATCTGGGTGGCGGGACTGGTGTTCTGGTGCGCCGTGCTGGCGCCAGTGGGCTTGCTGGTCGGGATCTTTGCGCTGGCCTCGGGCCTCGCCAAACGCTGGCACATACTGGCGCCGACCCTGAAGGCGGTGGAGGTGTTTCGTCACTGGGCCATGCTGGAGGTTTATATCGTCAGCCTGCTGGTCGCCCTGTTCAAGCTGATCGACATCGCCGATGTACGCCTCGGCGGCGGTCTGTTGAGCCTGGGGATCCTGATGTTGCTCAACCTGACCCTGCTGATCCTGTTTGACCCGGCCCCCTACTGGGAGCGAGTACCGCTGGAGGAGCCGGACCATGTCCCAGACCAGCGCCCGTGAACAGGGGCTCTGCCGCTGCCACACCTGCGGCCTGCTGGTGCGCTATCAGGCGGGCAGCGTCTGCCCCCGCTGCCACAGCCGGCTGCAGGTGCGCATTCCCCACTCCCTGGCCTGGTCCTGGGGGCTGCTGGCGCTGGCCAGCTTCATGTTGCTGCCCGCCAACCTGCTGCCCATCACCCATTTCTACAACAAGGGATTGTTGCAGTCCGATACCATCTTCAGCGGTATCATGATGCTCTATCGCAGCAAGATGTCGGGCATCGCCACCATCGTCCTCACCGCCAGCATCATAGTACCGGTGGGCAAGATCCTTGGGCTGGGCTGGATCTGCTGGCAGTTGCAACGAACAAAGCCGGTGCGGCGCAAACGCCAGCTCATCATGTATCGCATCATCGATTTCATCGGTCGCTGGTCCATGCTGGACTTGTTCGTCATCTCGCTGATGGTGGCCCTGGTTGATCGCGGGGTGCTGCTCAACGTGCGGGCCGGCCCCGGCGCCACCGCCTTTGCCGGCGTGGTGGTGCTGACCATGATGTCGGCCCGCATGCTGGATACGCGCCTGCTGTGGGACAAGGCGGCCCGCTAGGTCTGCCATCACATATGCCTGAAACTGTTTGTCTTTATCTGAGCCAATTAAGGAGTCGGTATGATCGGGGCTGAACCCGTCATTGAGAAGCGTCGCTGGTTGTCACCCGTCTGGTTGCTGCCCTTTATCGCCCTGTTGCTGGCGGGAGGCTTCATCTACCAGCAGTTTGCCAGCAGTGGCCAGCTGATCCGCATCAACTTCGCCCAGGGCAACGGTATCCTGCCGGGCAAGACCCAGGTGCGCTATCAGGGGGTCGCCATCGGGGTGGTGCAGGAGCTGGAGCTGGCCGAGGATGGCCGCAAGATAGCCGTGCTGGCCAAGATTGACAGCCGGGCTCGCCCGCTCATCCGCAAAGGCTCGGACTTCTGGCTGGTGAGCCCCAAGGCGTCGCTCACCGAGATCTCCGGCCTCGATACCCTGGTCTCCGGCAACTACATCAACCTGCAGCCCGGGCGAGACAACAACCCGCTGCAGGAGGAGTTCGACGCGCTGGACGGCCCTCCCCCCGGTTATCAGGCCCAGGGACGAATGCTGCACCTGACTGCCGATTCGCTCGGCTCGGTCGGCATCGGCGCCAAACTCTATTTTCGCGGCATCGAGGTGGGCAGCGTCATCAATACCCGCCTTGGCGAAGAGAACCAGAACGTGATCCTGGATCTGGTGATCGAGCCGCGTTTTGAGCACCTCATCAAGGCCGACACCCGCTTCTGGAACATCAGCGGCATCAAGGGCTCCTTCAGCCTGGCCGGGGTCAATGTGGAGGCCGGCAGCCTCACCTCCATCCTGAGCGGCGGCATCGCCTTCGACTCTCCCAAGGATTCCCCAGAGCCGGAAAAAGGCCAGGTCTTTACCCTCTACAAAGGCTTGGCCGAGGCGGCCCGCGGCGAGCGGATCGACATTTTTGCGGGGGATCTGCCCATCAAGGAGGGGATGCCGATCCTGTTCGAAGGTATCGAGATTGGCCGCATCGACCCCATTCGCCTCACCGACAAGGGCCGGGTGGTGACCGCGCTGATCAACCCGGAGCAGGCGTTTCGGATCACCGGCAACAGCCGCCTGGTGTGGGAGAGCGTCTCCCTCGGCGCCGGTGGCATCAAGCATGCGGATCGCCTGCTGGCGGGCCCGGCCATTCGCCTCGACTATGTGGCGGGCGAGCGGGTGAAGGCCATGACCCTGAGCAGCAAAGAGGAACCGGGTGGCATCAAGCTGGTGCTGCAGGCCGACGATCTGGCGGGCCTCAACGAGGGGGCGCCGCTTTGGTACAAGGGCTTGCAGGTGGGTCAGATCAGCCAGCTCACACTGGATGGCGGCGGCAATGCCAGCGTGGCCCTGGTCGTGCAAAGCCAGTATCAGCATCTGCTGAACCGGGCCCGTTTCTATCGGGCGGCGCCGCTGCAGATCGATGCCGACTTGAGCGGCATCAAGGTGGAAACCAGCCCGGCCAGCGCCTGGATTGGCGGCGGTATCAAGCTGGTGCAGGCCCCCGCCGGCGAGCGGGTCAACCGGCTCTATCCCAGCCAGGAGCTGGCCCTGCTCGGCACCCGGGATGCCAAGCCCCGGCGCTGGGTGTTGAAGGCGGAGCAGGCTGACGGTATCGGCATCGGCTCCCCCGTGCTCTATTTGGGGCTCGAGGCCGGCAAGGTCAACGCGTTGCGCGCCGCCAAGGAGGGGGTGGAGATCGAACTCGAGATCGCCGGTGTCTATGCCCCCCTGCTGGAGCAGCAGCCGCAATTCTGGAAAAAGCCGGCGCTGGATACCCGGGTGCGGGTGGATGGCGTGCAGGTCAAGGTGGGGAATCTCGCCACCCTGCTGCGCGGTGCCATCGAATTCGATCGGCTCGGCACGGGCCGCAGCAGTCACCAGCTGTTTGACAGCAAGGAGCAGGCCAAGGCCAAGGTACGGACCCTCTCCCTGGTGGCCGACAGCAACCCGGGACTCGGGGTCGGCAGCCCGATCCGCTACCGCGGGGTCGACATCGGCAAGATTGAACAGATTGAGCTGGAGCCGACCCTGGGCCAGGTGATCTTCAAGGCCGAGCTGGATGGCCAGTATGCCGCGCGCTTTCTGCAGTCTGGTGCCCGCTTTACCCTGGTGCAGGCCAAGCTGGGGCTGGGCGGCGTGGCCCACCTAGATACCCTGATCAAGGGTGCCTTTGTGGAGGCGCAGCCCGGTCAGGGTGCAGGCAAGGAGCGCTTCCCCCTCAGCCAAAGCAGCCCGGCAGGCCTGGCGCTCACCCTCAAGAGCGCGTCGGTCAACGGTTTGAGCGTCGGCAGCCCATTACTGTTTCGCAAGATGGTGGTGGGCAGCGTGACCAAGGTGGCGCTGGCCCGCGATGGCAGCGAGGTGCTGATCGACGTCAACGTGGAGCAGGAGTACGCCCATCTGGTGCGGGCCAACTCCCGCTTCTGGAACGTATCCGGGGTCAAGGCAGATATCGGCCTGACCGGCGGCACCATCGAGGTGGAGACGGTGCAGAGCCTGCTGGCGGGCGGCATCGCCTTCAACACTCCGGAGAAAGAGATGGGGCCGACCGTCAAGGCCGGTCATAGCTACCCGCTGTATGCCAAAGCTGAGAAAGAGTGGCAGGAGTGGAGCCCCCGCATCCAGCCCTGATCTCTCCCCTCACCCAAGCTCACTTAAGCCCGGCACTGTGCCGGGCTTGTTTTTACTCGCCACGCTTTCAGAATATTCCTACCCTTGTGATAAGATGTCGCCCCTCTTTTTCGGTCAACGAGACTGCACCGTGCACGACAACACCTATCTTCCCGATCACTTCTTGCGCCATATCGCGGCCATCATGCCGGCGCACCTCTCCATGGATGAGTTCGTGGCCAGTTGTCGACGACCGCTGCGGCGCAGCATCCGGGTCAACACCCTGAAGATATCGGTGGCGGCGTTTGTAGCGCGGATGCAGCCGCTCGGTTGGCAGCTCGATCCCGTGCCCTGGTGCGACACCGGCTTCTGGCTGAGCCGTGAAGACGAGAGCGTGCCTCTTGGCAACACTGCCGAGCATTTGAGCGGGCTCTTCTACATTCAGGAGGCGAGCTCCATGCTGCCGGTCACCGCCCTGTTTGCCTGCGAGCAGACCCGGCGCGATGGCATGCTGCTGGACGCGGCGGCGGCCCCCGGCTCCAAGACCACCCAGATCGCGGCCTTGATGAACAACCAGGGCATGCTGGTTGCCAACGAGTACTCCAGCAGCCGGCTCAAGGTGCTCAGCGCCAATCTGCAGCGCTGCGGCGTGACCAACGTAGGCATGACCCATTTTGATGCCAAGGTCTTCGGCCAGTGGTTGCCAGAAACCTTCGATGCCATCCTGCTCGACGCCCCCTGCTCCGGCGAGGGCACGGTGCGCAAGGATGAAGATGCCTTGCGCAACTGGAGCATCGAGAGCATCGACGAGATCGCAGCGGTGCAGCAGGGGTTGCTGGAGAGTGCCTTTCATGCCCTCAAACCGGGCGGCGTGCTGGTCTACTCCACCTGCACCTTGAGCCTGCAGGAGAACCAGGCAGTCTGTCAGTCACTGCTGGAGAAGTTCGGCGATGCGTTCAGCTTTGACTCGCTGGCCGATCTCTTCCCCGCTGCAGAGCAGGCCTGCACGCCGGAAGGATACCTGCACGTTTGGCCCCAAATCTTCGACAGTGAAGGCTTTTTCGTTGCCAGATTGCGCAAGCATCACTCCGTGCCCAACACCATGTTCAAACCGGGCAAGCTCGGCAAATTTCCCTTCTCGCCGCTGCCGGCCAAAGAGTCGGAGCCCATGCTGCGCGAGATAGAAGCCACTTTCGGGGTCGTGCCGCAGGGAAATCTGTTTGGCCGCAGCGAGGAGATCTGGCTCTTCCCCCAGCGGTTCGAACAGGTACAGGGCAAACTGCGTTTCGATCGCATCGGGCTGAAACTGGCGGAGACCTTCAAGAAGGGTTATCGACTGACCCATGAGTGGGCACTGGCCTATGGCGACGGTGCGAGCAAGGGATTCGTCGAGCTCGGCATTGCTGATGCGCGGGAGTTCATGATGGGGCGGGATGTGTGGCCGGAGCAAGTGGCTGGCACTGGCGAGGTAATCGTCCGCTATCAGGGTCATACCCTGGGCATGGGGAAATGGGTGGGCAGCCGGGTCAAGAATGCCCTGCCCCGCGAGTTGGTGCGCGACAACAACCTGTTTGTGTAACGAGTGTTGTTGGAGCTGGAAAACCCACACTCCGGTTGAACTTTTGCGTGGATCTTGAAAAGCCTTGAGCTTTGTCTAAGCTTAAGGCTATCCGAACACCAGTTAGCGCACGGCTCTGCAAGGAGCCAATTCCCCTATGCCAGGTACAAGGAATTCGTACCTGGCTTTTTTTATGTTCGCCGTTCGCATGTAGCAATGAAACATCATGCCGCCGGTACGTTTACTCGAGCTCCTCTGCCGGCTCTGGTACTTCGACATGCGGCGCAGCTTGTTTCTGTTCAAGCTCATGTTGATAGAACAGATCGATGGCCTGCTCGATGAGAGAGGCCTGGCTGTCTTCGAGCTGCAATCCCAGCATGGCCAACCGTTCGGCGTGGCGATTGCTGATCCAGCATTGCAATCGGCTGTGAGTTTCCTGTTTGCGTTTCACGTGCTGGCGCTGGCGCTCGGCGTTGTCTTGCGCACTGCTCACTTTCATTTCCTGGCTCATATCACCTTGCAATTTTGATTCTTATCACCTGTTATCTCTCACCAATTCTTCACCATTCGCTGGCCAACGTGAGGAGCCTGACTCTCCCCCTCTTGATGGGGTTAGTTCAGTGCGTTGCAAATATATCATTGGATCAACAAGATATCATTTAACATAAAAATATGAGTGACGCGGTTATATTACAGCAAACCATCCAGGGCGTGATCCGAGAACTTGTGGGCATCGTCGAAATACTCTTGCAAGGTGCGGATGTCCTTGTGACGGGTGACCTCAATGATCTTGTTCATCGGTTTACCGGCAGTGACTGCCGAGGTGATGAAGCCGCGGCGCAGACTGTGGCCGCTGACCTGGAGATCGTCAATGGCCTGACCGGTGCGCCGCTTGATCATCAGATTGATACCCTGCGGACCTAGCGGCTCCTGCATGAGCTGACCCCAGCGATTCATCCGGCGAAACAGGGCTCCCTCGCTGATCCTGCTCTGTTTGAGCCAACGCGCCAGTGCCGACACCGGACAATATTGTTTGCCGGGCACCAAGGCGATCTCCGTTTCATGTAGCTGATGCTTGCTTGGCTTGAGCCGAAGGCGGATCCCCTGCCCCACAAAGTCGAGGTCATCCACCTCAATTCTTGCGGCTTCCGAGCGTCGCAAGGCGCCGCTGAACATCAGTAACAACAGGGTGTAATCCCGCAGCCCCGCCAGATTGCCGGTGTCGATCTCATCGAGCACACAGGCCAGTGGTTTCAGGGTCAGCGCTCCCGTTTTGCGTTTGCGGTTGTCACCGAGCCGCACTATGCCCCGCATCATCTCCTTTATCTCTGCGTGCTCGGTCGGCATGGGGTGGATCCCCTTCTGCTTGAAGGCATAACGAATGCCGGCGAGCCGTCTTACCAGGGTGGCCGGTTTGCGGGGTTCGCCGTTGCGCAGTTCCCCCTTCCCCTCTTCTTTGTCCAGCCAGATCCAGTCCGCCAGGATGCCGTCAGCCTGATCTGCCAGGAAGTTCATGATGTGATGATGGGTGGTCTGCAACGGATCGAGCCCATGCAGCTGACACCAGAACACGAAGATGCGGGTATCGGCCTGATAGGCATTGAGGGTGGAATCGGCTTTGGCGCTGCGCAAGAAGCGTCTGGCCCGGCTGTTCAGTTGAGGATCGAAGACACTCTGCAAAGCCTGTTGAGTTTGAGCCTGGATATCTGGGTAGTTCACTTAACTCTATGATTTAATACGGAGTTTCGTTGCATCTTACAGGATCTTGAAGATCTATCAAGTATCGATAATGAATATTATCGATACTTATGAAGAGTCCTTTTTACCCATTTCAGCCCCCTCATTTATTCCTCAAATACCCTCTGAACCCAGCTTCGTTTATCAGAGGTTGGTGATTTGATCTCATCAGCATCCACCACACCAAGTGAGAGATAACGACCTGCCGTGATCGCTTTTGGGTGGGTCATGATAGTGTCGATTGTCATAGTAAAACGCCCCGCTATGCGGGGCGTTGTTTGTTTTATCGCTTTGCCAACTTGAACAACTCGAAGAAGTTGTGACTGGTCGCTTGCGCCAATTCGGCCAGCGGTATTTGCCGCAGATCCGCGATGAACTGGGCCACGTCGCGCACAAAGGCCGGCTCGTTCTCCCTGCCCCGGTGCGGAACCGGTGCCAGATAAGGTGAGTCGGTTTCAACCAGCAGTCGCTCCAGTGGCAGCGCCTTGACCACCGTCTGAAGAGCAGCCGCATTCTTGAAAGTGGCAATGCCGGAGATGGAGATATAAAAACCCATCGCCATGGCCGCCTCCGCCATCTCGAGCGACTCGGTGAAGCAGTGCAACACCCCGCCGACCTGCTCGGCCCCCTCTTCGCGCATGATTTGCAGGGTATCCTGCTGGGCATCACGAGTGTGAATGATGAGGGGCTTGTTCAGGGCGCGGGCCACCCGGATATGCTCGCGGAAAGAAGCCTGCTGTACTTCCTTGTTCTCCGGCGAATAGAAGTAGTCGAGCCCGGTCTCACCGATGGCCACCACCCGTTCATCTGCCGCCTGAGTCAGTAACAAGGCGGCATCGACGCCAGGTTCCTGGTTGAGAGGGTGCACGCCACAGGAGGCAAACACCTGAGGATAAGGGGCGATCGCTTCCAGCATGGTCGGGAACTGTGCCTGGGTGACGCTCACGCACAGAAAATATCCCACATCCTGTTCGGCGGCCTTGGCCAGCACATCGGCCATATTGGTCTGCTTGCTGCCATAACTCAGGCGATCGAGATGACAATGGGAATCAACGAGTAACATATAAAACCTTTGTAGCGAGATTTATAACCAGCGAGTCAGCCAGTTCATCAGATGGATGGTGGGATTGGAGAGCTGTCCCGGCTGGCAGGCCATCTTCAGTTCCACCAGCTGTTGCTCTGCCTCCAGCAGCTTCTCGCTGGAATGAAGCTCGGCAAGTTGCTGGCTGAGCGCCGTCAGATCCGGCATCGCCAGCTGATGATGACCACAACCGGCCTGCGTCTTGAGAGCATCGCACAAGAACAGCTGCAACCAGTGCAGCCTGACCTGGGTATCGGTCGCCAGCAGACCGCACACGTGATTGGCTCGGGTTGGCGTCTGTGCCAGCGCGAGAAAACTCTCCAGCAGATCCCGGCGGGCACTGTCTTGCTGCTCTTCGATATAGCGCAGTACCCGCAGCGGCGCTCCCTGGCAGATCCGTACCTGGGCCAGCGTGGCCTGATGACCCTGCTCGGCCAGCCAGCGTACCGTCTCACCTTCGGCGGGCAACTGGCAGACATGTTTGTGGCAGCGACTGAGAATGGTCGGCAGCAGACGGGAAACCTGAGAGGCGATCAGCAGCAGCAAGCTGTCGCCGGCGGGCTCTTCCAGTGTTTTGAGCAGGGCGTTGGCGGCCGACTCCGTCATGCGTTCCGCATCCGGGATGATCACCACCTTGCCGCGGCCAAGCTGGGCCGAATTCTGCAGGCGTGAACAGATCTCGCGAATGGCCTCGACCCCGATGGTCTTGCTCTCCGTCATCAGGGTGCCCAGATCCGGATGATGGCCCTTCTCAAACAGCTGGCAGGAGTGACATTGACCGCAGGGCTCACCCCGGCCGGGCCGATGGCAGAGGTGCAAGCGCGCCAATTGTTCCGCAAGCAGCTCCTTGCCAAGACCGGGATCGCCGAGCAGCAACCAAGCGTGACCGAGTCGACCGGCCGCGGCGGTCTGGCTCAAGGCATGCCAGTCCGGGATCAACCAGGGATACATGAGGGCTCATCTTTCAGGTAGTGGGCCAGTGCTGCCTCGATGGCCGCCTTGACCTGCTCCGGCGCTTGGCCGGCATCGATCACCTTGATTGACTCATCGGCGGCAGCCAATTCCAGATAGCGCTGGCGGGTACGCTCGAAGAAGCTGAGTTGCTCGAGCTCGATCCGGTCCAGCTCACCGCGGTGGCGAGCCCGTTGCAGGCCGATGGCGGGATCGATGTCGAGATAGAGCGTCAGATCCGGTTTGAAGTCGCCGAGCACGGCCCGTTTAATGGCACCGATAAGGTTGGCATCGATGCCGCGGCCACCGCCCTGATAGGCCTGGGACGAGAGATCGTGGCGATCGCCTACCACCCAGATGCCGTCAGCCAGGGCCGGCTTGATACGGGTCTCGACCAGCTGGACCCGGGAGGCGTACATCAGCAGCAGTTCGGCTTCGATGGTGAGGCGCTCGTCGTGCACCTCCTTGACGATGGCCCGCATCCGCTCGGCCAGCGGGGTACCGCCCGGCTCACGGGTACACTCGAGCCGAGCCACGCCGTGGCCATGCAGATAGTCGGTCACATAACGCACCGCGGAGCTCTTCCCTGCTCCTTCCAGTCCTTCAATCACGATAAATTTAGACATTAGGGTTTCTTCAATATGTATTCGCGGACCGCCCGATTGTGCTCATCGAGGGTCTTGGAGAAGTAGTGGGCACCGCCCCCTTTGGCGACAAAATAGAGGTAGTCGGTCGATTTGGGGTTGAGCGCCGCCTCGATGGAAGCCTTGCCCGGCATGGCGATGGGCGTAGGCGGCAAGCCGTCGATCACATAGGTGTTGTAGGGGTTCACGTCGGTCAGGTCGCTGCGGCGGATGTTGCCATCATACCTGTCCTTCACCCCGTAGATGACGGTGGGATCGGTCTGCAGCTTCATGCCAAGGCGCAGGCGATTGACGAATACCGAGGCAATCTGAGCGCGCTCTTCCGGCATCCCCGTCTCTTTTTCGATGATAGAGGCCATGATCAGCGCCTCGTAAGGGGTCTTGTAAGGCAGATTGGCCTGGCGCTTGTCCCAACTCTGCTGCAGGAAGGCTCGCATGTCCTGATAGGCGCGACGCAGGATGGAAATATCGCTGGCATGAGTGGTATAGGCGTAGGTTTCCGGCAGGAACCATCCCTCCAGCTTGCCGTTGTCGATGCCAAGCTCCTGGGCCAGATCCGCTTCGCTCTGCTCCACCGTCAACCGCTCCAGATAAGGGGCGCTGGCCAGTTGCTTCAACCAATCCTCGAATCGGGATCCTTCGACGAAGGTAAGGCTGAAGTGAAACTCCTTTCCAGAGGCAAACAGGGAGAGGGTCTCCTTGAGGGGAGCCCCTTCCTTGATCTCATAGGTGCCGGATTTGATGGCAACCAGCTCGGGGTGACCGCGCAGCCAGAGCCGCACCGCCCAGGGGCTGGTTTCCCCCTCCCCCAGCTCGGCAATCAGGCGCGCCGCATGGGCCCCCTTCTCGACGGTAAAGAGGCGGGTCGGCCCCTTGTTGGTGAGCGTCTCCACCTGCTGCCATTTGTAATGTACATAGCCCCCGGCCACGGCAACTGTCAGCGCCGCGCCCGCGAGCAGGGTGTAAAGCCGATTAAACTTCAATGACCAAACGCTCCTGTAAGCGGCGGATCAATACCGGACTGGCATATTGGGTCTCCCCGATGCCGGTCACCGGCACTATGCCCATCAGGGTATTGGTCAGCCATACCTCTTCGGCCTGCCACAGTGACTCCAGCGGAGCCTCCACGACACGCAGTTCAATGCTCATCTGTTTTAGCATCGCCATCACATGGCGCCGCATGATGCCGTCTATGCCGCAGTGGGTAAGATCCGGCGTGAATACCGTTCTGCCACGGCGCCAAAACAGATTGGCACTGACCCCTTCTACCAGAAATCCCCGGCTGTTCAAGACTATACCTTCGACTCCCGAACGCGCCGCAAGTTCGCTTTTCAGCAGCACCTGCTCCAGCCGGTTGAGGGTCTTGAGGCCCGCCAACATGGGGGCATCGCCCAATCGTTGCTGGCATACCAGCAGGGGAATGCCGGTCTGCTGCCACTCCGGGTAGTGAGCCGGGTAAGCGGCCAGCGACAGGATCCGGGTCGGCGCATGGCAGGCAGTGCCATCATACCCCCGGCCACCACAGCCTCGGGTCAGCATCACCTTGATCACCGCCAGCGTCTGGTCGCGAGCCATCCCGGCGACCTCATCACCAAGGCGTTGCCAGTCCAGCTCGGCAAGGCCGAGTCTGGCGCTCGCTTGCTGCAGCCGTGCCAGGTGAGCCGGCCACCAGACGGGTCGACCATCCTTGACCAGCAAGGTGGTGAAATGGCCATCGCCATAAGCCAGGCCACGATCCATGGCGGAAACGCTGTCTGTCGGTATTCCATTGATCAGCAAAAGGATCCCTCCGATAAAAAAGGCCCGATACTGTCGTATCGGGCCCATACTATCCGCCCAGGGCGAATTATACGCGTTTGAAGATCAGTGAGCCATTGGTGCCACCAAAACCGAAGGAATTGGAGAGGGCATATTCGAAGTCGCCAGCCTTGGCAACATGAGGCACCAGGTCCAGATCGCACTCATCATCCGGGTTGTCCAGGTTGATGGTGGGCGGCGCCATCTGATCGCGCAGCGCCAGTACCGTGATGATCGCCTCGATGGCGCCGGCGGCACCCAGCAGGTGACCGGTCATTGACTTGGTGGAGCTGATCATCAGGGATTTGGCATGCTCGCCAAACACCGCTTTCATGCCGCGCAGTTCGGCCACGTCACCCAGGGGGGTGGAAGTGCCGTGGGCGTTGATATAACCCACCTGCTCGGGGGCGATGCCGGCATCCTTGATGGCATTTTGCATGGCGCGAGCGCCACCGTTGCCATCAGCGGGAGGCGCCGTCATGTGGTAGGCATCGCCACTCATGCCAAAACCGACCAGCTCGGCGTAGATCTTGGCGCCGCGGGCCTTGGCGTGTTCGTACTCTTCCAGCACCAGCACCCCGGCGCCATCACCCAGCACGAAACCGTCGCGATCTTTATCCCACGGACGGCTGGCCTTGGTGGGCTCGTCGTTGCGGTTGGAGAGCGCCTTGGCCGCCGCAAAACCGCCCATCCCCATCGGGGTGGAGGCTTTCTCGGCGCCGCCGGCCACCATCACGTCCGCATCGCCGTAGGCGATCATCCGGCCGGCCATGCCGATGGCATGGGTACCTGTGGTGCAGGCGGTGGTCACGGCGATGTTCGGCCCTTGCAGACCCTTCATGATGGAGAGATGACCGGACACCATATTGATGATGGTGGACGGTACGAAGAAGGGGCTCAGCTTGCGGGGGCCGCCATTGACCAGGCTGCTGTGGTTCTGTTCAATCAGGCCCAGACCGCCGATACCGGAACCGATCGCCACACCGACACGCTCGGCATTTGCCTCGTTGATGACGAGACCGGCATCATCCAGCGCCTGTATGCCTGCGGCGATACCGTACTGAATGAAGAGATCCATCTTGCGAGCTTCTTTGCGGTTGATACCGTACTGCTCGGGATCGAAATCCTTGACCTGGCCTGCGAAACGGGTCGCAAACTCGCTGGCATCAAAGTGTTCGATGGGAGAAATGCCGCTCTGCCCGTTGAGCAGGGCTTGCCAGCTGGATTCGGCAGTGTTGCCTACCGGGGAAAGCATCCCCAAGCCGGTCACCACGACTCTGCGTTTTGACACTGAGGTAGTCTCCGAGAGGTGTTTTGAAAAGGGGTAAACATAAAAGAAGCGGCCCTTGGGCCGCTTCTTTCAGAACAGGAACTTATTCCTGATTAGCGGTGATGTAGTCGATAGCCGCTTGAACAGTGGTGATCTTCTCGGCTTCTTCATCAGGAATTTCGGTATCGAATTCTTCTTCCAGCGCCATTACCAGTTCAACGGTATCCAAAGAGTCAGCGCCCAGGTCGTCGACGAAGGAGGCAGCGTTCTTAACGTCTTCTTCTTTAACACCCAGTTGTTCGATGATGATTTTCTTTACGCGTTCTTCGATGTTGCTCATGACCTGAATTTTCCTTTAAAAATACGCTATTGCGTCTGGTTGGGGTAGTTTATTCAATTGACGTGAGTTTGCAAGTGGCTTGCCGCTGGTCAAACCACGAAATTCGCCAAACTTCGGCGTACTATCGCAAATTTGAACAGATCTCACGACAAATTGATTACACCATGTACATCCCGCCATTAACATGCAGGGTTTCGCCAGTGATGTAGGCGGCATCATCCGATGCCAAGAATACCACAGCAGCGGCAATTTCTTTCGGGTCGCCCAGACGAGCGGCAGGCACCTGGCTCATGATGCCGGCACGCTGCTCTTCATTGAGCGCCTTGGTCATATCGGTCTCGATGAAACCGGGGGCAACCGCGTTCACGGTAATGCCGCGGGAGGCCACTTCACGAGCCAGCGACTTGGTGAAACCAACCAAGCCCGCCTTGGCGGCAGCATAGTTGACCTGACCGGCGTTGCCCATGATTCCCACCACGGAGCCGATGCTGATGATGCGCCCATTACGCTTCTTCATCATGGCGCGCAGCACCGGTTTGCTCAGTCGATACAGGGAGGTGAGGTTGGTGTCGATGATCTCGTTCCACTCATCATCCTTCATCCGCATCAGCAGGTTGTCACGGGTGATGCCGGCGTTGTTGATCAGGATGTCGATGTCGCCAAAACGCGCCTTGATGGCGGCGAAGACGGCTTCGATGGATTCCTGGCTGGTCACGTTCAGTGCCATGCCGCAACCCTGTTCACCCAGATAGGCGCTGATCGCCTCGGCGCCGCTCTCGCTGGTCGCCGTGCCGACTACTTTGGCGCCACGGGCCGCAAAAGTTTCGGCAATTGCACGGCCGATGCCACGACTGGCACCGGTCACCAACACAACCTTATCGGTAAAGCTCATTACTTGCTCCTGTTTACTTGATCTGGGCCAGCGCCTGCTCGAAAGAGGCGGCGTCGTTGGCATGAATACCTTCCACGCGCTTGTCGATGCGCTTGGCGAGCCCGGTCAATACCTTGCCCGGTCCCATCTCGATCTCGAGGGTAACCCCCTCATTGGCCATCCGCTCGACAGTCTCGGTCCAACGAACCGGGCTGAACAGCTGACGCACCAGAGCCTGTTTGATGGCGGCCGGATCCTGTTCACAGGATACGTCGACATTATTGATGACAGCGATGGCAGGAACCTTGATCTCGATCCCGTCCAGCGCAGCTGCCAATTTTTCTGCGGCAGGTTTCATCAGAGCGCAGTGAGAAGGCACGGAGACCGGCAACGGCAGCGCACGCTTGGCGCCGGACTCTTTCATCAGCACGTTGGCACGCTCGACGGCCTCTTTGTGGCCGGCGATGACCACCTGGCCCGGAGAGTTGAAGTTGACCGGGGAGACCACTTGTCCTTGTGCGGCTTTTTCGCAGTTGGCGGCGATGGCCTCATTGTCCAGCCCGATGATGGCGGCCATGGCACCAGTGCCTTCCGGCACGGCTTCCTGCATGGCCAGACCACGCAGCTCGACCAGTTTGACCGCATCGGCAAAGGCCAGTGCACCGCTGCACACCAGGGCGGAGTACTCACCCAGGCTGTGGCCAGCCATCACGGCGGGGGTTGCCCCACCCTGCTGTTGCCACAGGCGCCACAGCGCGACAGAGGCTGTCAGCAAGGCGGGCTGGGTGCGCCAGGTCTTGTTCAGATCGTCGGCCGGGCCATCCATCACCAGGGCAAACAGGTCATAACCCAGCACCTGGCTCGCCTCGGCGAAGGTCTCCTTGATCACGGCATGTTGTTCGGCCAGCTCGGCCAGCATGCCGACGGTTTGGGAGCCCTGTCCCGGGAAGGCAATGGCAAATTGGGTCATCATTGATTCCTTTAGATAAGACAAAAATGAGAGCGGCAGGATGAGCCAGATTGCTCATCCCGACCACGATCAGAGGCGAACCAGCGCCGAGCCCCAGGCAAAACCACCGCCGAAGGCTTCCAGCAATACCAGCTGGCCCGGTTTGATCCGGCCGTCACGCACCCCTTCATCGAAGGCGATGGGCACGGAGGCGGCAGAGGTGTTGCCGTGCTTGTCGAGGGTCAGCACTACCTTGTCCAGCCCCATGCCAAGCTTCTTGGCGGTGGCGCTGATGATGCGGAAGTTGGCCTGATGAGGCACCAGCCAGTCCAGCTCGCTCGGCGCGATGCCGGCGGCGGCCAGGGTCTCGGTGACGACCTCGCTCAAACGGGTGACCGCTACCTTGAACACATCGTTGCCCTTCATGTACATGTAGGCTTCAAGCTCGGCCCCTGGCATGCCGCGGCGCGGCTGCGGCAGCTTGAGCAGATCGCCGTAACGGCCATCCGCATGCAGATGGGTGGAGAGAATACCTGGTGTTTCGCTGGCACCGATCACCACGGCCCCTGCCCCGTCACCAAAAATGATGATGGTGCTGCGATCTTGTGGATCGCACATGCGCGACAGCACATCGGCCCCGACCACCAGTACGTGACGGGCGGCACCGGATTTGACGAACTGATCGGCGATGGAGAGCGCGTAGGTAAAGCCAGCGCAGGCGGCGGCCACGTCAAAGGCCGGGATCCCTTGCACCCCGAGCAGGCCCTGCAATTCACAGGCGGCGGCCGGGAAGGCGTTCTCGGCACTGGTGGTGGCCAGCACTATCATATCGAGATCGGCTGCGGTCAGGCCCGCTGCGTCCAGGGCGCGCAGAGCGGCCTGGTGAGACAGGGTGGCGACGGTTTCATCGGCACCGGCAATGCGACGTTCACGGATCCCGGTACGCTCCACAATCCACTCGTCGCTGGTTTCCACCATCTGTTCGAGATCGGCATTGGTACGTACCGAGTTCGGCAGATAACTGCCAGTACCCAAAATTTTGCTATGCATAGAGTTCTTATAGATCCCTGTCGGAAAAGACAGATTCAAGGCGATCTGCTATTTGCAATGGAAGTTGATGCTTGGCCTCTTGCGCGGCCAGCAGGATCGCGTTACACAGGGCACGCCGTTCGGCCCGCCCGTGGCTTTTTACCACAATGCCGCGCAATCCTAACAGACTTGCACCGTTATACTGGTCGGGGTTCAGGTAAGAAAAACGCCGTTTGAACATAAATCCGGCGATACGGCCAAGAAAACTGCGTTTTTTGCGGGGATATCCGGCCAGTTGGGCCATCATCCGCACGACCCCTTCCGCCGTCTTGAGGGCCACGTTGCCGACAAAACCGTCGCAGACGATCACGTCGCACTCGCCGCTGAAGATCCGGTCCCCTTCGACAAAACCGACGAAGTTGAGCGCCTGGCACTGGCGCAGCAACTCGGCACTGTGGCGCACCAGATCGTTGCCCTTGATCTCCTCCTCCCCCACGTTGAGCAGGGCCACCCTGGGAGTGGCAATGCCCTCAACTTTTTCAGCCACCACAGCGCCCATCACCGCAAATTGCAGCAGGGTGTCGGCATCACAACTGACGTTGGCGCCAAGATCCAGCATCACGGTCCGTTTGCCGGAAAGGGTGGGCAACGCTTTGATGAGAGCGGGTCGGTCGACCCCGGGCAGGGATTTGAGCACGCACTTGGCCATGGCCATCAGCGCACCGGTATTGCCGGCGCTGACGCAGGCATCGGCCTCACCGGCCTTCACCAGATTGAGGACGACCCGCATGGAGGAGTCTTTCAGGGTGCGCAGCGCCACGATCGGTTTGTCGCCCATGCCAACCACCTGGGATGCATGTACGAAACGAACGCGGGGATGATTCAGCAAGCCATGTTGCTGCAAAAGAGGGGTGGTCTGGTGTTGGTCACCAACCAGGATCAGTTTTAACTGGGGTAAAAGAGACAGTGCCTGCACGGCGGCAGGCACTGTTTCCGAGGGGCCAATATCTCCCCCCATGATGTCTAGCGCGACAGTTTGCGTAGACAAAGGCAATCCTTAAGCGATTACCTTTTTACCGCGGTAGAAACCATCGGCAGTCACGTGGTGACGACGATGGATTTCGCCACTGGTCTGATCAACAGTCAGGGCAGCGGTGGTCAGCGCATCGTGGGAACGACGCATGCCACGCTTGGCACGGGTTTTACGGTTCTGTTGTACGGCCATTGTAGGCTAACTCCTAAATTCACTTACGTTTAAGCTCTTCAAGAACTGCAAAGGGATTCGGCCGCTCATCAGCAGGTTCGATTTCACCCCAGGTCATCTCCATGTTACCGCGCGGGCAAGCATCCATGGGATGCATGGCCACCTGCGGCAACGAGAGGATGAGTTCATCCTCCAGGATTTGATGAAGATCCATCTCGCCGTTTTCGTCCAACTCAATGGGCTCATAAGCTTCCGGCAGTTCTTCCTCGTTTGTTCTCTCGAACAGCGGAGTGTAGATAAATTCAGCTTCACAGAGATGCTCGAATGTTTCTCCACAACGCTGGCAAACCAGGTCAACCTTGGCATGGGCAGTGCCTTTCATAACGGTCAACTTCTGGACATCTTTGCCAAAGTGCAGCGATACATCGATATCACTCTGCAAGCCTGCGGTTGATTCCTCCAGCCTGGGCATCTGCGACTTTTCCACTATCCCGACATAATCGAGCAGCTTCGAGGCACTACGGACTGGATCAACCTTTACGGGCAACTTCACCTTTTGCATAGGGCGCGAATATTATAGGTCCAACAACTGATAGTCAAAGGAAAAAGTCCTTACCGCCGATGATTTTAACCTCACAACCCCCGCACATGGCGGAACTTGCGCTCACCGGTGGCTGATTATGCCATAAACCAACGGATCCGACACCGGATCCTGGCCGCATTTGCGCTAACGGTAGGGATCCGGCTCACTCCTTGACAGCAGAATTTCACAGCGCAGGTGAATCAACCACTCCCCTGCCCCAACGGGGTTCATGGATGGCTGTCGCACGGCCCGACCTGGCGTCCCTGCCGCATATGGGCGCAAGGGCAAGATTCGGGCGGGATGGCCTCCATCAGGCGACGGATGGCTCGAAAACTGTCCAGCGCGGCCTGAGCGGCGATGGGGTTGATAAGCCAGCCAGGCAGGTTGTCACCCGGGTTGGTATAAGTTTCGAGGCGTATCAGGGTGGTGCCGTTGAGTTGCGGCACCGCCTCCCAGCGTCCTTCACTGGTGCGGATCCGCACCCGACCGGGATAAGGCGGCAGAGCATCAGGGGCGGCCCATACCGTCAGCACCAGGCCGCAATTGGGTTGACGTTGCAGGCGGGAGTGGGTGATAAGCTCCCGCTCCTGCACCGGCCAGGGCGCAGAGAGCCGGGTATAGACCAGATCTTCATCGGGTGCCGGCTTGGCCAGCACCCTTACCTCCAGGCTCTGGGGCAGCCACTCCTGATGGCGGGCGGTATCACGCAGCACGGCCAGCAGCGCCGACGGCGGAGCGGCCACCTTCATCTCCAGGCGCAAAGCCTGAAATGCGCCAGGGGGATGAGCCCGGCTCCACAGCAGTATGCCCGCCTCCCCCGCCTGCAGGTGCCAGCCCTGTGCCCAGGCCGGCACGCAGAGCAACCATAACAGCCATATCCCGACTCTCATCATCCATGACCCCGCCTTGCCCATTCCTATGCTTATAGCCGTTTTTCTGGCCCTGCGAAGGTAGAGGTCAGGGTTAACCCGCGCCAGCGGCCCCGATATGCTGGTGGTAGAGCCGTTTGATCTCGTCGCGCAGCCACAGCACCTTGGTGTTGTGGTTGTTGCGCTTGTGCCAGAGCAGGATGAAAGCGATGTCGAGTTGCCGGTAGAGGGCTTCATCCAGCGGCAGCGGCAAGGAGATCAGATTGTCGTGGTGCTGGCGGGCATAACTGGCGCAATAGGAGGGCACCACCGCGATCAGTTCGTGGGCAGACTGGGCTGCGATATGCAGCGCCTGCTCGAAGCTGGAGACCCGGATCGGCACCTGCCGGCTGAGCCCCTCATCGTCCAGCAGGCTGTCGAGCGCCCAGGCATCGCTCGCCTCCCACACCACGCTGACATGGGGGTAGGCGAGGAAGTTGTCGAGGTTCCAGGTGCGGGCCAGTAGCGGGTGATCCTTGCGCAAAAACACCATGGGCCTGTCTTCGAACAACACCTCGTGATCGATGTAATAGGGCAGCCGATTGACCCTGGCCAGCGAGCTGGGGTGGGTTTCCCTCGCACAGAAGCCGAGATCGGCATCGCCATTGATGATGTCATTGAGGGAGTGATGGTCCCAGTTCATGATCCGGATGGTCGATTTACGATAGGTTTCATAAATCACCATGGGTAGATCATTGAGAAAGCTGATGTAAAAGGGCGACTCCAGCACCAGCCTGAAGGCGGCCCCCGCCGGAATGGCACTGCCGCAGAGAGAGGCGATGTTGCCCGATAGCTGGAACCACTCCTTGAGCTCTTCCTCTAGGGTGAGCGACAGATTGGTGGGTTCCAACCCCCGCTGAGTGCGAAGGAACAGCGGGTCGTCGAACCAGTCGCGCAGCCGCGCCAGCGCCTTGCTGACGGTAGGCGCCGTGACATTGAGTTTCTTGGCAGCCTTGGTGACACTGCGCTCTTGCAGCAACAGCCGAAATACCACCAACAAATTGAGATCGAGGTCGATCAAGGGACGCATGCTCAGGGATTCTCCATGACCGGGGCACCGTGGGCGGCGCTGTCGAAGACCGGCCCCAGGGCGCGAAAGAGCAGATAGAGTAACACGGCACCGAGCAGGGCACAGGCAAGCAGCGTGCTGGGTGCAAAGCCAAGCCACCCCATCAGCCAGATATAGCCGGCGCTCACGGTTATCTGGGCAAGACAGAGGGTGGCGCTGGCTAGCGCTATCTGGTGACGGCAACTGGCCAGCGCCTCGCCCATGGCGATGCCGAAGCTCGCGGAAAAACCGATGCAGGTGAAGGCAAAGCCCGCCAGCAGCAGCCAAAGGCTCCAGAAGCCATCAAAACGAGAGGCCAGGATCAGCAGCAGCGCCAACCCCAACCCACCGTGGGCCAGTGCGAGCTGGCTGTGCTTGTGCAGTCGACGCAGCAACAAGGGGGCGAAGAAGGAGGTGATCATGCTGATCATCGCCATGATCATCATGATGCGAGCATACTCTGCGGTTGCCAGCCCCCTCTGGGTCATCAGGATCATCGGCGAAGTGCTGACGTAGGTCAGAATGCAGGTCATGCCGGCACTGCTCAACCCACACATCCAGAGGAACTGCGGCACTTGCAAGAAGGCAAAGCGGGATGCTGACGCACGCGAGAATGGCTCAGGGGGCAGCGGCAGGCTCTCTTTCAGCCCCAGCAGGTTGATCAGCAGCACCACGCCGCCGAGCAGCGCCATGGCCTGAAAGATGGCAGGCCATGGGAAGCCGGTCAGGATGAAATAACCGAGCAGCGGCGCCAGCACGGGGATCACGCAGATGACCCCATTGATGGCCGACAGCACGGCCGCCAGCCGAACCGGTGGCAACACGTCTCGCAGCACGGTGAAGGTCATGATGTAGAGCGCGCCGGCCCCTGCCCCCTGACCCACCCGCGCCAGCAGAAACTGCGCAGTGTCGTTGGCGCTGCCGGCCAGTAGCGACGCCAGCATAAACAAGCCGGCCCCACTCAGGATCACCGGCTTGCGGCCGTGACGATCTGCCAGCAGGCCAGCCAGCGGGACGGTCGCGGCCATGCCGAGCAGATAGAGGGAAAACGCGGTGTGCAGCTGAGCCTCGCTGGCCTGAAGGCTGGCGCCGATGTTGGGCAACGCCACAAGATAGAGATCGATCCCTACCGGGTAGAGCGTGATCATCAAAAAACAGCAGAGCATGTAACGGCCCATGGTGACTCCTCAGCGAATGGGTAGCATCGACGGGGCACTATAACGTCAGGCCGGATGAATAAGCCGATAGCGGTGTTTTCCAATCTCGACATGCTGGAAAAGAGAATGGCGGCGATATTTGCCCTCGCCGCACGGTGGCGATACCATCCACGCCTGCCCGTTTCTGAACCTGGATACCTGATTGCCATGTCGCGTCCCCTGATCCTCGCCTCCACCTCCCGTTACCGCAAAGCCCTGCTGGAAAAGCTGGGCCTCCCCTTTGAGTGCGCCGCGCCGAATGTTGATGAATCTGTGCAGCCTGGTGAGGATGCGCAAACGCTGGTGGCTCGCCTTGCCCATGCCAAGGCCCGTGCCATCGCCGACCGGCATGATCAGGGGCTGATCATCGGCTCGGATCAGGTGTGCGTCTGTGATGGCCGGATCCTGGGCAAGCCGGGAACGGTCGAGCAAGCGGTGGCCCAGCTGATGGCGGCCCGGGGGCGCAGTGTCACCTTTTATACCGGCTTGTGCGTGCTGGACGCCGCGTCTGGCCGCGCCGAACAGCTGATAGAACCCTTCACCGTTCACTTTCGCCAGCTGGATGAGGCGGCCATCCGCCGCTATGTAGCGGCTGAACAGCCCCTCGACTGTGCCGGCAGCTTCAAGTGTGAAGGCATGGGGATCGTGCTGTTCAAGGCCCTGGAAGGGCGCGATCCCAATGCGCTGATCGGCCTGCCGTTGATCGGCCTGATCGAGCTGCTGGCCCGCCACGATATCGCCCTGCCCTGATGGGAGCGGTATGCCAGCCATGAAAAACGGGAGCCAAGGCTCCCGTTTTTCATTTACTCATCAGGCATATCACAAGGCTAACTCAGCAACCGCTGGAGCTGCGCCATGGTATCGACCACCGCTAACGGGTGGTGGGCCAGCAAGCGGGTACGGTCGTGCACACCCCAGCTCACCCCGATCCGCGGCATGGCCAGCGCCTCGGCCATCGCCATGTCGTGGATGGAATCGCCGATCATCACCGCCTGGTGCGGGGCAATGCCCAGCTCATCCAGAATTTGCGTCAGCATCAGGGGATCGGGCTTGGAGTTGGCCTCGTCCGCCCCGCGCGTGGCGGCAAAGAGCGGCCGCAACCCGGTGTCATCCAGTACCCTGTCCAATCCACGCCGTGACTTGCCGGTGGCGACCGCCAAGGCCACCCCTTGTTCATGCCAATGCTGCAACAGTTCCCTCGCCCCGGCAAACAACGGGCTGGGTGTGCTGTCATGGACGTAATGGTGGCGATAGCGGGCGATCAGGGCGTTGGCTCGTTCACTCCCCTGCTCCAGAGAAAACAGCCGGGGGATACCGACCTCCAGACTGAGACCGATGATCTGGTGCGTCTCGACGGCGGTGGGCACGGGTTCACCACAGTCGCCAGCCGCGTGCGCCACACAGGCAACAATCCGGCCCACCGAGTCCATCAGGGTACCGTCCCAGTCGAAGATGGCGAGCCGGATGGTCTGCATCAGCGTGCCAACTTGTTCAGGAAGTCGTCGAGTTCGGGGGCCAGCGGTGCTTCCACCTGCATCTCGCGACCATCGGCCGGATGGATGAAGCTCAGCTTCCAGGCATGCAAAAACAGTCGTTTCAGCCCCTGACTGCGCATTTTATCGTCAAATGCGGCTTCTCCATACTTGTCATCACAGGCGATGGGGTGACCCGCATGCTGGGTATGCACCCGGATCTGGTGGGTACGACCGGTGATCGGGCTGCACTCCACCAGGGTGGCCTCGGCAAACTGACGGGCAATCCGGAAACGCGTCTCGGAGGGCTTGCCATCGCTGCTGACCCGCACGACCCGCTCGCCGGATTGCAGATCATTTTTGCGCAGCGGTGCATTGACCACCTTGACGTGAGGCTGCCACTGGCCACGCACCAGCGCCAGGTACTGCTTGCGCATGGTCTTGACCCGCAGTTGCTCATGCAGGCTGCGCAGGGCGCTGCGCTTCTTGGCAACCAGCAGTACGCCGGAGGTGTCGCGATCGAGCCGATGCACCAGTTCGAGGAAACGGGCTTCCGGGCGCAGGGCCCGCAGCCCTTCAATCACGCCAAAGCTCAAGCCGCTGCCGCCGTGTACCGCCATGCCGGACGGCTTGTTCAGCACGATCATGGCGTCATCTTCAAACAGGATCTGGCTCTCCAGACGCTGGATGCTGCCAAGATTGGCCGAGGGCAGTTCGTTCTTTTCGGCAACCCGCACGGGGGGGACCCGTACCTCGTCGCCAGTGCAGAGTTTGTATTCCGGTTTGATGCGCTTTTTGTTGACGCGCACTTCCCCTTTGCGAAGGATACGATAGATCAGGCTCTTGGGGACGCCCTTTAGCTGAGTCTTGAGAAAATTGTCGATGCGCTGCCCTTCATGCTCAGCTTCGATGGTGAGCAGCTGCACTTGTTGATGTATCTGTGTCATGGCGCGGATTTTAACACTGCCGGCGGCCCTTGGCTGCATGCTTTGTTGAAAAATGGCGCCTTGCTATAAAAGTGGTTTAAATGGGATAATAAACAAGGTTTTGTCATTGTGTTCAAGCCTTGTACTAAGTGGCCAAAATTTATGCCACCCAATCCCGAAACACCGTGTATACAAGAACATGACGGTTCCCGGGTGCGAGGTACAGCGCATGGAGAACGCAAACAGAACCGCTAATTTGTCTCCACACCGGTATCCTTTTCATGCCTTCTCGAGAAGGCTGGACCAGAGTGCCCTTAGTTTGCGCCTCATGCATACCCCAACCGGGAGGTTGCCCCAGTATGCTGAAGACCCGAGGCCGGCGCCGGCAGGATCCTGTGGAGGAAATCAAAATGACAAAATAACGAGAACTCAATGAAAAGAATGCTAATCAACGCGACTCAGGAAGAAGAGTTGCGCGTAGCGCTGGTTGACGGACAACAGCTCTACGATCTGGATATTGAAAGTCCGGGACACGAGCAGAAAAAAGCGAACATTTACAAGGGCAAAATCACCCGCGTAGAACCCAGTCTCGAAGCTGCTTTTGTCGACTATGGCGCCGAGCGCCACGGTTTCCTGCCGTTAAAGGAAATCGCCCGCAATTACTTCCCCTCCGGTTACTCCTATCAGGGTCGTCCCAACATCAAAGAAGTGGTCCGCGAAGGCCAGGAAGTGATCGTCCAGATCGACAAGGAAGAGCGTGGCACCAAGGGTGCAGCCCTCACCACCTTTATCAGTCTGGCCGGCAGCTACCTGGTACTGATGCCGAACAATCCTCGCGCCGGTGGTATCTCCCGCCGTATCGAAGGTGATGAACGGACTGAACTGAAAGAAGCCCTGAGCGGCCTGACCGTGCCGGACGGCATGGGCCTCATCGTGCGTACCGCCGGTGTGGGCAAATCCCCGGAAGAGCTGGAATGGGATCTGAACGTTCTGCTCAACCACTGGGATTCCATCCACAAGGCGTCACAGAGCCGCTCCGCGCCGGTGCTTATCCATCAGGAAAGCAACGTCATCGTGCGTGCCATCCGTGACTATCTGCGTCGCGATGTCGGCGAGATCCTGATCGACAACCCGGTCATCTTCGAGCGTGCCAAGGCGCATATCGAGCTGGTTCGTCCCGATTTCCTCAATCGCGTGAAGCTGTACAAGGGTGAAGTTGCCCTGTTCAACCACTTCCAGATCGAGAGCCAGATCGAGTCGGCCTTCCAGCGTGAAGTGCGTCTGCCCTCTGGCGGCAGCATCGTCATCGATCCGACCGAAGCGCTGACCTCCATCGATATCAACTCCTCCCGCGCCACCAAGGGCGGCGATATCGAAGAGACTGCGCTGCAAACCAACCTGGAAGCGGCCGACGAAATTGCCCGTCAATTGCGTCTGCGCGACCTGGGTGGCCTGATCGTCATCGACTTTATCGACATGACTCCGGTTCGTCATCAGCGCGAAGTGGAAAACCGTCTGCGTGAAGCGGTGCATCAGGACCGTGCCCGCATCCAGCTGGGCCGGATCTCCCGTTTCGGTCTGCTGGAGATGTCTCGCCAGCGTCTGCGTCCCTCCCTCAACGAGTCCAGCAGCCATATCTGCCCCCGTTGCCAGGGTCAAGGCGTGATCCGTGACAACGAATCCCTCGCTCTGTCTATCCTGCGTCTCATCGAAGAAGAGGCCATGAAGGACAACACCGAGCAGGTTCACGGCCAAGTGCCGGTGGATGTTGCCGCCTATCTGCTCAACGAGAAGCGTGCCTCCATCGCCAGCCTGGAACAGCGTAATGATGTACGTGTCTACATCATTCCGAACCAGCATCTGGAAACCCCGCACTACGAAGTAACCCGCATCCGTCAAAACGAGATCCCTGAAGCGGCCAGCTACGAGCTGAAAACCGAGATTGCCAAGCCGGTCTACCAGCCGAAGCAGGCTCAGGTGATCGAGCGCGAACAACCGCTGCTGCAAGGTTTTGTCCAGGCGCCCCAGCCGGCCCCCGCCGCGCCAGCCCCGGTCGTGGCTCCCGCTGCACCGGCCGCGCCCGAAGCCGGTCTGTTTGGCAAACTGTTCAAGGCCATCTCCGGCTTGTTCGGTGCCGACACCGCCCCTGCCGACGTGAAGGCTCCTGCCGACAAACCGGCAGCCCAGCGCGAAGCACGCAAAGATGAGGGTCATCGTCATCAACGCGATGAAACCCGCAGCCGTGGTCAGCGTGGTCGTCGTGATGACAACCGTGGTAACCGCAGCCCTGCCGATGCCGCAGAGAAGCGGGAAGCGGGTGCCAATCGTGAAGGCGGCGAAAGCCGCAACCGTCGTCCCCGCAAAGAGCGTGAGCCGCGCCAGGAGCGTGAAGCCCGTGGCGAAGTGCGTGAACAGCGCATGGAACGTGAACCTCGCGAGGCTCGTGAGCCGCGTCAGGAACGTGAACCCCGCGCCCCGCGTCCGGCTCGTGAACCCCGTGCTCCGCGTGAACCTCGCGCCGAAGTGGTCGTTGACGCGGTAGAAACCGTCGATACCACCATGGTCAACGACGAGCCGCGTCTGGAAAAAGAGCAGAAAGTGGCTGAGCGCCGCGAACGCCGCCAACTGCGCAAGCAGATCCGGGTCGATGCCCAGGCCAGCGACGTTGCCGCCCTGCCCGCCGATGCTCCGGTTGTTGCCGAAGAGGCCTCCGACGCAGTAGAGCAGCACGATGAGCAGGCCGAAGGCCAGCGTCGTTCCCGTCGTACGCCGCGCAATCAGCGTATCGAAGGCCAACGTCGCAAGCGCATCAATGAAGATGCCCGCAGCCAGCGTGAAGATGAAGAGCAGTCTGCCGAAGGCGCTGCCCCTACCCTGACAGCAGCTGCCCAGGCAGATGCCGCCCAGGTGAAAGTGGAAGAACCGGCAGTCCCTGTCATCACCATTCCCAGTGCTGAAGCTGTTGCCGCCGCCCTGCAGGCCTCTGCTGCGCTGACCGAGCATGTCGTGCCAGAAGCCGTTGTGGCCGAAGCTCACGAGCAGGCTGAGGTCGTGGCTGCAGAGCCAGTGGTAACCGAAGCGGTAGCTGCTGAAGAAGCCCAGGTAGCGGTTGTCAACGAGCCAGTGGTTGCAGAAGTTGCGGCCCCGGTCGCAGCGGAAGTCGTTGCTGTTGAGGCACCGGCCGTCGAGACTGCCGTGGTTGAAGCTGCAGCTGCTGCCCCAGCAGTTGAAGAAGCGGCTCCGGCAGTGGTTGTAGCCGAGGTTGCCCCTCTGGTGGTTGAACAGCCAGCTCCGGTCGCTGAAGCTGAACCTGTCATTGCTGACGAGGCTCCGGTAGCCGCTGCCGTAGCAGCCCCTGTGGCCAAGCAAGTCCAACGTGGTGGTGGCCTGCTGGCCGGTGCCCGCAAGGCCTCTGCGCCGATGGCAACACCGGCTGCGGCCCCTGCCCTGCCGGTACGCGAGCCGGTTGATCATGCGCCGCTGGTGCGCAGTGAAGTGGCAAGCTCAGGTCGCCATGGCGGCAGTACCGCTGCCGTCAACGTTGCAAGCAGCCCGGCCGGTCGTCCTTGATGACTCGCTAGTCTGACAAAAAGAGCCACACATTGTGTGGCTCTTTTTTTAGATGCGGCATGGCACCGTCAGCTCGTCTCGATTACCCGTCCCTTTACTGCGCCACGACCCACCTACTAGCACTTAGAACAAGTCTCTCCCATCATATTGAATAACCACAGCCATTGGCGAAGTGCGGCTCAATCCATATTCCTGCTACTGCGACTGTATGGGTCCTGGTTTAGGCAGACTGGATAAGAGCCGACACTAGATACAAATATCGCGCTGTGTAGACATCTTTCACAACACCGGTGCGCATGAACTGCATGACCAAGCCTGCCACCCATCTCGAAGTCGATTTGAAGTGTGTATGCCTCTATCAATCAGAATCGGTTGTCCATTCGACCTTCCATCCTCTCGGCAATCCAGACGTGCAGCCAACCAATGCAGGCAAAGACCCCTCTTCCACAACCGCCAACACAAGTAATCCCACCTGCTAATTTAGGCAGTCATGTGCCATGGGATGAACAGACATCGACCTTAGCCGAGCAACTCGGCTCTTGCTGCACCCCTAGTAGGGGCAAAGCCGCAAAAGACGCCCACTCTGCCAACCCTCCTATCTTGAATGCCTGTTGATGGGTGGGGATGAGCTTAGTGGGTGAGAGAAGTAATTGATTGGATGAAAAAATTAGTTTGATGGCATATCAAGGATAGTCAAATTGGAAACCCGGCTGGCAGGAGCCTGGCATCACACATGTGTTTTTGAGGTCATGAAAAAAGGGCCGCAAGGGCCCTTTCTCAACACGCTTTTGGTATCTGCTATCAGCTGAACAGATGATGGCTGATCAGGAACAGGCCACCAGAGAGCAGCATGGTCAGTGGCAGGGTCAGCACCCAGGCCATCAGGATGGTCTTGATGGTCTGGCTCTGCAGGCCTGACTTGTTGGCCACCATGGTCCCCGCTACCGCAGAGGAGAGGATATGCGTGGTCGATACCGGCATCCCGGTCAAACTGGCCACGCCGATGGAGGCGGCAGCGGTGATCTGGGCGGCGATCCCCTGGCTGTAGGTCATGCCGGAGGAACCAATCTTCTCACCGACGGTGTAGACGATACGACGCCAGCCAACCATGGTGCCACAGCCCAGCGCCAGCGCGATGGAGACAATGACCCAGGTCGGTGCATATTCGGCAGTGGCCGTCAGATCCTTGCGCCATTTGGCAAGGTCAGTCAGCTCTTTGGCCGGCAGCGGCAGCTTGGATACCTTGCGAGCGGTATCATCGATGCACAGCAGCAGACGACGCACTTCACGGCGGTCGGTCAGGTCCATCTCTTCATAGGTCCGCACCTGGGCAAGACGATTGTCCAGCGTGGCCATAGCCTGCAGGGCACCATCGGCAGAACAGTGAGTCATCAACTCTTCCTGGGCCTGGGCAGGCACACTGAAGTTCACGACTTTGGAAACCTGCTCATGGTTGCGCTGATAGATCTCCATGATGCGCTGATTGGCATCCTGGGTGCGATCCAGGTCATAAGAGCGGCTGTTCATGTCCAGTGCGAAATAGGCAGGAGCCATGCAAATCAGCACCAGCATCACCAGACCAATGCCCTTCTGGCCATCGTTGGAACCGTGCACAAAGCTCACGCCCATGGCAGACGCCACCAGAGTGAGACGCGCCCAGAACGGCGGATGCTTCTTGCCATCCACCAGAAGACGCTCTTCCGGGGTCTTGTGGATCTTGCTGCCCTGCCAGACGCGTTTCATGGCGAACAACAGCAGCGCGGCGATGATGAAACCGACGGTAGGAGAGATGATGAGGGAAAGCATGATGTCGATGGCTTTAGCGACGTTGATACCTTCCTGCAGCGGTTGATGGCTGATCCAGGCATAGGCGCCGCCTACCCCCAGAATGGAGCCGATCAGCGTGTGTGAGCTGGATGCAGGGATCCCGAAGAACCAGGTACCCAGATTCCACACGATGGCGGAAAACAGCAGGGAGAACACCATGATCAGACCCTGAGTGGAGTCCATCCCCAGCAGCAGATCGATGGGCAGCAGGTGGACAATGGCATAAGCCACCCCTAGACCACCCATCATGACCCCGGCAAAGTTGAACAGACCGGAGGCCACTACCGCCATGTGTGCCGGCATCGCCTTGGTATAGATAACCGTTGCTACCGCGTTAGCGGTATCGTGAAAGCCGTTGATGAATTCATAGGCCAACACAAAAAAAACGGCCAATACCAAACCGATTGACCACCACAAACCCAAACCACTAAACATTTCAAACATAAAAAACGAACCTGTTTATGAGTTGCGGCGGATTATGCCAGAAGGCTGGTAACGCCATACCCGTTGTTGAAATATTTCAGTAAGAAAAAAAAAGAGCATTCCGCCTACAAATAGCTTAAAGCCAGTCACCATGCGGCTTGTCCTTGATTAATTAAACAGACCTTGCCTGACAAAAACAGTTCCCAAATGGGGACAATTCATCATCAACATGCCGCAAAAGCCACTCTCACCGACCTCGGCTCCGTCAATTTTCGACCGACCGTATCGCCGTACTTGTACAAATGGCAGGCAAGAACACTCCCTCGCCCTGCCCTCTTCGCCACATACACCTGCCGAAGCGAATAGGAGAAGGGCGCCATCAGCGCCCTCTTTTAACACATTGCCAACGGCTCGACTGTCGACCCGCTCTCAGTCCTGATTGATGCGGCTGGCAACCGCACCCTGCTGGCTCTTGTACTTGGCGTTTTCCCGTTTGTTGTAGGGACGTGCCGCCACACCGGAGAGCATCTCGAAGTTCAGCGCACCGATCTTCATCTTGGGGCGCAGCGCCAGCGGCAGCTTGCCGCCATTGTAGAACTCCAGCACGATACGGCCGGACCAGCCCGGATCGATACGGTGCGCGGTCACGTGCACCATCAGACCGAGACGTGCCAGGGAAGAGCGGCCATCCAGCCAGCCCACGATGTCGGCAGGCAGGGTGACCGATTCATAGGTGACCGCCAGGGCCAGCTGACCCGGGTGCAGATAGAAGGCTTCGCCATCCGGCACATGAATTTCATCGCTCATCACCCGATCGATGGCGTCGGCCATTTCGCTGCTGGGGCCGCTCAGATCGATATAGGGGGCTGTATGATCGCGAAACACCCGAAACTCGTTGCCCAGCAGCACGTCGACGCTGACGCCGCTGATCCGTTCAATACCGGGTCTGGGCTCAATGACGATCTTGCCTTCATCCAGATGACGTTCGATATCGGTATCACAAAGACGCATTGGGCGACTCTCCTGACAAATTGTTCATTTAAAAAAGCCGGGCATCACCCGGCTTGATATCTCTCAACCAATCAACATGTGGCGAATACGCGCCTTGAGCATGTCGATGGCGATGCGGTTCTTGCCGCCACGGGGGACGATCACGTCCGCGTACTGCTTGGAAGGCTCGATAAACTGCAGGAACATGGGGCGTACCGTCTTTTGGTACTGCTTGAGCACCGAGTCCATGGTCCGGCCACGCTCCTGCACATCACGCACCAGACGGCGCAGCAGGCAGATGTCGAGCGGCGTGTCCATGAAGATGGAGGCATCCATCAGATCCCGCAAGCGGCTGTCGGTCAGCAGCAGGATCCCTTCCAGAATGATCACCCGGCGCGGTGCGAACGGGGTCACTTCGCTCATGCGGGTATGTTCGGTATAGGAGTATTGAGGAATATTGACCGCATCACCTTGCACCAGCTGGCTCAGATGCTGGACCAGCAGATCGTGATCGAGCGCGTTGGGGTGGTCATAGTTGGTTTTGACCCGCTCTTCCATGGTCAGGTGGGTCTGATCGCGGTAGTAGCAATCTTCGGTGATCACACCAATCTGACCGGCTCCCAGCTCGGCCACCAGCTCTTCATAGATGGTTTGGGCTATAAGACTCTTGCCGGAAGCGGATGCACCAGCAATACCGATGATCACACACGAATGTTGAGTATCAGACATTGAAAATACCTAAAGAGAAGAGCAGTGGGGATGGTTTAAACCGATCCATTATATAAAAAAGGGCGAGCCATGCCCACCCTCAAATCCACCCCAGGCGGTCGACCGCCGATTATTCATCCAGCGCCATGGCATAGAGGGGGGTCGCAATCGGTTTACCGCTGAAATAGAGCTCAGCTCCCACCCGACGAGCCAGTTTCAGATAGGCCTCTGCCAGCTCCCCGGTCGGGGCGCCGAACACGGTCGGGCAGCCATCGTCCATGTGTTGGCGGATGTCGATGTGCAGCGGCAGCTGGCCAAGCAGTGCCACCTGGTACTGTTCCGCCATCTTCTGGCCACCGCCGGTACCGAACAGCGGCTCATGATGACCACAGGAGCTGCAGACGTGGTAACTCATGTTTTCGATGATGCCGAGCACCGGCACGCTGACCTTGTTGAACATGGCCAGTCCCTTGCGGGCATCCGCCAGCGCCACGTCCTGCGGCGTGGTGACGATCACCGCCGCCGTGGTCGGCACCTGCTGGGCCAGGGTCAGCTGGATGTCGCCGGTACCCGGCGGCATGTCCACCACCAGATAGTCCACTTCACCCCAGCGGGTCTCGTGGAGGATCTGGGCCAGCGCCTTGCTCGCCATGGGTCCACGCCAGATGGTGGCATCCTGCTCGGCCACCAGATAGCCGATGCTGTTGCTCTTGAGGCCGCAAGCCATCACCGGCTCCATCAGCTTGCCATCATGGCTGACGGGACGCTCCTTCAAGGTTCCGGTCATGGTCGGAATGGAAGGGCCATAGATGTCCGCATCCAGAATAGCGACCCGCGCCCCCTCTTTTTGCAGCGCCAGCGCCAGATTGACCGCTGTGGTGGATTTGCCTACCCCGCCCTTGCCAGAGGCGACCACGATGATGTTGCGAATGCCCTGTACCGCCGCCAGTCCTTGCGCTCGCGGCAGGCTGGCGACCTCGATTTCGCCCACCCAGTCGATACGGGTGGCACCGGTGGCGCTGCGCAGGCGGGCATCGAACTCCTGCTTGATCTGCTCAAACAGGGAGTGGCCTGCAAAGGGCAGCACCAGCTTGATGGTCAGCGTCGAGCCCTGTTTGTCGATGCTGCGCACGAAGCCGGCAGCCACCAGATCCTTGCCCCAGCCAGTTGGCTTAAATTCGGCGAGGATCTGTTTTACTGAATCAATCACCATTAACTCCTCATTATCTTGTCTTTATCTTGAGGTGAACGGTTACCGCACACAAATCAGTGGCTTGCCTGCTGGTCGACCAGCGTGCGCCGGCAGGGCGGACGAGCCACAACCCTAGGCAGGCTACCCCCAATTCGGGTAACATGCACGGCACTCTATCATCCCAACAAGCACATCAAGAACGACTATATGGCAACTGATCCTCGTACAATGCTGGTAACCTGCGCCCTTCCCTATGCCAATGGCTCCATCCATCTTGGCCACATGCTGGAACACATCCAGGCCGATATCTGGGTTCGTTATCAGCGAATGCGCGGTCACCAGGTGCACTTTGTCTGTGCCGACGATGCCCACGGCACCCCGATCATGCTCAAGGCCCAGCAGCTGGGGATCACCCCGGAAGAGATGATCGCGGCCGTCTCCAAGGAGCACCAGGCCGACTTCGCCGGGTTCAACATCAGTTTTGACAACTATCACTCCACCCACAGCGACGAGAACCGCGAGCTGGCGGAGCTTATCTACGGTCGTCTGCAGGCCGGCGGCAAGATCAAGAGCCGCACCATCTCCCAGTTGTTCGATCCGGAAAAGTCCATGTTCCTGCCGGATCGTTTCGTCAAGGGCACTTGCCCCAAGTGCAAGTCCCCGGAACAGTATGGCGACAACTGTGACAGCTGTGGCGCGACCTACAGCCCGACCGAGCTGATCGATCCGAAATCCGCCGTCTCCGGTGCCACCCCGGTGATGAAGGACTCCGAGCACTTCTTCTTCGATCTGCCGCAATTTGAAAAATGGCTGGCAGAGTGGGTGCGCGGCTCCGGCGCCATCCAGGAAGAGATGGCCAACAAGATGCAGGAGTGGTTCGAAAGCGGCCTGCAGCAGTGGGACATCACCCGTGACGCCCCCTACTTCGGGTTCGAAATTCCCGGCGCACCGGGCAAGTACTTCTACGTCTGGCTGGATGCGCCCATCGGTTACATGGCGTCGTTCAAGAACCTGTGCAACAAGCGCGGCGACATCGATTTCGACAGCTACTGGAAGGCGGACTCCGAGGCCGAGCTCTATCACTTCATCGGCAAGGATATCGCCTACTTCCACTGCCTGTTCTGGCCGTCCATGCTGGAAGGCGCCGGTTTCCGCAAGCCGACCAAGGTCAACGTGCACGGCTACGTGACCGTCAACGGTGCCAAGATGTCCAAGTCCAAAGGCACCTTTATCAAGGCTTCCACCTATCTCAACCACCTGGATCCTGAGTGCCTGCGTTACTACTACGCCGCCAAGCTCAACAGCCGCATCGACGATCTGGACTTGAACCTCGAAGATTTCGTGCAGCGCGTCAACGCTGACGTGGTCAACAAGCTGGTCAACCTCGCCTCCCGCAACGCCGGCTTTATTGCCAAGCGTTTTGGCGGCAAGCTGGCGGCAACCTGCGCCGAGCCCGAACTCTACGCCGAATTCGCCAATGCCCGTACCGCCATCGCCGAGGCTTATGAGAGCCGTGAGTTCAGCCGCGCCATCCGCGAAATCATGGCGCTGGCTGACAAGGCCAACCGCTATGTGGATGACAAGGCTCCCTGGGTCATCGCCAAGCAGGAAGGGGCTGACGCCGAGCTGCAAGCTGTTTGCTCCGTCGGTATCAACCTGTTCCGCGTGCTGATGGCCTACTTGAAGCCCGTCATGCCGCTCTTGGCCGAGCGTGCCGAAGCCTTCCTGGCCGAAACCCTCAGCTGGGATGGCATCGAGATGCCGCTGGTCGATCACACCGTGGCACCGTTCAAAGCCCTCTTCTCGCGCATCGAGCCGGCGAAGATTGAAGCCATGATCGAGGCATCCAAGGAAGACTTGGCCAAGGAGCAGGCACCGAAAGTGAGCGGCCCGCTGGCTGATGACCCCATCAGCGAAACCATCACCTATGACGACTTCGCCAAGATTGACCTGCGGGTGGCGCTGATCAAGAAGGCCGAAGCGGTACCGGAAGCCGAGAAGCTGCTCAAGCTGCAACTGGATATCGGCGGCGAGACCCGTCAGGTGTTTGCCGGCATCAAGTCCGCCTACAACCCGGAGGATCTGGAAGGCAAACTGACCGTGATGGTGGCCAACCTGGCCCCGCGCAAGATGCGCTTCGGCATGTCCGAAGGCATGGTGCTGGCGGCAGGTCCGGGCGGCAAGGATCTCTGGATCCTGGAGCCGCAGGAAGGCGCCCAGCCCGGCATGCGCGTCAAGTAAGCGCAGCCCGGTCATCAAGCAACGAGGGAGGCCTGCGGCCTCCCTTTTATTTGTCCTCTTCTCCCCACTGAACGCCCTGGGTGTTGCGCGCTTCACCCCTTCGGTGCTTGTTGCACCCGGGTAATTTGTCTAGACTGGCGATTCACTTCGGGCCCATGGCCCCCTTCATCAGGCAAGGAGCAAGCATGATCACCTTATATGGCACCCCCGTCAGCCGGGCCCTGCGCGTATCCTGGTTACTGGAAGAGCTGGACGTGGCGTGGCAGTTCCAGTTTCTCGACTTCGCCAAGGGCGAGAACCGCAGCGACTGGTTTTTGACCCTCAACCCGAGCGGCAAAATGCCGGTGCTCAAGGACGGGGAATTCGTGCTGACCGAATCTGCCGCCATCATGCAGTACCTGGCCGAGGTGTATGGCCCGAACTGGCTGCCAGCCAGAGGAACCCAGGCCTCGGCGCTGCACGCCCAGTGGGTCAGTTTCATCACCTGCGAGCTGGAGCAGCCGCTGTGGACCATCGGCAAGCACCGCTTCGCCCTGCCAGAGGCCCAGCGTCTACCGGCCATCTTCCCCACCGCCAAGTGGGAGTTCGACAAGGCGGCGGCCATCGCCGAATCCTGGGTGCCCGAGCAGGGTTACCTGCTGGGTGAACAGATCACCATCGCCGATCTGCTGCTGGCCCATACCCTGATGTGGGCCACCCGCTTCGAGCAGACCATTCCCCCCAAGCTGGCGGCCTATCGGGATCGTCTGGCCAAACGCCCCGCCCTGCAGGCGGTGCTGGCCAAGACCCAGGCCATCGCCGATGCCGCCCAGGCCGGCTGACTCAAGAGTGCCATCGATGCAAACGGGAGCCTGTGTGGTTCCCGTTTTTCATGGCTGTTCGGCGTCATTGGTGTGGCAAGCACTCAATTGGTATGAAAGCCGCTTCCCTTGGGTGGTGGCGCCGATTCATACTCCATCCGGGTCACCTCGGCGGTACGCGGCCCGCGCTCCAGCCAGCCCAGCATCATTTGCACGCTCTGCTCCGGCCCGCAGATGAGGATCTCCACCGAGCCATCTTCCAGGTTGTAGGCGTGGCCCCGCAGCCCCAGTTGCAGCGCCCGCTCCCGGGTGAAGTAACGAAACCCCACCCCCTGAACCAGGCCCCACACTCGCACGACAAACGATTGCTCTCCCATTTCTCACACCTTCCCCTTAAGAAATTTCCCCCCAAGGCGATAATGAGCGCGACACTCTCATCCCCTTGCAGGACGCAATACCATTATGAAAGAAGTAAAGTTTCGGTGGGTTGACCGTTATCTCATTCACCTCACGATCAGCGAAAAATTTCTCATCACCTTCTGGTGCCCGCTGCTGTTCATCGCCTTTCTCAGCTGGTATCTGCTGGCCGACGGCCACCAGCAACAGATGCAGCTGCGCCTGGATCAGCTCAAGCAGCGGGTCGAACTGAGCGCCCAGCTATCGAGCCAGCACGCCGGTCTCACCCTGCCAGCCGAGCTCACGCTGAGCCCGACCGGCAGCACAGGGTTAACCCGGCAGGGCGACATCTATCGATACAGCGTCAGCGCCGGTCAGGCCGGGGTCGTCACCGGCACCCTGGATGCCTCCCGCTACTCCATGTGGGATGGTCAGGGCACCACGCTCACCATCATAGCCGTGCTGGCTGCCCTGCTGGCCCTGGTCACCCACTACCTGATGACCTTTGTCTCCGGTGCGCTCTTCTCCACCAACAAGGCGCTGCAGACCGTGGCGGATGGCGATCTCACCTTCCGCCTCAACTTCTTCCCGGTGCGCGACGAGTTCTCCATTCTGGCGGGCAGCATCGACAGGTTTACCGACCGCCAGCACAAGATAGTGCAACTGGTGGAAGAGTCCGCCGAGGCGCTCACCCTGGCCGCCGACGAGTTTCGCGATCATGCCAGCGAGGGTGAAACCATGGCCCGCTCCCAGCGCCAGCACATGGATTCCCTGGCAGCCGCCATGGAGCAGATGTCCGCCGCCATCCGCGAAGTGGCCCGCAACGCCAACGACACTCTGCAGCAGACCCGCCAGTCGAGCGAAGAGGCAGCCAACGGCGCCGCCCGGGTATCTCGCACCATCGCCGCCATCCGCACCCTAGCCGACGAGATCGGCAACGCCTCCGGCGCGGTGGAACGGCTGACCCACAACGCCAATCGCATCAACGAAGTGGTCAACGTCATCAATGCCATCTCCCAGCAGACCAACCTGCTGGCCCTCAATGCCGCCATCGAGGCCGCTCGCGCCGGCGAGCAGGGCCGCGGCTTCGCGGTGGTGGCCGACGAGGTACGCACCCTCGCCAGCCGCACCCAACAGGCCACGGTGGAGATCCAGCAGATGATCGAAGAGCTGCAGGCCGGCACCGGCGCGCTGAACGACATCATGGAGAAAACCGTAGGTCGCGCCGCCAGCAGCCAAGCCTTGATCAGCGAAGTGGGGCTCGACATCGACAAGCTCAGCAACCACAGCGATGCGGTGCTGGAGATGAGCACCCAGATCGCCACCTCCAGCGAGCAGCAGAGCTCGGTGGCCGAGGAGATCACCCGCAATCTGGATCAGGTGCGCCACGAAGCGGGCCAGGTGGAAGAGTCAGCCAGCGCCTCGGTGGCCGGCACCGCCGGCCTCAAGGCCACCGCCACCGAGCTTGCGCAGGCACTGAAGGGGCTAGAAATCTGATTAGCAAGCTTCCAGAGCCTGACGCTATCTGCCAAGGTTGTTTGAGTTTTGCCAGCGGGCCACATAGAATGTGGCCCCTTTTCTTTTGACCATCTGGCAACCCCCATGAGCGCTTCCATCTATCTCGTCAAAGGCCGCGAAAAATCCCTGCTGCGTCGCCACCCCTGGATCTTCTCCAAGGGGATCGAGCGGGTACAGGGCAACCCCATTGATGGCGATACCGTCGAGATCTACACCCAGGATGGCAAGTGGCTCGCCCGCGGTGCCTGGTCCGGCAGCTCCCAGATCCGCGCCCGGGTCTGGACCTTCGACAAAGATGAAACCGTCGATCTCGACTTCTTCATCCGTCGCCTCAAATACGCCCAGGAGTCCCGCGACGGGCTCATCAAACGTCAGGGGCTCACCGGCTACCGCCTCTGCGCTGCCGAATCCGATGGCCTGCCGGGTCTGACCATCGACCGCTATGCCGATTTTCTGGTGTGCCAGATCCTCTCAGCCGGTGCCGAGTTCCAGCGTGAGCTGATCACGCAAGCACTGCGTACCCTCTACCCAGAATGCAGCATCTATGAGCGCTCAGACGTGGCAGTGCGCAAGAAGGAAGGGCTGAAAGAGCGCACCGGCGTCATCTATGGTGAGACCCCGAACGAGCCGGTGGTCATCGAGGAGAATGGCGGCGTCAAGATCCTGGTGGATATTCGTAACGGCCACAAGACCGGCTTCTATCTGGATCAGCGGGATAACCGTCAGGCTGCCGCCAAGTACACCGAAGGCAAGCGGGTGCTCAACTGCTTCTGCTACACCGGCGGTTTTGGTGTCTACGCCCTCAAGGGCGGCGCCAAAGAGGTGGTCAACGTCGATCTCTCTCAGAATGCGCTGGATATCGCCCGCCAGAATGCCGAGCTGAACGGGCTGGATACCAGCAACACCCAGTTTGTCCGTCATGACGTGTTCAAGCTGCTGCGTGAATATCGCGAGAAGGGCGAGAAGTTCGATGTCATCGTGCTGGATCCGCCCAAGTTCGCCGAGAGCAAGGCGCAGCTGTTGGGTGCCTGCCGCGGCTACAAGGACATCAACATGCTGGCGTTCCAGCTGCTGGCGCCGGGTGGCGTGCTCTTGACCTACTCCTGCTCCGGTCTGATGGAGCAGAGCCTGTTCCAGAAGATCGTCGCCGATGCAGCGCTCGATGCCGGCCGCGACGCCCAGATCCTGGAGCTCCTGTCCCAGGCATCCGATCACCCCATCGGCACCGCCTATCCGGAAGGCTTCTACCTCAAGGGGCTGGTGGTGCGCGCCCGCTAAGCCGAGCAGACCAGAACAGCCCCCCTGTCCTAGGTTCCAGATCCGGGCCAGGGCTGGGTCCGGCAAGCCATCAAAAAGCCCGCGATCAAAGCGGGCTTTTTTTATGCGGCCGCCACAGAGATAACCTCACCTCCAACTTTGCCACCAGCAGCGATGGGTGCTCCTGTCTCTCCCCTTCAACTGACGACTGCCATCCTCAATCTTGAATTGCCGCATCGTTAGCCCGATTATCATGTCTCTTTCACCCCAGGCATGGCATACACAACCCGCCAGCAGAGACATTCCAGGCATTTTTCTTATGCAAAAACATGAGCTGTTATGCATCAACATTAAAAATCCCTCGGGGAAATATCGGCCATAAACGCATACTCACTCACCTAAATGAATAATGCTGTTTTTCCCCTGCAGTTGATCCCGCCATGTCCCTGTTCGCCTCGCACATTGCCCGGGGCGGCAATGCCCCGCCCACCACAAACCATCCCGCTCAGTCACGCGCCGGCGCGCCCAGCGGGAAATAGTGTCGAAATGGCCTGGCCTCCACCACCACCCGCATGATGGAGGGATGGCTAAGCAGCTGGGCGCGATAAGCACGCAGGCGGCCATAGCCAGCGGGGATCTCGTGGGCCCAGTCGGCGTAGAAGAGCGAGGGGGCTGCGGCGCAATCGGCCAGCGTGAAGTCTGCACCGGCAATCCAGTGTCGCCCTTCGAGCCGTTGATCGAGCCAGGGGTAGATCTGATCGAACAGCTCGCGGGCCTCCACTACGCCATAGTTGTCGCGATCCGCGACCGGGCGCAGCGCATCCAGCACCACTTTTTGCATCGGCGTCATCACATAGTTGTCGAAGACGCGATCCAGCATATGCACCTCCAGACCCGCATCGCCAGGCGGGATCAGGTTGACGGGGCCCGGCTGGTACGCCTGCAGATGGGCCACTATGGTGCTGCTCTCGAGGATGCAGCGACCATCATCAAGCAGCACCGGGAAGCGCTTGAGCGGCCAGAGGGCGGCAAGCTCGGCGTTGGCCGTCGGCTCTTCGAGATTCAGGCACTCGAACGGGGTGGCATTCTCGTAAAGGGCGATCAGTACCTTCTGGCTGTAGGATGAGAAAGGATGGGCAGAGAGTTTCATCGGGACGCGCCTTGCACGCTGATGGATGACTTCCCTAGTCTAGATCCCCTCTTCACCTTCGCTGCAGCGCTGATTCCTTGCTGGTTTTTGGATGATAAATGCGCATTCATGACGAAAATCACACCCGTATGGCTCTCTTTTAGGTAGGGTGTTCCCGCCTGTGGCCGCCAAGCTAGGGCAGCCGACTCATCAGGGTTGATGAGCGGCACCACAACAAAAATCGATGTCAGGCCAAGCTGAACATCATCAAGGATCCCGTCATGAATCAATCATTGCCGCTGTTGACGCCGCTGCGGGGCATCGCTGCCCTGATGGTGGTGCTGTTTCACGCCCGCTTGCTGCTCTTTCCCCAGTGGATGGAGTCGATCGCCGGCCACACCCAACTCATCGAGAACGGCTACCTCTGGGTCGATCTCTTCTTTATTTTGAGCGGGCTGGTGCTGGCCCACGTCTACGGGGAGGCCTTCGCCCGCACGCCCCGCACCATTGGTTATGGCCGCTTCCTCTGGCTGCGGCTGACCCGGGTTTATCCCCTCTATCTGGTGACCCTGCTGCTGCTGGTGGGCTGGGAGCTCTACAAGGCCCACCACGGGATTGGCTTCTACGCCGGTCCCCTGTTCAAGATGTGGGAGTGGGAAGGAATGCCTCCTTTCGGCTCACCCTTTACCCCGGCCGAGGCGCTGCCAAGCAGCCTGTTGCTGCTGCAGGTGGTGACCGATCACGGATTGACCTGGAACTTCGCCGCCTGGTCGCTCAGCGTTGAGTGGATCAGCTATCTGCTGTTTCCGCTGCTCATTCCCCTCGCCGTCACCCGCAGCCGCTGGAGCAACCTTGCCCCCTTGCTGGCCCTGACGGTGCTGGCCTATATCGTGCACAGCCGGGGCACCCTGGATGTCACCAGCGGGGCGCTGGCCATCGGGCGCGGGGTGAGTGAATTCGTGCTCGGCCTCTGGCTGCTGCCGAAGGTGAAGGCTGCCCGCCAGTGGCCCATGATGCAGCAAGATCTGCCGCTGCTGCTCGCCTTTTTGCTCCCCTTCGCGCTGATGCAGTTCACCATGACGCCGCAGCTGACCCTGCTGCTGATCAGCGCCTACGTGTTGCTGATCTGGATTGCCGCCTGCCAAGGCGATCGCCAGAGCCCGCTGCTGCGCCTCCTGGATAACCGCTTCACCAACTGGCTGGGGGATCTCTCCTACTCCATCTACCTGCTGCACGCGCTGGTGCTGCTCACCGGCTGCGAGCTCATCCACTATCTGGCGCCAAGGCTCACCGAGTGGTGGTATGCCCAGACCAACCCCTTGCTAGGTGTATTGGCCACGTTGTTGATGCTGGCGGTGCTGATCGGGCTCTCGGCGCTGAGCTACACCCTGCTGGAGCGGCCGCTGCAACGGCGCCTGCGCCGGCTCGGCAAGACTCGCCAGCCGGTGATGGAGCAAGCCGGCTAAGCTCCCCACCAAAGATGGCCCCGATGGCAGCATGGCTCGCCTTCGGGGCTACCTTGGGGAGAGCCTTGCCTGCGTGATGGCGAGGTCGGCCCCTTTCTCTAAACCCGCCAATTCCCTGCGCTTTGTGTGAATTCCAGTTCGAACCAGAGCGGCCATTTGTGGCATAATGGCCCGTCCTGTGGCCCTTGGCGGGGCTGCGCCGGCGCATCTGTCGCCTCTCCTCCCCCGTCCTGCCAGACTGCCTTGCACGGCTGCCTGACATCGCTGCGCTCAACGCCAGCCAAGGCCACCCGAATTTCGCGCGCATACGCGCACATTTGACGGCTCCACAGAGCCGCTGCACTTATTTGTACACGCAAGTTTGCACACACAAGGGGAAAGTATGTCTTCCATTCGTCTGACCCAATACAGCCACGGCGCTGGCTGCGGCTGCAAAATCTCTCCCAAGGTGCTCGACACCATTCTCAAGAGCCAGATCCCGGGCTTTGACGACCCGGCGCTGGTGGTCGGCAACAGCAGCAAGGATGACGCAGCCGTGGTCGATATCGGCAACGGTCAGGGTATCGTCTCCACCACCGACTTCTTCATGCCCATCGTCGATGATCCCTTCACCTTCGGTCGCATCGCCGCCACCAACGCCATCAGCGACATCTACGCCATGGGCGGCAAACCCATCGTCGCCATCGCCATCCTCGGCTGGCCCATCAATACCCTGGCGCCGGAAGTAGCCCAGCAGGTGATCGACGGCGGCCGTCAGGTGTGCCACGAAGCGGGTATTTCTCTGGCCGGCGGACACAGCATCGATGCCCCCGAGCCCATCTTCGGCCTCGCGGTGACCGGTATCGTGCCGCTCAATGCCATCAAGCAGAACGACACCGCCAAGGTGGGTGACACCCTCTATCTGACCAAGCCGCTTGGCATCGGTATCCTCACTACCGCCCAGAAGAAGGGCAAGCTCAAACCCGAGCACGAGCAACTGGCACCCAACGCCATGTGCACCCTCAACAAGATTGGCCAGCGCTTTGCCGAGCTGCCCGGTGTGCATGCCATGACCGACGTGACCGGCTTTGGTCTGGCCGGCCATCTGCTGGAGATGTGCGAAGGGTCCGGCGTCAGTGCCCGCCTGGACTTCAAGGCGCTGCCGCTGCTGGACGAGGTGGATTACTACCTGAGTGAGGGCTGTGTACCGGGCGGTACCCTGCGCAACTTCGACTCCTATGGCGACAAGCTGGACGCCATGGATGATCGCACCCGCAACATCCTGTGCGACCCGCAGACCAGCGGCGGCCTGCTGGTAGCCGTCGGTAAAGAAAGTGAAGTCGAGCTCCTCGCCATTGCCGCACAGGCAGGGCTGACCCTCTCCTCCATCGGCCAGCTGCAGGCCCGCACCGGCAACCAGTTCATCGAGGTTGTCCAATGAGTGCACTGCCACTGGCCACGGATTACGCCCGGATTTTTCTCGATGACGTTCCGCTCATCGACCTGCGCGCCCCCATCGAGTTCAAGGAGGGGGCCTTCCCCCGCTCGACCAATCTGCCATTGATGACGGATGATGAGCGGGCCCAGGTCGGTACCTGCTTCAAGCAGCAGGGGCAAGCGGCCGCCATCGCACTGGGCCATCAACTGGTCGGTGGCGCCGTGCGGGCCGAACGCCTCGAGGGCTGGCTGGCCCAGCTGCGCCAGCAGCCGGATGCCGTGCTCTACTGCTTTCGCGGCGGCCTGCGCTCGCAAACGGTGCAGCAGTGGCTGCATGAGGCGGGGGTCACCCGCCCGCGGATAGCTGGCGGCTACAAGGATCTGCGCCGCTTCCTCATCGACACGCTCGATGGCGCGGCGGCAGAGTGCCAGTGGACCGTGCTGACCGGCATGACCGGCTCCGGCAAGACCCACATGCTGGCCGAGGTGGCCCAGGCGCTGGATCTGGAAGGCCATGCCCATCACAGGGGGTCGTCGTTTGGCCAGCTGCCCGGCGGCCAGCCCAGCAACATCAACTTTGAAAACAACCTGGCCATCGAGCTGCTCAAGCGCCGCCATCAGGGCGAGCAGACATTCGTGGTGGAAGACGAGAGCCGCCTCATCGGCCGCTGCTGCCTCCCCAATCCACTGTTCGATGCCATGAGCCAGGCGCCGCTGGTGGTGGTCGAGGTGCCGCAAGAAGAGCGCGCCGAACAGATCCGCCAGGACTATGTGCACGATCTCTGGCTGCGCTATCAGGCGATGTTTGGCGCCGAAGAGGGCTGGCCACTGTTTGCCGCCTACCTGACCGATGCACTGGTCAGACTCAAGCGCCGGCTCGGCGATCAAGCCCATCGCGAGCTGGACGCCCTGATGCAGAGTGCGCTCGCCAAGCAAGCCAGCAGCGGTGATACCTCGCAGCACCTGGCCTGGATCACCCTGTTGCTGACCCGCTATTACGATCCCATGTATCTTTACCAGCTTGGCAACAAGCGCGACCGCATCATCTTCCAGGGTGACAAGCAGGCTTGTCTCGACTTCTTTGCCAAGCAGCGCGCCTGAATCAGCGGCCCATCAAGAGGACCCCATATGTTGAAATTCGAGGTGATCCCGGTCACCCAGTTTGCCCAGAACTGCTCCCTTATCTGGTGTGACGAGACCCATCAGGCCGCCCTCATCGATCCGGGCGGCGAAGCGGACAAGCTGCTGGCCGCCATCGCCAAACGCGGGCTGACCCTGACCCATATCCTGCTGACTCACGGTCATCTGGATCACGTGGGTGCCGCTGCCGAGTTGCGGGAGAAAACCGGGGTGGCCATCACCGGCCCCCACAAAGAGGATGGGTTCTGGCTCGACATGCTGCCCCAGCAAAGCCAGATGTTCGGCTTCGCCCATACCCCCGCATTCACGCCGGATCACTGGCTTGAGCAAGGTGACAAGGTAAAGGTGGGTCAATGCGAGCTGGAGGTGTACTTCTGTCCAGGCCACACCCCGGGCCATGTGGTGCTGCTCTCTCAAACCGAGCGGCTTGCCTGGGTGGGTGACGTGCTGTTTGCCGGCAGCATAGGTCGGACCGACTTTCCCCGTGGCGATCACGGGACGCTCATCACGTCGATCACCGAGACCCTGCTGCCCCTTGGCGATGACATCGTCTTCATCCCCGGCCACGGTCCCAGCTCGACGTTCGGCCGCGAGCAGGCAAGCAATCCCTACCTGACACAACCTATCTGGTGATCCCCCGCTCCTCGCGGGTGTCCCACTGGGCCTTGAGGCGCAAGATCTCCGGCATGATCTCGAGAAAACAGGCGAGCAGCCGGGGATCAAAGTGCTGGCCGGCACCGTCACGCATCGTCGCCAGCACCTGCTCCAACGGCCAGGGCTCCTTGTAAGGACGACGCACGCTCAGGGCGTCAAACACATCGGCGATGGCCACGATCCGCGACGCTTCGGGGATCCCTTCGCCGGTTTCTCCTGCAGGGTAACCCGAGCCGTCCCACTTCTCGTGGTGATGCAGGGCAATCTCCGCCGCCATGCGGAAGATGAGCCCGTCTGAGCGCTTCAAGATTTCGTAACCGATGCGCGGGTGGGTGCGCATGATGGCCCACTCCTCTTCGGTAAGGGGGCCAGGCTTCTTGAGGATATGATCGGGGATCCCAATCTTGCCCATGTCGTGCATGGGGGCCGCCAGCTCCAGCAACTCGGACTGATCCGCACTCCAGCCTGCCGCGTCGGCCAAGGCTCGGGCATAGGCGGCCATCCGCCAGATATGTACCCCGGTGTCGGTGTCGTTGTAATGACCCGCCTCGCTAAGCATCACGATGGCGGTGCGGTAGCTGCGCTCGAGCTGATCGAGGCGCACCAGCGAGAGGTGAGTGCGCACCCGGGCGCGCACCGTGCTTGGGCAGACCGGCTTGTAAATGTAATCCACCCCGCCCGCTTCGAACCCCTGACTCTCGCTGTCCGGGTTGTCGCTCGCCGTGATGAACAGTACCGGGATCCCGGCGTGGGCCGGATCGGCCTTGAGCCGGCGGCACACCTCGTAGCCGTCCATGTCAGGCATGCGCACGTCAAGCAGGATCAGGGCCGGTTCGTGGCGCGCCACGGCGGCCAGCCCCTCCTCGCCGCCTTTGGCGAAAAAGAGGCTGTACTCCTCCTTGAGGATTTGCCGCAACAGCCCGAGGTTGCTCGGCTCGTCGTCGATGATCAACACGCGCGGTCGATTCATGATCCAGGTGCCTCCCGATTGTCCAGATACCCCTCCAGCTTGCAGGTCGCGAGCTGGATGTCGAACAGCTCCAGGGCCGCACCGATCTCGCTCACCAGCTCAGCAGGCAAGTAACTCTTGGCCTGGCCCAGCGCCGGTTCAATCAGTTCCAGATCCTCGCTCATCAGGGCCTCACGCAGGGCGTGCAGGCACACCTCCTGCGCCTCACCCTGCGCCAGCGGGGAGCTGACGGCCCCCGGCTCGCGTCCGGCATAGAGGTCGATGGCCTGCTGCGCCCGCTCCAGCGCCTCAAGGAAGGGAGCCATCAGCTGACTGGTGTCCCCACCCTGTTCGATGGCCTCATTGAGTTCTGCACTGATGCGCGCCACATCGGTGAGCGACAGGCTGCCCGCCACCCCCTTGAGCTTGTGTGTCAGGCTCGCGGCCGCATCAGTCTCGTGCTGGGCGATGTAGTCCGGCAGCACGGTACCGACCGTCATGTAGTCATCGCGAAATCGCCGCAGGTATTTGAGATAGACGGAGGCCTCGCCCCAGTTGCGAAGCCCGGTATCGATATCAATGCCGGCCACCGGCTCCACGGCAGGTGGCGCGTCGTTGATCGTGAGCGGCACCACGCTGTCGGGCAGGTAACGCAGCAGGGTCGCGATGAGCTGCTCCACGTCGAGCGGCTTGGCGATGAAATCGTTCATGCCGCAGGCCAGCGCCGCTTCGCGTTGATCCTTGAACACCCCGGCGGTGAGTGCCAGCACGGGCGTCTCCTTGTGTCCCGGCAGCTGGCGCAGGCGACGGGTCGCCTCGTAGCCATCCATCACCGGCATCTGCACGTCCATGAGCACCAGATCGATACGCTGCGCCAAGTCGGCAAGGCAGGCCAGGGCCCGCTCCCCGTCGATGGCGGTGATCACCTCGGCCCCCTCCCGCTGCAGCAAGCGGGTTGCCACTTCCAGGTTGATGTCGCTGTCATCGACCAGCAGTATGTGAACACCAGGCAGGCGCAGACGGCGCTGGCCACTCTCCAGCAGATCCACATGCTCGCGCTTCTCATGGATGAGGCGTGCCACCGCGTTGTAGAGGCTGGAGCCGGTGACCGGCTTGTGCAGCACCAGATCCACCTGCTCCGAGCCGGGGCGGCGCATCAACTCTTCCTGGGAATAAGCCGTTGCCATGATGATGATGGGCGAGCGATCCTGCTGCTCGAAGGCTTGGCGAATGGCCACGCAGGTCTCGAGACCGTCCATGCCCGGCATGATCCAGTCGAGCAGGATCACGTCGAAACGCTCCCCCTGCCGCAGCAGATGGTGCAAGGCCTGCTCGCCCGACTCCACCACCCGTGACTGCCAGCCGAGGGAGCCCACCGTCATCGACAGGGTGTCGCGGGTCACCTGATTGTCATCGGCGATAAGCAGCGAGACGTGTTGCAGCCGCTCGTGGAAAGCCTCGGGCCGCTCTACCTGCTCCAGCCGGACACGGAACCAGAACTCGCTCCCCTTGCCCAGTTCGCTGGTGACGCCTATGTCGCCCCCCATCAGGTTTACCAGACGGCGACTGATGGTCAGGCCGAGCCCGGTTCCCCCAAAACGGCGACTGGTAGAGGAGTCGGCCTGGGAGAAGGCATTGAAGATGTTGGCCTGCTGCTCGGGCGGAATGCCGATCCCGGTATCGCGCACCCGAAACAGCAAGGTGACCATGCCGTCTTGCTCGGCTTCCAGCTCGACCTTGACCTCCACCTCCCCGCGCTCGGTGAACTTGATGGCGTTGCCGGTCAAGTTGAGCAATATCTGCTCGAGGCGCAGGGCATCCCCAACCAGGTGGGCAGCCTGTTCGGGGGCGCTGCTCACCACCAGCTCGAGATGCTTGTTGCCAACGCAGGTGGACATGATGGCCGCCACATGATCGAGCACCTCTTCCAGGCTGAATGGCACCTGCTCGAGCTCGAGCCGGCCCGATTCAATCTTGGAGAAATCGAGGATGTCGTTGATGATCCCGAGCAGAGCCTGCCCAGCCTGATGGATCTTGCGCACCAGGGCGCGCTGGCCATCGTCGAGCCCCCCCTGCTCGAGCAGGTAGGCCAGCCCCATGATGGCGTTCATGGGGGTGCGGATCTCGTGGCTCATGTTGGCGATGAAATCCCCTTTGACCCGCGCCAGTCTGGCTGCCTCCTGCTGCGCCAGCTGCTCCCGATGCCGACTGAGCACCAACGAGGCCACTGCGGCGCCGAACAGCAACAGCAAGATGGCGCAAGTGGCCGAGATGATCCCCCAGATGTGAGTGCGAATGGCCAGCAGCTCGCTGCGTGGCACCATGGAGGCAGCCTTCCAGGCCAGCTGATCGTGATTCAGTGCCGGGTACAGCGTGGTCCAGCTCCACAGACCGTCGGCGAGCTCAACCTGGCCGCTCGAAGCCCCCAAGAATGCCTGCCAGGCATGGGGAGAAAACTGCTTCAGGGTGAGATCCGGACGCTCGAGCATGAAGCCCCACTCTTGTGCCGGATCCGGGCTGCGCAGCCAATAACCATCCTGATTGAGCAGCATGGTGTGATCGGCGGCTCTGCCACTGCTGTTGGCGAAGACCTTGAGCATACGGCCGGCATGCACGTTGATAAGCAGCAATCCCAGATCGCGATCTCCCAGGCGCAGGCGCTTGGCAATACGGATCATGGGATTGAAGGGGCGATCGATCACCCCCTGCTCGACGTTGAGATCGAGCGGCGAGACGTAGATCCGCTCCCAGGGCAGCGCCATGGCATCGCGGAAATAGTAACGATCCTTTTTGTTTTGCAACTGGTCATCAGGCACACGCTGCAGATGCTGGCCCTGACGATTGAAGCGCACCAACTCCATGCCATCCGGCGCCAACCAACGCACCTGGGCATAGTCAGGATTGCGGTTCATCAGCACGGTAAACTGGGCGGCAATGTTGTCACGCTCGTTGCGACCAGCCGCCTCGAGCAGGATGGGCTCTTCAGACATGCTACGCACATGGCGCAGCGGGACCGCCAACTCGTCATCGAGACGACCGCTGGCGAGCGACAGGAAGGTGCTCTCATCGCTGCGTACACGGTAGAGCTCGCGCTCGATCAGTGCGTCACCTAGCAGATACCCACCCACCAAAACCAGTACCAGAATGGGTGTGAACAGCAGGAAATATCCCCGTATGATTCCCTTCATCACGGTCAACATTACCCCGTATTTGGACTTGTTCGAATACGTTATAGATGCCAGAGCATCACAGTTGATGTACTGCTGTCAATCATGCCCACAAGTAAAGACTAACAGTACTATTTGAGTATTTTATTTTTATCGGGAAAAATGCGGTAAAAACAAAGAGGCCACCCGTTTGGGTGGCCTCTTTACTGGAACGTTCGTTGTCGATTAGACGCGAACGAAATCCAGGTGAACCAGCTTGTAACGTACCGGGTGACGCTGGATAGCCTTCACTTTCACGTTAACTTCTTCGCCGTTGATAACCAGAGTCAGTACAGACTCGTAGAATTCCGGCTTTTCTTGGGCCAGGATGAATTTCTTGTGGTCAACAGTGATGGACTGGGCTTCTTTGCCTGCACCGTAAACGATGGCAGGAACTTGGTCAGCATGACGCAGGCGGCGGCTCGCACCTTTCCCCAGGTCAGAACGGACTTCAGCTTGGAATACGAAAGACATAATGTTTATCTCATATAGATGAATGTATGGTGTTGACTGCGACCGGTCAGCACCTCGCAAAACGAGGGCGCATACTATCACGGGCCCCGAACAGTGACAAGAGACCTTAACGCCCCTGCTCCAACCGGGCAAAGCGCTGCTGCCGCTGGGCCGGGCTCAGGGCATCGAAGCGGGCCAGGGTCTGCGGCGCCGGACAATACAGGGTGTCTCCGGCCTTGACCCGAATGCCGTTGCCCATCAGTGCGCGATTGTCATCGACGATGGCCAGCAGATAGCTGTAGGTATCTCCCGCCGCCCCCGTCACGGTTCCGCTCTGGGCCAGCATGGCGGCGATGCGCCAGAGCGTCTCCCCCGCCGCAACCTGATGACATACCCGTTTGCCGCCCGCCGCTGGTGCCGCCAGCGTGAGGGTACTGCCGGTCGGCTCGCTCGCCAGTGAAACCAGCGCGGTATCCTGCACCTCACCTGCTTGAGCAAGCAGCGTCGCAGGCGCTTGCCAGTCCGCTGCTCGCAGATTCAGAACGGCCAGCAGGGGCTCGACATCCTCTGTACTATTGCTACGGGGCTGACCTGGTTGCTGCGGCGCGGCAAACTCGGCCATGAAGGGCACGCCGAGGGTGGCCACCTCTTGCTGTACATGGTGCTGGTATGTGGGAGTAGCAACAGGGGCCAGCCCGTAGGCCGCCTCGTCAATGCGCCTTAACCTGGCCAGATAGGCCTTGGAGAGCTCGGCCTCTCCTTCGAACAGATCGAATGGGGGCACCAGCCTGGCCGGAAACAGCACCTGCCAGCGCCCCTTCTTCTTCTTGAGTTCCAGAGTGGGAAATTGATTGCCCCGCCAGGCCACGAACATGGCGGGCGGGGTGCGTTGCAGCGGGTAGTATTCCGGGTTCAGTTGCACCCAGGTTTGCTCGGCAATGGGTTGATAGCCACTGATGTTGACCATCGCCATCCCTAACCAGATTCCAAGCATCCTTGCTCCTCCGTCAGCGTCCAACCGGCCGGCAACACGGCACCGGCCCCTCTCCTTTACAGCAGATTAGCACTGAGCGATAGCGTTCAGCACCCGTTTATCGGAGACCGGATAGGGGGTTCCCAGATTCTGGGCAAAAAACGATACCCGCAGCTCCTCGATCATCCAGCGAATATTGGCCACCTCGGTGGGAATAAGCTGGGATTTGGGGATCTTGGCCAGCAGCGCCTTGTACTCCGACTCCACGCTGTGCACCTTGAGCATGTAGACCCGATCCCGGTTAGGATCGATGGCGAGCTTCTCGAGACGACGCTCGATGGCCCGCAGGTAGCGCAGCAAGTCAGGCAGCCGCTGCCAGCCGGTCTCGGTGACAAAGCCCTTGTGGATGAGGTTGCCGAGCTGCTGCTGGATGTCGGACATGGCAAAGGCGGTGTCGAGCTGCATCTTGCCCTTGAGCCGCTTCTTGATCTCGTGGGATAGCGTCAGCACGGCTTCCACCTGCTTGGCCACCTCCACCACCGCATCGTTGAGCTCAGCGCGGACATACTCCTTGAGCGCCTCGAAACCGGCCTCGTCCCAGGCCATGCCGCCGTGCTGCTCAATCAGCTTGTCGCAGCCGCAGGCAATGCAGTCGTCAATAAGCTCGGCCACCTTGCCAAACGGGTTGAAATAGAGCCCCAGCTTGGCCTTGTTGGGCAGCTTCTCCTGCAGATACTTGATGGGAGATGGTACGTTGAGCAGTACCAGCCGACGCTGACCGGCCCACATCAGCTGCTGCTGCACCACCGGGCTCTCCACCAGCTGGATGGCGACCGAATCCTTCTGATCCACCAAGGCCGGATAGGCCTTCACCTCAAAACCGCCCCGCTTCTGGCTGTACTCTTGCGGCAGCTCACCAAAGCTCCACAGGGTGAGACCGGACTGCTCGATATCATCGTCCGCCACTTGTGACAGGGTCTCCTGCACCTTGCCGCGCAGGGACTCTTTCAAGGCCTCCAGATCTTTACCTTCCGCCACCTTCTTGTGTTTGTCGTCCACCACCCGGAAGGTGAGTTTCAGGTGATCGGGCACCGCAGACCAGTCCCAAGATTCGCGGGGCACGGTCACGCCGGTCATCCGGCGCAGCTGACGCTCCATCTCGTCCAAGAGCGGCCCCTGCTCGGGGTTGATACTGGCGAGCAGCGCATCGGCATAGTTCGGCGCTGGCACGAAGTTCTTGCGCATCGGCTTTGGCATCGACTTGATGAGGGCCACCAACAGCTCGTGACGCAGCCCCGGGATCAGCCACTCGAACCCCTTCACCTCCACCTGATTCAAGAGCGGCAGCGGAATATGCAGGGTCACGCCATCGGCGGCCTCCCCCGGCTCGAACTGATAGGTCAGCTTGAGCTTGAGGCGCCCCTGCTGCCAGAAGTTGGGGTAGTCGAGATCGCTGATGTGGGCCGCATCCCCCTTCATCAACATCTCTTTCTCGAAGTTGAGCAGCTCGGCGTCCTGCTTTTGCGCCTCTTTCCACCACTTGTCGAAATGGCGAGCGGAGATCACTTCCTCTGGCAAGCGGGCATCGTAGAAGCGGAACAGATCCTCGTCATCCACCAGAATGTCGCGCCGACGGGATTTGTGCTCCAGCGCCTCCACCTCGGCCAGGAGCTTGCGATTGTCGCTGAAGAAGCGGTGACGGGTCTCGAAATCCCCCTCCACCAACGCGCGGCGTATAAACAGCTCGCGGCACAGCGCCGGATCGATACGGCTGAAGTTGATGGTGCGCTCGTTGACCAGAGTCAAGCCATAGAGGGTCACCTTCTCCTTGGCCATCACGGCGCCGTTTTTCTTCGACCAGTGGGGGTCGCTGTGGTGCAGCTTGATGAGGTGGCCTGCCAGTGGCTCCACCCACTCGGGTTCAATCTTGGCGTTGATGCGGGCATAGAGGCGCGAGGTCTCCACCAGCTCGGCAGCCATCACCCACTTGGGCGGCTTCTTGAACAGGCCCGAGGCCGGGAACAGGTGGAAACGGCCGTTGCGGGCGCCAAGGAACTCGGGCTTTTCCAAATCCTTGTTGCCGATATGGCTCAAGAGGCCGGTCAGCAGCGCGCAGTGCACCGTCTTGAAATCCGCCGGTTCATGGTTGGCTTTAAAACCAAGCTCCTTGACCGTCTGACGCAGCTGGAAATGGATGTCCTGCCACTCGCGCACCCGCAGGTAGGAGAGAAACTCCTTCTGGCACATGCGGCGGAACGGGTTGCTACCAAGGGCATCCTGCTGCTCTTTCAGGTAATTCCAGAGGTTAACGAAGGCAAGGAAGTCGGAATCCTTGTCCTCAAAGCGCCTGTGTTGCTCATCGGCGGCCTGCTTCTTCTCCATGGGCCGCTCGCGGGGATCCTGAATACTGAGGGCGGCAGTGATCACCATCACCTCGCTCAGACAGCCGGTCTGCGCCGCGCTGATCACCATCTTCGCCAAACGAGGATCAAGGGGGATACGCGAGAGCTGGCGACCAGTCTCGGTCAGCTGCAGTTTGGCTTCGCGATCGCCGGTGGCGGGCAATTCCCTCACCGCCTCCAGCTCTTTCAAGAGAGTCAGACCATCCTTGATATGGCGCGACTCTGGTGGCTCGACGAAGGGAAACGCCTCCATGTTGCCAAGGCCGAGCGCCAGCATCTGCAGAATGACCGATGCCAGGTTGGTGCGCAAGATCTCGGGGTCGGTGAAGGCAGGGCGGCCGTTGAAATCCTCCTCGGAGTAGAGGCGGATACAGATACCATCCGCCACCCGACCGCAGCGCCCTTTACGCTGGTTGGCACTGGCCTGGGAGACCGGCTCGATAGGCAGGCGCTGCACCTTGGTGCGCCAGGAGTAGCGACTGATACGGGCAGTGCCCGGATCTATGACGTAGCGGATGCCTGGCACGGTGAGGGAGGTCTCCGCCACGTTGGTGGCGAGCACGATGCGCCGCCCGGCATGTTGCTGAAACACCTTGTTCTGCTCGGCGTTGGAGAGACGGGCGTAGAGCGGCAGCACCTCGGTATCGCGCAGGTTGAGCTTGCGCAGGGCATCGGCGGTATCGCGGATCTCCCGCTCGCCGTTCATGAAGATGAGGATGTCCCCGAGCCCCTCGCGAGCCAGCTCCTCCACTGCATCGAAGATCCCCTGCAGCTCGTCTCGCTCCTCCAACCCTTCGCTCTTGTCACTGCTTTTTTTATCAACAAATAGTGGGCGGTAGCGCACCTCTACCGGATAGGTGCGGCCAGAGACCTCGATCACCGGCGCCTTGTTGAAATGGCGGGAGAAGCGCTGCGGGTCTATGGTGGCCGAGGTGATGATCACCTTGAGATCCGGGCGTTTTGGTAGCAGCTGTTTGAGATAGCCCAGAATGAAGTCGATGTTGAGGCTGCGCTCGTGGGCCTCATCGATGATGATGGTGTCGTACTGGGTGAGCATCCGGTCGTTCTGGATCTCGGCCAGCAGGATACCGTCGGTCATCAGCTTGATGTGGGTCTGCTCGCTCACCTGATCGGTAAAGCGCACCTTGTAGCCCACATAGTGACCGAGTTCGGACTCCATCTCCTCGGCAATACGGGCCGCCACGGTACGGGCCGCCAGACGGCGTGGCTGGGTGTGGCCGATAAAGCCCTTCACCCCACGCCCGAGCGCCAGACAAATCTTGGGGATCTGGGTGGTTTTGCCCGAACCGGTTTCCCCAGCGATGATCACCACTTGATGCTCTTCAATGGCTTTGGCGATCTCCGCCTGCTTCTGGCTGACTGGCAGATTGTCCGGATAGGTGACTTTGGGCACTCCGGCCAGACGGGACTGGTAACGTGCCTGTGCCGCATCCAGATCGGCGGCGATGGTCTCGAGCACGGCAGCCTGTTTGCCTTCAGGCAACTTTTTAACCCCGTGCAGACGGCTGGAGAGACGGCGGGCGTCGAGATTCATGCAGGCAGGGAGACGGCGGCGCAGCGCCTCGATAGAGAGAGACAAGGTACTAATTCCTTAAAAGAGTGCCCGGCAATAGGGCCATATCGATAGCTTCGAGCGATCCTAAAGAGCGAGGCCGGAGGGTGCAAGCCTTAAAGCGGCCGTGAGGAGGATGAAAGAGACGTTATCCGGGCAGCAAGCTCTTTATGTCGGCATTCACCATCACAATAAGAAAGAGCAGGCCAGATGCCTGCTCTTGGGATGACATCAGTACGTCCATCAACCGGGCTCAGGCGCGCGCCTTGTGGACGAAGCAGGTTCCCAGCTGGGCGTGGATGGCCTGCATCACGTCGTGGCGGCTGATGACTCCGAGCAGATGCCCCTCCTCCACCACCGGGTAGATCTTGGGTTTTTGCCCCATCATCATCTCCGCCAGCTCAAGAATGCTGGTATCGGGGCCGATGGCCAGCACCTCCTTGCGCATCACATCCCGTACCTGGGCCACCTGTTCACAGTGATAGGCCTCTTTCAACATGACGGCAATGCAGTCCTGCTCGGAGACCCAGCCAACCAAGTGACCCCGCTCATCAACTACGGGGCCGCCAAGCTGGCGACTGTTGAGAAATTTTTCCACCGCCGCCTGCACCATCATCTCCGCGCTGAAGGTGATGGGGCGAGTCTGCATGTAATCCTTTGCCTTGAGTGATTCCATCGTGCATTCCCCCAACCTGCCTCCCGGGCGGGAGGCGCGAGCCGGGCACTATGTCCGGCTCACTCCAAGCATAGCTTGCATGGATCAGGAGATGGATTGCAGCAACAGCAAGAGCTCGTTCTGGCTGTGGCAGTCGGTCTTCTTGAAGACCCCCTTCAGGGTCGAGCGCACGGTTTCCACCTTGACGCCGCGCAGCTCGGCAATGTCGTTGCTGCTGTAGCCCTTACTCATCAGCACCAGCAACTCTTTCTCGCCGATGGTGAGCGGATAGAGACTCGCCAGCGCTTCGATGTCGGGGTTGAAGGAGTGCTCTGGATCTCGCAACACCACTTCCACATACCGTTCGAAGCGGTTGAGACCGCTCATCAAAGTGCACTGGATCAGCAACGGCCGCAGATTAGGCTGACGGGGAATGGACATATAAGCGCTGGCACCGGGCAGCAGATAGGCAAAACCATTCAATATCTCTTTGAACTGGCGTTGCTGCTCCTTATTTTGCAGCGAGAAAATACCATTGCCTGCCCGCAACTCCACGTTCTCGTCGGCAATACGATTGAAGGCCACATTGGAATAATGAATATGCCCTTTGTCATCCACGATGGCGCTGGGCTTATTGTGGTTTTTCACCAGCTGTTGCAGCTGATAATTCTGGGTTTCTAGGGCCAGCAGGTTCCAATAATGGTGGCTCCAGGCCGCGAGGCCAGAATAAACTTCGCCAAGGGAAGAAATTTCCTGGGCACTGAAATCATCCTGGGTGGCCGCCCGATAGGTACACAGGCTGCTCAGTCCCCGCCCCTTCACCCGGCAGACACCACCGGCCGCGAACTGGGCACCGAAGCTGGCCAGCAGACCCGCCGAGTTGGACAGAGTGTTGGCGCTGACGATCCCCTGGCAGCCCTTGTCCAGATAGTGATTGAACCACACATCCTGGCGATGGTGCTGGACGTAGAACTGCTGCTGGGCCTCGGTCAACCCGCTCGCGAAGAGCTTGATGCCGTCACTCTTGTCATCATCGCGCAACAGGAACAGCGACGAACTGCCCGACACGTCGGAGCGGAACTGATCCACTACCAACTTAATGTCAGAATCATTAATACCGCACTCATATAACTGGCTTATATAGGGCGATACCCTTTCTTTTACTAATGCCTTCACACCCGAACTCCTAATTCTTATTTTTATTGAAGTGGCATCTTACTCTGCAATGAGAAACGCGAAAAGTAGTCAAATGAACAAAGGTTTTATAACTGATCCATAAATAGTAATGATGAAACGACATAAGCGTCTTCGAAAGCGAAAATCTTAAATCCAAGTTAATGTTTTATATGATTTTTGTCGCTGATGTTCGGTTTGCCTGCAGCCAGGTAACAGGCCCACCTGACGGCCGATTGCGCGTAAAAGCATTCATCTCGCGCCATTTGCTGCGACAAGTTGCACTGCCGCAACAAAATCATCCCGCCAGCCGGGTCGCAGGCTTAGTTATTCTGGGCCTGCCGCCGGCACGACGCACTCCGCCATTCGAATGCATTGGCTGCAACCTATACGGATAGCTGCGGGCAACCAGCAAGGTTCTCTCGGCAACTCGAAGCGCGTTATCTTGACCTTCGCCCCAGCATCCTCCCCATCGTCTTGGTCAACGTGGATCAGTGGGTGGTGATCTGACTGCAAAATGAGTACCCCCAAAGGGGGCTATCGCCCCTCATGTTGATGATTCTCTGATCAAGACGAAAATCCCAACACAATGCCATCTGCTCTACCTAACCTTCGCGATGACTTCGATACCTGGTTCATCTTCCATCAGGATCCCCGCATATTAAGCTCCAGAAAATCTGGTATGAAAAATAAAAATATAGAAGCAGTCAGCACTATCAATATATGGCCGGTATGTTCATCCATGGCTCGCCAAGCATCTCAGCTAAGACCAAGCCAAAAGTGTAAATAAGCCCACAACGGCATTTATTTGACAAATGGCAGAGCAAGACACAATGTCTCACCACAATAAAGGTAAACGTCTTAAGTAATATTTGGTAACAACTTGTTCATTAGCATCCATAAGAATATGTGATACTAGATTGAACATCGACATTTTAGTGTGGTGAGCCTTTATCAATATGGATATTACCATGACCCATTCTCAAACCACGGGGGTCAGACCGTTCGTTGTCAAAACGCAGCCTTGCCTGCCGAGAGGACCTCATGCAGCCCACTAGCACAACCCCGAATACGCATCTATACGGATTATTGCTGATGGTGCTGGCCATCACCCTGATGGGCCAGTTTGGGCACCAGTTGTGGACCCCCGACGAGCCTCGCGAGGCGGCCATTGCCTGGGAGATGTTCACCAGCCGTGAACTGGCCATCCCGACGCTGGGCGGCAGCAGCTTCATCGAAAAACCGCCCCTTTATTACATCCTCACCATTCCCTTTCTTGCCCTGCTGCACGACAACCTCGGCGTCACGGTGGCGCTGCGTCTGGTGGGGGCGCTGTGGGCCATGGCAACCCTGCTGTTCACCGGCCTGTTGGCCAGACGGGTACTGGGCTCCAGCACTGCCGCACTCTGGTCGGTGATCGCTCTGGGCACCATGGAAGGCTTCATCATGAACAGCCACTGGATCCGGGTCGATACCAGCCTCGCCTTTTTCGTCGCCTTCACCATGTGGGCATTTGCCGAATGGTATCTGGCGGATCGCCAGCACATGCTCTGGTGTGCAGGGCTTGGGCTCTCCCTCTGCTTTCTGGTCAAGGGCCCCATCGGCCCCATCACCCTCTTCTTCGGCTGGCTGGCGCTGTTTCTGCCGGCACTCAAACGCCATCTTGCACGCCAGGAGGGAGGCCGCTTCGTGATACAGCACCTCGGCATGACCCTTCTGTTTATCACCCCTATCGCCGGCTGGCTGCTGGCCCTGTGGCAGCATCCTGAGGGGGAGTCGCTCTGGCAGCAGTGGTTCTGGCAAAATCAGGTGGGCAGGTTGACGGGCAGCTCGACCGAACTCGGTCACATCAAGCCCGGTGAATACCTCTTTTACCTTGGCGGGCTGGCCGAATACACCCTGCCCTGGCTGCCCCTGGTGCTGCTCTGGTGCTGGCAGACCCTGAGGCAAAAGCAGTGGAGCGCCTCCCGCCTGTTTCTGCTGAGCTGGGCGCTGGGCACCCTGCTGCTGCTCAGCATCGCCTCCACCAAGCGGACTCTTTACCTCTTTCCACTGATGCCGGTCTTTGCCCTGATGATCGGGCAACTGAGCGTCTGCTGGCCTCGCTGGCTCAATGGTTATGGCCGTGGCTGGACCTTGTTCATGTTCCTGTTTGCACTGGCGCTGCTGATGGCCCCTTTTTATCTGCCGCTGTTGCCGCTGGAAATACCCGACAAGGTGCTCAAGGTCATCAGTACGCTGGGTTGGCGGCATGTATTTGCGGCCATATTGCTTATATTCGCAGTAGAACAGTTGTGGCGCTGGCGTGAAATACATGGCGCGACCTTGCTGGCCAGCGCTGCCGGTATTATGTTCATGCTGACATTTATTCTGGCCTACCCCGCCATTGATGCCGCCAAAAATATGAAAGATGACACCCAACACTTCTTGTTTAAAATACCGATAGCACAACGCGCCAATATTGCCGGCTGGCAATTTGGTGAAACCGAACGCGGATTATTCTCGGTATATGGCAACTGGCAAATAACCAATGTCGACAAGACCCGACTCAATGCTATTTTGACCTGCCAGGACCCCCTCTATACCAGCCTGCTCATCAACCAGGATGATCCGCAGTTTCAGCTGGCCGAGTTGCTGGCAGGGCTACCTTACCGACTTCTGGCGACAGGCCACCCCAGGGTGGACAAGGATGCCAGAGCCATCTATTGGGTGAAGGGACGCTGCCTTTCTTGATGGCCCCCCAGCATGACTTGGGTAGCACTTCGCAGTTGTGAGCCAGCAGACAGCCAAACACGAGTGGCTGTCGCCTTGCAAACCGGATAAAAAAACACGGCGGATACAGAGATGTATCCGCCGTGTCGTCTGGTCACACTATCGTACGCAAGAAACGCGGTACGGCGCGCCCTGCCAGGCCGAGCTTAGAACGGCATCTTGAAGCCGGGGGGCAGTTGCATGCCGCCGGTCAGTTCGCCCATCTTGCTCTTGTTCTGCTCTTCCACGCGACGCACGGCATCGTTGACGGCAGCGGCCACCAGATCTTCCAGCATCTCTTTGTCATCTTCCATCAGGCTCGGGTCGATCTCGATGCGGCGTACACTGTGGCTGCCGGCCATGGTGACCTTGACCATGCCAGCGCCGGCTTCACCGACCACTTCCATCTGGGCAAGCTGCTCTTGCATCTTCTGCATACGCTCTTGCATCTGTTGGGCCTGTTTCATCAGGTTCCCCATTCCACCTTTACCAAACATATGTCGTCTCTCGTCTTGAAATCCGGCATCCAGCGCCGGGCCGTGGGTTTACCCATCCTAAGTGGGGACAGCCAAACCATTTATCAACCGGGCACCAGGCCCGGCATGATGTTTGTCAGCGACTCAGCGGCTCTATGCTGTCGTGGTGAAGCACGGCGCCGAATCGCTGCTGCAAAAATTGCACGTTGGGATCCTGCTCCAGATCCCGGGTGACCTGCTCACGCACCCCGAGATAGAGGCGATGTTCTATCTCCAGCGGCGTCTCCTGCTCGGGCACACTGCCCAGCGTGACCTCCACCTGCACCGGTTGCCCCAGCTCGGGGCCGATGATCTCGGCCAGATCGGCCCGCGCCCTGTCGCTGATCAGATGGCGCTGCTCCGGTTTGAGGGTCAACAGTACCTTATCCCCCTGCTGGCTCATGACCGAGTTGATGGCCAGCTGACGCAGCCGACCACCGACACCGGTGCGAGCAATCAGCTCGGCCCAGGGATCGCCGCAGCTGTTCAGCAGGGAGGACGGGATCAATCTGGCCGCCACTTCTCCCGCTTGCGGCTGGCTGTCACCCTCCAGCTCGTCCCAGTCGATGGTTTCCATCACCGAGACGGCAGGCACCGGCTCGCTGACAACGACCTCGCGAGAGGCCGTCACGGGGGCAGCAACAGGCGCAGCGCTAGCCTGCCGAGGTGCACTGCCGTCCAGATCCCAGGGCGGCAGATCGTCTGACTGAGGACGTGTCACGGCCGCGGGGATAGACGCCGGCGATGTCGCCTGGGCAGCCCGCTCCGGCAGAGGGGCACTGGCAAACGCATCGCTGAAACCTTGGCTCAAATACTCTTCGTAGTCGCTCCCGCTCTCTTCATAGGCATCGAGCGGCGGCAAGTCGTCATACCCCGTCTGCGGGGCTGGCCGGGCAGACGCCTGCCCTTGCCCATCAACCCGCACCGGTTGCGGCTCGAAAGCCGGGGATGGCATGGCGGCGGCTGGTTGCATCACCGTTGCCGGTCTGGCGGCAGCCACCGGTTTGGCGGGCGCTGTGCGCGCAGCGCTGGTCGCCGTCGATGGTTCGCTGCGCAGGCGACTGCGCAGCAGATTGCGCTTGCCAAGCAGGCTTTGCATGCTGGAGACCGTCGAGGGGACGGTATCTGTGTCTGCCACAACCTCGGCCTGCGCAATTGGCTCGGGCTCGGCCATGACAGGCACTGAAGGGGGAGCCACAGACGGCTCTGCCGGCAGGTTGCCGGACGCGGCCGGCAACGTCACCGCCTCGTAACCCATCTGCTCGGCCTCGCGCAGCAACTCATCCTGCTCGGCAAACAGCGGATCCAGCTCGGCCCCGTTATCCTGTCTCTCCAAAGCTGGCTCGACAGCTGCTTGCTCGGCCATCACCACAGGGGCCATGGTCGCGGCAGGCGCGGCGGCGGCAACCGCTGACGGAGCCAGTGGCGCTGCGCTGGCAGCCGGGGCCGGCTCAGCCCCCTGGGGCTTTCCCGGCGCCGCTGCGCCACTTCTCGCCTCTGTCGCCAACCCTCCCATGGCGGGGGGCAGCGCCGTCAGGCTGGCGGGGTGCAGAACTTCACGCCGGGGCGAGAAGGCCAGCATCCGCAGGCAGGTCATCTCCAGCGCGGTGCGGCCATCGGGCGCCCAGGGCAAGTCTTTACGGCCACCCAGCACAATCTGGTAGCAGAGCTGCACCTCTTCCGGGCTCATGGCCTGGGCCAGCTGCAGCAGAGCATCGGCGTCCGCCCCCTGCTCCTGAACGGTGGCGGGCAATAGCTGCGCCATGGCAATGCGATGGAGTAACCCTTCCAGTTCGGCGTGGAGCTGATCAAAATCGGGACCCAGGGTGGCGATTTCGGTGATCTTGGCCATGGTGGCCGGCGCATCCTGGCGCAGCACCGCCTCCAGCAGCTGGTGCAGATGGCGATGATCGAGCGTGCCCAGCATGGCCAGCACGCTGTCTAGGCGCACACTGCCATTGCCGTGGGCCAGCGCCTGATCGGTCAGGCTCAAGGCGTCGCGCATGCTGCCGTCAGCCGCCTTGGCCAGCGCCAACAGGGCGCGCGGTTCAAAGGGTTGCCCCTCCTGATCCAGCACCCATTCGAGCTGCTTGGCGATCTGGGTCTGATCCAGACTCTTCAGATGAAACTGCAGGCAGCGCGAGAGGATGGTGATCGGCAGCTTCTGCGGATCCGTGGTAGCCAGCAGGAACTTCACATAGGGGGGCGGCTCTTCCAGGGTTTTCAGCAGCGCGTTGAAGCTGTGGCGCGACAACATGTGCACTTCATCGATGAGGTAGACCTTGAAGCGGCCACGGGCCGGCCGGTACTGCACGTTGTCGAGCAGCTCACGGGTATCTTCCACCTTGGTGCGCGACGCCGCATCGATCTCCAGCAGATCGACGAAGTTGCCCTGGTCGATCTCGCGGCAGGTGTCGCACACCCCGCACGGGTGGCTGCTGATCCCCTGCTCGCAGTTGAGGCTCTTGGCCAGGATGCGGGCGATGGTGGTCTTGCCGACCCCGCGGGTGCCGCTCAGCAGATAGGCGTGATGCAGCCGTCCCTGATCCAGGGCGTTGGTCAAGGCGGTCAGCACATGGTGCTGGCCTACCACTTGTTCAAACGTATGGGGGCGCCATTTACGCGCCAGAACCTGATAGCTCATAGATCTCGATGCAGGGATGACAAGGCATTGAGGCTGGATGCTAACACAAATGCGGGGCGGGCTGTATCGGCTATCGGCCAGGGCGGGAGGGATCGCTTGAATTTCAAACCGATGCCCGTACGGGCACCGGTCTGGACGCAGGCAAGGCTGACGAGACCTGCCAGCTTGGTCAGACTGAGGGCTTATTCGCCCGGCAGTTCGACCAGAGAAACCACCTTGACGCCGGCGGCGGTCAGGCGGGCATCACCACCGAGGGACGGCAGGGAGATGATGAACGCGGCATCAACCACTTCACCGCCAGCGCGGCGAATGAGTTTGACGGTCGCATCGACGGTGCCGCCGGTGGCCAGCAGATCGTCCACGACCAGCACCTTGTCACCGGGCAAGATGGCGTCGGTGTGCAGTTGCAGGGTGTCGGTGCCGTATTCGAGGGCATAGGACTCTTCGATGACGGCGCGGGGCAGTTTGCCCGGCTTGCGAACCGGCACGAAGCCCAGACCCATGGCGTAGGCAACCGGCGCGCCGAAGATGAAGCCACGCGCTTCGGTACCGACAATCTTGGTGATCCCTTGATCACGATAGTGATTGGCCAGCAGATCGATGGTGGCCTTGAAGGCGTCGGCATTCTCGATCAGGCTGGTGATGTCGCGAAACAGGATGCCCGGCTTCGGATAGTCGGGAATGGTCTTGATGCTCGCTTCGATAAATTTCAGGGTTTCCGGATTCATGGTTTGACCGTTTGTTTTTCGACGCAGATGGTCGTTTCTCTCAGCTTCCCGCCAGCGGGAAATAAAAAGGCCCGTCACGCAAAAATGACAGGCCGACTCCATAGCATTATTGCCGCAATAGCTTAGGGACTTCACTTCTCCATTGCAACTGGCTCCAGCACCGGCAGACGCATTAACCAGGTGAGCAGGATCACCATTATGGCAATGAGCAGCAGCCTGACCCACAGCAGGGGAACCACCGCCAGCGACACCGAGAAGGAGAGCAGAATGAAGAGGATGGCACGCCGCCGCGCATGGCGGCGAATGCCGCGATACTGCTGCCAGTCGGCAATGGGCGGTCCGAACCAGGGATGGGCCAGCAACCAGCGGTGAAAACGAGGGGACGAGCGGGCAAACAGGGCCGCCGCCAGCAGCATGAAGGGCGTGGTCGGCAGCAGGGGCAGCACTATGCCGATGATGCCGGTCACGAATGCCAGCCAGCCCAACCCCATCAAACACCAACGTTTCATCGCAGCCCCTCTTACCATGCCCTTGCGTCATCCTAACAGGATCCGCCCCCATGTTGACAACGATTCCCATTATCATGACAACTGATACCCCGGATCACGGGGCTTGCGCACCAATCATGGCCTTAACCTGCCCACTCCTATGGCGTGACGGCTGACAACCTGCCCCGTTACCACTACAATCTGCGCTCTTTTTTCTCTGTTTGCCCTTCGGAACCGGTTATGCGCGTAATTTTGGCCCCCATGCAGGGGGTGCTGGATCACTTGATGCGGGAGGTGCTCACCTCCGTCAACAATTACGACCTCTGCGTCAGCGAATTCATCCGGGTGGTCGATCAGCTGCTGCCGGCCAAGGTGTTTCATCGCCTCTGTCCCGAACTCAAACAGGACGGCAAGACCCGAGCCGGCACCCCGGTGCGGGTACAACTGCTGGGCCAGCACCCAGAATGGCTGGCCGAAAACGCGCTGCGGGCCATCGAGCTCGGCTCCCCTGGCGTCGATCTCAACTTCGGCTGCCCTGCCCCCACGGTCAACAAGAGCAAGGGGGGCGCCGTGCTGCTCAAAGAGCCCGAGACCATCTATCGCATCGTCAAGGCGGTGCGCGAGGCGGTGCCTGCCCATCTGCCGGTGAGTGCCAAGATCCGCCTCGGCTACGATGACAAGGATCTCTATCTGGAGAACGCTCAGGCCGTTCATCAAGGCGGCGCCAACGAGCTGGCCGTGCACGCCCGCACCAAGCGCGAAGGCTACAAGGCGCCGGCCCACTGGGAGTATGTGGACGCCATTCGCCGTGCTCTGCCCATCCCCGTCACCGCCAACGGCGAGATCTGGGATCATGCGGATGCCCTCGCCTGCGCCCAAGTCTCCGGCTGCGACACCCTGATGGTGGGTCGCGGCGCCATCTCTCTGCCCAATCTGGCCAACGTCATGAAGACCGGCTGTGCCCACATGAGCTGGGCCGAGGTGCTGCAGCTGATGGTGAGCTACACCGAGCAGGACTTGGCGAGCGAGAAGGCAGACTACTACCCGAGCCGGATCAAGCAGTGGTTCAGCTATCTCAAGCGGGAGTATCCCGAGGCGGATCGGCTGTTTGGGGAAATCCGGGTACTCAAGGAGACCAATCCCATCCGGGATGCCTTGCTGCAGGCGTCGAAAACTGTGATCTAACCGTCCTTTACTTGACGCATATCATCTTGATAATCCTGTCGCTTCCCTATACTGCCCCAGATTCGTAATTCGTCTGTTGGGGGCTAGTGTGTGTGAAATGACGCAAGCTCAGTTGGCCGTGTGGCGTGATCGCCTGCTGACTGACTGGGCGCAAGTAAGAGAAGAGCTGATTGGTCAGCTCAAAGCCTGTCGGCGTGACGAGTGGGCAGAGAAGGTGGATCACTGCGAGCGGGATCAACTGGTTGATCTGACCAGCCGCCTCGATTTGCCCAAGGTAGAGCAGCGCGTGGCTCGCCTCAAGCGTATCGATGCCGCCCTCTGTCAGATGGATCTGGGCCTCTATGGCCTCTGTTCCGACTGCGAGGAGCCGCTGGCCATCGAACAGCTGGAACAGGACCCGACCCTGCAACGCTGCCCGCGCTGCGAAGCCCGCTATCGCAAGGGATTCCACGCCCACGAACTCTGAGGGATGCACGTCCGTGCATCCTCTTCTGCGGGCTGGTCAGCCCGACATTTCTATTCAATAATCAACAACAACCACGCTGAACAGGGACATCTCCGTGTACAGAGTCTTGTTGTTATGGTGTTTGTGCTGCTCCGCCTGGGCGCAAGAGTCGCTGCTGGTAGGCTGGTCAAGCTGGCACCCGTTCAGCTTTCGCGACGAACAGCAGCAACTGCAGGGGCTGGATATCGACCTGCTGGAAGCCATCTTCAACCGGGCTGGGTTTCACGCCAACTACAGCGAGATGCCCTGGGCCCGCGTGCTGCGCGAGCTGGAGTTCGGCACCATTCAACTGACCATGTCCGCCAACCAGACTGCCGAGCGCAACCTGTATGCCCGCTTTACCCTGCCCTATCGCAATGAAGAGACCGTGCTGCTTATCCGCCGTCAGGACAAGGGGCGCTGGCAGGAGATAACCCAGCTCTCCGACTTGCTCTCCCGGCCGGACTTCACCATCGGCATGCTGCGTGATTTTGATTACGGCACCGATTTTCGCACCTTCATGCAGTCATCCCAGATGCAGCAGCGACTGCTAGTAAGGCTGAAAATGGAACCGCTGATCAAGCTGCTGCTGGCCGGCCGGATCCAGGGGGTTGTCATGGACCCCATGGGATTGCAGCAGCTCAATCTGGCCGGTATCCCCCTCGATCAACTGACCACCCTGCTCGACATCCAGCAGACCCCGGTTCACCTGATGTTGAGTCGTCGCACCACCACGCCACAACAACTGCAACGGCTTGATGAGGCGATCCGGGCCCTGCTGCAGAGCCCGGAGTACGGGCAGATCCTGGCTCGCTACCGCTATCCACTGCAGTAACGCAGATAAAAAAGGGGCCCAGAGGGCCCCTTTTTTATCTTGTGATCACTGCGCCAGCAAGTGGCCAACCAGTTCATGGCGCCAGCCTTGCAGCAGCATCGGCTTGTCGGCACGGGCGCGCTCTTCGTCACTCATGCGCCAGCTCCAGGTGAAATACTGGTGAATGATCTTCTTGCTGGCCACCAGCTCGGGCGGAATGTTGCTGGCCTTGGCCTTCTCTTCCACCATCCCCTTGATGCGCTTGAGCTCGGCCTTGTACTGGGGGTAGTCCACCAGCCGGCGAATGGGCTCGGGCCAGCTGTCGGGATCGCTCTGCTGGGCTGCGGCCACGATATCCAGCATCCGTTTGCCGTGGATCTTGATCTCGATGGGGGCCAGCCCCAGCTCGTTCAAATCGCGCAGCGAAGTGGGTCTGCGCTCCGCGACCTTGAACAGGTGCAGCTCTTTGACCACGAAGTTGAGGGCAAGATCCCGGCGCACCGCCTCTTGCTGACGCCAGGCGGCGAGCTCACGCAGAATGGCCAGCTCGCGGCGTCCCAGTTGCCAGGCATTGACGATGTCGAGATAGGCCTGGCGGGGATCGCTGGTCTGGGTCTTGCGGGCGGAGTGGTTCTGGCACTCCTGCTCGAACCAGGCGAACTTGCCGCTCTCATGCAACTTGGCCATCACTCTCTCGTAGAGCGGCAGCAGATAAAACACGTCGGCTGCCGCGTACTCGAGCTGACGGGGAGTCAGCGGGCGCGCCAGCCAGTCGGTACGGGCCTGATCCTTCTCCAGCTCCACCGCGAGAAACTCGTTGACCAGGGCGCCAAAACCGACCGATACCCCGTAACCCAGAAAGGCGGCGGCCAGCTGGGTGTCGTGCATCTGGTTGGGCAGATGGCCCGCCTGATGCTGGATAAGCTCCAGATCTTCACCGGAGGCGTGCAAGATGGCGATCTGCCCTGCCCGGCCGAGTCGTTGCCAGAGGGAGGAGAGATCCAGCGTCAGCGGATCCAGCAGTGCCAGATGCTCACCGTCATAGATCTGGAACAGGCCCAGCTGGGGATAATAGGTGCGGGTGCGAACGAATTCAGTATCGATGGCCAGGGGAACGTCGGCCAGGGAGGCGAGATACTGATCCAGTTCGGCTTGCTGTGAAATGAGTTGATAGTGCATCTGTGCCTGCGTGTTGATCAGGGCCAAAAGAAAAAACCGTGGGCTGACCCACGGTTTTGCATAACGACGGCATGCTGCTTGGCAGCGCCACGCCGGTTACTGCTTGGCAATCTCCTCGTCGCGCAGCACGCGGCGCAGGATCTTGCCCACATTGGTCTTGGGAAGTTCGTCACGAAATTCTACCAGTTTCGGTACCTTATAGGCAGTCAGATGTTTGCGGCAGTGAGCAATAATCTCGTCTTCCTGCAGCTTTGCATCTTTCTTGACCACGAAGATCTTCACCAGCTCGCCGGAGACCTTGTGCGGCACGCCGACGGCGGCCACTTCCAGCACTTTCGGGTGCAGCGCCACCACGTCTTCAATTTCGTTCGGATAAACGTTGAAGCCGGAGACCAGGATCATGTCCTTCTTGCGATCGACGATCTTGAAGAAGCCCTGCTCATCGCACACCGCGATGTCACCGGTACAGAGCCAGCCATCCTGCATCACCTCGGCGGTGGCTTCCGGCCGCTGCCAGTAGCCGCTCATCACCTGCGGGCCGCGCACCTGCATCTCGCCGGGTTTGCCAAGCTCGTGGATCACCTGGCCTGCATCATCCACCAGACGAATGTCGGTAGAGCAGACCGGCAGGCCGATGGAGCCGTTGTAATCAGTCAGATCATAGGGGCAGACACTCACCAGCGGCGAACACTCGGTCAGGCCGTAGCCTTCCAGCAGCGGCGTATCGGTCAGCCCTTTCCACTGTTCTGCCACCGCCCGCTGCACCGCCATGCCGCCACCAATGGTCAGCTTCAGACGGGAGAAGTCCATCGACTGGAACTCGCCGTTGTTGACCAGCGCATTGAACAGGGTGTTGACCCCGGTGATGCAGGTAAAGGGGTACTTTCTGATCTCTTTGACAAAGCCCGGGATGTCGCGCGGGTTGCTGATCAGCAGGTTGTAGCCACCCAGGCGCATGAACAGCAGGCAGTTCACGGTCAGCGCGAAGACGTGGTAGAGCGGCAGTGCGGTGACCACGAACTCCTTGCCCCGTTCCAGCATGGGGCCATAGACGCCGAGGCACTGCTCCACGTTGGCAATCATGTTGCGGTGGGTCAACATGGCCCCCTTGGAGAGGCCGGTGGTACCGCCGGTGTACTGCAGGAAAGCCAGATCGTCGTTGTTGATCTCGGGCTTGATGTACTGCAGATAGCGGCCTTTGGCCAGCGCCTGGCGCATGGTGCTGGCGTGGGGCAGATTGTATTTGGGTACCAGCTTCTTGACGTATTTCACCACGAAGTTGACCACGGTGCCCTTGGCCAGGCCCAGGTTGTCGCCCATGCGGGTCAGGATCACGTGCTTGACCGGGGTGTCGTAGACCACTTTTTCCAGGGTATGGGCAAAGTTGGAGACGATGACGATGGCCTTGGCACCGGAGTCCTTGAGCTGATGTTCCAGCTCGCGCGGGGTGTAGAGCGGGTTGACGTTGACCACTATCATGCCAGCACGCAGGATGCCGAACACCGCGATGGGGTACTGCAGCAGGTTGGGCATCATCACGGCGACCCTGTCACCCTGACTGAGCTTGAGCTCGTTTTGCAGGTAGGCGGCAAAGGCGCGGGACTGCTCTTCAAGGCGACGGTAGGTAATGGTCTGCCCCATGTTGACGAAGGCAGGCTGGTCGGCAAATTCAGTCACCGACTCTTCAAACATCTCGACCAGGGAGCTGTATTGGTCTGGATTGATCTCGGCGGGCACCCCTTCTGGATAACGCTTCAGCCAGACTTTTTCCACGAACTTCTCCTGCATAACTAGCACCTGTGCGCTCACTGTGTTGCCTCCGTCCCTGTTCACATCCATTTCAAGCAGTTGTTTTAAGCTCATACTCTAATGCCGCCCATATTTACATAGGGCAACATCAATTAACAGCAAATTAACAACGGAAAAATGTGAGGGAGAAGACAAACCTGGAATTATTGAAAGCCGTCGATTCTACCGAATTTGACAAAATTTTTCGATACAAACCGCGGTCTCTACCGAATTTTCCATATGAAAATGGTGGTTTCCCGCCAAAATGACCCGCTCTATCTGGGCAAACGCGGCATGACGCTGTTGCCACTGTGCCTGCAGGCTGGCAAAACCCTCTGCGCCGGCGATAAATAGCACCGGGCAACGGATGGCCCGGATCAGCGCCTGGGCCTGCCCTTCGCTCATGCGCATGGGGGAGAGATCTCTAAGACGAGGATCGCTGCGCCAATGCCAGCGCCCTTCACGCGCTTCCAGCTGCCGCTCGCAGATGAGACGTGCCGAACTCGGGCCAATATCGGCCACCTTGCAGCGCGCCGTCACCGCTTCCTCGATGGATGCAAAGCCCTGGGAGGCTCGCTCACGGGTGCGACTGCGATTCAGGATGGCGCGGCGCAGCTGCTCCGGCACTGCCTCGTCGGGTTGGCTGAGAGGACCGAGCCCCTCCAGCAGGATGAGTCGCTCCACCTGCTCGGGGAAGACCCCGGCATAGGCGGAAGCGATCAAGGCACCGAGAGAGTGGCCAAGCAGCGTGAATGCCGTCCAGCCCGCCGCTTGGGCGATCTGGTAGAGATCGTCCAGCCAGTCGACGAAGACATAGGGCGTGCCCTTGTGATCCGAGTGACCGTGCCCCGGCAGATCGATGCAGACCAGCTTAAAGTGGGTCAGATAAGGGGCTAGGGGCACAAAGCTCGCACTGTTGTCGAGCCAGCCATGCAGCGCAACCAGCAAGGGTTTACTGGCCTGTTCACCCGGCACTGGCTGACTCTCAAGCAAGGCCACCCTGCGGCCATCCGCCAAGGTCAGGAAGCGCTCCTGCAGCACGGTCTTCACTCCCGGTCCTAGCGGCGCAGCGGCCGTCTCGGCCAGTAGGGATCATAGAAGGGGTCGTAGAAGTAGGGATCCACATAGCGCACCTCCACCTCCTTGACCGGCGGCCACAACTTGCTGCCCGTCACCTTGAGTACCGAGAAGCGGTATTTATGCTCGCCTATCTGGCTGTCGAGCGGCTTGTCGATGGTGCCCAGCACCGTCAGGCTGCGCCCCTTGGCATAGAGGGTCGGGTCGACAAAGCCCTGCATGATGGCCAAAAAACGGCCCGGGCTCTGTTCGGTCTGCTCCGGCACCCCGTTGGACTTGAGCGGCAAATAGACCACCTCGATGACGCTCTGATCCGCCTTGTTGTGTACCGCCGAGATGACCCCGCTCCAGCGAGCCGGTTTGCCCTCCTGGCCCGCAAGGGCCGGCTGGTAGGCCACCAGCTGGTTGGCAGGCTCATAGGCCAGCTCTTTCGGAACCGAGCTGCAGGCACCGAGCAAGAGGCCTGCAGCCCCCATCATCATTGCACGCTTCAACATGTCACGCTCCTCTGGCCGGATGAACCGGCCTGTCAACCACCCGCAATGGGGTATGTTCCCAGCGGCGTGAGCGACATGGCTGCCACTCTCGCCCTTATTCGCGACCCGGCAGCTTCTTCCAGGTCACCTTGTCACGCAAATAGACCGGGGTCGCCTGCTCCACCGCCACCGCCTCGCCCGCCAGCCAGGCGCTGTGCGCCAGCGGCAGCATGTCCAGCGCCGCCGGGAAACGCACCTGACTCATCGCCAGCTCATCGGCAAGGCCACTCAAAATTTCGCCATAGGTTTCAAAACCGGTACCGACGCAGGTCACCCGACCCGCTAGTTTGCCACGGGCGTCAACCAGTGCCGCGGGATCGCTCACCACCTCGTCGCCCACCAGCTGCATGCGGCCATCGATCAGCTCATAGCGGCCGAAATAGACCTCGTTCATCCGCGCATCGATGGCGGTCAGCACCTGTTCGGCGCCATCCAGACGATGGGCACCTTGCGCCATGGCGGCCAGGGTGGAGATGCCGATCAGCGGCACGCCGGCCCCAAATGCCAGGCCCTGCGCCACACCGATGCCGATGCGCACCCCGGTAAAGGAGCCGGGACCACGGCCAAAGGCGATGGCATCGAGCTCATCCAAGGTTATCCCGGCTTCGTCCAACACAGCCTGAACCATGGGCAGGATCTTGCGGGTGTGATCCCGCGGCGCCTCCTCCCAGCGGGAGAACACCTGCTCCCCCACCAGCAAGGCGGCGGAGCAGGCTTCGGTGGAGGTATCAACGGCCAGGATCTTCAACTCGTTCATGCTTTCCAATCTCTATAAAATCAGTCAATTACATAATCTGCAAGCAGACAGTGCCAGCAGTTTTTCAAAATGTCGCAAGGCTTGGCGGCCGCGCCAGCGCAAACGCGATCACCGCCCGGCGAGCGCCTGCTGCTCGAAGAAATTCCCCAGCATCGCCAGCTCCCGGGTTCGTGGAATCGCAGGCAGACTCTTGATGAAGGTAGCGCCATAGGGCTTGTTGACCATGCGGGGATCACAGATGACCAGTACTCCGTGATCACCGCGATCACGGATGAGCCGCCCTACCCCCTGTTTCAAGGCGATCACCGCCTTGGGCAGCTGGATATCGGCAAAGGGATCGCCGCCCCTGAGCTTGCAGTCATCCACTCGCGCTTTAAGCTGCGGATCATCGGGACTGGCGAACGGCAGCTTGTCGATGATAACACAGGAGAGCGCCGCCCCTCGCACGTCGATCCCCTCCCAGAAGCTGCTGGTCGCCACCAGCACGGCGCGGCCATTCTCGACGAACTCCTTGAGCAATCGCTGCTTGTTGTCCTCTCCCTGCAGCAGGACGGTACGGCCGATCTCCCGGCGCAGCACCTCGGCCACCTGGCGCATCACCTGATGGCTGGTACAGAGAAAGAAACAGCCCCCCGGCGTCTTGTTGATGAGCGGGATCATCAGATTGGCCAGCTGCTCGCCGCGGCCAAAGGCATTGGGCTCAGGCAGAAAGCGTGGCACGCAGAGCCGCGCCTGCTCGCCGTAGTCGAACGGGCTGTCGAGAATAAGCTCGGCGCTACCGGCCAGCCCCAGCTCGGCTTTGAAGTGATCAAAGCGCATGTCCACCGTCAGGGTGGCCGAGGTAAACACCCACGCCACTTCGGGGCGCAGCACCTCGGCGCCAAAGCGCTCGGCCACCGACAGCGGGGTCAGGTTGAGGGTAAAGTGCAGCCGCGAGCAGTCATACCAGTAGGAGAAGCCGGTCTGGTTGATGGCCAATACCTCCCCCAAGCGGGTGCGCAGCTCGCTGATCCGCTCGAAACAGTGGTCAAGCTGCTCGCCGCGCCCCAGCGCCAGTTTCAGCACTTCATAACAGAGTCCGAGGGCATCGTTGAGGCGGGCCAGCGCCTGGCCCCAGAGTGGCTGGCGCAGCATGTCACGGGTATTGCCGCGCCCACCGTCCACCCCGAAGGCGAGCCGCAGATCCTGACTGGCGATGGCGAGCCGGTCGGCCGCCTTGCCGAGCTGGGCCATGTCATGGGCTTCGGCCCGATAGGCGAGCTGGATATCTTGTGCCAGATCCAGAATAGTGCGGCTGCCCACCGATTTGCCGAAGTAGTTGGTGGCGATCTCGGGCAGCTGGTGCGCTTCGTCAAACACGTAGACCTGCGCTTCGGGCACCAGCTCGCCAAATCCGGTGTCTTTGACCGCCATGTCGGCGAAGAAGAGGTGGTGGTTGATCACCACCACCTGGGCATCCATGGCCCGGCGGCGAGCCACCACCAGATGGCAGTCGTCGTAATAGGGGCAGTCGCGACCGAGGCAATTTTCATTGGTGCTGGTGACGTGCGCGAGGATCTCGGCGTTCTCCTGCAGCCCCGGAATATCCCCCACGTCGCCGTTGTCGGTGGCGGTGGACCAGGACTTCACCTTGACCAGATCATTGAGCACTTCCGGCTTTTGCAGGTGGGATTCGCTGAGCAGCCGGTTCATCCGCTCGATGCACAGATAGTTGCTGCGCCCCTTGAGCAGGGCCACCGGCGGGGTATAGGAGAGCGCCCCCGTGATGGTGGGGAGATCCCGGTAGAAAAGCTGCTCCTGCAGGTTCTTTGAGCCGGTGCTGATCACCACCCGTTTGCCGGATTCCAGCGCCGGCACCAGGTAGGCGTAGGTCTTGCCGGTACCGGTGCCCGCCTCCACCAGCAAGCGACCATGCTCCTTGATGGCACGCGCCACCGCCTCGGCCATCTCCAGTTGCGGGGCACGGGCTTTAAAGCCGTCGATATGGCTGGCCAGAGGGCCGTCTGGCTTGAACAGGGTCTGGATGGTCAAAAGGGCGTCCCGCAGCAAAAGGGGGCATTATGCCAAAAGTGTGGCAAAAGCGGGACTGATTATGCGCCTAGACGAAGAGATCGATCTGGTGATCGGGGTCCGGCTTGTGATCGTCCTCTTCAGGTGCTGGCTGATCACGCTTGGCCGATGGATAAGGCTGCTGGCGCTGCTGGGAGTCACCGTTGTCGGTGCTGGTCTTGCGCAGCTGATGCTTCTGGCTGATCTGGGTCACTTCCCGCTTGATGTCGTCACTGCTCGGGGCGGCCGGTGCCCGGGGCAGAATGGGGAATAACAGGTCCTGACTGGGCATGATGTCGCCTCCTCTGGCTCACCTTGTCTAGTTATCGACCAGAAAACCGTTTTCTCAACTTTAATCGACCAAATCACATTTTCCGGTTGCTTTTTCCGTCAAGGCAGGTAGTTTAAATCGGGCGTCAACTACGACATCTTATTTGTAAAGGATTGATTACATGCAGTTCACCAGCCTGAAGACTCATCACCACCACCATCATCCCGAATAGTCTTTCAGGAGGTTGACTGCTGGAAGACACTTAACTGGTGACTTCCAAAAGGACCGCAAGATTCATAAGCCCTCGGAAGCACTGACTTCCGAGGGCTTTTTCGTTTTTGACTAGAAGGAAATCGAGCAATGGAAACACAACGTCTGCGCATCGCCATGCAAAAATCCGGTCGCCTGAGCCAGGACTCCCAGGCCCTGTTCAAGAGCTGCGGCCTCAAGATCAACCTGCGCGAACAGCGCCTCATCGCCCATGTCGAGAACATGCCCATCGACATCCTGCGGGTACGCGATGACGACATCCCGGGGCTGGTGATGGAAGGGGTGGTCGACCTTGGTATCATCGGCGAGAACGTGCTGGAAGAGGTGCAGCTCATCCGCGCCTCCCAGGGTCAGCCCTTTGCGGTCAAAACCCTCAAACAGCTCGACTTCGGTGGCTGCCGCCTCTCGCTGGCGGTGCCGGAAGATGTGACCTACACGGGGCCACAGAGCCTTGCCGGCAAGCGCATCGCCACCTCCTACCCCGGGCTGCTCAAGCGCTTCTTTGACGAAAAGGGGCTCGGCTTCAAGAGCGTGATGCTGGGCGGATCGGTGGAAGTGGCGCCGCGCGCGGGCCTGGCCGATGCCATCTGCGATCTGGTTTCCACCGGCGCGACACTGGAGGCTAACGGCCTGAAAGAAGTAGAGGTGATCTACAGCTCCAAGGCCGTACTGGTGCAGGCGCCCAACCCCTTGTCCGATGCCAAGCAGAAGATCATCGACACCCTGCTGCCCCGCATTCAGGGGATGCAGCAGGCGCGCGAAAGCAAGTACATCATGCTGCACGCGCCCAAGGACAAACTCGATGCCATCACCGATCTGCTGCCGGGCGCCGAACGTCCCACCATCATGCAGCTGGCGGGCGAGACCAACCAGGTGGCGCTGCACGTCGTCTCCAGCGAGACCCTGTTCTGGGAGACCATGGAACAGCTCAAGGCCCTCGGCGCCAGCTCCATTCTGGTACTGCCCATCGAAAAAATGATGGAATAAGGAAGGGACATCATGCAGACCCTGATCTGGAAGACCCTCTCCCCCGCCCAGCAGGCCGACGTGCTGACCCGGCCGGCCCTGAGTGACGAGGCCGACATCGGCGCCGTGGTACGGGAGATCATCGTGGCGGTGCGCAGCCGGGGCGACGAGGCTCTGCGCGAGCTGAGCCTGCGCTTCGAGCGCGCCCCCCGTGAACAGTTGCGCGTCAGCGAGGCCGAAATTGAAGCTGCCTGCGCACGACTGGATGACAACATCAAAAACGCCATCGAAGCGGCCATTGCCAATATTCGCACCTTTCACGCCGCCCAGGTGCAACCGGTAGTGCGAGTGGAGACCCAGCCCGGGGTGGTGTGCGAGCTGCGCACCCAGCCCATCAGCCGGGTCGGTCTCTATGTACCGGGGGGCAGCGCACCGCTCCCCTCCACCGTGATGATGCTGGCCATTCCGGCCGCCATCGCCGGTTGCCGTGAAGTGGTGCTCTGCACCCCGTCCCCGGCCAGCGACGAGATCCTGTTTGCCGCCCGCGCCTGCGGGGTCGAGAAGGTGTTCGCCATTGGCGGCGCCCAGGCCATCGCCGCCATGGCTTACGGCACCGAAAGCATTCCCAAGGTGGACAAGATCTTCGGCCCGGGCAACGCCTATGTGACCGAAGCAAAGGGGCAGGTATCTCGCGACTGGCGCGGCGCCGCCATCGACATGCCAGCCGGCCCCTCCGAGGTGCTGGTGATTGCCGACGAGAGCGCCAACCCCGCCTTCGTGGCGGCGGATCTGCTCTCCCAGGCCGAGCATGGCCCCGACAGTCAGGTGGTGCTGGTGACCACCTCGCCGCTGCTGGCCGATGCCATCGCAGGGGAGATCAAGCGCCAGCTGGCCAAGTTGAGCCGCCGGGATATCGCCGCGCAGGCGCTCGGCAGCAGTCTGGTGATCCTTTGCGACGATCTGGCAGAAGCCTGCACCATCTCCAACGCCTACGCGCCGGAGCACCTGATCGTGCAGACCCGCGCTCCCCGTGATCTGCTGGACCTGCTTGAAAATGCCGGCTCCATCTTCCTCGGGGCATGGACACCGGAATCGGTTGGTGATTACGCCAGCGGCACCAACCACACCCTGCCCACCTACGGTTATGCCCGCACCTGCTCAAGCCTGGGCCTCGCCGATTATCAGCGCCGCTACACGGTGCAGGAGCTGAGCGCCGAAGGTATTCGCGGCCTTGGTCCCATCGTCGAGCGCATCGCAGAGGCCGAGGGGCTCGATGGCCACAAGAATGCCGTCACCCTCAGGTTGAACGCCCTGGCCGCCACGTCCCAACAAACAGCACAGCAGAAGGATTTGTCATGAGCATTGCCAACCTGGCGCGCCGCGTGGTGCGGGCCCTCACCCCCTATCAATCCGCTCGCCGCATCGGCGGCAAGGGCCACGTCTGGCTCAACGCCAACGAGGCGCCACTGGCCTATCCCTTCACCATCGAGGGCAGCCGTCTCAACCGCTACCCCGAGTGCCAGCCGGCCGAGGTGGTGAACGGCTATGCCGCCTACGCCGGGGTCAACTCCGATCAGGTGCTGGTGAGCCGTGGCGCCGACGAGGCCATCGAGCTCTTGATCCGCACCTTCTGCGAAGCGGGTGAAGATCAGATCCTGATCTGCCCGCCCACCTACGGCATGTACGCCATCAGCGCCGAGACCTGCGGCGTCGGCATCGTCGAGCAGCCGCTCACTGCCAGCCGCCAACCTGACTGGCCCGCCATCGCCGATCGCCTCAGCGATGTGAAGCTGGTGTTTCTCTGCTCCCCCAACAACCCCACCGGGGATCTGGTGGGTCGCGACGGTCTTATCGCTTTGCTGGAGAAAGCCAGGGATCGCGTCATCGTGGTGGTGGACGAGGCCTATATCGAGTTCTGCCCCGAGGCGTCCGTAGTGGACCTGCTGGCCCGCTTCCCCAATCTGGTGGTGACCCGCACCCTCTCCAAGGCTTTTGCCCTGGCGGGGATCCGCTGCGGCTTTACGCTGGCAAGCCCCGAGGTGATCGCCATGCTGGCCAAGGTGATCGCCCCCTATCCCATCCCCGAGCCCATCGCCCAGATCGCGGCGCAGGCCCTCTCCCCCATGGGGCTGGAGCTGATGCGCGAGCGAGTGGTAGAGCTCAACAAGCAAAAAGCCGCCTTCAAGGCCACGCTCGGCGAACTTTTCTGCGTAAAAGAGGTATTCGAAGACAAGGGCAACTTCGTGCTGGTGCGCTTTGTGGATGGCGCCGCCGTCTTTGCCGCCATGAAGGCCGCCGGCATCATACTGCGGGATTTCTCCAGCAAGCCGGGTCTGGACAACAGCATTCGCGTCACCATCGGCTATCAGGGCGAGATGGATGCCGTGCTGGCGGTATTGCGTGATCTACCCTCTCCCTCTCTTTAAAACAAGGATGTAGCGATGAAGACCCCGTTTTTGTTTATCGACCGCGACGGCACCCTGATTGAAGAGCCGGTGACCGACAAGCAGGTGGATAGCCTCGCCAAGCTGCGCTTCGAGCCCATGGTGATCCCGGTGCTGCGCGAGCTGCAGGCCGCCGGTTACGTGCTGGTGATGGTGACCAACCAGGATGGGCTGGGCACTGCCAGCCTGCCGCTGGAGAACTTCCAGCCGCCCCACGACCTGATGATGCACCTGTTTGAATCGCAAGGAGTGAGCTGGGAAAAGGTGCTGATCTGCCCCCACTTCCCCACCGACGGTTGCAGCTGCCGCAAGCCCCACCTTGGCCTGGTGAAGGAGTATCTCGCCTCCGGTCGCATCGACTTTGCCAACTCCTTCGTGATCGGCGATCGCCAGACCGATTTGCAACTGGCCGAGAATATGGGCATTGGCGGGATCCGCTACCACCCGCAGGATCACGACTGGCTCGCCATCCGTGATCAGCTGCTATCCAAGGGACGCGTGGCCGAAGTAGAGCGTTACACCAAGGAGACCCGCATTCAGGTGGCGCTGGATCTCGACAAGAGCGGCGGCAACCAGATCGCCACCGGCATCGGCTTCTTTGATCACATGCTGGATCAGATAGCGACCCACGCAGGTTTTCGGCTCAAGCTCAAAGTGAGCGGCGATCTGCATATCGACGATCACCACACGGTGGAAGATGTCGGGCTGGCGCTGGGTCAGGCGCTGCGCCAGGCCCTCGGCAACAAGCGCGGCATCGGCCGCTTCGGCTTCGTGCTGGCGATGGACGAAGTGCAGGCGGTGATCGACGGTCGCCCCCGCCTGGTTGACGGCGCCGACGACAGCACCCAGGCCCCCTCGCTGACCGAGCTGGACGTGGCCACCGCGCTCGACTTGAGCGGCCGCCCCTACTTCGTGTTCGACTGCCCGAGCGGTTTTGGCCGCGACAGCGTGGGCGAGATGGCCACCGAGATGGTGCCCCACTTCTTCCGCTCCCTCTCGGACGCCATGGCCATCACCTTGCAGATGAAGGTGGGCAGCGGCAACACCCACCATCAGGTGGAGGCACTGTTCAAGGGCTTTGGCCGCGCCCTGCGCCAGGCCATTCGAGTGGAAGGGAGCGAGCTTCCCTCCAGCAAGGGAGTGCTGTGATGGATGTGAGCAAGCAGACACCGACCATCATCGACACCGCATTGATGGTGCGGATCTCGCCAATCGACATGGGTAAGGCACGATGAACAATCAAAAACTGGTCATTATAGACACCGGCTGCGCGAACCTCGCCTCGGTGCGCATGGCATTCGAGCGCCTCGGCGTGCAGCCGCGGGTCTCCCGCGAGGCAGCCGACATCGAGCAGGCGGACAAGCTAATCCTGCCTGGCGTCGGCACCGCAGTGGCCGCCATGAAGAATCTCAACGAACGGGGGCTGGTGCCGCTCATTCGCGCCGCCAAGCAGCCGCTGCTGGGTTTTTGCCTCGGCATGCAGATGCTGGCGGAAGCGTCCGAAGAGAGCATGGCTACCGATGGCAAGGCCCATGCCTTGATCGATTGTCTTGGCATAGTACCGGGCAGGATCAAGCTGATGGAGGTGGGCAACCTGCGTTTGCCCCACATGGGCTGGAACCAGATTGAGCACGACGAGACCCATCCTCTGCTCAAGGGGATCCCGAGCGGCAGCTACTTCTACTTCGTGCACTCCTATGCGCTGGAGGTGACAGAAGCAACGCTGGCGACCTGTGACTACGGCAAGCCTTTCACCGCCATCGTGGGCGGGGTTGCAGAGCACAGCAATTTCTTTGGCGCCCAATTCCACCCGGAGCGCTCCGGCGCGGCCGGTGCCCGCCTACTGCAAAACTTTTTGGAGCTGTAACAAGGATGATTATCCCAGCCATTGATCTGATTAACGGCCAAGTCGTGAGGCTCTATCAGGGCGACTACGGCCAGAAGACCGCCTACAGCGACAGCCCGCAGGCCCGCTTCGACGAATATGTTTCCCAAGGGGCGGTGCAACTGCATCTGGTGGACCTTGATGGTGCCAAAGATGCCAAGGCGCGCCAGCTCCCCCTCATCGCTCAGCTGCTGTCGGCCACCGAAGCACCGGTGCAGGTGGGGGGCGGCGTGCGCAGCGAGCAGGATGTGGCAGACCTCTTGGCCGCTGGCGCCAGCCGGGTGGTGATCGGCTCCACCGCCGTCAAATCGCCGGATCTGGTGGCCAGCTGGATGGAGAAATACGGCCCCGAGCGCATCGTGCTGGCGCTGGACGTCAATATCGACGCCCAGGGCAATCGCCACATCGCGGTAGCTGGCTGGCAGGAGAACAGCGGGGTGACCATCGAGGCGCTGATCGAGCGCTTTCTGCCCGCCGGGCTCAAGCACGTGCTCTGCACCGACATCAGCCGTGACGGCACCCTCTCAGGCACCAACGTCGAGCTCTACCGGGATCTCTGCGCCCGCTATCCGAGCGTCGGCTTTCAGGCCTCCGGCGGCATTGGCGGCATCGAAGACATCGAGGCGCTCAAGGGTTCAGGGGTCAAAGGGATCATCCTCGGCCGCGCCCTGCTGGAGGGCAAGTTCTCGGTAGGGGATGCCATCGCCTGCTGGGGAAATGGCAGCCTGTAAGCAAGCCGCAGCGTCGCCATCAGGACGTCGATTGAGAGAGAGGCTCCCTGCCGGGCCGTCCGGCCGGAAGCCTCTTCATCAAGGGGTAAATCGAGGTAAGTCCTTATTACTTGGTAACAATTGACTCTATACTCGAATTCACTGAGACAACGTCACGGAGGACCTATGTTTACATCTCACTCCGCCACCATCCTGATTGTCGATGACTCACCCGAAAATCTGATGGTACTGACCGACCTGCTCTCTCCCACCTATCGGGTGCTCGCCGCCCAAAGCGGGGAGAAATGTCTGCGGATCGCCACTGGCAAGACAATCCCGGATCTCATCCTGCTGGATGTGATGATGCCTGGCATGGATGGCTATGAGGTGCTCAAACAGCTGCGTATTACCCCTGCAACCAGTCGTATTCCGGTGGTGCTGCTCACTGCCCTCGCCGACCCCCAGAGCGAGGAGTATGGCCTGTCGCTGGGGGCCGCCGACTACATTACCAAGCCCATCAAACCGGCCATCGTCCAGGCGCGGGTGCGTACCCAGCTGGAGGCCAAACAGGCCCGCGACGGCCTGCAGCATCAGAACACAGCGCTGGAGGCCGAGGTGGCGCGCCGGATGACCGAGAACGACCTCATCCAGCAAGTCTCCATCCGGGCACTCGCCCATCTGGCGGAGATCCGCGACCCCGAGACCGGCAATCACATCTTGCGCACCCAGGGCTATGTCAGGCAACTGGCCTGTGCGCTGGCCAGTCATCCCCGTTTTACCAACACCCTGACCCCCCGCTACATCGATCTGCTGAGCCGCTCGGCGCCGCTGCACGACATCGGCAAGGTGGGCATTCCGGATCAGATCCTGCTCAAGCCGGACAAGCTGACCCCGGCGGAGTGGCAGATCATGCGCACCCACGCCAAGCTCGGCAGCGACGCCATCGAGGAGGCAGAACGGGACATCGATCAGCCGCTGGCGTTTCTCACCCTGGCCAAGGAGATAGCCCACTGGCATCACGAAAAGTGGGATGGCAGCGGCTATCCCGACGGCCTGCAAGGGGACGCCATCCCGCTCTCGGCCCGCCTGATGGCACTGGCGGACGTGTTCGACGCGCTGATCAATGTGCGAGTCTACAAGGCGGCCATGCCCTATGAGGAGGCGCGCGCCCTGATCCTCTCCGGCAGCGGCCAGCATTTCGACCCGGATGTGGTGACGGCATTTGACAACCATTTCGAGCAGTTCGTCGCCATCGCCGAGCGCTACCAGGATGACAATGAGGCCAGACATGGCTGAGCAGCCTTCGTTGACCCGGGCCCATGTGCTCAACGTCGTGCTCACCTATGCCGCGGTGGCGAGCCTGTGGATCCTGCTCTCCGACAAGGCTGTGGAGTGGCTGTTCAGCACCCCGGCCCAGTTCGCGCTGGCCAGCACCATCAAGGGGTGGCTGTTCATCCTCATCACCGCCACCATGCTCTATACCATGTTGCGCCGGCGCATCGACCAGCCGACGGTGACGTCCACCCCTTCCCGGCGCCAGCTGCTGCCGTTCGTGCTGCTCAACGGCTTGATCCTGGCCCTGACCGCCATGGCCATCGCCCAGAACATCAACCTGACCCAGGAAAAGGAGGCCGCCCGGCTCGAGACCATTGCCGATCTCAAGAGCAAACGCATCACCGAATGGCTCAGCGCCCGGGAATTTGACGCCCACATTCTGTTTGAAAACCCACTCTATGCCGCGCTCTATCGCGAAGCCCAGGCCACCCGGGTCGATCACGCCAACCTGATGGCCAAATTGGACGAGTTTATCTCCATTCGCCGCTTCAGTGCCGCCAGCGTGCTCTCGCCAGAGGGCAACCAGCTGTGGCACACACCGGATGCCAGCGGCCTGAGCGCCCAGTTGCGCGCGGCGTTGAAGGACGCAAAAAGCGGCAGCATCACCCGGGTCGGCCCTTATATGGATGAGCAGGGTCAAGCCCGCCTCGACTTTATCGCCCCGCTCCCCATGGCGGGTGACAAGTCGCCTTTCATCGTGCTGCAGATAAGCCGCAGCGACTGGCTGAACAACATTCTCAAATCCTGGCCGGTGCCGGACAGCAGCGGGGAAGCCCTGTTGTTTCGCCGCAGCGGCGATCAAGTCCAGTTTCTCAACGATGTGCGCTATCGCCCCGGCTCGGCACTCACTCTGCATTTGCCTGTCAGCAGCAAGGAGTTGCTGGCAGCCCAGTTCCTGCAACAGAATCGCAATGAAGAGGGCAAGGCGCTCTTCTTTGGCAAGGATTACCGCAACACGCCGGTATTTGGCACCGTACGGCCGGTCATGGACACCGACTGGTATCTGCTGGCCAAGATAGACAAGGCCGAACTCAACGAGGCTGAGATAAAAGAGAGCATCTGGATCGGGCTGATCGGCCTGCTGGTGCTGCTTATCGCCAACACCGGCATCGTGCTGCTGCGCCAGCACACCCAACTGCAGATGGCCGAGCAGGTTCGTCAGTCCCAGGCCGGCCGGCTGCAGGCGCTGCAACTGCTCTCCGCCATCGCCGACAGCTCGGAAGATGCCATCTTCGCCAAGGACAGAGAGGGCAAATACATCCTGTTCAACCGCGCCGCCAGCCAGTTCGTCGGCATATCAGCCAGCGAGATGCTGGGTCAGGACGACATGGCCATCTTCCCCCCCGATCAGGCCCGCATGCTGATGGCGCTGGGTGAACAGGTGATCGCCAACAACCGGGTTCAGACCCAGGAGGAGTACCTGACCCTGCCAGGCGGCGAGCGGGTGTTTCTCGCCACCAAGGGACCGCTGCAAGACAGCGATGGTCAGGTGATAGGCATCTTCGGCATCTCTCGCGACATCACGGATTTCAAGCGAGCCGAAGCGGGCCTGCGTGAGCGGGAAGGACTGTTTCGCGCCCTGGTAGAACAGTCACTGGCCGGCATCTACATCATCCAGCAGGGTCAACTCTGTTACATCAATCCAGGCTTTGCCCGCCTGTTCGGCTATGCCTCGACTACAGCTCTGCTCAAAATCGGCACCCTGCACGCCCTCGCCAGCCCGAAAGACAGCGCCAGGGTGGCTGAGCAGCTGCAGCGCTGCGAACAGGAAGACAGCGAGATCCACACCCGCTTCACCGCCCTGCATCACGACCACCAGAACATCGAGATGGAGCTCTATGGGCGCCGTGTCGACTATCGCGGCCAGCCGGCCGTGCTTGGCCTGCTGCTGGATGTCACCGAGCGGGAACAGGTAGAGCAGGCCCTGACCCGTCAGGCGAGCGAGCTCCGTCAGCAAAACAATGAGCTGGAGCGGTTCAACAAGGTGATGGTGGACCGGGAGCTGGCCATGCTGGCTCTCAAGCACAAGATCAATGAGCTGTCTCTTCAGCTCGGACAACAGCCTCCCTATCCGCAGGCCCCCACCCCGCCGGAGGAGTCCCTATGACGCGCTGGTCTTCACTGTGGCTCCCTCGCCCCCCCAGACAGCGCTGGGGGGTCTGCCTGCTGGCGGTGCTGCTGCCCGTGCTGATGCTGCAGATCCGGGTCCAGCTGCCCATCGCCTTTGGCGAGCGGCCGCTGCTGGTGCTGTTCATGCTGCCCATCACCGTCTGCGCCCTGCTCGGCGGCCTGCTGCCAGGCCTGCTCTGTACCCTGGTGAGCAGTCTGCTCACCACCTACTTCCTGCTCGCCCCGCTTCACGAACTGCGCATTGGATCCGGGCAGGATCTGGTGCAGTGGGGCATTCTTATCGCCAACGGCATCCTTATCAGCCTGCTCAGTGCAGCCATACACCGCTCCCGCGCCCGGGAAACCCAACGCTGGCAGGAGCTCAGCAGCATCCAGTCCCGCCTGCAACAAAGCGAAACCCGCTTCCAGGCCACCTTCGAGCAGGCCGCAGTTGGTATCGCCCTGGTCTCCCCAGAGGGCAAGTGGCTGCGGGTCAACCGGCGGTTGTGCGACATGCTGGGCTACCAGGCCGACGAGCTGATGAATATGACCTTCCAGCAGCTCACCCACCCGGATGACCTCTTCATCGACCAGACCTATGTGACCCAGATGCTGGCGGGTGAGCGTCAGCACTACACCCTGGAAAAGCGTTATCTGCGCAAGAGCGGCGAGGTCCTCTGGATCACCCTGACGGTGGCGCTGGTCAAGGACCTCAAGGGAAAACCGGATTACTTCATCTCGGTCATCGAGGATCACCAGCAACGCAAGGAGACCGAAGAGGCGCTGCGCCGCAACGAGGGGATCCTGCGCGAATCCCAGCACCTGGCCAAGATTGGCAACTGGCGCTGGAACATCGCCGATGACAGCCACTTCTGGTCGCCGGAGATCTACCGCATCTATGGCCGCGATCCCTCCCTGCCCCCGGCCATCTACCCCGAGGTGAGAAAGTACTTCACCCAGGATGGCTGGCGTACCATCGCCCAGTCAGTCGAACGCTGTCTGCAAGACGGCCTGCCCTACGAGTGCGATGCAGAGGTGATCCACGAGCAGGGCGAACCAGTCTGGATCATCGCCCGCGGCGCTGCCCTGCGCGCCAACGACGGCACCATCGTCGAGCTGTATGGCACCGTGCAGGACATCACCGAACGCAAACAGGCCGAGCAACAACTGTTGCACAACCAGCAGGTGGCGCTCGATACCCAGCGCCGCGCCAGGCTGGCGGCGCTCAACCTGATGGACGATGCCATCAGCGCCCGCATCCGCGCCGAAACCACCAGCAGTGCCCTGCGCGAGAGTGAGCAGCGGCTGCTGATGGCCCAGGAAGGCGCCCACGTCGGTATCTGGGAGTGGAACATGCAGGGCGGCCGGCTCTTCTTCTCCCCTGAATGTGCCCGCCTCTATGGTCGCAGCGCCGAACAGCTCAGCGAGTTCAAGCAGTGGCACAGCTGCCTGCACCCGGACGACAAACCCCGCCTCGACAAGTTGCTGGCGGAGCTGCCGGCAAGCGGCAAACCCATCGAGATCGAATTTCGCATCCTCTTGCCAAATGGCGATGTACGCTGGCTCAGCAGCAAGGGCAGCATCTACCGGGATGCCCAGCAGCGCCCGCTGCGCCTGCTCGGCATTCACCTGGACATCACCGAGCGCAAGCAGGCCGAGCAGCAGTTGCGCCAGCTTTCGCTCGCGCTGGAGCAGAGCCCGGATGGCGTCTTCATCACCGATACCCAGGCCCGCATCGAATATGTCAACGTCGCCTTCCTGGCCGCCAGCGGCTACCAGCAAAGCGAGGTGATAGGGCAGACCCCTTCTCTGCTGCGCTCCGGCCTCACCCCCAAGGCTACCTACATCGCCCTGTGGGATGCGATCAAACGCGGCCAGCGCTGGCACGGCGAATTCATCAACCAGCGCAAGGACGGCTCCCACTATCAGGTGCTCGCCACCGTCTCTCCCATTCGCCAGGAGAACGGGGCCGTCACTCACTACGTGACGGTGCAGGCCGACATCACCGAGAAGAAACAGCTCGGGGAGGAGCTGGATCAGTACCGCTACCACCTGGAGGAGATGGTCAACGAGCGCACCCTGCAGCTGGCTCAGGCCCATCAACGGGCAGAGAGCGCCAACCGCGCCAAGAGTGCCTTCCTGGCCAACATGAGCCACGAGATCCGCACCCCGATGAACGCCATTTTGGGGCTCACCTATCTGCTCAAGCGCGACACGCCGGATCACACCCAGCAGGATCGACTGGAGAAGATCGACAACGCCGCCCAGCACCTGCTCACCATCATCAATGACATCCTGGATCTCTCCAAGATCGACGCAGGCAAGATGGCGCTGGAGCAGAGCGACTTCTCCCTTACCGCCATGCTGGACAACGTCAGCGCCCTGATGAGCGAGCAGGCGCGCGCCAAAGGGCTCACCATCATAGTCGACATCGGCGATACCCCGGCCTGGGTGCACGGCGACATCACCCGCCTGCGTCAGGCGCTGCTCAACTATGCGGCCAATGCCATCAAATTCACCGAGCAGGGCTCGGTCACCCTGCGGGTCCGGGTGGATAACCCGCTTGCCGGCGGCTATCTACTGCGCTTCGAGGTGGAGGATACCGGCATCGGCATCAGCCCGGAGCAGAGCGAGAAGCTGTTCCAGGCTTTCGAGCAGGCGGATGTCTCCACCACCCGCAAATATGGCGGTACCGGCCTTGGGCTGGCCATTACCAGCCGGCTTGCCACCCTGATGGGCGGGGAAGTCGGGGTCACCAGCACCCTTGGCAAGGGCAGCTGTTTCTGGTTTACCGCCCGTCTCGCGGTGGGCCAGGGCGACCCGCAGCAACCGGCGCCACTCGAACAGACGGTGCAGCAGGCCCTGTTCTTTGCCAACCATGCCAGGGTACTGCTGGTGGAGGACAACGCCATCAACCGCGAAGTGGTGCTGGAGCTGCTCAACAACAGCGGTCTGGTCATCGAGACGGCGGTCAATGGCCAAGAGGCGCTGGAGCGCGTCAGTCAGCACCCGTTCGATCTCATCCTGATGGACATACAGATGCCGCTGATGGATGGCTACAGCGCGACCCGGGCCATCCGCGCCCTGCCCGGCTGGGAGCAGGTCCCCATTCTGGCACTGACCGCCAGTGCCTTTGAAGAGGACAGAAAGGCTTGCGAATCCGCCGGCATGAACGACTTCATCGCCAAACCGGTGACCCCAGCCAAGCTGTTCGAGGCGCTGCAACAGTGGCTGCCCAACAGCACGGCCGCCACCCCCAAATACCAGCGGCGGACAACCGACCTGCTAACTGGTCCCCTCACCCGCCTGCAAAACCAGCCCGGGCTGGATCTGCAACAGGGGCTGGCGGCGCTGCAGGGCAACCAGAGCAAATACGTCGCCCTGCTGCGCCACTTCGCCAGTGAGCACAGTCAGGACATGCAACTGCTGGAGAGTCATCTGCACGCTGGCGACAGGCTCGCTGCCAGCCGGCTGCTCCACACCCTGCGCGGGGTGGCCAGCACCCTTGGGCTGGTGGAACTGGCCACCCAGAGCCAACAACTGGAGCAGGAGCTGGCCAACAACAGTCAGACACTAGCCGAGCGGATGGCACCCATTGCCCGCCTCCTCAGCGAACTGCCAGGTCTGCTGGGGGAGGAAGAACCCCACCCAGCCGCAGATGCTGAGCCGCTTGGCGACCATGGGCAACAACAGCTTTTGCGCCAGATTGAGGAGTTGCTGGTGCAGAGCGACACCGCCGTGATCCCGCTGTTTGAGCAGTACGCGGCCCCCCTGCAGCTCGCCTTGGGGACGCAGGGCGAGATCCTGGCTCGCCAGCTGAAAGTTTTTGATTTTGACGGTGCCCTGCTCACCCTTCGTGAGCTGCTGGCAGCAGATGGCTCTCAGCCAGGCTTGAGCGGCCAGATGCCTGCTGGCACCAGCCGCCATCAGGGTGCGAGCAAGCTGGATAAAGGGTTGAATCACTGAATAAAGTCGTGCATATAGTGGTACTCCCCCGAGTGAAGACGCCGTCCGTTTCGGGTCTCTTTTTCCCGCTCAGGAACCCGCTGTTAAAGCATGCAAGCCACCTTTTTCACTCGCCGCCGGGCTCTCGGGCCCGTTGGCAACAACGTTAGTTTTAACAGTGCTTTACATGGAGCAACGAGCATGTTGTCAAAGCGTATTATCCCCTGCCTCGACGTCAAAGATGGCGTGGTGGTCAAGGGAGTGCAGTTTCGTAATCACGAGGTGATGGGCGGCATCGTCGAGCTGGCCCGTCGCTACGCCAGCGAAGGGGCCGACGAGCTGGTGTTCTACGACATCACCGCCTCGAGCGATGAGCGGGTGGTGGACAAGAGCTGGGTAAGCCGGGTGGCCGAGGTCATCGACATCCCCTTCTGCGTCGCCGGCGGCATCAAGAGCGTGGAGGATGCCCGCCAGATCCTGGAGTTCGGGGCCGACAAGGTCTCCATCAACTCGCCGGCGCTGGCCGATCCCACCCTCATCACCCGACTGGCCGAGCGCTTCGGCGTGCAGTGCGTGGTGGTGGGCATCGACTCCTATTTTGATGCGCAGAGTGGTCACTATCAGGTCAAACAGTTTACCGGTGACGAGAGCCGCACCCGCACCACCGCATGGCATACCCTCGACTGGGTCGAGGAGGCGCAAAAGCGTGGCGCCGGTGAAATCGTGCTGAACGTGATGAACCAGGATGGCATGCGCCAGGGCTATGATCTCGAGCAGCTCAAGCTGGTGCGGGCCGTCTGCAAGGTGCCGCTCATCGCCTCCGGCGGCGCCGGTGCCATGGAGCACTTTCGCGATGCCTTCACCCTCGCCGACGTGGACGGGGCGCTGGCCGCCTCCGTGTTCCACAAAGGCCTTATCCCCATTCCCGAACTGAAACGCTGGCTGAAAAACGAAGGAGTCGCCATCCGTGAATAATCAAGCAGTAAACAACGAGCAGTCGCTCGCCGAGCGCCTGGACTGGGCAAAATGTGACGGCATGATCCCCGCCATCGTCCAGCATGCCGCCAGCGGCGAAGTCCTGATGCAGGGTTTCATGACCCGGGAAGCCCTGGATAAAACCCTGGCGACCGGCCAGGTCACCTTCTTCAGCCGCAGCAAGCAGCGCCTCTGGACCAAGGGCGAGAGCTCGGGCCATGTGCTCCAGCTGGTCGCCATCACCACCGACTGCGATCAGGACTCCCTGCTGATCGCCGCCAACCCCGTCGGCCCCACCTGCCATCTGGGCAACCCCTCCTGCTTCGACGGCCACCCCGTGCCGCCCCTTGGCTTCCTGGCCGAGCTCGAGCAGATCCTGGCAGCACGCAAAGGCGCGGATCCGGCCACCAGCTACACCGCCAGCCTCTATGCCAAGGGCACCAAGCGCATCGCCCAGAAGGTAGGTGAAGAGGGTGTCGAAGTGGCGCTGGCCGCCATGGCCAAGGATCGGGAGGAGCTTATCAACGAATCCGCCGACCTGCTCTACCACCTCACCGTGCTGCTGCAAAACGAAGGGCTGGCGTTGAAGGATGTGGTACAGCGGCTTTATGAGCGCCATCAGAAATAATATTTCTGTGTAGAAATGGGCGTATGCCCATTTCTATTTTAAATTGCATGCCAGCTCAACAAGATCTTGGTACTCATTAATATTGACACTCTGATTTGCCAAATGATATGCCAATAGTGTCTCTTCTTTGCTACCAATTATGAATGAATTTATATGATGTTGACCCAATACCCCACCTGTCGCAACAGAGTTTTTTTCTGCAACTAATTTAGCTTTGTTTTTTATGGAGTAAAAGAAACAATCTATATATTTAGATATACTTATATCGACCTTTAAAAGCTCAGTGCCATTAGTTTCTGAAGGCAAGTTAAAACACAACATACTATTCACTTTAAATCGTTCATAGAACCCAACATTAGATGTTGGCTTTTTATGATCATTTCGAAGTGATAGTTCTAAATTAATTATCTGCCTATACAAGTCAGGTTCATACTCTTTGGATAAAAGAAGTATGGAAAAAACCACCAGATCGAAGTCATCACTAACGTTCGATATTGCAGCCATTACCTTGTCTATGTACTGCTCAATATCTCTAAGTTTAAGATTAAAAGCATCTGCGATTACGGATAACAACAATGAAAATTCGCTTACTGTTTTAAATCTTGGAAAAAGGTGACCACACGATGCATCATCAAAAACCATATAACTTTCAATAAATGATGATTTTGATATTTCCTTTAATGAAAATTGTCGCTTAAAAAAGCGTCTGAGATAGGCAGATGCATGAAATCCCTCCCCATAGATAACCTTGATAGCGTGTTGCAACTGCTCGGTATCCGTTGCCAAGACAAAGACCACACCGGGGATATCGAATATATGCTTGATGGTTTCCAGCATTTCTACCGCATAGGAGGGACGACAGCGATCCAGCTCATCGATCAAGATAAAAGCTGGGTAATCCAGTTTTCCATCACTTAAACCAACAGCCCCCTCGACCCATTGCCGTATCTCCTTTTTAAGATACTGAATAGATTCATAACGCTCTTTTTGGTTGCTGCAGAGGGCATCAACCAACTGATTGGCATCCTCCTCTTCCAGAGAAAAATCGTCCTCTTCCAGTCCAGCTCTCTTGATGGCCGCTTTCAACGCAAGCTTGCCACCAACCTTGAATAATCCTAACAAACGCTGGCGCATGCCATCGGGAATAGGGTTCTCTTTACCTGCAATATGCTTTAGCTGGTCAATAATCGACGAGATCACCGTCAACAAGGGATCATCAGAAAAGTCCTGCTGCCAGGCATCGATATAGACGGTGGGATAGTGCTGTTTCAGCTCCATATACCAGCGCTTGATAAACCAGGTTTTGCCTGCGCCCCATTCGGCATTGAGGTTCAGCACATAGTTGCGCTGTTTGCCCTCTGCCGCCAGATAATTGGTCAGAAACTCGGCATAGCGAGCGCGGTCTAGCCGATCACCTGCGAGAGTATCCTGCACTCCTTCAATGGTTCCCGGACCACTCCATGCAATGGAATTTTCCCAATCAAATTCTGCACGCGTCATAATATTTCCCTGCCTCGATATTGAGCAGGATATTACCAGAGTAAGCCCCGAAATAATTTGATGAAGATAGAAGTTTGGCGCCATATTGCTCCAGGCAAAATGGCACCAACTCAAAACGTTGGATAAGAGTGGCTAGCTCCTACCCCAGCTGCTGGCGCAGCATAAATTTCTGCACCTTGCCGGTGGAGGTTTTCGGCAGCGGGGTAAAGATGATCCGCTTGGGAGCCTTGAAGTGGGCCATCTGCTCGCGGCAAAACGCAATCAGCTCGGCCTGGCTGAGTTCGCAACCCTCCTTGAGCTTGACGAAGGCGCAGGGCACCTCCCCCCACTTCTCGTCCGGCATGGCGATCACCGCCACCTCGTCCACATCGGGATGGCGATAGAGCACGTCCTCCACCTCCAGACTGGAGATGTTCTCCCCGCCCGAGATGATGATGTCCTTGGATCTGTCCTTGATCTCCACGTAACCGTCCGGGTGCCATACCGCCAGATCGCCGCTGCGAAACCACCCCTCCGCCATCGCCTCGGCACTGGCGACCGGATTCTTGAGATAGCCCTTCATCACCACATTGCCGCGCAGCACGATTTCGCCCATGGTCTTGCCATCCTGAGGGACCGACTCGCCGCTGACCGGATTGATGACCCGCATCTCCCCCTGCAGGGGTGAGGCCACCCCCTGGCGCGCCTTGAGACGTGACAGCGTGGTGGCATCCTGCCCTTGCCAACTTCTTTGCGGTTCGCACAGCACGCAGGGGCCATAGGTTTCGGTGAGGCCGTAGACGTGGGTCACGGCAATCCCCATCGCCTCCATGCCGGCGATCACGGTGGCGGGGGGCGCCGCCCCTGCCGTCATCGCCTTGATGGGGTGGTCTAGCCCGCGTTTGAGGGCTGGATCGGCGTTGTTGAGCATGTTGAGTACGATAGGGGCGGCGCAAAAATGGGTCACCTTGTGCTCGTGCAACGCCTCATAGATGGCCGCCGCCTGCACATGGCGCAGGCAGACGCTCACCCCGGCCGTGGCCGCCAGGGTCCAGGGGAAACACCAGCCGTTGCAGTGAAACATCGGCAGGGTCCAGAGATAGACGCTGTGCTTGGGCAGCTCCCAGGAGAGCACGTTGTTGATGGCATTGAGGTGGGCGCCGCGATGGTGATAGACCACCCCCTTGGGGTTGCCTGTGGTGCCGGAGGTATAGTTGAGGGAGATGGCCTGCCACTCATCTTGCGGCAGCCAGCCGGGCTCATCCCCACTCCCCTCGGCAAGAAACCCCTCATAGTCGAGGTCGCTGACCAGCTCCCCTTCACGGTTGAGGGGATCGTCGATGGCGATGAGGAGCGGCGCGAGTTCAATCAATGCCAGCGCCTTGCGCACCACGGCGCCGAACTCCCGGTCTACCAGCACCACCTTGCTCTGGGCATGCTGGAAGATAAAGGCCATCGACTCGGCATCGAGCCGGGTGTTGATGGTGTTGAGCACGGCGCCGCTCATGGGCACCCCAAAGTGGGCCTCGAACATGGCCGGGGTATTGGGCGCGACGATGGAGACGGTATCCCCCTCGCCGATGCCACGGCGGCGAAGGGCCGAGGCCAGCTGGCGGCAACGCCGCTCGGTCTGGGCCCAGCTCTGGCGCAGGGGGCCGTGGATCAGCGCCGGATAGTCGGGGTAGACCCGGGCGGCCCGTCCCAGAAAGCTGATGGGAGTCAGCGCCTCATAATTGGCGGGATTTTTTTCCAGATCGCGCTGATAGATGTTCTGCTCTGTCATCGGGTTCCTTCCTCGCAGGTAGCAAAAACGGTGCGCTCCCGGGGCGCCGGCAACCATCCTCTGGCGTCCTGCCAGAGGGGGCTCGTATCGGGGATCACAGACTAGCGCGAGGTGATGGCCACAGGTATTAGCAAAACGTCTTAGAGGCACCGTGCTGGCGCCGCTAATCTGACCAAGCTGCATTCTGGTGGCTGTTTTTTCAGCGACAAATCTCGACGACCAATATCCTCGGCATAAAACCCGGCAAATAATGAATATGCTGATGTTGGCATGCAAGCTGGCCATATCAGGTTGCAGGCTTGTCGATATCGATATATTTCGAAACATCGCCAGATGGATATTTATGGCATAAGCAAGCGTATCGGTTTATTGCCAATAAATTAATGACAAGTCCCTCATTAGATATATTTTGTGACGGCTTCCATAAAGCAGGCCCGCAGTGCTGTTCATGCTTCCCCTCGGCGGGTTATGGTTTATTTGTGAAACAATCTACCGAATGTTCAATATCAGGCCAGATTTCTCGCCATACGATGCGCCACAACCAGTGAGTTTGCGCACTCCTGCTGCATGACGAAGGAACCCTATCGACCCGATATTCCGCCGAGCCCGAACCTGCTTTATCGAGGAGCATTTTATGTGTGCCGAGCCGAATACCCAGACCCGCAGACAATTTCCCACCGCGTTTACCATTTTGTTTTTGATCATGTTGTTGGCCATCGCCCTCACTTGGATAATTCCGGCGGGCGCCTATGCCAAGCTCTCTTATAATGCCGCCAGCCATATGCTGACCATCAACACGCCGCAAGGGGAAACCCGGCGAGTGCCCGCCACTCAGGATGAACTGACCAGACTCGACATCAATATCGGGGTGGAGCAGTTCGTCAACGGCACCATCCGCAAGCCCATCGCCATCCCCGGTACCTATGAGCGGCTGGCCCAGGCGCCCAAGGGACTCTCCGACGTGGCGGTGAGCATGGTCAAGGGCACCATAGAGGGGGCCGACATCATCGTCTTCATCCTGGTATTGGGGGGATTGATCGGCGTCATCAACAAGACCGGTGCCTTCAGTGCCGGGCTGGTGGCACTGTCGCGCAAGACCCGCGGCAACGAGTTCCTGTTTGTGGCGCTGGTCTGCTTTGTGATGGCGCTGGGGGGCACCACCTGCGGGCTGGAGGAGGAGGCGGTCGCCTTCTATCCCATCCTGGTGCCCATCTTTCTGGCGCTCGGCTATGACGCCATCGTCTGCGTGGGGACCATCTTCCTTGCCGCCTCCATGGGCACCACCTTCTCCACCATCAACCCCTTCTCGGTAGTGATCGCCTCCAACGCCGCCGGCATCCCCTTTACCGAGGGGCTGAGCGTTCGCGCCGTCGGCTGTCTGGTGGGCACCCTGGTGGTGATCGGTTATCTCTACTGGTACTGCAAGAAGATCAAGGCCAACCCCGCTTTCTCCTACACCTATGAGGACAGAGAGAGCTTTCGGGCCCGCTTCCTGAAAGAGGGCTCCCTCGATGAAGGGGTCCCCTTCACCCTGCGCCGCAAGATCATCCTGACCCTGTTCATCCTCGCCTTCCCCCTGATGGTGTGGGGCGTCTCCATGGCTGGCTGGTGGTTCCCACAGATGGCGGCCTCCTTCCTTGCCGTCGCCATCGTCATCATCTTCATCTCAGGGCTGAAGGAAAAGGAGGCGGTCGAGGCCTTCACCCAGGGGGCGTCCGAGCTGGTGGCCGTCTCGCTCATCATCGGGCTGGCGCGGGGGGTCAACCTGGTGCTGGATCAGGGGATGATCTCGGACACCATCCTGGCCTATGCCTCCAGTCTGGTGGCCGGCATGCACGGCGCCGTGTTTGCGGTGGCCCAGATGCTGGTGTTCACCCTGCTGGGGCTGGTGGTGCCCTCCTCCTCGGGGCTGGCGGTGCTCTCCATGCCCATCATGGCGCCGCTGGCGGATACCGTGATGATCCCGCGCTATATCGTGGTGTCGGCCTACAACTGGGGGCAATACGCCATGCTGTTCCTGGCCCCCACCGGGCTGGTGCTGGTCACCCTGCAGATGCTTGGCATCCAGTTCAACCAGTGGGTCAGGTTCGTGCTGCCCATGGTGGGCTTCGTGCTGGGCTTTGGTGCCCTGATGCTGGTGGCGCAGGTGATGCTGATCTAGGGCACATGGCCCCCGCCCCGGCGGGGGTCATGCCTTATCCAGGGTGCAGATCTGGAGAGTCTAGTGGCGCACCCTGTGCTGCTGGCGAAAACAGAAGAGCTTGAGGCTGATGTCGGCAAGGTCGGCGGGCAGCTCCTGCGCCGTCTCACAGAGGGGTTGATAGAGGGAGTCCAGCAGCCGCTGGGCTTGTTCCCGGGTGATGATGCCGGCCTGCACGGCCGGTTGTATCCATCTTGGCAGCATCGACATATGAACCCCCTTGCTGACCGGATGACCGCAGCCGAACTGGCCTGACTGCGGGTGGCGCCTGCCGGCTCACATTGCTGCGGGCCGCCAGAGACGCGCGATTGATCCTTTCTGCCAACAGAGCAAGCATAATGCTTGCCGTGATCTGTTATCGGCCGCCAGCCATCCTGGCAACAGTGATTTATCAAGCGGTTGGCGCGCCCTGACTGGCCCTTGTTGACGACTAGGCCCCCCTTGTTTGCCACTGCGCCAGCCGGCGGCGGCAGAAGCTTGGCGCAAAATGGGAAAACAGGCCCAGCTGAATCGCAAAATGCCACTCGCAGATCGCTTTTGCTGCCTTCCCCCCGCCTTTGTCGCCAAAGCCCGACACCTTTTTGACGAGGCATTTTCTGGTGCAGTCAGGGGCTGTCGTGCCCGCACCGGCCTTGCCTTGTGCCTCCTTGCCCTTGTGCCAAGATGACCGCAAGCAAGAGACGCATCCCGTGATGCATTTGAGGAGAAGAGAAAATGAACAAATCCATGTTGGCAGGAGTCGGGATCGGTGTGGCCTCTGCGCTGGCCTTGTCAGCCGCCGCCAGCGGATCCCTGTTTTCATCACAGCCTCAGTTCGCCGAAGTGCTGGCCAGCAAAGCGGTGACCGAGACCATCAAGACCCCCCGTCAGGAGTGTCGCAACGTCAGCGTGACCCACCGCAAACCGGTGCAGGACGAGCACAAGATCCTGGGTACCGTGGTCGGCGCGGCGCTGGGCGGGGTGCTTGGCAACCAGTTTGGTGGCGGCAACGGCAAGAAGGTGGCAACCGCCGCAGGTGCCGTGGCGGGTGGCTATGCCGGCAACCAGGTGCAGGGCAACATGCAGGCCGGTGATACCTACACCACCACCGAGCAGCGCTGCAAGACGGTACAGGAGAGCAGCACCCGCACCCTGGGTTATGACGTCACCTACCGCCTCGCCGGTCAGGAAGGGGTGATCCGCATGAACAAGGCCCCCGGCGCCACCATCCCGGTCAAGGATGGCAAGCTGGTGATCGACGGCCCCCAGAGCGGCAGCTGATCCCTTCAGCTTATCCAGCTCAGAGGCCCATCCTGGTGATGGGCCTCGCTGTTTTTGGCGCTCTTGGCCGACAACAGAAACAACAGAAAGGGGCCCGCAGGCCCCTTTTCTTATTGCTCAATCATCCTCAGTGGCGACCGAAGGGCCACCAGGACTTGTCGTTGTCCAGAATGTCGACCCGGGTCTCCTGCAGGTTGCCCGGCTGGCCACCTTGCAATGCCGCCAGGCTCACCTTGAACTGCTCGGTCGGCTCGACAAACCAGTCATCGATGATCAGCACCTTGACCGACTTGCTGCCCCCCTCGCCCGCGGCCCAGCTCACCGATTGACCGAACCAGGGCAGGAAATCCAGCCCCCAGCGCGCCGTGACCCCGTCAAGGGCCACCCGGGCCCGGGCCGGCTTGCTCAGATCGCCGCTGCGCACCAGCGGGATCTCGGCAAACCACTGCCCCTCGTTCACCGTCAGACTGGCGCGCGCCAGCGAGATGGTGGACGGTGCCAGCTTGTCCTTGATGGTCACCAGGGTCTGGTGCTGCTCGCCCAGGGTCGCGCCACTCGGGTCAAACAGCTCCAAGGTAAAGGTCTCGTCTCCTTCGCGCAGGGTGTCGCTCTTCACCGGGATGCTGATGGTCTGGCTGTCGCTCTGTCCGGCGGCCCAGTGCAGGGTGCCGGTGAGTGGCGCCACGTCGTTGGCATCGGCGCTGCCGTAGGCAATGCGGTAGCTGACGCTGGCCTCACCATAGGTGCCGTCGCGGCGCGCCACGCTCAAGGCCAGGGTGTTGCCCTCCTCCACGTTCGCAGCGGCGCTCTCGAGGCTCAATACCCCGGCGGGCGGCAGCGGATACTGGATGGCTACCAGCACCGGATCATGATCCGAGGCGCTGAAGGGCCCCTCGGATTTCGCCAGCTGGCCGCTGTACTTGCTGCCGTACTCGAAGAAGTTGCTCTCGGCGGAGTTGATGTGCCAATCCTCGATGCCGATCACCTTGGCCGCGAGGCTCGGGTTTGCCAGGGCGTGATCCAGGTTGCCGAGCTCCCCTTCATAGCTGTAGGAGTAGGTGTCGGTGCCGTGGAAGCGGGTGTTGAGGTTGATAAGGCCATACCCCTTGCCCAGGGCACTGCCGCTCTCCTCGAAGGGCTGGCCCGCCAGGGTGGTAAAGGAGGCGCTCATGATCTGGCGCGACTGGGCGGCCGGATCATAGTCGGTCAGCACCCGAATGGGATCCTCCATGCCGTAGGCGTTCATGTCGCCGATGAGCAGCAGATCCCCGGCCAAATCCTTGAGGTGTTCTCCCAGCACCTTGGCGGCGGAGACCCGCAGCGCATTGCAGTGGCCCTGGCCATCCAGCGGATCGGCGGTGGCGAAATCGGGGTAATCCTCAAAGCAGGCGGAGCCCTTGGACTTGAGGTGGTTGACTACCAGGGTCAGCGGCGCATCCCCCTTGGGCGAGCTGAAGCGCTGCACCAGCGACTCGCGCATCCCCTGATTGATGGTCACCGGCTTGCCGCTGGCGTCCACCGCCTCGGCCTGCTGCACCGGCAGCGCGATAAGGCTGGCAGCCCCCTCCGGGGTCACCTTGGCGGGTCGGTAGATGAGCCCCACCGTGATGGCGTCGGTACCAATCGGCTTGCCATCCGGCGAGGCAATCCAGCGGTAGTGATCCGCCTCATCCGGCAGGGCGGCGTTCAGGGCCGCCACCAGGTTGGCGATGGCGGAGTTGTCGCCGTAGCCGTTGTTCTCGATCTCCATCAGCCCCACCACGTCGGCATTGAGGCGGGTGATGGCGCTGACTATCTTGGTGCGCTGCAGCTCGAACTCCGCTACCGTCAAGGCGCCCCGGTTGCTGCCGGTGGGGTTGGCATCGCCCCCCACGACCGTGGTGAAGAAGTTGAGCACGTTGAAGCTCGCGACCCGCAGATCCCCCGCCTCGGCGAGCTCGGGGGTTTCCACCCGATCCCAGCCGCTGTGATCTATCTGGCTAGCGTCAATGCGGTTGCTGGCCACCAGTCGGAACAGGTTGTAGGAGTAGCCAAGCGCCCCCTCCAGCCCGTTGAGCTTGTCGCCGATGCGCAGGTAACCGTCCTCGGCGTTGAAGCCGGGGAACCAGGGCAGCACGCCGTCCGGCGCCTTGGCGTCGGTCTCCACCACCAGCTGGTTCTGCTGGTTGCGCAGGGCCCAGTTGCTCGCCTCCTGGCTCATGGCGGCAAATTTCTGGGTCGACTTGATAAGCGGCGCGCCATAGGCCAGCACCAGGTTGTTGCGCTTGCCGTCGTAATCGAAGCTGAAGTTGCGGGTCACCACCAGGCTGGAACCCGGCACCAGCCGTACCTGCATCCCCTCGTGACGCTCCAGCAGCTGGCTCAGGCTCTCGCCCGCCACCGGCAGCAGATCCACCGCGGCCGGGATGGCCCCCTGCGGCCGGGTCACCACCAGCTCGTCGGCGTTGAGCTGGGTCTGGTTGAAATACTCCTTCACCTTGCCCGAGACGCACACCTCGGCCCCCGGCACGATGGCAGCGTTGGCCTTGGTGCTGTAGACGAAGAGGCCGTCGGAGGTGGCCGGATCGCCATCCCCTAGCTCATCTTGAATGAAGAAGCCCTTGTAGAGGCCGCTCACCACCTGGGTCACCACGCCGCGGGTGGCATAGGCCTGTTCCGATTCAAGCTTGCCGGCCGGCACCAGCGGACTGCTGCTGCCGGGGCCCTGAATGGCGGGCACCGGCACCAGGCTGTCCACCGGGCAGACGAAGGCGGGCGGCTGGGTGCCATCGCAGGGACCATCGCCACTGCAGCCCAGGCCACTGGTGTCATCTTTCGGGGCTGCCACATATTCCTGCGCCGGATCGAAGGGGGCGGTTGCATCAGTTCGGCCGATGGTGACGGTGGCCTTGCGGCGCAGGGTCATGTCCAGGGTCGAGACGTTGCCCGACACCCAGGCCGTGCCCGGATCCACCCCCACCTGGCCGAAGCTGTCCACTATCTCGCTGCCGCGATAGAGCACCAGGGCGTCGTCACCGTTGAACACCAGGTTGCCGCTGGTGCGGTTGGCCTTGGCCAGGATCTCGCTGCTGGCGGAGGGGTTGGCCAGCACCAGGGTGGCGCCAGGGGCCAGGGTGCCTTGCAGCGCCAGGCTGTTGGTGGGGGATTCGCTGAGAGGTTTGCCGTTGGCGTAGAGCGCCAGCCGGTATTGGGAGAGATCGACGAGGTCGCTGCCGAGGTTGCTCAGCTCCACCGCCTTGTTGTTGCCCGAGCCTTCCAGGTATTCGCTGATGAGCAGCTGTGCCTGTGCCTGTCCCGCCAGCGCCAGCCCGACGGCCAGCGCTACCAGAGAGTGTCTTCCTGACATGCCAGTTTCCTTTTCTTTTTGACGTTATGTTTTGCGCCCCGCCAGGCGGGCCGCAGCACCTGATTACAACCCTGATTGCGCATCATGGCGGCCTCGACCGACCATGGCGCCTACTCTGCCCGTTTCGGCGCAGGACCGCCGCGAGCTGGCTAACAATTACAGAAAAATGTTGCGGTCACGTGACGAAAAAGGGGCTTTTTTCAGCCCCCTTGCCGTTATTTTCCGTTATTTCCCGCCCGCCGGTATTTGCTGTCGCCAATAGTCAAAGGCGGCGCACAAGATGGCGACACAAGCTGACATATCGCGTAAAAACAGTCGCTTGCCACCCCACCGGCTGCCGCGCGCAGCCGATTGTTTATTATTTAGGCGATCTGGTAAGCGACACCGGATGGGTGCCCCCCATTGCCCGCCCGAAATAACGGGATGCGTGCTTGAGCAGAGGGGTGAAAATAACCTCGCGGCTATTTCAGGCGCCGTCATGTCAGTGCTGAACGACGGTTTGCGAGGCTAATCGAGGGGCTAACCCATCACCCCTTGCAGCACTTCTTCACTGCCCGCACCACGTTCTGATAACCGGTGCAGCGGCACAGATTCCCCGACAGGCCGCGGCGGATCTCCGCCTCGGTCAATGGGCGGCGCTCGGCCTTGTCGAGAAGGGCGGCGCTCGCCATCACGAGGCCCGGGGTGCAAAAACCGCACTGCACCGCCCCCTCGTCGATAAAGGCCTGCTGCACGTCGGAGAGCTCATTGCCCTGCCGCTCCCCCTCCACGGTGCGAATGGATTTGCCATCGGCCCAGACCGCCAGATAGAGGCAGCTGTCGATAGCCGTGCCATCCACCCGCACGGTACAGGCGCCGCACTCACCGACACTGCACCCCTCTTTCACGCTGATGAGCCCCTGCCCGCGCAGGAAGTGGAGCAGCGACATGGTGGGCGACACGGCATAGGAGTATGGTTTGCCGTTGATCTCGCACTGGATCTCCACAGCGGGACAGCTTTGTGGTTGCATCATAAGATCTTCCCTCCGGCACGTTCGACTGCGCAGGCGACCACCCGCTGCGCCAGGGTTTTGATAAGGTGCAGGCGAAATTCCTTTTCTGCCCGCCAGGAGGAGCGCGGCGCCACATCAGCCACCACCGCCTCGGCAATCGCCGCAAGCGTCGCCCGGGTCAGCGGTTGCCCCTCGGCCGCCGCTTCGGCGTGCGGGGTGCGCACCGGCGTCGGGGCCGCCACGCCATAAGCGAGCCGCAGGCGCTTGAAGTGACCATCCTCAATCTGGCAGTAGGCGGCGCAGCCGATGGTGGCAATGTCCATGGCGCCCCGCATGGCGTACTTGAAGTAGTGGGAGCCCACCTGGGGGTGCGCGTCCGGGGCAAAGTGAAACGCCACCAGGATCTCCGCCGGTTGCAGCGCCACCTTGCCGGGGCCGGTGTGAAAACCGGCGATGGGGATGCGGCGCGTGCCATCGGGGCCGGCAATTTCCAGCTCCGCTTCCAGCGCGACAGTCGGCGCCGCCGAGTCGGCACTGGTGGCGCCGTTGCAGATGTTGCCGCCATAGGTGGCGACGTTGCGGATCTGTGGGCCGGCGATGGTGGCGGCGGCTTCGGCCAGCATCGGCAGGCGGCGCTGCACCAGCTCGTTTTCGATGAGCTCGGTAAAGGTGGTGCCAGAGCCGATGCGAATAGCGCCGTCAGCCAGCTCGCTCACCCCCTTGAGTTCGGGCAAGTCGTGAATATCGACGATATGGCGATAGGCGGCGTTGAGGTGATGGAGCTGGATCATCACATCGGTGCCACCGGCCAGCAGGCGCGCCTCGGGGTCGGCCTGGCGCAGGGCGACCGCCTCGGCCACGCTGTGGGCCTTGTAGTAACGGGCAATATCAAACATGGCGTTGCTCCTCCCCTGCTCCCTCGCCAATCAGACCCGCCGCGACAAACTCCCGGAACAGGGTCTTGGGGGTGATGGGCAGCTCGTTGATGGCGACCCCGGTCGCCATGCGAATGGCGTTACGGATCGCCGGGCCCGGCGAGATGATGGGCGGTTCTCCCAGAGATTTGTGGCCATAGACCGACTGGGGCTCGTAGGTCTGCACGAAGTCGCATTCAAGCTCGGGCAGATCCAGCATGGTGGGGAACTTGTAGTCGAGCAGGTTGGGGTTGCGCACCACGCCGGTCTTGGCGTCGATGATCATCTCCTCGAACAGGGACCAGCCGATCCCCATCCCCATGCCGCCGTGCACCTGCCCCTCCGCCAGCTGCGGGTTGAGGATCTTGCCCGCATCGTGCAGGTTGAGGATGCGGTTGATGGTCACCTTGCAGAGATCGATGTCGACACTGAGATCGACGAAGGTGCAGCCAAAGCTCGGCGGGTTGGTGGTGGTCTTGTGGGAGACCTCGGAGGTGATCTGGCCGCCGATGGTGAGGTGGTAGTAGGCGTTGACCGACACCTCGGCGACGCTGATGAGCACCTTGTCCGGCGCACCGGCAAGCACCACGTAACCGTCGATCAGAGTGAGCGATCCCACATCCTGATGGCAGAGCTGGGCCGACAGCGAGAGGATGCGGGCCCGCAGTTGCAGCGCCGCCTGATGAATGGCAGGGGCTGCCACATAGCTCTGGCGCGAGGCGAACGAGCCAGGATCATAGGCGGTGATGTCGGTATCCTGGGTCGAGATGACCCGGATCTGCTCAAACGGAATGCCCAACGTCTGGGCCGCCATCTGGGCAAAGACGGTGTCCGACCCCTGACCTATCTCGGTGGCACCGATCTGCAGATTGACGGTGCCATCCTGATTGAGCAGCATGCGGGCGCCGGCAATTTCGACCCCCACCGGGTAGGTGTTGGAGCCGTAGCTAAAGCACGCCACCCCGATGCCACGGCGCACCCGACTCGCCGGATCCTGCGCCAGACACTCGGCCTTGAGCCGCTCCCACTCGAACTGCTCGCCGCCCCGGCGCAGGCACTCAGGGAGCCCTGCACTGTAGATGGTCTTCTGGTTGACCTGATTGACATCCCCCTCGCGGGCCACGTTGGCGATGCGCACCGCAAGCGGATCCAGACCCAGCTCGGCGCAGGCATCATCCAGCATGCATTCGAGGGCAAACACCACCTGGGGCGCGCCGTAACCGCGCATGGCACCGGCGGTGGGCAGGTTGCTGTAGAAGGTTTTGGCGTCGTAGCCAAAGGCACTGCGCGGATAGAGGTAGCTGATCTTGTTGGCGCCGGCGCTGGCGATGGAGTGGCCGTGAGAGGCATAGCCGCCGGTGTTGGAGAGCACGTCGAGCTGATACCCCTTGAGGGTGCCATCCCGGTTGATACCGAGGGTGCCGTCGATGGCAAAGCCATGGCGGGTGCGGGAGGCAAAGAAGCACTCCTCCCGGCTCAGCGTCACCTTGACCGGCACGCCACCGAGCTGGTAACTCAGAAACGCCGCCATCGGCTCTTCCAGCACATCCTGCTTGTTGCCAAAACCGCCACCCATGTAGGGCTTGATCACCCGCACGCTCGACCAGGGCAGGCCGAGGGATTTAGCCACCCGGCTGCGCACAATCTGGGGGATCTGGGTGCTGGTGACGACGATGATGTGGTCCGGCTGATCCATGTAGGCGTAGCAGGTGACCGTCTCAAGATGACAGTGCTGCACCACCGGCGTCTGGTAGTGCCCCTTGAACTGCAAGTCGGCGGCGGCGATGGCCTGCTCCGGCTCTCCCGCCCGGATCTGACTCTGGCGCAGCAGGTTGCCGCTCGGGTGGATGGGACAGGCCCCCTCGGCCAGGGCGCTGGCCGCATCCGTCATCACCGGCAGCGGCTCGTAGGTCACCTTGACTAGGGCAGCGGCCTTCTCGGCCACCAGCGGATCGCGGGCCACCACGATGGCGACGCCATCGCCGAAGTGACGCACATGGTCGGTGAGCAGGCGGCGGTCTTTCACATCCCGCTTGGTCTCATCGAGGGACCAGGCGTGACCGGCGGTGCGAAAACAGGTGGTGGGCACATCCTCGTGGGTGAACACGGCTTCGACCCCGTGCAGGGCCAGCGCCTCGCTGGCGTCGATGGTGAGCACCTTGCCGTGGGCGATATGGCTTCGCACGTACTTGGCGTGGCGCATGCCGAGCATGATGTTGTCGTCGGTGTAGCGGGCGCTGCCGGTCACCTTGGCCTCGGCATCCACCCGCTTGAGCGGTAATCCTATGGACATATGCAAGTCCTTTGTCAGGCAGAAAAAATCAGAACCGGTATAAAAAACAGCAAGATATGCGCCCGTTTCCGGCACGTCGGGCCAACCGGGGGGCAAAGGCGGCGAGCAAAAGGAAGAAGTGTGAAGAAGATCCCATCCAGCGCCCATCAGGCTCTCCGTCATGGCCGTGGCCAGCCCCGCAGCCGCAACCCATGGAGGACTCGGCGGCGCCAGTGCCGGGCGGCGTTATCAATCTGGTAAGCCCCGTTATCAAAATGGTATGAGTTCGGTTTGAAGGGCGGGACCTGCCAAGAGAGGCAGGCCCCGCGATAGAGAAGAACGCGATGCGGACTAGATGGCCCAGCCGCCAGCGTAGAAGAGCACCAGCGCCAGGGCGATGATGACGGTGCCGACGTTGAGCTTGCGCCACTCCTTCGAGCAGATGCGGCCGATCACCAGGGCGCTGAAGCCCAGCATGATACCAGTGACGATGTTGCAGGTGAGCACGATGAAGACGGCGCACAGCAGGCCGGACATGGCGCCGACGAAATCATCGAAGTCGAGCCGGGCAACGTTGCTCAACATTAGCAGTCCCACGTACATCAGCGCCGGTGCGGTGGCATAGGCCGGCACCAGATAGGAGAGCGGCGAGAGGAACAACATCAACAGGAACAAGACCCCTACCACGGTGGCTGTAAGGCCGGTCTTGCCGCCTGCCGCCGTGCCCGCCGCCGATTCGATGTAGACGGCGGCCGGCGCAGCCCCCACCAGACCGGAGAAGATGCTGCTGATGGAGTCGGCGCTCAGCGCCTTGCCGCTGTTGATGATGTGGCCATCCTTGTCCAGCAGATTGGCCTGCCCCGCCACGGCGCGAATGGTGCCGGTGGCATCAAACACCGCCGTCATCACCAGCGCCAGCACGCTTGGCAGCACCAGCGGCGAGAGCGCCCCCATGATGTCCAGGTTGAAGATGAGGGACTTGCCCTGCTCGTCGGCGAGGCTCGGCATGGCGAACAGCCCCTGGTACTTGACCGCCGGATCGAAGATGAGACCGAAAATGGAGATGGCGATGATCACCAGCAGGATCCCGCCCGGCACCTTAAGTTTCTCCAGCCCGACGATGACCGCCAGCCCGATGAGGGACATGATGACCGGCATGGAGGTAAAGGCCCCCAGCGCCACCGGCAGCCCCTCCAGCGGGTTTTTGATCACCAGCCCCACCCCGTTGGCGGCGATGAGCAGCAGGAAGAGCCCGATGCCGATGCCGGTGCCGTGGGCGATCCCCATCGGCAGGTTGTCGAGGATCCAGCTGCGCACTCCGGTCACCGAGATGGCGGTAAACAGCACCCCCATCAGAAAGACGGCACCGAGCGCCACCGGGATGGAGATCTGCTGCCCCAGCACCAGGCTGAAGGCGGTAAAGGCGGTGAGCGAGATGGCGCAGCCGATGGCCATCGGCAGCTTGGCCCAGAGCCCCATCAGCAGCGAACCAAAGCCCGCCACCAGACAGGTGGCCACGAACACGGTGCCGGGGGGAAAGCCCGCCTTGCCGAGCATGCTGGGCACCACGATCACCGAATAGACCATGGCGAGGAAGGTGGTGAGCCCCGCCAGCACCTCCTGGCGCACGTTGCTGCCCCGCTCGCTGATCATGAAGTAGCGATCGAGCGCGCCGCCGGCGGGCTGTCCCGCCGCCGCCCCCTTGTCCGCAACTGCCCCGTCCATCTCGTTTATCCTGTTTGTCTGGCTCATGGCCGACTCCTTCCTGCATCCCTGAATGTGTCGTGACGAAATGGCGGTCGGTGCCGTGGGTCTCTGCTGCCACGGTCGCCGGCATCTTGGGGTTGGCAGGCAAGGCAAACGTTTGACTTGCCATCTAAAAAAACCGGGCCATTTCACCTGCAGTGGCGGGGCAAGCGCCCCGCCTGTCGTGCGGCGCAGGCACCACGCTGGCCCCTGCTGCCGTGTTCCCGGGGCGAGCATGCCCGCCCCTCTGCTTTGAAAAGCGGATCAACCCCGCTCATGCACCAGCTGGCCATCCACGTAGGTGCGGTAGATGGATCTGTCATCCCCCAGGGTCAGCAGCACGAACAGCTTGTCGCGCAGGGTGGTGGAGTTGTCATAACGCAGCTGCTGCAGCGGGGTGGCGACCGGGTCGAGCACCACGAAGTCCGCCTCCTTGCCCACCGCGAAGCTGCCGATCTGCTCGTCCAGTCCCAGCGCATGGGCACCGCCCAGGGTCGCCAGATAGAAGGCCTGATAGGCCGAGAGGCGCTCGCCCTGCAACTGCATCACCTTGTAGGCCTCGTTGAGGGTCTGCAGCATGTTGAAGGTGGTGCCGGCGCCGATGTCGGTGCCCATCCCCACCTTCACCTGCTTGTGCCACGCCTTGTGCAGCTTGAACAGCCCACTGCCCAGATACAGATTGGAGGTGGGACAAAACGCGATGGTGGAGCCGGTCTCCTTCAGGCAATCCCACTCCTGCTCTTCCAGATGGACGCAGTGGGCAAACACGCAGTTGTGGCCGGTCAGCCCGTGCTGGTGATAGACATCGAGATAGCCCTGATGCGCCGGGAAAAGGGATTTCACCCAGGCTATCTCGTCCTTGTTCTCGCACAAGTGGGTGTGCAGATAGGTGGTCGGGTACTCTTCACGCAGCCGCCTCGCCATCGCCAGCTGCGCCGGGGTCGAGGTGGGGGCAAAGCGCGGCGTGATGGCGTAAAGCAAGCGGCCGTTGCCGTGCCAGCGCTCGATGAGCGCCTTGCTCTGTTCATAACTGCTCTCGGCGGTATCCAGCAAATAATCGGGCGCGTTGCGATCCATCATCACCTTGCCCGCGATCATCCGCATGTTGATGCGGCTGGCCGCCTCGAACAGGGCATCCACCGATTCGGGGTGGACGGTGCCAAACACCAGCGCCGTGGTGGTGCCGTTTCGCAGCAGCTGCTTGATGAAGAAGGTGGACATCTCGCGGGCGTACTCGAGATCGTTGTAGCGCCGCTCGGCCGGGAAGGTATGGCGGTTGAGCCACTCCAGCAGCTGCTCGCCATAGGCCCCCACCATCTCGCTTTGCGGGTAGTGGATGTGGGTGTCGACAAAGCCCGGCACTATCATCTTGCCGCGATAATCCCGCACCCGTACCTGGGCCGGAATGCGATCACGGCCCTCCTCCCACTGGCCGAACCAGTCGATGCAGCCGTTACGGATGATCAGCAGGCCGTCTTCGATGAGGCGGGCATTGGGCTCTATCTCCTCGGGCTGGCTCACCACCCGGGTGATGTCAAAGAAGCTGCCGCGCACCGCCTTGACGGAGTTGTCGTTTTTCATCTCTCAATTCCCTCTTGTTGTTCGTTAGCCGCGATCCACTTGCGGGGCGCGCACCTGTGCCTCGTCCGTCGCCAGCCCCTGTTGGCGGGCGGTGGCCGACGGGGCGGGCCGGGTGGCAAAACGGGTGTCGGGTTTGTCGCTCAGCTGGATCAGCTCCACCGCCTCGGCGGCATTGGCGGCCGCTTGGCGTCTGCGGCTCTGGGGCAGCACCAGGTTCATGATGATGGCGGTGATGCCGCCGGCGCAGATGGGGTTCTCCACCAGCATGTAGATGCCCGCTGGCAGCACCTTGAAGACGTTCGGGTCGTAGGAGACCCCGAGCCCCAGCCCGAGCGAGGTGGCGACGATCAGGGTCTCGCGCCGATCGAAACCGTGACTGATGATGATGCGCCCGCCGGCGATGGCGATCATGGAGAACATGATGACCATGGCCCCCCCCATCACCGGTGACGGTATGGTGGTGAAGAAGCGCCCTACCACCGGGAAGAGGCCGAGCAGCACCAGGATGACGGCGATGAACTTGCCCACGTGGCGCGAGGCCACCCCGGTCATCTGGATGACGCCGTTGTTCTGGGCGAAGGTGGTGAGCGGCAGGGAACCGAGGGCCGAGGCGATCACCGATACCAGGCCGTCCGCCAGCACGCCGCCGGAGAGCCGTTTTTGAAATTCAGGGCCCTGAATATCCCGGTGGGAGACCATGGCGGTGGCGGTGATGTCCCCCACCGCCTCCAGCACACTCAACAGATAGATGGTGCCGGCCAGCACGAAGGCGTGCAGATCGAAAGAAAAACCGTATTTGAACGGGATGGGTACTGTGATGAGCGGCAGGTTCTCAAGGGCGGAGAAGTCCACCATGCCGAGCATCAGGGCCACCGCATAGCCCACCAGCAGGCCGATGGCGATGCCGCTCATGCGCAGCAAGGGGCTCCTGCTGCAGTTGAAGGCGACGATGACGCAGAGCACCAGCAGCCCCAGGCCGATGTTCTCGTATTTGCCGAAGGTGCCGCTGCTCATGGCGGAGAAGCCGCCGCCAAAGTCGATGATCCCCACCTTGATGAGGCTCAGGCCAATCATCAGCACCACTACCCCGCTCACGGTGGGGGTGATCACCCGCTTGAGATAGGGCAGCACAAAGGAGGAGCCCATTACCAGGAAGGCCCCGACGAAGGAGACCCCGAGCAGGGTCGAGACGATCAGCTCCTCGTGCAGGCCATCTTTTTTCATGGCGCTGCCAAGCGCGATCATCACGGTGACGAAGGAGAAGTTGACCGACTGGATGGAGAGCAGCCCCGAGCCGATGGGGCCGTAGCGGTTCACCTGCAGCCAGGTGCCGATGCCGGAGGCGATCATCGCCATGGAGACCAGATAGGCGGTGGTCTCGGTGGAGAGGCCAAGGGCCCCGCCCACGATCAGGGCCGGCGTCACCATGGGCACGAAGATGGCCAGCAGGTGGGTCACGGCCCCCATCAGGGTTTGGTAAAAGGGAGGTTTGTCTTCGAGCGCGTAAATCAGGTCCGAGTGCTTGCGTGTTGTTTTAGACATCTTGATTGTCCCATCACACAGAATATGGGCGGAGTACTCATTCCGCTGTCAGGTGCTGGGGGCGAGCCTGCGCCCGCCCCTCACCTTTTCTTTTGTTATGCCGACACTTGTTGCTCCAGCTTGCCCAGTTCGCGCAGGATCTGCTCCGGCGTGAAGTGCCACTTGCGCAACCAGACACCACAGGCGTCGTGGATGGCGGTGGCGATGGCAGGCGCCGCGCCGTTGACCCCGATCTCCGAGATGGACTTGGCGCCGTAAGGGCCGACCTTGTCGTCACTCGGTACCAGGAAGGCCCTAAAATCGCGCGGAATATCGCCGATCTTGGGCGCGCCATAGCTCTTCAGATCCCGGGTGAGCGGGATGCCCTTGCCGTCGTAGCAGATCTCCTCGGTCAGGGAGTGGCCGATAGCCCGCATGGTCGCCCCGTAGATCTGGCCGAGCGCCAGCTCCGGGTTGATGGGGGTGCCGCAGTCGAGCAGGGCGTAGAACTTGTCGAGCCGGATCTCGCCGGTTCTGACGTTGACCGCCACCTCGGCGAAGTTGGCGCCATACGGGAAGGCAAGCTCAGAGGTGATGTAGCTGGCGGTGCCCACCAGGATACCGAAGCCGGTACCGGTCTCGGCCTTGTGGGCCAGCTTGGCGAGGCTCACCTCCCCCAGCTTGCCGCGCACCAGGCCCGGGAACGCCAGCTCAACATCGGCTACCGGCTCGCCCAGCATGGCGGCACCGTGGAACAGGATCTTCTCCTTGAGATTCTCGGCCGCCTTCTTGGCCGCGTTGCCGGAGAAGCAGGTGCCTGACGAGGCGTAGGCCCCCTTGTCGAACAGGGCGTGGTCAGTGTCGCCGGAGATGACGTGCACATCGCTGAGCGGGCAACCGAGCACTTCGGCAGTCAGCTTGGCCACCACGGTATCGAGGCCGGTGCCGATATCGGCGCCACCGGAGTGGACGATAAAGGTGCCGTCCGATTCCAGCTTGACCATGCAGTTGGCCTGATCGATATCCGGGATCCCCGATTTCTGCATGATGATGGCGACACCACGGCCGATCCGCCAATTCCCGTCGGCGGGTTTGGGGCTATCCCACTCGATAAGTTCGCGACCCTGTTTGAGGATGGGTTCGAGGGCGCAGCTGGCCGCGTGGGGCACCGAGGTAGGCATCTTGCCCTCGCCGATGGCACCCAGCACCTTGAGGATGTCCCCTTCATGCACCCGGTTGTGCTCCACCATGTCGAGCTGATCGATACCCAGTTTCTCGGCAAGTTCCGCAATGGCCATGGTCAGCGCGAAGTTGCCCTTGGGCGCACCATAACCCTGATAGGCGCCGGTCGGGCAGATGTTGCTGTAATAGGTGTTGACGGTAAAGCGCACGTTCTCGCACGGATAGAGCGGCAAAGAGAGCGCCGGGCCGTTGCTCGGCACCGTCAATGAGTGGTTGCCGTAAGGGCCGGTGTTGGCTCGAAAATCCATCTCGATGGCGGTGATGGTGCCATCATTCTTGGCCCCCACTTTCACCTTCACCTTGGCCACATGGCGGGAGGTGTTGCTGATGAACTCCTCTTCACGGGTGTAGCGGAAGGTGGCGGGACGGCCGGTGACCTTGGTCGCCCAAGCGCACACCTCTTCCAGCAGGATGTCCTGCTTGGAGCCAAAGCCGCCCCCTACCCGCTCCTTGATCACGTGCACCTGATGCTGCTTCATGCCGACGATGCGCGCCACCTGACGGCGCACGTGCCAAGGCACCTGGGTGGAGGCGTGGATCACCAGACGATCCCCATCCATGTAGGTAAAGCAGATGTGTGGCTCGGTCGGGCACTGCTGGGCCTGGGTCGACTCGTAGGTGCGCTCGACAATCTCGTCCGCCTCGGCAAAGCCCTTGGCCACATCGCCAATCTGGCCATGGACGCTGGCGGCCAGGTTCTCGTGCGGGCGGGAACCGATGGGAAAGTTGATGATCATGTGCTCGTCGCCGCGGTGCACCGAGCAGGCGTTCTGCTGCTCGAGATCCGCCGGTGCTCCAGCCATGTAGACGATGGGCTCGTCGTGGACCAGCGGTGCATTGGGGGCCATCGCCTCGTCAATGCTCATGACCGCCGGCAGCACCTGATACTCGACCTCGATGAGCTTGAGCGCCGCCAAGGCGATGGCTTCACTCTCGGCCACCACGGCGGCCACCCGATCACCGACGTGACGCAGCTTGCGGCCAAACATGCGGCGATCGAGCGGTGACGGCTCGGGCGCGCTCTGGCCACCCGGGGTGTAGTAAATATCCGGGCAGTTGAGGTGGGTGATGACGTGCACCACCCCCGGCATGGCTTCGGCGCGGCTCACGTCGAGTTTGGTGATCACCGCATGGGGATGGGGGCTTCGCAGCATCTTGATGACCAGCGCATCCTCGGTAACCCTGTCCTCCACGTAGCAGGGTTTGGCCTGAACCATCTTGGCGGCGTCCACTTTCGGGCAGCTCTTGCCGATATGGCGCAGATCGTCACGAAACTCGGGGGCAATCTGGCACAGGTAATCGGGATCCTTGAGGCGCGAGCTGGCAAGCTCGATGGCCTGATAGAACTGCTGGTAGCCGCCATCGCGGTGAAACAGGCCCGAGAGGGCGTCGTCGATTTGATCACGGCTGGGGCTGGGGTGGCGATCAAGCAGGTCGGTGACGATGAGCGCCGCAGCCGGATCGTTGTAGCCGGACTGCACCACGCCCACGTCGACCATGGCCTGCTGCACCAGGCTGAGCTGGTTCCAGCTGCCCAGCGACTCAGCGGTGCGCACCTTCGCCCCATCCAGCTGGGCGGCGATCAGCAGGGAGGCGTTGATCACCTTGCCGTTGAACAGGATGGCGTCGGAGCCGGCAAAGCCGAAGCCGTCGTCGCTGTTGCGCACCGAGTGCATCCGGCACTGGTTGAACAGCACCCGCTGGGCATTCTCGCCCGCCGGGGCGATGACGGTACGCAGGGCACCGTTCAGGGTAAAGTTGAGTTCCATCATGCCTGTACCTCCTGCTGCTGGCACTCGACCAGCAGATCCGCCACCACTACCCCGCTGATATAGCGCTTGTAGGCCACGCTGCCGCCGAGATCCGCGCGCGGCGCAACCAGCTCGCTCACGGCCGCCTCCAGCGCGGCATCGTGCAGCTCATGACGCTCCACGTCCCGCAGGCGCATCGGCTGCGGCGTAACGCCAGCAACGGCGACCCGCATCTCGCCAAGGGCATCAAGGGCCACCGCGGCAGTCATCACCGCCAGACCGTCGGCGTTGCGGCTGATGCGGCGAGTGGCGCAGCGCAGCGCGGGCTCCGGCAGCACCACCCCCAGCACCAGCTCCTTGCGCTGGCCCGCCAGATAGGCATCTATGGGTTGCAGCTGGTTGTTCTCCAGCACCACCACGGCTTCGAGTACCAGCAGTACCGGCAGCAGCGGGGAGTCCTGCTGTTGGCAGGCAATCTCGCCGCCGAGGGTGGCCTGATTGCGCAGATGGCGGGAGTAGACAAACCCCAGCGCCTCGCACAGGGCGGCCGGGGTACGGGGGTCGTCTTTGAGGGCTTGCAGGGTGACGGTGGCGCCGATGTGGAGTTGACCGTGCTGCTGCTCAATCTGGCCAAGTCCGAGCTTGTCCAGCGAGATGGCGACCTTCTTGTCGGTGCGGGTCGGGGCTGCGTTGAGCTTGCTGCCGCCCCCCATATAGACGGCGTCGTTGCCAAAGCGGGCCTTGAGTTCCAAAGCCTGACCCAGTTGCTCGGGTCGGAAGAATTGCTCAATCATGTGTCGTCCTTACTCTTGCTGCCCGCCGCCGGGAAAATCCACAGGGCGGGCAATCCAGTCCAAACGTGCGGAGGGTGGCCTCAGGCCAGCTGATCCATCCGTTGCCACAGGCGGCTCGCCACCTTGCTGGCCTGCTCATAAAGGGGCGCGACATCGAACGGGAACTCGCGATCCTGATAGACCATGCGCCCCTCCACCATCACGCTGTTGACGCTGTTCGATCCCATACCAAAGGCGAGATGGCCGCCGAGGTTGCGCGGCGCCAGCGGGGTCGGTGCTGCGTAGTCGCAGATGGTGAGGTCAGCCTTGTAACCCGGCTCCAGGCGGCCAAATTTGGCGCCGAAGTTGCGCTCCAGCAGGGTGTTGCCGTTCCAGAGGAAGCGGGCAAAGCTGTCTGGCCACAGGGCTCCGCCGGCATCCTTGTGCTTGAAGTAGGCAAACTTGAGCTCTTCGAGCATGTCGGAGCCGATACCATCGGTGCCAAGTGCCAGATTGCGATACTCCGGCAGGTGCATGTTGTAGCCCACATGGTTGTTCATGTTGGAGCGGGCGTTATGCACCAGGAAGGCATCGCGGCTGTTGAGCAGCTCGATGTCAGCCGGGCTTAAGTAGATGCCGTGGGCGATCAGGGTTTTGCTGTCGACAAGGCCAAACTCGTCCAGCCGGGCGATGGGCTCCTTGCCATAGTGGTGGTGACCGTGAGCCATGTCGTAGCGGTCTTCCGCCACATGAATATGCAGCCCGCGACCGGTGACCTGCACCGCTTCGCGCAACATGGCCAGCCCCTCGTCCGGTACCGTAAAGGGGGCGTGGGCGCCGATATGAGCCTCCACCAGATAGGGTTCGCTCCCCTTGGCCTTGGCCGCATCGATCTGTTGGGCGAACAGGATGTTCTCCTCCACCCCGGCCTGCAGCTCGGCAAGGCCGCCATTACGATCCGTGGTTTCGAAGCAGGTCATGCCGCGCAGACCCGCCTCCATAAACCCTTTGCGCAGCACATTCAGGGAGCCCTTGATGAAGTTGGGCGAGGCGTGGTGGTCGATCACCGCGCTGCAGCCGCTCTTGATCGCTTCCAGCGAGCAGATGAGGCCGCTGTAGTAGAGGGACTCTTCATCAAGCGCCCGATCGAGCCGCCACCAGAGGTTTTTCAGGGTGGAGATAAAATCCGGGCAGGGGGCGATATTGGCCATGATCCCCCGCGACAGGCCGGAGTAGAAGTGGTTGTGGGCACAGACGATGCCCGGCATCACTAGCTTGCCCCCCATCTCCCGATAGTTGGCCTCCGGGTAGAGGGCCCGCAGATTGGGCCCCACCGCTTTGATAAGCGATCCTTCGATGGCGATATCCACCCCTTCCAGCACCAGGGTCGGCTCCAGCTGGACAGCGGTGACGTTCTTCAGAATAAACATGGTTTGCTCCTTCGCTTATTCGTGGTTCGCTCAGGCCTCGACGGCCCCCAGCAGGTAGTGGTGATGGGCATGGACATGGCTGATGATCCGGCACATGTCGCCAAGGGCTGCTGGCGCGTCCTTGATCCGGCTCTGGGCATCTATGGTCAGGCGATAGGTCTCGCCATCCTGACGCACCCGCAGTTCGCCACCATCCGCCAGATAGAACCCGGGGTTGCGGCTGTTGTCGAAATCCTCGGGCAGGCTGAAGATGGTGACCTTGTCCTGATAGGGCTTGCCCTGCCACGGGCAGAACTGGGCGCAGTTGCCACATTCGTTGCAGTAGGCATCCAGGTGCAGGGTCTGGAACTGGTCTTTGAAGCCCGGCACCGCAATGGCGACGTTGGCCCGGTTGGGGCAGACATCCACGCACTTGCTGCAGAGGTAGTTGCACTCGAGGCAACGGTGCGCCTCTTGCGCCACGAAGGCATCACGCTCGCTCTTGTCAACCATGGTGACGGCGATGCTCCCCTTGCGGCGGTAGATCTCATCCTTGCCCGACGGCTGGATGGTCACTTCGCTCTGCTGGCTGGCGATATGCTCGCGAGAGAGCACCAGATCCGCGGCGCGGCGGGCACCACCGATGGCACCGACGATGGAGGATGGTCCGCTCTGCACGTCACCGATGAGGAAGACGTTGCGACGGCTGGTTTCGCCAGTCTGGCCATCCACCTCGGGCCAGCCATCGCTGCCAAGGGGAATGCCCATCGCTTTGAGCACCTCGCAATCAGGCTGCTCGCCGATGGCGGTGATCAGGGCATCCATCTGCATCACTTCGGTCTGCTCGGTGGGCACCGGACGGCGGCGGCCCTGCTCGTCAGGTTCCCCCAGCGCCATCATCCGCACGACAAGCTTGCCATCTTTCTCAAAGCGCTCCGGATTGGTGAGGAAGCAGAAACGCACCCCATCCTCCACCGCTTCCAGATACTCCTCGCGATAGGCGGGCATCTCTTTTTCGCTGCGGCGGTAGATAACGGTCACATCGCTGACACCCGGCACCTTGAGGGCGGCGCGGGCACAGTCCATGGCGGTGTTGCCGGCACCAACCACAGCCACATGGCGGCCCAGCGGTAGCGGTTTGCCCTGATTGAAGCTGCGCAGGAAGTTGAAGGACTTGTAGACCCGATCATGACCCCCTTCGAGACGCATGCCGCCATTCTTGTCAGCGCCGATGCCGACGAAGACATAGCTAAAGCCCCGGGCGTGCAGCTTGTCGACGGTGAGCGCCGGATCGCAACCAAACTCGAACTTGACCCCGTGGGCGGCGACAAAGTCGATATCGTGCTGGATGAGCTCTGCCGGAATGCGGAACTCGGGGATGATGTGCTTGACCACGCCACCGGCATCCGCTTCGCGCTCGAACACGGTGACCGGGTGACCGGCACGGGCCAGGAAGTAACCGGCGGAGAGACCTGCAGGACCGGCGCCAATGACCGCAACCGGATGTTTGTCACCACTGCCTGCCGGTTTGTGCCAGCGGGCCTTGTACCCTTCCCAGCCGCGCTCCAGCGCGACCTTCTTGAGCTCACGGATATTGAGCGGGCTGTCGTAATCGAGACGGGTGCAGTTGTACTGGCACTGGTGATCGCAGATGTGGCCGGTGATGGCGGGCAAGGCGTTGCGCTGATAAATCAGCTCAAGGGCAGCCACATACTCCCCCTCGCCCATCAGGCGAATGTACTCGGGAATATCCTGATGCACGGCGCAGGCGGTGACGCAGGGCGCCACGTAGCAGTCGGTCATCGGCAGGCCGCCCCCCACTTCGATGCGATCGTCGGACTTCCACTCCTTCTGGGTGTAATCCATGGTGAGCGCCTTGGCGGCCAGGGCTTCCAGCTTCTCGACATCCACCTGGGTCATGGCCCAGCTATCGGAAGCGTCGATCTCGTTGAGGCACTCGATCTGGCGCAGGTAGCCACCCGGTTTCAGCAGGTCGGTGGCCATGGTGATGGGACGAATGCCGGTCTCGAAGATCTCCGCGATGTTGAATTTGCTGGCACCGCCCGAGTAGGAGATGGGCAGCTTGCCATCGAAGGCGCGGGACAGCACGGCCGCCACGTTGATGGAGAGCGGGAACAGCGCCCGGCCGGACATATACATCTCATCCCCCGGCAGCGCCCCCTTGCGGTTGATGGTGCCAAGGGTATTGGTGAGTTTCACCCCGAAGGTGAGCCCCTTCTCGGCCCCCAGCGCCATCAGACGGGTCAGCATCGCCTTGGCCTGATCCAGCTTGAGGTCGTGATCGAACGACGCTTCGCTCAGACCAATGTAATCAAAGCCGCAGGTATCGAGGATCTCGCGCACCCGCGGGTAGCCCAGCAGGGTCGGGTTCAGTTTGACGAAGGTGTTAAGCCCCTTCTCTTCCAGCATGTAGCGGCAGATGGCCTCAATCTCGTTCGGCGGGCAGCCGTGCATGGTAGAGAGGGTAACGCCGTGCACCAGATTGGCCGGGATACGATCCACCAGCTTTTGCAGGCGATCGCGGCGCGCCCCCAGTCCCAGCTCGGCGATAAACTGCTCGTCGGCCACGAGGTCACGTACCACCTGCTGGTACTCGGCAAATTTCGGACTTTGGCTTGCATCCCTCAGGCTGTGGATGAACTGCTGCATCGGCGGCTGTTTGATGCCATCGAGGTTGTAACCCACGCTCATGTTGAAGATGAAGGACTTGGCCTCTCCGTCGAGGCGTGGGTCAAACACCTCCTCCAGCAGATAGAGGGCAAACCAGGCCTTCAGGTACTCGTCAAACGCCTTGGGCAGGGTGAACTCGGTGGACCACTCGGTATTGAAGCACTCATCCTCGGCATCGATGCAGGGCTTTTCCAGTTCGAGACGGTCCAGGATCTGCACCGTCTTGAGCTCGATAAAGCGCCCGCCGGTCAGCCAGGAGGTGACGATGTTCTGGGCCAGCTGGGTATGGGGGCCGGCTGCCGGGCCGATGGGGGTTTCGCAGGTTTCACCGAACACCTTGATCTTGCGATCGTCCTGCTTGCGATAGAATTGCGCGGCGGGAATGCCGAAGATGGATTGACTCGCTTTATATTCCGAGAAGATACGGACCAGAAGGTTCTTGAAGGGAACGGGTCGCATAATATCGCCCATGTTGATCTCCTTGCAGCGGCACTGCTCATTGACAGGGTGAATAAATGGGGCCCATCCATAACCACGCATAAAAAGCCCCTTGAAACTGACAAGAGCAACAATCAGGCCAGCGCCGGATCTTTTTATTTTTCAGCCATAAAAACGTGAGGCACCTCCAATTAATAAAACATCGAAAAATGATACCAGTTTCGACAATGAGAGTGGCTATCAACACCGAATTTAAATAATGGAAACGCAGCTCTCACGGCTAACAATGATCTCACTTTGGCGCGGCGCGCTATCAGTTTGATAAAGGGCGAGGCCAGCGCCATTATCAGGCCGGCCAGGATGATAACGGCCGCTGTCGGTCCCTGATAACGGGTTAGACAAGGGGATAAATATGCAAAGCAAGGCCGGGCAAGCCCCTGCCAGACGACCAGCTCAGCGCTCGAATGCTTCGGTTGCCAGCAGCGCCTGATAACGCTCCGGGGTGTCCACATCCTGCAGGATGGCGGCGCTCTGCACTTCGATGAAACGGTGGGGGTGCGCCAGCAGCCAGCGGCGCACCGAACCCTGTGCCGGCGCCGTCGCCAGCGCCATGGCAAGGGGTCTGGGCAACAGCACGGGGTGGCCAGCCTCCCCCTGATAGGAGGTAAAGAGGGTCTCGTCCCCCCGCGCCTGCCAGAGCGTGCGGTACACCTCGGGGGGGATGCAGGGCAGATCGCCGTGGCTTATGAAGAGGTGTTCGCTGCTACAGGCGGCGAGCCCCGCGCGGATGGAGCTGCCAAGCCCCTGTGCATAATCATGATTGTGTACCAGCCGGATACGGGGGTGATTGGCGTAGCGACTGATCAGCTCATCGGCGCGATGCCCCACCACCAGAATGACCCGGTCACACAGCACCAGGGCATTTTTGAGACTCTCATCAAGAATCGTGCTCTGGCGATACGGTAGCATCAATTTCCACGCGCCCATTCGTGATGAGAGGCCGGCCGCCGTAATTAGGCAGTCGCACCGCTCGCGCGAATGCCAGTGCTTCTCACTGACCGCGCCTCTATTTTCATCGGTCGTCGCCATGGCTATTTCATCACCCATCTTGCTCACCTCGCCAAATATCGAGAGTGTATTAAACCCGCTCACCGAAAATATTGATGGGCGTACCACTTTAATTAGTCTTTGCGGCGCCGGGGGGAAAACCAGCACCCTCTTCTGGCTGGCCGATTATTTCCATCAACAGGGCAAGAAGGTGCTGCTCACCACCAGCACTCGGATGTTTCTGCCCGCCCCCTCCTCTCGGCGCACCCTGCTGATCGAGGCCGACCCCATCCGTCAGCTGACCCGCTGCCAGGCCCTGCCCGATGAGCCGATGCAGCTGGTGCTGTTCAGCCACCTCGATCGGGCCAGCGGCAAGGCGGTGGGGCCGAGCCCTCAGCAGATCGATCTGCTCAAGGGGCAGCAACGCTTCGACATCATCCTGGTGGAGGCGGACGGCGCCCATCACAAGTTATTGAAAGCGCCCGCTTTGCACGAACCTCGCATTCCTCAGCACAGTGATTGGGTGATCGCCCTGATGGGCGGCGCCATGGTGGGCGCCAGCGCCGACCCGGCGCAGATCCACCGCTGGGCCGAGTTCCAGGCCCTGTGCGGGATTGCGGCCGGTGAACGGCTCGACTGGGCCCTGTTTGACCGGCTCATCGCCCACCCCGAGGGGGCGTTCAAGGGCACCCCGCCCGGGGCGCGCCGAGTCTGGTTTATCAATGGCGATTATCAAAATGAGCAGCAGTGGCTGCCCGCCCTGATAAACCTGCTGCAACGCCACCCCGAGCTCCACGCCATCTGGCAGGGGGCAGTGCGTGAACCCGGCACCATTCACCATGTTTGCTGTCGGCCTGCCCCCGGAGCCGCGCAGTCGCTGACCCGTTAAGGATGATACGAGGTACCTTATGAATCTGTTTGCACACGCTGCCCGACTGGAGCAGGAGAACACCCCCTTTGCCATGGCCCAGATCATCGAGAGCCGGGGCTCCACCCCGCGCCATCAGGCCCAGATGCTGGTGATGGCCGATGGCCGGATCCTCGGTACCATCGGCGGCGGCATGATCGAGCGGCTGGTGATCGAGGAAGCGATGGCCGCCATTGCCGAGCGCAAGCCGCGCATCTTCCACGGCCGGATGGCCCGCAACGGTGAACATGCGGTGGGCTCGGATTGCGGCGGCGCCATGTCGGTCTACATCGACGTCTACGGCCTGCGCCCCCGCCTGGTATTGATCGGCGCCGGCCACGTCAACCGGGCACTGGCCCATGCCGCGGCGCCGCTCGGCTTTGATGTCCATGTAGGGGATTGCTTCGAAGGGAGCCTCAACCCTGACCTCTTCCCGGCCGGTACCCATCTGGTGCAGGCCGATACCATCAGCGCGATGATCGAGAAACTGGCCATCGAGCCCGCCAACTTCGTCATCATCGCCACCAACCATCAGGACAAGGAGGCGCTGGATCGGCTTATCAGCCGTCCCCTCGCCTATCTGGGGCTGCTCGCCAGCAAGCGCAAGGTGCAGACCTTCACCCAGGCGCTGCGCCAGCAAGGGGTGAGCCAGGAGCAACTGCAGCGGCTGCACGCCCCCATCGGTTACAACATCGGAGCTGAAACCCCCGAGGAGATCGCCATCAGCATCCTCGCCGAGCTGCTGCAGGTGAAAAACGGTAAATCGGGTGGGCTGATGCAGGATGATGTGCGCCTCAAGCGGGATCAGCTGGTGGTGATGCGTGGCTCCGGCGACATCGCCACCGGGGTGGCACTGCGCCTGCACAATGCCGGTTTCAAGGTGGTAATGCTGGATCTCGACAAACCCACGGTGATCCGCCGCACCGTCGCCTTCGCCCAGGGGATGTTCGACGACGAGACCCGCGTCGAAGGAGTGCGAGCCAAGCGGGTCGAGAGCGTCGAGCAGGCGTTCGAGCAGCTGGATCTGGGTGTCATTCCGCTGCTGGTTGACCCCGACTGTGCCACCCTCGCCGAGCTCAAGCCCCGCTATCTGGTGGATGCCATCCTCGCCAAGCAAAATCTCGGCACTCACAGAGAGATGGCCCCCATTACGGTGGCCCTTGGCCCGGGGTTTGAGGCGGGGCGCGACTGCGATGCGGTCATCGAGACCAACCGCGGCCATCATCTGGGCCGGGTCATCTATCAGGGCCCCGCCCAACCCAATACCGGCATTCCCGGGGTGATCGAGGGGCACTCCGCCCGCCGGGTGGTGCGCGCCCCTGTCGCCGGGGTGATGAAGAGCCTGATCAAGCTCGGTGATCTGGTGCAGGAGGGGGATGTGATCGCCCATGTGGGAGACACTCCCATTATCGCGCCGCTCTCCGGCATGGTGCGAGGTCTGCTGAGCGATGGCATCGAGGTGACCGTCGGCTTCAAGATCGGTGACATCGACCCCAGAGGCGAGCGAGCCGATGCCACTACGGTATCGGACAAGGCCCGCGCCATCGGCGGCGCCGTGCTGGAAGCCATGATGCATCTGGCCCAGCGCAGATAAGCTCGAACGGCAAGGCCCGCGTCATCAACGGGCGGCGCCGTGTTGGAGACCATGATGCATCTGGCCCAACGCAGATAAGCCAGCACGCCAACAAAAAGGGCCCGCCATGATGGCGGGCCCTTTTTGTCACTTTGCCGGCAATCGGCTTAGCCCTGCCTGGCCCGGGTCTCCCCCGCCACCGACACCACGGAGCGCTTGCCCTTGCGGCTGATAACGAGAAGCGCCAGCACGATAAGGGCGATACCGCTCCCCTCCACCGGCCCCGGATTTTCACCAAGCAGCCACCAGGAGAGCAGCACGCCGCTCACCGGCACCGCCAGGGTGCTGAGCCCGGCGATCCCCGCCGGCAGCTTTTTCAGTACGAACAACCAGAGGCTCCAGGCCAGCGCCGTGGCAAAGATGGCGCTGTAGGCGAGCGCACCAAACACATAGGGCTGCCAGTCGATGGGTCGCTCCGGCACCAGCGCCGCCACCACGGCCATCACAATGGTGGCGTAGATCATCTGCCAAGTGGTGAGGGACATCAGATCTACCGCAGGGTGGCGGGCATACATCCGCTTGGCGATGATGGCGCTGATCCCCCAGCAGATGCCGGAAGCAATCCCCAGCAGCGCACTTTTCATGGAATCCAGATGCAGCTGCCAGGGCTCGATCACCAGCAGCAGGCCGCAGGCGGCCACCCCGACCGCCAGATAGTGCAGCTTGCGCATCCGCTCGCCGAGAAAGAGCGCCGCGAAGATCACCACCCAGAACGGCATGGTGTAGCTCAGAATGGCCACCTTGCCCGCCCCGCCGCTGATGAGCGCCCACTGAGCCAACCCCACCATGCCGCAGGTCTGGAACAGGGCGATGGCGAGGGTATAGCGAAACGGGGTAGGTTTGAGATAACGGCGGCCACGCAGGCACTGCACCAGCAGCAACACCAGGGATCCGCACAGGCAGCGCAGGGCGGTGAACTCGAACGCCCCCGCGTAGAGCATCACCTGCTTCATCACGATCCAGCTGTAACTCCAGATGGCAGTGAGCAGGACCAATCCCCCCAGCGCCGCCATGTTCAACTTGCTATTCATTGTGCTGCCTTGTTGCTGCGGCGGCCGGTGCGTCCGCCATTCGGGGCGCCATCTTACTCCTCTGCCGTCCCCCTGCCCACCGTGGATAAGAGCTGGCCGGCCCATGCGCTCCCTCTGCCAATCCCTGGCACCAGCCAACAGAAAAGGGGCCGACGGCCCCCAGGTTACAACCTTGCTCGACCCTACTGGCTTATCAGGGTGCCGGTCTTGCCGGCAATGCCGTCAGCCGCCTTCTCCAGCAGGGTGATCAGGGATTTGCGCCCCGCCATGGAGGTGGCGAACGAGAGCGCCGCCTCCACCTTGGGCAGCATGGAGCCCTTGGCAAACTGCCCCTGCTCGATAAAGCGCTGAGCATCCCCCACGCTCAACTGATCCAGCCACTGCACCTCGGGCTTGCCGAAGTTGATGGCGACCTGCTCTACCGCAGTGAGGATGATCAGCATGTCGGCATCGATGAGCTCCGCCAGCCTGGCACTGGCCCAATCCTTGTCGATCACCGCGCTGGCACCGCGCAGGTGATTGCCCTCGCGCAGCACCGGAATGCCGCCGCCACCGACGGTGATCACCACCTGACCGGCGGCCAGCATGGCGGAGACGGTCTCCTTCTCGATGATGTCGACGGGTTTGGGAGATGCGACCACCCGGCGATAGCCGCGACCGGCATCCTCTTTGAGCCGCTCCCCCTTGGCCATCAATGCTTCGGCCTCCTCCTTGCTGAAGAAGCCGCCGATGGGTTTGCTCGGGTCGAGGAAGGCGGGATCGTTTTTATCCACCTCCACCTGGGTCACCAGAGTAGCGACCGGCTTGTGAATACCACGCGCCAGCAAGGCCTCGCGCAGAGCGTTTTGCAGGTCATAACCGATATAACCCTGACTCAGGGCCACGCAGACCGACATGGGCAGATGGGGCGCCTTGGGATCGTGGCGGGCCGCCACCTCGAACGCCTGCTGGATCATCCCTACCTGCGGGCCGTTGCCGTGGGTCACCACCACTTCATGCCCCTGAGCGATCAGGTCGGCAATGGTGCCTGCCGTGCTCTGCACCGCCTTCATCTGCTCGGGCAGGTTGTTGCCCAGCGCATTGCCACCAAGGGCCAGTACGATTCTCTGTTTCATCTTGTTATCTCCAGTGATGGGACAAGCCGGCGCAATACCGGCCCACCTTTCGTTGTTCACATAAGCTTGCTGATTTGCGTATTTCGAACGAATTGTCAGCCTGCCACTGTGGGGCAAGGCGAGTGCAGCTCCGGCGCCAACGCCGGATCAAAGGGCGCTCTGGCCAAAAAGCGGCCGTGACCACGCCGCCCCAGAAACTCGCCATCGCGGGCGACCATCTCGCCGCGACTCAGGGTCAGTCTGATCTGGCCCGGGCAGCGCATCCCCTCGTAGGGGCTGTAGTCGCCGTTGTCGTGCAGGGCGGCGTGACGGATCAGGGTCTCGCCACGGGGATCCATGATCACCAGATCGGCGTCAGACCCCGGTTGCAGGTTGCCCTTGCGCGGCCAGAGGCCAAACAGGCGCGCCGGGTTGGCGCTGGTGAGGGCCACGAAGCGGGACGGCGAGATGCGCCCGCCCAATACCCCGTGGGCAAAGAGCAGCAGCATCCGGTTTTCGACCCCGGGCAAGCCGTTGGGGCAGCGGCTGAAATCGCCCCCCGAGAGGGTCATGCGCAGGGCGTGGGAGAAGTTGCAGTGATCGGTCGCCACCGTATCGATGTCGCCAGCAGCGATACCGACCCACAGCTTGTCCTGCTCGCGACGCGAGCGCAGCGGCGGGCTCAACAGATAGTCGACCCCGTTATCCTTGTAATAACACTGCTCATCGAGCAGCAGATATTGCGGGCAGGTCTCCACCCAGACCGGCTGTCCCTGCCGACGCGCCAGTTTCAGATACTCCAACCCCAAGCCATTGGATAGGTGGACGATATAGAGCGGCGCATTGCCAGCGAGCCCCGCCAGATTGATCATCCGGGCGATCGCCTCCGCCTCGCACTCCAGCGGGCGGCTTTGCGGGTGATGCCAGGGTTCATGGTGACCGGCGGCCAATAGGGCCGCACGGCGCGCCGCGATGGCGGCATCGTTCTCGGGATGGACGGTGGCAAGCGCCCCCACCTCCTTGAGGCGGGCCAGGGCGCGCAGCACGTCGTGATCCCCCAACTTGTACTGGTAGGTGAGATAGAGCTTGAAGCTGCTGATCCCCTCCTCCTGCACCATGGCGGCCATTTCGTGGAGGATAGCGTCATCCACATGCTGGACAACGCCGTGAAAGCTGTAATCGACCACCGCCTGATCGGCGGCATAGTCGTGATAGCGGGCCAGCTGGTGATGCAGATTGCACCCCGCCGGGCCAAATCCCATGTGATCGACGATGGTGGTGGTGCCACCACAGGCGGCAGCACGGGTACCGCTGAAAAAGTCATCGCAACTGCGGGCAATGCCGACATCGATGTTGAAGTGGGTATGGACGTCGATGCCGCCCGGCATCACATAGCAGCCGCTGGCATCGATCACGTCGGTCTCGCCATCGGGCTGGATAGCGGCGGCTCGCGCGCGGATCACCCCGTTCTCGATCAGCAGATCCTGACGATATTCCCCCTGTGCATCGACCAGCACACCGTTTTTGATCAGCCGTTTCATCCCCACCACCTCGAACATCACTTCAAACAGCAAAGCCCCGCCTCAATGGAGACGGGGCACTTGCAACAGACGGGCGGTGATGAGAGTCACCGCCCGGCGGCCCCCTTACTTGTCCAGCTCGGCCAGATAGAGCATGGGGATCACGGCGTACATGGCGGCGCACTTGACCAGATGCTCTTTCCAGGTCTTCTCGTTCGGGGCATGGGCCTCCGGCTCTTTACCCGGGCCAAAACCGATGACCGGAATACCGTGGCGACCCATGATGGAGACCCCGTTGGTCGAGAAGGTCCACTTGTCCACCACCGGCTCCTTGTTGAACAGCTCGCGATAAGCCTTGGAGAGGGTTTTGACGGTGATGTGATCCTCTTCCACCTTCCAGGTCGGGAAGTAGCACTCGGTCGGGTAGACCAGACCGGTGTAGGCTGGACGGTCGTACTGGTACATGGAGACCTCGGCACCGGCGGCTTGCACCGCAGGCAGGGCGCGGATCTCGTCGAGCGCCCCTTGCCAGGTTTCGCCCCAGGTGAGGCGGCGGTCGATGGAGACGGCGCAGCTGTCCGCCACGGCGCAGCGGCTTGGGGAGGTGAAGAAGATCTCGGAGACGGTCAGGGTGCCCTTGCCGAGGAAGTCGTCATTGCCGAGGTTGTGGCTCAGCTCCTGCAGCTCGCCAAGGATGGGGCCCATCTTGAAGATGGCGTTGTCACCGCGCTCCGGTGCGGAGCCGTGGCAGCTGACCCCCTGCACATCGATGCGGATCTCCATGCGGCCACGCTGGCCACGGTAGATCTGGCAGTCGGTGGGTTCGGTACTGACCACAAACTCGGGGCGGATCTTGCTCTGCTCGATGATGTACTGCCAGCAGAGGCCATCGCAATCCTCCTCCTGTACGGTACCGGTCACCAGCAGGGTGTACTGATCTTCCAACCCCAAATCCTTGATGATCTTGCCCGCATAGACCATGGAGGCCATGCCGCCTTCTTGGTCAGATGCGCCGCGGCCACCGATGATCTCGTGATCTTCCATCCCCTCATAGGGGTCGAACTTCCAGTTGGCCATGTTGCCGACGCCCACGGTATCGATGTGGGCATCCATGGCGATCAGGTGCGGGCCGTGGCCGATATAGCCCAGCACGTTGCCCATGGGGTCGATCTCGACCTTGTCAAAGCCAACCTTCTCCATCTCCTGCTTGATGCGCAGCACGACGCGCTCTTCATCGCAGCTCTCGCTCGGGATGGCGATCATGTCGCGCAGGAACTGACTCATCTCGGCCTTGTACTGGTAGGCCTTCTCCAACACCATTTCAAACGGAATTTGCTTGCTCATTGTGATTCTCCATAACAACTGAGAGTGCGCAGCCTGTTCGTCGGCAGCGCCCTGTGCCCGTTACCGCGCCCCGTTGGCGAGGCGCGATCAGTTCTTCAATTCGTCTCTCTGCTCTCGCAGGGATTACTCACAGCCGGGGTTAATCGCAGGCAGGATGTTTGCCTTCCCACACCACTTCCCGGTAGTGCTTAACATCGGTGTCACCTTCGGTGTTGATGATGAGCACGACCGAGTTGCTATCCAGCCCCAGACGTTCCATCAGCGCCGCGCGATCCGGGTGGTGACGCACCGCCGCCAGCACGCCGGTACCGACCGAGCCGGACTCACCGGAGATGATGCGGGGGTCATTGCCAAGAGGGTTGCCGAGCACTCTCATGCCCAGTGCCGACACCTTGTCGTGGCAGGAGATGAACTGGGTGGTGCAGCCCCTGAGCAGCGGCCAGCCAAGCGGGTTGGGTTCACCGCAGGCGAGACCGGCCATGATGGTGCGCATGTCGCCCCCCACATTGACCATCTCCCCCGCCACGCCGGAGCGGTAGATGCAGTCGGCCTGATCCGGCTCGACCACGATACTGTGCAGGTTTTTCGCCCCGAAGCAGTCCACCAGATAGCCGAGTACGCCGCCCGCCAGCGCCCCTACCCCGGCCTGCAGCAGCACGTGGGTCGGCTGCTTGATGCCCATATCCTGCATCTGCTCGACCGCTTCGTCGGCCAGAGTGGAGTAACCCTGCATGATCCAGGTCGGGATCTTGGTGTAACCCTCCCAGGCAGTGTCCTGCACTATGTGCCAACCGCGCTCTTCGGCCATCTTCATGGTCAGGCGCACGGTGTCGTCATAGTTCATATCGGTGACAATGCACTCGGCACCGAGATTGAGAATGTGGTCAACCCGCTCCTGGGCAGAGCCCTTGGGCATGTAGACCACCGCATGCTGGCCTACCTGCTTGGCGGCCCAGGCAACGCCGCGACCGTGGTTGCCATCTGTGGTGGTGGCGAAGGTCATCGGCTCCTTGATGGTGCGTTTGATGAGATCGAAGGAGAAATCTTCGACGGCCACCCCGTATTTTTCACAGAGCAGGTTGGCAATGGCGTAAACGCCACCGAGCATCTTGAAGGCATTAAGGCCAAAGCGTTTTGACTCATCCTTGACCAGAATATTTTTTACCCCGATATAGGCGGCCAGATCTTTCAGGTCGCACAGGGGTGTCGGTTCATAACCGGCCAGTTTTTTATGAAATGCACGGGCCTTTTGTGCTTCGGCGCGAGAAAACAGGGGAGATGGTTCACCGGTAAAAAAACGGTTATCGGCAATATCCATCTTCAGAGAAAATTGGGACATGCGTACCTCATCCAGATTATGGGGTCGGGAGCCATCTCACCGGGAAATCCGATATTCAGATACCACGGGGAGAAAACTCACGACAATTCCGCTGTTGTAGCAGGCAGGGGAATGATTACCCCTGCCATTTCTTTTATTTATTTCAGCCAACGCTATTTATTTAACCCGCTTCTGGGCCTCTTTCAGCAGCGTTTCGAGGGTCTCTCCCGGGGCGGAGAATTTACGAGCCATGATCATGGCGGCGATAATATAGGGCTTCCAGCTCGCCTCTTTATAAGTGGCGATACGATATTTCTCGAATACCCCTTCGGTTACTTCCCCTTCCTTGCAGGAGACACCGGAAATATCGGCCGGCAGGCAGTGCATATAGAGCGCTTCACCACCCTTGGTGAGCTTCATCATCTCTTCGGTGCAGTGCCAATCCTTGTGCTTGGCGTTCTGCTCAAGGCAGTGTTTCTCCAGCTCTTTGAGGCCGGCGTGGTCATTGGCACGCAGCAGTTCGGTACGCTGCTCCATCACCTTGTAGGGAGCCCAGGACTTGGGATAGACGATATCGGCATCCTTGAACGCCTCTTCCATGGAGGTGACCTGACGGAAGCTGCCACCGGATGCCTTGGCATTCTCCTTGGCCACTTCGATCACGTCCGGGATCAGGTCATACCCCTCTGGGTGGGCCAGGGTTACATCCATACCAAAGCGGGTCATCAGGCCTATGATGCCCTGCGGCACGGAGAGCGGCTTGCCGTAGCTCGGGGAGTAAGCCCAGGTCATCGCAATCTTCTTGCCCTTGAGGTTTTCCAGGCTGCCGAAGTGCTCCTGCAACCAGGCCAGATCAGCCATGGACTGAGTCGGGTGATCAATGTCGCACTGCAGGTTGACCAGCGCCGGACGCTGGGGCAGCACCCCCTTCTCGAACCCTTCATCCAGTGCGGCGCCCACTTCACGCATATAGGCGTTACCAGCACCCAGATACATGTCATCGCGGATACCGATGGCATCGGCGCAGAAGGAGATCATGTTGGCGGTTTCACGGACGGTTTCACCGTGGGCAATCTGGGATTTGCCCTCATCCAGATCCTGCTGGGCCAGACCGAGCAGGTTCAGCGCAGAGGCATAAGAGAAGCGGGTTCGGGTGGAGTTATCGCGGAAAACCGAGATACCGAGCCCGCTGTTAAACAGTTTGGTAGCAATATTTTCGGCACGCAGTGTCTTGAGGGATTCGGCCAGTTTCAATACCAGTTCAAGCTCCTGAGGTGTTTGCTCCCAGGTCAGCAGAAAATCTTTTTCATGCAGGTTGGATTTGAGTGCTTTGATCTCTTTGATTAACTCGTTCACTGCTTTCATCGTTAGCCCCAATCTGTTGATGAGAAATGCATTGCTCCCCTTCCACTCACAGGTCACCGAAACAAGGGCCATTGGGTGAGTTCATCGGTCAGCGTCAAATAAGGGCAATCAATAAGCGTGCCAACGCATAAATAAGCGGGAAATAACCAGAAAAGGCGTCTTGAATGTGAGCCGGCGCACAGCCTGAAGCTATATGGCACCCCGCCAAGGCTGTTAAGTCGGCTTATTTTCCAGCTGATGGCTGAGCGCTACTGAAATAGCGCGAGAATAGGGTGAGATGAGGCCAAGCCGGCCCTGATAATTATCAGTCCGGCTATCACCAGAGCCTGCCAATTGATAGAAAGCGGGGCCACATTCTCATAATGATAACGCCGCGATTGTCGGTCGCGGCGCGGTGAGGCGGGGCCGCCAGGCGACCCGCTGCGGGATCAGGCCTGCACGGCTATCTCGTACTTCTTTATCTTGCGATAGAGGGTGGCGATGCCGATCCCGAGTGCCTGGGCGGCCAGCTTCTTGTTGCCAAGGCGCAGCAGGGTCTCCTCTATCATCTGCTTTTCCATGTTCTCCAGCCCGTTTTCGCCAAGTGGCAGCGCCAACCCGCGCTCGACCTGGCCGGCAGCCGGCTCTGGCAGGCTTGCCTCTGGCGATGACCAGGGAGCTCCCGCAGCCGGTGCCGAGTTGCCAGCGGCAGAACTGAGCGCAGGGTCGGCCAGCACGCCATGGGGATAAGGGTCGGGCGAGAGCGGCATGCGCGCAATTTGCGCCGTGCTGCGTGACGGCTCGTCCGCCCCACTGCGCTGGTTGCGCAGAATATTAGGGGGCAGCAGGATGCCCTCGATCACCTCCCCCGCCTGCACCACGTTCACCAGGTACTCGATGAGGTTGCTGAGCTCGCGCACGTTGCCGGGCCAGCGGTATCCCTCCAGCAGTGCCATCACCTCCGGGCTCAGCCCCGGATACAGCAGGCCGATGCGGCTGGTGTGCAGGTTGAGGAAGTAGTGGGTCAGCAGCGCCACGTCCCCCTCCCGCTCGCGCAGGGGCGGCAGGTGGATGGGAATGACGTTGAGGCGATAGAAGAGATCCTCGCGAAACTTGCCCTCGGCGATGTACTGCTCCAGATGCTGATGGGTCGCGGCTATGATGCGAATGTCCACCGGCACCGGCCGGCTGGCGCCGATGGGGGTCACCTCCCGCAGCTCCAGCACCCGCAGCAGCTTGGCCTGCATGGTGAGCGGCATATCCCCTATCTCGTCGAGAAACAGGGTGCCCTGCTGGGCGGCCTGGATCAGCCCCTGCTTGCCGGTGCTGGAGGCCCCGGTGAAGGCCCCCTTCACGTAGCCGAACAGCTCGCTCTCGAGCAGCTGCTCGGGGATGGCGGCGCAGTTGATGGCGATGAAGGGCTTGTCGCGGCGCGGGCTGAGTCGGTGGATGGCGCGGGCCACCACCTCCTTGCCGGTGCCGCTCTCGCCGCATACCAGCACGCTGGAGGGGCTCAGGGCGATGCGATGGAGCAGCTTTTTCAGGGCCCGCATCGGCTTGCTCTCCCCGATCAGCATGCTGACTCCCTCGTCGGGCTCCAGCGGAGGGTTCGGCGTGCCGTGGGACTGGTGAAACGCCATCAGAAACAGCTGCTGGCCCTGTACGTGGTGCAGCTGGCCGATGATCAGCTCCTGACGATCCCCCAGGGTGACGATGTGTTGCAGGTGGCCGGTCAACCCCTGCTGGGCAAAGGTGAGCGGTCGCAGCCCTATCTCGCAGCCCAGCAGCGCCTCCTGCTGGCAGTTGAGCTGCTTGAGCGCGACCTCGTTGGCGTAGAGCACCTGGCTCTTCTCGTCGAGCAGCAGGCAGCCCTGATCCATGTGGTTCATCAGGCTCAGAAAGACCTTGTTGACCCCATCCGACAGCCCGCGCGAGTCGAGCAGCTTCGCCACGAAGATGCTGGAGATGTGCTGCACATAGTCGCACACCTCCTGCAGGTTGTTGTTGAGGCGGGCCTGCTGCTCCGGGTTGAAGGCCACCAGGCTGATCACCCCGATGCAGTTCTCCTCCACCATGATGGGCACCCCGAGAAAGGCCCGCTCCCGGCAGCTCTCCTTGCAGCTGCACCCCTCGCAGACCGGATCTTCGCTGGTGTGGGTGACGATCTTCTCGCGCTGATGCTCGATGACGTAGCGCAACAGGCGGGAGTCCCCCTCCAGCTGGCGACCGAAGAACTTGCCGTAAGGGCCGGTTCCCGCCACCCGCACCATGTTGGCGTCCACGATTTCCACTTCCAGTTGCAGCACACTGGCCAGCATCTTGGCAAAGCGCAAAATGGTGGGCTGGATCTGCATCAACAAACATTGGTTACTGACGGACATCATGTTGTAAATCCCCTGGCTCCCACCCCGGGTGGGATTCATGCTGGCCAGATACTATGCCAATTCGATGGCAACGACTTCGCCGAGGATCACGAAAAGGGAACTTGCACCTACACCACTCCCAGGTATGAGAGCTGGCGCAGCATCTCAATGGGAATCCTTCATTTTCTATTTGTAGGATAATATTTTTATTTAGCATTCAAAGCGATGGGCTATTTTTACACCAGTTTTTATGTATGAAGAGTTGGTCGAAGCGATCGACCTGAGGCCCTAACGAGATACGATTATCAGCAAAGAGGGCCTGACTGTATTCCATGACTTTCCCAGCGAAACAGAAAAAGGGAACGCCGATTAGAGCAGTGGCCATTTTATTCACACATTAAGTTGTACCAATGCCGCCCCCCTAGATCCAACTGCCATGTGTGAGTCCCTTATCGTGACCGAATTAACAATGTCATCAATTTGCTATTGAACAGGCATGAATTGGGTATACATTACCTCTCTGCGTGTTTTTTGTAGCCATATGGAGATATGTGATGAGTAAGGAAGCTATCTATAAAAATCTGGAATCTTTGGCACCGGTCGTAAAGGTACTCGGGGAAGTGGACAAAGCCTTAAACGATAAGGAACGAATTGATTCTGATAGTGATGATATCAAGGAAGTGCTGGCTGCCGCTGGCGGTGTCGGTGCTGGTGCGGGTATTGGGTTTGCAGGTCTTTATTTCGGCGGCATGACTGGTCTCTCTGCTGCTGGCATTACCTCTGGTCTGGCTGCAGCTGGCGGCCTCGTGGGTGGCGGTATGGCGGCAGGCGTAGCTGTTCTGGCGGCACCTGCAGTGCTGCTGGGTGTTGGCGCTTACGCTTTCGTATCACAACGTAACAAACGCAAGTTGAAAGAAAAGAAAGAGATGTTGCTGCAAGAAGCGATGAAAAAGCAGAACGCCATCATTTCAGAACTGCGTAAATCCTCAGACGACAACAAAGCAAGGGCAGACTATCTGACCAAACTCAACACACTCCTGCAATCAATCATCATTGACCTTGAGGGTGACTTGAAGGTGGCTGCCTGATGAGCAATGACAAGGGTGATTATCTCGCAGATGGATTGAGGGTTGCTGTTCATCACAAGCAAATGCTTGATCAGTTGGGCTCCGAGCATGATCAGCAGCGTCATAGCCTCGATGCTGCGATCAACTCCAGTGAAGCCTTGCTCCGACGCTTGGGTAAGGCATTACCGGTAAAGGACTCCGGCACGTCAACCTCTTTGCACGTAATTACCCCTGTCAGGACAAAATCATGGGAAGAAATCCTTGCAGAGGCTAAACAAGCAATACCTGGTGAGGTCGATTTTAATGATGTACTGACGCCAGCGGAAATTGATACTGTATTGGCAAAACATCAGGAACTCGGTGAACATCTGGGTTGGCTCGGCAGCCTTGATCGATACGATGTTGCACTGGCTGTTTCTGCGGGCATCCTCTCCGGGCTTATCGATATCTTTCTTGTCCAGGTGCCCGCACATCCGGGATTATTGGGTAGTCCTGCTTCGGAAGGGGGATGGTTATCCAACAAGGTCAAGGAGCTTTTTGGCGAAGTTCTGCCACCAGAAAAGGTCAAAGAGCTAGAAGGGTTGTACAAAGTCTCTTTCGATCCCCCGACTAATAGTGACCTGAAAGAAACTGTTGCTGGATTGGGCCCCCGCACTCATCGTTACCAATCATTGGGACATGACCCCATTCTAGGTTTCATTTTTGGGGTCAAAGATGTGTTGTGCGGTGAATTTACTGCCATTGATAAGTTTGGCAACGTGATTGTCCAACAAACTGCTGCGCCATTACTGGAGGGTGAGCATTTTATTATAAGGCTCCTGGAGGCCATCAGAAAAGTTGGCGGTCATCTGGCATCAGATGTAGCAACACCAGCAGGCCTGCCCGCCCCCCTGATGCCCCTTCTTTCTTTCTTTCAATTCGGAACGATAGGAAAGCAAGGTTACACCATCGCAGAAGTTGCAAGACAGATGTATCGCAGTGGATATGACCTGCGTCATTTCATTGCGGCATCAGTGCCATTGGCGATCAGTGAATTGATTGTTCGGCTTGGCTTTATGGTGAGAAAGCTCAATTCGGGAGCAACACTGGTCGAGGCATTTCCCAATGCAGCGCATCCGCAACTTCGTCGCCAGCTGCTGATTGCACATGGTGTGGCAGGTGTGATCAATGCAGGCAAAGTGACAGTGACCAGCAACCCCTTATCTATTAGCTGGCCACTCGTTTTAACGCTGCTGCGCTATGGTATGCCAGAAATGATGTATTTGATTTATGGCCAAGAAAAAGAGAGAACAAAGCTGGTTGAGACCGAGATAATGGCTGACTACAGAGCCATTCATCAGGAGCTGGATACACAACTTAAGATGCTCCCTCACATCGTGATATAGGCTTGGTAAAATGCAGCCCCGCATCGCGGGGCTTTCTTTAAGGTAAATATATTATCTTGCAGACCATTTTTTCAGCGCCGCCAGCACTTTGACGGCCAGAGGCGCATCCAGCCAGCCCACCTCGGCCACCCCTACCCCGCCGTTTAAACGGGCGGTCATCCGTTGTACCCAGTGGTTTAATGCATTCTTAGATCTAATCCTTCGACTCCAAAGCTGGATAACCTTGATTTGCTCGAAGTTACTGACTCTGATTTAACAACAGAAGGGCTATAGCTTCGATTAGCGAAGCGTAATCGGACTTTCGTGGCAGCAATAAAAAGGATGCCCTCAGGCATCCTTTTTATTGCTGAACAGGATCAACTGCCCAGATACAGGGCCAGCCAGACTGCCAGCGGGATCACCAGGACCGAGAGCGCATTGCCGCCGAGCACGATACTGGCCACCTTCTCGGGCTGGCACTGGTACTGCTCGCACAGCATGTAGTTGAGCACCGCAGGCGGCAGCGCCACCGACAGCATCAGGAGCGGGATCCAGGCCGGTTGCAGCGGCAGCAGCCAGACCGCCAGCCCCAGGGAAATGCCACCGGCCAGCAGATAGAGCAGGTTGCACTTGAGGGCGAGCCCCAGGTGATCCAGCTCCCCTTCCATCAGCCGGATGCCGAGGGCAAACAGCATCAGCGGCACCGAGATCTGGCCGAGCAAAGAGGCGCTGGTCACCAGGTATTCGGGCAGCGGGATGTGCAGATTGGCCACCAGCAGGCCGGCGAGGGCGGCCCACAGCACAGGGCTTTTCAGCCAGAGCCAGCGGGAGGTGTTGGCCGAGAGGATGAACATGCCCACCGAGAAGTGGAGCAGGTTGGAGAGCACGAAGAGGATGATGATGGCACCCAGCTGCTGCTCGCCGAAGGCCAGCACCATCAGCGGAATGCCGAGGTTGCCGGTGTTGCGAAACATGGCGGGCAGGATCAGGGCCGGTCGGCTGATGCTGCTAAGCCTGAGCAGGGAGAGCAGCAGACCCGGCAGCAGGATCACCAGGCCCCCCGCCGCGATGAGCGAGAGGTGGGCCATCAGATCCAGCGGGTATTTGACCAGCGCCGAGAACACCAGCGCCGGGGTGAACAGCTCGATATTGGCCCGGTTGACGTAACCCAGCGCGCCGCCCGGACGCAACCTGCCGTAGAGGGCGCCAAGCCCCACCACCGCAAACACCGGAATGACGATATTGAGCAGCGCGCTGAACATGGGCGAGTCCTTTACAGTTCGCGGGCGGGAGTTCCCATCAGCAGCACGGGATCCAGGGTCACTTCCTGGCGGCCGTTGCTCACCCAGAGCTGGCCGTCGGAGATGGTGCAGGTGAGCTGCATGGTGCGCTCCACCATTTCGGTCAGCGGCAGGGTCTGGCTGTCGGAGAGCTCAATCACGGTGAGGTTGTCGTGCAGGCCGAGTTTGCCCTGGTTCTGCTTCCACCAGACGCTGGTACCACGGCCGCCGTAGAGGTAGAGCACCACATGGCGGGAGCGGTTGCACGCCTTCTTGAGGCGGCGCTCGTCGGGCTGGCCGAGCTCTATCCAGAGTTCAATCTCGTCGGAATAGTTCTTGCGCCAGAGTTCCGGCTCGTCATCGGCAGAGAGGCCCTTGGTGAACTCCAGCCGCTCGGCAGCGTGCCAGGCGAAGGCCGCCAGCCGGATCATCATCCGCTCGTCGGTCTCGGAGGGATGACGGGCCAGGGTGAGAGAGAAGTCCTGATACAGATTGCGATCCATGTCGGACAGGCTGAGCTGAGCCTTGAATACGGTTGCCTTGAGAGCCATAGAAAACCTTGAATACCTTGGGAAGCGGGCCGAAACGAAAAACTGCGCGCCAGTGTAATCAAAATCGGCGGCCGGTTCGACCTCAAGCAGCACACATTTGGCCCCTGGAGCGCAGATAACTGCCTGCCAAAGCTCAAAAAACAAATGCCAGTCCGAAGACTGGCATTTGGCGGTATGAACGAAAGAAGCGGATCACTTCTCGGCGGACTTGACCCCGAAGGCATTGAGCAGCAGGCAGCAGGTCACTGCCACCGCCACAAACCCGCTCAGGAAGATAAAGGGCATGGCCCCGTATCCCAATACAGTCCAGATGGTTTGTTCAAGCAGACTCATTATGTGTCCTTCATCCAGTGAAATGGGTGTCCCTTTCGTGACGGGGTTATCCCCCCGTTCCTGATGATGCTATTTGACCCCAACCAGCGCCTGAGTCCTATGCCACCAAAGTAATAAATAGGGGGCTAGTTTGAGTTGGATCAACAATTTATCCCTTGCCGAGGAAAAATATGGACGGGATTCAACCAGTTGTCAGCCTGCTGCCCCCGCATTTCCATCCAGGCGCCAAAAAGAAGGAGGCGACCCCGGGGTCGCCTCCTTGTCAGTTGGCCTGTTGCCGCGAGCGGCGCACGCTCAGTAGAAGCGCTGCTGCTCCGCCGCCATCGCCTTGAGGCGATCGCAGGGGGCGAACCGGTCGCCGTAGCGCTTCTGGTAGTGCTCAAGGCGCCCCACCAGGTGCTCGATGCCGAGGCTGTCCATGTAGCGGAACGGGCCACCCAGGAACGGCGGGAAACCGATGCCAAAGATAGCGCCGATGTCGCCGTCGCGAGCCGAGGCCACCACGCCGCTGTCCAGCGCCATAGCCGCTTCGTTGAGCATCATCAGCACGCAGCGCTCGGCCAGCTCCGCCTTGGCCAGCTTGGCCTGGGGCGAGATGCCGAGCACGCCGTAGACGCTCTCGTCCACCGTCTTCTTGCCCTCTTTGCCGGTGAGCTTGCTGCGCGGGGCAGCCTTGCCGTAGAAGTAGAAGCCCTTGCCGTTCTTGCGCCCCTTGCGATCGTTTTGCAGCAGCTTGTCAAAGGCCGCCGGGGCCTGGAACTGCTCCCCCCCCAGCTCTTTTTCGAGGATCGGGGAGATCTTGGCACCCACGTCGATGCCCACCTCGTCCAGCAAGGTGATGGGGCCCACCGGGAAGCCAAAATCGAGCAGGGCGCCGTCCAGCACCTCCACCGGTTCCCCTTCCAGCACCAGGCGTGCCGCCTCGTTCATGTAGGGGGCCAGGATGCGGTTGACGTAGAAGCCCGCCTCGTCCTTGACCACGATGGGGGTCTTGCCCTGAGCGCGGGCAAAGGCCAGGGTGGTGGCGACCGTCTCGGCACTGGTGCCGGCGTGGGGGATGATCTCCGCCAGCGGCATCTTGTCCACCGGGCTGAAGTAGTGCAGCCCCACCACCCGTTCCGGGTGGGCCGCCGCCGAGGCGATCTGATGGATCGGCAGAGAGGAGGTGTTGGAGGCAAACACGGTGTGCTCGCCGCACTCGCGCTCCACGTCCTTCACCATCTGGTGCTTGAGGGAAAGATCTTCGAACACTGCTTCCACCACCATGTCGACCCGGTGGAAACCGGAGTAGTCGAGGGTGCCGGTCAGCAGGCTCATCTGCTTCTCAAGCTCGCTGCGCAGCAGTTGGCGGCGCTTGAGCTTCTTGGCCAGGATGTCGTAGCTGTAGCGCATGGCATTGCCGATGCCGTTGCTGGCCACGTCCTTGATCCGCACCGGTACACCTGCCTTGGTGGCGGTGACGAAGGCGATACCGCCCCCCATCAGACCGCCGCCCAGCACGGCGGCATGACCCACCTTGCGCGGTTCGGCCCCCTGATAGGTGACCTCCTTCTTCATCTCGGTGGTGGCAAAGAAGATGGAGCGCAGGGCAGCGGATTCGCTGGTCATCACCAGCTCGCCAAAGTGACGGGATTCGGCAGCAAGGCCTGCCTGCATCCCCTCTTCCACCCCGATGCGCACCACTTCCAGGATCAGATCCGGGGCCGGGTAGTTGCCGCGGGTCTTAGCCTTCACCCCTTTGCGGGCCTGATCGAACAGCACCTTGCGGCCAAGCTTGTTGGTCTCCAGCAGCTTGCCCTGCAGATCCCGCTTTAGCTCGTGACGGGGCTTGCCCTTCTTGGCCAACTTGATGGCAGCGTCCAGCAGGATGGAGGGCGGCACCACGTCGTCCACCAGCCCCAGTTTCTTGGCCTGCTTGGCCCGTACCTGCTTGCCGGTCAGCATCAGGTCGAGCGCCTTGGCCACCCCGATGAGGCGCGGCAGACGCTGGGTCCCGCCGGAGCCCGGCAGCAAGCCCAGTTGCACCTCGGGCAGGCCGAGCACCGTCTTGCCGTGATCGGTGACCACCCGGCCATGGCAGGCCAGTGCCAGCTCCAGCCCACCGCCGAGGCAGGGGCCGTGAATGGCGGCGATCACCGGAATGGGCAGTGACTCGATCTCGGCGAAGATCACCTGCCCTTCCCGCGACAGCGTCTCGGCATCCTTGGCGCTGGTACAGGCCGCCAGCATGCTGATGTCGGCGCCGGCGATGAAGGAGTCCTTCTTGCCAGAGACCACCACCAGGCCGATCAGCTCTTTATTGGCTTTCACCTCGGCCAGCACCGCGCGGATCTCCTCCACGAAGGCGGCCTTGAGGGTATTCATGCTCTCGCCCGGCACATCCATGGTGAGAATGCCGATGCCATCCTGGCGCACTGCCAGGGAAAAAGTCTTCTCGCTCATCACTCTACCTCCAACACCATGGCCACGCCGAGACCACCCGCCGCACAGGCGGTGTTAAGCCCCAATCCCCCACCCCGGCGCCGCAGCTCGTGCAAGGTCTGGGTGATCATGCGCGCACCGGTCGCGGCAAAGGGGTGACCAAAGGCCAGCGAGCCACCGAGGACGTTGAATTTGTCCATGTCCACCTCGCCGATGGCCTGATCGCGACCCAGCTTGCTCTGGGCAAACTCTTTGCTGGCAAACATCTTGAGGTTGGCCAGGGTCTGGGCGGCAAAGGCCTCGTGCATGTCGATCAGAGTCAGATCGGCCAGCGTGATGCCGGCACGGTCCAGCGCCAGTGGGGTGGCGTAGGAGGGGCCCATCAGCATGTCCTGCCACACGTCGATGGCAGAAAATGCGAAACTGCGGATATAACCGAGCGGCTCGAGGCCAAGCTCTTTGGCCCGCCCTTCGCGCATCAGCAGCACGGCGGCAGCGCCGTCGGTGAGCGGAGTGGCGTTGGCGGCAGTAACGGAGCCGTGCACCCGGTCAAACACCGGTTTGAGCTTGGCATAGCTCGCCAGATCAGAGCTTTCGCGGATGTTGTTGTCTCGCTCCAGCGGCACCTTGTAGGGAGGCACGTGGGCGGTAAACACCTCGCCACTCAACTTGCCATCGGCCCAGGCCTGCGCAGCCAGGGTATGGGAGCGGTGCGCCAGCGCATCTTGCGCCTCGCGGCTGATCTGGTGGCTCTTGGCCATCTGCTCGGCGGTCTGCCCCATGGAGAGGCCGGTGGAGTACTCGGCCACGGCGGGCGGCACCGGCAGCAGATCCTTGACCCTCAATGCACGCAGGATATTGAAGCGCTGCTGCAGATTGCGCGCCTTGTTGAGATCCACCAGGGCGCGGGCCAGCTTCTTGCTCACCCCGATGGGCAGCACGGAGGAGGAGTCGGCGCCGCCGGCGATGGCGATATCCACCGTGCCGGCCATGATGGATTCGGTGACGTTGGCGACGGCCTGGAAACTGGTGGCGCAGGCGCGCGACACACTATAGGCATCGGTGCTGACACTCATGCCGGTGCCGAGCACGATCTCGCGGGCAATGTTGGGGGCTTCCGGCATCTGTACCACCTGGCCGAACACCAGTTGGTCGATGAGCTTGGGATCGAGATCGGTGCGAGCGAGCATCTCGCTCACCACCAGCTTGCCCAGATCCACCGCAGGCACGCCGTGAAAGGCGGTGGCCTGCTTGGCAAAGGGAGTGCGCAAACCCGCCACGACGGCAATCCGTTCGCCCTGGCGAGTCGTCAGTTTCAATGGCTCTTTCATCCTGGCTCCTTGGTTAAACGAGAAGACTAAAGGGAGAGGTCTGACCTCATTGGGCCACATCTTAACAATCCACTCACAAATTTCATACGGCTGATTGAAACTAAATTGCCGCCATCTTGGCCCCCTCCCTCGCCCTTGTGCGCCAACTGGAGTATAAAAAGATCAACTTCTATGAAAACAACGGGTTTATTGCATGGCAGCGGCCGAGTTCAGACAGCTTGGGGACTATCTGGGTAGTCAAATTCTGGGACAGGGCCCCCTCATCGAGGGGCTGCTGATCGCCCTGTTATGTGAAGGACATGTGTTGATCGAGGGGGCCCCCGGTCTTGCCAAGACCCGGGCCGTCAAGGCGCTGGCCGGCGCGGTGGAGGGGCGCTTCGCCCGCATCCAGTTCACCCCCGACCTGCTGCCTGCCGATCTCACCGGCAGCGAGGTGTTTCATCCCCAGGATGCCAGCTTCGTGTTTCAGCCCGGTCCCCTCTTCAACCACCTGGTGCTGGCGGACGAGATCAACCGGGCGCCGGCCAAGGTGCAATCCGCCCTCTTGGAGGCGATGGCCGAGCATCAGATCACCGTGGGCAAGAAGAGCTGGCGCCTGCCGCCCCTCTTTATGGTGGCCGCCACGCAAAACCCGATAGAACAGGAGGGGACCTATCCCCTGCCGGAGGCCCAGCTCGATCGCTTCTTGCTCAAGCTGCTGGTGGACTACCCAAGCCCCGCCATGGAGCTGGCCATCCTCCAGCTCAACGCCCGCGGCGACACCCTGCCGACGCCGCCGATCACTCTGAGCCAGGCCGATCTGCTGGCGGCCCGCAGCGCGGTGCAGGCGGTGCAGATGCAGGGGCGCCTCGAGCACTATCTGGTGCAGCTGGTCTGCGCCACCCGGCCGGGCAGCGGCCTGTGTCCGGAACTCGAACCCCTGGTCGCGGTGGGCGCCAGCCCCAGGGCCAGCATAGGTCTGGCCAGAGCGGCTCGCGCCAGAGCCTGGCTGGCCGGACGGGATTTCGTGCTGCCCGAAGACATTCAGCAGCTGGCGCCGGCCGTGCTGCGCCATCGCCTCATTCCCAGTTATCAGGCGCTGGCGGACAACCTCGACAACGAGGCGCTCATCACCCTGCTACTGGACGCGATCCCATGCCCCTGAGCCCGCTCGTTTCCTCTGCGCGGGCCCTGTTGCCATGACGCACGCCGCCGATCCCCTCGCCCATCCCGATATCGCCCTGCCGCTTGCCAGACTGCTGGCGATCAGGCTGTGGGCCCGGCAGGGGCCGCGTTCGCGCATTCAACCGGTGGCGCAGGGCCGGCTTGGCCGTACGCCGGGACTCACCTTTCGCGAGCTGCGCGCCTATCAGGCTGGCGACGAGGTGCGCCACATCGACTGGCGGGTGACCGCCCGCCTTGGTCGCCCCTATACCCGGCTCTACAGCGAAGAACAGGATCAAGCCCACTGGCTGCTGCTCGATCTCTCTCCGGCCATGTACTTCGGCTCTTGCCACCAGCTCAAGGCGCGCCTGGGCTGCGAGCTGGCCGCCGCCCTGCTCTGGCAAGGGGAAAAGCAGGCCAACACCCTGATCTGCCACGGTGTGGAGCCGCATCTGCAACACCAGCGCGGCCCTCTGGTGCCCTTGCTGGAGGCCCTCTGCTACCACTACCGGCTGGGGCTGGCGCGCACGCCCCCCCCCCACGCCCTGGCCCATACCCTGGCCCGGCTCACTCTGCCCCACGGTGCCAGACTGACCCTCATCACCGATCACAGCCCTCTCGACGAGGCGCTCTGCCGCCAGTTGCAGCTGCTCGGCCGGCGCCACGACCTGCATTGCTGGCAAATTCGGGATCCGCTGGAGGCAGCCCTGCCCGCCCAGGGCCGCCTGGCGGTGCGCGCCGGCCAGCAGAGCGGCTGGCTCGAGGCCGGCGAACCCGGGTTTGCCTGGCGCTATCAAACAGCTGCCGAACAGCTGGCCCGCCAGAGCCACCAGCAACTGCTGCCGCTGGTGCAGCGTCTCTACCGGCTCGACAACGGCCAGCCGCTGCAACGCCAGTGGCAGGAGGGGGCATGTCGCCAATTCTGAGCTGGCTCGCCAGCGCCGTGCCGGGCAGCAGCGTCCCCACCTCGCCGCTGGCGGCCCAGCTGCGCGACATTCACCCCGGCCCGCCACTGCAGCTGGCCTCTGATCCCCGCCTGCTGGGCTGGTGGTGGCTGCTGATCGCGCTGCTGGTCGGCGCCATGATCATCCTCGGCGTGCAGAGTCTGCTGCGTTATCACCGCTGGCGGCGGCAACTCGACTGGCAGGCCCCCGATCTGGTGCCCCAGCTGCAAGATGTGTTGCGCGAGGCCGTGCTGCCCCGCTGGCCCGAGGCGGCCGTACTGCAAGGAGAACCTTGGCTCGTCTTTCTTGATTCTCTGGGGCTCGATGCTCTGGGGAACAGCCGCTTTCGCGAACTGGCCCCGCACTGGTCTGCCTGGCTCTACGGCGGTCAAAGCCCGGATGCGCAGCAGCGCCTAGCGCTGCGCCGAGCCTACCTCGCCTGGGGACGCTGCTGCATCTGCCCACCAGCCTGGTTGCTGGACCTGCGCACTCGCTGGCGGCGGGGGCGAACCCGCACCAGCGATGCGCACGCCGGGAGAGAGCCATGATCCTCACCTGGCCCTGGTTTGCCCTGGCACTGGTGCTGCCGCTGCTGGTGCGCTTCGGTCTGCCGCCCCACGCCAGCGGCGCAAACGACCCCGGCGTACTAAACCATGCCGGATTTCCTCTGCTGCGCCCCCATGCCGGCCAGCCCCTGTGGCGGATGGCGCTGTGCTGGTGCGCCCTGGTGCTGGCACTCTGCCGTCCCCAGTGGCAGGAGCCGCCTCAGGTGAGCTATCAGAGCAGCCGGGATCTCATCCTGGCGGTGGATCTTTCCGACAGCATGCGCACCCAGGACATGCTGGATGAAGGGGAGCAAAAAGACCGGCTCAGCGCGGTGCGCCAGCAGATAGACAGGCTCATTGCCGCCCGCCCCGGCGATCGTATCGCCCTCATCGTGTTCGCCGATCACGCCTACCTGCTCTCCCCCCTGACCCAGGAGACCAATGCCCTGCTCGGTCTCACCCGCGAGCTCGATTTCGAGCTGGTGGGACGCACCACCGCGCTCGGCGAGGCCATCCTGCTTGCGCGCCAGCACAAGGCCCCCGATCGCTCCACCGCCCTGTTGCTGGTCACCGACGGACGCAACACCGCCGGCAGCGCTGACCCCCTGCGCGAGGCCAAGCAGGCCGCCGCCGCAGGCATTCGCCTCTATACCCTGGGGGTGGGCGCCGATCCGGATACCTTTGCCGAGGCGATGACCCCCGCGCAGGCCCCGGCCCAGAGCGACCCCAGCGCCGAGCTGGACGAGGCCCTCTTGCAGCAGCTGGCAGAGGTGGGCCATGGCCGTTACTTCCGGGCGCGCACCCAAGGGGATCTCGAGGCCATCAATCAGGCGCTGGATACTCTGGAGCCCGTCGCCACCGCGCAGACCCACTATCGCCCCAACCAGGAGCTCTACCCCTGGCCACTGGCGCTGGCCTGGCTGCTGCTAAGCTGGCCCGCCCGATTACGCTGGCCACGGCGGCTGAGCCGCAAAGCCACTGTGCCTGACAGCCCGTCCCGAGGCGCCCCATGATGGAGCTCACTCTGCTGCGCCCGCTCTGGTTGCTGGCCCTGCTGCCGTGGCTGTGGCAGGGATGGCGCCGTCGTCGCCAGGCCCCGCTGCTGGCCCCCGCCATGCAGGCTTATCTGCTGCCGAGGCAGCGGCGCCACTTTCCCTGGCTCTGGCTGGCCTGCCTGCCGCTGATCCTAGCGTTGAGCGGCCCGGCCCTGCGCCAGCAGAGCCAGAGCGTTCCGAGCCCGGCCCTCGACATCTGGCTGCTGGATCTCTCCCGCTCCATGCTGGCCACCGATCTGCTGCCGGACCGGGCCACCCGGGTGCGGGTGTTGCTGCAGGATCTGCTGGCTGACCGAGCGCAGCAGGAAGCGGCCCATCCCATCGCCCTCATCCTGTTTGCCGGGGATGCTTACCTCGCCATGCCGCCGACCCGGGATCACCAGGCCATCGCCCTGCTGCTGCCCGACCTGCGTCCGGCCATCATGCCAAGGCAAGGCAGCGCGCCCGAGCGCGCGGTGGCGCTGGCACTCAAGCAGATCCCCGCCAGCCAGCAGGCCCGCCTGCTGCTGATCACCGATGACTTGACCGCCCGTCAGGCCGAGCGGATCAAGGCGGTGTGGCCCTGCCAGGGCAGCCTCTTTTGCCACGCCCAGATACAAGCACGTCTCGACATTTTGCTGGTCAACAGCGGCCAGGCTAGTCGCCTGCCCGCCACCATGGGCGGTGGCTTCGGCCGCACCCTGCCGGCCCCCGACGTGGCCACCCTGCAACAGCTGGCCGGCGATCTCGGCGGTCAACTGCAGTGGCTGCAACAGGGGGCGCCACGCTTTGCCCCCCTGCCCATGAGCCAGACCACAGGCGCACACCAGGCCATCGATCTCGGCCCCTGGCTGCTGCTGCCCCTGCTGCCACTGGCGCTGCTGGCCCGTATCGGCACCCTCTGGCTGGTGCTGGTGGGGACGCTCTTGCTGACCCCTCCCTCCCTGCAGGCCAGCCAGGCATCAACGGCCCTGCCGCCTGCTACCCATGACAATCAGGCCTGGCAGGCCTTCTTGCAAAAGCACTATAAGGAGGCCGCCCGCGCCTTTGCGGATCCCGTCTGGCAGGGCAATGCCTGGTATCGGGCTGGCGACTACGCCAAGGCGGTCGCCGCCTATGGCCGAGCCAACACGGCCACTGCCCACTACAACCGGGGCAATGCCCTGGTGCAGCTCGGTCAGCTGGCGGCCGCCGAGCAGGCCTACCTGGCGGCGCTGGCGCTGGAACCCAGCCATCAGGATGCGCGCTACAACCTGACCTTGCTGCGCGCCCAGCCGCCCGAGGCAACCCCACAGGCGCAGGATCCCAAGCCCATCGATGCTCCCGAGCAGGCCGCTACCCCGGATGCGCCCTTGCCTCCGTCACCTCCCGTCCTGCTGCTGGAGCAGCGGCTGCGCAAGGAAGATCAACGCATGCGCCAGCAGGAGAGCGATCGCGGCCTCGCCCCCGGCAACCTGAAAGGAGAGGATCCCTGGTGAGCCGCCTCTTCGCCCCTTGCCGTGCCCTGTGCCTGTTGCTGCTCTGGCTGATGACGGCGCAGGTTTTTGCCGCCCCGCCCCGGGCCGAGCTGCTGCCGGGGGCCGATCGCCGCGACTGGTTGCTGATCATCGAAGCGGACGGAGCGCGCCAGAGCAGTGAGCTTGCCATCACCCCCCTATTGCGTCAGTTTGCGGTGGGCAAGGTGACCATGAGCCGGGTCAGCGCCCCGCAGCAGAGTCTGACCCGCTGGCAGATCCCCCTGCACCTGCTGGATACCAGCCCGCAGCAGGTGCCGGCCCTGCCACTGGGGGCGCAGCAGACTCCCTCCATCCCCTTTCCGCCGCGCAGTGAAGCCGGCAATCTCGCGCCAGCGCCTGCCATCTCCCCCATCGAGCTGCAGGCCCGGGTGCTGCAACAGGGGCCACTCTACCCCGGCCAGCCCTTTGTCTATCAGCTCAGCCTCTGGCTGCCGGCCAACATGGAGGCCCCCAACCTCACCGAGCCGGCCAGCGATGCCTTTACCATTCGCCGCCTCGGGAACGATCAGTGGCAGCCACCGGCAAGCCCCGGCCTGCCCGGCCGCCTGACCCGCAGCTGGCTGCTGCAGGCCAAAGAAGCGGGGCGCCATCCGCTGGAATCCCCCCGCTTTCAGGGGCGCCTGCCGCAAGATGACGGTGGCAGTGATCCGCTCTCGGCCCGGGCGGCCACCCTGTTCGTGCAGATCGACGAGCCTCCGCTGCAACCGGTGGCAAGCCAGCTCACCCTGAGCCAGCGTCTGGATCCGCCCATGGCGGCCAGAGCGGGTGAGCCGGTGATCCGCACCCTGACTCTCACGCTGGAGGGGGGCGATGGCAGCCGCCTCAATCTGGCACGCCTGCTCGGCTCATCCGGCCTGCCCGCCGGCATCAGAGCCAGGCCGGATGGGGAGCAGCAGCAGGAGCGCTATCTCGCCAAGGGGACGTTGCGCTTCGAGCGCGAGTGGCGCCAGGCCTTGACCGTTGACGAACCCGGCGACTACCTGCTGCCCGCCATCGAGCTGGCCTGGTTCAACACCCAGCGCGGGCGCATTGAATATGCTCGGCTGCCCGCCACGCCCCTGCACATCGCCGCAAGTACGCAGTCGCAGCCGGCACAGGATGGGCCGAACGACGAGAGCCTGCTATGGGTCATCTGGGCCCTGCTGCTGCGGGCCTGCTGGCGCCACGGACCGCGCTGGCACGCCTTTTATCGCCTGCAACAGGCGCTGTGTCGGGCCGATGCCGAGCAGATCCGGGCCCGCTTGCTGGCATGGGCCCGCCTGCGCTGGCCACTGCCCCATCCCCGCCTCGATATCCTGCCCTGTCGTCGCGATCCCGCCCTTGAGCCTCACTTTGCCGCCCTGGAGCGCGCCTGCTTCGCTACCGTATCCCCTGCTGGGAGCCACCCGCAAACCTGGGCGGACTTTGCCAGCGCCCTATGCGGCCACGAAACTTTTGCGATAGCCTATGGCCTCAGGCAACTGGCCAGGATCGGTTGATCCCGGCCTTCATTCAAATAAGGAAGCCCAGCGATGGCTTTAGGTTTTTTCAGAAAAAAAGGTGCCACGGTCGGAAAGGATCCCACGACCTCCCCGGTCTATGGAGGCATGGCAGACAAACAAACCAAATACGAAGCCTTGGTACATGCCCTGCACGGGGACATCTACCGCTACGCCTACTGGCTGTGCCGGGATCCGCAAGTGGCGGAAGATCTGGTGCAGGAGACCTTTCTGCGCGCCTGGAAGAGCATAGACTCCCTGCTCGACGACAAGGCCGCCAAGGCCTGGCTCATCACCATACTGCGGCGGGAAAATGCACGCCGGTTCGAGCGCAAGCAGTTTGACCTCGTCGATCTCGACGAGCATCCCCAGAGCGATCAGGAGGCACTGCACAGCGAGCAGGAGATGGAGAACGAGTGGCTCAGACGCCACATCGCCCGCCTGCCGGCCGAATATCAGGAACCCCTGCTGCTGCAGGTGCTGGGGGGCTTTAGCGGCGACGAGATAGCAGCGCAGCTGGGGCTCAACAAGAACACCGTCATGACTCGCCTGTTTCGGGCCCGCAACCAGATAAAAGAGGCCATGGAGTCAACGACCCAACAGAGAGGACACACCAATGGATGAGCTGGAATTTCGCCGTCGGGCCATAGCCCATCCACATGAGCAGGATCCCGCGTTTCTCGAGCAGGCCCAGCGCTCCCCCGCCAATCGCAAGCATCTAGACGAGATGAAGCAGCTCGATCGCAGCCTGCAGCGAGCCATGGAGGTCGAGGTGCCGGCCGGGCTGGCCGAGCGCATCCTGCTCAGACAGGCGCTGGAAGCCGATCAGCCGCAGGTGGTTCCCCTGCCGGTGCGCCCGCGCAGCAACTGGCGTGCGCTGGCGATGGCTGCCTCGGTCGCCTTCCTGCTCGGCATGAGCACTCGCTGGCTGAGCTGGCCGCTGGCCGCTCCCGACGAGCTCTCGCTGGCCCAGGTCGCCATGGCCCACGTCTATGGCGAGGAGCCCTTCATCAAGGATGTGGACGAGCAGGTGAGCCTGCGCACCATCAACGCCAAGATGGAGAAATATGGCGCGACCTTGATGGGCATGCAGGGGCTGAAGATCACCTATGTCAACCACTGCTCCTTCTATCAGGGGCCGGCGCTGCACATGGTATTGCAGGGCAAGATGGGCCCGGTCACTCTGTTCCTGGTACCCAAGCACGTGCCACTCACCCTGCAGCCCACCTTTGAAGATGGCCAGCTCAAGGGCGAGATCCTGCAACTCAAGGGGGCCAACATGGTGCTGATCGGTGAGATGGAGGAGCCGCTGGCGCCGGTGGCAGAGCAGCTGGAATCCCGGCTGCACTGGTCGATTTAACAGGCATTAACCCAATCTTGACTCGCCTAGTAGCGGGTCAAGCCAACGGGCAGACCAATCAGGTTGGCTGCCCGTTTATCCCCTTTCCCATCACGATTCTCCCCTATTCGCCGCTCATTCCCCGCAAATACCCAAAAATATTTTTGTGATGCAGATCGCCGCACGTGAGTGTTTTTTGTCCAATAAATGGTAAAAGAGACTATTTAAGCGGCGAATTAAAACAAATGATTAACACTCCGGAAACTTTTATGTATTCTGCTGTCACTGGTCTGATTTCTTACCTCCTACCAGATCCATAGAATCACGCCAGAATTGAATGGGAAGAAGCTGAAATAACAACAGATCTTGTCACATACAGAGGCAAAATAGCCCTGATGCCGACGGAAAATCTGCCTACAAGAGAGAACACTATGACAACTGCCTTTTTCAAAAAGAGCCTGATCGCTGCCGCCGTCACCCTGGCCAGTACCCAAACCTTCGCCGCCGCGTTCCAATTGAACGAACACTCAGCCTCCGGCCTGGGTCGTGCGTATGCAGGGGAAGCCGCCGTGGCGGACAACGCCTCCGTGTTGTCCCGCAACCCGGCAGCCATGACCCAGTTTGACAAGATGGCGTTCTCTGTCTCCGGTACCTATATCAAGCCGGACGTGGATGTAAATGGTGACATCTATGCAGGCCCTGCCAAGATGGCCGGTGCCAGCGAAAGCGGCATCGCGCCGAGCGCTTTCGTGCCCGCCACCTACTTCATCCAGCCGCTGAACGACCAGTGGGCCTGGGGTATCGGCCTGTTCTCCAACTACGGTCTGTCGACCGAGTACACCGAGAACTTCAACGGTGGCTCCATTGCCGGCAACACCGAACTGCTCACCTTCAACATCAACCCGAACATCGCCTACCGCGTCAACCAGCACTTCAGCTTCGGCGCCGGTCTGAACCTGGTCTATGCCAAGGCTGAACTGAACCGCCGCGCCGGCGTGCTGGCCGCCGTGCCGCCGCTGAGCAGCGTACCGGGTATCGGCAAGGACACCATCGTCAGCCACCTGAAAGGTGACGACTGGGGTTACGGCTGGAACGTGGGCACCATGTATGAAGTGAACGAGAACAACCGCTTCGCGCTGACCTATCGCTCCCAGGTAGACCTGAAGTTCAAGGGTGACTACCAGGGCACCTCTTCCGGCTTCAAGACTGTCAGTGGCGAACTGCCGCTGGATCTGCCGGCCCAGGCCGAGTTCGCCGGTTACCACCGTCTGAACCAGCAGTTTGCCGTGCACTACTCCGTCAACTGGACCGACTGGAGCGCCTTCCAGGAGCTCAGGGCCACCAGCGGTCAGTGCAACAGCACCGACGGTGCCGGCGTCTGCCTCTACAAGCCGGAGAAGTTCAAGGACTCTACCCGTTACTCTCTGGGCGGCACCTGGTATGTCAACCCGTCCTGGGAAGCCCGTATCGGCTTTGCCTACGACAACACCCCGATCGAGCCGGAATACCGCAGCCTGAGCATCCCGGATTCCGACCGCGTATGGTATAGCGCTGGCGCCACCTACCACATCGACAAGGACATGAGCGTCGACTTCGGCATGGCCTATCTGGATGGCAAGAAAGTGGACGTCAACGAGAAGCTGGTCGAAAGCAACGAAGCCCTGCGCTGGAAAGGCACCTCCCACGGCAACGCCTTCCTCGCTTCCGCTCAGTTCAACATGAAATTCTGATAATCAGCAAATTGACCAGAGCGCCTGCGGGCGCTCTTTTTTATTCCGAATTCCTGTTTCAGCGTACATCTGTAGTAAACAACTGTACGCTTTTCTTTTTTTATCAAGCTATTAGCAGCACATCCCCCAGCATTTAATCCCGTTTTCATCCGCTCGCCCCCGCGCCCGTTGCCTTACTGGTCATACCATATAAAATCCTGCCTCCAACCATAAGAACGTTCGAACTCCAGGTTCATTTTCAAGGATAATGCAATGCACTCCATCATGAAGCCGTCTCTCATCGCCCTGCTGGTGCTGTCGAGCCAGGCCCAGGCGGCAGGTTTTCAGCTGGCCGAGCAATCCGCCACCGGCATGGGCCGCGCCTTCGCTGGCGAAGCCGCCATCGCCGACAATGCCAGCGTGCTCTCCCGCAACGCCGCCGCCATGACCCGTTTCGATACCATGGCCTTCTCCGGTGGCTTCATCTATGTGCACCCCGACGTCAACATCGAGGGCACCACCCGGGTGCCGACCCCCAAGGGGCCGGTCAGTCTGGATGCGGCGGCCCACGACATCGCCGATGATGCCTGGGTGCCCAACGCCTACCTCATAGTGCCGCTCAACGACCAGTGGCGCCTGGGGCTGGCTGCCACCTCCTATTACGGGCTCGGCGTCAAGATGCCGGACAACTACAATGCCGGTCACTTCGGCAATGTCTCCGACATCAAGACCGTGGATCTGGGGGCGTCACTGGCCTACCGCATCAACCGCGTCTGGTCCGTCGGCGCCGGCCTCTCCGCCATTCAGGGCGAAGGGGAAGTAGGTGGCACCTTCCCGTCCAACAACCAGATCGCCAAGCACCTGAAAGGGGATGGCTGGGCCATGGGCTGGAACCTGGGCACCCTGCTGGAGCTGTCGGAGGCAACCCGCATCGGCCTCTCCTACCGCCACGACGTCACCCTGAAGCTCTCCGGCGACGCCATCGGCATCGATCAGAACGGGCAGCCCTTCACCGATACCGGCAGCCTGGATCTGCCGCTGCCCGCCACCGCCGAGCTGGCCCTGTTCCATCAGCTGACGCCGGCGCTGGCGCTGCATTCGAGCATCAACTGGACCAACTGGAGCAAGTTCGTGCAGCTGGAATCCGAGCTCGATCACCACGGAGTCATGCACATCAAGGACGAGCACTGGGAAGACAGCTGGCGCTACGCGCTGGGCCTGACCTACCAGCTGGCGCCGCAATGGCAGCTGCGCTCCGGCCTTGCCTATGACCGCAGCCCGGTCCCGGCGGATCGCCGCACCATCTCCATCCCCGACTCGGATCGGGTCTGGTACAGCGCCGGGGTGGGTTATCAGATCGATCGCAACCTTTCGCTGGATCTGGGGGTGACGCTGATCGACGGCAAGAAGGTGGACGTGAGCGAGACTATGCAGCTCAAACCCGGCATACCGCAAACCACCTCCACCTTCCAGGGCACTTCGGAAGGGGACGCCTGGCTGGCCGGTCTGCAGCTCAATTACCTGTTCTGACGCGGGCGGGCACCCTTGCCCGCCCATTCAAGCACTATGCCAGTTATTGACCGTTTCTGGCCTCCAAGCGCTGGCATAGTGGGCGGCTTCACAATAAAATCAATCCAGTACACACGCTGGAGAGATGCATGTATTCATACGTAGCAAGGCAGCCCATCCTGGATCGGGAATTGAAGACCCACGCCTATGAGCTGCTGTTTCGCGACAGTCTGGATAACGTGTTTCCTCCCATCTCCTCCCAGCAAGCCACCGCCAGACTGGTGGTCGAACAGTTCCTGCAACAGAACATCGATCAACTGCTCGGCGGTCGCCCCTGCTTCATCAACTTCCCTCACTCCCTGCTGCTGGAAGGGCTGGCCGAGTGCCTGCCGCCGGAGAAAGTGGTGATCGAGATCCTGGAAGATGCCGATCCCGACGATGCGCTGCTGGCCAAGGTGAAGCAGTTGCACGGGCTGGGCTATCAGCTCGCTCTCGATGACTTCACCATGTCGCCGGACTGGGAGCGCTTCCTCCCCTACATCCACATCATCAAGTTCGATCTGCGCGCCACGTCGCTGCTGCAGATCAAGGTGTTCATCCAGCAGCATCAGCAGCTCAAGCTCACCTATCTGGCGGAGAAGGTGGAAGACAAGGCGGAGTTTGAACGGGTCAAGCGCCTTGGCATCGACCTGTTCCAGGGCTTCTTCTTCAGCCGGCCCGAGATGGTCAAGCAGGCGACCATGGAGCCGGCCCAGGTGGTGGTGATGCAGCTGCTCAACGTGGTCAACCAGCCCGAACCCGACCTCAACCGCATCGAACAGCTACTGAGTCAGGACATCTCCCTGTCCCTAAAGCTGCTGCGTTACGTCAACCACCTCAAGAGCCACGCCAACCCCATCTCCTCCTTTCGCCAAGCCGCCGTCTATCTCGGCCACACCCAGCTCAAACGCTTCGTGACCCTGGTGGCAGCCACCAGCGCCGGCCACGGCAAGAGTGCCGAGCTCTATCAGATGTCGATGATCCGGGCCCGTTTCTGCGAGCTGCTGGCCCACACTCATGCACCAACTCAGGAAGCCCAGCAAGCCTTCATCACCGGCCTCTTCTCCCTGCTTGATGTGTTGATGGAACAGCCGATGGACAAGCTGCTCGGCACCATTCCATTGATCGAGGAGATCCGGGTCGCCCTGCTGGAACGCAAAGGCAACCTGGGGTTCTATCTGTCGTTTTGCGAAGATTACGAGAATGCGAACTGGCAGCGGATCACTGCCAGAACGGCCCGGCTCGGGCTCAATGAAGAGAAGGTCAGCCAGCTCTATCTGACCGCCACCTCCTGGGTCAACCAGCAACTCCAGGCGATGGCGGAGACAGATTAATCCAGCTCGATGGCGACCGCCGTCGCCTCCCCGCCTCCGATGCACAGACTGGCCACCCCGCGTTTGAGGCCACGCTCGCGCAGGGCATGGATCAGGGTCACCAGGATCCTGGCACCGCTCGCCCCCAGCGGATGACCGAGCGCGCAGGCGCCACCGTTCACATTGACCTTGTCATGGGGCAGCTGGCAACCGGCCATCGCCAGCAGGCTGACCATGGCAAACGCCTCGTTGACCTCGAACAGATCCACTTCCTCCACCCGCCAACCCACCTTGGCCAGCAGGTCCTTGATGGCCCCGATCGGCGCGCTGGTAAACTCGGCGGGCAGGGCCGCGTGGCTCTGATAACCCACCAGTCGCGCCAGCACCGGCAGCCCCAGCTGCGCGGCAGTGTCGGAACGCATCAGGATCAGCGCCGCCGCCCCATCCGAAATGGAGCTGGCATTGGCTGCCGTGATGGTGCCCGTCTTGCTGAAGGCCGGCTTGAGCTGGGGGATCTTTTCGGGCTTGGCCTTGGCAGGCTGCTCATCCTCGGCCAGCAGCAGGGTATCTCCGGCCCTCACCGGCGCCAGCTCCGCCGCAAAGGCCCCGCTGCGCTGGGCTGCCAGCGCCCGCTCCAGCGATGCGATGGCAAAGGCATCCATATCGGCACGGGTCAACCCGGCGCGATCGGCGCTCAGCTGGGCATAATGCCCCATCAGCTGACCTTCGTAGGCATCCTGCAGTCCGTCGAGGAACATGTGATCGAGCACGCTCTGGTGCCCCATCCGAAAACCGCTGCGCGCCTTGTCGAGCAGATAGGGGGCGCGGCTCATGCTCTCCATCCCACCGGCGATCACCACGTTCGTATCGCCGAGCCGCAACCCATCGGCCGCCAGCATCACCGCCTTCATGCCGGAACCGCACACCTTGTTGACCGTGGTGCAGGGGATACTGTCCGGCAAGCCTGCCTTCAGTACCGCCTGGCGGGCGGGTGCTTGGCCAACCCCGGCGCTCAGCACGTTGCCCAGATAGGCTTCATCGATCTGCTCCCCCTTGAGCCCAGCTTCTGCCATGGCCGCGGTAATGGCACAGGCGCCAAGCTCGGGAGCCGTCAGGTTGGCCAGGGCCCCCTGGAAGGCCCCCATGGGGGTACGTTTGGCCGCAACAATCACGATATCCATCAATTGCACTCTCCTTGTTACATTGGAATAACATATGCTGCCACCGCTGAGGGAACAAGACTTGCGGGGCAGTTGACGTTTGGGTAAGGTGCCAGCCAGGATTGACAGCCAAGATAGCGCCATGAACCGAACCAAGGATGACACGCGGACCTACAGCATCAGCGAACTGGCCCGTGAATTTGATGTTACGACCCGAAGTATTCGTTTTTATGAAGATCAGGGACTTTTGAATCCTGCCCGGCAGGGACAGACCCGGATCTACAGTCGGCAGGACAGAGTGCGGCTCAAGCTGACCCTGCGCGGCAAGCGACTGGGCTTCAGCCTGGCGGATATCCGCGATCTGTTCGATCTCTACGATGCGGACAAGAGCAGCCGTACCCAGCTGCAGACCATGCTGGGGCTGGTGGCCGACAAACGGGAGACCCTGCAGCAGCAGCTCGAAGACATCAAGATGGTGCTGCTGGAGCTGGACGCCGCCGAGCAGCGCTGCCAGCAGGCACTCGCTCAGCTCGGCTGACGCTCACAGCAACAAGCATAAAGAAAGGGGCCCGCGGGCCCCTTGTTCATTGCAGCTGGATTATTTGTTCCAGCGGTCCGGATCGTAATCCGGGCTGTAGCGGTCGACGATGACGGCGCAGGCCGCATCACCGGTGATGTTGAGGGCGGTACGGATCATGTCGAACAAACGATCCAGCGCAAACAACAGCGGCAGCCCTTCGATGGGGATCCCGGCTGCCAGCAGCACGGCGACCACCAGGAAGCTCGGGCCCGGCACGCCGGCCTGGCCGATGGCCCCCAGGGTGGCGGTCACTATGATGGCGGCCCAGGCCCCCATGGAGAGATCGATCTGATAGACCTGGGCGAAGAAGATGGCGACCAGACCGTAATAGATGGCGTTGCCGCTCATGTTGATGGTGGCGCCCAGCGGCAGCACGAAGGAAGCCGTGGCATTGGTCACCTTCAGCTCCTCCTCGCAGGTCTCCATGTTGACCGGCAGGGTCGCCATGGAAGAGGCGGTGGAGAAAGCGACAATCTGCGGTTTCTTCATGGCAGACAGATACTTGCGTACCGGCGTGTTGGAGAACAGCACGATCAGCAGCGGATAGACCACGAAGCCGAAGATCAGGATGGCGGCCAGATAGACCACGAACAGCTTGAGCACCTGGGTCAGCACGTCGAAACCGTAGGTACCGATGGCATCGGCCATCAGGCCAAACACGCCGAGCGGCGCGATCAGCATCACCTTGTTGATCATCCAGACGAAGGCATCCACCAGGGTGTTGAGGCCGTCCACCAGAGGCTTGGCCCGCTCGCGGGGTTGCTTGGCCAGGGCGATGCCGAGGAACATGCAGAACACCAGGATCTGCAGGATGTTGGCTTCGTTGAGCGACTGGAAGACGTTGGTCGGGATCATCCCGAGCAGGGTGGCGACCGCATCGGGCAGCGCCCCCTTGTCGGCATAGTCACCGGAGAACATGGAGGCCATGGAGCCGAACTCGACCCCGACACCGGGCTTGAAGATCTGCCCCATCACCAGGGCCAGCAGTACCGCCAGCGCCGAGGTACCGAGGAAGAATGCCAGCGTGGTGACGCCAATCTTGCCAGCAGCCGGGCTGGCGCCGAGGTTGGCCGCCCCCGACAGAATGGCGACCGCCACCAACGGAATCACCAGCATCTTGATCAGCTGGATGAAGAGAGTGCCGAGCGGTGCAAACACGGTGGCTTGTTCACCCATGAACGCCCCCACCAGTGCCCCCAGCACCATGGCGACCACGACCTGGAAGCCAACGTTCTTAATGAGTCCTTTTGTTAACACAGAATGTTCCTTTAAGTAGCAAATATTCGCACTTTCCCAGTGCAATCAACCAAACAGGGGATGAACCGCTGTCCATTCCCCTGAGCGCGCGCTTTATCTCATATTTATGCGCTGTTTTAAATCGTCAAATCGTTAACGGGAGTTATTGATGAGTTTGCAACAAAGTAAAGATTCAAAAGGCTCACGGCGATTTTTCACGCTTTATTCATGACAACTGGCAAAAGATTGTGCTACTTTGGCTGAGCAAACGTGCATACAGGGATGAAAACATGCTGAAAGTTAACGAGTATTTTGATGGAAATGTAAAATCCATCGGTTTCGAGCAAAAAGGCGACAAAGCCACCGTGGGTGTGATGGAAGCCGGTGACTACCAGTTCAATACTGCCGCCCCCGAGCGGATGACGGTGGTCAAGGGTGCGCTCACCATCCAGCTGGCCGACGAAGACGAATGGCACACCTATGAGCAGGGTCAATCCTTCGACGTGGCCGGCCACTCCTCCTTCAAGCTGGAAGTGAAAACCCCCACCGCTTATCTGTGCGAGTTTCTCGATTAAACCGCCGGCAACCCTTGCCTAAGAACACGCTAAAAGGAGCAGCCCCCGGGCAGCTCCTTCTTTTTTCGCGCAAACTGCCCTCCTCTTTGCCATCCATCCTTGCTTTCATTTGCGTGCCGCCATCACACCCCTCGGTTTTCCCGCTTTCCATCGACTACAAAAAATTTACAATATTTAGACGAAACCCATAATCGGAGTGGTGTCATGATCAGTGTCTTCGACCTGTTTTCCATCGGGATCGGTCCCTCTTCTTCTCATACCGTGGGGCCGATGCGCGCCTCCTACGCCTTTGTCAACGCGCTCAAGCAGCAGGGAGTGCTATCCAGCACCGAACGGGTAGAAGTGGAGTGCTACGGCTCGCTCGGCCAGACCGGCAAGGGCCATGGCACCGGCAAGGCCATCATCCTGGGACTGGCCGGTTTCGAACCCGAGTCGGTGGACATCGAAGCCATCCCCGCCTTTTTGACCGAGGTGGAGCGCAGCCAGTCGCTGCTGCTGGCGGGTGAACAACCGAGCCAGTTTGCCCGCAGCGGCGCCATCATCTTCAACCGGCGCAAGACACTGCCCGCCCACTCCAACGGCATGACTCTGCGCGCCTTTGCCGGCGAACAACTGCTGTTTAGCCAGACCTACTACTCCATCGGCGGTGGTTTCATCATCGAGGAGAGCCACTTCGCCAACGCCAAGGAGGAGGCTGCCCGCTTCGATGCCGCCCACCCCATTCCCTATCCGTTCGAGAGCGGCGCCCAGTTGCTGGCCCACTGCCAGGAGAGCGGACTCTCCATCTCCGGCGTGATGCTGGCCAACGAGAAGGTGTTTCGCACCGAAGCCGAGATCAAGGCGGGCCTGCGCAAGATCTGGCAGGCCATGCAGGGCTGTGTCGAGCGTGGCTGTCGCAGCGAAGGGGTGCTGCCCGGCGGCCTCAAGGTGAAACGGCGAGCCCCGGCGCTCTATCGTCAGCTCAGCTGCGAGACCAATTTCAACAAGGATCCGCTGATGGTGATGGAGTGGGTGGATCTGTTCGCGCTGGCAGTCAACGAGGAGAACGCCGCCGGCGGCCGGGTGGTGACCGCCCCCACCAACGGCGCCTCCGGCATCATTCCCGCCGTGCTGCACTACTACGATCGCTTCGTGCGCAAGGTGGATGACGAGCTGCTGCTGAGCTACTTCCTCGCCGCCGCCGCCATCGGCATCCTCTACAAGAAGAACGCATCGCTCTCCGGCGCCGAGGTGGGCTGCCAGGGCGAGGTGGGCGTCGCCTGCTCCATGGCGGCGGGGGCGCTGACCGAGATCCTGGGTGGCAGCCCGGCGATTGTCGAAAACGCCGCCGAAATAGGCATGGAACACAACCTGGGGCTCACCTGCGATCCGGTGGGTGGCCAGGTGCAGGTGCCCTGTATCGAGCGCAACGCCATGGGCGCGGTCAAGGCGATCAACGCCGCGCGCCTGGCCCTGCGCGGTACCGGCGAGCACAAGGTGTCGCTGGACAAGGTGATCAAGACCATGTGGGAAACCGGCAACGACATGAAGACCAAATACAAGGAAACCGCCCGCGGTGGCCTGGCGGTTAACATCACAGAGTGTTAAAAATCGGTAAATTGCCTCATTTGGTTCCTAAATACCCGGCATTGTCGGGTATTTTTATGGGCAAACGCTTAACAAAATGGATAAGCATCAAAATAAATTTTATACTCGCCCGCTCTGATTCAACAAAAATAGATCTATTTCAACTTTTTTTGGGCTTTGAGCCGTTACACTGTGGTTATCTGGTTCATTGACCTCGGCGACGACGCCCTCGTCCCATGGATCACCCCGTTTCTGCGAGTGGGCATGGCGCCCCCTTCTATCCTGAGGTAATTGTTACATGATCAGCGTTTTTGATATCTTCAAAATCGGTGTTGGCCCCTCCTCTTCCCACACTGTCGGCCCGATGAAAGCAGCCAAACAGTTCGTGGATGAACTGCGTGCAGGCGGCAAGATCCGTGACATCACCCGGATCCAGGTCGATGTCTACGGCTCACTCTCCTGGACCGGCAAAGGTCACCACACCGATACCGCTATCATCATGGGCCTGGCGGGCAACCTGCCGGAAAATGTCGACATCGACGGCATCCCCGAGTTCATCTCCCGCGTCGAGCAGACCGGTCGTCTGCCCATCGGCCTGCACTGCCATACCGTCAGCTTCCCGCGCGACGCCATGGTATTCCATGACGAAGCCCTGCCGCTGCATGAAAACGGCATGAAGCTGACCGCCTTCATCGAAGACGCAGCCGTCTACAGCAAGACCTACTACTCCATCGGCGGTGGTTTCATCGTTGACGAAGAGAACTTCGGCAAGGCTGACAGCGGCGACATGTCCGTCAGCTACCCGTTCAAGAGCGCGGCCGAGCTTATCGCCCACTGCAGCCAGACCGGCCTCTCCATCTCCGCCCTGATGATGGAGAACGAGAAGTGCTTCAATACCCCGGAAGAGATCTACAAGAAACTTGGCAAGATCTGGACCACCATGCGTGAAGGGATCGAGCGCGGCTGCCGCACCGAAGGCGTCCTGGCCGGCCCGCTGCGCGTACCGCGCCGCGCCGCGCCGCTCTATCGTCAGCTGACCACCAACGAGAACCTCTCCAACGATCCGATGAACATCGTGGACTGGGTCAACATGTTCGCCCTGGCGGTGAGTGAAGAGAACGCGGCCGGTGGCCGTGTGGTGACCGCGCCGACCAACGGTGCCGCCGGCATCATCCCGGCCGTGCTGGCCTACTACGACAAATTTATCCAGCCGGTTGGCCGCGACGACTACACCCGCTTCTATCTGGCTGCGGCTGCCGTCGGCATGCTCTACAAGATGAACGCCTCCATCTCCGGCGCCGAAGTGGGCTGTCAGGGTGAAGTGGGCGTCTCCTGCTCCATGGCCGCCGCCGGCCTGACCGAGTTGATGGGCGGCAGCCCGGAGCACGTCTGTGAAGCCGCCGAGATCGGCATGGAACACAACCTGGGTCTGACCTGTGACCCGGTCGCCGGTCAGGTGCAGGTGCCCTGCATCGAGCGCAACGCCATCGCTGCCATGAAGGCGGTCAACGCCTCCCGCATGGCGCTGCGTCGCACCTCCAAGCCTCGCGTCTCGCTGGACAAGGTGATCGAGACCATGTACATCACCGGCAAGGACATGGACTCCAAGTACCGTGAAACTTCCCGCGGTGGCCTGGCCATCAAGGTGATGCAAGTCGCCTGCGAATAAGTCGGCGTGGCAACCATAAAAACGGCGGGAATTCCCGCCGTTTTTATTGCCTGTCGTTTGGATATTCCGCCCCGTCTCGCCCGGCGAGTCCACCGCCTCCTATCGTTATTCCCACGCTGATGGCTTGCCCACCGCGGCAAATCTGGCGCTACAGAGATCGATTATTCCACGATACGATCGGCCAGGGTGCCCACCGCCACCACGAAATAGTGGGAGCGATTCCAGTCGCGCAGCACCCGATAATTGGGATAGGTGAGATAGGCAGCCCCACCCTCCCCATCGGGCTGCACCAGCGAGGCTTGCAGCGATGCCCGCGGCAAGTCTGCCCCATCCGCTTTGCGTACTCCGAGGGCCTGCCATGCCGACAGCGCCCGAGTCTCCTCCAGCCCGACCAGCGCAGGACCCAGCCCTGCCGGCACCCTCACCCGACGACCCCAAGTTTCATCCCCGTGCCAGCCGTTCTGATGCAGATAATTGGCTGCCGAACCAAACACATCCGCCAGATTCCCCCACAGATCCTGCTTGCCGTCTCCGTCCTGATCGACCGCATATTTGAGATAGGACGAGGGCATGAACTGCACCTGCCCCATGGCGCCGGCCCAGGATCCCTTGAGATCGGCTGGCGCCATCTTCTGCTGTTCCAGAATGCGCAGGGCGTCGAACAACTGCCCCTTGAAGAAGGCTTCACGGCGCCCCTCCCAGGCCAGGGTCGCCAACGACGACACCAGCGGATATTTGCCGGTCAATTTTCCGAAATTGGTTTCAATGCCCCACAGCGCGACAATAAAACGCGGTTGCACATCATATTCCGCCCCTATTTTTGTGAGCAGCGGCAAATACTGACGATATAGCCGTTTGGCTTGATTGACTTTCCATTGCGGCACGGCGCGAGGAATATAAGTGGCGAGGGTCTGTTTAAATTCCGGCTGATTTTTATCGTGCCGAATGGCGACCTCGATCAGGTGAATATCGGCGAAGGCGGTGGTGACCGTACCCGGCGAGATCCCGGCGGCCAGGGCCTCTTGTTTGAGACCCGTCACATAATGTTCAAAATCGGGGCTGGCCTGCAGCGGGTAACTGACGATCCCGCTTATCAATAACAGAGCCAGCCGACCCTTCATTCCCGTTCGGCCTTTAATTGGGCCTTGTGTTGTTCCAGCAGGTTTTCCGGTAGCGGTGGCACCTGCAGATAGAAGCCCTGGCTCTGCAGCGCCTCCATCACCCGGCTGGCGGAGGCGATCCCCAAGGGCTTGGCTGGGTCCAGTTTGGTCATCAATACCAGTTCGGGACGGCCGAATGCACTCATCAGCACCTCGGGTACGCGGGAAAAATCCTCTCTTCTTTCAACAAAAAGATAGGTCTCGGCTTTTTTGCGACTTTTATAGACTGCACACAACATGGAAATTGATATAATCCAACCGGTTTATTGCCTCTGAGGATGGCAAACTATAACATCGGGAATTGAATAACAATAACGGATTACCGTCTCTGTCTCGGGGAAGATTCATGGTTGAGCGCGATAACGAATTGAAAGGGACCACCTTCACTATTTCTGTGTTGCATATCAGCGATGGCAAACCTGAGCGGATCCGCCAGTTGCTGGCGGCCAAAGTGGCTCAGGCGCCCCAGTTTTTTAATTGTGCCCCCCTCGTCATCAATGTGGAACGGCTCACCGATATCCCTGACTTCGAACAGCTCAAGGAGCTGGTGGAATCGGAAGACTTCGTGCTGGTCGGGATCACGGGGGCTCAGAGCGAGGCGATGAAGACGGCGGCCAAGGCGGCCGGACTGGCGGTGATGGCCTCCGGCAAGAGCCGCAAGGCCGAGCCGCAACCCCAGCCAGAGCCAGCCCCGGCCCCCATCGTCGAGGTAAAAGCCGTGCCGGCTCCGCTGGTAGCGAGCAAGGTACATGTGGGCCCGGTGCGATCCGGCCAGCAGCTCTATGCCGCCGGCACTTCGCTGGTGGTGCTGGGATCGGTCAGTCCGGGCGCCGAAGTGATCGCCGATGACAGTATTCATATTTATGGCACTCTGCGCGGCAGGGCCATTGCCGGTGCCAAGGGTAACCCCCAGGCACGGATCTATTGCCAGCAATTGCAGGCCGAGCTGCTCTCCATCGCAGGCACATTTCAGCTGAGCGATGCATTGCCTGCCGGCCTCATCCAGCAGCCGGTTCATGTCCGGCTGGATAACGAACAACTCCGTATAGACCGTATCAAATAGAGTTACAAGGAAGCGAGAATGGCGCGAATCATAGTCGTTACATCGGGTAAAGGTGGCGTTGGCAAGACCACAACCAGCGCGGCCCTGAGTACCGGTTTAGCCCAGCGTGGCCACAAGACCGTGGTCATCGATTTTGACATTGGTCTGAGAAATCTGGATCTCATCATGGGCTGCGAACGGCGCGTGGTGTATGACTTCGTCAACGTCATCAATGGCGAGGCCAACCTCAACCAGGCCCTCATCAAGGACAAGCGCTGCGAAAACCTGTTCATCCTGCCCGCCTCCCAGACCCGGGACAAGGACGCCCTCACCCGTGAAGGGGTCGAGAAGATCCTGGATCAGCTGACCGAGATGAAGTTCGACTACATCGTCTGCGACTCTCCGGCTGGGATCGAAGCGGGTGCCCTGATGGCGCTCTACTTCGCCGACGAGGCCATCGTCACCACCAACCCGGAAGTCTCGTCGGTGCGCGACTCGGACCGTATCCTCGGCATCCTGGCCTCCAAGTCCCGCCGCGCCGAGCGTGGCGAAGACCCGATCAAGGAACACTTGCTGCTCACCCGCTACTGCCCGACTCGCGTCAACCGTGGCGACATGCTGAGCGTGCAGGACGTGCAGGAGATCCTGGCCATCAAACTGCTCGGGGTGATCCCGGAGTCCCAGGCGGTGCTGCGTGCCTCCAACTCGGGGGAACCCGTCATCCTGGACAAGGAGTCCGATGCTGGTCAGGCCTATGAGGATGCCGTTGCCCGTCTGCTGGGCGACACCAAGGATTTTCGTTTTCTGGAAGAAGAAAAGAAGGGCTTCTTTAGCCGACTGTTCGGGAGTTAAGCATGTCATTATTGGATTATTTTCGTTCCAACAAGAAACAGAGCACCGCACAACTGGCCAAGGAGCGGTTGCAGATCATCGTGGCTCACGAGCGTTCATCCAGAGGGGGGCCGGATTACCTGCCCCAGCTCAAGCAGGATATCCTCGATGTGATCCGCAAATATGTGCAGATCGACCCTGACAAGATCACGGTCCAGCTGGACAAGAAGAGTGATGAGTTGTCCGTGTTGGAGCTCAACATCACCTTCGCCGATGACAAGAAGGGATGAGCTGACGCCCTATGCGTGACCCCTTCCCCCAATGAAGACCGGATCCTGTGCCAGGATCCGGTTTTTTATTGCCACGGCGCCGCCAGCCGTACTCGCCAAGCAAGCAGGGGCCAGCTAGAATACCGCGCGCCACCGCCCGGCCTTGCCGACGGGGTTTTTCTTTTATTTTCAGCTGGAACAGACCGCTTATGTCTTTGAACGACGAAATGCACAGCGTCGAGGAACTGCTCGACACCGCTCTGGAACTCTTCATGGAGCTGGCCTCCGACAACCTGCCGGAGCAGGAGATTGCCCGCTTCAATCAGGAGTTCAACGATCGCGGCCTGCTGGCGGAAACCGATCCGGCCGATGACTGGGAAGCGGACGTGGGATTCGAAGTCAGCGACGCCGACTATGCCGAAGTCTGGATCGGGCTTGGCAACGAACAGGAAGAGTACGAGCACCTGTTCGCCCGCATGCTGCTCTCCCGCCGTGTTGACGAGAAGTTCTGCCACATCGAATGGCTGCCCCAATAATTCCGGATCCCGATGATCCCAGCCACTACGTCTGGGAGCCAGAGCCAGAACCGGAGCCCGACCCCGTGCGTCCCGCCCTCGCCAGACGCCTGCTGAGCGGGCTCGGCAAACTGCTGCTGGCGGCGCTGCTCAGCACCATCGTCTCGGTGGCATTGCTGCGTTTCATCGATCCGCCCATGTGGACCTGGCGCCTCGAGCGGGCGCTGTTTCCACCGGCCAAGGTAGCCGAGGTGAAGCACGACTGGGTGCCGCTCGAGCAGATCTCCCGCGAGCTGCAACTGGCGGTGATCGCCGCCGAGGATCAACGCTTTGCCGAGCACAACGGCTTCGACATGGATGCCATCAGCTCGGCGCTCAAGCACAATCAGCACAGCGAGCGGGTGCGCGGCGCCAGTACCCTCAGCCAGCAGACCGCCAAGAATCTCTTCATGTGGAGCGATCGCAGCTTCCTGCGCAAGGGGATCGAGGCCTGGTTCACCCTGCTGATGGAGCTGGGCTGGGACAAGTCCCGCATTCTCGAGATGTACCTGAATATCGTGGAGTTCGGGCCCGGCATCTACGGCGCCGAGGCGGCTGCCAGGCACTACTTCGGCAAACCGGCCGCCCGCCTGACCCGCTACGAAGCCTCCCTGCTGGCCGCCGCCCTGCCCAATCCCTGGCGCTACCGGGTCAAGCCTCCTTCACCCTACGTCCAGCAGCGCTCGGCCTGGATCCGCCGTCAGATGGGCCAGCTGGGTCAGATCACCCTCAACAAGGTGCATCAGGCCGATTGACGAGCTGGCCGCCAAGGCTCAACTGCCGGCGGCCGGATCGTCTGCCGGCGGGCCCAGATGGCCGCCGATGGTGCCCCGATGCAGCGGCAGATAGTGCCACCACCAGGCCTCTCGCCGCCGTTTGATCTGCTGTCGTCTTGTCCGTCGTTTCATGGCACCTCTCCCTTGCCCTCGCCCCCTTCAACCATACCCCTTTGCCTGCGCCCTTGCCCAGACCCGGCGCACCATGGCCACTGGTCTGGCCGCCACCGCCAATAATTGCTACAGTAGCGAACCTCGATGTATCTGGAGTGATTTCATGGAACAGCGTACCCCGGATCAACTGGTCGAATGGGCCTATGATCAGTTTCTTGAGCAGGCCGCAGACATGCTGGCCCCCGAACAAATCGTCGACATCACCCTGGAGTTCGAACAGCGTGGCGCCGTCGAGGCGACCCTGCCCAACGCCGACTGGTCAGCCGAACTCGGTGTGCCGGTCGACATGGAGCGCTGGGTCGAGGTGTGGGTCGGCTTGCTGGATCATCAGGAGGAGTTTGAGGTGATTTTTGCCACCTTCCTGCTGCCCCGCCATCTCAATGAGCACGATGTCCATGTGCGCTGGCACCGCCAGCAACAGGCATGAAAAAGGCGCCCTCGGCGCCTTTCTCTTTTCTGCAGAGCCCCTCAGGGGCGGGCCGCAATGGCCTTGACCAGACAGCGGCGGCACCAGCAGGCGCTGGCCTCCCCCATGGGCAGGGCCGGCAACTGGCTGCACCAGCACTCGGCAATGGTGGCGCCGGCTGACACGGCGCAAAAGGCCGGTTCACCGCAGCCGGGGCAGCGGTGGGTGCTGGTTGAGCCGTCCAGCTGCGCCATCACAGCCAGCTGGGCGTCACTGTCCATGGCGGACCAGCGACCTATCTCGGTCAGGGTACGGCCGCAGCCAAGGCAGAGGCCATCCTTTGCCTGGCAATGGCCAATGCAGGGGCTCGGCACTTATTCGCCATCCGGCGCGTTATCGGCAGCCACGAGCGTGATGCAGTTGTCCTCAAGCACAATCTTGCCCTGCTTGTAGAGGCCGCCGATGGCCTTCTTGAAGGTGCCCTTGCTCATGCCGAGCAGCTTGTAGATGAGCTCGGGTTCGCTCTTGTCACCCACCGCCAGGCTGCCGCCCTGCTTCTTGAGGCGGGCCAGGATCAGCTCGCCGGCATCGTCCATCCGCGCCATGCCCGGCTTTTGCAGGGTCAGGTCCAGCTTGCCGTCGTCACGCACCTGCTTGACCCAGGCGGTCAGCGGCCGGCCCGTGGTGACCCGGCCGAACACCTCGTTCTTGAACAGCATGCCGGCGTATTCGCCGTTGACGATCGCCTTGATGCCGAGCGGCGTGCGCTCGCCGGGCAGGGCAGTCACTTCGTCACCCGCCTTGAAGGGGGGCTTGTCGGTGCGCAGGAAGCGCTCGAGGCGGCTGGTGCCCACCATGCGGCCCTCGTGATCGAGCATCAGCCGCACCAGATAGACGTGGCCTACCTGCATCGGTTTGTTCTGCTCACGGGTCGGCACGAACAGATCCTTCTTCATGCCCCAGTCGAGGAAGGCGCCAATCTTGTTGGCATTGACCACCTTGAGGCCGACGATGTCGTCCACCATGGCAAACGGCTTGTCGGTAGTGATCACCGGCTCGCAGTCGGCATCCAGATAGAGGAAGACCTTGACCTCACTGCCCTCGGCCACCCCTTCCGGCAGTTGGCGTTTGGGCAGCAGCAGCTCGCCATATTCGTCGGCCGCAAGCCAGGCGCCGCGCTCTTCGAGCTCGACTACGGTAAGGGTGTTCATCTTGCCAATCTGTAGCATGGTGTTCTCTTCTTTCATTGTCCGGATGGCCAATCTTTCATTGTCCGTATGGGCGCGCATGTTACCCCAAGAGCGGTAACAGGGCCTAGTCCCTTGCCCTCTTCGCGGGTGATTTTCAGGGCCTTTTGGCAGCGTCACGGCGATATAATCGCCAGTCAGCCGCCCTTTAGCTGCAAATAACCCCACTTTTGGGTAGACTTCGCCGCTGTCAAAATCCAGAGGAACTGTCGATGAATCCATCCACTCGTACCCGTCATCTCAATCAATGGATCCAGACCCACAGTGGGCAGGACATGACCTACCCGGCGCTGCACGGCTTTTTGTGCGCTCGCCTGGTAGGGCCGGATGCCCCTGACTGGCAGGCCCCGCTGGCCGGTCTGTTGCCCCATGACGCCGAGCTGGATGAGAAGAGCCGCGACGCGCTGCACCATCTGATCGCCGAGCTGGAAACCCAGGCCGATGAGGCCCAGCTCGCCCTGCCGAGCCAGTGCCGCCTCTCCACCGAAAGTCCGGAGCAGGTCTTCGAGCAGACTCACCCGCTCGGTCAGTGGTGCTACGGCTTCAGCCAGGGCTTTGCCACCTGGCCCAAGCCCAAGGATCTGAACGACCCGACCACCCAGTACCGCTTCAGCCTGGCCGCCGAGCTGAGCCTGTTTCGCGACAAACCCATGGCCCAGATGCTGCACTCGGCCGCCGGCAGCGACCTCCCCTTCATGGAGTTCTGCAAGCGCCAGCGCCAGAACATGAAAACCGCCCTCAACCAGCTGCTGCAACTGGACGAGTATCAGGCCGTGCCGAGCACGGAGCAGGCGCTGGACAGCCAGCAGGCCGAGCAGTGGCAGCAGTGGTTCGAACTGGCCGACGCCAGTCGCGATCCGCACAGCCGCCTCGGCTGGTTCGACAAGGTGATCGCCGACGCCGAGCCGCTGTTCGACGCCGCCTTCTGGCAGCAGATTGCCGGCCATGGCTGGAGTGCCCACGAGGCGCGCCCGCTGCTGGCCGCCCGGGCCGGGCGGGCCGACTGCCTGCTGCGTCTCGGCCAGCTGGAACAGGCGCGCAGCGAATATCTGGCGCTGCTCGAGCTGTGCGTGGCCGACGAGCTGGGTTGCCGCTATCCCCTCTCCACCCTCTATGCCCTGCAAGGGGACTGGCAGGCGCTGCAGGCATTGCTGGTGCGCTTTGATGAAGCCTCCAGCTGGCTGCTCTACAACAAGGCGCTGATGACGTTCGTCTGCGCGGGGGCCGAGGCTGCGCAGCCGCTGCTGAGCGCCGCCATCAAGGCCAACGCACATGTGCCGGCCTGTCTGCTGGGCCAGCGCAAGCTGCCCAAACAGGAGCCCCAGAGCTGGCAGGCGGGCAGTCGCGACGAAGCGGCGCTCTACACCCTGCAAAGCCGCGAGGCCTGGCTCAAGCACAACGCCTTGATCTGGCTGCGCAAAGGCTGAGCCCGCAGCCACAAAACCAGCCTCGAACAGACCCGGTTGCGGCGGAGGACGTGCGCAACCGCACATTTCTCTGGTGCATGTTCAGACAAACGGCCTTGTGTTACGTATCATCAAGGCCAAAGTATCAAGAGAAACTGCACCCGATGCAGCCGTCACAGCAGGATGTCATATGTCAAAGATCATAGAGCTGCTTGCCCACTATCCCCCCTATCAGCTGGTTCACGCCGCCGAGATGGTGCGCGACACCTTTGAGCAGTTTTACCAGCAGCGCTATCAGCTGACGGTGCCCCAATGGCGCCTGATGATGGTGCTCGGCCCCAACTACCCCATCAGCCAGAAAGAGCTGGTCGAGGCGAGCGGGATGGACAAGGTGCGGATCTCCCGCGAAATTCACCGGCTGGTGGAAAAAGGGATCCTGTTCACCGAGAGCAGCGAACACGACAAGCGGGTCAGTCTGGTCTCCTTCACCCAGGCGGGGCTCACCCTGTTCCAGCAGCTCAAGACCGAAGCGGGCAGCTGGCAGCACACCCTCACCGACTACCTGCCGGCCGAGGCGCGTCAATCCATTCGTCTGCACCTGCAAAGCGTCAGCGACGCCATCGAACAACTTCACCTGCTGGATAGCGAGCGACCCTCATGAACCTGAACAACTTTGCCACCATGGACGTCAACATGCTGCTGAGCCTGGTCAACATGCAGCTGCGTGATCGCTTCGATGATCTCGATGATCTCTGCAAGTCGCAGGATCTAGACAAGGAAGCGCTGGTCGCCAGACTGGCCAGCGGCGATTTCCACTATCAGGAAGATCAGAAGCAGTTCAGATAGGGATCCGGATCACAACCCGGCCCATGCCGCTGGCTCCGGCGGCAAAAGCTGCTATGGTGATGGCTACCCCGGTCAACTGACCTGCGGCAAGAGGTATGGATACATCTTGCTGTCACAGACCGCGGTTAGCCTTCTACTCACCAGCCGCAGCCAAGGATGACCCATGATGTTCCTGACCCGCCCAACCAGCCTGATCACCCTCTGTGCCCTGCTGATGATCAGCCTCTTCTCACCGCGCCTGCCCGACAGCGCCGAGCAGTGGCTCACCACCCTGCTGCTGGGCTCTCTGGTGGCGGTCTGCCTGATGGTCGGCAGCGGCTGTCGCCGCTTTCTGCGGGATTGACCTGTCCGGCCCCAGTGGCCATGCAAGGCCCCAAAATAGACAACGCAGCCCGAGGGCTGCGTTGTCGCTTTCTGACGCCTGGCACATTGCCATCTTGATCAGAGTGCCAGGGTCTCCAGCTGACCTTTGGCCTGCTCGATGCCCTTGGCCTGGGCATCCGGGCCCATACCCATGCCTTCGGCGTAGATGAAGTCCACGTCCTTGATGCCGATGAAGCCCAGCACGGTACGCATGTAGGGGGTCACCAGATCGGTGGCGCTGCCGACGTGCATGCCGCCGCGGGGGCTGATCACCAGGGCGCGGGTGTTTTCCACCAGGCCGACCGGACCGGTTTCAGTGTAACGGAAGGTGACGCCGGCGCGGGCCACCAGATCGATCCAGTTTTTCAGCTGGGTCGGGATGTTGAAGTTGTACATGGGGGCCGCAATCACCACCAGATCGCTCGCCTTCAATTCGGCGATCAGCTCGTCAGACTGTGCCAGCACGGCCAGCTGACGCTCATTGAGGCTCTCACCACCGCGCAGGCCAGAAGCCAGCTCGCCATCCAGCACCGGCAGGTTCAGGGCCGCCAGATCACGCACGGTGACGGTGTCGGACGGATGGTCGGCCAGAAAGCCGTCGATCAGGGCGTTGGATTGGGAATATTGGCCCAGGATGCTGGACTTGAGTACGAGGATATTGGCCATGGTGAAACTCCATTTGGTTGTCGGTTGAACAGCGGTGCTGTTGATGGAGGTCACTCTAAACATTGGGCTTCTATACAGATAGCGAAAATAGATGCTCAACTTATTCAAAATATTTGATGTTAGCTCACTCTCTCGCCAGCCACCGCTCCCCCACCCCGCCAAGGCTTGGCAGAACAAACGATTGCCGTTATGATCCGCCGCACTTTTTTCAGCGTTCCGGATCCCATGACACCCTCGCGCAGGCACTCTCCCTTTGCCGGTGCAGTCTGGATGATGGTAGCGGGCCTCTGCTTCGCCGCCGTCAACAGCCTGAGCCAGTATGTCAGCTTCAAGCTCGGCCTTCCTTCGACCCAGGTCGCCTTCCATCAATATCTGATTGCCCTGGTCTGCCTGCTGCCCTGGCTCATTCGTCACGGTCTGCGCCAGTCGCTGATGACCAACCAGCTGCGGCTGCACCTGCTGCGGGTCGCTCTCGCGGTGGTCGGCATCCAGTTCTGGCTGTGGGCGCTGGCGGTGCCCGTTCCCATCTGGCAGGGCATCGCACTGCTGATGACCTCGCCGCTGTTCGCCACCCTGGGGTCGGCGCTCTTTCTCAAAGAGCAGGTGAGCCGGGCCCGCATTCTGGCAACCCTGGCCGGTTTTGTCGGCGCCATGCTGATCCTGGCCCCCTGGACCGACGATTTCAGCTGGGCCTCCCTGCTGCCGGTGGCGGCCGCCCTGTTCTGGGCCGGCTACTCCTTGCTGGTGCGCTATCAGGCGGCGAGCGAGTCGTCCCACACCATCGTCGTCTACCTGCTCATCTTCAGCACCCCGTTCAACGCCATGCTGGCCCTGCCGGAGTGGCAGTGGCCGAGCGAAATCCAGTGGCTGCTGGTAGCTGCCTCCGGCGTACTCTCGGCACTGGCCCAGATGTCCATCGCCCGCGCCTACAGCGTGGCCGAGGCCTCGTTCGTGCAACCCTTTGATTTTGCCAAGCTGCCGATGAACGTGCTGGCCGGCTGGCTGGTGTTTGGCTGGGCGCCGCCCGGCCGATTGTGGCTCGGGGCCGCCATCATCATCGGCGCCATCACCCTGCTCACCCATCTGGAGCAGCGCGCCCACAAATCCGTTTCCTGAGGTACGCCATGCGTGCCTCTTTTTTTGCCCGCTATTCGCGCAATAGCGGCCATCAACCATCACTCACGACATCAGGAGAGATCACATGTTTGGAACCGCTACCCGCCCCGGCGCCACCCGCGCCCTGCTGCTCGGCTCCGGCGAACTTGGCAAGGAGGTCGCCATCGAGCTGCAACGCTTCGGTATCGAGGTGATCGCCGCCGACCGCTATGCCGATGCCCCCGCCATGCAGGTGGCGCACAGCGCCCATGTGCTGGACATGCTGGACGGCGCCGCCCTGCGCGCCCTGGTCAACGAGGTCAAACCGGATCTGATCATTCCCGAGCTTGAAGCCATCGCCACCAATACCTTGGCCGCCCTGGAGCAGGAGGGGGTCAAGGTGGTGCCAAACGCCCGCGCCACCCAGCTCACCATGAACCGGGAGGGGATCCGCCGACTCGCCGCCGAGACGCTGGGCCTGCCCACCTCCCCCTACCACTTTGCCCAGAGCAAGGAGGAGTTCGTCGCCGCCGTTGACACCATCGGCCTGCCCTGCGTGGTGAAGCCGGTGATGAGCTCGTCCGGCAAGGGCCAGAGCGTGCTGCGTGACCTCGCCAAGCTCGACGAGAGCTGGACCTATGCCCAGGAGGGCGGTCGCGCCGGTCGCGGCAAGGTGATCGTCGAGGGTTTTGTCCCCTTCGAGTACGAGATCACCCTGCTCACGGTACGTGCCGTCGACGGCATCCACTTCTGTCAGCCCATCGGCCATCGGCAGGAGGATGGCGACTACCGCGAATCCTGGCAGCCGCAAGCCATGAGCGAACTGGCGCTGGCCCGCTCCAAAGAGGTAGCAGCCAAGGTGGTTGAGGCGCTGGGCGGCTACGGCCTGTTCGGGGTCGAGCTCTTCATCAGGGGTGACGAGGTGTGGTTCAGCGAAGTCTCGCCGCGCCCCCACGACACCGGCATGGTGACCCTGATCTCTCAGGATCTCTCCGAGTTCGCCCTGCACGTGCGCGCCATTCTGGGGCTGCCCATCGGCACCATCACCCAGTACGGACCGAGCGCCTCCGCCGTGGTGCTGCGCGAAGGTCACAGCCAGGACATCCGCTATCAGGGGATTGGCGAAGCATTGGCCCTGGTACCGGGTGCCCAGCTGCGTCTGTTTGGCAAGCCGGAGATCGCCGGTCGCCGCCGGCTCGGCGTGGCGCTGGCCCGGGCTGAAGATTGCCTCACCGCCGTCGAGCAGGCCAAAGCCGTGGCCGCCAGGGTGGACGTGCTCTTCTGACCACTGTTTTTTGTCTCGCACAAACAAACGTTTGCCTGCGTGATCCGGCGCAAGGGGCATGGCAATGCCCCTTTTGCATTGAGGCGCCTCGCTTATAATCCCCCCTTCACCTATGTCAGGAGTACAAGATGTTAACTGCCGTGATCTTCGATATGGATGGTGTTCTGATCGACTCGGAACCCTTTTGGCAACGGGCCCAGATGGCCGTGTTCTCCGAGCTGGGTCACCCCCACACGGTGGAAGATTGCGAATCGACCATCGGCGTGCGCATCGATCAGCTGGTCGCCCACTGGTATCGACTGCGCCCTTGGAGCGGCCCCAGCCAGGAAGAGGTGGTACAGCGCATCCTGGATCGGGTCAATGCGCTGATCCTCTCCGAAGGTCAGGCCAAGGCCGGCGTGCTGGAAGCGCTCGATCTCATCGAGGCGCAAGGCCTTAAAATCGGTCTGGCCACCTCCTCCCCCTTCGCCATGGTGGAAGCGGTGCTCGGCAAGCTCGGTATTCGCGATCGCTTCTTGGCGGTTCACTCCGCCGAGGTGGAGCGCTTCGGCAAGCCGCACCCGGATGTCTATATCCACGCCGCCGAGAAGCTGGGAGTGGAGCCGGTGCATTGCCTGGCCATCGAAGACAGCTTCACCGGCCTGCTGGCGGCCAAGGCGGCCTCCATGAAGGCGCTGATCGTACCTGACCCCGCGCTGGTGGGCGATCCCCGCCTGGCCATTGCCGATCACCAGCTCTTCTCCCTGAGCGAGCTGGATGCCGAGATGCTGGCCAACTGGGTCAAGTAAACAGCACGCAGGTGCTGCCGGAGTGACCTCCTGCCTCCCTTGACCCCGGTCATAAACGTGCGCTTGCTCGCGGTCAGGACAGTGCGAACCAACTAGAATCAGGGGAGAGAGGCGGCCCACGGGCCCGAGGAGGTCATCATGATCGAGTACACCAGCAAGCGCATCGTCTGCCCCCACTGTGGCCATCATACCCGGGTCGAGCTGGATGCCAGCCAGGGGGATCAGGAGTTCTACGAGGATTGCATGGCCTGCTGCAACCCCATCCACCTGCGACTGCACCGGGATGAGGCGCGCGACTGCCTGCAACTGTTTGTGGACGCAGACGATGAACAGATGTTCTGACTGCGAGTGAACCCACCCACAAGATCGCCAAGGGTCTGCATGACGCAGGCCCTTATTCTATGGCAAATGGCCGGGGGCACATTGGTTGGTCAACTTATCCCGGCTGACGGGCTGCCAATACCCGCTCCACCGTGTCGACGATGGCCTGAGTCTGAGGATCAATCTCGATGTTGGTGTGCCAGCCGGCTTTGACCCAACCCAGGTTGGTGCGGGCCAGCGTCTCAGGAATGAGATTGACGCAGAACTCGTTGCCGCGCACCTCACCCACAGTCAGGCTGATACCATCGATACCGATGTAACCCTTGGTCAGCACGTATTTCATAAGCGTTGGGACGAGGCGATACCACACCTGCCGGTTGTTGGGGGTGTCGATGACCGAGACGACCTGCGCGATGCCCATGATGTGGCCGGACATGGCGTGGCCGCCAATCTCGTCGCCAAAGCGGGCGGCCCGCTCCACGTTGACCTTGTCCCCCGGCTGCAGCTGGCCGAGGTTGGTGAGGCGCAGGGTCTCCTGCATCAGATCGAAGCTGACCAGCTCCCCCTCGACCCGGGTGACGGTCAGGCAGCAGCCGTTGTGGGCCACGGAGGCGCCCAGCGCCAGCCCCTCGCCCCAGGCCGGGCTCGGCATGCGGATCACGTGGGTACGAAAGTTGGGCAGCTCGTCGATGGCCACCAGTTCGGCGGTCCCCTGTACTATGCCGGTGAACATGTCTCGTCTCCTGCTACGAAAAAAGGCAGGGTAACCTCGCAACACGACCCAGACAAGCGCAACCGCTGACAAGCAGGCGGCCGATCGCTATAGTGACGGCATTCAAACCAGCGCTGACAAGGAAATAAAAATGCAGGTATATCAATGCTGTGAGGCCATTCGCATCGCCTACAACCAGATTGGCTCCGGGGAGCAGGGCTATGTGCCGCAAGCCATTGCCGCCACCATCAGGGCGCTCAACGCCGTGGCATCGGACGAGCGGGTGCCGGCAGATCTGCGCGAACAGGCCGCCTACGCCGCCGCCAACCTGCTGATCAGCGATCATGAGGACGCCTGATCCGGCCCTTGCGCCAAACGTTTCGTCCCGGATGAATTTCAGGCTAGAATGACCCCCCCGCACTTTGCATTCCCGTTTCGGGAGTGCAAAGGCCCTTCCCGCTACCCGCTCTTTTTACGCTTTATCTGATCCACTCGGAGGTGTCAGTGCAACGTTATTGGTCCGAGGCGAGGCAACTCGTTCGTCTAGCCAGTCCCATTCTGGTGGCCCAGGTGGCCCAGGTCGCCATGAGCTTCGTCGATACCGTGATGGCGGGCCAGGTCAGCGCCGTGGATCTCGCGGCGGTGTCGGTGGCCTCCAGTTTCTGGCTGCCGATCATCTTGCTGACCCAGGGCATCATCATGGCCCTCACCCCCATCGTTTCCCAGCTCAACGGGGCCCGCAAGCGGGACGAGGTACGTCCCGCCGTGCATCAGGGCTTCTGGCTGGCGCTGATGGTGATCCCGATCGCCATGCTGGCGCTCTATTTCAGCCCGTTGGCGCTGCAGCTCATGGACGTGGATCCGGTGATGGCCGCCAAGACCACCGGCTTTTTGCACGCCATCATGTGGGGCCTGCCCGCTTTCGTGATGTTCCAGGTGCTGCGCAACTTCAGCGAAGGGCTCTCCCACACCATGCCAACCATGGTGATCGGCTTCGTGGGGCTGGCGGTCAATATTCCCGCCAACTACATCTTCATCCACGGCCACCTCGGCATGCCGAAACTGGGCGGGGTCGGTTGCGGCGTGGCTACCGCCATCGTGCTGTGGGCCATGCTGCTGGCGATGATCGTCTATGTGAAGCTCTCCTCCCACTTCAAGGAGATCAACCTGTTCTCCCGGCTCGCGCGCCCCAACGGCAGCCGGATCTGGCGCCTGTTCCGGTTGGGCTTTCCCATCGCCATGGCCATCTTCTGCGAGGTGACCCTGTTCACCGTGGTGGCCCTGATGCTGGCCCCCTTCGGTGCAGAGACGGTGGCGAGCCACCAGATAGCCCTCAACTTCTCCAGCCTGGTGTTTATGCTGCCCTTGTCGATTGGGGTGGGTGTCACCATCCGGGTCGGCCACAGCATCGGCGAGGGTCAGCCCGCGCACGCCCGTGTCGCCGCCCGCACCGGCCTGATGCTGGGCATGGCGGTGGCTGCCGGTACCGCCGCCCTCACCGTGCTGCTGCGCGAACATATCGCCAGTATCTACACCGACGACCTGCAGGTGATCACCCTCGCGGCCATACTGCTGTTCTTCGCCGCCATCTATCAGATCTCCGACTCGGTGCAGGTAGTGGCCGCAGCCGCTCTGCGCGGTTACAAGGATACCAAGGCGATCTTCTACGTCACCATCGTCGCCTACTGGGGCCTCGGACTACCCACCGGCATGATCCTGGGCCTGACCGACTGGGTGGTGCCACGCATGGGGCCGCAGGGCTTCTGGATCGGTTTCATCGTCGGTCTGACCGGCGCCGCCCTGATGCTGGGAGCCCGGCTGCGCTACATCTATGGCCGCTTTGCCAGCCCGGAGGCCTGCAGCGCCCTCTCCAAGGCTCAATAGGGCAAACTCGCCTGCAAAATCAACAGGCTGCGCAAGAACTGGGCAAACAGTCTGCTTTGTGCGTGCGGCCTGTTGACAGCCTTGGGGGGCATGGGTAGTATGCCGACCACGCCAGCAGTGCTGGTGTGGTGAAACGGGTTTCTGACCCGGTTTGCAAAGTGGGTTTATAGCTCAGTTGGTTAGAGCACTACCTTGACATGGTAGGGGTCGTTGGTTCGAATCCAATTAAACCCACCACTTTTCCGTGATGCGTCCTTAGCTCAGCTGGTTAGAGCACCACCTTGACATGGTGGGGGTCGGTGGTTCGAATCCACTAGGACGCACCATCATGGAAACCTGTTATGCGTCCTTAGCTCAGCTGGTTAGAGCATCACCTTGACATGGTGGGGGTCGGTGGTTCGAATCCACTAGGACGCACCATAACAGTTTGAATAAGTTGCAGGAATTGAGTGTGAGCTGATGGCTCAAGCACAGATGTGGGTTTATAGCTCAGTTGGTTAGAGCACTACCTTGACATGGTAGGGGTCGTTGGTTCGAATCCAATTAAACCCACCACTCCCCTGCAATCAGATAATGTCGCCTTGCGCACCCTGCGTCCTTAGCTCAGCTGGTTAGAGCATCACCTTGACATGGTGGGGGTCGGTGGTTCGAATCCACTAGGACGCACCAGATTAGAAAAGCCCGCTCCTCGAGCGGGCTTTTTGCATTTCCCTTTTCCTGCTTCTCGCGGCATCCTCACGGCCGAACCCGCCATACGCTCAACCGTGTCCGGCAGGTCAACCGCTCCCCTCTCCACGCCGCTCAGAAGAGATCGAGCTGCTGGCCGCAGATCCGCTCGAACGACTCGCCGATAAAGGGGAGGATCGCATCGGCAATGGGTTTGAGCTGCTTGTCGATGTAGTGCTCGTAGTCGATGGCACTGCGCCGGTACTCCAGCGGCTCGGGGCCATTGAGAGTCATCAGGTAGGCGATGGAGCCCCTGTGCTGGTAGCGCTGGGGCAGGCCGCGGCGCAAGTTCTCCTCGTCCGCCAGACGCGCCGCCCGCACATGGGGTGGCACGTTCTTCTGGTACTCCTCGAGTTTTTGGCGCAGCCGCTTGCGATAGACCAAGAGCTCGTCGTGCTGGCCGGCCCGGGTCTCGTCCACCATGGTGCGAACATAACCGCTGGGATCCTGGTCGTGAAACACCATTTCATAGAGGCGGGTCTGAAACGCCTTGGCAAGGGGCGTCCAGTCGGTGCGCACCGATTCGAGCCCCTTGAACACCAGCTGCTCCTCTTCACCTGCCTGATGGCTTGCTACCAACCCTGCATAGCGCTTCTTGCTCCCCTTCTCCAGCCCGCGAATGGTGGGCATCAAGAAGCGACGATAGTGGGTCTCGTACTGGATCTCCAGATAGCTCGGCAGGTTGAACTCGCGCTTGATCAGCGCAGCCCAGTTGTCGTTGATCATCTTCGCCAGCCGCCGGCCGATTTCGTCCGCCTGCTCGGGGCTGGCATCCCGCCCCAGGTGCACGAAGGTGGAGTCGGTGTCACCATAGATCACCTCGAAACCCTCCCCTTCGATCCACTCCCGGGTCTGCTGCATGATGCCGTGACCACGCAAGGTGATGGAGGAGGCAAGCCTTGGGTCGTAGAAGCGGCAGCCCCCTGAGCCCAATACCCCGTAGAAGGAGTTCATGATGATCTTGATGGCCTGGGAGAGCGCCTTGTTGCTGGCGGCTTTGGCCCGATCCCGCGCCGCCCACAGAGTGGCGATGAGATCCGGCAGGAAGTGGCGCTCGCGGGAGAACATGGCGCCGCGAAAGCCTGGAATGGCGTGGTCGGGATGCTGCAGCCCCTCGATGAGCCCCATGGGATCGATGCAGAAGGTGCGGATGATGCTGGGATAGAGGCTCTTGAAATCGAGCACCAGCACGTGGCGATAGAGGCCGGGTTTGGAGTCCATCACATAGCCGCCAGGGCTTGCCAGCCCGCCGTCGGCCGGTAGATTGGGCGCCACGTAGCCGCCGCGATGCAGCCGCGGCAGGTAGAGATTGGTAAACGCCGCCACCGAGCCCCCTACCCGGTCCAGCTCAAGGCCGGTGAGGGAGGCACGCTCGATGGCAAAGGGGATGAGGTGGCAGAAATCGAAGATCTCCCACACCAACCGGCAATCCTCCAGGTTGTAGCGAGCCAGCGCCTCCTTGTCGGAGTGGAACAGCTCGGTGATCTTCTCCCCCCGGTTGGCCACATCCTCGATATCCTTGCCGCGGCCGAGCAATTCGCTTGCCACCGCATCCAGGCTGTAGCTCGGGAACTGCCAGGTGGCGCTTTTGAGGGTGTCGATGCCATCCAGCACCATGCGCCCGGGAATGATGACGCTGCCGCTCTGGGGGTCATTGCGCGATGATCGCCAGAAGCAGAGCTCGTGGCCGCGCCCAAGCCGCAGCCGCCGCTTGTTGAGCTCGGCGCGGCGCAGCAGCAGGCGAAAATCGAAGTTGACCACGTTCCAGCCGATGACCAGATCCGGGTCGTGCCGCACAAACCAGCGCTCCAGCGCACTCAGCAGGGCGCTCTCGTCCGCCACCCATTCGACCTGGGTCCCCCAGCTGTCGGCATCCGCCTCCGGCGTACCGATCATGATGACTCGCGCATCCTCTTCGCTATAGAGCCCCACCGAGAAGAGTGCCCCGTCCATGGCACACTCCACGTCCAGCGACACCCAGGAGAGGGTCGGCGTCACCGCCTGCGGTGCGCAGCGCGCCTCGTTCACCTCCCAGTAGCCGTGCTTGCCCCCTTTCTTGAGGGTGCGCCCCTCGAAGCGCACGCCGGCGGTGATGAAACGCTCCATCAGATAGCGCTCCGGCAGCCGGATATCCGCCTCGAAGTGCTCCAACCCGCGGATGAGCAGCAGCTCGATGGCGCGGTGAAAGGCGCTCAAGGTGGCAAAGTAGCAGCCCACAACGGCGCGGCCGTCGAAGGTGTGCATCGGCAGACGGCGAAACCGCCCGCTCACCCCCGCCCCCTTGAACAGCTCGGCGGCTTCCTCCATATGGCTTTGTGGCAGGAAGAAGACCGGCTCCTGCCCCGGCACTACCACCCGCACCGGCCCCTGTGCACTCCAGAGCCACATCACGATCTCGGTGTGTTCGCCATGTCCGTTGCGACCACGCACATCCCGCCCGTGACGGGTCAGGATAAAGCCATCGAGTGGCAGAGTAACGGGGGGAACAGGCTGGATCTCGGTCATGCAGGCTACTGGGGTCAACGCTGGGATGGAACCATTGTACGTTCATACAGTGCTTTGCTGCAATCAGCACGCCCAGCCGCCATGGCCACGCAGGCTGCGAGTCACACCGCAAACTGGTAAGCTCGGGCAGACTGGCGGCGACTGCCGGTGGTGGCTTTATTCGCCACGCTTTTATCACCCACTCTTTACCCGACATCAGGAGGTCATGGTGGCGCTCTACTCTCTGCTGGATCAGCTGGCCATTCCCTATCAGCGCATCGATCACGCCCCCGTCTTCACCTGCGAGGAAGCCAGCCGGCTGCTGCCCGACCTGCCCGCCGCCAAGACCAAGAACCTCTTTTTGCGCGACCCGAAAAGCGAGCGGCTGTTTCTGGTGGTGACGCCGGAAGAGAGCCGGGTCGATCTCAAAGGTCTGGCTGCCGCCCTTGGGGTCAAGCGGCTGAGCTTTGGCTCGCCAGAGCGGCTGGAATCCGTGCTTGGCCTCACCCCGGGCTCGGTCACCCTGCTCGCCATGGTGCGCGACAGGGAAAAAGCGGTGGAACTGGTGGTGGATGAAACGATCTGGCAGGCCGAGCGGGTGCAGTGCCACCCGCTGGTCAATACCGCCACCCTGCTTATCCGCCTCGACGACGTGCGCCGCCTGCTGGCCCACCTCGGCCGGGAGACCACCGTCATGCGGCTGCCGGTCGTGAGCGACTGACCTAGAAATGAGGGAAGCATAGACACCCGGGCATCATGCCCCTTCCCTGATTAATCGAGTCAGCAGCCCTCTTGTAGCGGTTGTTGCCGCGATCGTGCCCGGATCACTTAAACCATTGCTCAGCTGCGCAATTCATGCTGTGATCCGGCCCAATTACCCGGCCCTGAGGTCGCTGCGCCGTTCCCGGCAGGAAGAGCCCACACCCTTGATGCAGAGTCTGTTTTCCTCGGCCCAGTTGCTGAGTCTGGTGTTGTTCGTCAGCCTGTCGCACATCGGGGTTGCGGCCATCTTCGCCTACCTGTGGCATACCCAGCGACCGCTGCGCTCCCTGCTCTACTGGTCGGCCAGCGAACTGGCCATCGCCGCCGCCTTTGGCTGCCTGCTGCTGCGAACCCTCACGGGGGATAGCTCTCTTGCCAATATCCTGCTTACCAACCTGCTGATCATCACCACCCCGCTACTTTATGAACGGGGGCTGCGCCATTTCTTTCGGCGCGAGGCCGACCGTTTCGGCTGGCTCTGCCCGCTTCTTGCCCTCGCCGGCTTCCTGCTCTTTGCAGTCACCGCCACACAGCTGCCGCAGGATGACATACACAGCCGGATCGTGGTGCTTTCCGGGGCCATCTCGCTGCAAATGTGCCTGCTGCTGTGGCAGCTCTGGCGCTATCAGCGGCTGGTGCCCGCCTACCGGGTGTTGCGCTTTGCCATCTTGCTGCTCGCGCTGCAACTGGCTTTGCAGCTTATCAGGATGGCCAAGCATCAGTGGTGGCCGGAGTCGGCCGCCTCCAGCCTGACCGATCCCCTGCTCGGCCCGGTGATCCTGCTCAGCCTGCTCTTTACCATCGCCCGCAGCTTCATTTTGCTGAGCCTGGTGCACACCCGCCAGCAGCAGGCACTGCTCGCCACCCAGCGCGAACTGGAGCGGCGCGCCAACCTGGATGCCCTGACCGGACTGGACAGCCGCCACCATTTCGAGCAGCAGCTGGCAGCGCGCACCTGTCGCAGTGCCCGCCCCTGGCAACTGCTGCTCATCGACCTGGACAACTTCAAACAGATCAACGACCGCCACGGTCACCCCGCCGGCGATGCCATGTTGCGGGCGGTGGGCCGGGTGATCCGGGAGAGCCTGCCGCCGGCGGGGCTGGCCGGCCGCCTTGGCGGCGACGAGCTGGCACTGCTGGTGATGGAGACATCGCAGACCCTGCCGGCCTGCTGCCAGACCCTGCAGCAGCGAGTCGCAGACGCCACCCGGCCGCTGGCCGGCGGCCCCATCAGCCTCAGCATCGGGCTGACCTCGCTGCAGCAGGGCGAGCGCTTCGAGCAGGCCTATCTGCGCGCGGATCGGGCACTCTATGCCGCCAAACAGGCCGGTCGCCAGCGCGCCTGCATCCAGGAGCCGCACCACAGCGAGCCCAGGCTGCTGTGGCCCCTGGCCACCCAGACCTGATGCGACCCCTCATCGAATGCCGGGCCGCTCGGCTGACCGATGCCCCCGCCTACCGCCGCTATGTGGCCGAGTGTGGCGCAGCCGGGTTGTCGCTCTATCAGGTGGCGCAATTCGACCCGGATCAGTGGCTGCAGTACCTGCTCGCCCATGCCGATGGGCTGCATCTGCCGCCGGGCTACCCACCCACCACCACCTATTTTGCCCTCGAAGGGGAAGAGATCCTCGCCACCTTGCGCCTGCGCCACGGCGACAACCCTGCTACCCACCAGTGGCTCGGCCATATCGGTTATGAGACTCGCCCCACCCGCCGGGGTGAAGGCGTCGCCCGCACCCTGCTCGGCTGGCTGCAGCGCCATGTGCTGAGCGAGCCCGTGCTCATCAGCTGTGACGAGGCAAATCCCGCCTCGCTCAAGGTCATTGCCGCCGCCGGCGGGCAATGGCTGGATCGCCGCTACCATGCTGGCGATCGCTGCTGGATCCGGTTTTACCGACTGGTCCCGGCCAAGGGGCCAGAGCTGAGTGGCAGACAATAAAAAAGAGCGCCATAGGCGCTCTTTTTTTCACTGACCAAGGCCACCAGCAAGATCAGTAGCTGTCTTCCTCTTCGGCCTTCATCCTGGCCTGACGGGCCAACGCCTCCTCCTGGGCGCTCTCGATCTCGTGCAATACAGAATCGAGATCCACCTGCTCGCGGCTCTCCTCGAACAAGCCAGTCAGCTCGCTGTCGGGGGTCAGTTTGCCATCTTCATACAGGGCCCACATCTCCCGGGCGTAGCGGGTCTTGAGCAGCTCGGGGGCATACATGCCGTAGTAGTTGCGCATGTTGTTGACGTCGCGCTCCAGCATGGCCTTGGCCTGGTTGTTGGCGGCGGCATCCACCACCTGGGGCAGGTCGATGATGACCGGGCCCTGTTCATCCACCAGCACGTTGAACTCGGAGAGATCGCCATGGATGAGGCCGGCACAGAGCATGCGCACCACGTAACGGATCACCTTGGCATGGTCGATGACCGCCTGTTCGGCAGAGAGCGCCACGTCGTTGAGACGGGGGGCGACATTGCCCTCTTCGTCGGTGATGAGCTCCATCAGCAGCACGCCATCGAGGCAGACATAGGGCCTGGGCACCCGCACTCCGGCCGCCGCCAGCTTGAACAGGGCATCGACTTCGGTGTTCTGCCACACCTCTTCGTGCTGCTTGCGACCGTATTTGGAGCCTTTCTCCATGGCGCGGGCATCGCGACTGCCGCGCACCTTGCGCCCTTCCTGATAGACCACGGCCTGCTTGAAGCTGCGCTTGGACGCCTCTTTATAGACTTTGGCGCAGCGGATCTCGTTGCCGCAGCGCACCACATAGACGTCGGCCTCTTTGCCGCTCATCAGCCGGCTGATGACGTCATCGACCAGGCCGTCATCAACCAGAGGTTGGATTCGATTTGGAATTTTCATGGCCGCCCTTTTACCCTATTTGCGCATCAGAAGATAGCCCCTCCCGGGCCACTTGCCTATCCCTGTTTCCTGACGGCGCCCGGCGTGCCGGCAACCGCGATGATCCCGGTGCGATAACCTGCGCCGCCGGGTAGGCCGGCCTCACTCCCCAGGAGGGAGATCGCCACGGATCCGCTTAATGCCCTCTTCGTAGAACCCATCCGATCCTTGCTGGTGCTCCATGGTCTCGAAGATCTTGAGAAACCACATGTACTGCTCGGGATGCTGGCGCAGCTGCTGCTCCACCATGCCGTTCATGGCACAGACATCGGCCACCAGATCCGCACCGGGATAGGGGTCGAAAGGCGGCTCGATCTCCAGCCGGTAGCAGCCCTCCTCCTCGTCATAACAGGCGAGAATGGGCACCGCCCTGGCGCCGGTCAGTTTCACCAGTTTGGGCAGGGCCGGCAGGGTCGCCTTGGGATGGCCGAAGAAAGGCACGAAGATGCTGGCCTCGCGGCCGTGATCCTGATCCGGCAGGTAGAAGAAGCTGGCGCCGCTGCGGATCGCCTTGATGGCCGGCTTGATGCCGACGCTGCGCTCATATACCTTGCCGCCCTTGGCCCGCTCACGGTTGATGTACCAGTCAAACACCTGATCCTTCGGGCTCTTCATCATGGTGCACATGGTCAGCCCCCGAATGGCGAAGTAGCGGCCGATCATGTCCACCGCCCAGGTGTGGGGCACCACCAGGATCACCGGCCGGCCGGCAGCCCGCTCTGCCTCGATATGCTCCCAGCCACGCACCTTGACGCGGCTGGCCAGATGAGTGGCGCTGCGCAGGGTCAACTCGGCAAAGCCCATGAAGGTCTTGAGACCGACCCGGATCGATTTGAGCAGCAGGGCCTGACGGCCAGCCTCGTCCAGCTCGGGAAAACAGATCTTGAGGTTGGTCTCGGCAATGTAGGCCTGCTTCTTTGACATCCGCAGCAGGGTGGGCGCCAGACGGTTGGCGAGTCGGTCGCGCAGGCCATGGGGCACCAGCGCCAGCAGACAGAGCAGACCGAGCGCCAGCCAGCTGCCCCACCAGCGCGGATGCAGCAGACTGGGATGAAATGAGGTGTCAAAAACCGGATCGTGTGAGGACATGGCCGCCATCAAGTCATAGAAAATAAACGGTTATTTTAATTATCCTGACAAATTTTTCCACTTTGGCGGCCACGCCCCCGGCCACCGGGCTGGCAGGCAAGGAAGCCCTCCTCCCATGACGGGTCACCATCGCCAACAAAAATGGCCCCGCAGGGCCATATGACATAAAGGCGTGTCGCCTCAGGGCAGCGGCTGCAAGCCACTGCGGATGCGCTGGATCCCCGCCTCGTAGCGGCCATCCAGGCCAACCTGATCCTCGCGGGTATCGAAGATCTTGAGGAACCACATGTACTGACCGGGGTCGCGGCAGAGCTGCTGCTGCACCATGTCGTTCATCCGGCAGGTGTCGGCCATCACGTCCTCGGTGGGATAGTTGTCAAACGGCGCGTCGATCTCCAGCCGGTAGCAGTGCTTGGCCTCGTCATAGCAGGCCAGCAAGGGCACCGCCTTGGCGCCGCTCACCTGCACCAGTCGTGGCAACGCCGGCAGCGTCGCCTTGGGGTGCCCGAAGAAGGGGGCAAAGATGCTCTTCTCGCGGCCATGATCCTGATCCGGCAGGTAGAAGAAACTGCGACCGCCCTTGATGGTACGGATCACCGCCTTGATGCCGGCACTGCGCTCATAGACTCGGCAACCGTTGCGAGCACGGGCCCGATTGAGGTGCCAGTCAAAGACCGGGTTGCGCGCCCGCTTCATCATGGTGCACATGGGCACCCCGCGCCGGGTGAAGTAGTAACCGGCCGCATCCACCGGCCAGCTGTGGGGCACCACCAGGATCACCGGTCGGCCGGCGGCCTGCTCCGCCTCGATATGCTCCCAGCCGCTGACCTGCATCCTGCTCATCAGATAGGCGGGGCTGCGCACGGAGAACTCGCCAAAGCCGAGCAGACTCTTGAGACCGACCCGGATCGATGTCATCAGGATGGCGTCGCGTTCGGCCTCGCTCTTTTGCGGAAAACAGAGTGCCAGGTTGGTTCTGGCAATATAGATCTGCTTTTTCGAGATACGGAACACCAGCGGTGCCAGGGCGGCGGCGAGACGGTCGCGCAGACGGACCGGCACGAAGGCCAGCAGCATCAGTACGCCAAGTGCCAGCCAGCTGAGCCAATAGCGGGGATGCAGGAATCTGGCCTCGAAGCGGGTGTCAAACACGGGATCATGGGAAGACATGGATGGGGATCAAGCAAAGAAAATGGAGCTGCATTGTATTCGTCCTGACAGGTAATACCAGTGAAATTCATCATTGTCCCCCCAGGCTGGGCGCTGGCGCAAAAAATGGGGCGCCAACGGGCATGAATGGCACCTTTCGCTGCCAGAACCGGTACAAAAAGCGCTTCACCCGAGGGTGAAGCGCTTGGTCATTATCCGGTTGATGGCCCCTGTCTGCGGCAAGGTTGCTCATCAACGCCCCGTATCCCGGCTCTCGCCGTCTTCTGTTTAGCGGCTAACCATGCCGTGCGTCACCTCGTCGCTGCTGCCGAGCGGCAGGAAGAACATCAGGTAGCGCAGAGCAACATAGCCGACGATCAGGGTGGCGGCGCCCAGCTCGAAGTGAGCCAGCAGCCGGATCTGCTCGACATACTCGGCCGCCTGGGGCCACTGCTCGACCAGGTGACTCACCTTGAACAGGGCGGTAGCGCCGATCACCAGCGGGAAGGTGAAGGCGGCGTAGCCCGGTGAGAACGGCAGACGCAGCAGCTTGATGAAGGCCAGATAGATGATGCCGGTCATCAGCACCGCAATCCCCAGCAGTACGGCCACCAGCAGCAGGGAGGGTTCCTCGCTCACGGTCAGGTAACCGGCCAGTGACAGGCTGGCGGGAGCCGCCAGGATGGCGATGGTCGGCTTGGCGGCATCCGGCACTTCATGGCTGAAGATGAGGCGATAGAGCATCAGCGGCAGCATCAGGCCGTAGCAGAGCATGCCGAACCAGAGCAGGCCGTTGGCCAGCGCCGCAAACTGACCGCCCGGGAAGGCGACGTCCGCGACGATGATCCCCACCGGCGGCACGAACCAGCTCGGTACCATGTGGTGGATTTCAAACTGTTTGGCCCGATGCCAGACGAAGGTGGCCAGGAACGCCAGGTGCAGCAGCACGGCAAACAGCCAGAGCCCCTCCCCCAGACCGGCGTCGAGCATGCCGACTGCCTTGGAGACCACCATGGTGCCCATGGCATAGGTGGGCACCACGCTGCCGACCACGGGGTGGGCCAGATCTTGCCACAGCAGGCGCGGGTGCAGCAGAAACTTGAAGGTCAGGATCACCAGCAGCACGGCGGCAATGGCGGCGCCCAGCAACTGCAGGCGGCCATCGAAGTGACCGGCATTTTCCCAGCACCAACCGAGACTGGCGATCCCGAGCGCCAGTCCTGCCATGGGGGTCGGAGCAGCGGCTAGGGATTGACGGGTTCTTGCGATCATGTCTGAAACCTCATGTGAGAGACGATGGGCATAGGATAATGAGTGGCCATCGTTTACGATATCTAAATGAATTAAATCAATCGTTCAGGATTTCCAAACATGAAGCTGACCCTGCAACAACTCAAGGTCTTTGCCACCATCGCTCGTTACGGCAATCTGGGGCTGGCCGCCAATGAACTGTGCCTGAGCAAGGGTGCCGTCTCCCAGTCATTGCAGGAGCTGGAGCGCCAGCTCGCCACCCCGCTGTTCGATCGCATTCACCCCAGATTGCAGCTCAACAACGAGGGGCGCCTGCTGCAACCGGCGGCCGAAGAGCTGCTGACCCGGATGCAGGACATCGAGACCCTGTTCAGCCCGGATGCCGAGCCGAGCGGTCAGCTGCGTCTGGGCGCCAGTCAGACCATCGGCAACTACCTGTTGCCGACCCTGCTCGCCACCAGCAAGCAGGAGCTGGGGCAGCCGCCCCGCGTCACCATCACCAATACCCACCAGCTCTGCCACCTGCTGGCCAACTTCGAGCTGGATCTGGCGCTGATCGAGGGGGAGAACCACCACCCGGACCTGGTCAGCGAGCCCTGGCTCCACGACGAGATGCTGATCGTGGCCCAGCCCGCTCACCCCCTCGCCGGCCGCAGCCGTCTCTCCCTCGCCCAGCTGAGCGATGAGACCTGGGTACTGCGAGAGCCCCAGTCCGGCAGCCGCGAACAGTTCGAGCAACAGATCCAGCCTGAACTGCCGCGCTGGCAAGCGGGGCTCGAACTCAACACCCTGGAGGCGGTGATGCTGGCGGTCGAGAAGGGGCTTGGCATCTCCTTCATATCCCACCTGGCGGTGTCGGATCGGTTGCAAGCCGGCCGTCTGGTGGCCCTGCCCCTGACCCGTCGCTTCCCCCGTCAGCTCTCCCTCATCTGGCACCGGCAGAAGTATCACTCCGCCACCCTGCGCCGCTTTCTGCAATTTTGCCGTGCCCAAGAGGATGGGCTCTCCAGCCAGATCAGCAACACCTGAGCCAATGAGATGATCGGGCAACATATTGCCCTTGCCACCGGGGTATCGGCTGCAATAGAAGAGGGAGAGCCCAGGCTCTCCCTCTTTGTCATTCGGCCTTGTGACTCAGCGTTTCGCGGGCTGCAATCCCCGCTCGACCCAGCCCAGCACTTGTCTGCTCAGCGCCTGCGGCACCCAGGGCGAGTCGCTCAATCCTTGTCTGACGCAGGCGGCAAAGTGATCCGCCTCGTGCTGCATGCCGCCTCCCCCGACTGGCAGCGCGATATCGTGCGGCCAGGCTGGCAGGGGGTCGCCACCACGCCACACTATCTGCTGGGGATTCCACCACTTGCCCACCAGCTCCAGCGCCCAGCCGGGCCCGGACAGCCAGGCCGACTTGTCGAGATCCGCGACGATGGAGGCGGCCAGTTCGGCCTTGAGCGGGCCGGCAAAATCAAAGCGGGCAGCTTCATCCACCTCGCCCTCCTGGCGAGACAGCGTGACCTCCGGCTCACCCGCCGTCAGCCCGAGCTGGTGACAAAGGGCGGCATAGAGCCAGAGCGGGTAGACCCCCACATCCCAGGCGGCGCCGCCGGCCAGCGCCGGGTCGAACAGCTTGCCATCCCGCGCCTGCACCGAACCAAAGGCGGCCCGCAGCCTGTCGGGTGCCGGCAGGGCCGCAAGTCGCCCCAGCAATTCGCGCATGGCGGGGAAGCACATCACCTTCATCGCCTCCATCAACAGCAGGCCCCGCTCGGCGGCGAGCCGCACCAGCCGATCCCAATCCGCCACACTGGTCACCGCCGGTTTTTCCACCAGCACGTGCTTGCCCGCCAGCAGCATGAGTTCGATCAGGGCGGTATGCTCCGGATGGATCACCGCCACATAGACCGCCTCCACCTGGGGGCTGGCCGCCAGCGCCTGATAGCTGCCATGGGCGTGGGGCAACCCCTGTTCGTCGGCAAAGGCCTGCGCCCGCGCTTGATCACGGGCGGCGATCGCCACTACCCGGCTGCCACTGGCGTGCCCGTTCACATCCTGACAAAAACGGCGGGCAATGGCCCCCGCCCCGGCAACCCCCCAGCGCAGCGGCTGGTCGCTTGATCTCTGTTGCATCCCTGTTTCCTTATGCTGTCTGCCGGTCGGTCATTATGCCTTCGCCAGGCTGCGCAGCCAGCGGATCTCGTCACCCCAGATGGACTCATCGATGGTCTCCAGGATCAGCGGAATGCCGTCGAAGCGCTGGTCATTCATGATGTGATGGAACACCGCCTCCCCCAGGTTCCCCTCGCGCAGGCTGTGGTGACGATCGACCCGGCTGCCGAAGGTGCACTTGGCGCCGTTGATATGCATCCCCTTGAGGTACTCGAACCCCACGATACGGTCGAAGTCGGCAAACACCGCCTCGCACCCCTCGGGGGTACGCAGATCGTAACCGGCAGCAAAGGCGTGACAGGTGTCAAAGCATATGCCGACCCGACTCTTGTCCTCTACCCCGTCGATGATGGTGGCCAGATGCTCGAACGACCAGCCGAGGTTGGTGCCCTGGCCAGCGGTATTTTCGATCACCGCCGTCACCCCCTGGCTGCGCTCCAGCGCCCAGTTGATGGATTCACTCACCAGCTTGAGGCTGGCCGCCTCCGGGATCTGCTTCAGGTGGCTGCCCGGATGAAAATTGAGGTAGCAGAGCCCCAGCTGTTCGCAGCGCTTCATTTCGTCCAGAAAGGCGTCACGGGACTTGGCGAGGCCGTCGGGGTCGGGATGACCCAGATTGATGAGGTAGCTGTCGTGGGGCAGGATCTGCTCGGGGCGAAAGCTCCCCTTCTCGCAGGCCAGCTTGAAGGCGCGGATGCTGGCCTCGGAAAGCGGCGCCGCCTGCCACTGGCGCTGGTTCTTGGTAAACAGGGCGAAGGCATTGGCGCCGATGGCCTGGGCACGGGCGATGGTGTTCTCCACCCCGCCGGCCGCACTGACGTGGGCTCCGATAAATTTCATCTCATCTCCTCTGCACTGTTGCTGGGTCTGGCCGCGCAGCAAAGGGGCGGCCAACATGGGGCGCCATTATGCCAAGCTGCCCGGCCGGCGCCAAACCGGGATTGTCGATGGCGGCAATGGAAAAGGCGCCCGCAGGCGCCTTGGTGATGGCAGATGTCAAGCTAGTCCTCAATAGGCCAGACCGGCACCATAGGGATAGAGCGGGTTCGCGGAGTCCTTCGCCACGTCCGGGTGCTGGTTCTGCACCGCCTGCCAGCTGGAGGGCAGTTCGAAGGGCAGCTTGCCGCGTGCCTTCTGGGTGCCGCTCATGACATCAAACAGCGCCTGATCCAGGGCACCGAAGTTGGCGAGCAGCACCCGGGCCGCCGGGGCCACCTCGGTCAGGATGGCGGGTCTGTCCAGATAGACGGAGAGCACCATGGGCACCCCGGCTTGCTCGATGGCCTGGATGGCCGCATAGTCATCCGCGCCGCGGTAGACCCCATCGTGGGCAGTCTCCTGCACCACTTGGTCATTGCTGGCAAAACCGAGCTGGCCAAAGTGGATGCTGCCAAACGGGAAACGGGGATCCTGCTCACCCGGTGCGTTGACCCGCACGATAGCAAGCTCCGCCTGGGCCAGGCTCGTCACCACCGTATAGCCGTTGGCCCTGGCCACCTCGGCGTTGACATTGTGCAGGTAGACCCGCTTGCCATCCGCCTTGAGCGGCAGCAGGGCTCCCTCGTTCTTCAGCAACACGTGGGATGCCGCCTGGGCGGCCTGGGCTTCCTGCTGGAACTCGGCCTTGCCCACCAGGGCCACCGCGGCCTGGGTATCCACATAGGGGTTCTCGAACAGTCCCAGGGCGAACTTCTGTTCCAGGATCCGCTCGGCCGAGGTGGTGATGGCCGCCTCGGTCGCCAGGCCGCTCTGCACCGCTGCCAGCAAGGGGGCTGGGTCTTCAACGCCACCAAACTGATCCACCCCGGCGTCGATGGCCTTGGCATAACGCTCGGCCTTGGTGAGCTTCTCCACCCCCCAAGACATGCCAAAGGGCACGGTCCAGGGGCTCACTCCGGCATTGACCTCCTCCTGGGTCAATCCCTGCTCGCAGCGGCTGTCACAGTCATTGACGATGCCCCAGTCGCTCAGCACCACGCCGTCAAACTTGAAGTGGCCCCGCAACAGATCCGTGATGATCTGGCGGTTGAAGCCAAACCCCACCTCCTCGACGGGCTGCCCATCCTGCGTCAGGCCCAGGGGCATGGCGTAATAGGGCATCACGGCCCCCACCTTGGCCTCGAAGGCGCCCTCGAAGGGCACCAGATGGTAGGCAAACTGGCCGCCGGGGTAGATCTGCTCCTTGCCCCAGGGGTTGTGGGCATCCAGCCCGTCCTTCTGGGGACCGGCCCCGGCGAAGTGCTTGACCACGGTGAGCACGCTCTCCTTGCCTATTCCCTGGTTCCCCTGCTGGAAGCCCTCGATGTAGGCCTTGACCAGAGACTTGGCGAGCAGGTTGTCTTCCCCGAAGGTGCCGTTGATGCGCCCCCAGCGCGGCTCGGTCGCGAGATCCGCCTGGGGCGAGAGCGCCTCATGGATGCCGACGGCCCGGTACTCCTGACGGGCGATGTCGGCAAAGCGCTGCACAAGGGCGGCATCACCGATGGCGGCAAGTCCCAGGGTCTCGGGCCACTGGGAGAAAGCCCCGGCACCGATGCTGGTGGCGTTGGGATCATGGGTGAAGTGGTTGCGGGGATCCGTGCTCACCGTCATGGGAATACCGAATCCCACCCCTTCCAGCAGGGCCTGCAGAGTGTTGTTGTCCGCGGCGATGGCCGCCGGATCCCCGGCCATGCGGGTGATGAAGGTGTTGACCCCGTCCTCGCGCAGCATCTTGTCCATGGCCGCTAGGTTCACCCGCCCCTTCCCGTCCAGCACCAGGGTGCCATGCATCATCAACCCCGCCTTCTGGGCCAGGGTGAGCCTGCCCACCAGATCCCGCGCCCGCTCGGCGGCGCCGAGGCGCCAGTCCTCGTAGGGAGTCAGGGTACCGTTGCCATCGAGATCCTTGAATTGCAGGCCATCCTGCTCGATCAAGGTGGCGGTGCGGTGGCCCAGAACCGGCTGCTCGGGCTTGGGGGTGGAGTCGTTGTCGTTGCACCCTGCCAGCAACAGGGCCCCAATGGCGAGGGCAACACGGGTTCGGGAGAGCGAGTGGTGTTTCATTGTTGTTATCTTCCTTGTGTGTGTAGGAGTGGCCACTTTATGCAAAAGTGGCCCCCCTCACTTGCCCGTCGGGTGCAGGAAGTTGCCGGTTGGGAGCAGCATCGAAAAGTGTGAAAAGGGTTGCAGGGTTACCCTTGGTTACATTTCAGAAACATGAAGCCGAACCTGGCTCACGGCAATTCATGGTCGTTGGCGGATGATGGTGGGCCACCGCTGACAAGGATTTTTGCCGTGAAGACAGTTTCCAACCGGATTGCCCTGCACTGCCTCAACCACTGTCAGAGAGAGGGACGGGATCCGGCCCAGCTCCTGCAAGAAGCCGGTATTGCCAGAGAAGAGTTGCTGCTCCCCCATGGGAGGATCGACGCCCAGCGCCACTTCCGGCTGCTGATCCAGGTCGCCCCGCATGTGGATCTGGCCCACAAATGGTCGCCACCCTCGCTCTCGGGGCTCTTTGCCGACTACCTGCCGCTGGCGAGCCTGTGCTGCAACGCCGCCAACCTGCGCCAGGCCCTGCACTTCTTTCTCGCCTACCGCCCTCTCATCGGCGAGTGCGATCGAATCGTCCTGCGGGAGGAAGAGGGAGAGGCCAGGCTCAGTTACCACTCGGAGTCCGATCACCCGGACGTCATCGCCATGAGCAGCCTGGCCAACCTTGGCCACCTTTATGCCCTGCTGCAGTTCTACCACCCGGGCCAGGGGCTGCTGGTGCTGCCCACCCCGGTGCGGCCCAAGCTATGGCGCGAGCTGGCAAACTGGCTGGGGGAGCGGCTGCAACGGGGAGAGCGCTTTGAACTTCGCTTCCCCGCATCCTTGCTCGATCTCGCTCACGGGCAGTGCAACCTTCCCCTGCAACCCCTGCTGCTGGGGGAGCTCGATGGCCAGATGCGGCTGCTGCGCCCGAGCAACCACTATCGGGAGCGGGTGCTTGGGCTCATCCGGCAGCGACTCTGGCAGGAGTGCGTCGATTCGCCCACCCTGCTGGCAGGGGTCTGCGACGCCCTCAGACTGACCCGCTGGACCCTCAACCGCCATCTGCGCGAGGAAGGGTGCCACTTCTCCGCCCTACTGGAGCAGGTAAGACGTGAGGAGGCCTGTCGTCTGCTGCAAGACCCCACCCTGCAGCTACAGGAGGTGGGCGGACGCCTCGGGTTTGCCAGCCAGAGCAGCTTCAGCCGCTTCTTCAGGGAGGCGTTTGCCCTCTCGCCGAGGGAATTTCGTTCAAGGCGCAGCCGACTCTGACTCCCCGGCCAGGGCCCTGGCAAGCAGCTCTGCCAGCCAATGGATAAACGCCTGCACCCGGGGGGCCAGCTGGCGGCGATGGGCATAGAGGGCGTGAATGGGCAGCGGGGGCGCCTGCCACGTTGGCAGAATGGCCACCAGCTCGCCACTGGCCAGCAGTGGCTCCACCCCGACCCGCGGCAACTGGATGATGCCAAGCCCGGCCAGCGCCGCCGCCAGATAGGATTCGCTATCGTTCACCGTGAGCGCTCCGCTCATTGACAGCACGGTGCGCGAGCCATCCGCCTGCAGATACTCGAAACCGCTCTCCCTGGGCCCGCTGCCACCACCGTAGTGCACCAGCCGATGGTGGCCGCTCAGCTCGCTCAGGTTGCGCGGTGTCCCATGGCGGGCCAGGTAGCCAGCGCTGGCACAGTTGATCTGACGGTAGTGACCGAGGGGGCGTGCCACCAGGCTGGAGGGCTCGAGTGCCCCGACCCGGATCACGCAGTCAAAGCCCTCCCGCACCAGATCGACCCGCCGGTCCGTGCTGCTCAGCAGCAGTTGCAGGTCGGGGTGGGCCGCAAGCCAGGCGGGCAGCGCCGGGATCACCAGATGGCGGGCCATCCGGCTCGGCATGTCCACCCGCAGCTGGCCACTCAGCTGCCCTTGCTGGCGAAACAGCCCGTTGAACTCCTCCATGTCCGCCAACAGATCCTGGCAGCGGGCGTAGCAGAGATTGCCATCCGGGGTCAGTTGCACCCGCCGGGTGGTGCGCTGCAACAAGCGGGTGCCCATCTGCTCCTCCAGCCGCCGAATGGTCGCCGAGAGCGTCGCCTTGGGGATACCTAGCTGTTCGGCACTGCGGGTAAAGCTCTCCAGCTCCGCCACCCGCACAAACATCCTCATCGCATCCAGTTGATCCATGCCGCTATTGTCTCGCCAATTGGAACAGTGCATTCATTATCGCCGTATTTATCCAATCAACAACGAACAATAGAGTGATCACACCGGCTCATCCCGAGCGCATTACCCACAGACAGGAGTCCCCTCATGGCCCACCCCATCGCACTCATCACCGGCGCCAGCCGCGGTCTTGGCAAACAGGCGGCGCTGGCCCTCGCCGCCCGCGGCGTCGATCTCATCATCACCTATCGCAGTCAGGCCGATGAAGCGGCGGCCGTGGTGGCCGAGGCGATCGCACTTGGCGTCCAGGCCCACGCCCTCCCCCTCGATGTGGCCGACAGCAGCAGCTTTGCCACCTTCGCCCGCCAGGTACAGGAGCTGCTGAGCGCATGGCAGCGCCAGCAGATCGATTTTCTGGTCAACAACGCCGGCATCGGCATTCACGCCAGCATAGAGCAGACCACCGAACAGCAGTTCGATACCCTGTTCAACATTCACCTGAAGGGAGTGTTCTTTCTGACGCAACAGCTGTTGCCGCTGATCCGCGATGGCGGGCGCATCCTCAATCTGTCGAGCGGGCTCACCCGCTTTGCGCTGCCCGGTTATGCCGCCTATGCGGCCATGAAGGGGGGTGTCGAAGTGCTGACCCGCTACCTGGCCAAGGAACTGGGGCCGCGCGGCATCGCCGTCAACGTGGTGGCGCCGGGGGCCATCGAGACCGACTTTGGCGGGGGTGTGGTGCGGGACAATCAGGCCGTCAACGACTTCATCGCCAGTCAGACCGCCTTGGGACGGGTGGGCCAACCGGAAGACATAGGTGGCGTGATTGCCGCCCTGCTCTCCCCTGACAGCCGCTGGATCAATGCCCAGCGCATCGAAGCCTCGGGCGGCATGTTCCTCTAAACCTGCCTGCACAGAGGATACCCCCTGCCAACAGAGGCAGCTCGTCAGTGGCTTGAACTGATTTCAGGAGCCTGCCCGCAGGCGGCACACAGCGCCTGCGGCAGATGGGTGGCCAACGTCTCGACCACGGCGATGTCAACCCGGTTTTGACTGGCCAGTTGCTGTAAAAAGTCGAGCGCCTGCCCGGCGCTCAACCCCTCCCGGTAAGGTCTGTTCTGCACCATGGCCTGGAAGATGTCTGCCACCCGCAGGATCCTCGCCTCCAGCGGCATCGCTTCGGCGGTGAGGTGGAAAGGGTAGCCGCAGCCATTGGGCTCTTCATGGTGATAGGAAGCCCACAGGGCGATGGCCTCGAAGCCGTCGATATGGCGCAGGATCTGATAGGTCTCGAAACTGTGGGTATTGATGATGGCCCGCTCCCGCTCATCGAGCTTTCCTGCCTTGTCCAGGATCTCGTCGGGTACCCGCAGTTTACCGAGGTCGTGCAGCAGCCCCGCAATCTCCAGTTGCTCGCAGCGTCCCTCGTCAATGCCCATCAGCTCGGCCAGCAGCCGGGCCAATCTTGCCACGCCGAGGGAGTGAGCCACGGTAAAGGGGCTCTTGGCATCGACGATGGCCGAGAAGATCCGTGCCAGCTGCTTGAGCTCACCGTTGCTGGTGAGACAAGGCTCCCGCTCGCTCAGCATGTCGCGCATGTAGTCGGTGATGGCGCGCCCCTCCAGTTGCAGCCAGAACGCCTCCGAGCGGGAAGCAGAGAGGAAGCCCGCCACCAGCTCGGGATCGAAAAACTCGCCGGCACACGCCTCGATCCGTTGCCGGATCTCATGGGTGTGCATCAACAGGGAGCCGTCGCCGTAATGTGGCGCCGCCAGGGCATCCACCCGGTCGACCAGGAAAATGAGGTTGGCCTGGCGCATCACGCTGGCCGCCAATCCTGGCGTTTGCAGCAGCTGGTGCCAGTGGGTGTGGTGATAACGGATGGGTTCCGCCAGGGGCGCCAGCGGCGGAAAGTCCTTGAGCAGGGTATAACCAACCTCGCAATGGCGTTGGGAGGACTCCCAGTCAAATTCACTGACCAGATGACAATGAATAAAGGTGGAAGAGACCCCGATGTCATGCAGCACCCCCAGCTCGAACAGGCAGGCTCGCTCGCTGTCACTCGCCCCCAGTGCCTTGCCACACTCGGCAGCCATGATGCCTACCCGCTTGCCATGCGCCACATCGCCAATGCCGACCAGATCCAGCGACGCCGACAAGGCATATACCACCTGGCGCAAGTCAACCTGCTGGGAAATAAGCTCACCGCTGCGGGTGTGAGGAGTGTTGCTGTTCATGATGCGCTTCCACCTCTGCCAACGTGACACATCCTGTGTCTGGATCCGGATAAACACCTTGAATTTAAATCAGGATATGGACCCCAGGGGGGCGCCTCACCGCGGCACCCACATCTAATTGACAAAAGTATGAGTTGGATCAATCTGGCAAGGTACGTGCCGGTTGTGTAATGGTTGTAAATGAAATGAGGCTTTGTGGTTACCTTAAACCATCAGTAATATTCATTCGGAAATGGTCTATGGTTAGAGCGAAACGGCCTCAACTGGCTGGATATCAATAAGTTGCCCATGAAGGAGTCAAACATGAAAGCGCTAACCCTCCCCCTGTTTTACCTCTTGTCTTTACTGTTTTGCAGTCAGGCCTACAGCGCCGATGAGGTCATCCTCAGCGTCGCCGCCAAGGGTTGCTGCAACAACGCCGGCAAGATGGAGTACAGCCGCGCCCAGTTGCAGGCGCTGCCGCAAGCCAGCGTCACCACCACCACCCCCTGGACCAAAGGCCCCCATGTCTATCGCGGCGTCCTGCTCAAAACCGTACTCGATACCCTCGGCATCAGCGCCGACAAGATAAAAGTGATGGCTCAGAACGACTACTTCGCCGTGATCCCGCGAGAAGATGCCGAGAAATACCCCGTACTGCTGGCTATCGAGGAAGATGGCAAGGCACTGACGCTGCGCAACAAGGGCCCGGTCTGGGTCATCTACCCCCTGTCGGATCACCCTGAGCTGGATATCGAGCAATATCACAGCCTGATGGTGTGGCAAGTCATCAAACTTGAAGGGATGTAATGATGATCAAGGGCAAGTTCATCTCCCTTGCCTTCATCATGGTCTCCTTTATGGGGGTGACCATCTGGTCACTCTTTAATTACGATCGGGCATTCAGCGAGCTGGTGAAATACAACCAGCTCTCTGCCTGGTCTTTAGCTCAACTGGAGCTGGAGCTACACAGCTTCGAAGAGCAGCTGTCGCTGTATCGCAGCGGTGAATCCGATGCCGCGCAGCTGAACAAGGCCTATGACATCGCCTGGAACCGGCTGGACATCTTCCTGACCGGTCAGGAGACGGCCCTCATTCGCGAGCGCTTCAACGCCAGCGAGAAGGTCAACACCTTCTTTGAGTTGATCAAGGAGTATGAGCAGGACGTCGTTACTCCTGCGCCAGATGCCCCCCGACTGGCCGAGATGGACAACAGAATGAACAAGCTGCTGCCTTCCATCCGGGATCTGATGGTGATGAACTTCACCGGCCCCTCTGCCATCAAACAACGCCAGGAGCTGCAGCAGACCAGAGAAGGCCATGTTCTGGTCCTGATCGCCCTGCTGGCCATTGGTCTGCTCATCCTGTTCGTGGTCTCCCGGGAGATGAAGCTGCAGCACTTTTTGGCCTGGAATGACCCGCTGACCCTGCTGCCCAACCGGGCCGCCTTCATTGCCCGGCTGACGCGGCTGGCCAAGGGCAAGCAGCCCGACGACTGTACCCTGACCATCTGCCTGATCGATCTGAACAACTTCAAAGAGGTCAACGACAGCCTAGGCTATGCCGCCGGGGATGAACTGCTCACCATGGTGGCCAACCAGCTCAGAGAGTATGCGCAAAACCAGACCTTCATCGCCCGCATGGGCGGCGATGAATTTGCCCTCTTCATTTATGGCGCCATGCCCATCGAACACCGTGTTCCCTACCTTGTCCGACTGCTCGATGAATTGAAGCCCATCGTCTTTCAGGCCGATCCGGCGCACCGGGTGCATGTCAGCATGGGAATAAGCCAACACCCCATCACGGCACACAAAATCGAGGAGCTGATCCTGTTCGCCGACATTGCTCTCGCCAATGCCAAAAAGCTCAAGGAGAACCACCTGCAGGTGTTCAACCACCAGATGTTCGAGCACTACAGTCGCAACCGGAAACTGGCCGCCGAGCTGCGTGAACATTTGAATATCATCTCCAACAGCAGCCTCTACCTGCACTATCAGCCGGTGATAAAACCGGGCAATGCCTACAACATGGGGGCGGAGGTGCTGATCCGCTGGCATCACCCCGAATACGGCTTCATCAACCCGCTGGACATCATCGCCATGGCGGAGGAGAACGGCCTCGGCGAGCTGCTTGGCAAATGGATATTCAGCCGGGTCAACCACGACATGTCGCAACTGCCGGCCAGCTTCGTGGACAAGCTGGAGCTGGCCATCAACCTCTCCAACTCCATGTTCACCCCGGCCCTGTTCCACCAGGTCAACGAGATGCTGCAACAGAGCCCGCTGCGCGCCGAACAGCTTATTCTGGAGCTGACAGAGACCATCGCACTCGACGATCTACCGCTCAGCCAGCGCATCTTCAAGGAGCTCAAACACATCCACGTGCGCATCGCGCTGGATGATTTCGGGACCGGCTGGTCCTCCTTCTCCTATCTGATGTCCCTGAGCTTTGACAAGCTCAAGATTGACAAGTCCTTCGTCAGCAACATCGAGACCGACCCGCGGCAATTCATGTTCGTCGAGTCCATCACCAAGCTATCCCATCAGCTGGGGCTGGTGGTGGTGGCCGAGGGGGTGGAGAGCCTGCATGAACTGCAGCAACTGGCCCATATCGGGGTGGACGAGATCCAGGGCTACTACTACTCCAAGCCGCTCTCCCCTGCCGAATTCTTCATCTATGCCATGACCCATCTGGCCCACAACGCCGAAGAGAGCATGGACGCCAGCTATCACTGACCTCACATCCCGTGGCAGGCCCCCCTCTTTCGTCTCACCGTATCGTTCCCACCAAAAACAACAGGCCCCGCTGGTAGGCGGAGCCTGTCAAAGTACTGCTGATTTGCTTAGAGCGTTTTGCCGCCCGAGCTTATGACCGTCTGGTACCAGTAGAAACTGTCCTTCTTGAGCCGGCGCAGGGAGCCGCCCTGCTCGTCACGCTCAACGAAGACGAAGCCGTAGCGCTTCTGGTAGCCGTTGAGCCAGCTCAGAATGTCGGTGAACGACCAGGCACAATAGCCCAGCAGCTCCACCCCGTCTTGCAGCGCCTCCTGGCACGCCTTGACGTGGCTGCGCAGATAGTCGATGCGGTAGTCGTCGTGCACCCGATCTCCCGCTGCCAGCTTGTCGAACTCGCCGAGGCCGTTCTCGGTGATCATCAGCGGCAGACCGTAGCGGGAAGAGAGCCGGCGCAGGGCGATGCGCATCCCGGTCGGGTCGATGGCCCAGTCCCAGTTGCTGGTCTCCAGGTGCGGGTTGGGGGCCGTCTTGTAGAGGCCGGGAATGCCGCTCGAGGGGGTGGTGCCCTTCTGCCCCGTGGTGTTGATGCGTTGCAGGGTCTGGCCGCCGAGCGGGTTGTCGGTGAAGGTCAGGGTGTAGTAGTAGTTGACGCCGATGTAATCGGGCGTCCCTTCCCGCAGCAGCTCGAGATCACCGGGCAGGATATCCGGCGCTTCGCCGTTCTCCCGCAGGTAGGCGAGCGCCGCCTGCGGATAGCGGCCAAAACAGTAAGCATCGAGCCACCAGAGGTTGGTGAACTCCTCGGCGTTTTCAAACGCCAGCATGTCTTTGGGATCGCACGACGCCGGATAGGCGGGTGAATAGGCAAAGCTCGGGCCAATCAAGCCGTTCGGTACATACTGGCGGAACGCCTTGATGACCCGGGCATTGGCCAAAAACGCGATGTGGTTGGCGGCAAAGAAGCGCTTGCGGTCTTGCACTGCGGGCGGATGGGTACCGAGCTGATAGGCGTTGGTCAGGTTGTAGTTCTGCTCGTTGAGCGACACCCAATATTTCACCTTGCCGGCAAAGCGCTGATAGAGGGTCACGCAGTAGCGCTCGAAATCTTCGATGATGCGTCGGTCTTCCCAGCCGCCGTACTCATCCTGCAGCGCCTGGGGCAGATCCCAGTGATAGAGGGTGAGCACCGGTTCTATCTGGTGCGCCAGCAGGGTGTCGATGAGTTTCTCGTAAAAGGCCAGCCCCGCCTCGTTCACTTCGCCGCGACCAGTGGGATAGATGCGCGGCCAGCTCACCGAGAAGCGGTAGGCCTTGAGCCCCATTTCCGCCATCAGCGCCACGTCCTCCTCCATGCGGTGATAGTGATCCACCGCCACGTCGCCATTGCTTCCCTCAAAGGTCTTGCCCGGCAGCTTGGTGAACAGATCCCACACCGAGGGGCCCTTGCCATCGGCGTTCCAGGCCCCTTCCACCTGGTAGGCGGCGGAGGCGGCGCCCCACAGAAAATCGGCGGGGAAGTCGTTGAACTTGTGGTGATGCATCTGGGGTTGCTCCTTCTGCGGCGGTGGCACCTGCCACCTCTATCGCGCCGACTGGCGGCGCCCAATGGAATTGGCATAAGCATCGAACAGTTATAAAATTCCGTCCAATGACAAATTAAACCATTCAACATTCCAAACAGGAATCATAGGAGCCGGGATGGAGTTACGGGATCTGAAAGCCTTCGTTACCCTGGGAGAAGTGCTGCACTTCGGTCAGGCAGCGGTGCGCCAGCACGTCACCCAGTCGGCCCTGAGCAAGCAAATACGGCGGCTGGAAGAGGAGCTGGGCGGCGAGCTGTTCGAGCGCAATGCCAGCAGTACCCGCCTCACCGTGCTGGGGCGGGCCCTTTATCAGGATGCCCGCGCCTTGGTGGCGGCCAGCGAGCAACTCGGTCGCACCGCCCGTGACGTGCTGGCAGGCAACAGCGGCACCCTGCGCATCGGCTTTGGCGTTGCCACCAAGATCCTGGTGCCCGCCGCCATCGCCCGTTTTCGCACCGAACGCCCGCAGGTCACCATAGAGCTCAACGATCTCTCTACTCACCACCAGTTGCTGGCTCTGAGCGAGGGCAAGCTGGACCTCGGTTTTTGCCGCCTGCCCGCGCCCAAGGGATGGCACTGTCTGCCGGTGATGCGGGCGCACTTTGTCGCCGTGCTGCCGGCCAGCTACGCTGGCGTGAACGAACTGGCGGATCTGGTGGACAAGCCGCTGGCTATCTTGCGCCGGGACAAGGCCCCCTCGTTTTATGATCACCTGATGAACTATCTGGCCCAGAGCGGGCTGCGCTTTCGCGATATCCAGTATGTCAACGACTTCGCCGCCGGCGTCGCCACCGCCGCCGCCGACATCGCCTGGACCCTGGTGCCCTCCTCCACCACCATAGAACACCCGGATGTGCTGACCCTGCCACTGCGTGATGCCGAGGCGAGCTGGATCATCGGCCTCATCCGCCCGCCCCACAGCAAGGGCCTACTCATCGACACCTTCTGGCAAATTGTCGCCGATCTGAGTGAGCCTACTCCCACGCTGCAAGCGGGGCCTTCTTCAGAGCAGGCATGAGCCAGCTGGCGTTATGGTCAGCTCTTGTCTCTTCACCTGATACATAGGTTCAAAGCTAACCCGTTGCTTCGTGATAGCGCTGACATCTCTTTGCCATGGCCACAATATCAAGAAGTTCATACCAACATTGTGAAAACGATGGGCCACCTTGCGCTAGGATCGGAAAACATGCGAAGAGGGTTATTGGTTCAGTTAAAAGGCATCTTATCCCACCATATCAAAAGTCACCAAGATGCCGAAATTGATGTAATAGACTACCTAATTTTACTTTCTGCTTGCAGCAGACACCCACATGATTCGTCATAAAATAGTTCTCTTTTCATGATAAGGGTTCTGGAACAGTCAAGGCGTAGGAAAATATCAATACTCACTATTTTTTAGCCTGTCTTTCAGTTTGAATTCAGCCTTAAATAAACAACGTAGCTTTCACATCTGGACATGCAAACGACTTTGCCATCTAAACTTGTGTCCGGGATGACTAAATCAATACAGTTGTATTTTTTAATTAAACACCACAAACCATTGAAATATAATAGCTTTCATCTATTCAGGAGTGACCACTCATTGCTCGGCATCGAGTTGGATGATATTGATGCAAGTCATCGTAGTGGCTATAGAAGAATACTTACGCATGTATCAATGCTGTCAGCTGATCATTTCACTCTGATAGTGCAGTATGGATACTAGTTTTCAATCAATACATTTACGACATAGCATGCGAATGCACTCTAAGCCACCACATGGGCTTTTATGAAAAAATATGTTGAGTAATTATATCAACTATTAGTTATTCGTCGTATGCACTATTAAATATGAAGACATACTTGCCAAATGAATCCAAGCCAGTCTATTCTCTAAAAGAGCGCTTGCTACTCTCCTGCAGTAAATGGATTTAGGCGCCATTATCTTGTTCAAGGAGAAAAACATGGATCCTTTTCTCGGTGAAATTCGCCTGTTCCCTTGGGGCTGGGCACCTGAAGGCTGGCTCGCTTGCGAGGGCCAGGTCCTGCCGTTCCAAAGCAATGTGGCGCTGGCCTCCCTGCTGGGCAATACCTATGGTGGCAATGGCAGCACCACCTTCGGCCTGCCGGACCTGCGTGGCCGGGTCGCCTTGGGGCAGAACGTCCAGGCCTCGCCTGTCGCTCCGATCATGGACACCCATGCACGGGGCACCATGGGCGGTAGCGAAACCGTGACGATGCCGCAAAACTCGCTGCTCGCCCACACCCATACCACCCATGTCTCGAACACCCCCGGCAACGCTGGCCCCGCCGGCAACATTCCTGCCATCAGCTCCAACTCCCTAGGCGCGGTTTCGAAACCGACCTACACCTCGGAGGACGCCGCGGACAGTGTGCTGGTGTCCTTGATCAGCACCACTGTCGTTCCAACCCAGGGCTTGCCGATGCCGAACATGCAGCCTTCAATCGTGGGCTATTTCTGCATCGCCACGACCGGCTACTACCCACCGCGGCCTTAACGGCAGTTAACAGACCCTCAAGCAAGGAAATTGATATGTCTGAAGCATTCGTCGGAGAAATCCGCATGTTCGCCGGCAACTACGCGCCTGAAGGTTGGACGCTGTGTGACGGCAAACTGCTGTCGATCAACGACAATCAAGCCCTGTATTCGTTACTGGGCACCCTGTACGGTGGCAACGGCAGCAATACGTTCGCAGTGCCGGACTACTCCGGCCGACTCGTTGTGGGGGCAGGGACTGGTCCGGGCCTGACCCCAAGGGTGCTGTCGACAACCACAGGCCTGGCAGAAGTCACCATGCGCCCGGAGAACACGCCGAGCCATACCCATGCCTTCATGGCCAACACCGGCGCCGCCACCTCCGCGGAGCCGTCACCCGCCACTTCGCCCGGAAAAATGACCTTCGGCAAGTTCCCGGGAGCGGGCATCATCACCGGCCTGTACAGCAAGTCGAGCGGTACCTCAGCGACCCACAGCCTGAACTCGGGCTTTCTCGGCACGGCACTGATTCCCCCCAGCATCAATGCGACCCCTCATTCGAATCTGATGGGTTCATTGAGCATCAGCTACATCATTTGCCTGGTCGGCCTGTACCCGACTCGCCCCCAGTAACTTTCATCACTCAATCTGGAACGACCGACCATGGATGCATTTACCGGTGAAATCAGACTGTTCCCCTACAACTTCGCCCCGCAAAACTGGGCCTATTGCGATGGAACGACCCTTCTTGTCCAGCAGAATCCGGCACTCTATTCGGTGATTGGCACCCTGTATGGAGGCACTCCGGGACAGAACTTCAAACTGCCCAATCTCAACGGACGGGTCGCCATGGGTACGGGAGGAACCATAGGCTCCATCCCCGGCACTCAACAGGGCGCCGACCGGATACAGCTGGTGCCCAATAACATCTCGTCCCACAGCCACACGGTATTGGCCAAAGACGGCAGCGAGACAGCAGCGGCCGTCGACACCCCCAGCAACAGCACTTACCTGGCACAACCACGCAATGTGCGTCTGTACAACAACACCACTCCGTCCGCGACTGACCCCAAGCTGGCACCAGGCACGGTGATGCCGAGCGGCAACGCTACGATACCGCCGATCATGCGCAACACCATGCAACCCTTCCTGACGCTGGTTTATTGCATCTGCCTGGATGGCGAGTACCCGATGAGAAACTGATGACACACTTCATCCACCTGCCCGCAACCACAAGCCGAGTGGTCGAACTGCGACAGCAGGACGACCACGACCGGGCTTTTTTGCATGAGCTGTACCTGTCACGCCGCTGGGCCGAGGTCAGCGCAGTGCCCGGCTGGCATGACGATCAACGTCGTGCCTTTCTGGCGTCCCAGGCCGAGCTGCAACGCCAGCACTATGAAAAACACTACCCCAAGTCGGACTTCCTGATCATCGAGCAGGCAGGAATGCCCATCGGACGCCTGTGCGTGAATCGCCAGGCGCACGATGTGCATATCGTCGACATTGCCCTGCTCCCGGCCTGGCACGGCCGGGGCATAGGTACGCAGTTGCTGTACTCATTGCTCGCCGAGGCGGATGCCGATCACCACACCTGCAGTCTGAGCGTCGAACGAGGTAACCCAGCTCGCAGGCTCTATCAACGACTGGGCTTCCAGACCAGTACCGACAGCGGCCTTTATATCCAGATGCAGCGACCCGCCAGGGCTGCTGTCAATCAGCACCTAAATAACCCTTGAACGCATGCAAGAACAGGTGGTTTGACTGGCTGTAACCACGCTGTAACCGTAGGACCTTTATCAACATTTACGTTGGATTCGACCCAAGAACCGGTCGCAAGGCAGGAAGCCCTCATGAAAACACCAGTTGCCACACTCGGTACCAAGGTAAAAGGCCCACTGATTTCACTCATTATATTACTGGTAATGTTGGCACTGCCCACCCAGGCAGTGGCCGCAGCTCCCGTGATCACCAGTCCAGCTTCGGGTAGTACCCTACCTAGCGTGGCGGTAGGTCAGTCCATGAGTATTCCCATCAGCTCGACTGGCGGTGCCCTGCCGCTGGACCAATGGGTTGAGTGCGATGCCAACGACCCGAACTACGATGGCGTGACGCCGTGCCTACCACCCGGCCTGATCCTCGACCCGTCGCCGGGTAGCTCGACCACTACGCTCCACGGCGCACCAACTACAGCCGGCACCTACACATTCAGCATCACCCTGAATGACGGCCTGAATCAGGGCGGTGTCGCAACCTATACCCTGGTGGTCACCAGCTCCGCAGTACCGACCCTCACTTCCGTTGCACCGAACAGCGGCAGCACTGCTGGCGCCACCTCCGTTACTCTCACCGGCACCGACTTTACCGGCGCCACAGCAGTGAGCTTTGGTGGAACAGCCGCCTCCGGTTACATCGTCAACAACGCTACCACCATCACTGCCACCACCCCGGCCCACGCAGCCGGCGCGGTGAACGTGGTGGTCACCACACCGAGCGGCACCGCGACCCTGACCAACGGTTATACCTACACAGTGCCAGCCCCGACCGTCGGGCCGGTCAGCGCCACAGTGGCCGCCAACAGCAGCGCCAACCCGATCACCCTGAGCCTGAGCGGCGGTGCCGCCAGCAGCGTGGCCGTGGCCACTGCAGCCAGCCATGGCACCGCCACCGCCAGCGGCACCAGCATCACCTACACCCCGACCGCCGGTTACTCCGGCAGCGACAGCTTTACCTACACCGCCACCAACGCCAGCGGCACCTCCAGCCCCGCTACGGTGACCATTACTGTCAGCGCGCCCACCCTGGCAATAACCCCGACGACACTGCCCGACGGCACCCAGGGCACGGCCTACAGCCAGACCGTCACCGCCACCGGCGGCAGCACGCCCTACACCTACGCGATCACCGCCGGCAGCCTGCCGGCTGGCCTGAGCCTGAACACCAGCAGTGGCGTGATCAGCGGTACACCGAGCGCCAGCGGTACCGGCAACTTTACTGTCACCGCCACCGACGCCAACAGCGCCACCGGCTCTCAGGCTTACAGCCTGGTGATCAACGGCCTGCCACCGGTGGCCAATGCCGTTAGCACCACGGTAGCGGCCAACAGCAGCGCCAACCCGATCACCCTGAACATCACCGGCGGCGCTGCCAGCAGCGTCGCCGTGGCCAGCGCCGCCAGCCATGGCACTGCCACTGCCAGCGGCACCAGCATCACCTATACCCCGACCGCCGGTTACGCCGGCAGCGACAGCTTTACCTACACCGCCACCAACGCCAGCGGCACCTCCAGCCCCGCCACGGTGACCATTACTGTCAGCACGCCCACCCTGGCGATAACCCCGACGACACTGCCCGACGGCACCCAGGGCACGGCCTACAACCAGACCGTCACCGCCGCCGCCGGCAGCGCGCCCTACACCTATGCGATCACCGCCGGCAGCCTGCCGGCCGGCCTGAGCCTGAACACCAGCAGCGGCGTGATCAGCGGTACGCCGAGCGCCAGCGGCACCTTCAACCTGACCCTCACCGCCACCGACGCCAACAGCGCCACCGGCTCTCAGGCTTACAGCCTGGTGATCAACGGCCTGCCACCGGTGGCCAATGCCGTTAGCGCCACGGTAGCGGCCAACAGCAGCGCCAACTCGATCACCCTGAACATCACCGGCACCGCCACCAGCGTGGCCATTGCCAGCGCCGCCAACCATGGCACTGCCACCGCCAGCGGCACCAGCATCACCTACACCCCAGCCGCCGGTTACGCCGGCAGCGACAGCTTCACCTACACCGCCACCAATGCCAACGGCACCTCCAGCCCCGCCACCGTGACCATTACCGTCAGCGCGCCGAGCATCGTCGTGAGCCCTGGCGCCCTGAGCAACGGCAGCGTCGGCATGGCCTACAGCCAGACCATCACCGCCACCGGCGGCAGCGCGCCATACACCTACGCGATCACCGCTGGCAGCCTGCCGGCCGGCCTGAGCCTGAACACCAGCAGTGGTCTGATCAGCGGTACACCGAGCGCCAGCGGCACCTTCAACCTGACCGTCACCGCCACCGACGCCAACAGCGCCAGCGGATTCCAGGCCTACAGCCTGGTGATCAACGGCCTGGTGCCGGTAGCAGGCGCCGTCAGCGCCACGGTAGCGGCCAACAGCAGCGCCAACTCGATCACCCTGAACATCACCGGCACAGCCACCAGCGTGGCCGTGGCCAGCACCGCCAGCAATGGCATCGCCACCGCCAGCGGTACCAGCATCACCTACACCCCGACCGCCGGATTCTCCGGCCCCGACAGCTTTACCTACACCGCCACCAACGCCAGCGGTACCTCCAGTCCCGCCACTGTAACAATTACCGTCAGCACGCCGAGCATTACCCTAAACCCCGGCACCCTGAGCAACGGCAGCGTCGGCACGGCCTACAGCCAGACCATCACCGCCTCTGGCGGCAGCGCGCCCTACTCCTATGCGATCACCGCCGGAGCCCTGCCTGAAGGGCTGAGCCTGAATGCAACCAGCGGCCTCATTAGCGGTACGCCAAGCACAGCCGGTACTACCGAGCTGGCCATCACAGTAACTGATGCCCACGGAGCTACCAGCTTGCAAAACTTCTCGATCACCATATCTGCCATGGAGATCTCCGTACCAGCATCCAGCCAGACCCTGGCGGCGGGGCAATCTGCCACTGTCGACTTGACCCAAGGTGCCACTGGTGGCCCGTTCACCCAAGCAACACTGGGTTCGGTCACCCCAGCTTCCGCCGGGCGAGCAATGATGATGGGGCCATTCTCGATGCGTTTTGTACCGTCAGTCGCCTTCGCCGGGACGGCAATCGTCAGCTTCAGGCTGCGAAACGGTAGCGGAGCCAGCTCAGCAAGCACCATCAGTTTCGTCATTCAGGAACGTCCAGACCCGACCAAAGATGCCGAAGTTATCGGCCTGCTTAACGCTCAGACCCGAACAGCAGAGCGCTTCGCCAGCACTCAGATGGACAACTTCAACCGACGTCTTGAGCAGTTGCATCAAACAAATTGCGACCGCACTTCGTTCAATGCCAGTTTGCGCAAGGATGACCGTGATATGCCTCTCGGCGAGATCGCCAAAGCTATCCAGAGTCAGCAGGGAGAACCCACCTATCAGACACAACTGGAAAAAGACAAGGCCGTAACCTCTGTACAGAATGGTTGCAAACAGGATGCCTTGGCATTCTGGAGCGATGGCTTCGTTAACGTCGGCTCGACCCATGCGCTGGGCGCGCAAGACAATAGCTTCACGACACTGGGCCTGAGCGCTGGTTTTGACTATCGCATATCACCAACCGCGATTGTCGGTATCGGTATCGGTATCGGTAACGACCGCAGTGATATTGGCAAGAACAACACTCGCAGCGATGGGGATGCCATCGGTATTGCCACTTATCTAAGCCTGAGTCAGGTGCCGCAGGTGTATGTCGATGGCCTGCTGGGCTACAACCGCATCAGCTTGGACTCGTACCGCTACATCACCGGCAGTGATGATGAATTTGCCAGTGGCTCACGGGGTGCAGATCAATTCTTCGCATCCCTGACTGCCAGCTATGAATATCGCAATGGGCCTCTGTCACTGGCCCCCTACAGCCGCTTGAATGCCAGCACAACCCTCATGGAGGCTTACCGTGAAAATGGTGGCGGTATTTACGGTCTGTCCTACGAAGGTCACCGCCAAGAGAATTTCACATCTTACCTCGGGGTGCGTACCAGCTATGACCTGATGGCCCCGCTTGGGGTGGTAACACCAAAGATTGGCCTGGCGTGGGGCCATAACTTCAGTCGTAGCAGCGACTACAAGATGCGCTATACCGACCAGGGGGACGAAGGCATCCTCTACAACCTCAAGCCCGATGATCGGGAGAGCGATTTAGCAAGCCTGGATATGGGTCTCGATTTCAACCTGGGACACGCTTGGTTACTAGGAATTTCATACAAAACCAACCTTGGTTCAAATGAACGCAACGACTCTTTCCGAGTGGGTTTAAATGGCAGCTTCTGAACCCAGATCCAAGAGATAACAACAATGCACAACACTCCGCGCCCCTGCTAAGTGTTGTGCATTTGCTTTGATGACTTAACCGATGTAGTGCTTCGAATCGCTGAGTTCTTTGGATGACCAAGACAGCCCCCTCTATCAGGTAACGCTCACTGAGTTCTGAAGGCACAGGGGATGAAATAGCAGAAGAAGTCGCAGGGACTGACTGAGGGGCTGGCTTGGTCGCAGATGGTGTCTGTTGCTGTAGCCGCTGAGGCTCCGGCAGGGAGCTTGGCTGAGGTTCTGGTTGGACAGACTCAGGTTTTACCCAAGAACGCGCACAGGGAAGCACAGTCACCTTGCGGTAGTACCAGATACCTTGCGGAGAGAGCCAGAGATTCACAGATAAGACTCCTGATTCATCCACACAAAGTGGATTACCAAGAGGTCTGAAGGGGGTATTAGCTGTAACTTGTTGAATGGCAGAAACAGGTGGTGGCCCTACCAGCCACATCCCGGCACTCGAGTCCCCCGCCTTGGCTGCTACCTTCCGGTCCTGACCAGGTCGACGGGTTATCAATGCGAGAGGACCAATAGGACCACCGGCGAGGAGAATAGGCAAACTGGCCTCTCAATGCAACGGCTTTCTGCCCTCGATCGTGCCGTTCGCCTTATTTTTCAACAATCTGGCCAAGGGTTCAGCTAAACAGCATGAATTTGGCACCCACCAGCAGCATCAGCAGGGCGAACGCCTGCTTGAGCCGCTGGGGAGAGAGCCGGTGCGCCAGCTTGGCCCCGACCCGGGCAAACTGGGTGCTGGTGAGCACGATGCCGAGCAGCGCCGGCAGGTAGATGAATCCCAGGCTCCACTCTGGCAGGTCTGGATGGTTCCAGCCGGCGTAGAGGTAACTGAGGCTGCCTGCCAGGGCGATGGGCATGCTGCAAGCGGCGGAGGCCGCCACGGCGTTGCGCATCGGCACGCTGTTCCAGCTCAGATAAGGCACGGTCAGCGAGCCGCCACCGATGCCGAACAAGGCCGACATCCAGCCGATCACGGTGCCGGCGATGCCGGTGCCGAGCGCCCCCGGCAGATGACGCTCCGCCTTGGGCTTGAGGTTGAGCCCCATCTGCAGCGCCATGGTCCAGGCGAAGCAGCCGATGATGATGTTGAGGGTGCTGGCGCTGAGCAGGTTGGCGGTCATGCCGCCGAGCCAGGCCCCGATCAGCATACCGGCGCCGAGCCGGCGGATCATCACCCAGTCGACCGCACCGGCCTCCTGGTGGGCACGCAGCGAGCTGAAGCCGGTGAAGATCATGGTGGGCAGCGAGGTGCCGAGTGCCAGATGGGTGATGATGTCGGGCGCAACGCCCTGGGCGTGAAAGCTCAGCACCAGCACGGGCACTATGATGAGACCGCCGCCGATGCCGAACAATCCCGCCAGCATGCCGGCGAACGCCCCCAGCAACAGATAACCCATAAACAGCATAAAAATTCCTTCCGAGGCAGTGCAGCGAACAAAGATGGCGCTGCACATAAAAAAAGAGATGGCCCTTGGGCCATCTCTTTATTGTGCCGGTTAACTCAAGGGAATGGTACCGTCCATCACCTTGTAGAAGGCCAGCACCGCGCAACCGAGCAGGGCCGCCGTCATCCCCTGCTCCAGCCGGTTGAGGCCACGCAGCCCGTGGTGCTGGCGCGCCTTCCAGTAGATGAAGATACCGGGGCTGTAGAGCAGCGCCACCAGCAGCAGGTACTCGACCCCGGCGGCATAGACCAACCAGCAGCCGTAGCCGGTGGCCACCAGCGCCAGGAACAGGTCGCGCTTGCGCTGATGGGGTTGGCCTGCGTAGGTCTCCCCTTTCAGCGCCAGCTTGAGGCCGTAAGCACCCGAGAAGACGTAGGGCACCAGCGCCGCCGAGGTGGCGATGTTGACCAGCGCCAGATAGGTGCTGCTCTGGAAGTAGATGATGATAAGGAAGGTCTGTACCAGGCAGGTGGAGCACCAGAGCGACACCTGCGGCGAGCCGTTCTTGTTCTCCTTGGCAAACCAGCCGGGGAACACGCCGGTCTTGCCCGCGATGTAAGGCACTTCCGCCGCCAGCACGGTCCAGCTCAGCAGGGCTCCCATCACCGAGATCACCAAACCGATGTTGATGAGCCAGGCGCCCCAGGGGCCAACCACGGCCTCCAGGATCATGGCGGTGGAGGGATTCTTGAGGGCCGCCAGTTGCGGCTGGTTCATGACCCCCAGCGAGAACAGGGTCACCATGACGTAGAGCGCCAGGGCACCCAGCAGCGCCAGCACGGTGGCGCTGCCCACGTCCTTGCGATGACGGGCACGGGCGGAGACCACCACGGCCCCTTCGATGCCGATGAAGACCCAGAGCGTCACCTTCATGGTGGACTTGACCTGATCCATCACCGAACCCAGTTCAGGGGTGCCCTGACCCCAGATATCCAGGGTGAAGGTCTCCATATTGAAGGCGAGCAGGATGGCCACGCAGAACACGATGAGCGGCACCATCTTGGCGATGGTGGTGACGATGTTCACCAGCGCCGCCACCTGAATGCCGCGCAGCACCAGGGCGTGCACCGACCAGATCAGAATGGACGCCAAGGTGATGGCCACCGGCGTGTTGCCGTCACCGAAGATGACCTTGTCCGGCGTGTCGAAGAAGTAACTCAGCGCACTGAACACCACGATGGCGTAGGAGACGTTGGCTAGCAGCTGACAGAGCCAGTAGCCCCAGGCGGCGTTGAAGCCGATGAAATCGCCGAAACCGGCCTTGGCATAGCTGAAGATGCCGCCATCGAGATCCGGGCGACGCATGGAGAGGTTCTGATACACCAGCGCGAGGCAGATCATGCCGATACCGGTGATGGCCCATCCCAGCGCGACGGCCCCGGCACTGGCATGAGCGGCAATGTTTTGCGGCAGACTGAAGACTCCGGCACCGACCATGGAGCCGATCACCAGCGAGATGAGGGCACCAAGCCCCAGTTTCTTGTCCATCTCAATCCTGTTTAATTAGGCGGCGGCAGAGCGTCCGTATTCATACTGCGCGCAATATGGGAGGGGCTAGAAATCCGTACCCCGTGAAAAAGGCGGCAACTATATTGCATGACTATTCCGACCGCAATCCCTCGTACCGTCAATCATGCACCGTCTTGACCGCGCGCAATTTTACAGCACTGACCCCGGGGGCCTGTGAGCTGGTTCAAATTAAGAAAGACCCGTTGATATTTCACATTTTTCCATGACCTGAGCCCCGTTTTTACGGATCAGACCTGCATGAGAATGCAGCTTGCAGCCGAGGTCGGCAGACCCGGCTGCTGACAAACGTTTCAATAAAAATGCCCCTGCGCCGAGGGCCAGGGGCATCTGCAACAGAGCGCCGATATTCAGAGGCGCAAGCCGCCGTCCAGCTCGATCATCCGCCCCGACAGATAGTCATTGGCGAGAATAAAATGCACCGTCTGGGCCAGCTGCGCCGCCTGCCCTAGGGTCCCCACCGGGATGGCCTGCTGCATGCGGGCCATGGCTTCGGGTTTCATCGCCGCCGTCATATCGGTGGCAAACACCCCGGGAGCGATGCCCATCACCCGGATGCCGTGGCGGGCCAGCTCCTTCCCCCAGGTGACCACCAGCGAGGCCACCCCCGCCTTGCTGGCGGCATAGTTGCTCTGGCCAATGTTGCCGGCACGGGCGATGGAGGAGATGTTGATGATGACGCCCCCCTCCCCGCCGGTGGCCATCAGCGCCGCCCCCTCGCGCCCGCACAGGAAGGTGCCGGTAAGGTTGACGTCGATGACGCTCTGCCACTGGGCCAGGCTCATCTTCTCCGTCAGCGCCCCCTCCTTCACCTTGATCAGCATGCCGTCGCGCAGAATGCCGGCGCAGTTGATGAGGCCGTGCAGGGCACCGAGCTGCCCCTTGATGGCGGCGAAGGTCGCCTCGACCTCCGGCTCGCTCGCCACGTTGCAGACGAACAGGGCGCACTGGCCGTCACGGCTGCGCACTTCCGCCTCGGTCACCTCCAGATCGGTGTGGTTGACGTCGATGAGCGCAAGTTGCGCCCCCTGCTCCGCCAGACTCAGGGCGATGGCGCGGCCCAGCCCCCTGCCCGCCCCCGTGATGGCAATGACTTTCTGTGTGATATCCATAAATGCTCCTGGTGAGATGGCCGGTGACCGAGTCAAAGACTATCGGGTAAAAAGGTAGATAGCGGCCCTTAACCCGGCTCTGTCTTGTCCAGATAGAGTTCGACGATGCTGGAAAAATCCCGAGCCCCCTGCCCCTTGGTGGCGTGCAGGTTGAAGAGGTTGCGGGCCAGCGCCCCCATGGGTACGGCGCTGTGGGCATGCTCGGCCAGGGCCATGGCGAGCCCCAAATCTTTGACCATCAACCGGGTCATGAAGCCCCCCTGATAGTTGCGCGACGCCGGTGCATTTTCCATCACCCCGGGCCAGGGGTTGTAGCGCTCGAGACTCCAGTTGTTGCCCGAACTCTTGCCCATGATGGTGGAGAGCACGCCCGGATCCAGCCCCTCCTTGACCCCAAGCGCCAGCGCCTCGGCGGTGCCCGCCATGTGGATGGCGAGCAGCATGTTGTTGCACATCTTGGCGATCTGGCCGGCGCCGAGCGCCCCGGCGTGAAACAGGTTCTGCCCCATGCAGGCGAGCACGGGTCTGGCCGCCTCAAAATCCGCTTGTTCGCCACCGACGATGAAGGTGAGGGTGCCCGCCGCCGCGCCGGCCACGCCCCCCGAGACGGGGGCATCGAGAAAACGGATTCCGCGCGCCTGCGCCGCCGCTCCCACCTGACGGGCCGAGGCCACGTCGATGGTGGAGCAGTCGATAACCAGGGCGCCGAGCGGCAGGGCCGCCAGCAGATCCTGCCCTCCCCGCTCACCGGCACCCTCGCCCAGCCAGAGGCTGCGCACATGCTCCCCCGCCGGCAGCATGCTGATCACCAGCTCGCAGCTGCTCACCGCCTCGCGGGCATCACCGGCGGCGATGCAGCCGGCCTCGATGGCCCGGGTCAGGCTTTCGGCCACCAGATCAAACACCTGCACCGTGTGCCCCGCCCTGGCCAGGTTGGCGGCCATGGGGCCCCCCATGTTGCCAAGCCCGATAAATCCAATCCTTGTCATGGTCTGTTCCTTGTGTGTGATCGCCCGTCAGCAGTGACGCAGGGGGTTGTTCCCCTCGGGCCAACGATAGAAGTCATCCAGCCAGGCCTCGCCCGCCTGCGGGGCCTGCCAGCGGGGTGATTTGTCCTTGTCGATGAGCAGGGCCCGTACCCCTTCCACAAAATCCCCTTTGAGTACGCAGTTGACCGAGAGGGCCAACTCGTCGGCAAACACCTCGGCCAGCGACTGGCGCCGTGCCTGCCAGAACTGGCGCCAGAGGATGGCACAGCTGATGGGGCTGCCGCTTTGACAAGTCTCCCGCGCCAGGGCCAGCGTCGGCTCAGCCAGCTCGGCGCCCGCGAGGCGTGCCAACACCCCTTGCAGGGAGCGGCCGGCCAACAGCGCATCGATGCAAGCCTGGTGGGGCAAGAGCACGGGGGCCGGCAGCGTCTGGCCAAGGGATCGCTGCAAACCGGCGAGCAGCCCCTCGATCTGCTCGCCACTATCGGCAGAGTCAGACCAGTCGAGGGCGGCGAGGCGCGCCGGCAGCTCCACCCGCTCGTGGCTCGCCATGGCGTGATCCGCCAGACCCAGGCCGATGGCGTCCGCCCCGTTGAAGCGGGCCCCGGTGAGGCCGAGCCAGAGCCCGAGCCGCCCCGGCATGCGGCTCAAAAACCAGCTGGCCCCCACATCGGGGTAGAGGCCGATGGTCACCTCCGGCATGGCGAACAGGCTCTTTTCAGTCACCACTCTAAAACCAGCCCCGGCAAAGAGACCGATACCTCCCCCCATGCAGATGCCGTCCGCCACGCAGATGAGGGGCTTGCTGTAGCGATGGATGTGATGATCGAGCCGGTACTCCTGCAGGAAGAAGTCGCGGGCATAGCCAAACAGTGCCGACTCGCTCGCCTCCTGTTTGCGGTAGTAGAAGGAGCGGATGTCGCCACCGGCGCAAAACGCCTTCTCGCCGGCCCCCTGCAGCAGCACGCAGACGATGGCCGGATCCTGCTCCCAGCGGGTCAGCGCCGCCTGCAACAACTGGATCATCTCAAGGCTCAGGGCGTTGAGGGAGGCGGGGCTGTCCAGGGTCAACATGCCGATGTGGCGGCCATCCGCCGTGGGGTGGGTCTCGATGCGCACAGGCTCACTCATGGCGAGCCCCCGCAGACCGGGTATCAGCCCCTGCGACATGGTGGGCCACCATCATTACCTCATTCATCCTTCACTCCCTCACTCTTCACCGGCTTGGATTGGTCGTAATGCCAGCGTGGGGCTCGCTTCTCGAGGAAGGCGGTCACCCCTTCACGCTGGTTGGCATCGTCAAACAGGGTGAGAAACAGGCTGCGCTCGAGCGGCAGTGCCGCGTCCCGATGGCTGCTGCGCCCCTGGTTGATGAGCTGCTTGCAGGCGCGCAGGGCGCTCGGGCTCTGGCGCTCCACCAGCTGGGCCATCTGGTGCGCCGCCTCCCAGGCATGGCCCTCCTTCACCACCTCCTCCACCAGCCCCATCTCGTAGGCCAGGGTGGCGCTCACCTTCTCGCCGCAGAGGATCATCCGCTTGGCCCAGCCCGGCCCCACCAGTTCGGTCAGGCGCTGGGTGCCGCCGGCGCAGGGCAGCAAGCCCACCGAGGCCTCCGGCAGGCCCAGCTTGGCCTGCTGCTCGGCGATGCGGATATCGCAGGCCAACGCTACCTCGAGGCCGCCCCCCATGGCGTAGCCATTGATGGCGGCGATGCTGACCCCGTGAAAGCGGGCCAGCGCCTCGAAGGCTCGGCCAAAGGCCTCGGCCACTTCGCGGGCGTGCTCCAGGTTGCCGTCGGCAAACATGTTGAGATCGGCGCCGGCGCAGAAGAATTTGTCCCCGGCCCCGCGGATCACCAGTGCCACCACGTCGGGGCGGCTGTCGAGCTCCACCATCATCTGCAAGAAGGCCTGCAGGCTGGCGAGGGTCCAGGTGTTGGCGGGAGGATGATCGAGGGTGATATAGGCCACGTGACCGTGATATTCGAGCCTGATCCTTGTCATTGCGTTGTCCTTGTCAAAAAACCTGCCCCATATGACAGGGTTGAATGGAGCCGACCTACGGCTGGCTCACAAAGCCTGACGACGAGCCACGCCAGCCGCGTCGTCAGGGCGGGCTGCCGGGCACGGCGGCCCTCCCGCTACTCCAGCGCCAGCCCGGGCTCGGCCAGCAGGCGGCGGGCGATGATGAGCCGCATCACTTCATTCGTCCCTTCCAGAATGCGGTGGACCCGGGTATCGCGCAGGTAGCGCTCGAGCGGGTACTCGCGGATATAACCATAGCCGCCAAAAAGTTGCAGGGCGTCGTCGCAGACGCGGTGCCCCACGTCGGTGGCAAAACGCTTGGCCATGGCGCACCAGGCGCTCTTGTCCGGCGCCCCGGCATCGAGCCTGGCGGCCGCCTGACGCACCAGCAGCCGGGCAGCCGCCAGTTCGGTGGCCATGTCGGCCAGGCGGAACTGCACGCTCTGGAATTCGCTGATCGGGTGGCCAAATTGCTGGCGCTGCTGTACATGGGCCAGGGCATCGTCGAGGGCCTGCTGGGCAGTGCCGACCGAGCAGGTGGCGATGTTGATGCGCCCGCCATCGAGCGCCTGCATGGCGAACTTGAACCCTTCCCCCTCCTGCCCCAGCCGGTAACGGGCGGGAATGCGCACGGCGCTGAAGTTCACCTCCCGGGTCGGCTGGCTGTTCCAGCCCATCTTCTCCTCCGCCTTGCCATAACTCACGCCGGGCGTCTGGGCCGGTACCATGAAGGCGGAGATCCCCTTCGCCCCCTCGCCACCGGTGCGAGCCATCACCACCAGCACGTCGGTGCTGCCGGCGCCCGAGATGAACACCTTGCTGCCATCGAGAAGGTAATCCTCGCCATCGCGCACCGCACGGGTCTTGAGGGCCGCGGCATCGGATCCGGCGCCCGGCTCGGTGAGGCAATAAGAACCCAACAGCTCGCCGCTGGCCAGCCTGGGTACCCACTCCTCGGCCACCTCGGCAGGCAACCAGCTGCCCAGCATCCAGCTCACCATGTTGTGGATGGTCAGATAGGCGGTGGTGGAGGTGCAGCCCATGGCGAGGCGCTCGAAGATGAGGCTGGCATCGAGCCTCGGCAGGCCGAGGCCACCGTACTGCTCCGGGGTGTAGAGGCCACAAAAGCCGAGTGCCGCCGCCTGCTTGATGGTAGGGATGGGGAACTCATGCTCCTTGTCCCAGCGCGCGGCGTGGGGCTTGAGCGCCTCCTCGGCAAAAGCGCTGGCGGCCTCCACATAGGCCTGCTGATCCGGGGTCAACGTAAAATCCATCTTGTTTGCTTCCTTGTACTTGTTCGATCCGTTTCTGTCAGTGGGTGCGTCCGGGCAACCTGCATCAGCGCAGCTGAATGGTCATGTTGGGGCCGCTGGGAATGTCCTCGTCGAACCAGCGTTCGGTGACCGTCTTGGTCTCGGTATAAAAGCGCACCGCCTGCTTGCCGTAGGCGTGCAGATCTCCGTAGAAGGAGCCGCGCCAGCCGGTGAAGGAGAAAAACGGCAGCGGCACCGGGATGGGCACGTTGATCCCCACCTGGCCCACCGCCACCTCGTGACGAAACTTGCGGGCGGCAGCGCCGCAGCCGGTGAAGATGGAGGTGCCGTTGCCGTAGGGGTTGTCGTTGATGAGGGCGAGCGCCTCGTCGAGGCTCGCCACCTCGAGACAGGCCAGCACGGGCCCGAAGATCTCCTCCTGGTAGATGCGCATCTCCGGCGTCACGCCGCGAAACAGGGTCGGCCCCACCCAGTTGCCCACCGGGTAGCCGGGCACGTCGCAAAAACGGCCGTCCAGCAGGCATTCGGCCCCTTCGGCGATCCCCGCCTCGATAAGCCCCTCCACCCTGACTTTGGCCTCCGGGCTGATGAGGGGGCCGTAGGCGGCCTCGGGATCGTGCCAGACGCCGGGTTTCACCTTGGCGAACTCGGCGGCGAGCTCGGGGATCCACTCCCGGGCACTGCCCACGAACACCGCCACGCTGATGGCCATGCAGCGCTGACCGGCGGCGCCGACCCCGGCCCCCACCAGGTTGCTGAGCACCTGCGCCTTGTTGGCATCCGGCATGATCACCATGTGGTTCTTGGCACCGACAAAGCACTGGGCCCGCTTGAGCCGGGAAGTGGCGCTGCGATAGACGTGGCCGCCGACCCGGGCCGAGCCGACGAAACTGACCGCCTTGACGTCGGGATGGGCCAGCAGCGTATCCACCTGCTCGGCGCCGCCGTGCACCACCGACAGGATGCCCCTGGGGGCCCCCGCCTCGGCAAACAGCTCGGCCAGCCGCATGGGGGTGAGCGGATCCTGCTCGGAGGGCTTGAGCACGAAGCCGTTGCCGCAGGCCACCGCCAGCGGGAACATCCAGAGCGGGATCATGGCCGGAAAGTTGAAGGGAGTGATGCCAAGGCAGACCCCAAGCGGCTGCACCCAGGAGTGGCCATCGACCCGCCGCGCCACGTTGCCCATGGTCTCCCCCAGAGTCTGGCTGGCGATGGCGCAGGCCTGCTCCACCACCTCGATGCCGCGCCACACATCCCCCTTGGCATCCGCCAGATTCTTGCCAGTCTCCTGGGCCAGCAGAGCCGCCAGCTCGTCGTGATGCACTTTCAACAGATGCTGGTAGTTGAACATCACCCGGGCTCGCTCGGAGGCCGGCACCTCCCGCCACAGCAGATAGGCGTCGTGAGCGGTGCGCACCGCCAGTTCAATTTCCGCCGAGGTGGCTTTTGGCACCCGTGCCAGCAGGCTCTGATCCGCCGGGTCGGTCACCTCGATCCACTGCTCGCTCGCGGAAGGGTACGCCTCCCCGCCGATGTGCAGCGGCACGTCGCCGAACCGGGTCTGATGGTTGTTCATGGGCACTCTCTCCTTGCTGGCACATCATGGGCCGTTTGCGAGCGGACCATGGGCACTCCTGTGACGGGGGCCATCACGACCGGGCAATCGCCCTTGCCGTCATGGCGCAACAAATTTACCTTAGACTAACAATCAATTTACGTTTACGCTAACGTAAACTTAAATCACAAATGGACTGACCAGTTTGGCCCCCTGTTTCAGCTCGGCCGCCAAGCTGTCACCCTTCATATGAGGAGAGCAAGGATGCATGCAGTGATGGACGAGACCCTGTGCGCCCTGACCGAGCAGGTCGAGGCCTTCTGCCAGAAAGTGATCGCGCCGCGCGCCAGCGAGATTGATCAAAGCAACGTCTTCCCCCGCGATCTCTGGCCCCGTATGGGGGAGCTGGGTCTGCACGGCATCACGGTGGCGGAGGAGTATGACGGGGTGAACCTCGGCTATCTGGCCCACGTGCTGGTGATGGAGCAGGTGAGCCGCGCCAGCGCCTCGGTCGGCCTCTCCTACGGCGCCCACTCCAACCTCTGCATCAACCAGATCCACCGCCACGGTACGGCGGAGCAGAAAGCGCGCTACCTGCCCCCGCTGGTGAGCGGCAAGCATGTGGGGGCGCTGGCCATGAGCGAACCGGGCGCCGGCTCCGACGTGGTGAGCATGCGCCTCACCGCGGTGCGCGAGGGGGATCACTTCGTGCTCAATGGCAACAAGATGTGGATCACCAACGGGCCCGATGCCGACACTTTCGTCATCTATGCCAAGACCGATCCCGCCGCCGGTCCCAAAGGGATTTCTGCCTTTATCGTCGAGGCGGGGACCCCCGGTTTCTCTACCGCCCAGAAGCTCGACAAGCTCGGCATGCGCGGCTCCAGCACCTGCGAGCTGGTGTTCGACAACTGCCGGGTGCCGCAAGCGAACCTGCTGGGCCCCTTGCATGGCGGCGTCAAGGTACTGATGAGCGGGCTGGATTACGAGCGGGTGGTGCTGGCGGCGGGCCCCCTTGGCATCATGCAGGCCTGCATGGACGTGGTGCTGCCCTATGTGCGCGAGCGCAAGCAGTTCGGCCAGCCCATCGGCGAGTTCCAGTTGGTGCAGGGCAAACTCGCCGACATGTATACCCGCCTCGCCAGCAGCCGGGCGCTGGTCTACTCGGTGGCGAGCGCCTGCGATCAGCGCCGCACCAGCCGCAAGGATTGCGCCGCCGCCATCCTGTTTGCCGCCGAAAATGCCACCCAGATGGCGCTCGATGCCATCCAGCTGCTCGGCGGCAACGGCTATATCAACGAATACCCCACCGGCCGCCTGCTGCGGGACGCCAAGCTCTACGAGATCGGCGCCGGCACCTCGGAGATCCGCCGCTGGCTCATCGGCCGCGAGCTGATGGGAGATAACGCATGAGCAGGATCCACTCCCGCCTCGACACCGCCAGCCCCGACTATGAGGCCAATCGGGCCGCCATGCAGGCCCTGGTCGACGATCTCAATGCCCGTCTGGAGGAGATAGCCTTGGGCGGCGGTGCTGCCAACAACGCCCGCCATCAGGCCCGTGGCAAGCTGCTGCCCCGCGAGCGCATCAACCAGCTGCTGGATCCGGGCTCCCCCTTTCTCGAGCTCTCGGCGCTGGCCGGCTGGCAGGTCTATGACGAGCCGGTGCCCGCCGCCGGCCTCATCACCGGCATCGGCCGGGTCTCGGGGCGCCTGTGCATGCTGGTGGTGAACGACGCCACCGTGAAGGGCGGCACCTACTACCCGCTCACGGTGAAAAAGCACCTGCGCGCCCAGGCCATCGCCGAGCGGCTGCGCCTCCCCTGCCTCTATCTGGTGGATTCCGGCGGTGCCTTCCTGCCGATGCAGGACGAGGTGTTCCCCGACCGGGATCACTTTGGCCGCATCTTCTACAACCAGGCCCGCATGTCGGCCCAGAACATCCCCCAGCTGGCGGTGGTGATGGGGCTTTGTACCGCCGGTGGCGCCTATGTGCCCGCCATGGCGGACGAGTCGATCATGGTCAGGGAGCAGGCCACCATCTTTCTGGCGGGGCCGCCGCTGGTCAAGGCCGCCACCGGCGAGGAGATCAGCGCCGAGGCGCTGGGCGGCGCCGAGGTGCACTGCGCCCACTCAGGGGTGGCTGATCACATGGCCCGTGACGATGGCCACGCCCTGGCCATCGCCCGTACTCTGGTGACCCATCTGGGCAACGAGCCGGTAGAGACCAGCCACGGCTATGAGCCCCCCTGCTACCCCATCGAGGATCTCTACGGTCTGGTGGGCACCAGCCTCAAGCGCCCCTATGACGCACGGGAGCTGATCGCCCGGTTGGTAGATGGCTCGGATTTTGACGAATTCAAGGCGCTGTTCGGCACCACCCTGGTGACCGGCTTTGCCCGGATCTGCGGCATGCCGGTGGGGATCCTCGCCAACAATGGCGTGCTGCACAGCGACAGCGCCCAGAAAGGGGCCCACTTCATCCAGCTTTGCAACCGGCGCGCCATCCCGCTGATCTTTTTGCAGAACATCACCGGCTTTATGGTGGGAAGCCAAGCTGAGCGCGAAGGGATCGCCAAGCATGGCGCCAAACTGGTCACCGCCGTGGCCTGCAGCCGGGTGCCCAAGATCACCCTGATCGTCGGCGGCAGCTTCGGTGCCGGCAACTACGGCATGTGCGGGCGCGCGTACGACCCCGATTTTCTGTTCAGCTGGCCCAACAGCCGCATCTCCGTCATGGGCGGCGAGCAGGCAGCCGGGGTGCTGGTGCAGGTGCGCCGGGACAAGCTGGCGGCCGAGGGCAAGAGCCTGAGCGAGCAGGAAGCTGCCGCCATCCGCGCCCCGGTGATCGAGCCGTATGAGCGCCAGGGTCACCCCTACTACGCCAGCGCTCGCCTGTGGGATGACGGCGTCATCGACCCGGCCCAGAGTCGCACCGTGCTGGCGCTGGCGCTGGCGGCCTGTCAGGGGGCCGAGACCGGCCCGGAACAGTACGGCATCTTCCGGATGTAAGGAGTTCACATGTCCGATCCACTCAGCCACGCTCTCCAGCCCGGTTTTCGGCTGGAGCGACACGGCCCGCTGGCCGAGCTGGTGCTCGACCGCCCGGCCCGCCACAACGCCTTTGACGCCGACCTGATGCTGGGACTGCTCGACTGCCTCGACGAGCTTGCCCACACCCACGGCCAGGCCCTCGCCGATCGCCCCCACGCATTGCTGCTGCGGGCCGAAGGCAAGCATTTTTGCGCCGGCGCCGACCTCAACTGGATGCGCAACCTGGCTCATGCCGATTTCGAGCACAACCGGGAAGACGCCCGGGTGCTGGCCCGGCTGATGCAAACCCTGGACGAGCTCCCCTTCCCCACGGTGGCGCTGGTACAGGGCGCCGCCTACGGCGGAGCGCTGGGCCTCATCTGCGCATGCGATCTGGTGCTGGCCGCCGATGACGCCCGCTTCTGCCTCTCCGAGGTGAGCCTCGGGCTGGTGCCCGCAGTGATCAGCCCCTACGTGGTGCGCGCCATGGGGATGCGCCAGGCCCGCGCCCTGATGCTCTGCGCCGAACCGTTCGATGCGGTGACCGCCTGCCGGCTCAATGTGGCGCACCGGCGCTGCCCGCCGGATCAGCTGCTGGCCGAAGGACGCGCGCAGGCCCTGCGCCTGTGCCGCAACGGGCCGGAGGCGATGAAAGAGACCAAGCGGCTGCTGGCCGCCCTCGAGAGCCACGGCGCCAGCCTGCACGAAGAGAAAACCGTCGAGACCATCGCCCGGGTACGGGTCGGTCTCGAAGCCCAGGAGGGGATGCAAGCCTTCTTCGACAAACGCCCCCCCGCCTGGCGCTCCCGTTTCAAGGACGAAGCATGACTCAATACCACTCCATCAAGCACCTACTGATTGCCAACTGTGCTCAATATAACGGGAGTGTGGATCAACACGCTTCGCACTTGTGCGCCTTGAACAACAGGGAGCCAGCATGACCCATCACACTCCAATTAAGCGCCTGCTGATCGCCAACCGCGGCGAAATCGCCGTGCGCATCATCAAGACCGCCCGGCGCCTCGGCATTCACACCATCGCCCTCTACTCGGACGCCGACGCCCACACCATGCATGTGCGGGAAGCCGACGAAGCCTGGCATCTGGGGCCGGCCCCCGCCCGGGAGAGCTACCTCGACACCGGCAAGGTGCTGCGCATCGCCCAGCAGGCGAACGCCGACGCCATCCATCCGGGCTACGGTTTTCTGTCCGAGAACAGCGACTTTGCCACCGCCTGCGAGCAGCGGGGCGTGCGTTTCATCGGACCAAGCGGCGCCGCCATTCTCGCCATGGGCGACAAGTCTGGCGCCAAGGCGCTGATGCAGGCAGCCGGCGTGCCGGTGCTGCCCGGTTATCACGGCGCGGATCAGCACCCAGACTTTTTGCGCGATCAGGCGAGCCAGGTGGGCTTCCCGCTCCTTATCAAGGCGGCCAGCGGCGGCGGTGGCAAGGGGATGCGCCGGGTCGATCAGCTCGCTGACTTTGACGACGCCCTGGCGGCGGTCAAGCGGGAGGCAAGCGCTGCCTTCGGTGACGACCACGTGCTGCTGGAGCGCTATCTTGCCCGCGCCCGCCACGTGGAGGTGCAGGTGTTTGCCGATACCCTTGGCAACGCCATCTATCTGGGGGACCGGGACTGCTCGTTGCAGCGCCGCCATCAGAAGGTGATCGAGGAGGCCCCCGCCCCCGACATCGCACCAGTGCTGCGCCGTGCCATGGGCGAAGCCGCCGTCGCCGCTGCCCGGGCCATCACATATCGGGGAGCCGGCACCATCGAGTTTCTGCTGTGCGGAGAGGAGTTCTTCTTCATGGAGATGAATACCCGGCTGCAGGTGGAACACCCGGTCACCGAGGCCGTCACCGGCCAGGATCTGGTGGCCTGGCAGCTGGCGGTGGCCGAAGGCAAGCCGCTGCCGCTCACCCAGGATGAGGTGGTGCTGCGCGGCCACGCGGTGGAGGCGCGCCTCTACGCCGAGGACGTGGCCGCCGGTTTTCTGCCCGCCAGCGGCCCCATCAATTGGCTCCACTGGCCGGATGGCGTGCGCATCGACACCGGCGTCAGCGCTGGCGATACGGTGAGCCCCTATTACGATCCCATGATCGCCAAGCTGATCGCCTACGCACCGAGCCGCAGCGAAGCCTTTGCCAGCCTGGCAGACGCGCTGGCGGCGCTGGAACTCGGCCCCTTGGTGCACAACGGCCCGCTCTTGCTGCGCCTGTGCGAAGAGCCAGAAGTATTGGCCATGGGCCACCACACCCAGTGGCCCATTCCCACCGACCCCCTGCCCGTCCCGGCGCTCGCCTGGCCGCTCGCCGCCATCTGGCTCGCCACTCGCGAGCACGGCGCCTCCCCCTGGCAGCAGGCCGCAGGCTTTCGGCTTGGCCCCACCCGCAGCTTTAGCGCGGCGGTGCGCATCGGCGAGGAGGCCCGCGTGCTGACCCTCACCGAGCGGGCAGGTAGCCTGCTCTGGCAGGGCGAGCAGATCCCGTTCGAGCTCGGGCCGGATCAGATCCGCCTGCAGCAAGCCGGCAACTGGCAGCGCTACCCGCTGCACACCCTCGGCGAGGGCGACTATCTGCTGCACCTGGCGGGCAGGCGCATCCGTTTTTCGGCCGATGATCAGCATCATCAACTGCACCATGATCACGAGGCAGGCGATGCCCTCGGCATCCTGGCCCCCATGCACGGCATCGTCGTGGCGTTGCAGGTCGAGGCCGGCCAGCCGGTCAGCAAGGGGCAGCCCCTGCTGGTGCTGGAGGCGATGAAGATGGAGCACGTCCTCAAGGCCGACCGGGATGGAGTGATCGAGGCGCTGCAGTGCCGCCAGGGCGAACAGGTGAGTCAGGGCGCCCTGCTGGTGCGCTTTGCCGAGCAACATACCGCGCAGGAGGAGCGCTCATGAGCCGAGCACAGGAGAGCCGGGACGACAAGGTCAGCCTGGTGGAGATGGGGCCGCGGGATGGCCTGCAAAATGAGGCCGCGACCCTCTCGCTGGTGCAGCGGCTGGAGCTCATCGCCCGCCTGGCCGAGAGCGGGCTGCAGCGCATCGAGGTGGGCGCCTTCGTGTCGCCCAGGAAGGTGCCGCAGATGGCGGATTCCGCCGCACTGTTCAATGCCCTGCCGCGCAGGGGACCGACCCGCTATGGCGCCCTGGTGCCCAATCTGCAGGGTCTGCAGGCCGCCATTGCCGCCCGCGCCGACGAGATAGGTCTCTTCACCGCCTGCTCCGACGGCTTTACCCGGGCCAACATCGGCATCAGCGTGGAGGAGTCGCTGGTGCGCTTCGCCCCGCTGGTGAAAGAGGCGCGCAGCCTCGGCATCAAGGTGCGCGGCTACCTCTCCACCGTCATCGCCTGCCCGTTCGATGGCCCCACCCGGCCCAAGCGGGTCGCCGCCATGGCCGAGCGACTGCTGGATCTGGGCTGCCACGAGATATCGCTCGGCGACACCATCGGCGTCGGCACCCCGGGCACCGTGGCCCCCATGCTGGATGCGGTGTTGCACGAGATCCCGGCCGGCCGGCTCGCGGTCCATTTTCACGACACCTATGGCCAGGGGCTGGCCAACCTGCTGCCGGCGCTGGAGCGCGGCATCCGCACCATCGACAGCTCGGTGGCCGGGCTTGGCGGCTGCCCTTATGCCCCCGGTGCCTCCGGCAACGTCGCCTCGGAGGAGGTGGTCTACCTGCTGCACGGCCTTGGCATGAGCACCGGCGTCGATCTCGACCAGCTGGCCGCCACCGGCCAGTGGGTGAGCGAGCAGCTCGGCCGCCCCAACGGCTCGCGGGTCGGCCGGGCCCTGCACGCCAATGCCGAGCGGCTGCGCACCCGGCTGTGCCAGCCATCCCCGCAATAAGGAGCCCCGCCATGCCCAATACCCTCGCCCACGGGCTCGCCGGCAAGGAGGTGACCTACAGCATCTCCGAGCTGGCCCACGAGTTCGACATCACGCCGCGCACCATCCGCTACTACGAGGACGAGGGGCTCATCACCCCGACCCGGGAGGGACAGACCCGCATCTACAGCCACAAGGACAAGATCCGCCTGAAATTGACCCTGCGCGGCAAGCGCCTCGGCTTCAGCCTGGCGGAGATCCGCGAGCTGTTCGACATGTATGACACCGACCGCTCCAGCAAGACCCAGCTCAACTCCATGATCCAGCTCATCGAGGCCAAGCGTCACTCCCTGCGCCAGCAGCTGGAGGATATCCAGATGGTGATGGCCGAACTGGAGGCGGCCGAGCAGCGCTGCGTTAATTCCCTTAACAGCTTGAAAACCAGCGCAGATTAACCGAATCTGGGATCATCTCTGCCTCCTGGGAGATCCCATGAAACGCTGGTGCTGGTTGTTGCTGCTGCTCTGCTGTACGGCATGGGGCCACCCGCTGATCCGGGTCGGTGGCTACCCCTATGCCCCCTTCGTCGTCAAGGACGACAGCGGCCACTATCACGGGCTGACCCTGGATCTCATCGCCCTGCTCAACGACATCCAGCAGGATGTGCACTTTGTGTTCGTGCCCACCTCTGCCCCCCACCGCTACAAGGCGCTGACCCTCGGCCGCTTCTCGCTGATGCTGTTCGAAGATATCCGCTGGGACTGGAATGCCGATCAGGTGCGCATCAGCCGTCCGCTGCTGCTGGGTGGCGAGCGCTACGTCGCCCTCAAGGCACCGGGGCGGGATCAATCCTTCTTTGACAACCTGGCCCAGCGCCAGCTGATCGGGGTCAGCGGCTATCACTACGGCATCGCCGATTTCGACGCCAGCGCGAGCACCCTGAAACAGCGCTTCAATATCACCCTGGTCAAGGACAACATCAGCGCCCTGCAGGGGTTGTTCAAGGGGCGCGGCGAGGTGGCCATCCTCAACCTTTCCTACCTCAACCAGTTCGACAAGGAGTACCCCGAGCAGGCCGACCAGCTGCTGCGCTCCAACCGGTGGGATCAGCAGTATGAGCTGCGCGCCCTGCTCAGCCCGGACGCCGGGATCTCGGTGCAGCAGCTGGAACAGTGGCTGGCGCAGCTGAAAGAGAGCGGGAAATTGGCAAGCCTTTGGACAAAGTACGGCGTACAGCATCAAGTGGCACCATGATCATGCCCTGAAAGTTTGTTACCCTATGCGCATCAATTGGAGACCCTCATGCCCAAGCCTCTGCGTGCCCGTCTGCTGCGCTACGCCCTCTACCTCTGCGCCGCCCTGCTGATCTCCCTGCTTATTCTGTTATGGCAAGCCCCCACGCTGACCCAGCGCCACCTGCCGAGCTGGCTGGCCAAACACTACGGCCTGCACCTGAGTCTGGGGGAGATCGACGTCGGCCTGCGCCACCCCTCCCTCGCCATCGGCCCCACCACCCTGTTCGATGACCAGCAGCAGCCCCTTGTCGCTTTTGAGCGCCTGCAACTCACCCCCTTGATTGGGGAAAGCTGGCGCCAGCGCGCCCTGATCCTCGACGAGGCGCGCCTCGTCAAGCCAACCGTCAACCTGGTGCGGCTGGCGGATCAAGGCAAAACCGTTCGCTTCAACCTGACCGAGGCGCTGGCCAGCCTGCTCACCCCGAGTGAAACCACGGACACCGACAGCAGTGCCCCCTTGCTGGTGCAGATCAACCAACTGGCGGCAGAGCAGGGTCACATCGCCTATCAAGACAGCCGCAAGCAGAGCAGCACCGGCTGGGTGCCCACCCTGACCCTGAGCGGGCTCGACCTGCAACTGCCGACCTTCTCCACCGCCCCTGGCCGCGCCACCCCCTTCGTGCTCGCCGCCACTCTCAATCAGCAGAGCCCGCTCAAGGCGAGCGGTGAGCTCGACATCATGAGCGGCGCCGGCAAGGGGAAGATCAGCCTCGGCAAGCTGGCGCTCGCCCCCTTCGCCCCGCTCTGGGCGCCTTATCTCGATATCAAGCTGGCCAAGGGCGAGGCCAACGCCGAGCTGGCCTACCAGATAGCCGAGGGTAAGCAGGGGTTGAGCTGGCAACTATCCAAGGGCAAGTTGACCCTCAATGACTGGCAGCTCCAGCGTCGCCAGGGCGGCGAATTTGCCCGCTTCAAGCAGCTGGCGCTGACCGGCATCGTGCTCGACGGCAACAAGCAGGCGCTGCAGATAGACCGGCTGGCGCTCAAGGCCCCGGCCGTCAGCGCAGTGCTCGATGCCAACCAGCAGCTGGATCTGGCCACCCTGCTGCTCCCCCAGCCGCCGGTCAACACCAGTAAAGCCGACAAACCGGCGACGCCGGGCCAACCCTGGCGCTGGAGCCTCAAGCAGACCCGCATCGAGCAGGGCCAGCTCAAGCTGACCGAATCGAGCAGCGGCAAACCGCTGCTGCGCGAGCTCTCCGCCCTGACGCTGGCGCTGGGTCCGCTGGGCAGCCAGAGCGGACAGACCAGCCCGCTGACCTTGAGCGGGGCGCTCAACAACCAGGCGAAACTGGACTTTGACGGTGACCTCGCCCTCACCCCCTTCAGCCTCAACGGCGAGATCAGGCAACAGGGCCTGCCGCTCAGCTGGGCCCAGCCCTATCTGCAGGATCTGCTGCGCATCAGCGTGCGCGACGGCCAGCTTGCCAGTCGCACCAAGCTGGTGCTGGCCACCGATGCCAAGGGGGCATTGAGCAAGCTGGAGCTAAGCGGCGGGCTCGATATCGAGCGGCTCAACGTGCTGGATCGGGCCGACAATCAGCGCCTGCTGCAAATTGAGCAGTTGCAGCTGAGCGGCTTGCACTATGACGGCATCAGCCAGCAGGTGAAGATCGACGACATCCTGCTGCGCAAACCCTTCGCCCGCATCGAGATCAACGAAGACAGGGTCACCAACGTGCAGCAACTGCTGCTGCCGCAACCCGCTACGGCCAAGCCCGCCAGCAGCGGGCCAGCCCCTCGCGTCAGCATCGCCCAGGTCCGCACAGAGCAAGGCAACCTGCGCTTTGCCGATCGCAGCCTGAGCCCGGAATTCGTGGTGGACATCGCGGCCCTCAGCGGCCAGAGCCGCCACATCAGCAACATCCCCGGCCAGCGCTCCGAGCTGGCCTTCAACGGCAAGGTGGACCGCTACGCCCCGGTGACCATCCGCGGCGGCACCAACCTGCTGATCGAGCAGCCGGTGCTGGACGTGGCCGTCACCTTCAACAATCTGGAGCTCACCACCTTCACCCCCTACTCCAGTACCTACGCTGGCTATGCCATCGACAAGGGCCAGCTCTCCATGAAGCTCAACTACCAGTTGCAAGGCAACCGGCTGGAGGGGGACAACGACATCACCATCAAGAAGCTGCAACTGGGGGAAAAGGTCAAAAGCGAGCAGGCCAAAGATCTGCCGCTGGGGCTGGCGGTCGCCCTGCTGAGCGATGCCAACGGCGTCATCCAGATGAACCTGAAGGTGAAGGGTAACCTGGATCAGCCGGACTTCAGCCTCGGCAACATCTTCTGGGATGTGCTCGGCAACACCCTGCGCAAGGCGGTCACCTCACCCTTCTCGCTGCTCGCCTCCCTGGCGGGCGGCAGCGAGGATCTCGATGAGCTGCCCTTCCTGCCCGGTGAGCCGGATCTCACCCCCACCCAGCAGGAGAAGCTGGCCAAACTGGCGCAGGCCCTCAAGGACAGGCCCAAGCTCAGCATGAACATTCGCGGCAAGGTCAACTTCAACGAGGAGCGCCCCATCTTGCAGCGCCAGAAGCTGGAGCGAGCGCTGGCCAAGATCACCGGCGGCCCGGTAGACCTCGAGCTGCTGGAGCAGGACCCCGCCATGCAATCGGCGCTGGCACAAGCTTATGAGGCCCGTTTCAACGAAAATCTCGGGGATCTGGCCGATCGGCTGAAACTCGATGAAGAGAGTCCGGCCCTGCGCGCCCAGGCGGTTCTCCTGCTGCGGGATCAACAGCTCATCACCGCCAAGTCCCTGCGCAATCTGGCCATGCGCCGCGCCCAGAACACCAAGGAGTTTCTGGTGGACCGTCAGGGGATCGCACCGGAGCGGCTGTTCGTTCTGGACAGCCAGGTCAAGGAGGCCGACAAGGAGGCCAAGGTGGTACTGACCCTGGACGATTGAGCCGCTGACATCAGCAGGATGAGGGGGATGCCATCCCCTCATCCTGTACGTGGCACGCTCGCCTTCTTCTCGCGCCTGCCGCTATATGCATAGTCTCGCCGCAACCTTGCTTTTCCCCCTTCTTCGACCGGCCACTGACTCTTCGGCCATTTAGCCACTGCACGGGCACGCCTGCGCGCGATGACACTGCCACAGCCACTTATCGGGCCAGGATTTTCTCACTCAGCCCCCTATCACACCTCAGCTCCCTAAGCGAACCAGTCCGGCACAAAGGCCCCTGCTCGACCTTGTCGATGCTGCGAACAGACAGCTTGGCCGTTTGTCTTAGTCAAGCAATGAACGTCTCTTGTCTGATGGCATATGAGAGTATTTTTTAGTCTCAAATGTGCTCGGGCTTGGCAATGGGCATCCCGTTGACGGCACTGCTCAGGCCATCGGCTGTATTTGTATGAAACTTTCAGAATCGTGCTGCTCAATACAATTTTTCAACCTTGTCCGCACCATTCATTCACCTGCCATCTACCTGGATCGCACGAATGGTCAGTCAGGTAAAAATTCCCGTTATTTTTTTACCGTTTCGGTCATTCCCCCCCTTGCCCAGCGCCCAGAGCCTGCCTAAAATCGCGCGTCTTTTATCAACCCCCACCTCTATTTTTGGAGAACGCCACGTGAGCGAAAAATTGGCCAACCCTGCCCCTCTGGGTCTGATGGGTTTCGGTATGACCACCATTCTGCTGAACATCCATAACGCAGGTTTCTTCCCCATCAGCGCCATGATCCTGGCCATGGGCCTGTGCTATGGCGGTCTGGCCCAGATCATCGCCGGTATCATGGAGTACAAGCGCGGCAACACCTTCGGTGTGACTGCCTTCATCTCCTACGGCACCTTCTGGTGGAGCCTGGTGTTCCTGCTGGTGATGCCGACCATGGGTCTGGCCGAAGCCACCCCGCACGCCTACATGGGCTGGTACCTGCTGATGTGGGGCATGTTCACCCTGTTCATGCTGATCGGGACCGTCAACTACCCGCGCGTGAAGCAGTTCGTGTTCGCCTCCCTGACCGTGCTGTTCTTCCTGCTGGCCGCCCGTGACTTCACCGGCAGCACCCTGATCGGCACCATCGCCGGTTTCGAAGGCATCATCTGTGGCGCCAGCGCCATCTACCTGGCCATGGCCACCGTGATCAACGAGCAGTTCGGCCGCACCGTGATGCCGATCGGCGATCACAAGAAAGCCGCCGCCGTTCAGCTCAAAGCCGCTGCCTAAGCACCCGGCCGACACAGCTGTCACGAAAAAGGCACCCCGCGGGGTGCCTTTTTGTTGGGCGCGATTTACCAGGATCGCCCGGCTAGCCGTGATGCTCGGGCTCCCCCGCCAGCAGCCGGGTGGCAGGAAAACGCGCTGCCGGTTGCTGGCCGAAGAAGAGGGTGAACTGCTGGTACACCGCCGGATAGGTATCGCGCAGGCGCAGCGGATCGGTAAAAAAGCACTCGCTGCACACCGCAAAAAATTCGGCCGGGTGCGAGGCGGCATAAGGATCGATGGCGGTAGGCTCGTGACGATCCAGTTGCGCCTGCATGGCATCGAATGCCGCCTGTAGCGCATCGGTCCACTGGCGCGGATCCATGCCTGCCGGCAGCGGCGGCGCCCCGTCTGCCTCCCCTCCCAGCATGTCGAGCTTGTGGGTCAGCTCGTGGATCACCAGATTGAAGCCGTCCCAGTCCCCATCCTGCTGCAGCTCGCTCCAGGCCAGCACCAGCGGCCCCTGCGGCCAGGATTCTCCGGCGTTCTCCTCTTCAACCTCGCTCACCAGCCCGAACTCGTCCTGCACCTGCTGCCGGCGCACCACCGGCTCGGGGATCAGGATGATCTCGTGAAAGCCCCGATACCAGTCGAGCCCCAGATGCAAAATGGGCAGCGCCGCCTGCAGGGCCAGCACCGCCTGCTGACGGGGAGTGAGCGACACCCCGAGCTGGGTGAGAGTCTTGCGGGCCAGCAGCTGCTGCGCAAGCCCGATCAGGGTCTGCTCCTCCTCTTGGGAAAAACCCTGCAAAATGGGCACCGAGGCCAGGGCCTGCTGCCACTCCAGCGCGCCAGGCCCATTGCCATCTTGCCGGGACGCACCACCAAACACACTTCGTAAACGGGACCAGAACACGCAGACTCCTCTTGCTGATCAGACTGTTTTCACAAACCGTTTCGGACGCTCGACATACCCCTGCGCCAGATAGAAGCGATGGGCCCCTTCCCGCTTGAGGCTGCTGGAGAGCTCCAGCTGGCTGCAACCCTGCGCTCGCGCCCGCACCTCTGCCGCCACCAGCAGGTCGGCGCCAACGCCGCGTCCCCTTGCACCCTCATCGACAACCAGCGCCGAGATCAGGCCCCACGCTGGTGCAACATGCAGCGGGCTCAGCCAGTGCCACACCAGCACGCCCGCTATCGCTTCCCCCAGGCTGGCCACCAGCACCTCGCGGGACGGATCCGGCGCCAGCCAGCGATCCCTAAGCACCTGCGGGCTGACCGGATAACCCAGCTGGCCGAACAGGTCGGCCATGGCGGCCGTATCCTCGGCACACGCCGGGCGGATCATCGCTATTTCTTGCTCCATCTTCATCCTTGGCCTTGATTTTGCTCTCCCTCTCCCACCGCAGAGCGCCGATGAAAGAGGAGATGATACCGGGCCGGCACCGCATTCTGTCCAGTTGCACCGGCCATTTGTTAATGTCAATTCACAAATTAACAAGATAACAACATATTTCGCTGGGAAGCCCCAGCACAAATCGATATGTTAAAACCCGCGGACTGGCCAGTGGAAACATCCACCGACCCGTCCCACACCATAACGAGTGACCCCAGGGTCACCACCTATTTGAGGGAGCGGGGCACAGACCCCGCCAACAAGACAGCACAACAAAGGAGTTGTTGTACATGAATGAGATCGTCAATGCCATCAATGGTGTGATTTGGAGCCCGGCGCTCATCTATCTGTGTCTGGGGGTAGGCCTCTACTTCTCCTTGCGCAGCCGCTTTTTGCAACTGCGTCACATCAAGGAGATGATCCGGCTGATGTTTGATGGCAAGAGCACGGATGCGGGGGTCTCCTCCTTCCAGGCGCTGGCCATGACCCTGGCTGGCCGGGTCGGTACCGGCAACATCGCCGGGGTCGCCACCGCCATCACCTTCGGCGGCCCGGGTGCCATGTTCTGGATGTGGATGGTGGCCTTCCTCGGCTCCAGCTCCGCCTTCGTGGAGTCCACTCTGGGTCAGGTCTACAAGGAGAAGATCAACGGCGAATACCGCGGCGGCCCGGCCTTCTACATCGAGAAGGGGCTCGGCATGAAGTGGTACGCCTGGACATTCGCCATCGCCACCATCTTTGCCTGCGGCGTATTGCTGCCGGGGGTGCAGGCCAACTCCATCGGCGCCAGTCTGCAGACCGCGTTTGATATCGATCCGAACGTCACCGCCGCCGGTCTGGCGCTGCTGCTCGGCTTCATCATCTTCGGCGGTGTCAAGCGCATCGCCAACTTCGCCAGTACCGTGGTGCCCTTCATGGCGCTCGGCTACATCATCGTCGCCTGCGTCATCATCGCCCTCAACATCCACGCCCTGCCCGGCGTGATCCTGCTGATCTGGAAGAGTGCCTTCGGCTTTGATGCCGGCTTTGGCGCCATTCTGGGTCTGGCCATCATGTGGGGGGTCAAGCGCGGGGTCTACTCCAACGAAGCGGGTCAGGGTACCGGGCCGCACGCCTCCTCCGCCGCCGCGGTAAGCCACCCGGCCAAACAGGGCCTGGTGCAGGCGTTCTCGGTCTACATCGACACCCTGTTCGTCTGCTCCGCCACCGGCTTTATGCTGCTCATCACCGGCCTCTACAACGTGCAGGGTCCGGACGGCGCCGCCCTCTACACCGGCATCGCCGGCGTGGCTGCAGGCCCGGGCTACGTGCAGACCGCCATGGAGAGCATGATGCCTGGCTTTGGCAGCATGTTCGTGGCCATCGCGCTGTTCTTCTTCGCCTTCACCACCATCGTTGCCTACTACTACATCGCCGAGACCAACATCGCCTACATCAACCGCAAGGTGAACCGTCCCTGGCTGACCTTCGTGCTGAAATTGACCCTGATGGCCTCCACCGTCTATGGCACCGTCAAGACCGCCGAGCTCGCCTGGGGCATGGGTGACATCGGCGTCGGGCTGATGGCCTGGCTCAACATCATCGCCATCCTGCTGCTGCAAAAGACCGCCTTTGCCTGCCTGCGCGACTATGAAGCGCAGCAAGCCAAGGGGCTGGATCCGGTGTTCCACCCGGAGAAGCTCGGCATCAAGAACGCCGACTACTGGGCCGGTCACCGCTCCGAAGAGAACCTGGAGCAGGAGAAATCCGGTCACCCCTTCGAACCGGACCAGGATCGCAAGATCTCCTGATCGCGCACCACTCCCCAACAAAAATGGCAGCCTCGGCTGCCATTTTTATTTGTTTAATATCAATAGCTTGCATCAACATCCATTATTTGAGTGCCAAAAGCATCGACGGCGCCTACCTAGACAATGACGAAGAGGCCGGCACTGCCGCCGATGAGGGTGCCCTGCACGCCGTGGCCTGGGCCAGTTGGTGGGGCATTCGCACCTTCCAGCAGATCGGGGGCGCCCCGGTCGGGGTATGGCGCTAGCTGCGCCGCATCAGCAACGCCAAGAAGCATGCCGAACTGGATTACCCACCCAAGCCAGTGCTGCAAGACCCGCACTTTAAGGCGACCCGCTTTGCCGCGGATAACGGTATCTTTCGCTGCTACCTGCACACCATGGGCGGCGCACTGGCCACCCGTGCCGAACACCCCATCAAGCTGACCCACCTTATCGAGGAGCAGGCCAATGCTCAAGGCGAAGACATCAAGCACCTGATGGGCCTACACACCGCCCGCCTAGGTGTACGTACCCGTTTGACCGGGTGGGAAGTAGTGCCTGCCGGTACCTTCGAGGCCACCAAGGCCGCCGGGGGCTCGGCTTGGGGGGTTGGGGTTAAGACTGGCGACAGCCCGGCACCTTGGAGCTCTGACAATAACTGTACTCGGCCAGATCCTGATGCCTTCGCAGACCAGATCATGAAGGGAACAATGGGGGTTATCATCCTTCTCCATTGACCGATTGAGGGCGGGTTCCAACGTCACTGTGGACGGCTTCACCCTCTGGTTGGAGAACGGACAGGTGCAGTCGAGCCGCTTGACCCCATCGGACGATGACGACCCACTTATCGAGCGGGAATGGCTGCGCGCAATGGTCGGTGCACCAGAACCTGACGAACAGCCCGACCCCCTTCCTCCCGATGATGAGCATTGGCCGACGCTGGTGATGGATTGCTTCGAGCTGTTTAACGCCTGCGGATTCGAGGCATGCCATCAGTGGATCACTGCTTTGCCTAACCCATATCAATGGGAACTCTGGCGAGTACTTGATAAATTAGACTGGGCAGACCGACACGAAGTGGAAAGTCCACTGTTTTACGAACTGATGATCGAGGTAGCGTGTGACTGATCTTTTTTCCATGCTGGAAGCCCTGCAGGGCGAATGGCCTGATGTATCGCACACCAACAAACCGCTTACGGCGCCACAATATGATGCACTGGAAAACCAGATTTACCGTATGGGGCCCAGATTGACGGCACACCGGCATGGTCACAGGAATTGATGTTTGAGTGGTTGCAAGAACAAACACAGCATATTAGAGGTGTGGCTATCGCCATGATGCACCGGTTCTACTGGCCAGAGCATGTAGATCTAACTACCTGTGCCTCAAGCCATCAAAGTTGCAAGAAAATCCACAAGTCGATACTCCCGCAGCTCTCCGCCGATGGGCGCCACCTGGGCAAGCTAGGCGTGGTGGATGGCCTAGTGCCACTAAACATCGATCAGAACGGCACCATCCATAGACCGCATACTCTGTATAACACCCGGGTATTCCCACTGAATATCATCAACCCCGCGGCTACCGAGCGGATAAACCCAGCATACAAACCACCAATATAATACCATGTAGTAATGTGATCACCTAAAAAGCGATGTATGAAATCAGTTAAAAGAATCATAGCTGGCGGAGCGTTTTGGTTGATGAGTATAATATTTTAGAACTATTCTGCACAGACAAAATCCCGTGAACTACAACGAGAACATATCAAATTATATGTGAGTAAAGGGAGGGGGTACACCTCCCTAACCCGACTCTATACCGCTTAGAAAGCATTATTTACTTCAGATATTCATTCAACCCACCGCTTGAAATAATAACCTTAGATACAACATAATCAGAACCTTCGAGTGTTAGATGACCATAGTCCCATGATAAGGGGGTGTTATTACCATCTACTTTTGCCAAGCATTTATCACCTTTACATAAAGAATCAATAATGGACACATACCTAACTATGGAGTCATCATAATTTAAACCACGCATCAGGCGGTTAGTGTTCAATATGTCTACATCAATAGCTTTATCATTAAATGATGTTTCATTATCATCAAAATGTCTTAACGCAATGATGTTGGAAAGCGCTATTCTCCATTGAGGAACGGGCCCTAATATTATTATTTTTTTGACTCCAAATTGTTTTAATTTCGCAACTATACCAACGTAATCATTTTGTTCATGCATCCACCTCTGAGCCATCACAACCACATCAGGGGTTGATTTTTTGATTACGTCCCATGCCATATTGTTAGAGCGTTCGCACGCAAGACTAAATTCACCCGAAAGTCCCGGCGCAACACCAATATGAGGAGCACAAGCAGAAGATGCGATCTGGATAAAACCTGTGCCATCACGTAAATGACTTCTTATACCATGGCTTAATGCCTGAGCATGTGAATCTCCCCATAGCATTAATGTCTTTGATTTTCCTTTTGTATCATAACACTCATTGCTAATCGCGGGCTTAGCTATAAATTTTTCTCTATCATCAAAGAAATTACATTCTGAACGATATTCATGATAAAGTTCACCAGTTAAATATTTGTCTCTACTATACTTCTCAACATAATTAATTTCATCTGAAAATGTTCTGAAGCGTTGATCAATGCCATTTGTATAAATACAGAAAGTTGTGAATAACACAATAACAATAGCAGGGACACCGAGCATCAAAGTCATAAATCCTTGCGATAACTCACGCCCTAGAACTCTGACGTTTCGCTCTAATATGTAATATATACCAAAGCCCACTACTAATGATAACAACACAGCCATTGCTGTAACATAAGCGCTATCATATTTACTGTGCAAAGCAAACAATATCATTATTGGCCAATGAATAAGATAAATAGAATAAGAGCTCTCACCTATTTTTTGAAACAAATAATTATTTGTGAGCCATGAATCCATTCTGTTGGCCACAATTACCAATCCCCCACCTGCAATTGGTAACAGCGCATAACCACTAGGCCAAGCATAGCTTGAATTGAATGTATAAATAGAGACTACTATTAAGAATAAACCTAGCAATTCAAGACATATAGAAGTTCTTTTTGAAAAGCGCCTCCCCTGCATGAAGCCCCATATTCCTACACCAGCCAATAGTTCCCAAGCTCGAGTTGGTAACAAATAGAATGCATATTGTGGTTCACTTTCTGTATAAGAGAATGATAAATACAAAGATAAGGTAAACAATATGAGCAATACTGAAACCAAGATCTTCTGGCTACCAAATCTAAATATCGCCATAATAATAATTGGAAAAATTAAATAAAACTGCCACTCAACAGATAAAGACCAAGTATGCAAAAGCCACTTTTCATGTGCCAGTGTTTCAAAATACCCAACCTCATTATAGAATAAAAAGTTTGAAATAAATAAAACTGCGGATAACGCCTGCCTTCCTACAAAATAATACTCAGATGATGGCAAGAAAAACCAGCCATACAACAAAACACTTATAACAATAAGAATTAGAGGTGGAACAATCTTCAATCCTCTACGAAAATAAAAATCAAAAAAAGAGAATCGATTTAAAGCTACTTTAGGAATAACAATCCCTGCCATCAAGAAACCGGAGATCACAAAAAAAACATCTACACCAACAAATCCCCCCTGAAACCCTGGCACATTAAAATGATATAATACAACAGCAAGGACAGACCATGCCCGAAGACCATTTATATCATTTCTAAATTCCCTAGAATGAGACTCTCTATACATTTAAAATACAACCCAAGCAAGCATTAAGGAAAAATAAAATTGTTTTATTATATCATATCCTTTTGTAAAGGATGATCTAGATTTTTTCATACAGTGGCCCCCTGATTTTTCTATATGCAAACCATTACAACTTGAAAGCAGGTTGACGCTTATGTCTTTATTACAGACTGTTTTGCAAGATTCCATCATGCGGCTAATGCTGGTGCGGGGAACAGATACTCTACCCCAGTCGTTCACCTGCATGGTTTTCCACACATAAAGCGGGCAGCCGAGGAGGGGGCGCTATTGCGCCCCCAGTCCTTTCAGTACCAACTGCCGCCCCTCTGGCGTCAGCGAACCCATCAAGCTAAGCACCAGCTTGTTGGTGGTCTTGGCCGAGGGGCTTAAGGTGTGGGCAAACGACAAGGTGGCCACCCAGCTGTGGCCGCACTCTGCATCGGTGCACTGGCAGTAGAGATCCGAGACATCATCGCTCAGTCGGTTGGTCTTGGTAATGCGGCCCCGTTGGCCACACACTTTGCAATAAACCCGCATTGCCCCCTTTGCTATCCAAATCAACAACCTGTCTTGCCACAGCAAACGCTGAGGCCTGCGATCCGACCTATTACACCTCCGTCATCTGGCCGGAGCACGATCGCGGGTCCAGCGACGGCACCCCGTACACCGCTCAAAACCGAAGAGGTCGATGGCAAACTCAAGCTGTACGCCATCCCCTGCCCGAATCGGGATCTCATCTACTGGAGCCAAAGCGCCTAGTATCAGCTCTGCTTCATCAAGCTCTTCGAGAACGTCACCACCTGGGACATACCTACCTGCTGGGCCTCGGCGTCACCGATGGGCCCAACCCGCGGATAAGGAAATAAAACCAGAACAGTTCGATCAGATGCTGGGGGCCCTCAATGGCCTTGCACCAGATCGATACCATTTCTTGTTTATCCCTACCTGTCAGAGCGCATTGCGGCGTGGCCCGAACGGCAGGCGCCAGCGAAACAGGCTGTTGAGGGTGGCGCGCCACTGGTTGGGGCGTCCCAGGATCTGCTTTTGCAACCGGGTCTCTTCTTTCAGCATGGCCTCGTCGCTGCGGGCCCAGGCCTGGTTGTAGAGCAGCTTGATCCCCGCCAGCGCGTCCGGCGACTTGGTGATGAGGGTCTTCGCGAACTCCCGCGCCTCGGCCAGCGGATCGTCGCAGACCCGGCTCACCAGCCCGAGAGACTTGGCCTCCGGCGCCGGCAGCTCGCGCCCGCTCATGGCCAGCTCCATGGCGGTATCCACCCCCATCAGGTTGCGCATGGTGACGCTGCCGCTCATGTCGGGGATGATGCCCCACTTGATCTCCATCACCGAGAAGCGGCAATCAGGGGTACTGAAGCGAAAGTCGGCGCCGAGCGCGATCTGCAGCCCGCCGCCAAAGCAGACCCCCTGAGTCACGGCGATCACCGGCACCGGCAACTGATGCCAGCCATAGGCCACCCGCTGGGCCAGGTTGGTGGCTTCATCCGCCTCGCGTTTTAAGATCTCGAGCGCCGCCACCGGCTGCTTGAGCATGGATTTCACATCCAGCCCGGCACAAAAGGCCCGCCCCTCCCCGTGCAGGATCACCGCCCGCAACCCCTTGTGCTGGCGCAGTTGGTCGAGTACCCCGTCGATGGCGCTGAACATGGCTCTGTCCAGCGCATTGAGCTTGTCGCCCCGCGCCAGCATCACCTCGGCGATGCCGTCCCGGATCTCGCATTTGACCCTTGGTTTTTCCATTTTCCCCTGTCCTCTCCTGAGTTCACACTGGTCATACCACTACGTTATCAGAGTGTTATCGCCAGGTACAGCGAGGAGCCGGTTTCCCACAGCTACGGCGCGTGCTACTAAAGTCGGCTGGCTGGTCAGGCGCCGCTTTGTCAGACTGGCTTGACGCCACCGGCCAAGGATTGCCATGACCAGCCTGTTCAACTTTGCCCGCCCGCCGTTTGACTGCCTGACCGAAGAGGAGCGCCAACGGCTCGAGCAGCACCTCTCCATATGCTACTTTCGCGCCGGCCAAGCGGTGCTCAAGGCGGGCGATGCGCCCCCCGGCCTCTATCTCGTCCTCAAGGGAGCGGTGGAGGAGTCGAGCCCCCATCACCAGTTTGGCGACTATGGCGAAGGGGACTTGTTCGACGTGCGCGCCCAGTTCGACGGCCACTGCCGCCACCAGTTCAGTGCGTTGGAAGATCTGCTCTGCCAGCTGATCCCCAGAGGCACCTTCATCGAGTTGTGCGAGGGCAATCCCGCCTTCGCCCGCTACTTCACCGCCAGCCTGGCACAGCGGCAACAACAGCAGGAGCAGCGCGCCCAGCTGGGACAGAAGAATCTGGCGGAGTTCATCCTGACCCGCATCGAGCCCGGCCATCTGCAGTCAGCGCTCATCGTCGACAGCCGCCTGTCGCTCTTGGCCGCCACCGAGGCTATGGTGGCCAAGGGCACCGACTGCCTGCTCTACCCGGCCACGGATGGCAGCCTGAGTCTGGCGACCCGCAAGACGCTGCTGCACGCCCTGACGCTCAAGGGACTGCCGCTGACGACGCCGCTGGCGGTGCTGGATCCGACTCCGCTCATCGGCCTGCCGCTAGGCAGCTATCTGTTCGACGCCCTGCTGCTGATGACCCGCCATCGCATCAAGCGACTGGTAGTCTGGCAGGGGCAGGAGGTGGCGGGGATCCTGCACCTGACCCAGGTGCTCGGTCTCTTCTCCACCCACTCCCATGTGCTGACCCTGCGTATCGCCCGCGCCGACACCCTGCCAGCGCTGGAAGCGGTGGCCCGGGAGCAGCAACAGCTGACCCGCTCGCTGTTCGGCCAGGGGATCCACACCGCCTTTTTGATGAAGCTCATCGCCACCATCAACGAGCAGCTGATCGCCAAGGCCTTTGCACTGGTGATCCCGCCTGCGGTGCAGGAGCGGGTCTGCCTGCTGATGCTGGGCTCGGAGGGGCGCGGCGAGCAGATCCTCAAAACCGATCAGGACAATGCCCTGATCCTGCCTGCCGACCTGTACTGGCCGACCCAGCAGGCCGACCTGGCCGCCTTCAGCGATCTGCTGGCCCGGCTCGGTTACCCGCCCTGCCCCGGCCGGGTGATGGTCAACAATCCTGCCTGGGTGAAGCCCCTGGCGCTCTGGCAGCAGGAGATCGAGCGGGCCTGCGTCGAGGCCAGTGAAGCAGACTTGCTCTGGCTCGCCACCCTGGCCGACGCCCACCCCATCGCTGGCGATCGCGCCCTGCTTCCTCCTCTCGCCCGCAAGTTGCGCGAGCAGATGGCCGAGCGGCGAGATCTGCTGGCGGAGATGGTGCGACCGGCGGTGGCGTTTCATGCGCCGCTCACCCTGTTTGGTCGTCTGGAACGGGCGCCGGAGGGGCTGGATCTGAAACGTGGCGGCCTCTTCCCACTGGTACACGGCATTCGCATGCTAGCGCTGGAAGCCGCCATTCTGGAGACCTCTACTCTGGCACGAATCGAAGCGCTGGTGACGGCCGGACGGCTCAGCGCCGGCTTTGGCGACAATCTGGCGGAGGCGTTCAGGCTGTTCGTCCGCTTGCGGCTGCGCAGCCAGCTCAAGGAGGGAGAGAGCCGGGTGCAGGTCAATGATCTCAGCCACGGTGAGCGGGATCTGCTGCGCCAGGCGCTGCATCAGGTGAAGAAGTTCCAGCAGTGGCTCACCTTGCACTTTCGTCTGAGGCAATAGCCATGTTGAGCCGTCTGCGCCGTCATTGGTATGGTCGCCGTGTCAAAGATCCGGCGTTTGCCCCGCTCTATGCCGACCCGCTCGCCGACGAGTGGGTGGCACTCGACTTCGAGACCACCAGCCTGGACCCGGACCAGGCCGAGATCGTCGCCATCGGCGCGGTGCGCATCCAGGGCAACCGGGTGCTGACCGGCGAGGCGCTGTCCATCCGGGTGCAAGCGCCGGCCAGCCTGAACGAACACTCGGTGGTGATCCACGGTCTGCGCCATCAGGATCTGCAACAGGGCATGACGCTGGAAGCCGCGCTGCGCCTGCTTCTGGACTTTATCGGCCCGCGCGAACTGGTGGGGTATCACATCGCCTACGACCTGCGCATCCTCAATCTCGCCTGCCAGCGATACTGGGGGCTGACCCTGGCGCAGCGCGGGATAGAGGTGAGCCGGCTCTACCACGATCACCTCTATCGCCGCTATCCCGATGCCGCCATTGACCTGCATCTGGCCGCCATCAGCAGCCATATCGGTCTGCCAGCCCTGCCCGCCCACGACGCCCTGAGCGATGCCATCACCGCGGCCCTCATCTTCTTGCGCCTCACCCGGGGCGGCCCACTGGCTTATCCCAAAGTCTAATTGTCCACGAATAACATTTGATTCACATTTTGATTACATGAGCAGTCCTGCTGCTCGGTAGGGACCTCCCTTCATTCACCGTCGACACTCAATGTCATGGAGCACTGCAATGGAACAGCAACCGTATCTTCGGATCCAAAAAGATCCCAACTTTCAGGAGCTGGTCGCCAAGCGCCAGCGCTTTGCCTGGTCCCTCTCCATCCTGATGCTGGGGCTCTATCTGGCCTTCATCATGCTCATCGCCTTCGCCCCCGGCTGGCTTGGCACCCCCTTGAGCGAAGGGTCCACCATTACCCGCGGTATCCCGGTCGGAGTCGGCCTCATCGTCTCCTCCTTCGTGTTGACCGGCATCTATGTGTTTCGGGCCAACGGCGAGTTTGACGAACTGAACCAGAAGATCCTCAAGGGAGCCAAATCATGAAAGGCAAGTCTCTGCTGTTGCTGGCCACGCTGGCCTCCTCCCCCCTGCTGGCAGCCGATGCGCTGACCGGCGAGGTCCATCGCCAACCGCTCAATATCTCCGCCATCGTGATGTTCGTGATCTTCGTGGCGGCCACCCTGTTCATCACCTACTGGGCCTCCAAGCGCAACCGCTCCGCCTCCGACTACTACGCCGCCGGCGGGCGCATCACCGGCTTCCAGAATGGCCTGGCCATCGCCGGTGACTACATGTCAGCCGCCTCCTTCCTCGGCATCTCCGCGCTGGTCTACACCTCCGGCTACGATGGACTGATTTACTCCATCGGCTTTCTGGTGGGCTGGCCCATCATCCTGTTCCTGATCGCGGAGCGGCTGCGCAACCTCGGCAAGTACACCTTTGCCGACGTAGCCTCCTACCGCCTCAAGCAGACCGAGGTGCGTACCCTCTCCGCCAGCGGCTCGCTGGTGGTGGTCGCCCTCTACCTGATCGCTCAGATGGTGGGCGCCGGCAAGCTGATCGAACTGTTGTTCGGCCTGCAATACCATGTGGCCGTGGTGCTGGTCGGCATTCTGATGGTGCTCTACGTGCTGTTCGGCGGCATGCTGGCCACCACCTGGGTGCAGATCATCAAGGCGGTGATGCTGCTCTCCGGTGCCAGCTTCATGGCCATCATGGTGATGAAGTCGGTCAACTTCGACATCGGCACCCTGTTCAGTGAAGCGGTCAAGGTGCATGAGAAGGGCATCGCCATCATGAGCCCGGGTGGCCTGGTCGCCGATCCCATCTCCGCCATCTCGCTGGGTCTGGCACTGATGTTCGGCACCGCCGGCCTGCCCCACATCCTGATGCGTTTCTTCACCGTGAGTGACGCCAAGGAAGCGCGCAAGAGCGTGTTCTACGCCACCGGCTTTATCGGCTACTTCTACATCCTGACCTTCATCATCGGCTTTGGCGCCATCCTGCTGGTCAGCACCAACCCGGACTTCAAGGATGCCACCGGCGCCCTGCTGGGCGGCACCAACATGGCCGCCATCCACCTAGCCGATGCGGTGGGCGGCAGCCTGTTCCTCGGCTTCATCTCCGCCGTGGCGTTTGCCACCATCCTGGCGGTGGTGGCCGGGCTGACCCTGGCCGGCGCCTCGGCGGTCTCCCACGACCTCTATGCCAGCGTCATCAAGAAGGGCAAGGCCAACGAAGCCGACGAGCTGCGCGTCTCCAAGTACACCACTGTGGTGCTGGGTGTGGTGGCCATCGGCCTTGGCATCCTGTTCGAGAAACAGAACATCGCCTTCATGGTGGGGCTCGCCTTCTCCATCGCCGCCAGCTGCAACTTCCCGGTGCTGTTCCTCTCCATGTTCTGGTCTCGCCTGACCACTCGCGGCGCCGTCTACGGCGGCTGGCTGGGGCTGGTGAGCGCGGTCAGCCTGATGATCCTGGGCCCGACCGTGTGGGTGAAGGTGTTGGGCCATGCTCAGGCCATCTTCCCCTACGAGTACCCCGCCCTCTTCTCCATGGCGGTGGCCTTCGTCGGGATCTGGCTGTTCTCGGTCACCGACAAGTCGCAAAATGCGCTCGACGAGCACGCCAAGTTCTTCCCGCAGTTCGTCCGCTCCCAGACCGGACTGGGGGCAGCCAGCGCCAGCTCCCACTGAACCTTCGATTGACGGTTGCAAGCCGGCCCCAGGGCCGGCTTTTTTCATGCCGACAGGCAGCGGTCAGCGCCCGTTGCAATCCGATCGACGCGGCTATGGCCGCCAGGGGGCGCGAGCGCACAGCACCACCCTCTCTATCCCCTCTGCAATAGGCCCGGATCACAGTTCTTGCTAAAACTTTCGGGGGATCTGTGCCATAATGCGCGCCATTTGACAGATCAACCGGGACATTCCAGTGCTTTCGAGTAACAACATCACCATGCAGTTCGGCGCCAAGCCGCTGTTTGAGAACATCAGCGTCAAGTTTGGCGGCGGCAACCGCTACGGCCTTATCGGTGCCAACGGCTGTGGCAAGTCCACCTTTATGAAGATCCTCGGCGGCGATCTGGAGCCCACTGGCGGTAATGTGAGCCTGGACGTCAACGAACGCATCGGTAAGCTGCGTCAGGATCAGTTCGCCTACGAAGAGATGCGCGTACTGGACGTGGTCATGATGGGTCACACCGAGCTGTGGGCCGCCATCGCCGAGCGCGATGCCATCTACGCCAACCTGGAAGCGACCGACGACGACTACATGAAAGCCGCCGAGCTCGAAGGCCTGGTCGCCGAGTATGACGGCTATACTGCCGAATCCCGCGCGGGCGAGCTGCTGCTGGGTGCCGGCATCCCCATCGAGCAGCACAACGGTCCGATGAGCGAAGTAGCACCAGGCTGGAAACTGCGGGTGCTGCTGGCACAGGCCCTCTTCTCCAACCCCGACATCCTGTTGCTGGACGAACCGACCAACAACCTGGACATCAACACCATTCGCTGGCTGGAGCAGGTGCTCAACGATCGCGAGAGCACCATGATCATCATCTCTCACGACCGTCACTTCCTGAACTCCGTCTGCACCCACATGGCGGATCTGGACTACGGCGAGCTGCGCGTCTACCCGGGCAACTACGACGAGTACATGACGGCCGCCACCCAGGCCCGTGAGCGCCTGCTGGCCGACAACGCCAAGAAGAAGGCCCAGATCGCCGATCTGCAATCCTTCGTGTCGCGTTTCAGCGCCAACGCCTCCAAGTCCAGCCAGGCCACCTCCCGCCTCAAGCAGATCGACAAGATCAAGATTGAGGAAGTGAAGGTCTCCAGCCGGCAGAACCCCTTCATCCGCTTCGAGCAGGAGAAGAAGCTCTACCGCAACATCCTGGAGATCGAAGGCGTATCCAAAGGCTATGGCGAGGCTCCGCTGTTCAAGGGCCTCAACATGATGCTGGAAGTGGGCGAGAAGGTCGCCATTCTGGGTACCAACGGGATCGGTAAATCCACCCTGATCAAAACCCTGGTGGGCGCGCTGGCACCGGACACCGGCACCATCAAGTGGTCCGAAAACGCCCAGATCGGTTACTACGCCCAGGATCACGCCGAGGACTTCGACACCGATCTCAACGTGTTCGACTGGATGGCCCAGTGGAAACAGGAAAACGAAGACGAGCAGGCGGTACGCTCCGTACTGGGCCGTCTGCTGTTCTCCCAGGACGACATCAAGAAGCCGGTCAAGGTGCTGTCCGGTGGTGAGCAGGGCCGCATGCTGTTTGGCAAGCTGATGATGCAGCGCCCCAACATCCTGATCATGGATGAGCCGACCAACCACCTGGACATGGAATCCATCGAATCCTTGAACCTGGCGCTGGAGATGTACAAGGGCACCCTGATCTTCGTCTCCCACGACCGTGAGTTCGTCTCCTCCCTGGCGACCCGCATCCTGGAGCTGACTGAAGATGGCATCCGCGACTTCGGCGGCACCTACGAGGATTACCTGCGCACCCAAGGCGTGGTGTAACCCCTCCTACCCGCACATCCCGTCAATGAAAACCGGCACCTCAGTGCCGGTTTTTTTATGCCTGTGATATCTGCCGGACGATACGGATCATCCCGTGTGCCATATGCCCTTCCCCCTGCCAGGGCCGGTTGTCATCCCGCCAGAAAGGAAACTGAACGGCGCCTCGCAGATAAAGAAACGGCCCCATCAAGGGGCCGTTTTCACATGGATTGGAGTCGGTTCGACTTATTCGACCGTGGCTTCCACATCGGTGAAGTACTCGATCTTGGCAGACTTGCGCAGCTCGTCGATGAGAGACTTGTAGCTCACCTGAGCCTTGCCCTGACCCAGCTGGCCTTGCAGCAGCTTGGCCATGCCAGACGGCTCCTTGGCGACTGTCACCTTGTCCAGCGCAACCACCACGCGGTCGCCATTGGCTTCGGTCACCAGCTCGACGCTCGGCTTGCCGTCGATCGGATGAGGCATGCGGAAGGCCTGCGCCACCAGGTTCTGATCCAGATCCTGAGCGAAGCGGGCTACCCCATCATGATTCTCCACCTTCAGACCCAGCGCGGTCAGCTCGGCCTGGATATTCTCGCCAGCCTTGAGCTTGTCCAGCAGACCCTGCGCCTTGCCACGGGCCACTTCACTGGCCTTGTCGTGCTTGATGGCGGCAATCACCTGCTCTTTCACCTCCGCCAGCGGTTTGGCCGCTTTCGGCTGGTGACCGGTGATGTGCATGACCAGCGCCTTGCCATCTGCCAGTTCGATCACGTCGGAGTTGGTGTTGTCATCGCGCAACTGCTCGGAGAAGGCGGCGGAGAGTGCCTTGGGATCGTTCAGCGGTGCCGGTGCATCAGCCTGGCTGAAGTAACCGGTGGACTGCACCTTCAGACCCATGGTCTCGGCGGTCAAGTCCAGCGAATCCGGGTTCTCGAAGCTGCTGTCGGCCATCTTCTGCTGCTCGGCAAAGAACAGCTCCTTGGCCTTGTCTGCCTGCAGACGGCTGATGGTCTCTGCTTTCACATCGACAAACGGCTTGGTCTGGGCCGGTTCAACCCCCAGCAGCTTGATGACGTGGAAACCAAACGGGCTCTTCACCACGGTGGAGAGATCGCCGGCCTTGGCCAGTGCAAACGCGGCCTTCTCGAACGCCGGATCCATCACCCCTTTCTCGAACCAATCCAGCTCACCGCCCTTCTTGGCGGAGAAGGTATCGGAAGAGTCAGCCTTGGCCAGCGCGGCGAAATCGTCACCGGCCTTGGCTTTGGCCAGCACGGCCTCGGCCTTCTGCTCAGCGGCTTTCTCGTCCTTGCCGAACGGGATCAGGATATGAGCCACATGACGACGCTCGGCACGCTGGAACAGATCCTGATGCTGATCGTAGTAATCCTGGGCATCCTGCTCGCTCACCTTGACGTCTTTGCCAAGGGTGGCGGCGTCCAGCAGCAGGTAGTCAACCTTGACCTGCTCATCATTCATGAAGTGGCTGCTGTTGGCCTTGTAGTACTGCTCCACCTCTTCATCGGAAACGTTCACGTCCCCCAGGTAGGCAGATGCGGCCAGGCGCACCAGACGCAGATCGCGAGTCTGGTTGTAGAGCTTGTCCAGTTGCTCGGCTTCACCCTTGAGTGCAAATTCGGTACCCAGCAGGGCGCCCATCAATTGCTGGCGAACCATGTCCTGGCGCAGGGAGTCACGGAACATCTCCGGGGTCATGCCGGCACGGCGGATCAGTTGCAGATAGCGATCGTTGTTGAACTTGCCATCTTCGGCAAACTCGGGCATGGCGACGATGGCCTGCTTGATCTGCTCATCGCTGACGCGCAGACCCAGTTCACGGGCCTTGCTGTCGAACAGGGCCTGATCGATCAGACGGTCCAGCACGCCACGGCGGAACTGCTTCATGTAGTCAGGATTGGCGGCCAACTGGCTGAAAGACTCCCCCATTTGGGATTCCATGCGGGCCCGCTCGTTGCGATAGGCATTTTCCAGCGCAGCGGAGCTGATGTCATTGCCGTTGACGGTGGCGGGGGCGGTACGAGCCGGGCCGTTGAGGTAGCTACCTACACCGGCCAAGGCAAAGGAGAGGATGATCAGGCCCAAGATAACCTTGGCTACCTTGCCCTGCGCCCCTTCGCGTAGTTTATCCAACATCATGTTTGTACTTATGCTCCCGAACTCGATGGGCGTAAATAATGAAAAGGCGCACCGATTGCGATGCGCCTTGGTCAATCAGTATGAGGGAGAGCCCTCTCACTTGTCTGGTCTGTGACCAAGGACGGTGGCCGATGTGATATCAGCGCCCGGCTTAGTTGACAGCGTCTTTCAGGGCCTTACCGGCTTTGAAGGCAGGAACTTTACCAGCGGCGATTTCGATGGTCGCGCCAGTTTGCGGGTTACGGCCAGAACGGGCAGCACGCTCGCGCACGGCGAAAGTACCGAAACCTACCAGAGCAACCTGGTCACCCTCTTTCAGGGCTTCACCCACGGCGTCAATGAAAGCATCCAGCGCACGGCCAGCAGCGGCTTTGGAGATATCAGCACCGTCTGCAATCTTGTCAATCAGTTGAGATTTATTCACTCTTATATTCCCCTTTTATCGAACATCGCTGCGGCGCCGATTTCCCTGGCCACAACAAGTGGAGGTTTTATAGCAAGCCTCCTGATCAGTTGCAAGTGACAATCTAGCGCAAACCCGCGCCACATCACGCATTGCGACTCATCATGAGTACCCGATCGGTGGTCAAGGCTACTTCCGTTATCCGGCGCATGCAAGCCTTAACCACCCCCCGAATGCGCCAAATTTGCGGCGCATCAACATTTACACGACAGAAACGCGCTCAAACCCTTGCGGATTGTCCTGCAACGCCAATTCCAGCACCTCGTCAATCCAGCGAACCGGATAGATTTCAAGGTCTTGTTTGACGTTGTCCGGGATCTCCTCGAGGTCACGCTCGTTCTCTTTCGGGATCAGCACCCGCTTGATGCCACCGCGATGGGCTGCCAGCAGCTTCTCTTTGAGGCCGCCAATAGGCAGCACTTCGCCGCGCAAGGTGATCTCCCCCGTCATGGCCACATCAGCACGAACCGGATTACCGGTCAAGCTGGAGACCAGGGCGGTACACATGGCGATACCGGCGCTCGGACCGTCTTTCGGGGTCGCCCCTTCCGGTACGTGCACGTGGATATCGCGCTTCTCGTAGAAGTCGGCATTGATGCGCAGCTTCTCGGCACGGGCCCGTACCACCGTCATGGCGGCCTGGATGGACTCCTGCATCACGTCACCCAGGGAACCTGTATAGGTGAGCTTGCCCTTGCCCGGCATGTTGGTGGTTTCGATGGTAAGCAGATCGCCCCCCACTTCGGTCCACGCCAGACCACACACCTGACCCACCTGGTTCTGATCGGTGGCCTTGCCGTAGTCAAAGCGCTGCACCCCGAGGAACTCCTTGAGGTTGGCCTGATTGACCTGAACATGCTTGATGCTCTTGTCCAGCAGGATGCGCTTGACCGCCTTGCGACAAATCTTGGAGATCTCGCGCTCCAGACTCCGCACCCCCGCCTCGCGGGTGTAGTAGCGGATCACCCCGACCAGAGCGGAATCCTCGATGGTGATCTCGGACTCTTTCAGGCCGTTGCGCTGGATCTGCTTGGAGACCAGATGCTGCTTGGCGATGTTGAGCTTCTCATCTTCGGTGTAACCGGAGAGGCGGATCACTTCCATCCGGTCCAGCAGCGGACCCGGGATGTTCATGGAGTTGGAGGTGGCCACGAACATCACGTCCGACAGGTCATAATCCACTTCCAGATAGTGATCGTTGAAACTGTTGTTCTGCTCGGGATCCAGCACTTCCAGCAGGGCTGAGGCGGGATCGCCACGCATGTCCGAGCTCATCTTGTCGATTTCATCGAGCAGGAACAGCGGGTTCTTCACGCCGACTTTCGCCATCTTCTGGATGAGCTTGCCGGGCATGGAGCCGATATAAGTACGGCGGTGACCACGGATCTCCGCTTCGTCACGCACCCCGCCGAGCGCCATGCGCACATATTTGCGACCGGTGGCCTTGGCGATGGACTGACCGAGCGAGGTCTTGCCCACGCCGGGAGGCCCTACCAGACAGAGGATCGGTCCCTTGAGCTTGTTGACGCGCGCCTGCACCGCCAGATACTCGAGAATGCGATCCTTGACCTTCTCCAGGCCATAGTGGTCGGCATCCAGCACCTCTTGCGCCTTGCCCAGGTCTTTCTTGACCTTGGAGCGCGCCTTCCACGGCACCTGTACCATCCAGTCGACGTAGCTGCGCACCACGGTGGCCTCGGCCGACATGGGCGACATCATCTTCAGCTTGGCAAGCTCGGCCTGCGCCTTCTCACGGGCATCTTCCGGCATGCCGGCCTCTTCAATCTTGCGATTGAGGGCTTCGAACTCATCCGGGCTGTCTTCCAGCTCACCCAGCTCTTTCTGGATGGCCTTCATCTGCTCGTTGAGATAGTACTCGCGCTGGCTCTTCTCCATCTGCTTCTTGACCCGGGAGCGGATGCGTTTCTCGACCTGCAGCAGGTCAATCTCCGACTCCATCATGGCCATCAGAAACTCGATGCGCTCGGACACGGAGGCGATTTCCAGCACCTTCTGCTTGTCTTCGAGCTTGAGCGGCATGTGGGCGGCCATGGTATCGGCCAGGCGCGCCGCATCATCGATCGCCGAAATCGAGGTGAGCACCTCGGGCGGGATCTTCTTGTTGAGCTTGATATAGCCTTCGAACTGACCGATGGCGGAGCGCACCAGTACATCCTGGTCCTTCTCCTCAATCGCCTTGGAGGCGATGTACTGCGCCTCGCCAACGAAGAAGTCCCGGTCGTCGATCATCCGCTCAAGACGGGCACGCTGGCCCCCTTCCACCAGCACCTTGACGGTGCCATCGGGCAGCTTGAGCATCTGTAGAATATTGGCCACTGTCCCGACGGAGAAGATCTCCTCCACCGTCGGCTCATCGGTTGACGCATCCTTCTGGGCCACCAGCAGAACTTTCTTGTCCTGCTCCATGGCCGCTTCCAGACAGCGAATGGATTTTTCCCGCCCCACAAAGAGTGGAATGACCATGTGGGGGTAAACCACCACGTCACGAAGAGGCAGGACGGGAATCTCGATGCGTTCTGAACGCTCTAGGTTCATATATGTCCTCTCGGCTTGTTATACCGTTGGCAAAGCGCTTGGCTGAGTATATGGGGGCGCTTAGATGAGATTCAATCGCCGAAACCGCAAAAAGCATGAAAGGGGCAAAAAGCCCCTTTCATTTGATTAAAAATCAGACATTTACTCTGATGCGGCGGCCTGGGTCTCGGGATTTTCGTAGATCATCAAGGGCGCGGAGTCCCCCTTGATCACGGTTTCGTCGATCACCACCTTGCTGACACCGTCCAGCGACGGCAGGTCATACATAGTATCGAGCAGCACGGCTTCCACGATGGAACGCAGACCGCGGGCACCGGTTTTACGCTCCATCGCCTTGCGGGCGATGGCGTTCAACGCGTCGTCACGGAACTCCAGTTCCACCCCTTCCAGATCGAACAGCGCGGCATACTGCTTGGTCAGCGCGTTCTTCGGCTCTTTCAGGATCTGGATGAGGGCTGCCTCGTCCAGTTCGGTCAGGGTCGCTACCACCGGCAGGCGGCCAATGAACTCGGGGATCAGACCGTATTTGATCAGATCTTCCGGCTCCACCTTGGCAAAGCTCTCGCTCAAGGTTGCCTTGGCGCTCTTGGACTTGACCTCGGCACCAAAACCGATGCCGGTGCCCTTGACGGAGCGCTGCTCGATCACCTTGTCCAAACCGGCAAAGGCGCCACCACAGATGAACAGGATCTTGGAGGTATCAACCTGCAAGAACTCCTGCTGCGGGTGCTTGCGACCACCTTGCGGCGGCACGGAAGCGATGGTCCCTTCGATCAGCTTGAGCAGGGCCTGCTGCACCCCTTCCCCGGACACGTCGCGGGTAATGGAGGGGTTGTCCGACTTGCGGGAGATCTTGTCGATCTCGTCGATGTAGACGATGCCACGCTGGGCCTTCTCTACGTCGTAGTCGCACTTCTGCAGCAGCTTCTGGATGATGTTCTCCACGTCCTCGCCCACATAACCGGCTTCGGTCAGGGTGGTGGCGTCGGCCATGGTGAAGGGAACATCCAGCAGACGAGCCAGGGTTTCAGCCAGCAGGGTCTTGCCACTGCCGGTCGGACCGATCAGCAGGATGTTGGATTTGCCAAGCTCTACACCACCGGACTCGCTGCCGCTGCGCAGCCGCTTGTAGTGGTTGTAGACGGCTACCGCCAGCACCTTCTTGGCGTACTCCTGCCCGATCACATAGTCATCCAGATGAGCGCGGATTTCATGAGGGGTCGGCAGCTCGCTACCATCGCGCTTGGGCGAGATCTCGCGGATCTCTTCGCGGATGATGTCGTTGCACAGCTCGACACACTCATCACATATGTAGACGGAAGGGCCAGCGATCAGCTTGCGCACTTCATGCTGGCTTTTGCCGCAAAAAGAGCAGTAGAGCAGCTTATCACCCTCACCCTTGCGTTTTTCTGTCATTCAGCAACCTCGTTTTATCAATAGAGGATGGATTGTCCTGTTGAGTTTACAACAGTCCGGAACACCCTGCCCATGCCTGATCTGCCGATTGAGGGCATCATCAAACCAGATGATGCCCTCGATGATGGTACGGGCTAGCTCGTGGCTCAGCCGCGGCGGCTCAGGACACCGTCAACCAGACCATAGGCCACGGCCTGCTCGGCCGACATGAAGTTGTCACGGTCGGTGTCACGCTCGATGGTGGCCATGTCCTGACCGGTATGGAAGGCCAGACGCTCGTTCAGGGTATTCTTGATCTTCAGGATCTCCTGGGCATGGATCTGGATATCAGATGCCTGGCCCTGGAAACCGCCCAGCGGCTGGTGGATCATCACGCGGGCATTGGGCAGGCAGAAACGCTTGCCCTTGGCACCACCGGCCAGCAGGAAGGCACCCATGGAGCAGGCCTGCCCCATGCACACCGTGCTGACGTCCGGCTTGATGAACTGCATGGTGTCATAAATGGACATACCTGCAGTGACGGCCCCACCCGGAGAGTTGATGTAGATGCTGATGTCCTGATCCGGATTTTCAGACTCCAGGAACAAGAGCTGAGCCACCACCAGATTCGCCATGTGATCTTCAACCTGACCGGTCAGGAAGATCACCCGCTCCTTCAGCAGACGAGAATAGATGTCGTAGGAACGCTCCCCTTTCGCGGTTTGCTCTACCACCATCGGGATGAGCGCATTGCGTGGGGATTCAGTCACATCGTTATAGTTCTTGTACATAAGGCATTGTCCCTAAAATAAAATGGCCCGAGTGGAGATCACACGAGCCATTATACTTAACAGTCTTGACCTTAAGTCAAATGTTCTTAGGCAGCGGCACCGGACTTGTTGATCACTTCGTCAAATGCAACTTCCTTCTCGGTCACCTGGGCCTTGGACAGGATCAGGTCGATGGCTTGATCTTCAACTGCCAGGTTGCGAACGCCGTTCAGCATCTGTTCGTTCTTCTGGTAGTACTCGATCACTTCCTTCGGATCTTCGTAGGCAGTGGCCATGGATTCGATGATGCTGTTGACGCGCGCTTCATCAGCCTTGATCTCGTTGGTACGGATCACGTCGCCCAGCAGCAGACCTACGCGTACACGACGCTCGGCCTGGCCCTGGAACAGCTCGGCTGGCAGTTCAGGAGCGTTGCCGCCCTGGAAGCCGCCGAAACGCTGCAGCGCCTGCTGACGCAGGGCATCGATTTCCTGAGCAACGGCAGCCTTCGGCAGATCGATCTGGTTGGCTTCAACCAGACCGTTCAGAACCTGCTCTTTCACGCTGTTTTTCAGGGCTTGAGCCAGTTCGCGCTCCATGTTCTTGCGCACTTCGGCTTTCAGCTCTTCAACGTTGCCGCTCTCGATGCCGAAACGCTTGACGAACTCTTCGGTCAGCTCAGGCAGGATTTGCTCTTCAACCTTGTTCAGCTTGGAAGCGAACTTGGCGGCTTTGCCTTTCAGGTTTTCAGCGTGGTAGTCAGCCGGGAAGGTCACGTCGATGGTGAACTCGTCGCCAGCTTTCTTGCCCATGATGGCGTCTTCGAAGCCCGGGATCATGCGACCGGCACCCAGTACCAGGTTGAAGCCTTCGGCCTTGCCGCCGTCGAACTCTTCACCGTCGATGGAACCGACGAAGTCCATGGTCACACGCATGCCATCGGCAGCGGCGGCGTCCACTTCACTCCAGGTAGCGTGCTGCTTGCGCAGGGTGTCGATCATGTTGGCCAGATCTTCATCCTTCACGGTAGCAACCGGCTTCTCGACCTTGATGGTCTCGAGGCCAGCCACTTCAAACTCGGGGTACACTTCGAAGGTCGCGGTGAATTCGAAGTCCTGACCTTCCTGGATCTCTTTCGGATCCATGGTCGGGGCACCGGCCGGGCTCAGTTTGTTTTCGATGATGGCCTTGATGAAGTTGCTCTGCATCATTTCGTCAGCAACGCGAGCATGAGCCATGGCGCCGAACATCTTCTTGATGATGGCAACCGGAGCCTTGCCAGGACGGAAACCGTCGATGCGACGGGTTTTGGCCAGGCCGTTCAATTCTTTGCGCACGGCGGCGTCAACGGTAGCGGCCGGTACGGTGATGGTAAGACGGCGTTCCAGACCCTGGGTTGTCTCTACAGAAACTTGCATTCTTCTACCTCGTTCAACTCAGCACTGCGTGCTGACCCTTTATTGCCCCTGGGCAAAGCCCGGAGTCTTCCTGTTTATAAAGACAACGACTGTCTTTGTGATGAGAAAATATGACGCGACATTATAGCGGCGCACTTTGATCGAGTCGAGCCACACGTCCCCCAACCGGGCAGGGGATGGCACAATTCCCGCCAAACTGCCCCTTATATGGGGAATCGCGGGGCCGACTTCAAGCACGCAAGCCGCAAGAATTTGCACTTGCTCACCTTTTTTCGTGCAAGAGCCTACTTTTTCACCTCATATCTCTCCATCGCGGTCTCTTTTCACCCCCTGCGACCCAAATTGTCCACCCCGCCCCTTCAACCATTGCGTCCATGACCATCGCTCGTTATGGTGGCAGCCATCTTGATAAGTCTGGAGTCACCGACATGGCCTTTTTCCGCTTCTTGTTCAATCTGCTCTGGTTCGTACTGGGAGGCGTCTTCATGGGGCTGGCCTGGTGGCTGGCCGGGCTGATCTGTTTTATCTCCCTCATCGGGATCCCCTGGGGACGCGCCTGTTTCGTCATCGGCACCTTCACCTTCTTCCCGTTCGGCAAGCAGGCGGTCAACCGCAAGACCATGACCGGTCTGAGCGACATGGGTACCGGTACCATGGGGCTGATTGGCAACATCATCTGGTTCGTGCTGATCGGGATCTGGCTGGCCATCGGCCACATCGCCTCGGCGCTAGCCTGCTTCGTCACCATCGTCGGCATCCCCTTCGGCATCCAGCACCTCAAGCTGGCGCTCATCAGCCTGGCCCCTATCGGCCAGATGATCGTCACCAATCAGGAAGCAGAATCCGGCCGTTATATTCGCTGAAGGCGATGCCGCCAGCCGTAAAAAAGGGCAGACTAGGGTCTGCCCTTTTTCATTGCCATCTTCGAGGTCATCCATGCTGCCCAGCCACTTCTTCGCCAATCTCGCCCGCATGAAGCTCATCTACCGCTGGCCGCTGATGCGCAACATCCAGCCCGAAAACATCGCCGAGCACAGTTTGCAGGTAGCCATGGTGGCCCACGCCCTCGGCCTCATCAAAAACCGGCTCTTTGGTGGCCGCGTGGATGCCGATCGCGCCGCCGTCATGGCCCTCTATCACGACAGCAGCGAGGTACTGACCGGCGATCTGCCCACCCCGGTCAAGTACTTCAATCCCGAGATTGCCCGCGAATACAAGAAGATTGAACTGGCCGCCGAGCAGCGCCTGCTCGGCATGTTGCCGCCGGAGCTGGTCGAGGACTTTCGCCCGCTGCTCGATTCGGCAGCCCAGGATGGCGAGCTGGCCAGGCTGGTGAAGGATGCCGATACCCTCTGCGCCTATACCAAGTGCCTGGAAGAGATCAATGCCGGCAACCGGGAGTTCGAGCCGGCGCGCAAGCGCCTCGAGCAGATGCTGGCGGCCCGGATGAGCGACGAGATGCGCTACTTCATCGACATCTTCGTGGCGAGCTTCTCGCTGCCGCTGGATGAACTCAACGCCCACTAAACCAGCCAGCGCCCCTCAAAACAGCAGGGCCCTCCGGTTTGCACCGACGGGCCCTTCGTTTTTATCAGCAGACAAGATGCCGCCTATCAGTGTCCCAACTCGCGCGACGGCACCAGTCCGCTTGCCCGCCAGGCGGGGTAGAGGGTGGCCAGCAGGCTCATCAGGATGGCGGCGCCGGTCACGATGAGCAAGTCCTGAATGTGCAGTTCGGTCGGCAGGAAGTCGATGAAATAGATGTCCGGGTTGAGGAAGCGGTGACCAATGAGCTTCTCGATGACACCCAGGATCTGGGTCAGCTTGCTGGAGAGCAGGCCGCCCAGCAGGGCGCCGAGCAAGGCACCCGCCACCCCGTTTACCATTCCCTGAATGACAAAGGTGAGCCGGATCTGGCCCGGGCTCGCCCCCATGGTCTTCAAGATGGCGATCTCGCTACGCTTCTCGTTCACCGCCATCACCAGGGTGGAGACGATGTTGAAACAGGCCACCGCTACCACCATCAGCATCACTACGTACATCACGGTGCGCACCATCTGGATGTCCTGATAGAGATAACCCTGGCGGCTCATCCAGCTGCTGATGTAGACGTAGTGCGGGAACTTCTGGGCGGCTGCCACCGTGATGGACTGCGCCTTGAGCACGTCGTTCACCTTGAGGCTGAAGCCCTCTATCGCACTGCCCATGCCGGTAATGGCCTGGGCATCCGCCAGATGCATGAAGCCGAGCACCCCATCAAGCTGGCCACCGATCTCGAGCAGCCCCACCACCTTGAGAGACTCGCGCTTCGGGTTCTTGATGCCGGCTGCATCGCTGCCCTGGGGCAGCAACAAGGTGACAGTGTCCCCTATCTTGACCCCCAGCTTGTCGGCGATGGTCTTGCCGAGGATGAGGCCGTGCTCGCCGGCTTCCAGCTCGCGCAGACCACGCCCCGTCATGTAGTTGCCCGCATCGGACAGATTGGCTTCCAGCTCCGGCAACACGGCGCGCACCTGCAGCCCCTTGAGGGCACTGCCGTGCTCCAGCAGGCCGTCGAGCCGGATCACCGGGGCGGCAGCCTCCACCCCGGGCTGGGCCAGCAGGTAGTCCCGCAGCTTGGGCCAGTTGGGGAGTGGAGCTTCCATCCCCATCAGCTCGCCGTGAGGCACCACGGAGAGCACCCGGTTCTTGAGCTCTCGCTCAAAGCCATTCATGGCGGAGAGTCCCAGGATCAGCGCCATCACCCCGAGGGCGATGCCAATGAGGGAGGAGGCGGAGATAAAGGCGATGAAGCCGTTGCGACGGCGAGAGCGGCTGTAACGCAGGCCCAGAAACAGGGGCAGCGGTTTGAACATCAGGCGACCTCCGCCATCACGCCGCTCACCAGGGTCACCCGGCGATGGAGCTTGGCTGCCAGGCTGAGATCGTGGGTCACCACCACGAACGCGGTGCCGAGCTCGCGGTTGAGCTCGCAGAGCAGCTCATAAACGGCGGTGGCGCTGGCGTGATCCAGGTTGCCGGTGGGCTCGTCTGCCAGCACCAGGCTGGGTTCGTTGACCAGGGCACGGGCGATGGCGACCCGCTGGCGCTCGCCACCGGAAAGCTCGGACGGTCTGTGGTTGAGACGGTGGGAGAGCCCTACCCGCCCCAGCATCCGGCTCGCCTTGTCGGTCGCGCTCTTCACCGACTCACCGGCGATCAGCAGCGGCATGGCGGCATTTTCCAGCGCGCTGAACTCGGAGAGCAGGTGGTGGAACTGGTAAACGAAACCCAGTTCCTGATTGCGAAACTTCGCCTGGGTACGGCTGTCCCAGCGATGGATGTCCTGCCCCTTGAACAGCACGGCGCCGCTGGAGGGGTTGTCGAGCGCCCCCATCAGGTGCAGCAGGGTGGTTTTGCCGGAACCCGAGCTGCCCACAACCGCCAGCATCTCGCCGGGTGCCACGCTAAGATCGATGCCCTTGAGTACCTGGGTCTCCAGATCGCCCTCTTTGTAGACATGGTTGAGGGCCTGGCAGCGCAGCAGCGGCTCGCAGGAGACGGATTGATTCATAAAGGAGGCTCCACTTGCACCTGTAACAACGCTGGTGCCGGCAGCAACGCCGGTACCAGTAACAACAGAAGATGAATTATTCATAACGCAGCGCCTCGGCCGGTTTGACACGGGCCGCACGGGCCGCCGGGTAGAGGGTGGCGCTGAAGCTGAGCAGCACGGCGCCCAGCAAAATGGTCACGACCTGGGCGGGTTCGACGATGACCGGCAGGCCCGAGCCGCCGGCCGTCATGTAGAGGTTGAGCCCCACCGCATCGAGCAAGGGGTTGAGCCCCATGGAGAGCGCCAGTCCAGCCAGACCGCCGAACAGGGCGCCGATGACGCCGCTGGAGGCCCCCAGCACCATGAAGATCTTGACGATGCCGGCCTCGCTCATACCCATGGTGCGCAGGATGGCCACCTCCCCTTCCTTGTCGGTCACCACCATCACCAGGGCTGAGAGGATGTTGAAGGTGGCAACCGCGATGATCAGCACCAGCATCAATCCCATCATCCGTTTTTCCATGGCCACCGCCTGGAACAGCTCGCCGCGCTCGCGGCGCCAGTCCTGCCACTCCAGCCCGTCCGGCAGCGCCGTCTTCACCACCTCGTCGGCGGCGAAGGGGTCATCCAGCCAGAGGCGGATGCCGCCCACCTGATCCGCAGGCAGGCGCAGCATCCGCTGGGCATCCCCCAGCGCAATCAGGGCGACCTGGCTGTCCACATCGGCGCCGACCCCGAAGATGCCGGAGACGGTAAAGAGGCGCTGGGCCGGTACCCGACCAAACGGGGTGAAGCGGGTGCCTTCGGTCAGGATCAGACGGACCTGGTCGCCCATGGAGACCTTGAGGCGATTGGCCACCCCCTGCCCCAGCACTATGTGGTATTCGCCGGCCTGCAGGCTGTCCAGACGCCCCATCTGCATCTGGACGTGCAGGATGTCGTCCTTGGGCCACTGGGCGGGATCGATACCCTGCACACTGACGCCGGTGAGCTGACCGGGGCTTTGCAGCATGCCTTCACTGTCGAGCATGGGGGCATGGGCAATCACGTGCGGCAGCCTGGCCAGGTCCGGCAGGCCCTGCGGCGCGGCATCGATGCGCCCCGCCGGGCTGGTCACCACCACATGGGGGATCACCCCCAGGATGCGCCCCTTGAGCTGCCCTTCAAAACCGTTCATCACCGAGATGACCACCATCAGGGCGGCGACCCCGATGGCGATGCCGAAAGTGGAAAACAGGGAGATAAATGAAACGAAGCGATTGCTGCGTCGCGAGCCTGCATAACGCAGGCCGATGGCCAGCGACAGTGGCTGAAAAAGTCCAGTCTTCAAGGATATCTACATTGCCAACAAAATAAGATACCGGATAATAAAGGGAAACCGTCTATGACAACAAGGGATAGCCTCCATGCAGGAACAGTTCTTCAGTGTCACCCATGCCACACCGGTCAATGTGATCCCCATGCCCGGTGACTTTCATCTGCCCTCGCTGGAAGCACTGGAGGCCGAGCTGCCCGAACCCTTTCGCATCGCCTCCGCCATTACCTCCATCGACATGGTGACCAGCCGCCTGATCCGCAATCAGAACGATTCGATGCACGATCTGGTGGAGATCATCAACCAGCAGTCGCGCAAGATCGACATGATCATGGGCTATGTGCTGTCGGTACAGGATCACCCGGAACATCGCTTTCACACTCTGCGCTTTGGTGCTGGCCAGCTGACCTATCTGCATCCCCATCAGGGCCACGGCGAGGTGCCACACCTGCACCAGATAGTGCGGCTCAAGATCTTCCTGCGCGAAGAGGCGTCCGCCGTCTACTGCTACGGCCAGGTCAAGCAGCTGGAACCGAGCGAGCACGGTACCCACGTGATGCTCGACTATGTGCGGCTCCGCGAGGATGACCGTGAACTGCTGGTACGCGCCAGCCTGCATATCCAGTCCAAACAGCTCAAACTTCGTGCGCAAGACCGTCAACGTTAAAAGAATCGAATGATGCCAATGAAGCTTCCCGCCTTGCCCGCCAAGGCGGGCCAAAAGTTAACGCTCGGCCAGCTGACAGGCAGCAGCCTCTCGCTGATGGCCGCCCGCCTCACGCAGGAGGCTCATCGCCCCGTCCTGCTGGTGACCGCCGATACCCCGAGCGCCCTGCGCCTCGAACAGGAACTGCAATACCTGCTGGCCGACACGGGCTGCCCGGTGCTGCTGTTCCCGGACTGGGAGACCCTGCCCTACGACACCTTCTCCCCCCATCAGGACATCATCTCCCAGCGGCTCGAGACCCTCTACAAGCTGCCGCAGATGAGCAGCGGCGTGCTGATCGTGCCCATCTCCACCCTGATGCTGCGCACGGCGCCCCGGGTCTATCTCGACAAATACAGCCTGATGGTGAAAAGCGGCCAGCGCCTCAATCTGCAGCAGCTGCGCACGCGCCTCGCCGAGGCGGGCTATGTGGCAGTGGAGCAGGTGCTGGAGCACGGCGAATTTGCCGCCCGCGGCTCCCTGCTCGATCTCTTCCCCATGGGCAGCAGCAGCCCCTATCGCATCGACTTCTTCGACGACGAAGTGGACTCCATCCGCCCGTTCGACCCCGAGACCCAGCGCTCCAGCGAGCCGGTCAAGAGCGTCAGCCTGTTGCCGGCCCGGGAGTTTCCCACCGACGAGGGTGCCATCGAGCTGTTTCGCGGCCAGTATCGCGAACAGTTCGAGATCTCCCGCGCAGAGGGCTCCGTCTATCAGGAGGTGAGCAAGGGGCGCTGGCCGGCCGGCATCGAGTACTATCTGCCACTCTTCTTCCAGCAGACCGCCAGCCTGTTTGACCACCTGCCGGACAACACCCTGCTGCTGACCGTGGGGGAGATCTACCCCGCCGCCCAGCGCTTCTGGAACGACATCAGCCAGCGCTACGAGGACAGGCGCTGGGACAATACCCGTCCCCTGCTGCCACCCCAGCAGATCTATCTGCCGGTGGAACAGCTGTTTGCGGCGCTCGGCCAGTACGCGGCCGTGCGGCTGCAGGAGGCCCCCACCGCCGGTGATGCGGGCCAGCACGACCTGCCTGTCTCGGCGCTGCCCGAGCTGCAGCTCGATCACAGCAAGGAGCAGCCGCTGCTGGCCCTCAACCAGTTCCTGCAAGGTTTTGCCGGCCGCACCCTGTTTGTGGTGGAGTCCGAGGGGCGGCGCGAGGTACTGGGCGATCTGCTGGCCCGCATCGCGTTGCAGCCCAAGGAGTTTGCATCACTCGATGCCTTCATCACCAGCAAGGCCCGTCACGGCCTGCTGGTAGCACCGCTCGAGCGCGGCTTCTTGCTGCGAGAGCCTGGGCAAGAGGAGCTCGCGCTCATCACCGAGACCGAACTGCTGGGCGGCAAGATCCGCAGCAAACGGCAACGGGAGAAGAGCAAGAACCTGAGTTCGGATGCGGTGATCCGAAACCTCGGCGAGCTGACCCAGGGTCAGCCGGTGGTGCACCTGGATCACGGGGTCGGCCGCTATCTGGGGCTGGAAACCATCGATGCCGGCGGCCTGCCCACCGAGTTTCTGACCCTCGAATATGCCGGCGGCGACAAGCTGTTCGTGCCAGTCACCAGTTTGCACCTGATCAGCCGTTATACCGGCTCGGACAACCCGCCCAGCCACAAGCTCGGCGGCGAGGCCTGGGTCAAGGCCCGGCGCAAGGCGGCCGAAAAGGTGCGCGACGTGGCAGCCGAGCTGCTGGATGTCTATGCCATGCGGGCGGCCCGTCACGGCTTTGCCTTCAAGCACGACCGCGAAGCCTATCGCCAGTTTGCCGCCGGCTTTCCGTTCGAGGAGACCGATGATCAACTCAACGCCATCAATGCGGTGCTCGGCGACATGTGCCAGGCCAAGAGCATGGATCGGCTGGTGTGCGGCGACGTGGGCTTCGGCAAGACCGAAGTGGCGATGCGGGCGGCATTTGTGGCAGTGCACGGCGGCAAGCAGGTGGCCGTGCTGGTGCCAACCACATTGCTCGCCCAGCAGCACTACGACAACTTCCGCGACCGCTTCGCCAACTGGCCGGTGCGGGTCGAGGTACTGAGCCGCTTCCGCTCCGCCAAGGAGCAGACCGCCGTGATGAAAGAGCTCGCCGAAGGCAAGGTGGACATCATCATCGGCACCCACAAGCTGCTCGGCGCCGAGCTCACCTTCAAGGATCTGGGGCTGCTCATCGTCGACGAGGAGCATCGCTTCGGGGTGCGCCAGAAGGAGAAGATCAAGGCGCTGCGGGCCGATGTGGACATCCTCACCCTCACCGCCACCCCCATTCCGCGTACCCTCAACATGGCGATGTCGGGCATGCGGGATCTCTCCATCATCGCCACCCCGCCCGCCAAGCGCCTGGCCATCAAGACCTTCGTGCGCCAGCAGGAGCCGGTGGTCACCCGCGAGGCGGTGCTGCGGGAATTGAAGCGCGGCGGCCAGGTCTACTACCTGCACAACGACGTGGAGAGCATCGAGAAGTGCGCGGCGGATCTTGCCGAGCTGGTGCCGGAGGCGCGCATCGGCATCGCTCACGGTCAGATGCGCGAGCGCGAGCTCGAGCGGGTGATGTCGGACTTCTACCACCAGCGCTTCAACCTGCTGGTCTGCACCACCATCATCGAGACCGGCATCGACGTGCCAAGCGCCAACACCATCATCATGGATCGGGCGGATCATCTCGGTCTGGCCCAGCTGCACCAACTGCGGGGCCGGGTCGGTCGCTCCCACCACCAGGCCTATGCCTACCTGCTCACCCCCCATCCCAAACTGATGACCAAGGATGCGGCCAAGCGGCTGGAGGCCATTGCGTCCCTTGAAGATCTCGGCGCCGGCTTTGCACTGGCCACCCACGATCTGGAGATCCGCGGCGCCGGCGAACTGCTCGGTGACGATCAGAGCGGCCAGATTGAATCGGTCGGCTTCACCCTCTACATGGAGATGCTGGAGCAGGCGGTCGAGGCGCTGAAATCGGGCAAGGAGCCGTCGCTGGAACAGCTCATGAGCCAGCACACCGAGGTGGAGCTGCGCCTGCCGGCGCTGTTGCCGGACGACTATATTCCGGACGTCAACATGCGGCTCTCCATGTACAAACGGATCGCCAGTGCGGCGGACGAGCAGGAGCTGCGCGAACTGAAAGTGGAGCTGATCGACCGCTTCGGCCTGTTGCCGGAGCCAACCAAAACCCTGCTGGAGCTGGCCGCCTTCCGCCAGCGCGCCACGGCGCTGGGCATTCGCCGGGTGGAGATGAGCGAGCGCGGCGGCTATCTGGACTTTACCCAGGAGACCAGGGTCAACCCTGCCTATCTGGTCAAGCTGCTCTCAGAGCAGCCGCGCATCTACAAGATGGACGGGCCGACCCGGCTGCGCTTCCAGGTTCCGACCCAGGACAGGGCCATGCGCCTCAAGCTGGTGGATGGCCTGCTGGCGGATCTCGCCAGCCACGCCAACCCCTGAGGGGGTGGTGATGAGGCGGCCAGCCGCTCACCCAAATAAAACGGGAGCCTTGATGGCTCCCGTTTTTTATCCCGTGACGTTGACCGTCATACCTGATTGGCCGGGTTCTCGTGGGCGGAGAACTCCCGCATGAAGGCCTCGGCCCGCTCCACCATCTTGGTGGAGCCCACGAAATAAGGGGTACGCTGGTGCAGTGCGGTGGGCTGGATATCCATGATCCGGCCAAAGCCATCGGAGGCCTTGCCACCGGCCTGCTCCACCAGGAAGGCCATGGGGTTGCACTCATAGAGCAGACGCAGCTTGCCGTTCGGCGAGTTGGTGCCGGACGGATAGATGTAGATGCCGCCCTTGAGCAGGTTGCGGTGAAAATCGGAGACCAGCGAGCCGATGTAGCGGGAGGTGTAAGGACGGTGGGTCGCCTCGTCCCGCTCCTGACAATATTTCAGGTACTTCTTCACCCCATCCGGGAACTTGATGTAGTTGCCCTCGTTGATGGAGTAGATCTTGCCCTCCTCCGGAATGCGGATGTTCTCGTGGGAGAGGCAGAAGCAGCCGATGGAAGGGTCGTAGGTAAAGCCGTTGACGCCAAAGCCGGTGGTGTAAACCAGCATGGTCGAGGAGCCGTAGACCACGTAACCGGCCGCCACCTGGCGGTTGCCCGGCTGCAAGAAGTCTTCCAGGGTGACGCCGGCGCCCGGCTTGCTGACCCGGCGGTAGATGGAGAAGATGGTGCCGACGGAGACGTTGACGTCGATGTTGGAGGAACCATCGAGGGGGTCGATCAATACCACGTACTTGGAGTGACGGGAGAGCTCGGAATCAAAGGAGACAAAGTCTTCTTCCTCTTCGGAGGCCATGCCGCACACTTCGCCACGGGCTTCCAGCGCCGCCTTGAAACGCTCGTTGGCGTAAACGTCCAGCTTCTGCTGCACCTCGCCCTGTACGTTTTCAGCGCCCATGGAGCCGATGATGTCCGCCAGCCCCGCCTTGTTGATCTCCCGGTTCACCACCTTGGCGGCCAGGCGGATGGAGCTGAGCAGCGAGGTCAGCTCGCCGGTCGCGGTGGGATAATCCGCCTGCTTTTTGACGATGAACTCGCCCATGGTGATCATGTTTCGCATTATTGTTCCTTTAAGATCGTTTCCGTTGGCTTTGAAAACGTTTGCACGCATAGACAAAAAAAGTGCCGATCCTCGGCAGCCTTGTTTTGTAACCTAATGTAACGCCTGTTTTTTGTTTTTGCAGCGAATTAAGCCGCTGAATAAACGCACATCTCCCCCACCTTTTTCGCCCGAAATAGCCCTCAATCTGGTTTCAATCGATAACTTTTTCGATGTTAATTCGTGGCAAAAACTCACGAAGAGGTCGTCATGAGGGTGGCAAGATCCCCGCCATGCCCCCTATCTGGGACCCATGCCATGGGGGACCTGTCTGCCTCTTGAGATCTCGCCATCAATCCCGCACACTGGCCCAGCTTTGGAAGCAAAAAAACATAAGGATATTCAATGAAAAGGACACTCATTGCCGGCACGGTTGCCGCCCTGTTCGCACTCCCCGCCCTGGCAGCCCAGGTGCCGGCCGGTACCAAGTTGCTGCCGGCAGAACAGCAAACCTTCATCCGCAACATAGGTACCGAACCCGCCTCCATCGACCCCCAGATGGTGGAAGAGAGCGCGGGCAGCGAAATCGTCAACGACCTGTTCGAGGGACTCTACACCCTGGACGGGGACGGCAAGCTGCAGCCTGCCGGCGCCCTGGGTTACCAGCTCGACCCCACGGGCACCGTCTACACCTTCAAGCTCAGACCCGATGCCAAATGGTCCAACGGCGAGCCAGTGACGGCGGCCGATTACGTCTATGGCTGGCAGCGGGCGGCGGATCCCAAGAATGCCTCCAACTACGCCTGGTTCATCGAGCTGACCGGCGTCACCAATGCCGCCGAGGTCATTCAGGGCAAACAGAGCCCGGATACGCTGGGCATAAAGGCGCTCGATGCCCATACCCTGCAGATCACCTTGAAAAACCCGGTCCCCTTCTTCCTGAAGACCCTCTCCCACTACACCACCTTCCCGGCGCCGAGGGCAACCATCGAGAAGTTCGGTCATGAGTGGGTCAAGCCGGGCAACATCGTCTCCAACGGGGCCTTCGTGCTCAAGGAGTGGACCCCCAACGAGCGTCTCATCGCCGAGCGCAACCCCCATTACTGGGACAACCAGCATACGGTGTTGAACAAGGTGTTCTATCTGGAGATCGTCTCCGACACCGCCGCCTACAACCGCTATCGCGCCGGCGAGCTGCACTACACCAGCTATCCGCTCGAGCAGTACAAGCAGCTCAAGCAGCAGAGCCCGCAGGAGCTGGTGAGCGTGCCGACCCTGGCCACCTACTACTACGTGTTCAACACCCAGCGCAAACCGTTCGACAATCCCAAGGTGCGCAAGGCGCTCTCCCTGGCCATCGACCGGGACACCATCACCGAGAAGCTCCTGGGGCAGGGTCAGATCTCCGCCTTCAGCCTGACGCCTCCCATAGTGGACGGCTTCGAGCTCAAGCGACCGGCCAGCGAGCAGATGAGCAAGGAGGAGCGGATCAAGCAGGCCAAGGCGCTGCTCGCCGAAGCGGGTTATGGCCCTGGCAAGCCGCTGGATGTGGACATCCTCTACAACACCAACGAGGGGCACAAGAAGATAGCGCTGGCCATCTCCTCCATGTGGAAACACAACCTGGGGGTGCAGGCCAAGCTCAACAACATGGAGTGGAAAACCATGGTGTCGGCCCTCAACGAAGGGGACTTCGGGGTCAGCCGCTACGCCTGGAACGGGGATTACAACGATGCCTCCACCTTCCTCGACATCATGACCTCCAGCAGCAGCGCCAACAGCGGCAAGTGGTTCAACCAGCAGTATGACGCCCTGCTGGCCAAGGCCCATGACGCCAGGGATCCGGCCGAACGCAACCAGCTCTATCAGCAGGCCGAGGCCCTGATCGATGCAGAAGCGCCCATCGCCCCGGTCTATTTCTACGTCAAATCCCGCCTGCTCAAACCCAACATCAAGGGCTACCCCTATCAAAACCCGCAGGATCTGGTCTACTCGAAGGACCTCTACCTCACCGCGCAGTGAGGCTAGATATCCCGCATAAAAAAAGACCGCCATTCGGCGGTCTTTTTTTCAATCCTCCCGGCAGGTGGCCAGCGCCACACTGCGCCGGCGCAGCACCACAGGTTGCACCAGCAACTGGGCCAGCAAGACCCCAAACAGGGTCATGCCGCCGCCGATCAGGTGGTAGCTGGTCAATCTCTCGCCGAGCCAGCTGATGGCCAGGCCCGCTGTCATCACTGGCAACAGGTTCATGAAGATGGCGGTGCGGCTTGCCCCGAGCAGGGCGATACCCTGCATCCAGAGCCAGGGGGACAGGGCCGAGGTCGGGATCCCCGCATAGAGGATCAGCCAGAGCGCCCGCCCGTCCGGCCAGTGTCCATCCACCAGCAGATAAAATGGGGTGAGGAACAGCAGACTGCAGAGCACCTGGCCGTAGAGCATGGACCAGTTGTCGAGCCCCAGATCCCACTTCTTGAGCAGCACGCTGTAGAGCGCATAGGTGCCCGCCGACAGCAGCATGTAGACGGAGCCGATGTGGATGCCCTGAGTAAAGAGGCGAGCGGGATCCCCTTGCCCCAGCAAGATCGCCAGCCCCAGGATGGAGATGACACCGCCAAGCAGCGCCCCCCAGGTGGGACGCTCGCGCAGCAACCAGATGCTGAGCAGCACCGTCATCAGCGGCGTCAGCCCCATCATCAGGCCGATCTCGGTGGCCCCCAGGGTCTGCGCCGCGTAGTAGCCAAAGGTCTGGTTGAGCACCATGCCGAGCAGAGCCAACGCCGCCAGCTGATAGAAGCCGGCGCGCAGCTTGGCGCGATCTCGCCAGGCCCGGTGCGCAAGGAACGGCGTCAAGATGATGCCGGCCACCATCCAGCGCGACCAGGCCAGCGCCGCCGGCGAGAGCACCCCCACCGCCAGTTTGCTGACGATGGCGTTGCCGGCCCAGATGGCCATGCAGGAGAAGGGAAACAAGAAGGCAAGTGGCATCGCTATATCCAGAAAAAAGCAGCGGGTATTTCTGGCGGCAGTATAGGGGGGTCAACAGGATTAGCAAGCGCCGTACCGTCAGGGCAGAATTGGCTGACATAAAGGGGGTCGAACAGCGCTTAAGAGGCCGGCGTGGGCCCAAAAACAGTCATGCCCGCACAGTGGCGGGCATGACGCGGATCAGCGAGGTGACGAAGCAATCACGCCGCATCCATGTGCAGTCTCGAGATCAACTCGTTGACCTCGACCACGGTCTGACGGTGGGGAATGTCCGCCGACGTGGGCATCATCAGCAGGCCGGACTGGAAATCAAAGCGTCCTCTGCCGTGGATATAAATCCGCCCCTTGAAGAAGGTTTTGACATGTTTTGCCACCATCAGCGGCAGGTACTTCTTGAACACTCTCATCGTTTGCAACCTCTTGCAGTTGTATCCGTATGACAGCAGCTTCTGCGAAATAATTCCGTAAATTCTGTATAAAAATCCGGAAAAATCGCGACTCTCTTCCCCAAAAAACCAATCTATAACTTTTTATTAACTTTTAGCGTATTGTATGTGGTCCTTCCAACCAGAGCAAGACCCCCTTGCCATCTTGCCACTCGATACAGGCCAGACCTGAGGTGGCAAACATGGGGGCACCGGCCGCCGGACAGAGGCTCTGCACCAGATAGCCCACCAGCGGCAGGTGACTCACCATCAGAATGCTGTCGTGCTTGGCCGCCAGCGCAGTGAGGTAACTTGCCACGAAGGCCGGATCGCCATAGGGGGTGATGTCACCACTCTCTTCGACGGCCCCAGCCTTGGGTAATTCACTGCATATGCTCTGCCAGGTTTGTTTGGCGCGCAGATAGTTGCTGTGGATCACCCGATCCAGCTGGTCGCCAAGCTGGGGGGCCAGCCAGCGGGCCATGTGGATGGACTCTTCGATTCCCTGCTCGGTCAGTGGACGCTGTTCATCTGTTTTCGCATTCATGCCAGCCTGGCCATGACGCATGATGTAGATTTTCATTACAACCTCGCCCAACGGGCCTGTTTTGATAGCGGGGGGATCTTACCCCGCCATGCCGGGGGAAACAATTGCGCTACCTCTCAGAAAAGGGTTTGCCTCACCGGGTAGCGGGGTCGATAATCATGTTTAAATTCAAATAAATCCAACAAGAGTCACGCGCCAATGAGCCCATATGCCAGTCCCAACGACCATCGGCAGTACCACTATCTGGAGCTGGCAAACCGGCTCAGGGTCTTGTTGATCTGCGATCCCGACACCGACAAGTCTGCCGCCTCCCTGGCCGTCAACACCGGCCACTTTGACGATCCGGCGGACCGGCAGGGGATGGCTCATTTCCTTGAGCATATGCTGTTCCTTGGCACCTGCACCTATCCCAAACCTGGTGAATACCAGCAATTTATGAGCCGTCATGGCGGCAGCAACAACGCTTGGACCGGCACCGAGTTCACCAACTTCTTCTTCGAGATCGACAACGGCTTCTTCGAGGCCGGGCTGGACCGCTTCTCCCAGTTCTTCATCTGCCCCACCTTCGATCCCGAGTGGGTAGACAAGGAGCGCAACGCGGTCGACTCCGAATACCGCCTCAAGCTGCAGGACGACGTGCGCCGCAGCTACCAGGTGCATAAAGAGACGGTCAATCCCGCCCATCCCTTCGCCAAATTCTCGGTGGGCAACCTGGATACCCTGGCCGATCTGCCCGGTCGGGTTCTGCGCTCCGACCTCATCCGGTTTTACGAAACCCACTACAGCGCGGATCGCATGGCGTTGGTGATGATCTCGCCAGCCACCATCGAGACCCAGCTCGGCTGGTGCGATCGCTTTTTCGCTCCCATTTTGAATCGCAATTTGGGAACGCCGACCCTCGAGATGCCCCTCTACCGGCTCGATGACCTGGGTATTCGCATCCAGATCAACCCGGTCAAGGAGACCCGCAAACTCGCGCTCACCTTCCCGTTGCCCAACGTGGACGAGTATTACGACAAGAAGCCCCTCACCTTCCTGAGCCACCTCATCGGCTACGAAGGGGACGGCAGCCTGCTCTCTCTGCTGAAAGCGAAGGGCTGGGTCAACCAGCTCTCCGCCGGCGGTGGCATCAGCGGCGCCAACTTCAAGGATTTTGGCGTCAACTTCGGCCTGACCCCGCTCGGGCTCGAACACGTCAACGAGATAGTGGCGGCCCTGTTCGGTTACTTGAAGCTCATCGAGCGCGGCGGGGTCGAAGCCTGGCGCTATGAAGAGAAGCGCACCGTGCTTGAGTCCGCCTTCCGCTTCCAGGAGCGGGGCCGGGCGCTCGACACCGTCTCCGGGCTGGTGTTGAACCTGTTCAGCTATGCTCCCGACGACCTGCTCTACGGCGACTACATGATGCGCGCATACGACGAGCCGCTCATTCGCCGCCTGCTCGCCAAGCTCACGCCACACAACCTGCGCCTGACCATCACGGCGCCGGAGCTGGCCACGGATCGCCTGGCCCGCTGGTATCAGACCCCCTACAGCGTGACCACCATCACCGAGGCGGAGAAGATCCGCTGGCAGCAGAGCGAACCGGATCCGGCGCTGGCCCTGCCGCTGCCCAACCCCTTTATCAGCAACCGGCTCGACGTGCGTACACCCGAGCTCACCGCCGACATGCCCGCCTGCCTCATTGATCGGCCCGGCTTTCGGCTCTGGCACCTGCACGAGCATCAGTTCAGCGTGCCCAAGGGCAACCTCTACATCTCCATCGACAGCGAGCATGCGGTCAAGAGCCCGCGCCACATCGCCATGGCTCGGCTGGCGGTAGAGCTGCTCACCGACCACCTCAACGCCCTCACCTACCCGGCGGAGCTGGCGGGGCTCGGTTATCAGATCTATGCTCACCAGGGTGGCTTTACCATCAACCTGAGCGGCTTTGCCGACAAGCAGCCGCTGCTGCTCGACATGATCCTCGGCAACCGCACCCTGGGTTACCCGGATCCGGCCCGCTTTAGCGAGATCAAGGAGCAGCTCATTCGCAACTGGGACAACCAGTCCAAGGCGCGCCCCATCTCCCAGCTGTTCAACCAGCTCACCAGCCTGCTGCAGCCCAACAACCCGCCGTTCGAGCAGTTGCTGCGCCACCTGCGCAGCGTCGAGCTGGGCGAGATGCCTGCCTTTGTGGCGAGTCTCTTTGCCGAGGTGCACGTAGAGACCCTGGTGCACGGTGACTGGACCGCCGCCGAGGCCCTCGAGCTTGCCGCCCTGCTGGAGCGCCACCTCGGCGTCAACAGCCAGCCCAGTGCCGAGACCCGTCGTCCACTCATCTCCATTCAGGACAGGGGCACCCTCATTCGCGAACAGGGCTGCGAGCATGAAGACTCGGCCCTGCTGGTCTACTACCAGTCGCGCACCACCCGGGCGCGGGATCTGGCCTGCTTCACCCTGGCCAACCACATCATGTCCTCCACCTTCTTTCACGAGCTGCGCACCCGTCAGCAGCTCGGCTACGTGGTGGGGGCCGGCAACCTGCCCCTCAACCGCCATCCCGGCCTCATCTTCTACATCCAGTCGCCGGTGGCCGGGCCGCAGATCCTGCTGGATGCGGTGGAGGAGTTCATCGACCTGTTTCCGCTGGCCATGCTCGAGCTCACTGCCCGTCAGTGGCAGGACAGCAAGGCGGGCCTGCAGGCCCAGCTGAGCGAGCGGGATGCCAACCTGCGCAGTCGGGGCCAACGGCTGTGGGTCAGCATCGGCAACAAGGATCTCGGCTTTGATCAGCGCGAAAGGGTGTGCGAGGAGGTGGGCAACCTGAGCCGCGCCGATCTGGTGCGCTTTATCACCCAGCTGAGATCGAGAACGTCGGATCGGCTGATCCTCTGCAGCTATGGCCAGGGCCACGAGCACGACGAGCGCATCACCGGCCAGTTCATCGACGACCCGCGCGCATTCCGGCTCAACGCCGCCACCTTCGAGGCCTGATCAGGCCTCCGGTTCCCCTTCTTGTAGCCAATAAAAAGCCGACCCCGTGGGGTCGGCTGGAAAAACCATAATCAATTGCGACCAGAGCCGCCAAAAGTGAACATGAGCGTGAAAATCAGACACTGAGTTGATGGTCGGCGGGCAGTCCCAAACCAGAGCGCGCCTGCCGATGACAACAGTGATTGAGAAACAGGCTCATCTTAGGCACTCCCCTCCCTTGTCACGTTGATCTATGTCAAAGGAGGTAATAAAGAGTCAACCAGCTGCAGCTTTATAGCCAGTTTTATCGCCTCAGCTCACGCTTTTGGTCAGGCCTTTGGACGGCGCACCAGCCGGTAGGCCACCTCGTCGAAGTAGGAGAGCTGACCCGACAGCACCCTGGGGTGATCGAGCTCGGCCGCTCGCCCCAGCACCTCTACCTGGAAGTGGCGCTCGAACAGGGTACGCACCTCCATCTCCCCCACCGAGAACGGCGGCTGGCGCTGCTGCTCCGGCTGATATTCCAGAGTCACCAGCAGGATCTGACCACCCGCCTCGATAAGCCGGCTCATCAGCTCGGCATATTGACGGCGCATGGCGGTCGGCAGGGCGATGAGGGCCGCCCTGTCGTAGGCCAGCCGATAGCGGCGGCCAAGTTCGGGGGCGGCGAAAAAATCCCCCTCATAGATGCGCAGGCTGTCGTGCTGATGGCACTGATAGGGCCCCTCGGCACTCACAGTGTCGCTCAACTTGTTCTCGCTGAAAAAGCTGTTGATGGCGACGGACGAGAGCTCGAACCCGTCGACCGGATGGCCCTGCCCGCTCAGCCAGAGCATGTCGCGGGACTTGCCGCACAGGGGTACCAGCACGGGCTCGCCCTGCTGCTGGGCCGACCACCAGGATTGCAGCCAGCGATTGAAATCCGCCTGATGAAAGCCGATCCGGTTCTCTTCCCAACGCTGATGCCAAAATGCCGCTTCCATCCAGTAACCCCTGTCATGTAAAGATGCCTCAATATCACAACTTAGCCCGGCACACGCAAGCACCAACAAGGCGGCAGCCGTAACTTTTGCCCAAAAAAGCGGAACAAAACAAAAAAGGGCCCCAAGGCCCCCTTTTGACATCTTTTTGTCATCCACTCCTGCTCTTTCTCGCCTGCTTTGTGCCTGCGACTACAGCGACGGCAGGGCGAGTCGGATCAGAGCAAAACTGGCTCGGCGCAGATGACCGGCGCCACCGCAGCAAGCCTTGCCACAATCTCGGCAAAGTCGGGGCGCGCCGCCACCGCCTCGGCAAGACAGTCATCCACCAGCGCATGCAGGGCATCCAGCCTGTCATCACAGAGGGCACAGCGGGCCAGCAGCTCTTCCAGCAGGCAGCCGAAGGCCCTCACTTCCAATCGCTCCAGCAAGCCGGCCAGCTCGCCGTCGGTTCGCTCATAACAGGAGGCGGCACCGAAATCCCCGAGCAGCAGCCGCCCTTCCCCTTGTGAGGAGTGCAGCATGTTGTGGGCGTAGAGATCGCCGTGCAGGATGCCGCGCCCGTGCAGATGCAGTGCGGCGCTCGCCACCCCCTGCACCATGGCCAGCAGCGCAGCCGGGGTAAAGCGGGCATCGGCTTGATAGATGTCGCGAGTGCAGGAGTCCAGGCTCGGCGGCCCCGCCAGGTTGATAAAATCAGGGTCTATCAGCGCCATCACCAGCGCAGGAATGCCGGAGGGGTGATCGCCCACCCGCCCCTCGACCCCAACCAGATGGGGATGACGACCAGCCGCCAGCGACACCGCCAGCTCGCAGCGGGGCAGCCCATCGCTGGTCACGGCCCCCTTGAAGCACTTGACCGCCACCGCCCGCGGCCCCGCCGGCGTAGCCAGCTCTGCGCGATGGATGACGCCGGATGCCCCCTGCCCCAGCAGCTCGCCCACCTTAAGTGAATCCCACGGGATGTCGGCCACCGAGGCACACTGGCCCAGCCGCTGCTCCTGCTTGTCGCTGAAGGGGTTGCCCGCATACGCCAGCCAGGCAAGGCGCGGCAGGCTCGCCAGCCAATCCGGGAGCGCGTCGAGCCGGTTGGCGGCGATGCGCACCAGCTCCAGACGCTGGCAGTTGGCAAGGGTCACCGGCAGCTCGCGCAGGCGATTGCCCGAGAGCATCAGCTTTTGCAGGGCGCCGCACTGACCCAGCTCGTCGGGCAACTGCTCCACCGCGTTGTCGGTCAGGATCAACCAGCGCAGCCCCGCCGGCAGCGACGCAGCAGGCACAGTGGCGATCCGGTTGGCTTTGAAGCCCACCATGGTGAGCGCCGGGCAGCGCCCCAGCACCTCGGGCAGCTCGGTAAAGCGGTTCTCGGAGCAGAAAATGATGCGCAGCTTGCTGAACTCGGCCAGCTCGTCAGGCAGCCGACTCAACTGATTGCCGGTGAGATCCAGCACCTCCAGCGTTGCTTTGAGACTAAAGATCTCGGGCGGGAACTCCGTCAGGTTTTCGGCGAGTTTGAGGTGGCGGGCGCCGCAGAGTTTACCTGCGCGCAGCTGTTCCAGGGTATGCATGACATCGTCTCTATCGGGTGGTCGGCTCGCGGCCAACGGCGCTGCCGGTGGTTGGCCCGCAGTCAAACCGGCAGTCAAAAAAAGAGGGGGCATTATAGAGAATGACGGCCGAAGATCCCCTGTTTTGTTGCCGCGAGGGCCTGCATCGGCGCACGGTACCGTGATAGGGGGTAAAGAGAGCAAGATCCGGGTCGTGTCAGCGAGGGCCGGTTGCCATAGTGGGGTCAAACCAGAGTGGGGTCGAATCTATTGAGGTTTCAACCCACTGCCAACCCTGTGCGCCCGCACAACACACCTGCGAGGGAACTGCCATGTCATTACTGTCCAACAAGGTCGCCATCATCACCGGCGCCAGCTCCGGCATCGGCCGCGCCAGTGCCATCCTGTTTGCCCGGGAAGGGGCCAGCGTGGTCGTCGGCGCCCGCCGCCAGCCCGAGCTGGATCTGCTGGTGAAGGAGATCCTCCACGAGGGGGGCCAGGCGGTGAGCCTGGCGGGAGACGTCAGAAGCGAGACTTACGCCCGCGCCCTGGTGGATCTCGCGCTAACCCGTTTCGGCGGGCTCGATATCGCCTTCAACAACGCCGGCATCACGGGGACACCGGGCAGCGTGCCGGCGCTTGGACTGGCGCAGTGGCAGGAGACCCTGGATACCAACCTCACCAGCGCCTTTGTGGGGGCCAAGTACCAGATCCCCGCCATGCAGGCACGCGGCGGCGGCTCGCTTATCTTTACCTCAACCTTCGTCGGCCATACCCTGGGGCTGCCCGGCATGGCGGCCTATGCCGCGAGCAAGGCGGGCCTCATCGGCCTGACCAAGGTGCTGGCTGCCGAATATGGGGCACAAGGGGTGCGGGTCAACGCCCTGCTGCCGGGGGGCACCGACACCCCCATGGGACGAGCCTTTACCGATACGCCTGAGAGCCTCGCCTTTGTGCAGAATATGCATGCCCTCAAACGGCTGGCCCAACCGGAGGAGATCGCCCGCTCGGCCCTTTATCTGGCGTCCGATGCATCCAGCTTTACCACCGGCATTGCCCTGCTGGCCGATGGTGGGGTATCTATTTGTCGCACATGACCTTGTCGCACCCAAGATCCTGCGGCTGCAAACCTATCGTGAGAGCGCCTTATGTCTGATTACGCCCGCATCGCCGATGCCATCCGTTTTATCGCAAGCCAGGTAGCGCGCCAGCCCACCCTGGACGAGATAGCGGCGCACGTTCACTTAAGCCCCTTTCACTTCCAGCGGCTGTTCAGCCGCTGGGCCGGGGTGACGCCAAAACGCTATCTGCAGGTGCTGACCCTGGAGCGGGCCAAGGCGCTGCTGCAGGAGTCGCGCCCGCTGCTGGAGGTGGCCGATACCCTGGGCCTGAGCAGCGGCTCGCGGCTCTATGATCACTTCGTGCAGCTCGAAGCGGTGACGCCGGGCGAGTACAAACAGCGCGGGGCCGGGCTGGTTATCGATCACGGGGTGCACGACACCCCCTTCGGCCAGGCGTTTGTCGCCCTGACCCCGCGGGGGGTGTGCAACTTCTCGTTTCTCGATGAAAAGGCCCCAGAGGCGCCACTGGCCGCCCTCGCCCACAGCTGGCCCGAAGCGGAGCTGCGGGAGGCGCCATCACGCACCCAGGGAGTCATCAACACCATGTTCGATGGCAGCAAGGCGCCGGATCGCCCCATCTCCTTGCACGTGAGCGGCACCAACTTTCAGATCAGCGTCTGGCGGGCGCTGCTGCAGATCCCGCCCGCCAAGGTGGTGAGCTACGCCCAGGTAGCGAGCGCCGTCGGCAACCCCAAGGCCGCCCGCGCCGTGGGACTGGCGGTGGGTGCCAACCCGGTCGCCTTGATGATCCCTTGCCACAGAGTCATTCAGCAAAACGGCAAACTCGGCGGCTATCACTGGGGAGAAACCCGCAAACAGGCGATACACGCCTGGGAAGCGGCGAGATATGAGTGAAAGTGGTTTTCTCTGCTCGCCCTGATGAGGAAAACAGGAATCTTGGTAGTGAGTCAGCAGACTATCAAACCATGCCGGACGAGCAGGCAGTGATATAAAGCGGGGGCATTAGAAGAGTCGGGGCGCAGATCGCCCTTTTATTGCCTTGGCGAGGCATGGCGATTAGCAACACCACCCCAGCAAATTAACGAAACAGGTAGGGTGCAATAAGCGCAGCTCATTGCACCGTTTGCAGAGCGGCTTTTGTGCAAGGTATGAGAAACAAAAGTAGAGGTGCAATTTCATTGCACCCTACGGCTACGGCACTTATTGCACCATACGGTACAGCTACCGAAGCTACTTGTTAGACGTATGCGTACGTTGCAACGCTTGGTTTAAGGCGTCAACCAAAGCCATTCTTACATCAGTATATCTTCCATTATTATTCCTTTTTCCTAATTCATCAGCTATAGATTTAATGTCTTTTTCGTAATCACCCCAGCGTTGAAATATTGTATTCCATGCTTTAGGAAGGCAATCATAAGTTAACCTCTTTAAGGCTCTCTGTAAATTTAACTCATCTTCCGCACGCATAAAATTCTGAATTGCATATATATAACTTTCAATAGCATTGGTGATATCAGCACTGTCTAATTGTAGATTTGCTTGAATGAAAAAAGCCCCACCTTTGCTTTTTGATGCTTCTTTTAGTAGTTCCTCCCTAAGTTCAGCCATTTCTTTAACTCTTTTTTCCTTTTCTGATTCAAACTTTCTCGAAACTTCTGTTTCAATATGTTTAAAAAGTTCCGACTTACTTTCTTCTAGCTTGCGTAATATATAATCTTGCTCTTGCTTAAATTGACGATTTTGGTAAAAGGTTATTAACATAGGTACAATTACACCAACAAATGCGAGCAATCCAATTGTAATGCTAACCAATTGCCCAAATGACGACGAGTAAAATTGATTTACCTTTTCCAAAATCACAAGAGTGCTATCCATTTGTTCTTCCATCCCGTCAAAGAAAAAAAACCTAAACCAATAATCACGAACAATTAAAAATGATACCCACTAAATTTAAGAAAATCATCATGAACATCCTCCATATTATCTTCGTTTCGCCCAGACTTATCAACATAACAATTTCTCCATATAACCTTTAGAAACTCTGGACAATCTCTTGATTTAAGCAGGAGCGCTCCCTCATAGCGATAGTTGAAACTCAGATACCGTTGATACCGTTGATACCGTTGATACCGTTGATACCGTTGATACCGTTGATACCGTTGATACCGTTGATACCGTTACAATCATTGCATATTTAAGAACTCCATTTTAACCATATAAAATGATTCCTATTTTTCTTTTTGGCGTTCTTTACTATACCATTCGCATACATTCCACTATCAACACCCAGTACTTTATCGCTACATATGAAATTTCTTCTATATGTGTAACTCCTTTCTCAAGCGCATCAAAGTATCTTTTGGTATTTTTTCATTTCGGTAGTGTCGGTGTTTCTTTTCGCAACACACAACTTACTATAATACAGTTAAGGATAATTTCCATCGTAATATCTATGGTTTCAAACTCTGTCACTGGTACGATCCTCCTATGGACTTATGATAATGATTAGATTGGATACACTACCCGTCCAATAACTGAACTTTTCTCATAACGCATCTCCTTCTTAAAATGTCATCAAAACCATTAAAAATAATTCTTCACCACGTTTTTAAACGCTAATTTGTTAGCTCACATGCTCATTTATATTTACTACCACCTATATAAAAATCATTTCATATTTTCATTATATTTAAAGATCCATTGATTATCTTCTAAATGCAATGTTGTTATATGTAGAAATAAGTAGCCACAAGAGTTGTGTGATAGATAAATCACAATTCAATAGGGCGAGTGTGATATGGAAAAGAAAAATATTTCAGCTCTATGAATAATGATAACAATCATGCTGGCAACATGTCAGAGGTGTAGGATCACAGATAAACTAAGACGCCCTAAGGCGTCTTTCTTATCACTGAGATGTGGGTCAAACCGGTTAGGTGCTATTCCTCCTCCCCGCCTTGCCCCACCACCAAATCAGATCGGGGTGATGGAGGTGATATGGGCCGAGCCATCCAGGGATTGGAAGATCTGCACCACGGCTTCCCCGTGGATCGGGTTGGGCAGCGGCACCGTGGTTTTGCATTTAAAACGATAGTTGGTACCGGCGACGACCTGGGTGGAGACTTCAAAGGGGGTGTACTGCACCCCGACAAATCCTTCCAGCGCCTGGTTGAATACGGCCTGATCTTTTGCGCTCAGCTTGTGGTAGGCAGTCCATCCGCCCAACAACACTGCTTGTTCTGACATAACAAACCCTCCGTGATCTCTTGTCCCTACTCGTTTGGCTGTTCGGGTTCCGCCCCGTTTATTCAAGTGGTGTCCGGACTCCACCGGGGGCCATACCAGATTTGGTATGTCCAGTGTCGACAGCGCACATGAAGACGTTGCTGTCGTCACCCTCCCCTACTGCCACGACCCTCGCCTCACAGCATCGGTCTCAATTGGCATAGCTGAGCCTAGTGCGAGATCCATAAAACACCCCCTGTCAGAAATGACAGAGGCAGGGAGGTGAGAAAGCAGCTAGCGAGCGGAAAAGTGAGGCGCAAACGATTGGAAAAAGAAAAGACGCCGCAAGGGCGTCTTTTTTACATTTTTATGCTTGAAGGGTGAAAGGGCGTTAGCCGCTTATTCCCACTCGATGGTTGCGGGCGGCTTGCCGGAGACGTCGTACACCACGCGGGAGATACCGTTGATCTCGTTGATGATGCGATTTGAGACGTGACCCAGGAAGTCGTACGGCAGGTGTGCCCAGTGGGCGGTCATGAAGTCGATGGTTTCGACGGCGCGCAGCGCAATGACCCAGTCATATTTGCGACCATCGCCCATCACGCCAACGGAGCGCACCGGCAGGAACACGGCGAACGCCTGGCTGACCTGATTGTAGAGGTCGGCCTTGCGCAGCTCTTCGATAAAGACCGCATCGGCACGGCGCAAGATATCGCAGTACTCTTTCTTCACTTCGCCAAGCACCCGCACGCCCAAACCCGGGCCCGGGAACGGGTGACGGTAGAGCATGTCGTAGGGCAGACCCAGCTCGAGGCCAACGCGGCGCACTTCGTCCTTGAACAGCTCGCGCAGCGGCTCCACCAGACCCATCTTCATCTCTTCCGGCAGGCCGCCGACGTTGTGGTGAGACTTGATGACGTGGGCCTTGCCGGTCTTGCTGGCGGCCGATTCGATGACGTCCGGGTAGATGGTGCCTTGCGCCAGCCAGCGGGCGTTTTTCAGCTTTTTCGCTTCATCGTCAAACACTTCGACGAAGACGCGGCCGATGATCTTGCGCTTGGCTTCCGGCTCATCTTCACCGGCCAGGGCGGAGAGGAAGCGCTCTTCGGCGTCGACCTTGACAATGTTCAGACCAAAGTGATCGCCAAACATCTCCATCACCTGCTGGCCTTCGTTCAGGCGCAGCAGACCGTTGTCAACGAAGACACAGGTCAGGCGATCGCCGATGGCACGGTGCACCAGCATGGCGACCACGGAGGAGTCGACACCGCCGGAGAGGCCGAGGATCACCTCGTCGTCACCCACCTGCTCGCGGATGCGGGCAACGGCGTCGTCGATGATGGTGGCCGGAGTCCACAGGCATTCGCAGCCGCAGATGTCTTTGACGAAGTGCTCCAGCATGCGGGCACCCTGACGGGTGTGGGTCACTTCCGGGTGGAACTGCACGCCGTAGAAACGCTTGGCTTCGTTGGCCATGGCGGCGTGCGGGCAGGTGGCGGTCTGGGCGATGGTGGTGAAGTCGGCCGGGATGGTGGTGACCTTGTCGCCGTGGCTCATCCACACATCCAGCAGCGCATTGCCGTTGTCGGCGATGGCATCTTCGATGTTGCGCAAGAGGGCACTGGTCTTGCCGGAGTTGCCCAGCACTTCCACCTTGGCGTAGCCGAATTCACGCTCGGTGGAAGATTGCACCTTGCCACCCAGCTGCTCGGCCATGGTCTGCATGCCGTAGCAGATGCCGAACACCGGCACGCCGGCGTTGAACACGTACTCGGGGGCGCGCGGGCTGCCCGCTTCGGTGACGGACTCGGGGCCGCCGGAGAGGATGATGCCGCTCGGATTGAAATCGCGGATCTGCTCTTCGGTCACATCCCAGGCCCACAGTTCGCAGTAGACGCCGATTTCGCGCACGCGGCGGGCGATCAGCTGGGTGTACTGGGAACCGAAGTCGAGGATAAGGATACGGTGCTGGTGAATGTCTTTAGTCATTTTATTCCTGCATCAGGCTGCTGTTGTCACAAAAAGCACGGGATAAAAAAGCGGTGGAGAAACGGGGCCGCAGCCCCGTTTTATCAGCCCATCCGATAGTTGGGGGCTTCTTTGGTAATGGTCACGTCGTGAACGTGGGACTCTTTCATCCCGGCGCCCGAGATGCGCACGAATTCGGCCTTGGTGCGCATGTCGTCGATGGTGGCGCTGCCGGTCAGCCCCATGGAGGAGCGCAGGCCGCCCATCTGCTGGTGGATGATCTCTTTGAGGCGGCCCTTGTACGGCACGCGGCCTTCGATCCCTTCCGGCACCAGCTTGTCGGCGGCGTTGTCGGTCTGGAAGTAGCGGTCGCTGGAGCCCTTGGACATGGCGCCCAGAGAACCCATGCCACGGTAGGATTTGAAAGAGCGACCCTGGTAGAGCTCGATCTCGCCCGGCGCCTCTTCGGTACCGGCGAACATGGAGCCTACCATGACGCAGCTGGCGCCAGCGGCGATGGCCTTGGCCACGTCACCGGAGAAGCGGATGCCGCCATCGGCAATCACCGGGATACCGGTACCTTCCAGCGCGTCGACGGCGTCGGAGATGGCGGTGATCTGAGGCACGCCCACGCCGGTCACGATACGGGTAGTACAGATGGAGCCCGGGCCGATACCGACCTTGACGGCGTTGACGCCGGCAGCGGCCAGCGCCTTGGCACCGGCGGCGGTGGCGACGTTGCCGCCGATGATCTGCAGATCAGGGTAGGCTTCACGGGTCGCCTTGATGCGATCCAGCACGCCCTGGGAGTGGCCGTGGGAGGAGTCGATCAGCAGCACGTCCACACCGGCTTCCACCAGGGCGGCGACGCGCTCTTCGTTGCCGGCACCGGCACCGACGGCAGCACCCACCCGCAGACGACCCTTGTCATCTTTACAGGCGTTCGGCTTGCGCTCGGCTTTCTGGAAGTCTTTGACGGTGATCATGCCCTTGAGTTTGAAGTCGGCGTTGACCACCAGCACCTTCTCGATACGGTGCTTCTGCATCAGGCCAACCACCTCTTCGCGGGGGGCGCCTTCACGCACGGTGACCAGACGATCCTTCTGGGTCATGATCTGTTCGACAGTCTGGGAGAGATCGATCACGAAGCGCACATCACGACCGGTGATGATGCCCACCAGCTGATTGCCCTCGGTCACCACCGGATAACCGGCGAAACCGTTCTTGTGGCTCAGCTCTTTGATCTGGGCGATGGTCATGTCGGGGCGTACGGTGACGGGGTCAGTGACCACACCGCTCTCGTACTTCTTGACCTTGCGCACTTCGGCAGCCTGCTGCTCGATGGACATGTTCTTGTGGATAAAGCCGATACCGCCTTCCTGGGCCAGTGCGATAGCCAGACGGGCTTCGGTCACTGTGTCCATGGCAGCGGAGATCATGGGGATGTTCAGGCTGATGGCAGAGGTCAGCTTGGTACGCAGATCGGCAGTATTGGGAAGAACTTCGGAGTGGGCGGGAACCAACAGTACATCGTCGAAGGTTAACGCTTCTTTGGCAATCCTGAGCATGGCAATATCTCACCGTTGAGGAAGTGGGGGTGTAAAATATTGCCGACGAAGTTTACTCACGCATTGGTCACTGGTAAAGAAGTTTTTTGAATTTTTTATGGCGTTTTGGCCTTTTCAGCCGCCAAGCCGCTAAAAAACCAACATTTTCAGTCGTAAAACAGCCTTTTGGGGACAAAAGAGTTGTCTCATTGCGGTTTTATGCAAAAAAGCTCCCGTTTCATTTTTTCAGGCAGCCCCGCTTCCCCTCCCCCATTGCAGACCGTTTGGCCCTGCTCGAGCACTCTCGACAACCAGCTCATGCGCGCCTGGCCGTCCCCCTCAAACACTGAATCCAGCAGAGCAACACCCTGGGTAATTCACCCAAACCGGCACCCCAAACGAAAGGGGCCTTTTCGGGGCACGGGTTTGCTTTGAGCCTGTGCCTGCGTATCATGATTAACAGTCTGAATTGAAATGGAATTTCATGATGAGCCACGGACACCAGCAAGGGCGCATGGCCATTACCCTGGCGGCACTGGGGGTCGTCTATGGCGATCTCGGCACCAGCCCGCTCTATGCCCTCAAGGAGAGCTTCGCCGGGCACCTGGGTCTGCAGCCCACGCCGGAGGGGCTCCTCTCCATCGTCTCCCTCTTCTTCTGGACCATCATGATCGTGGTCTCATTCAAATATGTGCTGCTGGTGCTTCGGGCCGACGACAAGGGAGAAGGGGGGATCCTCACCCTCGCCTCGCTGGCCTCCCGCCGCCTTCCGGCCAAGCCACGCGCCCTGCTCATGCTGCTCGGTCTGGTCGGCGTGGGGCTGTTCATCGGGGATGCGGTGATCACCCCCGCCATCTCGGTGCTCTCGGCGGTCGAAGGGTTGCAGGTGATCACCCCGGAGCTGGCGCCGTTCGTGCTGCCCATCACCCTCACCGTGCTGGTGATCCTGTTCGGGGCCCAACATTACGGCACCGCCGGCATAGGTCGCCTGTTCGGCCCCATCATGCTGCTCTGGTTCGGGGTGCTGGCGGCGCTCGGGGCTTATGAGATCGCGCAAAACCCCGCCATCCTGCAGGCGGTCAACCCGCTCTACGCCCTCGATTTCATGATCAGCCGACCGGGTATCGCCTTCATCACCCTGGGGGCCGTCGTGCTCTGCGTCACCGGTACGGAGGCGCTCTACGCCGACATGGGTCACTTTGGCCGTGGCGCCATCCAGCTGGCCTGGGGTTCTCTGGTGATGCCCGCCCTGCTGCTCAACTACTTTGGCCAGGGAGCCCTGCTGCTGCGCAATCCCGCCGCCATCGAGAATCCCTTCTACCTGCTTGCCCCCTCCTGGCTGGCCTTTCCCCTGCTGATCCTCGCCACCCTGGCCACTGTCATCGCCTCCCAGGCGGTGATCTCGGGCACCTACTCGGTGGTGCGCCAGGCCATTTTGCTCGGCTACCTGCCGCGCCAGGAGATCCGTCACACCTCGGAGCACGAGATAGGCCAGATCTACCTGCCGCTGGTGAACTGGCTGCTGCTGGGGGGCATCGTCATCGTCATCCTCTGGTTCCAGAATTCAAGCAACCTGGCCGCCGCCTACGGCATCGCGGTGACCGGTACCATGGCGCTGACCACCCTGCTGTTGATGGTGGTGGCCGCCCGCCGCTGGCAATGGTCGCGCTGGCTGATCGCGCTGGTGTGCGCGCCGCTGCTGCTGGTCGATGTCACCTTCTTTGCCGCCAATACCACCAAGTTTCTGGCCGGTGGCTGGCTCCCCATCCTGTTTGCGCTGCTGGCCATCATAGTGATGACCACCTGGAAGCGCGGACGGGAGCTGGTGCTCGACAAGCTGGAGCACAAGTCACTGGCGCTGAAAGGGTTTGTCGACAACATGCAGGCACACCCGCCGCTGCAGGTACCCGGCACCGCCGTGTTTCTCTCCAAGTCGGTGCAGGCAGTGCCCCACGCCATGCTGCACAACCTCAAACACAACAAGATCCTGCACGAACGGGTCATTTTCCTGACCGTTCAGATCAAGGACGAACCCTGGATCTCCTTCAAGGAGCGCATCGAACTCACCCACCTTGGCGAGGGGTTCTGGCAGGTGGTCGCCCACTTTGGCTACAAGGAGGTGCCCTCCATGGAGGAGATCTTCCAGGCCTGCGCCCAGGAGGATCTGAAGGTCACCATGGCCAAGACCTCCTTCTTCCTCTCCCACGAAAACCTGGTCAGCACCGATCTGCCCGGCATGGCGCGCTGGCGAGAGGGCCTGTTCGTCTGGATTAACCGCAACTCCCTCAAGGCGACCGACTTCTTTCATATTCCCGCCAACCGGGTAGTCGAACTGGGGGTATTGCTGGAGTTGTGACGCCGCCAGCCAACAGAGGGCAAAACCGCTGCGAACACACACCGCTCAATCCATTGCCAGCCGGGAACGCCGCTTGCCGACTCGGCTTCTTATTTTCTGCGAGTCAGCCTCGCCACGATTAAAATGCGATTGATAATGGTTGTTGTTTGCCATTCTTGTTGTCAGGCATGCTAGCGGCCTGACGCCTGTTCTGGCGCCTTCACACTAGCCGTTTGAGTATGAATATGAAGACTTGGAAGGGAGAGAAGTGATGGACTCCTGCAACCCGAGACCAACACTGCCCGCCAACGATCCCGACGCCGCCCGTCTCGTTTGCCTTGCCATCGCGATCGCCCTGCATCTTGCCGCCTTCTGGTGGCTCTATGCGCACCAGCCTGCGCCCATCACCCCGCCCTTGCCGCTGACCCTGTCGGCCCGCTGGGTCGGTGAGGCCGCAACCAATGACGCGCCAGCCAAGGCGGCTCCTGCTCCTGCTCCTACAGTGCAGCAAGTACAACAAGTGCAGCAAAAAGCCAAGCCATTGCCGACACCCAAAAAACCGCCGGCCAAGCCAGTCAAGAAAAGCGTCAAGCCGGTGGTCAAACCGCTTAAAAACCGTACCCCGCCGGTGCAGCCCGCCAAGATCATGCCGGTGAGCAGTCCGCAACCACCGGTCAGTGCGCCCGCCCCTGCGACGGCGGCAACGGCCGCACAGGCGAGCGGCGCCAGTCAGAGTCCTGCCCAGAAGGCTGGCGGCGGCGCGGGCAACAGCGCCCCCATCGCCCGCGATGCACGGCTCAACAACCCCGAGCCCCAATATCCCTATGAGTCGAGACGACGGGGAGAAGAGGGGCGGGTCATCCTCAATGTGCGGGTGACGGCCGAGGGCACCGCCGCCTCGGTGGAGGTGGACAAGAGCAGCGGCTATCGGCGGCTGGACATGACGGCCCGCAAGACCGTCAGCCGTTGGAAATTCATTCCTGCCAAACAGAACAACGTGGCCATCGAGGCCTCGGCAAAAGTCACCATCATTTTCAAATTAAGGGCTTGAACATGGATCCTGAAATCGCAAGCAACGGCATGGGCATCGCCCACCTGCTCAGCCAGAACAGCGGTGTGGGGCTGATCCCCTTCATCCTGCTGGTATTGATGTCCCTTGGCACCTGCTACTACGCCCTGCTCAAGGGCTACCTCGCGCAGCGGGAACAACGCCTCAACGCCCGCTTTGTCGCCGATTTCTGGCAGCATGACAGCGTGCAGGAGATGGAGCGCCAGCTGGCCCACCTGCCGCCGCAGGAAGCCTATGGCCGGCTGACCGGCGCCGCGCTGGCGGCCGTGGCCCAGCTGAACCGGGCCGAGGAGCGTGCGGTCAGCTGCAAGCTGGGCTCGCCGGATGAATATCTGCTGCGCGCCATGCGCCGGGCCATCACCCAGGAGCGGGTGCGGCTGGAGCAGGGGCTGGCCTTCCTCGCCTCGGTGGGCTCGGCAGCCCCCTTCATCGGACTGTTCGGCACCGTCTGGGGTATCTACCACGCCCTGCTGGCCATCGGCGCCGCCGGCCAGAGCAGTCTGGACAAGGTCGCCGGCCCCGTGGGCGAGGCGCTGATCATGACCGGCTTCGGCCTCGCGGTCGCCCTGCCGGCCGTGCTCATCTACAACTTCTTCGTGCGGCGCAATCGCCTCAGGCTCGCGGCGCTGGAGGAGTTTGGCCACGACCTGTTTACCCTGCTGGTGACCGGCTTCGAGCAGGTTGCCACCAACAACGTCACCCCGCTGGTCGAGCGGGAAACCAGACAGGGGCGCGGCTGATGGCATTTGGCAAACTGTCGGACGAGGGGGACGATCAACCCCTCTCCGAGATCAACATGATCCCGATGATCGACGTCATGCTGGTGCTGCTCATCGTGTTCATGATCACCGCCCCCCTGCTCACCAACGCGGTCAAGCTCGAGCTGCCAGAGGCCAGCAGCCAGCTCAACCAGCCAGACAAGCAGGACATCAACCTCGCCATCGATGGGGCCGGCAAGATCTACTGGAACGATCAGGAGGTCGACGAGGCAGCCCTGCTCGCCAAGATGGAGAGCGCCGGCCAGGCCGAGGGGGAGCTGCCCGAGATCCAGCTGCGCATCGATCGCAAAGTGGAGTACGGCATCATCGCCAGGGTGATGGCCCAGGCCTCCCAGCACGGTCTGCACAAGATTGCCTTCGTGAGCCAGCCGGAGCCGTAACGCTCCCTTCGCCCACACACTGGTATGGCAGGGCATGGATGCCCTGCTACCATCCTGGCAGTTGCCAGCACAGGCACCTTGTCGGCATCATGCGGACGCAGCGCCAATATTGGCCACCATCACCTCAAGGACGACACCATGAAAGCTGCCGATTATGGGCGCCTGCTCCTGCTGGCCGCCATCTGGGGCGCCAGCTTCCTGTTCATGCGCATCGCCGCCCCGGCGTTTGGCGCCGTCAACACCACCTTCCTGCGGGTCCTGTTCGCCCTTATCGGGCTTGCTGTCATGCTCCTGCTGATGCGCGCCCCCATGGGGTTTCAGGGCAAGCTCAAGTCCGCCATGCTGCTCGGCGTCATCAACTCCGCCATCCCGTTTCTGATGTACGCCATCGCCGCCCTCTGGCTGCCGGCCGGCTACTCGGCCATCCTCAACGCCACCACGCCGCTGATGGGGGCCCTCATCGGCTTTTCCTGCTTCAACGAGCGCCTTGATAGGCGCAAATGGCTGGGGGTGGTATTGGGGGTGATCGGGATAAGCCTCATCACCACCACCGGCGAGGTGAGTGCCGGTGGGCATCTGCTGTCCGGGGTGCTGGCCTGCCTGTTTGCCACCGCCTGCTACGGCCTCGCCGGCTTTCTCACCCGCAGCTGGATCACCCATCGCGGCGGACTCGATGCCAAACTGGTGGCCTTTGGCAGCCAGCTGGGCGCCTGCCTGTTCCTGCTGCCCTTTTTCGCTTACCAGCTGGCGGCCTGCCCTGCGGTCGACTGGGCCGTGCCCACCGCCTGGGCCAGCGTGCTGGCGGTCGGCGTGGTCTGCACCGCCCTCGCCTATCTGCTCTATTTTCGACTGATCGCCGATATCGGCCCGCTGCGCAGCCTCACCGTCACCTTCCTCATTCCCCCTTTTGGCATCTTGTGGGGCGCGCTGGTGCTGGGCGAGACCTTGAGCCAGGGCTTCGTGCTGGGGGGCCTGGTCGTCTGCCTCTCGGTCTGGCTGGTGACCAGCCAGGCCCGGGCGCAGCCTCAGGATCCGGACGCACGCTGAACCCGACAGGGGCTGCGCCGCTCGGCGTTCGCCCCGAACTGCGTTAAGATGGCACCATTGTTTTATGCCCCCGCCCCCAAGGCGGGGCACACAGTGCAGGACCAGCCTTGAACTACCGCAACGAACCGAGTCAAAGCAGACAACAGCAGGTCTTTACCGTCACCCGCCTCAACAGCGCCGTGCGCATGATCCTGGAGCAGGATCTGGGGCTGGTGTGGCTGACCGGTGAGCTCTCCAACCTGGCGATGCCAAGCTCCGGCCACTGGTACTTCTCCCTCAAGGACATGTCAGCCCAAGTGCGCTGCGCCATGTTCAAGGGCAACAACCGGCGGGTAGCATTTCGCCCGCAGGATGGCATGCAGGTGCTGGTGCAGGCGCGGGTCTCCCTCTATGAGCCGCGCGGCGACTACCAGCTGATCATCGAATCGATGCAGCCGGCGGGTGATGGCGTGCTGGCGCTGCGCTTTGAGGAGCTCAAGCGTCGCCTTGGCGCCGAGGGGTTGTTCGGCGAGGGGCGCAAGCGACCGCTGCCGCGCGAACCGCGCGCGGTGGGCCTCATCACCTCCGCCACCGGTGCTGCCCTGCACGACATGCTGACCGTGCTCAAGCGCCGCGCGCCGGATCTGCCGGTGTTTATCTACCCGACCCAGGTGCAGGGCAGCGCCGCCATCGGCCAGATCGTCTCTGCCATTGCCCTGGCCAACCGCCGCGCCGAGGTGGATGTGCTGATCGTCGGGCGCGGCGGCGGGTCGCTCGAAGATCTCTGGTGCTTCAACGAAGAGGCGGTGGCGCGCGCCATCGCCGGCTCCGCCATACCAGTGGTGAGCGCGGTGGGCCACGAGGTGGATGTCACCATCAGCGACTTTGCCGCCGACTTGCGCGCCCCGACCCCGTCGGCGGCGGCCGAGCTGGTGGCACCGGATCAGAGCGCCCGCGCCCAGCGCCTCGCCCATCTCAAGCAGCAACTGCTGCAGGCGATGAACCGCCAGCAGACCGCCGCCCGCCACGATTTCATCCTGCTGCAAAAGCGGCTCGACCATCAGGATCCAAAGCGGCGGCTGGAGCAGCAATCCCAGCGCCTCGACGAGCTCTCCGCCCGTTTGCAGCAGCTGATGAATCACAAACTGCATCAGGGGGAGCGGCGCCTCGCCAACCTAGAGCTGCGCCTGCAGGGCAAGAGCCCGGAGCGCTTGCTGGCCGCCGGCAAGCGCCGCCACCAGCTGGCCGAGGAGCGCCTCCATGCCCTCATCGCCAAACGCCAAGACCTTGCTAGCCACCGCCTCGCCATGCTCAGCGCCCGCCTCGACGGGGTGAGCCCGCTCGCCACCCTGAGGCGCGGCTACTCCATCACCCGCACCCAAAGCGGTGAGGTGATCAGCCGCGCCGCCCAGGTCGATGCCGGCCAGACGCTGGTCACCCAGCTTGCAGAGGGGCAACTGCGAGTGCGGGTGGAAGAGGTACACCAGCCATAACGAACAAGGGGGGCACATCAGGTGCCCCCCTTGTTTATCATCTCCTCGTTGCCCGGCCCTCTCGGCCAGCGCACTCACACCAGTGAATGGCGCACTGCCTGCGCCGGATCGGCAGGTACCGTACCCAACCCCGTCAGCGGGTTGAGCTGCAAGTATTCAAACAGCCCTGCCTGCAGATTGACGTTCCAGAAGCGCCCCGCCAGGGTGAGCTCGAGCCGATCCTCGCTCAGCATCGCCAGCCCATGCTGCTGCCAGGCCTCGAACAAGGGTTGCAGATGTGCCCGCAGCGACGTCGGCAAACGGGCCAGCGCCAGCCAGCCGCTGTCGAGCGCGCCGCGCAGCAGGCCATCAAGGCGGCCATTGGGATTGCGCCCCATCACCATGCCGGGGGCCCGCTGATCCGCCGCCAGCGCCTCGTGCCAGAGCGTCAGATCCCGGCCATACATGAGGCCGTGCCCATGCACGTTGCCGCCCGCCCCGGCCCCGAAGGGGAGGATCTCGGCACCGCGCTTGGCCATCTGGTTGTAGCGGCTCTGCTCGGCCTCACCGCGCCGCCAGTGGCTGCAGGAGAGCCGCTGCCAACCCCCCTGCTCCAGCGTCTGAGCGCCATAGGCATACATGGCGGCCCGCTGCTGGCCGTCGGCGGCCCAGCCGAGCTTGCCCCTCGCCTCGGCACGGGCCAAATTGGTGCCGGCCATGGCGATGAGCTGATAAAGATCCACCCCGTTCACCCCGCTCGCCATCACATCCGCGATGTCCTGACGCCACACGGCATCATCCTGGCCAGGCAGGCCGAAGATGAGATCGGCCACGATCACCGCATCGTCGTGACGGGTCAGCTCCCCCAGCCGGGTCAGCAGGGTCGCCCGGTCATCGAAGCGGGCCGCTTCCTGGCGCACCTCGGTATCAAAGCTCTGCACCCCGAACGAGAAGCGGTTGAAGCCGCCCGCCAGCGCATTGTGCCACTTGGCATCATCAAAGCCGTTGAGGCGCCCCTCCAGGGTCACCTCCGCATCCGAAGTCAAAGGAAAACGACGGATGGCGGCGGCCAGCATCGCCAGCTCGTCGGCGCTCATGTCCGTCGGCGTGCCGCCCCCCACATAGACGGCCGAGAAGGGGCGGCTCTGGGTGAAGGGTGTCTCGGCCGCCTTGGCAAGCGCACGGCAGAGCGCATTGACATAGCGGGTGATGCGGGCCGGGTTGGCGCCATTTTCAAAGAAATTGCAGAAGCTGCAGCGCTTGCGGCAAAACGGGATATGGATATAAAGCGCTCGCTCATCCGCCTCGCTCTCGCGGCGCCACCAGGCTTGCCAGTCGACATGGTCGAGGGTGAGCGGGCGCATGCCGCCGCGACTGGCGTGGGCCGAGGTCTTGGCGCCAAAGGCGAACTTGAGGGGATCCGGGGTGGCAAGACCGGTCATGGTCGGGGTCAGCAGTGGTGTCATCGCAGGCAGGGTTATCAAGTGAAATAATGCAAATGATAACCACTATCAATAATCACCAAGTTTGTGCTGGATCAACTCAACGACGAACAGCTCTCGTTTGCTACGCACCATTAACCTCCAACAAAGATCCAGTTAACAGATAATTTACTCAAGATGAGGTAGGGTGTGCCGATAGAGAACCATCTCCCCCGTTCTGATGAGCGAACGCGGGGAGAGTCATCAACCATTGACGATCGCTCACCTGCGCATGGACCTGCCAACGATGCAAAATCTGTCTCTGAACTGGAAAATCTTTCTCCCCCTCGCCCTGGTCATCGGCTGCACCTTCGCCCTCAGCTTCGAGCTCTCCGCCTGGCTGCAACGGGATCTCGCCATCCGGCTGGCGGGTGAAAAGGTGGAGAGCGCCGCCAACACCTACATGGATCAGCTCAACGTGCTGATGATGACGGGGGCCATCGCCAACCGCCAGATCGTGCAGACCAAGCTCAAGAGCGAGGCCGGCATCGTCGAGGCCCGTCTGATCCGCGCCCCGGCGGTGACCAGCCTGTTCGGCCCCGGCCACCCGGATCAGCAGATTGAAGACAAGCTGGATGAGCGCGCCATCAACCAGGGCGAGACCATTCTCGAGCAGCAGGGCAACCAGCTCACCCTGATCAAGCCCTTCAAGGCCTACAAGGAGTACCGCGGTACTCAGTGCACCACCTGCCATCAGGTGGCGGAAGGCACCGTCATGGGGGCGGTGCGCATCAGTTATGATCTCAGCCACACCTTTGGCGAGATCCACCGCAACAACCTGATCCTGAGCGGCAGCCTGGTGGCGGTGTTCGGGCTGGGCTTTGGCCTGCTGGGCTGGGTGCTGCAACGCTACATCAAGCGGCCGGTACGCCATCTGCAGCTGGCCATGACCCGCATGGCCAAGGAGCGGGATCTCTCCCTCCCCCTGATCAATCCCAACCGGGATGAGCTGGGCGAGATGACCCGCGCCGTCAGCGACATGGTGCAAGGGTTTCGCCACAGCCTGCAGGAGGTGGAGAGCGCCACCCACCAGCTCTATCAGGAGTCCAACCAGATCCGCCAGGTGGCGACCCAGACCGAAGGCTCGGCCCGCCAGCAGGAGAGCATGACGGTACAGGTGGCCGCCGCCGTGAGCGAGCTGGCCGCCAGCTCCCACGAGGTGCGCGAGCACGCCCGCAAGAGCGCCGAGCTCTCCGCCCTCACCAACCAAGATGCTGCCAACACCAGTCGCCTTGCCCAGCACTCCATCAACGACATGGGCGAGATGTCGGCAGAGATCGAGCGAGTCGACAAGGTGATCCAGCAGCTCGACAATCGCTGTCTGGCGGTCGACGGGGTGCTGGAGGTGATCAAGGGCATTGCGGATCAGACCAACCTGCTGGCCCTCAACGCTGCCATCGAGGCGGCCCGGGCCGGCGAACAAGGCCGCGGCTTTGCGGTGGTGGCCGACGAGGTGCGCGCCCTCTCCAACCGCAGCCGCGCCGCCAGCGAGGAGATCTCCCAGATGATCGCCGCCCTGCAGAACGAGGCCCAGAGCGCGGTGTCGGTGATCGGGGATGCCAAGGCCAAAGCGGACGAGAGCATCCACAAGACAGAGGCGACTCTGGCCGCCATGCAGAACATCATCGGCCGCATCAGCAGCATCAACGATCTCAACGCCCAGATGGCGCAGTCCGCCGAGGAGCAGGACAGGGTCTGCAGCGAGGTGGACGGCTCGGTGAGCGACATTCGCAACACCTCCAACGATACCCTGGGTCAGGCCCACGCCGCCAACCTCGCCAGCGTCCAGCTGGTGGAGCAGTGCCGCAAGCTCGAGCAGCTGCTCAAGACCTACCGCTGGTGATCATGCCTGCCGCCCGCTCTGGCCAATAAAAAAGCGCGACCCAGGGTCGCGCTTTTGTTTTGTATGCCGTAGTTCAGGCGCGCCACGCGGCGCAGTCAGGCCGTAATCAGCCTGCGTTGCGGGTGGCCACCGCATCGGCCAGATTGCGCAGCAGGATTTCGGTGTCGGCCCAGCCGATGCAAGCATCTGTGATGCTCTGACCGACGGTGAGCTCGCACCCTTCCACCAGATCCTGACGCCCTTCCACCAGATGGCTCTCCACCATGACGCCGAACACAGCCCGGCTACCGGCACGCAGCTGACCGGCCACGTCCTCGGCCACCAGCATCTGGTTCTTGAACTGCTTGCTGCTGTTGGCGTGGCTGAAGTCGATCATCACCTTCTGCGGCAGACCGGCCTTGTCCAGCCCCTTCACCACCTCGTCCACGTGAGCGGCGCTGTAGTTCGGCTCACGACCGCCGCGCAGGATGATGTGACAGTCCGCGTTGCCTCGGGTCGCGACGATGGCGGAGTGGCCGTACTTGGTCACCGACAGGAAGTGGTGCGGCGCACTGGCGGCCCCGATGGCGTCGATGGCCACCTTGATGGTGCCGTCGGTGCCGTTCTTGAAGCCCACCGGGCAGGAGAGGCCGGAGGCCAGCTCGCGGTGTACCTGGGATTCGGTGGTTCGGGCACCGATGGCGCCCCAGCTCATCAGATCCGCCACGTATTGCGGGGTGATCATGTCGAGGAATTCGGAGGCGGTCGGCAGCCCCATGTCGTTGAGATCCAGCAGCAGCTTGCGACCGATGCGCAGGCCGTCGTTGATCTGGCAGCTGTTGTCGAGGTAAGGGTCGTTGATCAGCCCCTTCCAGCCCACCGTGGTACGCGGCTTCTCGAAGTAGACCCGCATCACGATCTCCAGCTGGCCCTTGAGTTCATCACGCAGCACCTTGAGGCGCTTGCCGTACTCCAGCGCGGCGGCCGGGTCGTGAATGGAGCAGGGGCCGATCACCACCAGCAGGCGCTGATCTTCACCGGCCAGGATCTGATGGATGGCCTGACGGGATTCAAAGACGGTACTTGATGCGGTCTCGGTGGCCGGAAACTTCTCAAGCACCGCAACCGGGGGTAATAACTCTTTGATTTCACTGATACGAACGTCGTCGGTTTGATGCTGCATGACAAGGCTTCCTGCTAGATGACTGCGATAAAGAGACTTCAATCTAGCCCGCACGGACAGCGGTGTAAATAGAAAATTACATTATCTAGGAAAGAATTTTCTTATCCTGCCTTGCAAGTTTTAATAATGCTGCTAGGCGAGGGTAAAGAGAGAGAGAGAGGTAGCAGAGCGGGACAGCCCAAAGAAACAGGCCCGCAGCGAGGCGGGCCTGGGTTCATCACGCGCGCTGACTGATGCTGGCCAGCTTGTCGAAATAGTCCGGGAAGGTCTTGGAGGTACAACCCGGATCATTGATGGTGACGGCGGTATCGGACAGCGCCACCAGCGAGAAGCACATGGCGATGCGGTGGTCGTTGTAGGTATCGATGGCCGCATGCTTGAGCTGTGCTGGCGGGGTGACGGTGATGAAGTCACGCCCCTCCTCCACCTCGACGCCCAGCTTGCGCAGCTCGGTCGCCATGGCGTGCAGGCGATCGGTCTCCTTCACCCGCCAGTTGTAGATGTTGCGAATCGAGGTGGGCCCCTCGGCAAACAGTGCGGCCACGGCGATGGTCATGGCCGCATCGGGGATGTGGTTCATGTCCATGTCGATGCCGTGCAGCGGCGCCTGCTCGGCCTCGATGAAGTCATCGCCCCAGGTGATGCGGGCGCCCATCTTCTCCAGCACGTCGGCGAAGTGGATATCGCCCTGAATGCTGTGCTTGCCGATGCCGGTGACCCGCACCTTGCCATTGATGGCGCCCGCCGCGAGGAAGTAGGAGGCGCTGGAGGCATCCCCTTCCACCAGGAAGTCACCCGGACTGACGTAGCTCTGGTTGCCCTTGATGTAGAACAGCTTGTAGTTGTCGTGCTCGATGACCACCCCGAACTGCTTCATGATGTGCAGGGTGATGTCGATATAGGGCTTGGAGACCAGCTCCCCCTTGATGTGGATGCGGGTGTCACCCGCCGCCATCGGCGCCGCCATCAAAAACGCCGTCAGGAACTGGCTGGAGACGGAACCGTCGACGTGCACGTCACCGCCCCACAGCCCCTTGGCATCCACCACCAGCGGCGGATAGCCATCTTTCTTCAGGTACTGGATATGGGCGCCCGCTTCGCGCAGGGCATCCACCAGATGACCGATGGGGCGCTCTTCCATGCGCGGTTCCCCGCCCAGGGTGTATTCGCCGGAGCCCAGACACAGCGCTGCGCACAGCGGTCGCATGGCGGTGCCTGCGTTGCCGAGGAACAGATTGACCGGCGCCGATACCGCGAAGCTGCGACCCAGACCGTGCACTGTGCACTCGGTCTTGTCGGCGGAGAGCTTGTACTTGACCCCGAGCTGGGTCAGCGCCGCCAGCATGTGACGAATGTCATCGCTGTCGAGCAGGTTGGTGAGCCGGGTGGTGCCACGGGCCAGGGCTGCCAGCAGCAGCGCCCGGTTGGACACGCTCTTGGAGCCGGGCAGATTGACCTCACCGGCCACACGAGAAATAGGTTCCAAACGCAACGAATTCATAGACTTCCTGTACGATCTCAAAAAAATGACCTGACCGGACGTTAGCAGCCCGCGCCCTGCTCGGCAAGACTGCGGGTGGCACAAAAGCAGGCAGCGGGGGCGGCCGGTCCGGCATCACGGAAAAAACAGACGCCGGGGAGTCCCCGGCGTCGGCAATCGGGGAAAAACGCCTCAGCCGTGGCGCTTGGCAAAGCCGTCCATAAAGCTGACCAGCGCCTTCACCCCTTCCAGCGGCATGGCGTTGTAGAGGCTGGCGCGCATGCCGCCGACGATGCGGTGGCCCTTGAGTGCCAGCAGGCCGGCGGCTTCCGATTCGGCCAGGAACAGCTTGTCCAGCTCGGCATTTTTCAGCTGGAACGGGATGTTCATCCGCGAACGGCAGCTGGCATCCACCTGGTTGCCATAGAAGCTCGACTGATCGAGATAGCCGTAGAGGAAATCGGCCTTCTCTTTGTTGCGCGCTTCCATCGCGGCGAGGCCGCCTTGTTCTTTCAACCACTCGAACACCAGCCCGGCCAGATACCAGGCGTAGGTGGGCGGGGTGTTGAACATGGAGTCGTTCTTGGCGGTAAGCTGGTAGTCGAAGATCGACGGCACATCGGCGCGGGCCTGGTTCAGCAGATCGTCGCGCACGATGGCGATGGCCAACCCAGAGGGGCCGATGTTCTTCTGGGCGCCGGCATAGATGATGCCGAAGCGGCTCACGTCGATGGGACGGGAGAGGATGGTGGAGGAGAGATCCGCCACCAGCGGCACGTCACCGGTAGCCGGGATGTCGAACATCTCGATGCCATCGATGGTTTCGTTCGGGCAGTAGTGCACATAGGCCGCATCGGCGCGAAACGCCGGGGTCGGCAGCAGGTGGGAAATGCCCTCGGCACTCTTGGCCACCCCGTCAAAGGTCTGGATATCGCCGTACTTGCGCGCCTCGTCCACGGCACTCGCAGCCCAGACGCCGGTCAGCAGATAGTCAGCCTTCTTGTTGGCGCCGCCGAGCAGGTTCATGGGCACCGCGGAGAACTGGCCACGGCCGCCGCCGTGCATGAACAGCACCTTGTAGTTGTCTGGCACCGCCAGCAGCTCGCGCAGATCGGCTTCGGCCTTGGCGGCGACCGCCATGTAGGGCTTGCCGCGGTGGGAGAGCTCCATGACAGAGGCTCCCAGCCCCTGGAAATTACAAAATTCGCGCTGGGCGCGCTCCATGACTTCGACCGGCAACATGGCGGGGCCGGCGCAGAAGTTGTAAATCTGTTTGCTCATGACGCTTTCCGTGAGTGGATGAGTGTGATCGGTGACTTGTCTGGTTTTACACAAGTGCAGCCCCCGGATCAAAGGCTTTTTGGGAGCTGGCTCAACCTTTTGTCGACCCGCCGCCAGCGCAGTTGGCAGAAAAAAGCCCTGAACGGGTCAGGGCTTGCAGAGAACATGCGTGGAAACGGGCGCTTGCCGGCGCTCAATGCCCCCGGCCCCCTTTTTTACCAGGTTACAGCTTGGCGGTAAGCTCCGGCAGCAAGGTGAAGAGATCCCCCACCAGCCCGTAGTCGGCCACCTGGAAGATGGGGGCCTCGCTGTCCTTGTTGATGGCGACGATCACCTTCGACTCCTTCATCCCCGCCAGATGCTGGATGGCGCCGGAAATACCGACCGCGATGTAGAGCTCGGGAGCCACCACCTTGCCGGTCTGGCCCACCTGCAGATCGTTGGCGACAAAGCCCGCATCCACCGCGGCCCGCGATGCCCCCACCGCGCCGCCCAGCTTGTCGGCCAGCGCCTCGATCAGGGCGAACTGCGCCTTGGAGCCCAGCGCCCGCCCACCGGAGACCACCACCCGCGCCGCCGCGAGCTCGGGTCTGGCGGAGCGCACGGCGCGCCGTTCGATGAGGCGGGTACGGCAGGCCACCTCGCTCACCGGCAACCGCTCTACCTGAGCCTGGCCACCGCTCGCCGCCTTGGCGAAGGCAGTGGGCCGGATGGTCAGCACCTTGATGGGGGCGCTGCTCGCCACCCGGGCCACGGCATTGCCCGCATAGATGGGGCGCAGGAAGGTATCATCGCTCTCGATGCCGGTCACCTCGGAGAGCATCTCCACCCCGAGCCTGGCCGCCACCCGTGGCAGCAGATCCTTGCCCTGGGTACTGGCGGCCATCAGGCAGTGCTGATAATCCCGCGCGATATGGGCCAGCAGCGGATCGACCCCGTCGCTCAGCCCCTCCGCCAGCCTGGGGTGCTCGGCCAGCAGTACCCGGCTCACTCCCTGCAGGGCGGCGGCCTGCTCGCCCGCCTCGGTCAGCCCCTGCCCCAGCAACAGCAGATGCACCTCGCCGCCCAGCTGGCTCCCGGCGGTGACCAGACGGGCCACGTTGTCGGCCAACTGGCCCTGATGATGTTCGGCAATGATCAATACGCTCATGACTGCCCCTTGCTATCGTCCGTTGATGTCCCTGCCTGTGCGCCCATCACACCCTCGAGCTTGCCGCCGACGGGTGGAGTTCTGTTGATTGCTGGCAGCATCAGAGTACCTTCGCTTCGTGCTTGAGTTTGTCCAGCAGCTCATCCACCGAGCCCACCATGATGCCGGCGCTGCGGGCAGCGGGGGCCATCACCCCGAGCAGCCGGGTCTGAGCGGCCGGCTCAACGCCGAGGTCGGCAAAGGGCGCGCTCTCGAGCGGCTTGCGTTTGGCCTTCATGATGTTGGGGAGCGAGGCAAAGCGCGGCTCGTTGAGGCGCAGATCCACGGTCACCACCGCCGGCAGCGGCATGCCGAGAGTCTCGAGGCCACCGTCGATCTCGCGAGTCACCTGCAATTCCCCCTCCACCAGCTTGATGGCGGAGGCGAAGGTGGCGAGCGGCCAGTCATTGAGGGCGGCCAGCATCTGGCCCACCTGGTTGTTGTCAGAATCGATGGACTGCTTGCCGAGCAGCACCAGATCGGGCTGCTCCAGCTCGCACACCTGTTGCAGGGCGCGAGCCACGGTGAGCGGGGTCAGGGTCTCGCCAGTCACGTAATGACGCGCCCGATCCGCCCCCAGCGCCAGGGCGTGACGCAGTTGTTCAGCCGCCGCCTCGGGGCCGAAGGTCACCACCACCAGCTCGCTCGCCACGCCGGCTTCGCGCAGCCTGACCCCCTCTTCCACCGCAATTTCACAAAACGGGTTGATCCCCATCTTGACGTTGGCCAGCTCCACGTCTGAGCCATCGCTCTTGACCCGGACCTTGACGTTGTAATCCAGCACCCGCTTGACCGCGACCAGCAGCTTCATGACGCGCATCCCTCGCTTCTGTTGAGTGAATCCATGAAAACCCTCACATTTTTTTGCTTACATTTACTTTACGTTTACGTAAACTACCAGCACTACCCTAGGCCAAGTCGAGCACAGAGGCAAGATGGAACGCGAAGCAATGGAATTTGATGTCGTCATCGTCGGTGGCGGCCCGGCGGGACTCAGTGCCGCCATCGCCCTCAAACAACACAATGCCGATCTGTCGGTCTGCCTGCTGGAGAAGGGGGCGGAGATCGGCGCCCATCTGCTCTCCGGCGCCCTGCTGGATCCCGTCGCCCTCAAGGAGCTGCTGCCAGAGAGCTGGCAACAGGCCCCGCTCGGGGTCAAGGTCAACGACGATCAGGTGCACCTGCTGCAAAGCGACAGCCGCGCCCTGCAACTGCCCAACTGGGCGGTACCGCCGCGCATGCACAACGAGGGCAGCAGCATCATCAGCCTCGGCAACCTCTGTCGCTGGCTCGGTCAGCAGGCCGAACAGCTGGGAGTCGAAATATACCCGGGTTTTACCGCAAGCGAACTCATCATGGAAGCGGGACGGGTCAAGGGTGTGATCACCGGCGATCTCGGGCTGGATCGGGCGGGCAATCCGAAAGCGGATCACGTGCCCGGCATGGCGCTGCTCGGTCGCTACACCCTGTTTGCCGAAGGGGCGCGCGGCCATCTCGGCAAGCAGCTGATCGCCGATTTTCAGCTGGAAAACACCGCCCAGCCGCAGCATTACGCCATCGGCTTCAAGGAGCTGTGGCAGCTCCCCCCCGGTCAGGGCAAACCGGGCCGGGTGCTGCACGGCAGCGGCTGGCCGCTCTCTGAGGGGAAAGAAGACAAGAGCCAGGGCGGCTTCTATCTCTATCATCTGGAGCAGGATCAGGTGGCGGTCGGTCTCATCGTCGATCTCAACTATCGCAACCCCTGGCTCAGCCCGTTTGACGAGTTTCAACGCCTCAAGCACCACCCGCTCATCGCCGCGGCATTGCAGGGGGGCGAGCGCATCAGCTATGGCGCCCGCGCCATCGCCAAGGGAGGCTGGCACTCCCTGCCCCGCATGCACTTTCCCGGCGGCCTGCTCATCGGTTGCGATGCCGGCACCCTCGACTTCTCCCGCATCAAGGGGATCCACACCGCCATGAAGTCCGGCATGCTGGCGGCCAAGACCGTCGCCATGAGTCTGCGCGGCGGCGATGAAGGAGGGCGGGATCTGGCCGAATACGGCGATGCGCTGCAACAGAGCTGGTTGGCCCATGAGCTCAAAACAGCGCGCAACTTCGGCGCCGCCCTGCACCGCTGGGGCCCTTGGCTCGGCGGCACCTTCAACTGGCTGGAGCAGCGGCTGTTTGCTCGCACCTCGCCGTTCACCCTGCTGGACAAGGAGCCGGACTACCGCCAACTGCGCATGGCCAGCCGCTGCCAACCCATCGACTATCCCAAGCCGGACGGCAAGCTCAGCTTCGACAAGCTCTCGTCTGTCTATCTCGCCAACACCAGCCACGACGAGGATCAGCCCTGCCACCTCAAGCTGCAGGATGAGACTATCCCGGTGGCGGTCAACCTGCCCACCTGGGCCGAACCCGCCCAGCGCTACTGCCCGGCCGGGGTGTTCGAGATCCTGGGTTCAGAGAGCCTGCCCCGCCTGCAGATCAACGCGGCCAACTGCATCCACTGCAAGACCTGCGACATCAAGGATCCGAGCCAGAACATCGTCTGGACACCGCCGCAGGGCGGCTCAGGCCCCAACTATCCCAACATGTAACAGGCTTGCCCATGCAGACCTGCGCAGATAACAAGGATGCACAGCCCAGAACATCGTCTGGACACCGCCGTAGGGCGGCTGCGGCCCCAACTACCCCAATATGTGATGAAAACACCGCTGTGCAGACAACAAAAATGCTCAGCCCCAACACATCAAATGGAGGCGGTTTCCGGCACACGGCCGGGGGTTGTCGCAGGGCGCTCGGGAGCCTGCCATCCCGGCCAGTGAGCCCGATTCCTCCCACATACCAGGGGGAATAAAGGAGGCGACGCCGGGATCGCCCGTTTCGAGGTCGGCGTGGCTGCTCCGACCTCGCTGTTTTTTTGAGCGAACAGGCTGAACCTCCGATGAATAGGCCCTGACAAGCGCGGCCCGCCCCTGTATAGTTCGCCGCATTCAGGTTTTCCATCGGCCCGTTCAGCTTGTCCACGGGATCGCTTTCTACGCGCTCTAAGGCCGCATGACCTGTGCAACCATCCCTGATTACCCATGACTTCTTAAGGGGGGACAGATGATCACCGCCTACATTCTCAATAACAAGGTACTGGACATAGTCACGCTCGGGCCTGACGACATAGTGCCTGACAACACCGTCTGGCTGGATGCCTACAAGCCGGACACGGCGGAACGAGAATGGTTGACGGGCCTGTTTCTGGAAGAGGTGCCCGACAAGGAGGAGCTCGATGACATCGAAGCATCCGCCCGTTTCTACTGGGATACCGACGGTCTGCACATTCACTCCCTGTTTCCCCAGCGGATCGGCCGTGACACCAAGGGTGTCCACGTCTCCTTTACCCTGCGCAACAACCTGCTGATCAGTATCCGCGAGGATGACATCGGTCTGGTGCGCCTGCTGCGCCACTATATGCGCCAGGATCGGCTGGAGGTGGAGGACGCCCTCGACATCCTGCTGGAGGTGCAGAATCTGAAAGTCGAATACCTCTCCGATCTCATCGAAGATGGCTACAAGACCCTGGAAAACACCGCCGATCAGATCTTCGAGCCGGATCAGATCAATCCCATGCTCAAGGAGTTGATGGCCCAGGAAGAGGCCAACGGCCAGATCCGTCTCTCCCTGCACGATACCCGTCGCGCCCTGCGCTTCTTGAAGCGCAGCCTGCGCCAGCGGATGAGCAACGAGCAGAACAAGTGGATCGACGAGATGCTGCACGACGTGGAGTCACTGCTGCCCCACACCCAGTTCCTGTTCGACAAGATCAACTTCCAGCTGGAAGCCTCCATGGGGGTCACCAACCTGGAGCAGAACAAGGTGATCAAGATCTTCTCGGTGGCCGCGGTCATCTTCCTGCCGCCGACGCTGATCGCCAGTATCTACGGCATGAACTTCGGCCGCATGCCGGAACTCGCCTGGGAGTACGGCTATCCGCTCTCCCTGGTACTGATGGTGATGTCGTCGCTCGGCACCGGTCTGTTCTTCAAGCGAAAAGGCTGGCTGTGACGCCGGCGGCTTGACACGAAAAGAGATAAGCGGATTGGGGGGCATGGCCCCCCGATTAATTCCCGCCCCTCGCCCGCCTTGCAAAGGGCGCCCCTTCGCCCCATATCCCCTTCATCCTTTGCACAGACGACCCCGGGCAACCATGACCCTCTACCCCGAACACAGATACGACGATCACGGCCAGCTGCGTCCCCCGCTCTGGTTCTGGCCCATCGCCCTCTTGCTGACCCGCTCGGTCTGGCTGTTTCTGATGGCCGGCGTCACCCGCGAGAGCGGCAGCGCCATCCTGACCCTCTTCTACCCGGACAGGCTCGCCCTCTACATCAGCCTGCTGACCGACGTGCCAGCCATACTGGCGCTGCTCGCCTGCGGCGGCACCTATCAGCAGACCCGCAGCCTCCGGGCCTGGCTCAGGCGCCACAGCCCATTGCTGCTGCTCTGCTCTGCCGTCAGTGGCCTGCTGATGCAACTGCACAGCCTCAATCTGCAGAAGTGGTCGTTCAGCTGGCCCACCGCTCTGGTGCTGGTCGCTACCCTCTGGTCGCTCTGGTATCTGCTGCGCAGCCGCCAGCTGCGTGAATACGCGGCCGATCAGCCCCACGCCAGCAACTGATCAGACAGGTTCAACCAGAATGGCCAGGCACCCGAGGAACGACGAAATCAGTCTGGCACCTCACTGGCGCGTGACCCGGATCTGCAGGGTCTGGCGATCGCTCTGACTGCCACTGCCCCCCTGCAACTGGGTGCCCAGACTGCTGCCCTGCTGCACCGCGCTGGTGGAGAGCTCCCCCACCGTCAGCCATTGACCGGAGGCACCGCTCACCTCGGTGGCGCTCTGCCCCCGGTTGATGGTGCCCTGCTCCAGCCTGGCCTGCTCGCTGCTAAGCGCTATCTGCACCCTGTCGCCAATCAGGGTAGCCGTGGCGTAGAGGCCGTTCACCAGCGGCATCAGCCCCACTACCTGACCTCCGCGCCACTGATAGAAGGTGACCGGCTGATAGGTGCCCATCTGCAATAGCACCGGCCGACCCGACAGGCCGCGTACCTGCCAGCTGTCGTTCTGGCTGCGCTGATACTGCTGGGCATTTCCCTCCAGCAGCCACTGCCGCTTGGCGGCATCCCGGCCCAGCCCCACACCGGCCTGCTGACTGCTGGAAGCGCCGTCCACCCGCCACTCGATGAGCAGACTCTGGGGCGGCTGGTTGAATTTGGCCAGCGCCGCTTCGGCCTCCTGCAGCTGGGCGGCGCTGCCGCTCAGCACCAGCTGGTTGCCCATGGCGCTCACCCCCAGCTCCGGATAGAGATCCTTGAGGGTCTGCACCGCCGCCTGGGTCTCGAATACCGGGATCACCTTCACCTCGGCCCGCAGCGGCAGGCACCAGAGCCCCCACAGCAGCCAGAATCCAAACCCGCGCCATCTTCTCATCTTCTCCTCCCGTCCCACTCGGCGGCCAACTGGATCATGGCCTGCTCATCACCTCGTCATCATGGGCCATCCGCCCCGCTTTTCAATGATTTTGCCCGCGAGCGGAGAATCCGGTGAAAGTCAGGCCCTTCATTTTTCTATGAAAAGAGCGGAGACAGATCAAATAACACAAATAAAAATGATTACCATTTGTTGTCACGAAAAAAACGCTCGGATACAATTCGGTCTCATTTTTTTGAGCTTGCCGTCGATGAAGCCAGTGACCACCACCCCCGCCGCTATCCACCTGGCCCTGCTTGTCAACATGCTCTCCATGGGCAGCATGATGATGGTGATGCCGCTCGGACCGGATCTGGTCATCAGCCTCGGCATGCAACCGGAACAGACCGGCTACTTCAGCGGTGGTGCTACTCTGGGTGCCGCCCTGATGGGGCTCATCGCCGCCCCCTTGCTCGATCGGGTCAACCGCAAGCCCGCCCTGCTGGTGTTGCTCACCTTACGTTTTCTGCTGCTGATGGCCTGCGCCCTGGTGCAAAACAGCCAGCAGCTGCTGGTGCTGTTCGTCCTGTCGGGCTGTGTGGCCGGACCGCTCGCCGCCATCCTGATGGCAGCCGTGCTGGATCTGGTACCGCCTGCCGAGCGGGGCCGTCGTCTCGCCTACGTGGGCATGGCGTTCTCGCTGGCCGCCATCCTGGTGGTGCCCATCGCCCTGGTGCTGGCCCAGTGGTTTGGCTGGCAGAGCCCCTTCCTGCTGTTTGGCGTCTGCGGCCTGCTGCTGGCCCTGCTCTGCGCCACCCTGCTGCCTTCGCTGCCGGTCAGCCGCGCCCCTCACGGCAGCGGCCTGCGCCAGTTGCTGGCCTCCCCGCTCTGCCAGGGCGCCCTGTTCATCCTCTGTTTGCAAATGTTCGGTCACTTCCTGCTGATCCCGCACTTTGCCAACTACTTCCAGTTCAACCTGGCGTTCCCGCGCGAGCAGATCGCCGCCCTCTATCTGTGCGGCGGCCTCGCCAGCATGGCCACCATGCGGCTGTGCGGCAGCTGGATTGATCAGGGCCGGGCCCAGGCCGCCATCCTGATCACCAGCCTGCTGCTGGCGCTGATCACCTTGCTCGGTTTTGCCATGCCGGTCGGCGTGCCCGTCTACCTGCTGTTCACCCTGTTCATGGCGCTGAGCTCGGCCCGCTCCAGCACTACCCTCGCCATCACGGCCTCCATCCCGGCCCCCCATCAGCGTGCCGCCTTCATGTCTTTTCAGGGCACGGTCACCAATGTGGCGGCCGGGCTCGGCAGTCTGCTCTCCGCCAGATTGCTGGTGTCGGATCAGAGCGGCGTGCTGCACGGATTTGCCCATCTGGCCTGGATCAATATCGGCTGCGGCCTGCTGGCCTGCGGCGGTGTCTGGCTCCTGCTCAAGGGGCTGGCACAGACAAGGAACAACAAGAACCCCGAGTCTGGCACCGCCAGACAAGGAAGTCAGTGAGCCACCGGCCCCAGAGCCGGACCCCATAACCTCTGTTTTATTCATGGAGTTTTGACTATGCAGTTGCAGCCTGGCGTATTTCGCTTGAACCCGATTTTACTCTCCCTCGGCCTGTTTTCCTTGCCGGGCCTGGCCCAGGCCGAAGCGGTCAAGGCCAACGAGACCATGGTGGTCACCGCCACCCAGACCCAGCACACCGAACTCTCCGCCCCGGCCAGCGTCTCTGTGGTAACCCGCGCCGATCTGGACAAGATGAACGCCAACAACATCGGTGAAGCACTCAAGCACGTGCCCGGCGTCAACATCATCGGCACCAACCCCACCGGCCGCAGCGAGATCAAGATCCGCGGCATGGGCGGCGACTACACCCTGCTGCTGATCAACGGCAAGCGGGTCAACGCCCGTGAAACCCTGGGCAGCTCGTTTGGCAATGACTTCGACTTGAGCTCCATCCCCATGGCCGCCATCGAGCGCATCGAGGTGATCCGCGGTCCCGTCTCCTCCCTCTATGGCGCCGACGCCCTCGGCGGCGTGGTCAACGTGATCCTGCGCCAGGCCAAGGAGCAGACCGAGGCGGCCTTCGGCTACACCCACACCATGCCCACCAAGGGTGATGGTGGCGATGCCAACCGTGGCAACGCCTTCGTCTCCGGCGCCCTGATCGACAACAAGCTGCTCGGCAGCCTGGTGGTGGAAGGCTATCAGCGCGACCGCTGGCACAGCGATCAGTCCAACAACCCGGACGCCGATGCGCTGGAGAAACGGGAAGTGGTCAACATGCTCTCCAGCCTGAAGTGGCTGGTGGCCGACAACCAGGATGTGGAGTTCAATCTGGGCTACAACCAGAACGACATGGACAGCTACTTCAACAACGTGCCGCGCGCCCCCACTGCCCCGGCCACCCCGCACAACGTGCAAAAACTCGATCGCCTGAGCCTGGGGCTGACCCACAACGGTCGTTGGGAGCACTTCGACAGCCGTGCCCGCTACTACTTCGAGCAGACCGATCTGATGGATGACTCCCAGCTCAACGGCGGCGCCGCCGATGTCACCCAGACCAACCACACGGTCGACGGCCAGCTGAGCGGCTACCTCGGGGATCACCTGCTGACCTCAGGCGCGGAATTCCGCAAAACCGAGCTGGAGCACAGCCGCAGCATCACCAGCGGCAGCGTGGATGCGAGCCAGAGCGCCCTCTACCTGCAGGACGAGTTCAGCCTGGGGGATCTGGCGCTGACCCTCTCCGGTCGTCTGGATCACCACGAGACCTATGGCAACGAGTTCAGCCCGCGCGCCTATGCGCTCTACAAGCTGAGCGACGAGTGGGTGATCAAGGGCGGCGCCGGCAAGGCGTTCAAGGCCCCGACCCTGGCCCAGTCCAGCGAAGGCTTCGCCACCACCGCCTGCCGCGGCGCCTGCAAGGTGATCGGCAACCCGGACCTGAAACCGGAAACCGCCGTCAGCTACGAGCTGGGCACCGCCTATGAAGCCGATCGCTTTGGCGCCGGCCTCACCGGTTTCCACAACGACATCGAGGATCTGATCCAGAGCGATCAGTGGGGCCCGGGCTACCGTCCGAGCGTGATGACCTACCTCAACGTCAAGAAGGCGCGGGTCAAGGGGCTGGAGCTGACCGGCTGGGTCGATGTGATGGACGACCTCAAGCTGACCGGCAACTGGACCATGCTGGACTCCGAAGACAAGAGCACCGGCGACGATCTGGCCAAGACCCCGGATCACACCGGCAACCTGAGCCTGGATTGGCAGGCCACCGAGATCGTCAGCACCAACCTGGCCTGGCAGTACGTAGGCAGCCAGTTCATCAAGGTGCCGATGCACAACTCCCAGGCGCTCAAGTCCGACAGCTACCAGACCCTGGACGTCAACACCAAGTGGAAGGTCACCCCGGCGCTCGACTTCAAGCTGGGCATCACCAACCTCACCAACACCAAGCGTGACCAGGTCGCCACCGACGCCGACTTCATTCTGGAAGGTCGTACCGTCTACGCCGGCGTGGATTACAAGCTGTAAACCCCGCAGGGAGCCCGTCAGGGCTCCCTTTTCTGCTGTTATTGCCTCGACGTGAAGGAGTAGCCGGGTGCACAGACACCAAACACACCTGTTCTGGCTGGGAGTGGTTCTCCTGTTCTTGCTCATCTGTCTCTCACTGGCCACCGGCGCCGGTGTCTATGGTGGCCGCGAGGTCGCCGGATTTCTGCTGGGCGATCCCGCCCTCATGGCCGATGAAAAGCTCGCCATGATCGTTCATACCCTGCGTCTGCCCCGCACCCTGTGTGCCCTGGTGGTGGGCGTCTGTCTTGCGCTGGCGGCCTCCATGCTGCAAAGCGCCACCCGCAATCCGCTGGCCGAACCCGGCCTGCTCGGGGTCAACGCCGGCGCCGTGTTCGCCCTGGTGATCGGCCTTACCTATTTTGGCGTCGAATCCGCCTACGGTTACCTGCTCTGGTCCGGCATGGGGGCCCTGCTCGGCAACCTCATCGTGCTCGGCCTCGGCCTGATGGTGGGGCGCTCCAACCCCCTCAAGCTCATCCTGGTGGGGGTCGCCCTCTCCGCCACCTTCGGCGGCCTCTCCAACTTCCTGCTGCTCTCCAACCAGGTGGTGCTGGAGCAGTTCCGTTTCTGGAATCTGGGGTCGCTGGCCGCCTCGGATCTCGATGCGGTGCTCACCGTGATGCCCTTTGCCCTGCTCGGCCTGCTGCTGACCCTGGCGCTTTGCCGTCAGCTCACCCTGATGCAGATGGGTGACAACCAGGCGCTGGCGCTCGGCATCCGGCCGACCCGGGTACGCATCGGTGTACTGCTAGCCGCCACCCTGTTTACCGCCTGCGCCATCGCCATCGCCGGTCCCATCGGCTTCGTCGGTTTTCTCGCCGCCTACTGCGCCCGTCTGGTGGAGCCGGTACGCCTCGCCATCCAGGTACGCTTCTCCGCCCTGTTCGGGGTGCTGTTCCTGCTCGGCGCCGACATCCTGGCCCGCTGGCTGATCCAGCCGTTCGAACTGCCCAACGGGGTGATCCTGGCACTGATCGGTGCCCCCGTGCTCATCCTGGTGGTGCGCAGCGGCGGCTTCCGCTCCCTGCTGGCCGTCAAATAAGGTTGCCTGCCTCATGAACAATTCCATCCATCCCTCCTTCAACACGGCGCTTCCCACCGGCACCGTCTGCCTGCGCGTTGGCAGCCGCACCCTGTTGCTGCACCGCCGCGCCTGGCTGATCACGCTGGGGCTACTGGTGGCCCTGGTGCTGCTCTCCCTGCTGGCGCTGACCCTGGGCTCCGGCAAGCTCACCATGCTGGGGGTGATCCAGACCCTGCTTGGCGAGGGCAACCGGCTGAGCGAAGTGACCGTCTTCAAGATCCGGCTACCGCGCATCGTCGCCGTGCTGGTGGCGGGAGCGGCCATGGGCCTCTCCGGCTGCCTGGTGCAGACCCTCATTCGCAACCGCCTCGCCACTCCGGACATGATCGGGGTCAACGAGGGGGCCTCCTTGGCCATCATCGCCTTCTCCCTCTACCTGACCCTCGGCAGCTGGCCCTGGTGGGCCGCGCCGCTCGGCGCCCTGTTTGCCGCCGCCGTGCTCTATGCCCTGTGCAACAAGCCGGGAGAACAGGGCTACCTGTTCGTGGTGATCGGCATCGGCGTCTCCGAGCTGATGAACGCCATCGGCCAGTTCGTGATGTCCACCCAGTCGCTGGTGCACCTCACCAGCCTCTATCTGTGGAACATGGGCAACTTCGTCGGCCAGGGCTACAGCACCGTGCTGCCGGTGGGGATCCTAATCCTGCTGGTCTGCCCCTGGATCATTTATCTCTCCCGGGCTCTGGGCGTGCTGCGTCTGGGCCCCGTCACCGCCCAGAGTCTGGGGATAAACGTCTATCGGGTGCAGCTCGGCGTGCTGGCCCAGGCCATCGTCGTGGCGGCGCTCGGCACCGCCATCGGCGGCCCCGTGGTATTCATCGCCATGGCGGCCCCGGTGCTCGCCTCCTGGCTCAGCCGGGATCGCATCGTGCCGCTGTGGATTGCCGCCCTGTGCGGCGCCCTGCTGCTGTTGGCCAGCGACACCCTGGTGCGGGTGCTGGCCAGCCCCCACGAGGTGGCCACCGGCATCATGACCCGAATTCTCGGCGGCCTGCTGCTGCTGTTCATCCTGCTCAAAGACCGCCAGAAGGCCGACTGACGATGCCATTCACCCATTTTCAAGACAGACCGAGGGCCGCCTGATGACGCTCACCATCAATCACCTGCAATTTGGCTATCAGCACAAGCCCGTCTTCAACGACATCTCCTTCACCATTCCCCAGGGCAAGCTGGTGGGGATCGTCGGCCCCAACGGCGGCGGCAAGTCCACCCTGCTCAAACTGCTGGCGGGCCAGGAGGAGCAGCAAGCCGGCGAGATCCTGCTCAAGGGCAAGCCGCTGGCAAGCTACGGCAAGAAGGCGCTGGCCCGCGAGCTCGCCTACCTGCCCCAACGTCCCCTGGTGCCCGCCGGCATCCAGGTCGAGCAGCTGGTGCAGTATGGCCGCCATCCCCATCAGGGCTGGTTCAATCAGTGGAGCGAGGAGGATGCGCACATGGTGCGCTGGGCCTGCGAGCGGATGCAGCTCGGCGACATTCTGCAGCAGAGCGCCAGCTCTCTCTCCGGCGGCCAGGCCCAGCGGGTGTGGCTCGCCATGGTGCTGGCCCAGGATGCGGACATCATCCTGCTGGATGAACCCACCAGCGCCCTCGACATCGGCCACCAGACCGAGGTGATGGAGGCCATCCACCAGATCACCGCCGAGGGCAAGACGGTGCTCATCGTCATCCACGATCTCGCCACCGCCGCCCGCTACTGCGACGAGCTGATCGCGCTGGGAGATGGCGGTATCCAGGCCATGGGGCCGGCCCGCGAGGTGGTGACTAAGTCCCTCATCGACCGCCTCTACCAGACCGACGTGGACATACTGCACGCCCCCGGCGACGGCGCCCCCATCATAGTGCCGCGCCGCAGACCGCACGCCTTTGCCATGCGCCAACCGGCCTGAGCCCCATCAAAAAACCGCCGAGAGGCGGTTTTTTGATGTTTGCAGCTCGGCTGCACAGTCACTCACAGCAGCAGACTGGTGAGCACCCCGCCCGGCCGTGTTTGGCAGTGCCCTGTTTGCCAATACATTGCCTGCCAGTAGAGCGTACAGCGCCAACCGGCAGGGAGCTCTGGGGTCAGTCCGCCCACCAGTTCGAGGGTGAGGGTCTGCTCCGTCATGGTCAGCCAGCGGGCATCGAGAAAGTCAAAATAGCGCCCCACCCTGGGGTAGAGCGCCTTGAACAGGCTCTCCTTGGCCGAAAAGATCAAGGTGAGCGCCTCAGCCCTGCTCAGGCCGGTGGCAGGGGCAGTTGCCGCCAGTCGGGCCCACTCCTCCCCGCTGGCAATGCCGGGCCAGAGCTCGCTCGCCTGCCCCTCTGCCAGCCAGCCCTCCAGATCCAGCCCCATTCCCGCCCGACCCGGGCGCACCGCACACAGCGCCATGCCGCGCCCCTGCAACAGGCTGTGGCTGATGCTGCCCTCAAACCCGGCAGGCCAGCAGGGTTCGCGAGCCGCCCCTATGCTCACCTGCTGCTGGCCCAGACCAAAGGGGTGCAAGGCCCGGCGCGCCGCCAGCCGGCCGGCCAGAAACTCCCTCAGCCGCTTGGGGGCCGCGCGCTGCAAGCTGGCAGGCAGCACCATGCCGGCTGCATCGTAACAGGCCGGGGTGAAGGCGGCGGGGTCAAAGCAGACCCGTTGCAGCGCCAGATGCGCCGCGCCGGGCAGCGGCAGGCTGTCGGCCTGCACGATAAAGCGGTCCAGTGAACAGGCTGGCGCAGTGGCAATCAACATCACGAAGAGCCCTTGGTGGGTGAGCCAGCATGGTAGCAAACCGTCCCCTCCTCACGCCACAAACACAAATGACAATTCTTATCATTTGAATTTGTGGTAGCATGAGTTCGCCCGTTTGGGACCCAGTGTTCCACTGATTTCACCAAGAAGGATGTAACGATGAAGATCTCCTCTCCCCTGGCTGCCGTGCTGATGCTGGCCAGTCTGGTCGGCTTCCAGGTACAGGCCGGCAGCGAGACCCGTCAGGTGACCGATGCCGACGGCAAGACCCAGGTCGTACCGGCCCAGCCCAAGCGGGTGGTGGTACTGAGCGAAATCGATCTGGACAGCGCCCTGACCCTGGGGCTGCAACCGGTCGGCACCGTCAATGGCCGCGGCCAGTCCACCCTGCCCCGCTACCTGCTACAACAGGCGGGCAAGGAGATCGCCGTGGTCGGCGATCTGGACAACCCCAACCTGGAGAAGCTGATCGATCTGGAACCCGACCTCATCCTCACCGGCCAGACCAAGCCCGAGCTGCTGGCTCTGCTCAAGGAGATAGCTCCCACCGTCGTCACCGGCAACTGGGGTGACTCCTGGAAGGAGATCTTCAATCGCAGCGCCCACGTACTGAACCGGGACGCCGAAGCCAAGACCTTCCTCGCCCAGTATGACGCCCGCCTGCAGCAAGCCCGCAGCAAGCTTGCCAAGCATCAGGGCGAGCGCCTGAGCATAGTGCGCTGGAACCCCAAGGGCCCGAGCTACATGCACAGCGGCACCTTCGCCAGCAGCGTGGTGGAAGAGATGGGACTGACCCGACCGACCCACCAGATCGGTGACAAGACCCCCCACTCCCCGGCCCTGAGCCTCGAATCCCTCAACCTGCTGGACGGCGACTGGCTGGTGATCGGCACCCTGAGCGCCAGCGGTGATGCGGTGGATGCCATGAAGCAGGCCGAGCAGACCCCGGCCTTCCAGCAGCTCGGCGCCATCAAGAGCAAGCGCTTCGGTGCCGTGGACGGATCCCTGTGGACCTCCACCGGCGGCCCTCAGGCGGCCCTCAAGGTGATCGACGACGTCGAACAGCTGCTGGCCAAACCCGATGCGGCCCCCATCACCCAATAAGCCCGCGTGATCAGCGCCCAAAAAGAAGCCCGCATATGCGGGCTTCTTTTTTATTCATGGCTTTTAACGTCCAACTTATCCCGGCAAGGGCAGCGCCTTTCTGTCCAGCTTGCCGCTGCCGGTCTTGGGCAGGGCATCCAGCAGGATGAGCCGCGCCGGCACCATGTAGTGCGGCAGCGTCGCCTGCAGCCCCTTGCGCAGGGCTAGGCGATTGAGAGTCACCCCGCTTTTCGCCTCCACGTAGCCCACCAGCATGGCCTCGTCCCCCTCGCCCACCAGACGCACCGCCGCCTCCTGCACCCCGGCCTGGCGGCGCAGTCCCGCCTCCACCTCGCCGAGCTCGATGCGAAAACCGCGCAGCTTGACCTGATCGTCGCGCCGCCCCAGATAGAGGAAGCGGTCCGCCCCAAGGAGGCGCACCCGATCGCCGGTGCGATAGAGGCGATGGGTGGCAAGGCGCAGGAAGGCGGCGCTGGTCAAGGCCGGCTTGCGCCAGTACCCCTCGCACAGGGCTGGGCTCTCGATGCAGAGCTCGCCGCACTCCCCCTCTGCCACCGGCTGCCCCGCCTCGTCCAGCACCCAGTGCCGATAGCCTGGCAGGCTGTGGCTGATGGTGATCTGACCATCGACCGGTGGCCAGCGCACCTCGCTCACCAGGGACCAGACGGTGGCCTCGGTCGGCCCATAGCAGTTCCACAGCCGCCGGGTGCGGGCACAGAGCTGCTCGGCCAACCCTGAGTCCAGCGCCTCGCCGCCGCACAGGGCGGTGAGGGTATTGCGCCCCTGCCAGCCCGCTTTGAGCAGCATGCGCCAGCAGGCCGGGGTGGCCTGCAGCCAGTTGATGGAAGGATCCGCCTCGAGCAAGGCCTGCATCCCCAGGGGATCCTTGTTGTGCTCACCGCCAGCCACCGTCAGCCGGCCACCGCCCCAGAGCGGCCCCAGCATCTCCAGCAGAGAGATGTCGAAGGCCGGGGTGGTGATGAAGAGCCAGTGGCAGTTCGGTGAGAGCCCGAGCCGCTCGCGGATCCCGTCGAGGAAGCAGAGCAGGGCCCGCCGGCTGATGACCACCCCCTTGGGCTCGCCGGTGGAGCCCGAAGTAAACATCATGTAGGCGGCCAGGGCGTCATCCACCTGGGGCCAGGAAACGGGCCCTGCCGCTGCCAGCCCATCGAGGGTGCGCAGCGGACAGCCGAAGGCGGGAGCCAGCCTGTCGCCGTCGCAGATCACCGCCGACAGGCGCGCCTGGCGGGCGATCCCCTGCAGCCGCTCCACCGGAAAATCCGGCTCAAGGGGCACGAAGGTGAGGCCGAGCCGCAGGCAGGCCAGCAGGCTGGCCACCAGATCGGGGCCGCGGGGGAGATAGAGACCGACCCGCTCCCCCACCGCCAGCCCCTGCAAGCGGGCGGCAATCTCGCCGACCCTGGCATTGAGCGCGCCGTAGCTGAGCCACTGCTCATCTGATCCGCCCTCACTGATGCCAGCCACGCCCATGCGGATGGCGGGGGCCAGCGGGCTGGCGGCCAAACAGGCCGCCAGCCGCGCGCCCAGGTTGGCCGCCCCCTCACGGGGGGCAGGCCGGGTTTGCACGAGCGGAGCCTTATGCTTGATGGTCACCGTCATAGCGCGGCCTCCGTTTGGCGTACCAGCCAGTGCCGATAGAGCCGGCTGGGGGATGGATGGGCCTTGAGGGTCTGCAGGGTAAGTGGCACCCGATCCTGCGCGAACGCCTCGTTAAGGGCCGCCAGCAGGGCGAGCTGCTGCACCGAATCCACCCCGAGTTCACACAGGGTCTGCTGCCAGATGCCGGGCACGCCGCACTGGCGCTCCCACAGGGCCACCAGCGCGCGGGCCTCGGCCGGCGGCTGAGCCAGACCGGGGGCAGCCACTTGTGTGACAGTCGATGGTGTGGCGGCCACCTGCGGCATCACCGGGGGCTGTGCCACCACCACGCTGGCCGGCTGGCCCAGATCCGCCTGCGCCAGCCAGGCGAGCTCAGCCAGCCAGTCAGCCAGCACCGCCTCGGCCCGGGCCTCGGGGATCTGCTCGCCGTCGAACTCGAGGCGCAGCTGGAGCGTCTCGCCCCGGCTGCTGACCACCAAGGAGAGCGGCAGCTCCACCTTCTCCACCACGGCGCCAAAACGTGGCACCAGCTGGTGAGGTTCGGGGGCGGCAGGGGCCGCCGGCATGGGGTAGTTCTCGAACACGAACAGACTCTGAAACAGACGCGCCCGGCCTTTGGTCAGTGCCGCCAGCGACTGGGTGCCGTGCTCATTGAGCGCCATCAGATCGGCCTGCAATCGGGCGATATGCTCGGCCAAGCTCAACTCGGTGTGCCACGCCAGGGCCAACGGCAGGCTGTTGATGTAGAGCCCGACGCTTGCGGTGATCCCCTCGATGGGGTAATCCCGGCCCGGAGTCACGTTGCCCACCAGGGTAACGGCATCGCCAGAGCGGCATGCCAGCAGACGGTGCCAGGCATATTGGGCCAACAGGCCTGCGGTCACGCCAAGCTCGCAGGCTCGGCGCGCGAGCAAGGTCGCTACCTCGGCCGGCAATGCCGTGGCGCGCACCGCCGGTCGCTGCTGGGTGTGGCGCCCGCTTGCGCGAGCGTCCAGCGTCACCCCGAACAGGCAGGCGAGATCGTTAGGCTTTGTTAGCAGCTCCTCCCGCCCCTGCCAGTAGGTCTCGGCGCTGCGGGCTTGGCTGGCGATATGGCGGCCAAATTCGAGCCAGGCGGTATCCGGCTCGCCCTGCGGCAACAGGCCGTTCATCAGCGCCTGATAGCCACGATGCAAGGAACCCAGCAACACGGGGCCGCTCCAGCCATCCAGCACGCCGTGATGGGCGCTGAAGATCACCTTGTGGTGATCGGGGGCCAATTTGAAACAGGCAAGGCGCAGCAGGGGGGCCTGCTCCAGCGGGATCGGGCGGGCCAGATCCTGCTCACGATAGGCTTGAACTCGAGCCTCTGCATTTTCCACTTCAGACAAATCCTCATAGTGGAACGGCAACTCGGCGCGCTTGAGGATGCGCTGCAGCGCCACCCCGTCTGCCAGCACCAGTTCGCTGCGAAGGGCCGGCCAGCGGGCGATCTGCCCCTGCCAGGCCTGACGGTAGACCGCCACGTCCAGCGGCTGGTGATAGTCAATCTCGGTCTGCAGGTGATAGGCGTGATCCCGGGGCAGCAGCGCCCTGTGATGGAACATGCTCTGCTGAAGCGAGGTCATGGGCAGCAGGGTCTCCACCTCGCGCCCGCTCAGCACCCGATCGAGCGCGGCTTGCGAGAGGCCAAGCCCCGGGAAGTCGCTCGGGGTGTGACGTGGGGCCTTCAGGTTACAGCAGTGCTCCACCAGCGCCGTCAGGTTGTCCGCCAGCCGCGCCATCAGGGCGTCGCTCGCCTGCTGGTTGAGGGCGCCCACCTGGCGCAGGGTGAGGCGGCCATCAAACACGCCCCCATGCAGACTGACCAGCTCACGCGGCAAGTTGTCAGGGGAGCTGGGTGCCCCCGGCGCCAGCGGCAGAGGCTGCCAAGGCTGAGCGGCCTCGCCCTGATGACTGACCCCCAGGTAGTTGAAGACGATCAGGGCTTCGGGCAGTGCCCAGCCTCGTGGGTGGTGCAATCGCAGGGCGTTGAAGCCCACCCCCTTGTCCGGCACGGCGCGCAGCTGCTCCTTGGTGGCGCAGACCAGCGCGTCCCACGCACCAGCATCCGCCAGCGCCAGCGGATAGGCGCTGGTAAACCAGCCCAGGGTTCGGCTCACGTCCAGTTCAGCATCGATGGCCTCACGGCCGTGTCCTTCCAGCATCACGCAATGACGGCTGCCGTAACCCTGCTCGCTCAGGGTACGGGTCAGGGCCGCCAGCAGCAGGTCGGGCACCCGGGTGAAGTAGGCCTGGTTGGCGGTGTCGATGAGACGGGCCGTGGTCTCCTGACTCAACTGCAGCAGGCTGGCGGCGGCGCGGCCATCGGCGGCGCGCGCCGCTTCCAGCAGGTGACCCTGGCTGCCTTCCCCCTGAGCCAGCCAGAAGCCAAGCTGATCCTCTTCCCGTTTGGCATAGGCTGCGAGCCCCTCGCCCCACTGGCGATAGCTGCTGCCCTTGGCGGGCAGCGGCTCACCCCTGCTCACCCGGGCCAGATCCTCGGCCAGGATGCGCCAGGAGACCGCATCGATGACCAGGTGATGGAAAGCGAGGAAGAGCCCCTCCACCGTCTCGCGCTCGCCCTCCAGCTCCCCCTCGAGGGAGAGATTGCGCAGGCGGGCCCAGGCCAAAGTGTGGCCGCTGGCAGGGTCGAAATCTCCCTGCAGCTCGGTCAGACGGGTCTGCAGCTCGGTCTCATCGAGATTGGCGGCATCCAGGGTCGGCAACGGCGGCAATGGCAGTTCGGCCAGGTAGCGCTGACTGGTCGGGGTCACCGCCAGACGCAGGGCATCGTGGTGCTGGCGCAGGGTATTCAACCAGCCGCGCAGGGCCTCATCGTCCACCCCGGCCGGCAGGCGCAGGATCACCCCTTGGTTCCAGTGACCGGATTTGGCAAAGCCCTGCTCGAAGAACCAGTGCTGAATGGGGTGGAGCGGGAACTCGCCGGTCAGGCTGCCCTGCTCGCTCCTGTGGCTGACCGCCTGCTGCTGGCCGAGCTGGCGGCAGAGGCGGCGCACCGTCTTGGCTTCGAACACGTCCTTCACGCTGCAGTGCAGTCCCGCATCCCGCAACCGGGTGGTGAGCTGGATGCTGAGGATGGAGTCACCGCCCAGACGGAAGAAGTCATCCTCCACCCCGAGCGGTTGTTTGAGCACCCCTTGCCAGATGGCGAGTACGGTCTGCTCCAGTTCGTTTTGCGGCTCGCCCTTGCTCTGCTGCCAGACGATGGCGGGCAGGCGGCGCAAGTCCAGCTTGCCGTTGGGGGTGAGCGGCATCTCGGGCAGCCAGCAGAGGCGCGCCGGCACCATGTATTCGGGCAGGCACTCGCCGGCCCGCTGCAGCAGGGCATCGCCGTCGGGCTCCCTGGCCCCGGCCTGCAAACAGGCGTAAGCCAGCAGGCGCCCCTCCTGCACCACCACCTTGATCTGGCGAATGGCCGGGCACAATTCGGCGAGCCGGGTCTCTATCTCCCCCGGCTCGATGCGATAGCCGCGCAGCTTGATCTGCTCGTCCATCCGGCCCAGATACTGGATGTTGCCGTCGCGGCGCAGCAAGGCCCGATCGCCGGTGCGATAAAGGCGATGGGTACGTTCCTCATTCATTGCATCAAAGGCCAGCTCGATAAAGGCCTCCTGGGTGCGCGCCGGCAGATTGAGGTAGCCGCGGGCCAGCCCCAGCCCTGCCAGGCAGAGCTCGCCGGGCACCCCCACCGGGCAGAGGTTGCCCGCCTCGTCCAGGATCAGCGCCTTCAGGTGGTTGACGGGTCGACCTATGGTGATGGGCGCCCCCGGGGTGAGCCGCGCGCAGAGCGCGGTGACGGTGCACTCGGTCGGGCCGTACATGTTGAACAGCGCCACCCGCTCCCCCCAGCGCTCCACCAGGCTGCTCGGGCACGCCTCGCCGCCAAAGCCGATGGCCTTGAGGGAGCCGAGTTCCGCCGGTGGCAGCAGGTTCGCGAGCAGGGCAGTCGGCAAAATCATATGGCTGGCACCGCAAGCGATCGCGGCACTGATCACCCCCTCGCCCGGCTCGCCAAAGTGCAGGGCCGCGCCGCAGTAGAGCGGCAGCAAGCTGGTCATGTTGCCTGCATCGAACGAGAGGGACATGCAGTTGAACATGGCCCCATTCTGATCAAGAGCGATGCGCTCACTGTGATCCGCCATCAGGTTGACCAGGCTGCCCTGCTCCACCATGACCCCCTTGGGCAGGCCGGTGCTGCCGGAGGTGTAGATGATCTGGGCCAGCATGGCGGCGTCCCGAGGCAGTGCGGGCGTGCTGGTTGGCATCTTGTCCAGCACCAGCCCTTGCAGATCGTGATATTCGGCCGTCGTGCCCGCCAGCGCCTCGCCAAGCCGCGGATCCGGCACGCCACCCAGCACCAGGCTGATGGATGCATCGCCAAGGATATGGGCCAGCCGCTCGGCGGGATAGGCAGGATCGAGCGGTACATAGGCCGCCCCCGCCTTCCAGCAGGCGAGCAGGGCGATGACGAAGGCCACATCGCGCCTGGCCTGGATGCCGATGGCGGCGCCCGGGGTGACGCCCTGAGCCTGCAGCCAGTGGGCCAGCCGGTTGGCTAGCACCTCCAGCTCGCCATAGGTCAACGATTGCACACCGTCGCTCACCGCCAACGCGTCCGAGCACTTCCCAACGCGCCGCTCGATATGACAGAGCAGGGTGTCGCGGCTCGGGTAATCCGGCGGCAGGTCTGCAAGCTCGGCGGCCAGCGCTGCCTGGTCGGTGCCCTCCTCCAGCGGCAACTGCCAGATGTCGGTCTCGGGGGCCGCCACCACGGCGCGCATCAGGTGCAGCAGGCGATCGGCATAAGCCTGGATGGTCTCTCGCTCGAACAGGGCGGTGGCGAACAGCCAGTCCACTCTGACCGAATCCATCAGCTCGGTCACCTTGACCGAGATGTCGGTCTTGGCCGGCAGCACCGGCGAGGTCTCCTCCACCAGCTGGCAACCGGGGATGAGATCGTTGAAGTCCACCTTGGCCTGATAGACCAGCATGATCTGGAAGATGGGGTTGATGGCGGTGGTGCGATCGGCACCGATGGCCTCGGCCAGCGCCTCGAAGCGGTAGAGCTGGTGATCGAAGGCCGCCAGATCTTCCTCCCGGCACTGCTGCAGATAGTCGACAAAGCTGGGCTTGCCGCTGAGTTGAGTGCGCAGCACCAGGGTGTTGACAAAAAAGCCCACCAGCGACTCGATCTCGTGGCGTTCGCGATAGGCGAGCGGCGTGCCGATCACCACCTCCTTCTCACCGCTCTGGCGCACCATCAGCAGGGCAAACAGGGCGTGCAGACCGATGAAGTTGGAGGTGCTATGGCCCTGACACAGGCGCTTGAAGCTCTCCCACAGGTCGCTCTCGATGGTGGAGAAGACCAGCTCGCCGCCGCTGTCCTGATGGGCCGGGCGCGGCTTGTCGAGCGGCAGACCGTGCACCTCGGGGCTGCCACCGAGCCGGTCGACCCAGAACGGCTTGAACTCGGCGTGATAATCGAGAAAACGCGGTGAGTTGAACCAGCGGGCATAGTCGATGTAGGTGAGCGGCAGCTCGCTCACCTGCAGAGGCTCGCGGTTCTGGTGGGCAAGAAAGGCGCGCTTGAGATCCGCGAACATGTTCTTGACCGACCAGCCGTCGGAGATGATGTGGTGCTGGGTGATCAGCAGCACGTGCTCGCGGCTGCCGAGCCGGATCAGGTGCACCCGGCTCAGATCCCCCTGGGTCAGGGAGAAGGGGCGCCCAATCTCCTCGCGCACCCGGCGAGCCACATAGGCCTCCCGCTCGGCTGCCGGCTGCTCGCTCACATCCTCAATCTGCAGCGTGAAGGGCGTGTGGGGCAGGATCTCCTGGGCCCCCCTGCCCGCCTCGTCCTTGATGAAGCGGGTGCGCATGCTGGGGTGGCGGGCAAACAGGTGGTCGAAAGCAAACTCCAGCGCCGCCGTGTCCAGCTCTCCCTTGACGCGAAAATAGACCGGCATGTTGTAGAGGTGGGAGGCCTCCTCGTACTGCTCGATAAACCAGAGCCCGCTCTGGGACGAGGAGAGCGGCCCCTGCCGGGCGCCCTCGGTGGCGATAGGTTCTTCGAAGGCGGCGCGGGCCGCCAGGCAGCGCACCAGCTCATCCTTGTGGGCCTTGATGGTGGCGCCGATGGCCGGTGTCACCGCCTCCTTGCTCGACTGGGAGATAAGCTGGCCTTTCTCGTTCAAAGCCAGCTTCACTCCCTGCCGTTCCAGCTGTTTCAACAGCAAAATCATATTGTTCATCTGTTTCTCAAGCCTCAGGCACTCAGGGTGGCGCCGCCGTCGACGACCAGATCCTGCAGCGTGATGTGGCTGGCCAGATCCGAGGCCAGGAAGAGGACGGTATGGGCGATCTCCGCCGGGGTGGCGACCTTGCGCAGGGGGATGCCGAGCTTGAACTGCTCCGGCAGCCCGGCAATGGTGCGGGCCATGGCCTCCTCGCTTGGCAGCATGCCGCGCAGCATGGGGGTATCCGTCGAGCCCGGCGACACCAGGTTGGCGCGCACGCCGAAGGGGGCCAGCTCCAGCCCCACCGTCTGGGTCAGGCTGGTGACCGCCGCCTTGGAGGCGCAATAGGCCGCCATCTGCATGCGCGGCACATGGGCCGCGTTGGAGCCGATGGTGACGATGGCGCCGCGCCGCTGCCCCTTGAAGTGGGGCACCAGGGCCCGCAGCAGATAGAAGACGCCGCTGGCGTTGACCGTCATGCAGTCGTGCCAGTCGTCATCGCTTAAGGTTTCGGTGGGGCCGAGGCGCAGCACCCCGGCCCCGTTGACCAGCACATCGAGCCCGCCGTCCGCCAGCAGCGCGGCGCAGCAGGCGTTGACCGCCTTCGAATCGCCAATATCGAGCAGCCGGGTGGCATAGGGGTAGTCGGCTTCGGGAAATGCCAGATCCAGCCCCACCACGATTGCGCCGGCAGCCACGAACTGCGTTGCCACCTCGCTGCCGATGCCGCGTCCGGCCCCGGTCACCCAGACCCGCTTGCCAGTGAAATCAAAGGCCATTGCTTGTTGCTCCTTATCCATCACCACACCATCTCCACGCTCTCTTCGTCCTCGGCAAGCAGGCCGTCGAGGAAACGGCAGAAGTCATCCAGGCGCGGGTGATCGAACACATCGGAGACCTTCACCTGCACCCCGAACTCGGCGCCAAGCCGGTTGACGATCTGGATGGTCTGCAGGGACTGGCCCCCCAGTTCGAAGAAGTTGTCGGCGGGCGCCATGGTGGCCAGCCCCAGGATCTGCTGCCAGATGGCGCCGACCCGGTTCTCGGTCTCGCTGCCCAGGGTCAGGGCTTCGCCGCCCGCCTGGTAGGCGGCCAGCAGGGCCTTGCGATCCAGCTTGTTGGAGCCGGTGCGAGGCAGCTGGTCATAGTGGCGATAGTCGGTGGGGATCATGGCGGCAGGCAACACCTTGGCCAGCTGCGCCTTGATGACCCGGCTGTCGCGCTCCGGCCCCGCCACGAAGGCCACCAGCCGGCGCACGCTGCCGATGCTCACCCCCTGCACGCAGGCCTCATCCACCCCCGGCAGGGCCAGCAGCTGGGCCTCCACCTCGCCGGGCTGGATGCGATAGCCGCTTATCTTGAACTCGTTGTCGCGCCGGCCGAGGTAGACCAGCCGGCCGGCCACCAAGCGCACCCGATCGCCGGTGCGATAGACGGGCAGCACCTCTTCGCCGATCCGCAGGGTGCCAAAGCTCCCTTGCACACCGCCCACGTAACCATTGGCCAGTTGTGGGCCGAGCAGCACCAGCTCCCCCTCGCTGGCGGGTTGCTCCCCCGCCCCCAGGATGAGCGCCTGCATGCCGGGCAGCGGCAGGCCGATGGGCAGCTGGGCCTGGCTCGGGTCTTCCTGTTGCAGCTCCTGGGTGGTCACCACCACTGTGGTTTCGGTGGGGCCGTAGGTGTTGAACAGGCGCACATCGGAGCGGCCCTGACGCTGCCACTGGGCCAGCTGCTCGGGGTAGACTGCCTCGCCGCCGATGATGACGGTGGTAAGCCCGGCAGGGATATGGGCCTGACCCGCCGTCAGCGCCACCACCCACTCGTTCCAGAACGCGGTGGGCAGGTCGAGGTGGGTGATCCCCATCTGCTCCACCCCGGCCGCAAAGGCGGGCATGGATTCGAGCAGGGCGTCGGTGCGCAGTACCAGGGTGGCGCCGGCGCTCAAGGTAGCGAACACCTCCTCGATGCTGGCGTCGAAGTTGAAGGGGGCGAATTGCAGCATCCGCGCCTCTTCATCCAGGTGATAACGGCAGCGGGCGGCGGCGGCGAAGTGATCCAGCGCGCCGTGGCTCACCGCCACCCCTTTGGGCAGACCGGTCGAGCCCGAGGTGAACATCAGGTAGGCGACGGCGCGGCCGGCGGCCGGCTGGTTGAGCCGATCACCGCTCACCAGATCCCCCGCCAGCAGGGTGCGCCCCTCAAACAGGCTGGCCAGCTTGTGGCGGTACTCGGCCTGGGTGATCAAGGTCTTGACCTCCCCCAGCCGCAGGATATGGCCCTGACGCTCCAGCGGCTGCTCGGGGTCGAGGGGCACATAGACGGCGCCCGCCAGCAGCACCGCCAGCTGGGCGAAGATGGCCTGGGGGGTGCGGGCCAGCATGACCCCCACCTTGTCGCCGGGGACGACGCCTGCGGCCTGCAGGGCGGCCGCCATCTGTTCGGCTCTGGCCAGCAGCGCCTCGTAGCTGAAGCGGACCTCTCCCTGCGCCGTGCTCTGAATCAAGGCAATCTTGTCCGGGGTCTGGGCGGCGAAGTGGCAGAGCGCCTCCAGCACAGGCCGCACCTGGAGAGCTTCATGGGCGGGACCGGCGATCAGGGCGCTGGCTCGCTGCTCGGCCAGCCAGTCGGCCTTGAGCGTTCCCAGGGTCTGGGCGGGCTCGGCCAGCCAGCGTTCCAGCAGGGCAAACAGGGTATCGGCGATGGCCGCCAGATCGGCCTGCTGGTAGCAGTCGGGGTTGGCGTCCAGATCCAGGCGTGGCTGGCCATCGACGCCGACCTGCACCTCGATGGTGAGATCCTCCACCGGGCCGGCGCTGATGTTGAGAATATGGGCAGATAGCGGCCCGAAGCGGCGAGCGTGATCAAACGGCATGATGTTGACCAGCGGACCGAACAGCCGCTTGTCGCCCCCCACCAGGCCAAGGTCGCGGCGCAGCAGCTCGTAGCGGTAGTGCTGGTGCTTGCGCACCCCGCGCTTGGCCTTGGCCACGGCGCCGGCGGCCTCCGCCAGACTCAGCCCCTCTTCGAGCTCCAGAGCAAGGGGGGTGATGTTCATCTGCATGCAGGGCACGGTCAGCGACGCCGAGCCGATGCGGTTCATCATCATCAGGCCGAGCAGGGTCTTATCCTGGCCGCTCGACAGCGACAGCTGGGCAGAGAGACCGGCCAGCAGCAGATCGGGCCAGCCCAGCTTGTGCTCGTCGGCAAAGCCGGTCAGGGATTGCCACAGCGCCGCCGGTAGCGGACGGCTCTCGCGGATAAATTCGGCGGCAATCGGTGCGCGGGTCTCGCCAAAGGACTTCACCTCGGGCCAGCCTTGCAGCTGCTCCTGCCAGAAGGCGCGGGCGGCGGCGTTCTTGCCGCTCTGCTCGCGGCTCGCCTCTTCTGCCAGCACCTCAGCCAACGAGCCGAAGGGGGATGGGGAGTTCATCTTACCAGCCAGCCCCTCTGCATACAGCTCGGCGATGCGCTGGAACAGCAAGGTGGTGCCAAAGCCGTCGAGGGCAATGTGGTGCACGCAGCTGTAGAGATAATCGCGGCCGGGGCCGCGCAGCAGGGCGAAACGGCAGGGCGCTTCTTGGGTCAGCTCGAACGGGCGGCGCAGATCGGCCCAGGCCCAGGCGCGGGCCAGCGTCTCGTCGTCGCGCTCGAGGGAGACCTCTTCATAGGCCAGGGGCAGCTCATGCGAGACGAAGCAGACCGCCTCTTTATCGTCTTCGAAGTGGCCCTTGAGCGCCTCGCACTCCCCTACCGCCTTGGCAAGGGCCGCGGCCAGCACGGCCGCCTCGACCTTGCCGTCGAAGGCGATGCACTCGGCGGTGTTGAACATCGCCTTGTCGTCATTGAGCAGATGTCCGGACCAGAGCCCCTGCTGGGGGATGGTCAAGGGGAAGCGATTCATGGGGTCACCTCCAGCGCCTGGGCTGCCAGCTTGGCCTCGATGAGGCGCCACCAGCCGTTGAGGGTCGGCAGCTTGGCGAGATCCACGAAGCCGAGCTCCACCCCGGCGGCGCGCCACTCGGTGAGCAGGGCCATGATCCGCACCGAATCCAGACCGTAGTCGATGAGGTTCTCGTCAGGGTCAAACTCCCCTTCATCCTCGTCGATATGACTCAGCAGCCGCGCCTTGAGCCCCTCATACGTCAGCAAGGGATTGGTGGGCTGGGCGGCAGAAGCGGAAGCCGGGGCAAGGGCCAGCACCTCCTCGCAGCGGATCACCTTGCCGCAGCGGGTCGCCACGTAGTCGAGCGCCATCTGATGATCGGCCAGAGAGAAATCCGCCACCCCGTCCGCCAGGAAGAAGGGCTGGATGTCGCGCATGAAGGCGTCGCAGGCGGTCATCATGCAGCCGATATGGCCGTAGATGCCGCCGATGATCAGCTGATCCCGTCCCAGCGCTTTGAGCATCTGCTCCAGCTCGGAGCGCTGGAAGGCGCTGTAGCGCCACTTGACCAGCACAGTGTCGTCACGCTCCGGGCGCAGAGCGGCCACCACCTGCTGCTGCTCGGGCCGCTTGTTGAGACCCGGGCCCCACATGTCGTTGAGCAAAGCGCGATCTTCAGGGGATTGATCCTTGGGCTGGGCGGTGTAGAAGACCGGAATGCCGAGGGCCTTGCACTGCTTGCGCACGGCGGCCAGCTGCTCGGTGAGCGCCGCGATCAGCGGGCTGTTTTCGCCATAGAAGGCGGTGAAGTACTCCTGCATGTCGTGGATCAGCAGGGCGGCGCGTTTGGGTTCCAGAGACCAGTTGACCTTGTTGGCCTTCCACTGGCTGGGCATGGCGTAATTGTTCAGGGTTGGGATAGCCATAACGTCATGATTCCTTTTTAGTTTTATGCTGTTGTCAGGGGTTTGCTGGCGGCGATGGCGTGCGCAATGCGCGCCCGCAGCCCCTGCTTGTCAATCTTGCCCACCGCCGTCATGGGCAGGGCGTCCAGGGTTTCGAAACGGTCGGGCAGCTTGAAGTCCGCCACCCCGCGCTCGCGCAGAAACTTGCGCAAGGCCAGCGGCTTCAAGGCGGGATCCGTGCTGACGATAAAGGCGCAGCTCTTCTCCCCCATGGCGCTGTCGGGCATGGAGACCAGGGCCGCATGGGTGATGGCCGGGTGGTGCAGCAGCTGGTTTTCCACCTCTTCCGCTGCGATCTTCTCGCCGCCCCGGTTGATCTGATCCTTCTGCCGCCCCACCACGGTGAGGTAACCATCGGCATCCTGTACCACCAGGTCGCCGGAGCAGTAGAAGCCCTCGGCATCGAACACCCGGGCGTTGTGGGCCGGGCTCTGGTAGTAACCGCGGAAGGTATAGGGGCCACGGGTGTGCAGGGCGCCAGGCTCGCCGGGGGCGACCGGGTTACCCGTCTCATCGAGGATGCGTACCTCGTCGTCCGGGCTCATGGGGCGGCCCTGGGTGTGAATGACCTTCTCGTCGGGGTCGTCCAGCCGGGTGTAGTTGACCAGCCCCTCCGCCATGCCGAACACCTGCTGCAGCCGGCAGCCGAGCAGTGGCCCAATCTTGCTGGCCACCGCCTCCCCCAGCTTGGCGCCGCCCACTTGCAGCAAGTCGAGGCTCTCGAGCTGAGTGCGCGCAGTGGGGTCCGCTTCTGCTGCCTGCAGCCAGAGGGAGACCGCCGGCGGCACCAGCGAGGTGAGATTGACCCGGTGGCGGGCGATCAGCGGGAAACAGCTGATGGGGCTGGGGTCGGGTGCGAGCACCACGGTGCCGCCCGCCTCGAATACCCCGAGGGCGCCCGGGGAGCTCAGGGGGAAGTTGTGGGGCGCCGGCAGGGCGCACAGATAGCGGGTGTGGGGCCCCAATTCACAGATTTCATTGCTGCGGCGCACGCTGTACAGGTAATCGTCGTGGGTGCGGGGGATGAGCTTGGGGGTGCCGGTGCTGCCACCGGAGAGCTGGAAGAAGGCCACCTCGTCCGCCGGGGTCGGGCCATATTTCACTGGCTCACTCTCATCCCCCTTCGTCAACCAGTGGGTCAGCCCCAGCGCCCCTGCGTCGCCATCCAGCAGCACCAGCTCGGTGCCGATGGTTGTCAGCAGCTCGCTCTCGCGACCCTTGCTCGCAAACAGCGGGTGAGCCAGCGAGCCGATAAAGAGGCGCGGAGTGATCTGCTCGGCATAAGAGAGGAGCTCCAGCCGGCTGTGACTAAAGAGCGCGTTGACCGGCGCGATGCCGACTTTAAGCAGGGCGAAGAACACCAGATAGAACTCGGCCGCGTTGGGGAGCTGCACCAGCGCGGTATCCCCCACCCCCAGGCCGTGGCGGGCCAGATTTGCGGCCAGCCGGCTCGAGGCGGTGTCCAGCTCGCGATAGCTGAAGCGGCGCTTGCCGCAGAGGATCGCCTCGGCGTCGGGGGCCAGTTCGCACTGACGCGCCAGCATGGCGGTCAGCGGCTCGCCACACCAATAGCCCTTGGCGCGGTACTGCCGGGCCAATTCGTCGGGCCAGCGGGTATAGGGCAGGAAGTGGTTTAATTGGCTCATTGCGCCACCTCCGAACTCAGGCCCAGGGCTTCCAGATTCGGCTGTCCACTCTGCCAGCCCAGATATTGAAGCTGCGTCATTGCGCCACCTCCAAATCCAGGCCCAGTGCCTTGAGCATGGTGCCAAGCTTGGTGCCGGTCTCGGCCCACTCCATGGCGGGATCCGAGCCCGCGACGATACCGGCGCCGGCAAACAGCTCGACCTGATGGCCATCGAGCACCCCGCAACGGATCACCACGGCCCACTCGCCGTTGCCCTGGCTGTCGCACCAGCCAACGATGCCGCTGAACAGGGCGCGCCGGAAGGGCTCCTGCTCGCGTATGAACTGGCGGGCCAGATCGGTGGGATAGCCGCACAGGGCCGGGGTGGGATGCAGCTGGCAGGCCAAGGAGAGCACCGATGCCTCGCCGCCATTGAGCCGGCCGGCGATGGGGGTGCCCAGATGCCAGAGGGTATCCGTACTCATCAGGGAGGGGCTGGATGGGATCGCCAGCTCGCGGCAGTGGGGGGTCAGCACCCGGCGGATCTCGTCGATCACCAACTTGTGCTCATGCAGATCCTTGCGAGAAGCCAGCAAATCCCTGGCCACCATTTCATCTTGCGCCGGTTCGCTCGCCCGTCTGGCGGAGCCCGCCAGCGGATGGGTGAACACCTCTCCCCCGCTGACCCGCAGCAGCAGCTCCGGGCTGGCGCCAAGCAGACGGCGGTCCTTGCCGAGCGGCAGGGAGAAGTGGAAGGCGTGGGGATTCTGAGCCATCAAGCGGGCCATCACCCGCTTAGGGTCGGCGGGCTGGTGCAGGGTAAGGGTGAGTTTGCGCGACAGCACCACCTTGGCGAGCCGGCCCTCGGCAAACGCATCCAGCGCCGCGCTGACCGAGGCCTGGAATTCGCTGGCCGGCGGGGTGCTCTGCACCGAGATGACCCGGTTGGCCTCGACGGCCTGCTCTGCCGCGGTCACCGATGACGGCTCTGTCGGGGCCAGTTTCTCGCCCCGCTTATAGCGGCCGGGCACATAGAGGCAGGAGGCCTCTGCCGGATCAAACGCAAAGGCACCGATCAGCAGGGGGTTGCTCTGGCCGGCGGCGCTGGCCGCTGCCAGCGCGTCGGCAATCTGTTGTTCCAGCAAGGGCCATTCACAGGCGGGGGTGGTGATAGGCTGGCCCAGGTCAGTGGCACTGATCGTGCCCTGACCCGAGGTAAACAAGAATTCGGGCGAAGACGCAGCCTGGGCAGGCGCGCTATTTTCCATCACAAGAGTATCCACGTTACACCCTCAAACATGATTCAAAATGATAATGATTATCAATTTGTATTTGTGCGGCGGTAAAATACTCGCTTTGAAATCCCCCGGTCAATGGGATTTTTATGCCGATAAAACTGGAACTTATCTGTGGATATTGCCCGTCTTGGCCCGCCGTGCAGGTCCGGCCAGCCTTGCCCGTATGAGCACCGCAGCCAACCCCCCATATAAGGCTGCGACAAAAACCGCGGGCTCGCCGCCCACGCTGGCAGCGAACGCCATTTCCCCCTAAGATGGCGCCATCTTTATGACCATTGCCTCAACCCACGGGATCCTCGATGTTAAAGCACCTGCTTCTGCTCCCCCTCAGCCTGCTGCTGGCCGCCTGTTCACTCACCCAGTACAACGTCAGCGAAGGGGAGATCAACCAATACCTCAAAGAGAGGGTCGCCTTCGAAAAACAGCTGGGGATCCCCGGCATCATGTCGAGCAAGATCCGCCTTGATGAGATGCAAAGTCGCATCGGTCGCCGCCAGGCCGACCGGGTCGAACTGGATGCCGCCGGCGATCTGCAGGTAGCGAGCCCCCTTGGCAACCAGCAGATGAAGATCCGCCTCTCCCTGAGCGCCCGCCCCGACTACGTGGCCGAGCAGGGCGCCATCTATCTGCGCGATCTCGAGCTCATCTCGGTCAAGACCGAGCCGGCCGACGTGGGCACCGCCCTCACTCCGCTGCTGCCCACCTTCAACCAATCGCTCTCGCTGTTCCTCTCCCAGACCCCCGTCTACCGGCTCGACGGCAGTCGCAAGAACGAAGCCAGGATCAAGGATAAAGTCGAGGCGCTCAAGGTGGAGCCCGGCCGGCTGGTCATCCCCTTCAAGCTGCTCTGACCCCCAACCGCGCCCCTCTTCTCTTCACCTCCAGGGGCGCGGTTTTTTCTTCTCAAGCTCCCCCCTTTGCCTCATAATGCACACCATTCTCATTTAGATTCATGAGAAGCGTCATAATAAAATCAAACATATGGTGAGAAGGGACATGAGAAAAACCGTACTGGTCCAGGCGATCGCCTGCGCGATCCTGAGCAGCGCCGCACACGCCGCCGTCAAGGTAGAAGACAAGACATTCAACACCGCCGCCAACATGCTGGCCTACACCGAGTTCGAACTCTCCGGCGAGCCGCTGGCCGAGGCCCTCGGTCTGGATCTGGATGTGCTGGACGCCAACCGCGCCGATGAGCCGACGCCGTTCGACTTCGCCGCCGGCATCGAATCCTACGAATACTCCGAAGAGGCGATGTACGCCCTCAACTACCAATCCGGCATGGGTCCCCATCTGGTGAACGGGCCGCAAAACCAGGCTCGCGGCGGCACCATGGCCTCCCTCGGCCAGCGGGTGCTGGCCATGGCCGATGCGGTCGGTTTCCCGGCCGATGAAGTGCCACAGGGCATGTACCCCCTCTCCCTGCCCTACTCCTCTGCCAACCCGGAGTTCGCGCAAGCAGTCAACGCCACCCCGGTCAACGGCGACCAGATCACCATCAAGACCGCCAAGGGCAACGAGAAGAGCGTCAAGACCCAGGTGCCTGCCTACTTCCGCGACTACGCCACCCTGCGCTGGAGCGGTAGTGACAACCTGCTGGTGCCGGCGGCCGTGGGCGGCATCCTGCTCAAAGAGGTGATGTGGTCCCAGGACTTCCTCGGCGGCATGCACGTGGCCGAGACCGATGAAGAGGTGGAAGCCGCGTCCGCCACCATGGATCAGGACGGCAAGCACAAGCTGGGGGTCTCTGCCGCCGACGGCTTCAACGGCATGATGCTGACCGAGCAGTCCATCGACAAGCTGGCCATCCTGCAGGGTCAGCTCGGCTTTGACGGCAAGCAGCTGGGCGCCAAGATCACCCCGCAGTACGATCCGGCCAAGGGGATCGTCTACTTCCCCCATCAGGTGAAAGTGACCGAGACTGGCAAGAATGACGTTGGCGCCATCGGCAAGCTCGAGGTGGTGGACGGCTCCGCCCAGCTGCGCGACGCCTGGATGATGCTGTGGCCGCTCTCCGAGTTCTACGCCTTCACCGATCAGCGCAGCGCCAACACCAACCAGAACCCGGCCTTCCACGCCGTGTTCGACGGTGCCCCGTTCGCCGCTGCACCGGCCGCCAACAAGGGCAGCGATGCCGCCAAGCTGGTGGCGGGTGACGATGCCTTCTCCCTGGCACTTAACCTCTCCGGCATGGTGTTCAAGAACCTCAATGCCCTGCACTTCGAACCCAAGGCCGGCACCCTGGTGGACAGCTGGCAGGCCGGCAAACAGGGCAAGCACGTCACCACTTTTGACGCTGCCTACAGCCTGGTCGCCCTGCAGATCTTCCAGCGTGCCCAGGATGCGCTGCCGGTCGGCTACGCCGCCGGTGACAATGGCGAGCTGAACCTGAAAACCGCTCAAGGCCAGCAGGCGCTGGTGCTCATTCGCCAGCAGGCAGATTTCATCCTGGCCAATCTCAAGGGCAAAAATGGGCTGGTGCACGATGGGATCACCCTGGGTGGCAAGCTCGATGCCGGCCAGTCCATCGACGCGCAGTTTGCCGCCATCCGCGGCCTGACCGCCGCCTTCCTGGCAACCTCGGATGCCAAGTACCGCACGGCGGCGCGCGAGCTGTTCATCGCCGCCGATAAGGCCTACTTCAATGCCAAGGCTGGTACCTGGCTCGCCGGCAAGCAGGGTGAATACACCCCCTGGACCCAGGCCGCCATCTCCGGTGCCCTGCGCTCCGCCATGCTGAACCTGCGCAACGAAGGCGGCGAGAAAGCCCCGGCGCTGGAGCTGGCCCAGCTGACCCAGCGCTACGTGAGCTGGTTCCGTGGCACCGTCAACGGCGGCATGCAGATGGCCGAGTGGATCGGCGACTCCGGCGAGAACGTCATCGAAGGGGCCGGTGGTGACACCGACGAAGATGGCGTCCCACAAGTGACCGCCGCCGGTGGCAAGCACGGCACCGCCATGGTGATGGCCGCCAAGGCGCTGATCACCGAAAAATAATCAGCCACTCGCTGAACAGAAAAAGGGAGCCATATCGGCTCCCTTTTTAGTTGTGGCGTCTGGCGTTGGGCGTGACATCACCCCAGCTTGGCCAGCATCTCCTTGGTCACCAGCACGATACCCTGCTCGGAGCGATAGAAGCGGCGGCTGTCCTCGTCGGCGTTTTCCCCCACCACCAGCCCGTCGGGCAGCTTGCAGCCCTTGTCCACCACCACCCGCCGCAACCGGCAACCCGAGCCAATCTCGACGCCGGGGAAAATGATGGCCTGATCCAGGGTGCAGAAGGAGTGCACCCGCACATGGGTGAACAGCACGGAGTTGAGCACGAAGGAGCCGCTGACGATCGAGCCCCCCGCAAACATGGAGTTGATGGTCATGCCGTGCTGGCCGTTTCTGTCCTGCACGAACTTGGCCGGCGGCGTCATGGTCTGGCTGGTCCAGATGGGCCAGTTCTCGTCATAGATGTCGAGCTCGGGCACCACGGAGGCGAGATCCATGTTGGCCTCCCAGAACGAATCCAGGGTACCCACGTCGCGCCAGTAGGGTTTCTGCCCCTCCTTGGCCCCCACGCAGGACATGGTGAACGGGTGGGCAAACGCCTTGCCCTCTCCCACGATGCGCGGGATCACGTCCATACCGAAATCGTGTTTGGACTCCTGGTTGTGGATGTCCTCTTCCAGCAGCTGATAGAGGTACTCCGCCTCGAAGATGTAGATGCCCATGGAGGCCAGGGAAACGTTCTCGTTGCCCGGCATGGCGGGCGGATTGGCCGGCTTCTCCACGAAGGCGCGGATCTTGCGCTGCTCGTCGATGTCCATCACCCCGAAGGCGGAGGCCTCCGCGCGCGGCACCTCGATGCAGGCCACCGTCACCTTGGCGCCGAGGCGCACGTGATCGAGCAGCATGGCGGCGTAGTCCATCTTGTAGATGTGATCCCCCGCCAGCACCACTATGTATTTGGGGCCGTAGTCACGGATGATGTCGACGTTCTGGTAGATGGCGTCGGCGGTGCCGCGATACCAGTGCACCTCGTCCACCCGCTGCTGGGCGGGCAACAAGTCGATGAACTCGTTCATCTGGTAGCGCAGGAAGGACCAGCCCGATTGCAGGTGGCGCAGCAGGCTGTGGGACTTGTACTGAGTCACCACCCCGACCCGGCGAATGCCGGAGTTGATGCAGTTGGAGAGCACGAAGTCGATGATGCGGAACTTGCCGCCAAAATGGACGGCAGGCTTGGCGCGGTTGTCGGTCAACTGCTTCAGGCGACTGCCCCGTCCCCCCGCGAGCACCAAGGCCATACTCTGGTTCAATAGTTGCCGTGCTTTGGCAGTATTTACGGGTTCTAACAACATAATTACCTCTGCCTTGTTTTGGTCCATTTTCGATTCATCTTCGCCTGTTTCCGGCGCCATGAAAGTGGTTTCACTCACATTTAACTGATTTCAATTGGCCCTTTTCCAGGAGTTGAGCGGGATCTCATGCTTTGCAGCGCGAGCTTGGTTAGAATTTCAGCATCAACGACATCATCAAGGATGACACCATGTTGAACAAGCTCGGGAGCAACCAGCTGCTGGTGATCGCTCTCCTCTGTGCTCCCCTGCTGCTGTTGCAGGGGCTCTGGCTCGCCTTCACCAGTACGCTGCTGACCCTGCTTATCATCCTCGCCACCAGCCTGCTCGGCTTCGGCTTGCTGAGCATGCTGACCCTGCGCCTTCAACAGGTGGAGCGCAGCCACCAGGAACAGGTGTGGTGCCGGGCACTGCAGCTGCGTGACCCCACCTGCCTGACCCCCCCCGAGGCCCAGGCCGCCCTGCAGCAACTGCTCGCCCACTTCAACGAGGCCGAACGCGATGCCCACCGCCAGATCAGCGAGCTTCACAACCAGGCAACCCAGGACGAGCTGACACAACTGCAAAACCGCCACGCCTTTCGCCGCGACATGACCGAACTGCTGCAGCGGGATCAGGACACCCAGACCGCCACCCTGGTGCTGATCCGCGCCACCGAGCTTGGCAAGCTCAACGCCCAGCGCGGCTTTCAGTCGGGGGATGCCTACATCAAGGATATCGCCAATATCATCACCAGGGTGGTGAGCCGCTTCCCGGGCCATCAGGTCTATCGCATCTCGGGGGCCGACTTCGCGGTGCTGGTGCAGCCGGTCGCCAACATCCCGCCCCCCCTGCTCGGGCGGGATCTGAAGATCGCCTTCGATCACTATCAGCAGCAGCATGAACTGGAGAGCGCCGCCTACTCCGGGCTGACCCGGCTCAGCAGCGGCCAGAAGATAGAGGCCATTCTGGCCAGGGCGGATCTGGCGCTGGCCCGCGCCCAGACCGAGACGGTCAACGGCTGGGCCATCCAGCAGGATGACAGCATGGTGGAGCTGCAGGGGCAGCATCACTGGAAGCTGGTGCTGACCGAGCTGCTGGAGCAGGAGCGCATCAGCTTCACCTACCAGCCGATCCAGCCGATGCACCGCAGCATGCTGGCCTACAACGAGATCTACACCCGTTTCAGCAGTGCCGACGGCACTGTGCTGCCCACCGACACCCTGTTCGCCATGGCCCAGCGGCTGGACATGGTGATGCGGCTGGAGCAGATGCTGGTGACCCACGTCATGCGCCAGTACCGGGCCTTTGGCGCGAATCAGAGTCGCTGGGGCATCAACCTCTCCAGCAACCTGCTGCAAAACAGCGCCTTTCTGATCTGGCTTGACCGACAACTGCTCAACGACCCCAACACCAGCGCCAACCTGGTGTTCGAACTGGATGAAGAGCATCTGGAGCGCAACCTGACCGGGGCCAAGCGGGTGTTCGAACTGCTCAGGCGCAACGGCAGCCGCTCCGCCATCTGCAACTTCGGCAAGGGGATAGGGTCATTCAACCTGTTTCGCGAGCTCAAGCCCGACTACATCAAGCTGGATCCCGCCCTCATCACCGGGCTGGAGCAGGATCTGACCAATCAGCAGTTCGTGCGGATGATCGTCGACGTGTCACACCGGATGGGGTGTCAGGTGATTGCGGAAGGGGTGGAGCAGCTGGGCCAGAAGCAGCTGCTGCAGGGCATGTATGTGGACGGACTGCAGGGCTATCTCATCGCCAAGCCCCAGCAGTTGCGACCGGATATCAGCCAGCTCGGGCTGTTTACTGAGGATGCTTCAACTTCAACAGAGTCAGAATGATGTCGTTGAGCTGGCGATAACGCTCCAGCTCCTTCTGATCGTAGCGGGTCGCCAGGGTGGTGGGATTGTGGCGATTCTTGAGGTAACGGTTGATCTGCAGCCGGTTGAAACCCGCCACCTGATAGACCTGCCCCAGCAGGGCATTGAGCTCCTCGTGTTCAAGGCCAGCCTTGGCGAGGTAATCCTCCTGGGCCGGGCTCTCCAGCTGGCAGCTCTGCTTGGCGATGCGGCCGGTCTCCTGCAGGTAGCTGAGCCACTGCTCCAGGTAGAGCGGCTTGCAGCCCGCCAGCAGATTGAAGAAGCCCACCGCATCGCAGCGGCAGTCGGTCAGCAGCAGCACCGCCAGTTGATCGTCATCGCAGCGGAAGGTGACGGGGCCGCTCTGCCCCCAGTCCAGCGCCTGAACCCGGATCTCGGCTCGCGCCCCTGCAACGCCGGTGACGTCGAATACAAACATGGCTCCTCCCGCTCGGCAAAAGGTTGATGATGGACCATCCCTCTGACGGGTGCAAAGCCAAATCGCCTTTTCATTCAGTATTCTGCAAGCCGGCCATAAAAAAACCGACATCCTTGCGGATATCGGTTCTCGTCAGACGGGCCCTGGCCCGGCTCAATGCAGTGTGGTTCAGGCGTCCAGTTCCACCAGCGCCTTGGCCAGCTCGATGGGCTCGAGCTCCTGCCCTTCCAGATCGGCGTTCCAGTTCGGGCCGACCAGCACGTCGTCTTCGTCCAGATCGTTGATCCAGATATCGAGAAACTCTTCCAGCTCGATCACTTCCGGCTCGTAGTCGGCCCACTCGTCCACGCAGTGCAAGCGGGCATCCCCTTCGGCGGACCAGAGCGGCATCACGTCGGCATCTTCGAACTCGGCAGAGCGGCAGACGACCCAGTCTTCACCGTAACGCAAGCCCCATACCTGACCCGACTCGCGGACTTCTTCGATGAACAGTTGGAAATTGGCGTCAAGATTGTCAGTTAACTTACTCATGGGGCTCTCTCTCTATCGGGTGCTGCGGCCACGGCAGTGCCGAGTGGCAATGCGGTGGCCAAATGGTGTCGTAAAAGTGACATGGACTCAAGCATCTTGGGGTTTATCACACAAAAAACTGCCCGCTGCCGGGTTTTACCTGACAAAACGCCTCCCGAAGGAGGCGTTTTCAGCGCAAGGGGCGGGATCAACGCTCCCAGTACACCTCTTCCAGGCTGTCTTCCTTCTCCGGCAGACCGCGCGACAGGCGCGGGCTGCTCTGGGCCAGCACCTCGTAGCTCACCCGGTTGGCGTACTTGCACACCTGGGAGAGCGAAGAGTAGGTGAGGAACTCGGCCACGTGCTTGGCGGAGTTGGGCACGGCGCTGCGGTGATAGGCGTTGGCCACCATGTCGTGCAGCACGGCGGAGAGTGCCCCGTCCCCTGCCCCGTTGGTGTTCTTGATCTTCTCCGGCCCGCCCATGTAGGGAGAGATGTGGGAGTAGATGCGCTTGGGCACGCGGCAGCCGCTGCGGGTCATGGGGCGGCTAAACTCGTACATGTTGAACTCGGGGATGACACCGGGCAGCAGCGGCAGCGTGGTCTCGCGCTTGAAGTCCTCTTCGGTGTAGGCAGCCATGTAGAGCCCCACCGGCCCTGCGGTGCAGAGCACCATGTCGGCCCAGTCCAGCGCCTTGTCGGCGGCAGCCAGCGGATCGGAGAAGCCGGTCAGAGCCTCGCCCTCTTCCTCGTTCATGGCGAGCACGGTGACGTTCTCGCTGATGAAATCGCGCCACCACTGGGGGTCGGACTCGATGACAAAGCGGGTACCCAGGGTCAGCACTACCGGTACGCCGGCCTCGCGGGCATAACGCACCGCAGTCATGGCAGCGTCCTTCATCGGGGTGCCATCTTCACCGCGCACCAGGTAGGCGGTGATGACCAGGGCGGAGGACTCCTTGATGATGGTCTCGGGGATGTGGGCCACATCCAGATGATCCATCTTGCCGGCGTTGATGCCAAAGCTGCGTTCGCCCCCTTCGGTGATGAAGGTGAAGCAGCGGCCGACCGGGCCGTCTACCGGCTGCAGGTAGTCGAGGTTCACCCGTGACGAGGTGTTGCACAGGTAACGGTAGGCGTAGCTGCCGATGCGGATGTCCTGGCTCATGACGCCGAGCAGGATGGAGTGGGAGTCCGCCAGCACCGAGTAGTTGTGCATGGTGTTGCCGATGGTGCCGCCGGCAAATTCGCTCACCACCATGTTGTTGCTCTTGAGCTCGTCGTAGATCTGCTCGGCCACGTCATCGGAGATCAGCATGGAGTGGCCGCGGCTCAGGCCGTAACGCTCGAGAAATGCCAGATCAACGTGCGCCTCGATGTCGACCAGCGTCTGGTCAATCCCGACCACATAGGCCTTGCCCCGCTCCGCAAGCACCGCGCTCTGGGAGATGAGGGGATCACGACGATCCACAGGAAAGTAGTGTTTGGACTTGCGCTGACCGGGAAATTTCATGGCAATGTTCTTGTGCTCTGGGGGAAAGAGGGGCGGGATTTTAACACAATCCGCCGCGCCGAAAAGTCGCCTGATTAAAATATGAAGTCAGTATAGACACGGCCTGCAGAGGAAAACGTTTACCAGAACCCATCAAAAAAACCACCTCACAAGGAGGTGGTTTTTGCAGCGAACAAGACTCAGCCGGCGGCGAGCCCCTGTGCCAGCGCCAGCACCGAGAAGAGCCCGAGCGAGAGCCAGAAGAAGAGGGTGCCGAAGAGGCGCGGCATGTTCGGTGCCTTGGGGATCTGGATGCCGATGGCGTGCAGGATGCGTCCCACCAGCAGCGCCAGGCCACCGACATGAAGCCAGAATGCCCCGACGCCCGCCAGCTCGCACAGTGCCATCAGCAGCAGGGTGAGCGGCACGTACTCGGCAAAGTTGCCATGGGCCCGGATGGCGGCGCGCATCTCCGGCGCCTCCCCTTCCCCTATCATCACCTTGAACTGGGCCCGGCGCTTGACCACCCAGAAGGAGAGCAAGAGGAACAGCAGCCCCAAGAGGCCGGCGTAAATCAGGGTGATATGCATCATGGTGAAACTCCTTCTCCTTGGATAGCGAACGGCTGGCAGCCAGTGCCGATGGGCGGCACCGGCTGCATGTCTATCAGGCCAGCTCGCGGCAGATCAGCGACACCATCATGCGGATGTGGGCCTGATCGCTGTTGAGGGCCGGAATGTATTCAAACTGCTCGCCACCGGCGGCCATGAAGATCTCCCGGTTCTGCACCTGGATCTCCTCCAGGGTTTCGAGACAGTCGGCGGCAAAGGCGGGGCAGATCACGTCAAGCCGCTTGATCCCGGTGGCCGGCAGGCCACCGATGGTCACGTCGGTGTAGGGCTTGAGCCACTCCTCCTTGCCAAAGCGGGACTGGAAGCTGGCGGTCCACTGGCTGGCCTCCAGCCCGAGCGCCTCGGCCAGCAAGGCGGCGGTGCGCCGGCACTGGTGACCATAGGGATCCCCTTCCCGCTCGTAGCGCTCGGGAATGCCGTGGAACGACATCAGCAGGTGCTCGCCCTGGCCGTGCTGTTCCCAGTGGCGGCGCACGCTCATGGCCAGCGCCTGGATATATTCGGGGTGAGCATGGTAATCACGAATGAGCCGCACCACCGGCAGGTTGCGCTCTTTTTTCATCGCCTTGGCCCAGCCATCGAACACCGAGGCGGTGGTGCTGACCGAATACTGGGGATAGAGCGGCAACAGGATCACCCGGTTGACTCCCTTGGCCTTGAGCGCCTGCCAGCCCTCATCCAGCGAAGGAGAGCCGTAGGTCATCGCCAGCTCCACCGGCACCTCGACCCCTTCGCGCTTGAGCTCCTGCTCCAGCGCCGCGCGCTGCTGCTTGCTTATCACCATCAGCGGCGAGCCCTGCGCGGTCCACACCTGCTGATAGAGCTTGGCCACCTTGGGAGAGCGGGTCGGCAGGATGATGAAGTGGAGCAGAGGACACCAGAGGTAGCGCGGCAGGTCGACGACCCGCTGATCGTGCAGAAACTGGCTGAGAAACGCCTTGACGGCGGCCGTGGTGGGCGCGGCTGGGGTACCCAGATTGACCAGCAAGATCCCGGTTTTCGTGGTCACGTATGCTTCCTGTCGTTCTGTTGTTATGTCTGAATGCAAGAAAGGGCCCATGCCGGGCCCTTGTCTCACTGGCACATTGCCGCAGGCCCCTTGGGGACGATGGCAATGGCGGGCTTAGCCCAGGATGGTCGCCAGCTGCTTGCTGACCAGATCTACCGGCTGGGTGCCATCAATCTTGACGTAACGGGTGTTGCCCGCTTCCGCTTCCTTGCCGTAGAAGCCGATGAGCGGTGCGGTCTGCTGATGGTATACATCCAGACGCTTGCGCACTGTGGTCTCTTCGTCGTCGGCACGGATCACCAGATCTTCACCGGTCACGTCGTCCTTGCCTTCCACCTTCGGCGGGTTGAACACCACGTGGTAGGTACGGCCGGAGCCGGAGTGAACGCGACGACCGCTCATGCGCTTGACGATCTCTTCGTCCGGCACGTCGAACTCCAGTACGAAGTCCACGGCAACACCGGCGTCCTTCATGGCCTGCGCCTGGGGAATGGTGCGCGGGAAACCGTCCAACAGGAAGCCGTTGGCGCAATCCGGTTGGGCAATACGCTCTTTGACCAGGCCGATGATGATGTCGTCAGAGACGAGCTGACCTGCGTCCATCACGGCTTTGGCCTTGAGGCCCAGCTCGGTGCCCGCCTTGATCGCGGCACGCAGCATGTCGCCGGTGGAGATCTGCGGAATACCGTGTTTTTCCATGATGAACTGAGCCTGAGTACCCTTGCCGGCACCCGGAGCCCCCAACAGAACAATGCGCATACACGCTCCTATTGATTGGTTATTCAATTCTTGAGAAGGCAAAAAACTACACGGTTTCGCCCATTTTCACAAGCTTGCCCCGTGTGAGTGGCTTATTTTTCACCATCTTTCCGACATGGCAATACGACCATCGGCGCAGATCCGTGTACGAAAAATGAGTGAAAATGCAGCAGCGCTGCACGCAACTGGCGCCCGTCCCGGACGGGGCAGGCGCCAGAAAAGAAAGAGCCCACTGCACGCAGTGGGCCCAAACATCATGCCTGGAGTAACAGACGGTTGATACGGGAGACGAAGCTCGCCGGATCATTGAGCCCGCCCTGCTCGGCCAGCTGGGCCTGTTCGTGCAAGAGGGTGACCCACTCGCCGAACAGCGCCTCGTCTTCGATGGCGCCCAACTTCTTCACCAGGGCATGGTCGGGGTTCAGTTCCAGAATGTACTTCTGCTCCGGCACCGGCTGGCCGGCGGCGCGCATCAGCTTGATCATCTGGGTGCTCATGCCGTGGGCATCGGTGACGATGCAGGACGGTGAATCGGTCAGACGGTGGGTGACCCGTACCTCTTTTACCGCATCCCCGAGGCTCTGCTTGACCCGCTCCACCAGACCGACGTTGGCCTTCTCGGCCTCTTCTTGCGCCTGCTTGGAGGCTTCATCTTCCAGATCGCCGAGATCCAGCTCGCCACGGGTGACGGAGACCAGCTGCTTGCCATCGAACTCGGTCAGGTGGCTCATCAGCCACTCGTCGACCCGCTCCCACATCAGCAGCACTTCGACGCCCTTCTTGCGGAAGATCTCGAGGTGCGGGCTGTTCTTGGCGGCAGCGTAGGAGTCGGCGGTGATGTAGTAAATCTTCTGCTGGCCTTCCTTCATGCGGCCAACGTAATCTTCCAGCGACACGGTCTGGGCTTCGCCCTCGCCGGCGGTGCTGGCAAAGCGCAAGAGCTTGGCAATTTCTTCGCGGTTGGCGTAATCCTCGGCCGGGCCTTCTTTCAGCACATTGCCGAACTCGCTCCAGAACTTGGCGTATTTCTCGGCATCGTCCTTGGCCAGCTTGGCCAGCATGGTCAGCACGCGCTTGGAGCAGGCCTTGCGCAGGGAGACGGTCACCTTGTTGTCTTGCAGGATCTCACGGCTGACGTTGAGCGGCAGATCGTTGGAGTCCAGCACCCCTTTGACGAAGCGCAGGTAAGCCGGCATGAACTGTTCGGCGTCGTCCATGATGAAGACGCGCTGCACGTAGAGCTTCAGGCCGTGTTTCTGATCCCGGTTGTAGAGATCGAACGGGGCGCGGGCCGGCACGTAGAGCAGGCTGGTGTACTCCTGCGCCCCTTCCACCCGGTTGTGACCCCACAACAGCGGATCTTCGAAGTCGTGAGCGACGTGCTTGTAGAACTCCTGATACTCCTCGTCCTTGATCTCTTTCGGGTTGCGGGTCCACAGCGCAGTGGCGCGGTTGACCTGCTCCCACTCGCCCGGGGTGCCGACGATGGTTTCACCGTCTTCTTCGCGATCCGGGGTGCCCTCTTTGAACATCTCCACCGGCACGCTGATGTGGTCGGAATATTTGCTCACCACGGAGCGCAGACGCCAGTCGTCGAGGAACTCGTCCTCTTCGGCGCGCAGGTGCAGGATGACGTCGGTACCGCGACCCTCTTTGGTCACGTCAGCCACGGTGAAGGAGCCTTCCCCTTCCGACTCCCACTGCACGCCCTGCTCCGGAGCAGTACCGGCGGCACGGGACACCACGGTCACCTTGTCGGCGACGATGAAGGCGGAGTAGAAGCCCACCCCGAACTGACCGATCAGCTGGGAGTCGCGGCCCTGATCACCGGAGAGGTTCTTGAAGAACTCGGCGGTGCCGGACTTGGCGATGGTGCCCAGGTGCTCGATCACCTGATCACGGGTCATACCGATCCCGTTGTCGGAGATGGTCAGGGTCCGATTTTCTTTATCAACCACCAGGCGAACGCGCAACTGGCCGTCGTTTTCGAACAAAGAGGCATCGGAAAGCGCCTTGAAGCGCAGCTTGTCCGCCGCATCGGAGGCGTTGGAAATAAGCTCACGCAGGAACACTTCTTTGTTGGAGTAGAGGCTGTGAGCCATCAGGCTCAGCAGTTGTTTGACTTCAGTCTGAAACCCGTGGGTTTCGGCATGAACGCTTTGGGTCATCGACACTATCCTCAGGCGATTCGGGTTGAACATATTCCCGATCCAAGATGGGGCCAGCGATCGCCATTTCAAGGGGGACAAAACGCCGAGGCGTGCGAATGGCGATTTTTGCGCCAATCGACCCTGTTACCCAACAAAAAACCCGCCGGGGCGGGTTCTGGTATTGCTGCTGAGTCGTGACGCAGGGCCGCCTGTTGAAGAACAGACGCTGACTGAGTTGAGGGGCTGACGCTGACTTAGTTCAAAGGCTGGCGCCCCATCAGGGAGTGGGAGAGCGTGGTACCGTCCACCAGCTCCAGCTCGCCACCCACCGGCACCCCGTGGGCAATCCGGCTCACCTTGACGCCGGCGGCGCGGGCCATGTCAGCGATGTACCAGGCGGTGGCATCCCCCTCGATGGTGGGGTTGGTGGCCAGGATCAGCTCGCTGATCGCCTCGTCTTTCAACCGTCGCTCCAGGATCTCCAGCCCCAGCTCCTCGGGGCCAATGCCATCCAGCGGCGAGAGGTGACCCATCAGCACGAAGTAGCGGCCGGAGAACTGGCCGGTCTGCTCGATGGCAGCCACGTCCGCCGGGCTCTCCACCACGCACAGCAGGCCATTCTCTTCGCGCTTGGGATTGGCGCAGATCTCGCAGCGCTCGTTCTCGGTGAAGGTGCGGCAGTGACTGCAGTGGCCAATCTCGGTCAGGGCACGAGAGAGCAGCTGGGCCAGCCGCAGGCCGCCGCTGCGCTCACGCTCGAGCAGGGTAAATGCCATGCGCTGGGCCGACTTGGGGCCGACACCCGGCAGCACCTGCAGGGCTTTCATCATCTCATCCAGCAGCGGGCTGAATTTCATGGGCTTGGTATCCTTTGACGCTGTGTCGGCCGCGGCGCCCTGACGGGCAAGGAGCGCGACCGAACCTATCTTGTTGGCGCAGGACTATACCCGAGCCGACCCCGAGCGCCAATGGCCTTGTGCCCTCAGCCCTCTGCCGAAACGGGGGATGATGTTGCGCTTGCCAGCAGGATGCGTTGGCGACCGCTGTAGATCTCCGCCCGCCCCGGGCGGCAAAAACCCACCAGGGTGAGCCCGGTCTGCTCGGCCCGCTCGACCGCAAGCTCGGTGGCGGCCGAGATGGCAAGCAAGATCTCCACCCCTGCGCTGGCGCACTTTTGCACCATCTCGAAGCTGGCGCGGCTGGTCACCAGGATGGCGCCGTCGCGCCGGCCACTTCGCTGCAGGTGCCCCACCAGCTTGTCCAGCGCGATATGGCGCCCCACGTCCTCGCGAATGGCGAGGATGTTGCCCTCGCCGTCCACGTGCACGGCGGCATGGGTCGCCCCCGTGCTCTGCCCGAGCAGCTGGAGCGGGCGCAGCGCCGCCAGCACCTTGTCGATATGACCCACCGCAAAGCGCTGGCTGTCGGGCAGCCTTGGCTGGGCGCGCACCACCTGTTCCAGGCTCTCGCTGCCACAGATGCCGCAGCCGGTGCGCCCGGCCAGGGTGCGCCGCTTCTCTTTCAGGCGATGAACGCAGCGATTGGCCAGGGTGATCTGCAGCTCGATGCCGCGGCAGGCGCTCTGCTGCTCGATGTCGTGGATATCGAGCAGACTGTCGATGATCCCCTCGGAGAGCGAGAAGCCAATGGCGAAATCCTCCAGATCGGCGGCCGAGCACATCATCACGCTGTGGGCGATGCCGTTGTAGACCAGCGCCACCGGAGTTTCACAGGGCAACTGCATGGCGCTGTCGGTGGTGACGCCGCGCTGATGGTAATGGACCACCTCGCGATGGGCGCTGAGCGCCTGCGGGGTATCGGGGTCGGGTTCAAGCAACATCTGGGGCCCCTTAGTTGAGAGTGCGGGGATCTTTGGCCGAGATCCCGAGCCTTTTCATTTTCGACAGCAAGGTGGTGCGCTTCATGCCCAGGCGCTGGGCCGCGCCCCGCTCGCCGGCAACGATGCCGTTGCACGCCTTCAGCGCCCGGATGATGCTGACCCGCTCATCCTCGCCCTGTTCACCTTCACCCTCCGGCAAGGCGGGCAGCGGCTCGCGAAACAGCTCCCGGGCCGGCTCGTCATAGACCAGGGTTTCTATCTTGTGAAAGCCCTTGAGGGGCAGCAGCTCGTCCGGCGAGAGGTTGAGCACGTGGCCGCGGGTCATCACCACCGCCCGCTCGATGATGTTCTCCAGCTCACGGATGTTGCCGTACCAGGGGAGCGACACCAGCATCTTCATGGCGTCGGCCGGGATGGAAGTGATGGTGCGGCGCATCCGCTTGGCGATCTTCTTGATGAAGAAATTGACCAAGAGCGGAATATCCTCGCGCCGCTCGCGCAGGGGCGGCAGCTCGATGGGAAAGACGTTGAGGCGGTAATAGAGGTCGCTGCGAAAGCGCTTGTTCTTGACCATGGAGAGCAGATCGCAGTTGGTGGCTGCTACCAGCCGCACGTCGATGGCAATGGGGTTGCTGTTGCCCACCCGCTCCAGCTCATGCTCCTGCAAGACCCGCAACAGTTTGGGCTGCAGATCGAGCGGCATGTCCCCCACCTCGTCGAGGAACAGGGTGCCCTTGTGGGCCCGCTCGAAGCGGCCGATGCGCTGGGTCAGCGCCCCGGTGAAGGCCCCCTTCTCGTGGCCGAACAGATCGCTCTCGATAAGGCCGGTGGGAATGGCGGCGCAGTTCACCTTGACCATCTCGTGATCGTGGCGGGCACTCAGGGCGTGAATGGCCTGGGCGATCAGCTCCTTGCCGGTGCCGGTCTCCCCCAGAATGAGCACGGTGCAGTCGCTCTGGGCCACCAGCTTCACCTTCTCCAGCACCTTCTCCATCACGGCGCTCTGGTAGATGATGTTGGCAAAGTCCCCCTGCGGCGCGGGTCCGTCGACCCGAAGCGTCTTCTCCCTGGCACCGGTGGTGTTGGAGATCTCCTGCTGCGCCTGCACGTTGTTCATGGCAATCGCCGTGCGCGCCGCCACTTGTTCGAGCAGCGAGATGTCGAGATCGGCGAAGAAATCCGCCTGTGGGTGGGAGAGGATCAGCACCCCCAGCAGGTTGCCCCGATAGCGCAGCGGCAGGATGCAGGAGCTGTCGGCGTCGGGGGGCAGGATCTGGGAGGTGAAACGGCAGCTAGACTGGCAGCCGTGGCCCTGCTCGCGATAGAGGAAGAAGGGCTCGCTGTGACCGAGGGCCCCCTGCAGGCAGTTCTTCTCAAAACACGAATGGTTGATGATGCCGGGCTGTTCGCGCTGCTGCTGATTGACCAGGTAGCTCTTGAAGCTGTCGGAGGTGGCGTTGTACTCGGCCAGGCACAGGCTGCTGATGCCAAAGTGGTGGTGCAGGATGGTGAACAGGCTCTGGGGCAGCTCGGCGATGCGCACCAGTTTGATCACCGCGTTGGTCACGTCCACCAGGATCTTGCAGCTGTCGCGCTCAAGGCGCAGGGAGTTGGCCTGCTCCAGGGTGCGCTCCTTGTCCAGCACGTTCTCCAGCGCAATGGCGACGATGGCCGCCAGCTGGGTCAGCTTGGCCAGGGTCTCCATCGGGAAGGCATTGGCCTCGCGGCTGATGAACTCCACCCCGCCCAAGTGGCTGCGGGCTGTGGTGATGGGCAGCTGGCAGTAGGAGTGCAAGCCGTCATAGACAGGAGTGCTCGCCAGCTGTTCGCAGCGGTGGCGAAAGCGGCTTGCCGGCAGCACGATGGCCTGCTCGCGGGAAAAATGGAGATCGGCCTTGCGGCAGATGAGGTGAGCCGGCCCCTGCTCCCCCAAGTAGTAGAAGACAGCCTCCTCCCCCGTCCCCAGGTTGAGGATGAGGTTGACCCGATCCACCTGGTGAAAGCAGGGCTGGATCCGGTTCAGCTTCTTGATGAAGTCATCCAGGGTGACGGCGGAGAGCAGGTTCTTGGAGAGGGAGAGAAAGCCGTCATCCCAGATGGGTGAGATGTCGGTCAACGGAATGGCACTCACATTCAGCATTCAGGCCTCGCATTACATCTAGATGGGTACCCTTGCCGGTCAATTGCAGCACGGCAACAACGGTAAACAATGCATCAGCCATCGCAGTCAGATGTTATAATTAATTTTTAAAAACTTAACGCTTAATTATAAAAACTAACATGCAGCGAAATAGCATCGCGCAGATTATCGCAGGATGGCTGGCATAATAAGTTAGCCCCATCCCCATTACAACCAAGCCGGCCCTGGCACATATTACAGCTCCGTCAGCGGATATTTCCCGCCACGCCCAAATATGGCGTCACTATCGCCGTCATTCGCCGCATATCGCCGCCAACTGGCCCATCCTCTGCCCCTGTTGACGCTGTCGCAGGCTCATGAGGAGAGCAGCCGGTAGTTGTGAAGCTTCAGCCCGCCGAAGATGAAGGCGGCCGAAAAGAGCTGAAGCCCCAGCAATAACCCACTGATATTGTCAGCTATTTCCACCGACACCACCCGATGGGTGAGGTAGGCCCCGAGCCCCAACACGCCCGCCAGCAGGCAGTTGACCAGGGTGGTGGAGAGAAAGGCGATGAGCCAGGCCGCCTGCACGCTCAGCGCCGCCAGCACGGCGCTCATGGCGATGCGCGCGGAGATAAAACAGCCGAAGAAGGCAAACCCCAGCAGAAATATCAATTCGTCGTGCCATAGAAAACACCCAATCCCTAACAACATCACCAGCAAATAAGCGGAGACATAAAAGATCCCGAACGAAAGATTTAATTCATTTTTCATGATGGACACCTGCCAGCTGAAAAAAGGATGAGCGGATCCGGGCCCTGTATACAGAGCCTGGATCCACTTTATTAACGACGATTACCCTTTGGCGGCGCTGCGCAATTTCGCCTTGAGCGCGCTGTATTCAGTCTGGACGTACACTTCCGCCCCCGGCTGATCCTCGATACGCTCAATTTTCACTGCGCAGTACTTGTACTCCGGCGTGTAGGAGACAGGGTCCACGTGCTCGATGGTGAGCTCGTTGCAGGCCCCGATCCACCACTGGTAGGTCATGTAGACCACCCCGGCGTTGACCCGCTCGTTGTAGTTGGCCCGGGTGATCACCTTGCCGCGGCGCGACGAGATCCAGACCAGCGCCTGATCCTTCACCCCCAGCTTCTTGGCATCGCTCGGGTGGATCTGCACATAGCCAGGCTCATCGGCCAGGGTTTGCAGCGCCGAGCAGTTGCCGGTCATGGAGCGGCAGGAGTAGTGGCCGACTTCGCGCACGGTGGAGAGCACCAGCGGGTACTCGGCACAGGGCTGCTCCAGCGGCGGCCGCCACTCGGAGGCAATCAGCTGGCCCTTGCCGCTCGGGGTAGTAAACACATTCCCCTCGAACAGGGTGCTGGTGCCCGGGTGATCCTCGGTCGGACAGGGCCACTGTACGCTCTTGAGATCGGCCATCTTGTCATAGCTGACCCCGGCGTAGAGCGGGCAGAGTCCGCGCAGCTCATCCCAGATCTGTTGGGTATCGCGATACTCCATGGGATACCCCATGGCGGTCGCCATCAGCGAGAAGATGGCCCAGTCGGGCTTCACGTTGTCCGGCGGCGTCACCGCCTTGTAGAAGCGCTGGAAGCCGCGATCCGCCGAGCTGTAAACCCCTTCGTGCTCGCCCCAGCTGGTGGCGGGCAAAATGACGTCGGCCATCTCGGCGGTCTGGGTCATGAAGATATCCTGCACGATCACCAGCTCCATCCCCGCCAGCGTTCGGCGGAACTGACCGAGATCGGCCTCGGTCTGGGCCGGATCTTCCCCAAAGATATAGAAGGCCTTGCACTTGCCCTCCTCCACCTTGTGGCCAAGCTCGGTCAGGCGATAGCCGGGCTTTTGGGAGAGCGCATCCACCCCCCACGCCTTGGCGAACTTGGCGCTGATGGCGGGATCGGCCACCGACTGATAACCCGGGAACTGGTGCGGCAGCATCCCCATGTCGCAGGTGCCCTGCACGTTGTTCTGACCGCGTACAGGCCCGCAGCCGGTGCCACGGCGACCGAAGTTGCCGGTCAAAAGCGCAATCCCCGCCAGCCCCTTGACCACGTCCACCGCCTGACCGTACTGGGTCACCCCCATGCCCCACAGGATCATGGACGCAGGCGATGCGGCATAGGTGCGAATGGCGGCGCGGATATCGGCGGCCTTGAGGCCGGTGATCCCCTCGACATATTCCGGGGTGTACTTGGCCACCGTGGCCTTGAAGGTGTCGAACCCTTCGGTGTAGTTGGCGACGAACTCCTTGTTGTAGAGCCCTTCATTGATCAAGACGTTGGCGAAGGCGTTGACCAGCGCCATGTTGGAACCGTTTTTGAGCGGCAGCCACTGATCGGCGATACGGGCGGTCTCCACCATGCGGGGATCACACACAATTACCTTGGCCCCGTTGGCCTTCGCCTTGAGGATATGGCGGGCGACGATGGGGTGAGAGTCAGCAGCATTGTAACCAAACACCAGCAGGCACTTGGTCTCTTGAATTTCGGGAATGGCGTTGCTCATGGCGCCGTTGCCTACCGTTGTCTCCAGACCGGAGACTGAGGGTGCGTGTCACACCCTCGCGCAGTGATCGACGTTGTTCGTCCCAAGCACGGCGCGGGCAAATTTTTGCATCACATAGTTGGCTTCATTGCCGGGGCCACGGGCAGAGCCGGTGGTCATGATGGCGTCCGGGCCATATTTCGCCTTGATGGCGGAGAGACGGCTGCTGGCGAACTCGATGGCTTCGTCCCAGGAGACGGCTTCGAGCTTGCCACCGCGCTCGCGGCGGATCATCGGGCTCTTGAGACGGGGGGTCAGCAGGTTGGTGTCGTTCAAGAAATCCCAACCGTAATAGCCCTTGAGGCAGAGCTGCCACTCGTTGGTCCGGCCGTTGGCGCCTTCGGCCCCCACCACCTTGTCGTTTTCAACCAGCAGGTTGATTTTGCAACCGGTGCCGCAATAGGGGCACACGGTAATGACTTTTTTCATGACTCACACTCTTGTTTGTTAACGAAAAACGGCTCGGCAAGCCCGCTCACACCCGCGCCGGCATTGCCAGCAGTGCCTCGGCACTGGCCAGCTGCTTCTGCCGGTTCAGGGTGTCAAGGTGGGCCGGCGTGACCAGCCGCAGCGCCTGGGTCGGGCACACCTCGACACAGGCCGGGCCCGCCTCGCGGTGCTGGCAGAGATCGCACTTGAGCGCCTGCGCCTTGGTCTGCGGCCGCTTGAAGAGCGAATCGGCCGTGGGGGCCACCTCTTTCACCACCACCGCCATGGCGCCGTAAGGACAGGCCACCACGCAGGACTTGCAGCCGATGCAGCGCGCCTGCAGCACCTTGACGCAACCATCCTCGGTGACGATGGCATTGTTGGGGCAGGCCATGGCGCACGGCTTGTCTTCACACTGGCGGCAGAGCACCGGCGTGGTCACCTTGCTGCCCACGATCACCTTCAGGCGCGGCTGAAAATGGCTGTCCTTGGAGACCAGATGTCCATCCTCGATGGCAAGATGCAAGCCGCCCTCCCGCTCAAGGGTCCCGCTGCAGGACCCTGACTGGTGTGAAACGGCGCAGGCCACCTCACAGGTACGACACCCAATACAGAGACTGGGATCTGCAATCACGAAGCTGTTCATAGAGAGGGATCCTAAATGGTTCGTTACACCCGACCGCCCTCACCCACCTGGCAGGCGACAACGCGGTCTGCCCCCACAAAGCATTTATCAGACCAACACGGGCAGATGGCCCGTCATAAAATCACAAGCCAATGAAAATAAAGAGATAATCTTGATGATAAAGGCGGTATTTGCCGCAACTGACGAGGGTGACGAAGGGGCCAACTCCCTGCTCGACATGACAAAAGTGACGAGGTCGACACCCAATGGCCACTCCCCTGCTCCATCGGATTGACCGACTTCTCAACGACATGTCGATGGCTCATGGAGGGAGTGGCGACAAGAGGGCTCAAGACAGCGCCCACAGGCTCTGGTGAGGAAAAATGGGGAAAAAGTTGTTTAACTTTGCCATCCAGGTAAAAGGATACACAAAGAAAGATCGAACAAAAAAATCCTCTACTGATAAATTTATTGAGCAAGATCCTGTTTCCAACGCTTCCTGCTTCTGTTTTTTATCCGAACAGTTAACATGTCCCAGATGACAACCAACTCCGTTGAGGGTGTTTCCATGAAATGGATAGATCAAACAGCGCGGGTTAATAGCAGAAAACTGGGGACTGTAATTCAGGAGCGGGAGCTAATAAACATGCTAACTAGAAATGACCTTCCTTGTCTGCACACATTGGGCAACTAGAACATCAACCTCTAACATGGATATAGAACAGGCTTTGTCATATATAGACATGGCATCCCTGAACTATCGATACGTAGAATTAAAAGATGTTTATTTAAAATAACAAACTATTTTTTTGAACATATAAAAAATGGTTTGTTATTATGTGGTAACTGTTCGCATGATAGAGCTCTACATTTTTTAAAATTTAAACGTAAAATACAGGAGCACCAATGAAAGTATCCGATGTTTTTACACCTGGCAGGTACCCAACTTACACATACGTTGATGACCATTTGCAAGATAAAAGGACTCAACTTCTAGATACCCTTGATGCTGGCGCAATGCTAGTATCTATTTCTGGCCCATCTAAATCAGGTAAAACTGTATTTATAGAGGAATGCCTTGGTCGAACAAGCCTAATTCAAGTCACTGGTGCTGGTGTAACGGAGGCGTCAGATCTGTGGATGCGGGTTTTTGATATTATTGGAACAGAAGTACCAAGTGCTATTTCTAATGTTACCTCAGCGCAGAGTAGCGTAGGCGGTAAAGGCGCAATAGAAGGAGGTATATTAGTAGCAAAAGGAAAGGCTGAAGTATCAATAGACAGAACCAATACTAAATCCCAAACAACATCAGCATCATTGGCTTCAGATTGCTTACAACTGCTAATCCGTGAGCTCACTAACACGGATTTTGTTGTCTTTATTGATGATTTCCACTACATCCCAAGAGAGGTTCAAGTTGAGGTGGCTCGTCAAATAAAAGAAGCTATTAGAAACAATGTGAAATTTATATGTGCTTCTGTTCCATACCATTCCGATGATGTAATAAGAAGCAATCCAGATTTACGTGGAAGAGTATTTACCATTGACTTTGAGTATTGGGGAGGGGAAACTCTCAAAAAAATTGCATACAAAGGTTTCCTAGAACTTGGTATAGATTATAGAGATACAGCAATAGAACATTTGGCTGCAGAAGCCGCAGGTTCTCCGCAGCTAATGCAATATCTCTGCTTAAATGCCTGTCATGAGCTTGGACTAAAATTCAAAGGCGAAAAAACAATAGCGCCTGAGCAATTAGATGCGCCAGATCTTCACGAAAAAATATGCGGCAGAACTGTACAATCAACAGATTATGGCTCTGTTGTACAGCTTATGAAAGAAGGTCCAAAGACTCGTGGCTCTGATAGAAATCTTTATTTTACGACATTTGGTTGGAATGGTGATGTATATCGACTTCTTGTTAAAGCGATCTCACTTGACCCACCGAAATTAACATTTAGATATAGCCCACTTAGTGAAAGAATATTAGGTATGTGTACAAGAGAAAGTCCAAGTGGTTCAAGTATTACAAGTGCTTGCTCTCACTCAGCAAAGATAGTTAATGATGCCGCTGGTACAAAAATTGTCGAATGGGATGGTGAGCATGATGTTTTCGATATCCGTGACCCATACTTCTTATTTTATATTCGATGGTCTGGTGCGGCAGACACCTAACTATTCTGACCATATATGAACAAGTACATATAAGATATGATAAGTACATTGCACCGCTTTATAGTGGTGCAACTCATTTCGTTCATTGCACCACTATATTTAGTATCTCTGTTTATCTTTTGTTGTATAGTAACCACCCTTGGTGCGATCACTTTCCACTCCTGCTATTTACTCTCCCTCTCTAAATAAAGACTCCATTGCCTCCCTATTCCACTTTATTTACGATTCAGGCAGGTAATTTATTGGTCAGCATTTTATCGTTTATTTCTTAGCCAGCTTGATGCAAAACGCTGGCAAAAATGGATAGCCAGCTAAAACAATCACTTGCCAGGGGCTGGACGGGGTATTTCAATCAGTGGCCAATTAATAATTTCGTTAGCCACCCCTTTTTGATTATTTATACCTGAGCATAAACCCACGATGGGTGTGTCATTATACCCTTAACGGCAGATGAACAGACTGTGTCCCATGATGAGCCTCTTTATATCCAGTTAGCTCCCTTTCCCATCGCAATCCATTAATACGTTCCTGCGGCACCTGCCGCACGCCCGATAGACGGGGGCGGCCCGTGCTGGCCAATCGTCACCATCAAACTGACAGACAACTTCATGAACGGTAATCACAAACAAGCCCTGTCCGGCGTTACGCTGGCGGCGATCGGCGTGGTCTATGGCGACATCGGCACCAGCCCGCTCTATACCCTGCGCGAGTGCCTCTCCGGCCAGTTCGGTTTCGGGGTGGAGCCCGCCTCCATCCTGGGCTTTCTTTCACTGATCTTCTGGCTGCTGATCCTGGTGGTCTCGGTCAAGTACCTCTCCTTCGTGATGCGGGCCGACAACGCCGGCGAAGGGGGCATCCTCACCCTGATGTCGCTGGCCACCCGCAACACCCCGGCCAAGTGGACCCCCTTGCTGATCATCCTGGGGCTGATTGGCGGCAGCTTCTTCTATGGCGAGGTGGTGATCACCCCGGCCATGTCGGTGATGTCGGCCATCGAGGGCTTGAACATCGCCGCCCCCTCCCTGGACCCCTATATAGTGCCGCTCTCGGTGCTGGTGCTGACCCTGCTGTTCGCCATCCAGAAACACGGCACCGCCACCGTGGGCAAGCTGTTCGCCCCCATCATGCTCACCTGGTTCATCACCCTGGCGGTGCTGGGCCTGAACAGCATCTTCCAGCACCCCGAGGTGCTGGGGGCGCTCAACCCCGTCTGGGCGCTGCGCTTCTTTGCCAAGTACCAGACCGCCTCCTTCTTTGCTCTCGGTGCCGTGGTGCTGGCCATCACAGGGGTGGAGGCGCTCTACGCCGACATGGGCCATTTTGGCAAGAGCCCGATCCGGCGCGCCTGGTTTATGGTGGTGTTGCCCTCCCTGGTACTCAACTACTTCGGCCAGGGGGCGCTGCTGCTGGCCCATCCCGAGGCCATCACCAACCCCTTCTTCCTGCTCGCACCGAAATGGGCGCTGCTGCCGCTGCTGCTGCTGGCAACCCTGGCGACGGTGATCGCCTCGCAGGCCGTGATCTCCGGGGTCTTCTCGCTGACCCGGCAGGCGGTGCGGCTCGGTTATCTCTCACCCATCCGCATCGTGCACACCTCCGAGCAGGAGTCCGGCCAGATCTATATTCCGGTCATCAACTGGATGCTCTATATCTCGGTGGTGATCGTCATCATGAGCTTCGAGCACTCCAGCAACCTGGCGGCGGCCTACGGCATCGCCGTCACTGGCACCATGGTGCTGACCTCGATCCTCTCCTGCTCGGTGGCTCGCCACAGCTGGCACTGGAACAAGTACCTGGTGGCCGCCCTGTTTATCGCGCTGCTGGCCATCGACGTGCCGCTGTTTGCCGCCAACCTCGCCAAGATCTTCTCCGGCGGCTGGTTGCCGCTCACCCTGGGAGCGGTGATGTTCACCGTGATGACCAGCTGGAAGAGCGAGCGCTTTCAGCTTATTCGCCGCCTGAACGAGCACGGCAACTCGCTGGAGCCAATGATCGCCTCGCTGGAAAAGTCCCCGCCGACCAGGGTGGCCGGCACGGCGGTCTATATGTCGCGGGTGGTCAACGTGATCCCACACGCGCTCCTGCACAACCTCAAGCACAACAAGGTGCTGCACGAGCGGATCATCCTGCTCACCCTGCGGGTGGAAGAGGTGCCCTACGTCCACAACGTGCGCCGGGTCTGCATCGAGCAGCTCTCTCCCACCTTCTGGCGGGTGGTGGCAAGCTACGGTTGGCGCGAGACCCCCAACGTGGAGGAGATCTTCCACCGCTGCAACGCCGAGGGGCTGAGCTGCCGGATGATGGAGACCTCCTTCTTCATGGCCCACGAGTCGCTGATCATGAAGGAGCGCCCCTGGTACCTCTACCTGCGCGGCAAACTCTTTATGCTGCTGCAGCGCAACGCCCTGCGCGCACCGGATCAGTTCGAGATCCCGCCCAACCGGGTCATCGAGCTGGGATCCCAGGTGGATATCTGATGACATGAGTTGCGCTAAAGAGAGAGGGAGGCATTGGCCTCCCTCTTTTTTGGCATGAACCCCGATGGCTGCCCCCTCATCCCCAACCCTTCTCCCACGAGGGGAGAAGGGAGCACACCACGGCGATCATATGGCTGACTTTCCCTCATCCCCGGCCCTTCTGATGCGAACCATGGCGAACAGAGGGTGGCGTCAGCTCAAATCATGCAATGCCTTGCCAAGCGGCGGGGAGAGACGAATATCGGAGAAGGTGACCGCCAGCCCCTCGCGCTCCGGTGTACAGCACATGATGCCGATGAAGTGGCGGGGGCCGGCCGGAAAGGGACACAGACGCAACAAGGGCCAGTGCAGCTTGTCGCAGGAGTACTGCAGACGCAAGGCACCGTTGACCAGGGTCAGACGCAGCCAGAAGCGGCCCGCGTCCCCCGGAAAGAGCCCGGTCGCCCAGTCCGATTGGATGTTGGTCAGCACACTGCCGATCATGGGCTGGGCATCATTGAACTCGATACCCGCCTTTAGCCAGTGCTGCTCATTCTGGATCAGCATCAGGCCGGCCTGGTCATACAGGGTGGTGTAGTCCCCTTCCACACACACTTGAAAGGTGAAGTCCCCCTCCACCTCGCAGCCGTAGACGTGGCCTGAATGGCGCTGAAAGCCGTACCAGGTGCGTTGCCAAAAATCACTCTGATGGTCGGTCACCACCCGCACGCGGTCGCCATCCAGCTGCCAACTGGCCGGCTCGTTGAGCCAGGACCATGCTTTGAGTTCGTTGTTCATAGGCGTTATCTCCTCAGCAATCTATTCGGGACATCCACCCAGCCGGAGCCGGCGGGCACAGAGAAACAGCGCGCAAGAGAGCGCCGTGATACAGGCAAATGCCCCCATCAATGAGAACAGGTGGGCAAGCCCCCCTATCATGGCCGGCCCCAGCAGAATGCCGGAATAGCCCATGGTCGATACGGCGGCCACCGCCAATGCATCCGGCATGGCCTGCTGGCGCCCCGTGGCGGTGAACAACATGGGCGCTATGTTGGCAAGACCCAAGCCTGTCAGCAAGAAGGCGCAAGCCAGCCCCCATAGTGATGCGCCAAGCACCAGCATGGCAAAGCCGCAGGTCGCCAAGAGGGCGCTGGCGACAAACACCCGCTGCTGCCCACACAGGGCAATGAGGCGATCGCCGCTAAAGCGGCCAATGGTCATGGTGATGGCAAACAGGGTATATCCTATCCCCGCCTGGCTGGCATGAATATCCGGCAGCCCCAGCAGCAGGATCCCGCTCCAGTCGAGCATGGCGCCCTCCATGATGTAGGCGATGAAGCACAGGGCCCCCAGCATGATGACGCTGCCATGGGGCAACGCAAAAAAGGGGGTATCCCGCTGCTCCGACTCATTTAACAGCCCCGGCCAGGCCGACAGCATGAGTAGCAGCAACAACGCCTGCACCATGAAGATCACATGGAGGGGCGACCCCCCGGATACCAGCAACGCACTGGCTACGCCGGCCCCCATAATGCCGCCCAGACTGAACAGGGCATGAAAGCCGGACATGATGGGCTTTTCGGCTCGTTTTTCCGTGATGACCGCATGAATATTGACCACGACATCCATGGCACCAACCCCTGCCCCGAACACGAACAATGCCAGCGCCATCGGCAACATCTGCTCCAACAGCACCAGTGCGGGCATGGTGAGCAACACCACCAACAAGGCCGATGTAAAGACGCGCCGGCAGCCGTAGCGTGCCGCCAGCAGACCCGACAACGGCATCATCAGCAAAGAGCCGAGGCCAAAGGCCAGCAAGATGGCGCCCATGGCACCGTGATCGACATGCAGCCGCTCTTTGGCAAGCGGAATAAGAGGGGCCCATGTGGCCAGGCTGAAACCGGCTATGAAAAAGGCTTTTCGGGTGGCCTGGATGGGCTGCTGGATAAGCACCGGCATGGCTAGTTCTGACATGATTGACTTCCTAACAAGCTCCCTGCTGCCAGGGAGCAAACGATCAAATGGCGGGACACAAGGCGGCAAAGGCAGGAATGTCGCCCAGCCGCTCGATGGTGGCGGTTGCACCCCTGTAGTGCTGTTGCTCAGACAACCCGTGGGGCCAGCCATACACCGCGGCGATCCCCGCCCGCGTCGCCGCCAGCACACCAAGGTCGGTGTCTTCCACCACGATCACGCGATCCGCCCTTGCCTCCAGGATGTCGAGCATGGCCAGATAGGGGTCGGGACTGGGCTTGGTCCGCAAGACGTCATCACCGGAAATCAGCCTCGGAGGATCCTGCAAACCAAGCAGTGCGATATTGGCCAGACAGATATCCCGAGGGGCTGTCGAGACGAATCCGAACGGGATCTCCGCCACTTGCAAGGCGGCGATCAAGGCTCGGACGCCGGGGCGAAGGTACGCCTCCCCCAGCTGCGCCTTGTAGGTTGCCACCGTCTTCGCCGTGATGTCGGCATGGTGCTCCCGCGGCACCCTTATATGATCAAGCGTCTCCTCCAGGCTCAACCCGATCAGCTGTTGTGGCTGGTAATAACAGGCATGCTCTGGCGCAAGATGGCGCAACACATCGAAGTGAAGTTGTTCGCTGTCGACGATCACCCCGTCGATATCAAAAATAACCGTCATGGACTGCATGGTGTCTCTCATGGTCAGTGGATATCCGCAAGACGCACCAGCACTTTGCAGTTCGGTGTGGAGAACGGCACCATGGCCTGGTTGGCAATGTCACAACCGACCGTCTTGAATGCCTGTTGATAGTCCGAGAAATCAAATACATGGCTGATCAATCCGGCAACCGGCACAGCACCATCCCGGATCATGGCGTAGGCCCGTTCAAAGCTGTTGTTCAATGAGTCGATGGAGCCGATCACCGACAGGCTCTTGTCTGCAATGCGCAGCACGTCCAGCCTGGCCTGCTTGTCTTTGAGGGCCACGTTGAGCAATTTGCCGCCCGGTGCCAGCCGGGAGAAGACAAGCTCGGTCAGTTGTCCAGTGGTATCCACGCACAGGTCGATATTGCTCTGCTTGCTGCCATATTCCTGCTCGAGGGCCTGCTCGAAATCCTCGTACATGGGTGTTGACGGCGGTAGGTGTGCCCTCGCGAACTCACGGCGACCCGGGTTGTTTTCCACCAGAAATGGCTTGAGCCCCCGATGATGCAAGACCCATAGATAGAGCATGCCCATGGGGCCGGCACCCACCACGGCGGCACGGATATTGGTGTGGGTGATCGCCAGTTTGTCGACCCCTGTGATGGTGCAGCTCAGGGGTTCGGTCAGTGACGCCGCCTCCATGCTCACGTGATCATCCAGCTTGCGCAGGAAGCCCTCCCTGGCCCGATACTGGTGAGCAAAGGCGCCATCATAGGAGACACCGGCTTCGGTACCCATCTTTTGCTCGCAGTGGTTGGGATTGCCCGTTTGGCACATTCTGCACTCACCGCAGGCATAGGTCGGGTTCACCACGACCCGATCACCGACCTGGAACCGGCTCACACCACGGCCAATCCGCCGTACCACCCCGCTGGTTTCATGCCCCAGCGTCGTCCCTGGCACCGCGACCGGATAGGCACCGCTGATGATGCCGACATCCGTCCCGCAAATACCGCACACTGCAATATCGACCACCACATCATCCGCTTCGAGACACACAAGATCGGCGCACTCAATCACCTCGACCTGCCATGTTTTCACATATTTCAATGCCTGCATCACGCCACCTCCTTGTCCAGGGAATAAACCCGGCGCATCTGGGTAAATGTTTCATCCAGCTTGGTGAGAATTTCCTGCAAATGTTGCTGGGTACAGATCAAGGGAGGGCGAATCTTCAATGCATTGCTCTTGCCATAACGGGCACCACGAATGATCAGACCATGGCTGGCTGCGACCTTGATTGCCTGGGCCGCATATTCCGGCGAGGGAGTATCAAATCCGAACATATAACCCAGCCCACGCACACCAGATATATCGGGGTGGTTATCCTGCAATGCCAACAGACCATCGCGTAAAAATGCCTCATTCTGTTGCACATTGGCGAGAAGCTGTTCATCCTCAATGATATCAATGACCTCGTTCAGGGCGACCAGTGATAACGGGTTGGCCCCTGAGGTACTGGAATGTTCAAATGATTCCAGCACGTCGAGTTTTTGTTTCATCAATACACCTGCCGTGGGAATGCCGATGCCACCGGCCCCTTTGGCAAATACGATGATATCCGGGTCCAGCTCTTTGGCATAACCGTTGCTGGCGAAGAAAGTACCGGTGCGACCAAATCCCGTCTGGACCTCATCGGCAATAATGACGATGCCATTCTTGTGGCAAAATTCTCGCAGAGCCCGGTAGAACGCCTGTGGAATAACGATATTGCCGCCATTGCCCATCACCGGCTCTATGATAAGGCACGCGATATTATCGTTGGATCCCAATTGCAGGATCTGCTCCAGGTCGGGATACCCTGCCAGCGAGGTTTCATCAACTTCCGTCGCCAGTACGCTCGGTGGTGTGGGGATCTTGAACGAGCCAGCAATATTGACATTGAAGTGCTTGATGCGAAACGCGTTGCCCGAGATCTGGGCCGTCGCCAGGGATTGCCCGTGGTGCGACAGGTAGAGCGAGATGACGCCCGAGCGTCTTGTGTACTTCTGAGCCATCCGGATGGCACACTCGACGGCCCCGGAGCCGGACACATCGCGCAGCCAGATCCTGTCTATTGCTGGCGGTGTATATCTGGTCAGCTTTTCGAGAATATGTTGCGAGATCTCCCATGTAAAAGCAGAACTCAGATGCGCACATCGATCAATCTGTTGTTTCAATTTCTCGGCCAGCCGCTTGTGTGTATACCCAAGCGGCAGGTTGAAGGTGCCGGAAGCGGCATCGATGAGTTTAAAACCATCGACATACAAATAGGGCCCATCCCCACGATACCGTGACATGTTTTTTTCAAAAAGATCTTCCATTTATACATTCCTTGATTTGCATATATAAAATTACCGCGTTGATGACCGCGTTATATTTGCGTGCAGGTATATCAGACGACGTGCAGACGCATGCCATCACAGCGAAACAGGATCAGCAGCATGTCTTCTTAAATAAAGTCACTGCAGTTCTGGTCGCAATAATTGACAAGATAGTTGAATAACCAACGTCAGCCATTCACACATGGGTGACCATCTGCTTATATATTGCTGGTGTTCATGCCCTTGTGCGCATCGGCAGATGATATTCACTGGCATATATCACCTGACTGGCCTCTTGACCGTCGGAAAGACTCATAGACATAGCATCAACATGCACGTGAAAGTGGCGAGGACACCCTAAATAAACAGCTACATGGATAATGCTCTGGCTACTTATATATCTCTGCGATAGGCACAACCTGCCGTCATAAATAATCACCACCAACAAATAGTAATAATAGAAATATCTCATATGGATTCGCATGTCACCCAATAGTTTCCAACCGAACCCACGAAAGCGATTTCATCCGGCAGAGCCAGGCAATTAAAAACTTTAACTCCAGATTTAAATTCCAAAATAAAAACCAAATTCGCATATTTCCCTCATTACATTGACAAAAAGACAGTGTTTTATTTCTTTTTTAAGGAGAGATGAGGAAGGTTGAGCAAGCCCGGTCCGACATCCCCTGTGTTCACGGCATCACACCACTGGTTGCCGGCTGCTGGTAAACAGGGCCCGCGGCTCAGGCAACAGACCACCAAACCCGGTGGGAAACTGCTGATGACGAACCCTCCCGGCGGCGTCGTCACAAGTGACGAACGTCACGGTTCGACAGTGAGGCAAGCCCTCGACACCCGTCGACTCGACTTTAAACATCATTTAAAAACAAACAGTTAGATTCATTCAGCCAGGCAAAGCCAAGCTGGCCCGTATCTTGCCAACCTGCCCCTACTTTCTCCGTTCGCGACACGACAAGGTAGGCTATGAACCGCTTCGTTATCGCTGACCCCAAGCTTTGTATCGGCTGTGGCACCTGTATGGCGGCCTGCAGTGAAGTACACAAGGCACAAGGTTTGCAGCAAGCCCCCCGTTTAACCGTTATGCGACACGAGCAGGCGACCATGCCGGTTCAGTGCCGTCACTGTGACGATGCCCCCTGCATCAAGGTGTGCCCGGTCGAGGCAATTCGCCAGACCGGCGATTGCGTGCAACTCAACGAGTCGCTCTGCATCGGCTGCAATCTCTGCGCCGTGGCCTGCCCCTTTGGCGCCATCCAGAGCGGCGGCAGCCGTCCGGTGGCCGTGGCCACCAGTTACGACACCTATATCCCCTGCTCCATCCGCTCCAGCAACCCCTCAACCTCTGCCGGCCTGCGCTGCTTTGGAGAGGATCTGCTGAGCTGGGAGCCGGGCGTGCGCAGCATCGCGGTCAAGTGTGACCTGTGCGAGTTTCGCACGGGCGGCCCCGCCTGTGTCGGTGCCTGCCCCTCCCAGGCACTGAAGCTGGTCAATGACGGCGACACCGAACGCGCCGCCCGTATCCGTCGCCAGCAAGCGGCCGACACCAACCCGCAAGGGGCCTCAGCCTTCTCGGCGCCTGCCACGGCGATCCCTGCATCCGATTTATCCACCACAGAGGGAGTTCGCTGATGTTGTCCCCCCTTGTAATGGCCACGCTCCTGCTTTTTTTGCTGGGCGCTGCCGCCGGTTTGCTCCTGCAAAAGCTGCCCGCACTGGCCAACCGCCTCAATAGCGGCTTTGCCCTGCTGGGCTCGCTCGCGGGCCTGATCGCCGCCATCCAGACCTTTGCTCATGGCGCACCCGTCGATGGCCAGCTCTGGCTGCTGGGTTCGGTTCACCTCGACATGCTCTCCGCGCTGATGCTACTGGTGATTAGCACCGTCGGGGTCACCGTCGCCCTCTACTCCTTTGCCTATATCCGCGAATATCAGGGCAAGGGGGATGTGGCCATCGGCGCGCTGATGAACCTCTTCCTCTTTGCCATGGTGGGCATGGTGCTGGCCGACAACGCGCTCGGTTTCTTGCTCTGCTACGAGCTGGTGACCCTCACCACCTACTGGCTGGTCAAGACCAACCCCGAGGCCGCTAAACAGAGCCGTCTCTATCTGGTGATGAACCATATCGGCATGGCACTGGTGCTGATCGCCTTCTGGCTGCTCTGCCGCGAAAGCGGCTCGCTGGAGTTCGCTGCGCTACGCGAGCACCATCTGGCGGGCGCTTTGGCCTCTCTGGTGTTCCTGCTCAGCTTCTGCGGCTTTGGCCTGCGCGCCGGTTTCGTGCCGCTGCACGGCTGGCTGCCGGTGGCCGAGCCCGTTGCGCCGTCCCATATCTCGGCGCTGATGTCCGGCGTCATGGTCAAGCTGGGTCTCTTTGGCATCTTGCGGGTCAGCATCGATTTTCTCGGCGCCAGCCAGCTCTGGTGGGGCTATGTGGTGCTGATCTTCGGCGCCTGCTCGGCAGTGCTCGGGGTGCTGTTTGCGCTGGCCGAGCATGACCTCAAGCGGCTGCTCGCCTACCACACGGTGGAGAACATCGGCATCATCCTGATGGGGATGGGGATCGGCATGATCGGCATCGCCAACCAGCAACCGGCACTGGTGGTGCTGGGGCTGCTCGGCGCCCTCTATCACCTGCTCAACCACGCCATCTTCAAGAGCCTGCTCTTTATGGGCACCGGCTCGGTGATGTTCCGCCTGCACACCCGCGATATGGACAAGATGGGGGGCCTGGCCAAGCTGATGCCCTGGACGGCGCTGGCGTTCCTGATCGGTGCCATGGCCATCTCGGCGCTGCCGCCGCTCAACGGCTTTGTCAGCGAATGGTTTATCTATCAGTCGCTCCTTTCCATGACCAAGCTCGGCACCTCTGTCGTCGCGCCGCTCGCGGTAGTGATGCTGGCGGTGACCGGCGCCATGGCGGTGATGTGCTTTGTCAAGGTGTACGGCATCTGCTTCTGCGGCGCACCGCGCAGCGAACACGCGAGCCACGCCCGCGAAGTGCCGGGCGCCATGGTGGCAGGCACCCTGCTGCTGGCCGCCGTCTGTCTGGTGCTGGGTCTGGGCGCCCCCTGGATTGCCCCTCATATCGCCAGCTATGGCCAAGCCTTGGTAAGCGGCCAAATGAACGTGGCCACCGGCGCGACCCTGCTGCCGCTCGATAGCAGCCAGGCGATCCTCTCCCCGCCCGTTATCGCCATCACCTTGCTGGGGCTGTTCCTCATCCCGCTGCTGGTACTGGCCATCTTCAAGGGGCCCAAGCTGGGTCGTCGTCACGCTGGCACCCCGTGGGCCTGTGGTTACGCCTACGAGGAGCGCATGAGCCTCACCTCCGGCGGTGTCACCCACACCTTGCGCCAACTCTGCGCGCCACTCTATCGCAAGCAGCCGCAGCTCGATCTGGCCAGCGCCCTGCACGGGGTGAGCGATACCAGCGGGACAACCGGCTGGTTGCTGCACGGTGTGGTGCTGGCACTCTTTATCCTGATGGCTGTAGGAGTCTGATATGCCTGTTCTTGAAATGCCGAGCTGGGGCATGGTTGCCCTCGCCCTGACCCAGGCCATCGCCATGCTGGCGCTGGCGCCGCTCGCCACCGGTTTCAACCGGGTGCTGCGGGCCAAGATGCACTCCCGTCAGGGGCCGGGCCTGCTGCAGGATTACCGGGATATCGCCAAGCTCCTGCGCCGTCAGGAGGTGACCCCCGAGCCTGCCGGCATCATCTTCAACCTGATGCCTGCGCTGCTGATCGCCGCCCTCTTGCTGGTGGGGATGGCGCTGCCGACCCTGACTCACGAGTCCCCCTTCCCTATCGCCGGGGATCTCATCACCGACATCTATCTGTTCGCCATCTTCCGCTTCTTCTTTTCGCTGGCTGGGCTCGACAGCGGCAGCATGTTTGCAGGGATCGGTGCCCGCCGCGAGTTGACGCTGGGCATTCTGGTGGAGCCCATTCTGGTGCTCGCCTGCTTCATCATGGCGATGATGGTGGGCAGCTCGGATCTGGGCAATATCAGCAGCTATGTAGCGACCCAGCCGCTGGCCGCGCCGGTTGCCACCCTGCTGGCTGGCGCCGCCTGCGCCTTCGCGGTGTTTGTCGAGATGGGCAAGCTGCCCTTTGACTGCGCCGAAGCCGAGCAGGAGTTGCAAGAAGGGCCACTCACCGAGTACTCCGGTGCGGGCCTCGCCCTGCTCAAGCTCTCCATTGGCCTCAAGCAGCTGGTGGTGGTGCAGCTCTTTCTGGTCATTTTCCTGCCCTTCGGCAAGGCGGCCAACTGGAGTCTGCCTGCGCTCATCGGCGCGGCGCTGATCCTCGCCTGCAAGCTGCTGGTGGCCTTTTTGCTGGCCGGCATCATCGAAAACGCCATGGCCCGCACCCAGTTCGTGCGCACCCACAAGCTCACCCGCTACGGCTTGGGGCTGGCCCTGCTGGCGCTGCTCGCCTATCTGGTCGGGATCTGAATCATGCCCGCCAGCACAGCAACTTTTTCCGATTTCATCATTTGTGAATGCTCATTCCCGAACATTAAAGTGAGAACTGCATGACCATCGCCATTTCGGATCGCATCGGCTGCGACTACATCCAGCAGGTGCGAGCACAACTGCCCCACGCCATCGTCGACGAGGAGTGGCAAACCGCCGATCAGGCCACCATTACCGTCAAACCCACCAGTCTGGTCGAGACGGCCAGCCTGATCTTCCATCAGCTGGGGGGCTGGCTTCCGCTCTCCTTTGCCAATGACGAGCGCAGCCTCAACGGCCACTTCGCCGTCTACCACGTCTTCTCCATGGAGGGCGACACCAAGTGCTGGATCACCGTCAAGGTGCTGGTGGATGCCGATACCCAGGAGTACCCCTCCATCACCCCGACCATTCCGGCGGCGGTATGGGGCGAACGGGAGATCCGCGACATGTACGGCCTGCGCGCCATCGGCCTGCCGGACGAACGCCGTCTGGTGTTGCCGGACGACTGGCCGGAGGATATCCACCCCCTGCGCAAGGACGCCATGGATTATCGCCAGCGCCCGATGCCAACCACCGACACCGAGACCTACCCCTTCGTCAACGAGCTGGGCAGTGATGCCAACCGCATCGTGCCGGTCGGCCCGCTGCACATCACCTCGGATGAACCGGGCCACTTTCGTCTGTTCGTCGATGGGGAAGATATCATCGATGCCGACTACCGCCTCTTCTATGTCCATCGCGGCATGGAGAAGCTGGCGGAAACCCGCATGGGCTACAACGAAGTGGCGTTTCTGACCGACCGGGTCTGCGGCATCTGCGGCTTTACCCACAGCGTCGCCTACACCACCTCGGTGGAGAACGCCATGGGTATTCCGGTGCCGGAGCGGGCCAAGATGATCCGCGCCGTGCTGCTGGAGGTGGAGCGCCTGCACAGCCATATCCTCAACATCGGCCTGTCGAGCCACTTCACCGGTTTCGACACCGGCTTCATGCAGTTCTTCCGGGTGCGGGAGAAATCCATGACCCTGGCCGAGCTGCTCACCGGCGCCCGCAAGACCTATGGCCTCAACCTGATTGGCGGGGTGCGCCGCGACATCTTCAAGGAAGATCGCATCAAGGGTGCACAGCTGGTGCGCGAGCTCCGTGATGAGCTCAAACCCCTGGTGGCCATGCTGCTGGATACCGCCAACATCTCCTCCCGCCTCATCGGTATCGGCAAGCTCGAGCCGCAGATTGCCCGCGATTTCAGCTGCGTAGGTCCCATGGTACGGGCGAGCGGCTTCAAGCGTGACGTGCGCCGGGTTCACGACTTTGCCGGCTACCGCGAGCTGCCGATGGAGATCCAGACCAAGGCGGGTTGCGACGTGCAATCCCGGGTGCTGGTGCGCATCCACGAGCTCTACGACTCCCTCGACATGATTGAGTTCGGCCTTGAGCACCTGCCGGAGGGGCCGCTTTTGACCGAAGGCTTCACCTACCAGCCGGGCAAGTTTGCGCTGGGCTTTACCGAGGCGCCCCGCGGCGAGAACGTCCACTGGAGCATGACCGGAGACAACCAGAAGCTGTTCCGCTGGCGCTGCCGCGCCGCCACCTACGCCAACTGGCCCGCCCTGCGCTACATGCTGCGCGGCAATACCGTGGCGGATGCGCCGCTCATCATCGGTAGTCTGGATCCCTGCTACTCCTGTACCGACCGGGTTACCCTGGTCGACCCCAAGAAGGGCAAATCCACCGTGGTCTCCTACAAGGAGATCGAGCGCTACGGCATCGATCGCAAAAACTCTCCGCTGAAATAAGGGGTCATCATGATCAAGCTGTTCAAGACCATCCTCAAGGCTGGCACCCCGACCGCCAAGTACCCCTTCGCCCCTTACGAGGTGAACCGGGATTTTCGCGGCAAACCGAAATATCAGGCGGATCAGTGCATCGCCTGCGCCGCCTGCACCAAGGCCTGCCCGGCCAATGCGCTGGTGATGGAAGTGGATATGGAGACCGGCGAACGACGCTGGGAGATCTCCATGGCGCGCTGCATCTTCTGCGGCCGCTGCGAAGAGGTGTGCCCGACCCGCGCCATCGCGCTCTCACCCGAGTTCGAGCTGGCGGTGACCAACAAGGCGGACCTCTATGAGGAGGCCCGCTTCGCGCTGGCCCCCTGTACCCTGTGCGGCACCTACTTTGCCCCGAGCAAGCTGGTGGCGCTGGTGGAGGACACCCTCAAGCAGGCGGGCACACCGCTCGCGACCCCGGAGCGACTGCACCACTGCCCCGACTGCAAACGAAAACAGAGCATGCTGAGCCAGCCTGACTCGGCCCTGATCACACCGATAGCCACACCGATGGCCGCACAAAAGGAGTGGATGTGATGAGCAAGATCAAAGGCATAGAACCGGTTGTCGGCCATGCCCATACCCGCGCCGTGCCGCTGGCACAGGATCCCGAGATCACCAAACTCAAGAAGACCCTGCTCAAGGACATTCGCCGCTCGGCCTATGTCTACCGGGTCGATTGCGGCGGCTGCAACGCCTGCGAGATCGAGATCTTCGCCACCATCACCCCGCTGTTCGATGCCGAGCGTTTCGGCATCAAGGTGGTCGCCTCCCCCCGCCACGCCGACATCCTGCTCTTTACAGGCGCGGTGGCCCGGGCGATGCGGGTACCGGCACTGCGCGCCTACGAGGCGGCGCCCGATCCCAAGATCTGCATCGCCTACGGCGCCTGCGGCTGTGACGGCGGCATCTTCCACGACCTCTACTGCGTATGGGGCGGCACCGACAAGATCGTGCCAGTGGATGTCTATATCCCCGGCTGCCCTCCGACACCGGCGGCTACCATTTATGGCTTTGCGGTGGCGCTTGGTCTGCTGGAACAGAAACTCAAAGCCACCAGCCACGAGGTGCAACCGGGTGAGCGGGTCGAGCTGCGCCACACCGGCATCCCCAACGAAATCCGGGTAATGATCGAGCGCGAAGCGCGCCGCATGGCCGGTTACCGTCAGGGGCGGATCATCGCCGACGAGTTCATGGCCCTGCTCGAAGGGGCAACCCAGCAGGATGTGGATCTGCGCATCCAGAGCTACCTCGATCAGCACGACGACCCGCGCCTCTCGGAGATCGTCAACAACCTCGCAAACGCCTGCCTCAACCGGGCGGCCGGCAAGAGAGAGGCGGTGCATGGCTGACGAGGTTTTCTTCTATCGCCTCTCGCGCAAGTTCGTCGACGAGCAATTCGACGTGCCGGAAGAGGCCAAGGAGGTGATGTACTACAGCCTCGCCATCGGCCACCACCTCGGCATCGTCGATTGCCTGCGAGCAGACCTGGTCTGCTCGCTGACCGGTTATCGCGACTGGGTAGCCAAGCTGCCAGAGGGGAGCGAAGCGCGCCGCAAGATGGAGGGGTTTCTCACCTTTGGCGAGATCACCATCTATCGCGAGCACTGCCATATGCTGGCCTGCGCCTTCGACCGACTGCGCAAGGCAGGCAATCTACTCGATGAGCAGGAGCTGGGCTGGACCAATACCTTTATGGATCAGCTCACCGCCCTCTTTAACGACCCTCATATGTACCTGATGGTAAGGAGCCGCTGATGGGCTGCAATCTCGTGTTGACCGTGGGCAATGCCATGATGGGGGACGACGGTGCCGGCCCCTATCTTGCCGACAAACTGCAGGCCGCCCCCCTGCCCGGCTGGATCCATATTGACGGCGGCATCGCGCCGGAAAATGTGGTCTACAAGGTGCGGGAGCTGCAACCTGAGCGGGTGGTGCTGGTGGATGCCGCCGAGATCGGCGAGAAGGCGGGAACCCTGCAGGTGATCCCCCCCGAGACCATCGCCGAGATGTTTATCTTCTCGACCCACAATATGCCGCTCAATTTCCTGATCGACGAGCTCAAGACCTTTGTCCACGAGGTGATCTTTGTCGGGGTACAACCGGCCATCGTGGCGTTCTCCTTCCCGATGACCGAGATGGTGAGCGAGGCGATGGATTATCTTTATCAGCATCTTGATGCCGCCAGTGACACCAGTCTGTTAATAGATAAACTGGATCAGTGGAATATTGCCAACGCCAAGCGGTGATTATTTAGCGAGTTGTTAACGACCGTTATTGGCCGACGGTTCCGGCAATGTGATCGAGGCCCGATGTTAAATTAAAAACATCGGGCTAATTGTGCTGAACTTGATATAAAACAAGGTTCTTTGATTTTTTCAAAAAATCGCTAACCCTCGCTTTTTTATGACAAAAAAAGCGTTGCCAGTCACAGAAATTTGCCACAAAATGGCGACCGTAACGGAAGTTGATGGGGTCTGGTGGCCTCCTCGGTCTTCAAAACCGATGTGAGCCGAGAAGGCTTTGGCAGGTTCGATTCCTGCCTCTTCCGCCAAATTTATCTATTGAACAAATACTCTCTCGCTGAATTTTTCGGCCTGGATGTTATTTCCATTGTTTGTTCAACATGTATGAAATAATACCTTAAGAAAGGTGCTTTCCGCTTGCCAATATAATCCGAACTCAGGTTATCTCGCTGGCCAAAAATTAATTTATCAGCATCGCTGCAGCATTAATTTATACCCGCTCATTGATGCACCCAGTTTGCACTCATCCGCAAATCGCCAGCAGTGCCATAACCCGTCAGCTCGGCCTATCTATCGGCAAACCGGTGCGCACCCCGAACCCACGCACTGCACTGGTAATCCCATGCCGAACTCGTCTCACGCGCCAGCCATCCCCCACCGCCAGCCCGCATCAGGTCAGGCTGCCGACGATTCACTGCCAGATTCACAGCAACTGCCCAGCCAGCAACCAACGCGCCGTCTGCCGCAAGTGGAGCAGCTGCTGCAGCAACCCTTTCTCGCCGGGTTTATCGAGACGCTGAGCCGCCCGCTGGTGACCCAGGCGGTGCGCGACACCCTCAGCGAGCTGCGCCAGAGCGAAGATTTTCGCCAGCATGGCGTTGCCCCCGAGCAGATCGAGGCGCTGATTGCCAAACGCTGCCAACAGCAGTTGCGCCAGCGTCAAACCCGGGTGATCAACGCCACCGGCACCCTGGTGCATACCAATCTGGGGCGTTCGCCGTTAAGTGCCGATCTGTGGGACGAGGTACGTGACCTCAACACCGGCTACAACAATCTGGAGCTGGATCTCGCCACCGGCAAGCGCGGCGGGCGCAAGGGGCTGATCGCCCCCCTGCTCCGTTACCTCACCCAGGCCGAGGATTCGCTGGTGGTCAACAACAACGCCGCTTCGCTCTTTTTGCTGCTGCAGGAGGTGGCCAAGGGGCGCGAGGTGATCGTCTCGCGCGGCGAGCAGATCCAGATTGGCGGCGGCTTTCGCATTCCCGATATTCTGGCGCTCTCCGGCGCCAAACTGGTGGAGGTGGGCACCACCAATATCACTACCGCCAAAGATTACCTGGATGCCATCACGGATCAGACCGCGCTGGTGCTGATGGTGCACAGATCCAATTTCGCCATTCGCGGCTTTACCGAATCACCCGATATCGGCGAGGTGGCGCGCGCCCTGCCCGAGCACGTGGTGCTGGCGGTGGATCAGGGCTCTGGCTTGACCACCGAAGAGTTTGCACCGGATGAAACCTCGGTGCGCCAGTACATCAAGGCGGGGGCGGATCTGGTCTGCTACTCAGGCGACAAGCTCTTGGGAGGCCCGCAATCGGGCATCATCAGTGGCCGCAGCGACCTTATCAAGCGGCTGGAGAAGCACCCCATGATGCGCACCTTCCGCCCGAGCCGCATCGTCTACTCCCTGCTCGAACGCCTGCTCATCCACAAGCTCAACAAATCCCCCGTCGGTGAGGGTATCGCCCAGCGCACCTTGAGCAACCCGGCAGCCATGCAGGCGAGAGCCTCCCGGCTGATGACCGCCCTGCCCGGCTGTTTTGTGCCGGTCCCCGCCCAGCTGGTGGTGGGTGGCGGCACCTTGCCGGACGAGTTCTACCCGGCGCCCGCGCTCGAATGCACCGACCCGCGCCCGGCCCAGCAGCTGCTCGATGATTTGCGCGAACTGCCCGTCCCTGTCATCGCCACCGTGCGCCAACAGAAGGTGCTGCTCAATATGGCGACCCTGCTGCCAGCGGAAATGGATCTGTTGATCGCCCAACTCAAGGAGTTGCTGCTCCCCGCACCGTTCAATGCAACAAATGCGACTGAGGAGCCCTGATCCCATGACCCCCTATCGCGCCGTTATCGGTCTTGCCGGCCACGTGGATCACGGCAAGACCTTGCTTATCAAGGCCCTCACCGGGATCACCACTGCCCGTGCCCACGAGCAGGCCATCGGCATGACCCAGGATCTCGGCTTTGCCCACTTCGACGGCGGTCAGGGCAACACCATAGGCGTCATCGACGTGCCCGGCCACGAGCGCTATATCCGCAATATGGTGGCGGGGCTCTGGAGTCTGGATCTGGTGCTGCTGGTGATTGCCGCCGACGAGGGGTGGATGCCGATGACCGGCGATCACCTGCGCCTGCTCAAGGCGATGGGGGTGCCGCGTCTCTTGGTCTGCATCAACAAGTGCGATCTGGTCAGCCCCGACGAGCTTTTGCTGTTGGAAGAGAGCCTGCTGGAGCGGGTGATGGACGAGAGCGGCATGGTGCCCGATATCGTCAGCGTCAGCGCCAAAACCGGCGCCAATATGGCTGCCCTGCACACCGCCATCGTGCGCCAGCTGGCCGATCTGCCAGCCTCACACGCTGCCCGCGAGCAGAGCGCCCCGCGACTGTATGTGGACAGGGTCTTTACCGCCAACGGCACCGGCACCGTGCTTACCGGCACCTTGCAACAGGGCCGCCTCAAGGTGGGAGACAAGCTGCGCCTCTACCCCGCAGATCGGGAGGTGCAGGTGCGCTCCCTGCAGTCCTATCACCAGAGCGTCGACGAGATCGGCGCCGTCTGCCGGGTAGCGGTGGGCCTTAAAAAAGTGCCCCACAAGGAAGTGGCCCGCGGTCACTGCCTCACCAGCGCGGCGGGCCAGTGCGAGGCGGCAACCCACCTTATCGTGCGACTCAACGCCGAGAGCCTGAGCGGCAAGGCGCTGCGCCCCTCTCTGCACAACAAGGAGGTCGAGGTGGCCCTCGGCAGCTGGCATGGCCGAGCCCGTTTCGTGCCCATCAAGGATACCCGGCTGGCGCGGCTGATCTTTACCAGCCCCATCCCCTGCTTCTTTGGCCAGCCGCTTGCCATCATTCGCCACGGCAGCAGCGAACTGCTGCACGGCGCCCGCATCGTCTGGTGCGGCGACATCCATCCCGCCAGACGCAAGGCGCTGCACGCCCTGCTGGGTGAGCTGCCTGATGACTTGGAGCGCTACAACCCTGCAGCCTTGCAGCTGGGGCTCAATGGCTATGTGCTGGCCAGCCGCTTTGACCAGCGGCCAGAGCAGGTCACCCCCCTCGGTGAGTGGCTGCTGGATAACTGCTGGCTGGCCCAAAGCCGCGACCAGCTGCTCGCCACGCTGGCCAGCGAACCGCTTAGCGCCGCCGAGCTGGCAACCCGCTTTGGCATCGCCCTGCCGGTCATTCAGGCCCTGCTCCAACAGCTCAAGAGCGAGCAGCTTGTTCGCCTGCACCATGACAAGTGGCAGCAGGGCAGCGGCGAGTCGGAAGATGATTTGGGGGAAGAGGCGCAGCTGGTGCTCAAGGTGGTGCGAGATCAAGGCAAGGAGGGGTACGAGCCCGGTAAACTGGGCCCCGGCGGCGTGGAGCTGGACCCCTTTATCACCCGCAAGCTGCCCGCGGCCCTGCAGCAGGGCCTGCTGCAAAAAGGCGCGTTGCAAAAGCAGCTGCGCAATCTGGCGCGACTCAAGTATCTGGTGCAGCTCGATGGCCCCATCTACTACGACGCCGAGCTTTACAACCAGATGGTCGCCGCCGTGCTGGCGGGCCAGCAGGTGGGAGATCTGATCGACATGGCATCCCTCAAGGAGATCACCGGCTTGTCGCGCAAATACGCCATTCCGTTCTGCCTGCGCATGGAGATGGATGGCTGGGTGCGGCGCGAGGAGAACGAGCGCCGGGTGCTGCGTTTGCCAGCCACTCAAGATGAGATGGAGCCGGCATGAGCGCCACCATCGCCCCCTCTGGCTCTTCCAATCCTGTGGCCAACCGGCTGCGCCGCGAATTTCATATCGACGGCATAGTGCAGGGGGTGGGCTTTCGCCCCTTCGTCTATGGACTGGCGCTGCGCCACGGCCTTGCCGGCTATGTGTTGAACGATGCCAACGGCGTCACCATTGGCGCCGAAGGATCGCCCGAGCAGCTCGCCAGCTTTGCCCGCGAACTGCGGGAACTGGCGCCGCCGCTGAGCCGCATCGATCATTTCAGCGAGCGGGAGCTGCCCTTCGCTCATGATCCCGACTTCGATGGCCAATTTCATGGCCAGTTTCGAATTAAAGCGAGCCAGCAGCAGAGTCCAGCCACGGTCGCCATCTCGCCGGATCAGGGGATGTGCGAGGCGTGCGCCCGGGACGTGGCCAATCCCAACGATCGCCACCACAACTACCCCTTTACCAACTGCACCCACTGCGGCCCCCGCTACACCATCATCCGCCGCCTCCCCTACGACAGACCCCATACCGCCATGGCAGGCTTTGCCATGTGCCCGCGCTGCGCTGCGGCCTATGAAAACCCGCTGGACAGACGCTACCACGCCCAGCCGGTGAGCTGCCCCGAGTGTGGGCCCCATCTCAGCTGGCGAAATGGCCGCGGCAATGCGCTGGTCGAGCGCGAAGAGGCGCTGCACGCCGCCTCCCGCGCCCTGCAAGCGGGGGCGCTGATTGCGGTCAAGGGGATGGGGGGTTATCACCTGATGTGTGATGCCCGCAATGAACAGAGTGTGGCCAGATTGCGAACGCTCAAGCGGCGCGCGCGCAAGCCGCTGGCGGTGATGATGGGCTCCCTTGCCGAGGCCAAATTGCATGTCACCGGCTGCGAAGACGAGTGGCAGCTGCTCGCCTCTCAGGCCAGACCCATCACCTTGCTGCGCAAACGCAAAAACGATGATCGGCACTCAGAATCCCAACATAGCGCGGCGCCGCTGGCCGAGGGGATCGCCCCCGGCATCCCCTACCTTGGCATCATGCTCCCCTATACCCCGCTCCATCAGTTGCTGCTGGATGCCTGCGCCATGCCGCTGGTGGCCACCAGCGCCAATGGTCGCGGCAGCCCGATCCTTATCGAGTGCGAGGCGGTGGTCAGGGAACTCGGCAGCGAGATTGACGGCATCCTGGATCACAACCGCCCCATCCTGCACCCCTGCGACGACAGTCTGGTGCAGTGGGCAGGCGGACGACGCCAGACGTTGCGCCTCGCCCGGGGCTATGCTCCCTGCACTCCCAGCCTGCAAGAGGCGGTCAGGGTGCCGCTCTTGGCGGTCGGGGCGCAGCAGAAGAACCAGCTGGCGCTAGCCTTCGGCCGCCAGCGCATCTACAGCCCCTATATCGGCGATCTGCACAGCCTGCCGATGCAGGAGCACTTCGAGCAGACCCTGGCGACCTTTCGCGAACTCTACGATCTCAACCCCGAACTGCTGGTCTCGGATCGCCACCCGGGCTATCTCAGCCATCAGTGGGCCAAAAGCTATTGCCAAGATCAGGGTGCAACCCACCTCGAGGTGCAGCACCATCACGCCCACCTGCTGGGGGTGATGGCCGAGCACGACATCACTGGCCCGGTGCTGGGGGTTGCCTTCGATGGCACCGGCCTTGGCGATGACGGCACCCTCTGGGGCGGCGAGCTGCTGATCGCAGACGTTCAGGGCTTCGAGCGCGTTGCCCACCTTGCCCCCTTCAAGCTGATCGGCGGCGAAGCGGCCATTCGCGAGCCGGTGCGCCAGCTGCTGGGGCTGCTGTTTGAATCGCACACTCCTGAGCAGATCAGTGCCCTCGATATTCCGCTGATCAACAAACTGCCCCTTAAGCGGATCAGCAACCTGCACCAGCTCTGGCAGCTGGGTCGCAACACCCCCTACACCAGTTCCATCGGTCGGCTGTTCGATGCGGTGGCGGCGCTCTTGGGAGTGATCGACACCCCCGATTACGAGGGCGAAGCGGGGCTATTGCTGGAGGCAGCCGCCTTGCAGCTGACTCCCGATGAACAGCCCTTCCCCCTCGCCTTTGATCTCAGCCAATCAGCAGAGGGGCCACTGCAGATCGAGTGGGCCGAGCTGATCCATACCCTTGTCAGCGAGCAGCGCCAAGGCACCTCCACCGCCAGTCTGGCCGCCGGTTTTATCCGCGCCATCAGCAATCTGGTCATCGCCCTGGCCGAGCGCTTCCCCGGCTATCCGGTGGCGCTCGGGGGCGGTGTCTTTCAAAACCGGGTGCTGATGGACCAGCTGGTGCCCACTCTCGAAGCGGCCGGTCGGCAGGTATTGACCAGCGAAACCCTGCCGCTCAATGACGGTGGCATCGCCGCCGGTCAGCTCTGGTTTGCCATCCACCATCTTGCCACGCACCAGCCTGTCACAACCGGTTGTGCCACCTTGTCGGAGTCCTGAAATTCATGTGTCTATCCATCCCTTCTCAGGTGGTGCAACTGCACCCCGAAGATAACTGCGTCACCGTCGACACCCTGGGAGTACAGCGGCGCGTCAGCTGCATGCTGCTCGAAGAGCCCCTCCAGGTGGGCGATTATGTGCTGCTCCACATTGGCTTTGTGATGAGCAAGATTGACGAAGAGGAGGCGCAGGCCAGCCTCAAGAGCTTCCGCCAGATGGTGGCCCTGATGCCCAAACAGGATATCTTGCCATGCTGACCCTCAATGATCTCTTTCAGGGCTTTCGTCAGCCCGAGGTGATCCGCGCCCTCGCCGCCCAAATTAATGAACTGGCCAAAGATCTGCCCGAGCCGCTGCGGGTGATGGAGGTGTGCGGTGGCCATACCCACACCATCATGAAATACGGCCTGCACCAGTTGCTGCCGGCCAGCATCGAGTTTGTCCACGGTCCCGGCTGCCCGGTCTGCATCATGCCCAAAGAGCGCATCGATCAGGCCATCGAGCTCACCCGCCAACCGAACGTCATTCTGGTCACCCTGGGGGACATGATCCGGGTGCCGGGCTCCAGGGGCACGCTGGCCCAGCAGCGCGCCAAAGGGAGCGATATCCGTCCGGTCTATGACCCCCTCGATGCCCTGCGTATCGCCCGTGAGAACCCTGAGAAAACCGTGGTCTTCTTCGCCATCGGTTTCGAGACCTCTACCCCGATGACAGCAGCGCTGCTGGCTGCCGCTGAAGAACAAGAGGTCGAGAATCTGCTGTTTCATATCAACCATGTGCTGGTGCCGCCCGCCATTCATGCGGTGATGGCCAACGGGGTGGCCAAGGTGAACGCCTTTATCGGCCCCTCCCACGTCAGCGTCATCACCGGCGCCGATATCTACCTGCCCATCGTCGATCGTTATCAGGTGCCGGTGGTGGTGAGTGGCTTCGAACCGGTGGATGTGATGGAGGCGCTCTTGATGATGGTGCGCCAGAAGGTGGAGGGTCGCTTCGCGCTGGAGGTGCAGTACAGCCGCGCCGTCACCGCCAGCGGCAATAAAGCCGCCCAGCGGCTGGTTGAGCGCTTTTTCGAAACCCGCGAGCACTTTCGCTGGCGGGGTCTCGGGGATATCAACGCCTCCGCCCTGCGCCTGCGCGATGCCTTTGCCAAACGCGATGCGGAGCGCCACTTTCAACTCAATCAGACTCCCATCGATGACCACAAGGCGTGCCAGTGCGCCGATATCCTGCGCGGCCTGGCCAAACCGAACCAGTGCAAAGTCTTTGGCCGGGGCTGCACCCCGACCCAGCCCATGGGCAGCTGCATGGTCAGCTCCGAAGGGGCCTGCAATGCCTACTATCGATATATGGGGATCCAATGAGAGAAATTCAGTTAAGCCACGGCGGCGGCGGTGTAGAAATGAACCAGCTGATCAACCAGCTCTTCTTTCGCCACTTTGGCAACGAGATCCTGCTGCGCGGTGAAGATGCCGCCCTGCTGCCGGTAAGCGGCCCCGTCGCCTTTACCACCGACAGCTTTACCGTCTCGCCGCTCTTCTTCGAGGGGGGTGATATCGGCAAGCTGGCCATCGCCGGTACGGTCAACGATCTCGCCATGATGGGGGCCAAGCCCGAGTATCTGAGCGCCAGCTTTATCATCGAGGAGGGGTTCCCCTACGCCGATCTTGCCCGCATCGTCGAGTCGATGGCGGCTGAGCTTGCCAACAGCGGTGCCCGCATCGTCTGCGGCGACACCAAGGTGGTGCCCAAGGGGGCGGCCGACAAGATCTTTATCAACACCAGTGGGGTCGGCACCTTCCCGCGGCCTGAGCAGAGCCGGGGCATCTCGGTGCGCAACCTCAAAGCCGGTGACGCCATTCTGGTGTCACGGGATATCGGCAGCCACGGCGCCTGCATCCTGATGGCCCGTGACGCCCTGCAACTGGGATCTGATCTCAAGAGCGACTGCACCACCCTCTGGCCGCAGGTAGAAGCGCTGCTAAAAGCTGGCATTACCCCTCACGCCCTGCGCGACGCCACCCGCGGTGGCCTTGCCGCCGTGCTCAACGAGTGGAGCAGCGCCTCCCAGGTGGCCATCGAACTGGAGGAGTCCGCCATTCCGGTGTGCGATCCGGTGCGTGGCCTGTGCGAGCTCTACGGTTTCGAGCCCCATGATCTCGCCAACGAGGGAACCATGGTGCTGGCCCTGCCTGCCGAACAGGCACAGGACGCGCTGGGCATCTTGCGGCAATTCAACCCCACTGCCAGCCAGATCGGCGTGGTGCAGGCAAGCGATCGTCACAAGGTGATCCTGAGCAACCCCTGGGGTAGCCGCCGTTATCTGGAGCTGCCGCAAGGGGAGCTGCTGCCGCGGATCTGTTGAGCAGCCATGCCGTTCGGTCAATTACAGGGAGGAGTCACTGCTCCTCCCCATATCGGTTAAGGAGTCACCATGCACGAAATGTCTCTGGCCATGGCTGCCATCGATCTGGCCGCCGAGCAGGCCACCCAGCGGGGGTTTACCAGGGTGACCGCCCTCTGGCTCGAGGTCGGCAGCTTCTCCTGCGTCGACCCGGACACCATTGCCTTCTGTTTCGAGGCTGCCGCCAAGGGCACCGCCGTCGAAGGGGCCCAGCTTCACTTTCAGCACCAGGCGGCAGAGGCCTGGTGTTACGACTGCAGCAAGACGGTCACCCTCACCGCGCGCGGGCAGGCCTGTCCCGGGTGTGGTGGATACAAATTACGAGTCGCGCAGGGTGATAGCCTGCGCATCACCGACATCGAGGTAAGTTGATATGTGTAGCGTATGCGGATGCGGCCAGGCGCGGATCGCCGGCCATGAGCACGATCATGAGCATCATCACGAACATGAACATCACCATGAACATGGTCATGAGCACGACCATCATCATGCTCATGACGCCCATCACCATCATGACCACGAGCAGAGCGCGCCGCACACCCTGATCATTCACCACCACTATCACCATCAGGGGGATGTCCATCACCACTACCACGGGGTGCGAGCGCCCATAAGCCACGAGGGGCATGATCACCCCCATGAGCACCACCATGATCACCCCCACGACCATCATCATGAGCATGCCCAATCTCATGACCACGGCCATTCCCACGCGCATCCCCATGATCACAGCCATGACCATGACCATGACCATGACCATGACCATGACCATGACCATCAGCAGGGTGACCTGCACTATGGCAAAGGGGAAGCAGGATTGTCGGTCCCCGGCATGGGGCAGCGCCAGTTGATCGCCATCGAGATGGATGTGCTGGCCAAGAACAACGCACTGGCCGCCCACAACCGCGAACACTTCGACGAAGCGGCCCAGCTGGTACTCAATCTGGTGTCGAGCCCGGGTTCAGGCAAGACCACCCTGCTGTGCGAAACCTTGCGCCAACTGGCCGACAAACGCCCCTGCGCGGTGATCGAAGGGGATCAGCAGACCAGCGCCGATGCGGATCGCATTCGCGCCACCGGCGTCCCTGCGGTGCAGATCAACACCGGCAAGGGCTGTCATCTGGACGCCAAAATGGTCCACGACGCCTGCCACCAGCTGCCCGCCAATGAAGGGGGCATCCTCTTTATCGAGAACGTGGGCAATCTGGTCTGCCCCGCCAGCTTCGATCTCGGCGAGAAGTACAAGGTGGCGATCCTCTCCGTCACCGAGGGGGAAGAGAAGCCGCTGAAATACCCGGACATGTTTGCCGCCGCCCAGCTGATGGTGATCAACAAGATTGATCTGCTGCCCTACGTCAGCTTTGACGTGGCACGCTGCATCGAGAACGCCAAACGGGTCAACCCCTATATCCAGGTGATCCAGATCAGCGCCACCACAGGCGAAGGGATGGATGCCTGGCTGAACTGGCTGGCTACGGCCTGAACCAGAACCGGTTAAATGCCGTTACCAACGGCGGATAACAAGAGAGGGAGGCTGATGCCTCCCTCTCTTTTATCTGCGAACCTTGTCGGCCATGCTATCTGTTCGGAGTCGCCAGCGTCCTCTCACCCTGACCCTCTCCCCAGGGAGAGGGGACCGGTTCGTGGATAGTGGCAATAAGTTCGAAGTACGCGCACTGCGAGCATAACAACCAGCTTGTGCCCCCAAGCTTGGGGAGAGTCACCGTCTGCCCCCTTCTCCCCTTGCGGGAGAAGGGCTGGGGATGAGGGGGAACTAACCCTCAGGCCGCATTTTCAGCCAATACACCAGTCACGGGCTGCATCTCCCCAAAGCGCAGCACCCGATGACAGATCTGACGCAGCAGTGCCTGCTGGTGACTGAAGACAAGCATGCCAAGACCACGCTGCTCGCACTCAACCATCAACTCCCGCCAGAGTTGACGCTGAATTTGCGGATCCAGCTGGGCGGTCACCTCATCGGCAATCAGCAGACGGGTGCGGGGATCGAGGGCACGCAGCAATGCGATGCGGGCCAACTCGCCGCCGGAGAGTTGACCGGGCTTGCGACTGAGCCACGCAGGCTTGACCATAAAGCGGGCCAGCATGGCGTCATCGGGGTGCCATACATCCCACAGCGCCTGCCCGGTGGTGCGATAGGGATTGAAGGTGAGCTCCGGGTGCTGGGGCACCAGCTGGATGGGATTGTAGCCTTTCACCTGCTTAGGCAAAGGCTGCCCATCCAGCAGCATTTCCCCGCTTCCTCGAACTGGTTGCCAACCGGCCAATACCCGCCCCAGCGTGGTCTTGCCATGGCCGCTCGGGGCAGAGATACCGAGCCGCTCGCCCGCTTTCACCGTCAGCGATAACCCCTGCCAGAGAGGGCGCTCCCCCTGGTCGATGGTGAGATTTCGTAGTTCCAACATCAGGAAACCTCCGGCATAGAGAAGAGTGCATTGAACTCAGGCAGCGCCTGCCAGTGGGCACGGAGCATCTCGCTCCCCTGCCCCTGACGCAGATGGTGGCTGCTCAAGGTGTCGCTCACCTGCCCCTGATGCAGCGCCACGATGCGATCGGCAAAGCGGGCTGCCAGCGCCAGATCGTGGGTCACCCAGAGGATACCGCTGCCCTGATTGGCCAATTCACGCAACTGGCAGAGCAGCAGACAGGCCAGCCCCTCGTCGAGCCATGCGGTGATCTCGTCTGCCAGAATGTAGCGGGCACCGCCGAGCGCCGCAGTGCAGGCCAGAATGCGCTTGGCCATGCCGCCGGAGAGCTGGCGCGGGAATCTGTCCAGGGTGGTGGCGGGCAGCTGGTAGCGCAGCAACTGCTCGCCGAGCCGCTCGCGAGAACCGCTCTGGCCGCAGAGGCGTGCCGCACGTCCCAGCTGACGCTCCACCGTCAGCAACGGATTGAGGGCGCTTACCCCCTGTGGCACATAGCAGAGGGTGTGGCCGCGCAAACGGGCCCGGCTGGCATCACACAGGGGCACGCCATCGAGGGAGATGCTGCCGCGCATCCGCAGGTTGTCCGGCAGCAATGTCAGAGCGCTTTGCAGCAACAGGCTCTTGCCCTCGCCGCTCCCCCCCACCAGCGCCACTATCTCCCCCGGCGCCAGTTGCAGGCTGATATCGGTCAGCAATGGCTGCCAGCTGCGCCGCCCCAGCCAAGAGTAGTGGGCTGCCTCTATGGTCACCTGGTCAAAACTCAGCATGGTTCACTCCTGTGCCACAGCAACTGTTGCAAGGCGCGGGTAGCCTGATCAAACAGCAACACCAGCAGCAGCAACATCAGCCCCGGGAAGAGGGCCAGCCACCAGCCGCCACCGGCAAGATAACGCAACGCATCGGCCAGCAGTAGACCCAACGAGGCCTCGTGGGCCGCCAGCCCAAAGCCGAGAAAGCTCAAGGCCGCGCTGTGCAGCACCGCATGGGGAAACATCAGCAAGGTGCCGATAAACCACTGGGGCAACAGCCCCGGCAGCAGGTGGGTACGCCAGCGACGCAGCGCTCCCATCCCCTGACAGCGGGCCAGCACTACGTAGTCGCTGCAGGCGATCCGCCGCGCTTCTGCGCAAAGGATCAGCGCCAACTTGGGCCAGTGGGTGAGCGCCACCGCCAGGATCACCCCGCGCATACCCCCCCCCACGGTAAAGCAGATAAGGATCAGCAGCAGCATATGGGGCAGCGCCAGCATGGCGTCGATCACCATTCGCACCGCCGCATCGCATCTGGGGTGAATGAGCGATACGCTTGCCGCCACCATGGCCAGCAGGCCACTGCAGAGAGCCGTGCTGATGCCGAGTTCCAGACTGGTGAGGGTGCCCTGAAAGGCCCGCAACCAGAGATCCCGCCCCATCTGATCGGTGCCGAACCAGTGGGCCAGCGAGGGAGGCTGCTGGCGCGCCAGTAGATCCATCGGCACATCCTGATGAGAGAGGCTCCAGCCGTAAGCAGCCAGCAGCGCCAATCCGAGCAGGGCAAAAACCAGCCGCAGTATGGAGGGAAACGGATTAAACAGCATGCTCACCCTCCCAACCCCGATTGATGCGGGCCAGCAGCAAACTGGCCACCGTGTTGCCAATAAAGACCAGCAGGGTGCAGAACAGCACTATGCCCATCAGCAAGGGGATATCGCCCCGCAGCCCCGCATCCACAGTGGCCTGGCCGAGCCCCGGGTAGGAGAAGACCTTCTCGGCCAAGAGCGATCCGCCAATCAGCTCGCCAAGGGAGGCAAACTGCAGGCAGAGCGCCGGGGTCAGGGCGTGGCGCAGCACATGAAAACGCAGCATGGGCCAGCCGCCATCTCCCTGAGCGCGGGCGTAGCGGATAAAGTCGCTCTCCAGCACCTCGGCCACCCGCCCCCGGGTATGCAGGGCAATATTGCCCAGTCCGAGCAGGGCGAGCGTGGTGACCGGCAGCAGCAGATGGCGCGCTCGCAATGCCCAATCTGCTTCCTCGGCAGCGAGCCCCGGCGTCCAGGCGCAGCAGACCGGCAACAGCGGCCAGTGCACCGCAAACAGGGCGAGCAGCAAGAGGCCGACCCAGAAGGTGGGCAGGGAGGCGAGCAGATAGGCAAACCGGCAAATCAGGCGATCGGGCCAGCGATTGAGATAGCGACCGGCACAGAGGCCAAGCAGAATGCCGAAAAAGCCGGAGAGCAGCCAGGCACCCGCCAGCAGCAGGAAGGAGGCAGCAAAGCGCTGGCCTATGACTTCACCTACAGGCGCGTTGTAGAGCATGGAGTAACCGAGATCCCCCTGCAGCACCTGGGTAAACCAGTGCCAGTAGCGCAGCCAGAGCGGTTGATCCAGCCCCCAGCGGGCGGCAATGCGGGCGTACTGCTCCGGCGGCACATGGAGCAGGTCGTTGCCGATATAGGCCTTGATGGGGTCGATGGGGGAGTAGCTCAGCAGCACAAAGGTGGCGACCGAGACCAGACAAAGCAGCCCTGCCAGACGCAGCAGGGCTTTTAGAGTGGCAGTCATCATAGTGGACGAACTTAACGGCACGTCCACCGCCAATCCTGCAGGTTGTTGAGCAGTGACCAGCTACCGTGGATTTCCGGCGCCCCCTTGCCAAGATCGATGCAACGGTTGGCGAGATAAGTGTGCTGCACATTGAGCAGCCAGGCCCAGGCGGCATCTCCCTGCACTCCGGCGCCGGTCTTGCCATCCCACTCCACCTGCTGCCAGAACGGCACGGCCGCCTGCCAGTTCGGGGCATCCAGCGCCTGCTTGAGGTGGCCATCCACCACAGGGTTGCTGTAGTAGCCCGGGTTGTAGAACTCCACGCCACCGGAGCCGCTCTGGTAGTGGTGATAGAGCTCCATGGGATCCAGACTCCCCCACCCCATCAGCACCGGATTGGCGTGCATCTCCCGCTCCACCTGCTCCCAGCTGCCGGACTTGAGGCTCACCTCAAGGCCAATGGGTTTGAGCATGGCCCGCACCGCTTCCGCCAAATCCCGGCGGGTGCTATCACCGCTGGTGTACCAGAGGGTAAAGGCTGCGCGCAGGTCGCCCTTGTAGCGAATGCCGTCACTGCCCATCTTCCAGCCCGCTTCGTCGAGCAGGGCGTTGGCGTGGGCGGCATCCCCGTCCTTGAAGGCGGTGGCTTTGTTCAGCCAGGGCAAGCCTTCTACCGCGCTGTAGGCGGGGATGGCGTGCCCCTCCAGCAGCTGGTCGGCCAGCAGCTTGCGGTCGATGGCGTAGTTGATGGCGCGGCGCACCGCCACATCCGAGGTCACGTCGTTGCCGATGGGATAACCCTTGGCATCTTTTTTACCCTCTTCGCCACGCTTGCTCGCTGCAGGAATGGGGAAGACGATGCCGCGGTTCTCGACACTCGGCCGCACCCACAGCTTGAGGGAGGCAGGCACGGTAGGCGCCAGTGACGGGGCGATGCGCACCAGGTCGAGCTGGCTGCTCTGGGCGGCGGCATAGGCGCTCTCTTCATCAATAAAGACAAACACCAGCCGCTTGAAGTCATTGATGCCGCCGGCGTAATGGGGGTTCGCCTCTACCACCAGCTGTTGACCGGGCAGGAAGCTCACCAACCGGTAAGGGCCGGCACCGACCGGATGGCGGGCGTAAGCCTTGGGATCGTAATCCCGCTTCGACACTATCCCCAAAGATCCCAGCACGTTGACGAAGGTGCTCTGGGGAGCACTTAAAGATATGGCAACTTCGGTAGGCGAGAGCACCTTGGCCGAGACAAAGTTGCCCATGTCGATCTTGCCGCCGCCCTGGGCTGCGCTGTTGTAGGTAAAGGCGACGTCTTCGGCGGTGAGCGGCGCGCCGTTGGAGAATGTCAGATCCGGCTTGAGGCGGATAAGCCACCCCTTGCCATCCTGGTTCGGAGTCACCGATTGGGTGAGCACGTTTTGCCAGCTGAGATCGGCGTTTTGCTTGAGCAGCGGACTGTGCAGCAGCAGGTAGCTGCCGTGACTCCAGCCAAGCAAAGGGTCAAACCCTTCGGTGGGTTCGGCGCCGATGGCGAGCTTGAGTTCGGCGGGGACGGGCTGGGCAGCCTGCGCCATGGAAGAGAAACCGCCCGAGAGCAGGGCCAGCAAGGCGGCCGCAGTGACAGAGAGGCCTTTACGGTGGCCGGCGTTGCTGCCTGAGTGGCAGCCAAAGCATTGAATGGTCATAAGATCCCTTATTCGTTTTACCACTCACTATCGAAAAACAGGGGCACGACAGAAGCGAGTGAGGGGCCAAAACGGCCCCTATTCTAAACCTGATTGCAGATGAGACCTAGCGCTGGGTGTCGCCAACAGGGTCGCCACGCCGGCCGCTGAACAGGCGGCGCCGGCTCAAGTTCACGCCGCCCTCCCCCTGCTGCACCGGAAGCGAAAGCAGCATCTTGAGGGTACTGCTCACCAGCGCACGCCCCTCGTCGGCCCCCAGATGCGGGTCGATGGGGGACATGAGCGAGCAGGCCAGCAACTGCCCCGTCTCGGGCAATGCCCCCACCATAAAGGTCAGGTTGCCGCAGGGGAGCTGCAGGGCGAGCCGATCGCTGTTGCTACGCACCGGCCACAGCTGATCCGGCCCCGGCAGCACCACCACGCTCAGCATCCAGGGGGTGAGCACGCAGCCGAGCCACTGACCTTCAAACACCACGCACTCCGCAACGATTGGCATGTCCGGGTGATAGAAGGGCAGCGCCTGCATCTCTTCGCGAGCGATCCGCTCGTACTGGGCTACCAGCAGAGGCGCGGGATTGCTGGCAAAGCCGGCAAACTCCTGCGCTGTCTCCGGTACTATCTCCAGCACTCTCTCAGCCTCGCTTAAATTGGACTGCGCCATAGGCCCTCCCGTGCTTGTTCAGCTTTCTCCTGCTCAGAGAGCGGAATGGCGGGCGCGCCAACGGCGGCCAGCAGGGTCAAAATCCGATCCGTCGCCTCCACCATGGCAGCCGCCACCACAGGGGTGAGGCCGATGCGGGGCTCGAGGGATTCGGGCTCGACGCCGATCAGAGTGAGCCGCCTGGGGGATTCCCCCGTCATGTGCAGCGCCGAGAGCACGTCCGCCAGCCCCAGCTGGTGAGGGGAGATCTTGCGGCCAAACAGGGTCGGGATCTCCTCATCCTTCAGGGTCACCACGGTGCCCGGCGGATTGCCGCTGCGCACCGCATCCACCAGAATGATGTGATCGCGACTGGCCATCGCTTCGAGCAACTCCATGCCGGCGGTGCCGCCATCGAGCAGCTCGATACCGGGGGCGAAACGGTATTCGCGCCCCAGCCCCTCAACGATGCGCACGCCGACGGCCTCGTCACTCAAGAGCAGGTTGCCCACACCCAGGATCAAGGTGTTCATCACAGCACCTTCACCTGAGTCGTTTCGCCATTTTGGGTATCCACCACATGCACTGCGCAGGACATGCAGGGGTCGAACGAGTGAACGGTGCGCACCACTTCCAGTGGCTTGGCGGGATCCGCCACCGGGGTGCCCACCAGCGCCTGCTCGTAGGGGCCAGGTTCGTCGTTGAAGTTGCGCGGGCCCGAGTTCCAGGTCGATGGCACCACCGCCTGATAGTTCTCGATCTTGCCGCCCTTGATGACTACCCAGTGGGAGAGCATACCGCGCGGCGCCTCTTCAAAGCCCACCCCGCGAAACTCCTTGTCCGCCGGAATCTCGGTCTTGATGTAGGCGCTGAAATCCCCCTTGCCGATGTTGTCCACCAGCGCCTTCCACTGATGGGACAGGGTGTCTTTGAGCACACAGCAGCGTACCGCCCGGCCGATGATGCGGCCCAGGGTGGAGTGCAGCTGTTCGGTCTTGATCGCTGAACCGGTGAGCGTCTTGTAGAGACCGTTCAGCTGATCGAAATGCGCCACCGTCTCCGGGTGCTTGGCGGCCAGCTTCACCAGCAAGTCGGCAAGCGGCCCCACCTCCACCACCTTGCCGTAGAAGGTGGGAGATTTGACCCAGGAGTACTTGCCGTCATCCTGCCAGCCGGTGTAGTTCGGCTCGGTCTTGCCCTCCCAGGGCTTGAGGGGGGCGTCATCCTTGTACCAGGCGTGCTTGTTGCTCTCGGCAATGCCATCCATCAGCCACGCATCCTGATGGCTCTCGATGGGGCGATAACCAGCCAGATCGCCGTTCTCGATGTAGCCACCGGGCATCAGGAAGCTGCCGCCGTCACCGTCGGTGGGCAGCTCAGGCACGCTCAGGTAGTGCTTGGCCCCTTGCCCCAGGTTCAGCCACTCGGGGTAGTGGGCAGCTATGATGGCGGCATCCACCTTGTAGACCTGCTCGATGAACTCGCCGAGCCGGTCGATAAAGCTCTTTACGTAGAGCAGCCGCTCGAGGTTGAGCACGCTCGGTGCATCCAGGTTGATGGGGTTGGCCACCCCGCCCACCGCCAGATTCTGAATGTGGGGGGTCTTGCCGCCCAAAATGGCGACGATGCGGTTGGCATCGCGCTGGCACTCCAGCGCCTGCAGATAGTGAGCCACGGCGATGAGGTTCACCTCCGGGCTCAGCTTCATCGCCTTGTGGCCCCAGTAGCCGTTGGCGAAGATGCCGAGCTGGCCGCTCGCCACCAGGGCGCGGATCTTCTCCTGCACCTTGGTCAGCTCGTCGACGCTGTTGAGGGACCAAGTCGATACCCCCTTGAGCATGTCCGCCGCTTTTTGCGGATTGGCCTCAAGGGCCGCGGTGATGTCCACCCAGTCCAGCGCGGAGAGCTGATAGAAGTGGACGATGTGATCGTGGATGTTATGGGCCGCGATGATGAGGTTGCGGATAAACTGGGCATTGACCGGCACCTTGGCGCCGATGGCGTTCTCCACCGCCCGCACCGAGGCGATGGCGTGAATGGAGGTGCACACCCCGCAGATGCGCTGCACTATCATCCAGGCATCGCGCGGGTCGTTGCCCTTGACGATCTCCTCCATCCCGCGCCACATGGTGCCGGACGACCAGGCCTTAGTGACGACGCCGCCTTCGATTTCACAGTCGATACGCAGGTGACCCTCGATGCGGGTGATGGGGTCTATGGTGATACGTTGGCTCATACGTTGGCTTTCCCTCGGGCCTGATAATCTTGGTGAACACGTTCAAGTGATGGCAGTACCGGCAGCAGCCGGATCAGCAGCAAATAGGCACACACCTCGATGGCGACGAAGCCCAAGGAGATCAGCACTTCCGCCGCGGAGGGGAAGTAGTGGTAGCCATTGCCGGGGTTGAAGGCGAGCAGGGAGTAGTCCAGTCGCCAGAGGGCGGCGCCCAGCAGCATGCTGAGGGCCCCCAGGAACAACATGCGCGAGTCCCGGCGGCTCTTGTCCCAGTGGAACACCAGCAGCGGGAAGATCATCAGCGCGATCTCGCTCCAGAACATCAAGGCGTAGCGATTCCACTCGGAGAGATACTCCGACTTGTCGTTGATGACGATCTCGGCAAAGCGCAGCGCCACGAACAGGATCAGGAAGATGTCGATCACCTGGGTCAGCTTGTAAAACAGCGACTTCTCGTTGGGGCCGCGCCCCGCCAGCCCCGCCTGCACCAGGGAGCCTTCAAACACTACGATGGAGAAGCCCATGATGAAGGCGGTCAGAAGCGAAAAGACCGGCAGCAGCTCATAGCTTTGCCAGAGCGGATGGATCTTCTCCCCCGCCACAATCATCAACGAGCCCATCGAGGATTGGTGCATGGTGGGCAGCAGTGCCCCCAGCGCCAGAATGAAGAACATGATCTTGTTGAGACGCACCATGGAGGTTTTCCAGCCGAACTTCTCCAGCAGCACGGGGGCAAACTCCAGCGCCATCACCCCGATGTAGATAGTCATGCAGACCGCCGTCTCGAACAGCACCGAGGAGGTGTTGAAGAAACCCGGAATGTAGAAGTAGGGCAGGTTCCAGTAACGGCCGACGTCGATGGTGATGGAGAGGCCCCCCAGCGAGTAGCCAAACAGACTCGCCAGCAGGGCCGGCCTTACCAGGGGGTGATACTCGCCCCGGTTGAAGACGTAGACCGCCCAGGCCAACGCCCAGCCGCCGCAGGCGAAACCGGTGCCGATCAGCAGATCGAACGAGATCCAGAGCCCCCAGGGATAACCCCCGTTGAGATCGGTGACCGAGCCCAGCCCGAAGATGAGGCGTTTGAGGATCAGCATGCCGCACAGGATGACGAACGGCGCCAGCACCATGACCGGCCAGCTGACCAGCCTGCCCCCCAGCGGATGTGCCTTGTGATTACTCATGATCCTTGCCTCCCGATTGCTTGTCATGGCCCGCGTGCGAGTCATGATCGTCGCCATCCTGATGGTCCTTGGTGTTGCGGCGAATGAGCACCGAGAGCCCGGTCAGCACCACCAGCGGCAGCACCATTCCCTTGTAGAGGGTGTGCTGGATGTGCTCGGAGCGCGCCCCGGAGGAGAGCTCCGGCAAGTCAGGCATGTCGAGCTTGGTATAGGGCACCCCGGCCAGCACCAGCACCTGGGTACCGCCCCCCTCCTTCTCGCCATAGACGTAAGGCTGGTAGTTGGGCACCTCATGCAGGTAGGGATCGTTGGCGCTGAAAGTCTGGCGCGGGTAGGCATATTCGCTGCCCGGGGTGGCCAGCAGCCGGCGCTTGGCCTCGGCCATCAGCGCCTCGCGGGTGCCGAAGATGACGGCGCCGGTGGGGCACACCTCGACACAGCCGGGCAATTTGCCCTGATCGATGCGCTCAAGCCCCTTCTGGTTGCAGAGCTCGCACTTGTGGATCGCCCCGAACGGGTTGTCGTAGTCATATTTGGGCACGTCGAACGGGCAGCCCACCATGCAGTAGCGGCAGCCGGTGCAGACGTCCGGGTCGTAATGAACGATGCCGGTCTTGGGATCCTTGGTCAGCGCCTGCACCGGGCAGACGGAGACGCAGTTGGGATCGACGCAGTGCATGCACTGCTTCTTGATGTAGGCATAGCCATCCACCAGCTGATCCTTGTGCTCACCCGCGCCGCTCTTCCACACCTGAATGATGTTGTTGGTGTAGGGGCTCAGCTTGTCGTTGTTGGACCAGGTCGCTTCCCCGGCCGGATTGGCAGGGTTGCCGTTGAGGCGCTGACACTCCGCCACACAGGCCTGGCAGCCGATGCAGAGGGTAGAGTCGTAGAGCATGCCGAGTGCGCCGGGAATGGGCGGCTTGTTCTCGGCCGCCGCCAGGGCAGTGCCGGAGACGGTGGTGCCCGCCGCCAGCGCACCGACGGAGGCGAATTTGAGGAAATTGCGTCTGTTCACGGTCACTCCTCCCGTGAGGTGTGCTGCCCGGCTTCATGGCGCTTCTGCTGGCGACCGAGCTCGCGCACCGTCATCAGACTCACCCCGACCAGCACCCCGAGCGCCCCACCGATAAGGCCGGTGGCGGTGGGCGACATGTGCCCCCCCTCCTGAATGGCCACGTCGGGCTTGTTCACCCGCGGGGTGGGATTCTCCACCTTGGCGAGCTGGAAGATCCCCTTGCTGAAACCTACCCCCTGCTCGTTGCAGCCGTAGCAGGGATGGCCGATGCCCACCGGCCAGATGCCGCCGCCCACGTCGCAGAACTCCAGGGTCGAGCAGTTGCCGTAGGTCTCCGGCCCCTTGCAGCCCAGGTGATAGAGGCACCAGCCCTGACGGTGGCCCTCGTCACCAAACTCCTTGGCGAAACGGCCGGCGTCGAAGTGCGGGCGACGCTCACAGTTTTCGTGGATGAGCCGTTCATAGGCAAACAGCGGCCGCTTCTTGGCATCGAGCGCCGGCAGCTTGCCGTATGTGATGTAGTAGGCGACCGTGGTGAGGAAGTTGTGGGGATTGGGCGGGCAGCCCGGGATATTGATAATCGGCGTGCCGAGGTTGCCGAGGGCCTCCTCCAGGCTGACGGCACCGGTCGGGTTGCCGCCGCTGGCGGGCACCCCGCCCCAGGCGGCGCAGGAGCCGATGGCGATGACGGCAGCCGCATCGGCAGCCGCGCGGCGAATATGGTCGACGATGGGTTCCCCCGCCACCATGCAGTAGATGCCGCCATCTTTAAGCGGGATGGAGCCGTCCACCACCAGCACATACTTGCCCTTGTAGCGTTCGATGGCATTGTGCTTGTTCTCTTCGGCCTGATGGCCGAAGGCCGCCGAGAGCACCTCGTGGTACTCCAGCGAAATGGTGTTGAGGATCAGGTTCTCGATGGTGGGGTGGGTGGCGCGCAACAGCGATTCGGTGCAACCGGTACACTCCTGCGCCCCTATCCAGATCACCGGTGGCCGCTCGGGGCTGGTGAGCGCGGTGGCCATCTTGGCCACGGCATGCTGGCTTAATCCAAGGGTTGCGGCCATCCCGGCGCACAATTTCATAAAGTCACGGCGATTAATTCCATGAGCCGATAAAAAAGTATCCTCGACCATTCTTTTTATTCCCGTAGTGAGCACTTGTTTGATAAATGCTTAATAGCGGAAATGCTAAGTACTCCCCCCCTGCCCCGCGTTGATCTCCATCAAGTGACGGAACATTATTCAAATAGAAAACTCATCAGCATGGATTTAAAAATTTCATATGTAGCATAGACTTAGAAAGCATATCGCCAACCGCGGAAATACCCACTAGGGGGTAATTTTGTGTGTTAATGAATTTAATTCATTTAAATTACCCGTTAATTCGTGATGTTAAATAATCAGAATGAAAGCGTTGTCACACTATTTGACCCGGTCTTTATGTTACCAGCAATAGGCTATTTTACCTCGCCGAAAGTGGCTGATAATATATACCTTTATATTTGTATGATTATATGTAAACAAGTGAAATGGACGCGCGAACGATATTTATTATCAGCTTCTAAAATAAGCTTACCTGTCTATTTCAAGAAATATCCCCCTTACTTGATTAATTAACTGTCATCAACAGGGTATCTGCATTTCCCCCCTATTCCCCCTCTTGCAACATGTGACCCACCCCCTCCTTCCCGGCCCGGCTGCACCACCTGGCCCGTACAACTGGCGCCATTTGTCTCCATTAGTCAGTGATGACATAAAAATCTCTCCAACATCAAGCTGTTGAACAACAATTATCACTGAGCCCTGAATGGGCTCTGCCCTTGGCGCTAATGGCAAGGAACCCATGAAGTCGATGAGGATGACCGATGAGCAAAACCATACTGGTGGTGGATGATTCCGTGGGGATCAGGGCGGCCATCACCATGACGCTCAGCAGCGCCGGTTTTGAGGTGATTGAGGCCGGCGACGGCGAAGCCGCCCTCATCGAACTGGAGCAGCGGCGGGTACACCTCATCATCTCCGATCTCAACATGCCCGGCATGGATGGCATGGCCCTGCTAAGACGGGTCAAGGCCCAGCAGAGTACCCGCTACCTCCCCTTCATCATGCTGACCACCGAAGACTCCGAGCAGATCAAGCGGGAAGGATTCGAGGCCGGCGCCCGGATCTGGCTCACCAAGCCGTTCGAACCGCTCAAGCTGCTGGACGATGTCTGCAAGGTGGTGCAGCCATGAGCCTGGCGATCGACACCCGGCAAACGCCGGTGACCGCCACCCTGAGCGGCGAGCTCAGCGTCATCACGCTGGGGGATCTGCAGGATGATCTGTTCGGCCTGCTCAATTTCTCCGTGCTGACGCTGGATCTCACCCCGCTGGAGATGCTCGATGGCTGCGGTGCCCAGCTCATCGCCATCCTGCAGCAGGAGGCCGGTCAGCAGGGCAAGCAGCTGCGACTCGAGGCCGCTGAAGGCAGCCAGGCCCGCCATGTCTTGAGCCTGATGGGGTTGTGGCCAACCGACCATGGGGAGGGCCGTGTGGATGGACATCAATAAGGCCCGCGCCCTGTTCTTCGAGGAGGCCTACGAGCAGTGCGACAATCTGGAACACGCCCTGCTGGATCGCGACACCTATCCGGCCCACCCCGACACCTACAACCTGATGTTTCGCACCGCCCACACCATCAAGGGCTCGGCCGGCATGCTGGGGCTGGCCATGCTGGTGCGCTTCGCCCACGCCATGGAGAACATGCTGGAGCGGCTGCGCAGCGGCGAGATCGCGCTGGACGAACACCTCATCAACCTGCTGCTGGCCTGCAACGATCAACTGCGCGACCTGCTGCAAGGGGCCGAACACAACCCCGAGCTGCAACAGACCGAGACCCAGCAGATCCTGGCCCTGCTCTCCCAACTGCAGGGGCACCAGACCCTGCCCAGCCAGCCGCTGACCATGCCGGCTCCCGCACCGGTCAATCAGACGGACCGGCGCGCCTGGCACCTCTCCCTACGCTTCTATCCCGCCCTTTATCAGGACGGCTTCGATCTGCTGGCCTTCATTCGCTACCTCGGCAACCTAGGGGAGATCCGCGTCATCCAGCCGGTCTGGCAGGAGTGGCCCCCGCTGCAACTGCTCGATGCCACCGAGTGTTTTCTCGGCTACGAGATTGGCCTGCTCAGCGCCGAACCGGCCGAGCGGATCCGGAGCACCTTTGATTTCGTTGCCCACGCCAGTCTCATCTGCCTGCTCAGCCCTCATCAGGATCTGGCGCAGTTTTCAGAACAGGGGCAACAGCTGGCGGCCTGGTGCAATGAGCCGCTCGCGGCCCAGCTGCAACGCTGGGTGCAGGCCGGCGCGCTGAGCGAAGAGGAAGCTGCCTGCATCGCGCGGGGCGAACTGACGCCCGGCGCGGCAAGCGTCGAACCGGCCCTGGCGCCCCCCATCCAGTCAGCCCCCGCGCAGCAGGAGGCCCCCCCACAGCAGACCAGACCCGTACCGCTGCGGGCGGAGGGGCACTACATCCGCATCGAGGCGGCCAAGCTCGATCGGCTGATCAATCGGGTCGGCGAGCTGGTGATTGCCACCTCGGCCACCACCCTGCAAGCGAGGATGGGAGGCGATGCGGATCTCATCGAATCAGTGGCCATCGTCAACACCCTGGTGGAAGGGATCCGCGATGATGCGCTCACCCTGCGCATGGTGCCCATCAACGAGATCTTCAACCGCTTCCCGCGACTGGTGCACGAACTGTCCCAGCAGACCGGCAAGGAGATCCAGCTGCAGATCCGCAACGCCGATACCGACATCGACAAGTCGATGGTCGAGAAGCTGACCGACCCCCTGATGCACCTAGTGCGCAACGCCGCCGATCATGGCCTCGAAGAGCAACAGGCTCGGCTCGCCGCCGGCAAGCCGGCGCAGGGAACCATCACCCTCAACGCCTATCACGACGCCGGCGCCGTGGTGGTGGAGGTCAGCGACGACGGCCGCGGCATCGACCGCGACAAGATCCTCGCCAAGGCCCATGGCCAGGGGCTGCTGCCGGAAGGCAAGGTCTTGGGTGAACAGGAGATCTTTCAACTGCTGTTTCTGCCCGGTTTCTCGACGGCCAGCGATGTCAGCGATCTCTCCGGGCGGGGGGTCGGGCTCGACGTGGTCAAGCGCAACCTGGAGTTTCTGCGCGGCGAAACCACCATCGACAGCCGGCTGGGGCTGGGCACCACCTTCAGGCTGAGACTGCCGCTCACCCTGGCCATCATCGACGGCTTTCGCATCGAGGTGGATCACGCCTCCCTGGTGATCCCCCTCGACATGATGGTCGAGTGTATCGATCTGCCGCCGGATGCCCTGCGTACCCCGGCCCGCCAAATCAACGTGCGTGGCGAGTGGGTGCCCTTCATCGTCCTGCGCGAGCTGTTTGCCCTGCCCCCTGCCGACGAACCCGAATTCGTGGTGATGGTGGACTATGCCGACCATCGCGCCGGCATCGTGGTGGATCGCCTGATTGGCGAGGTGCAGGCCGTCATCAAGCCGCTCGGCGAGCTGTTCAAGTCCCTGCGCTACGTAAGCGGCTCCACCATTCTTGGCAACGGCCAGCCAGCGCTCATCCTAGATGTCCCCCAGCTCATCCAGCTGGCCTGGCGGCGGGAACAACATGCGCTCCGGCAACAGGCCGATGCCCTCTACAGCCTCAGAGATTGACCACACACCTTAAGCACATCAACGGAATTGACGGAGTCAGACCATGGACTGGTTTCACAACTTGCAAGTCAGAACAAAGCTGGTGTTCTCGTTCTCCATCCTCATGGTGCTGCTGGTGGTGCTGTCGCTCACCAGCTACTACTCCACCAGGACCATGGTGCAGCTGGTCAGCAACATGCACGCCAACCAGCTGTTGCCGATCAAGGACATCGCCAACGCCAACATCTATGCGGTCTACCAGAACCGGGCTCTCTATCGCTACATCGGCGAGGTCGACCCGGATCTCAAGGCCCAGGCGTTGGTCAATGTCGACAAGTTCGAAAAGGGAATGTGGGATTTTCTGGCCAGCTACCGCAAAACCTACCTCACCCAGCGGGAGGTGGACCTGCTGGCCCGCTTCGATCAGGCTTGGGCCACTTACAAGCAGTACGCCAGCGAGATCCTGAAACTGGTTCAGACCCCGGGGCAGCAAGGAGAACCTGAGCGCAACGCCTTTCGGCTGATGGGGGACAAGGGGCGCCCGGCCTTCGACATCGCCGATGGACTGCTGAGCGATCTGGTCAAGATCAATGCCGAACTGGCATCCCAATCCATGGATGAGAGCCAGGCCATCTATCAGGACAACCTGCAGCTCCTCATCGCCATCGCCAGCGCCGCCTTTCTCATCTGCCTCATCCTGGCCCTGCTGGTGACCCGCAGCATATTGCGCCAGCTGGGGGGCGACCCTTCCTACACGGTGCAGGTGGTGGCCCGGGTCGCCGAGGGGGATCTCTCCACCCCGGTGCAGCTCAAGGCCGACGACACTTCGAGCCTGCTCTATGCAATCAAGAGCATGGCCCACCGCCTCTCCGACACCCTCAACGAGGTGGGCGCCATGTCGGAAGCCATCGGCTCCGCCTCCGAGCAGGTGGCCGCCACCGCCAATGCCCTCTCCCAGACCTCCTCCGAGCTCGCCTCCAGCGTCGAGCAGACCAGTGCCTCGGTCGAGGAGATGACCGCCACCGTCAGCCAGAATGCCGACAATGCCAAGGTGACCGAAAATATCTCCACCCGGGCGGCCAGCAGCGCCACCGAAAGCGGCAAGGCGGTCGGCGAGATGGTGCACGCCATGAAGGAGATAGCGTCGCGCATCACCGTCATCAACGACATCGCCAACAAGACCGACCTGCTGGCCATCAACGCCGCCATCGAGGCGGCCCGCGCCGGCGAGCACGGCAAGGGCTTTGCCACCGTCGCCGCCGAGGTGCGCAAACTGGCCGAACGCTCCCAGACCGCCGCCAAGGAGATTGGCGAGCTGGCCGGGCGCTCGGTCAGCGTCGCCGAGCAGGCTGGAGCCTTGCTGCGTGAAATGCTGCCCGGCATCGATCAGACCGCCACCCTGGTGCAGGAGATCGCCTCCGCCTCCCGCGAACAGCGGGCCAGCGTCTCCCAGATCAACATCGCCGTGACCCAGATAAGCGATGGCATGCAGGCCTCGGCCGCCTCGGCGGAAGAGCTCAGTTCCACCTCGGAAGAGCTGAGCTCCACCGCCCTGCAGTTGCAGGAGCTGATGCAGCAGTTCACCCTGCGCGGCGGCAACACCCGCCAGCTCTATACCCCGCACGGCGGCGCCCATGTTGTCCGACGCAGCAAGCCGAAGTCGGCATTCTCCCGCCCCTACCCCTTTCATGAAGAGGATCTGGAGCGAGAGATAGATGATGGCAAGTTCACCAACTACTAGGAGCCGGCGATGAGAGACAAGCTTGCCCCTGACACCAGCGCCCACTTTCACTGCGTCACCTTCATGCTGGGCGGCGAACTGTACGGCATCGACATCGGCTGCATCCGCGAGATCATCGAGTTCGAGGGAATGACCCCGGTGCCCATGATGCCGCGCTTCGTGCGGGGCATCATCAACCTGCGCGGCGCCGTGGTGCCGGTGATCGATCTCTCCATCCGTTTCGGCCGGGGACAGACCCTGCTGCAACCCACCACCTGCGTCGCCATCCTCTCCCTGCCCAACAGCACCGGCGAGGAGCAGGAGATCGGCATGCTGCTGGATGCGGTCTGCGAGGTGCTGGAGATCCGCAGCGACGCCATCGAACCGGCCCCCACCTTTGGCACTCACATCCGCGGTGACTTCATTCAGGGGGTGGTCACCATCGATCAGCAGTTTGCCATCCTGCTCGACATGCACAGAGCCCTCTCCATCGCCGAGCTGAGCGCCATGGCCGAGGCGGCCACCGAGCAGCAGTTCTCCCCGGAACAGGGCGGCTGACCATGGTGGCGCCCCCCTTCACGGCCGAACTCACCCCGACCCTCAGCCAGAGTGAGTTCGATCTGTTTCGCCGCTTCATCCTGAATTCGGCCGGCATCGATCTTGCCCCCTGCAAGCGGGCGCTGGTGCAATCCCGACTCGCCAAGCGGCTGCGGGCGCTGCACCTTACCAGCTATCACGCCTACTGGGAGCGGATCAATCAGTCCAGCGATCCCCACGAGCGGCAAGTCGCCATCAACCTGCTCTCCACCAACGAGACCTATTTCTTTCGCGAATCCCAGCACTTCAGCTGGCTCAAGCACCATGCCGAACAGCTGCTTGCCACTCGCCGCCAGCCGCTGCGGATCTGGTCCGCCGCCTGCTCCACCGGGGAAGAGGCCTACTCCGCCGCCATGGTGCTGGCCGAACAGCTCGGCATCAACGATCGCTGGAGCATCCATGGTACCGACATCAACACTCGGGTCATCCCCTTTGCCCGCCGCGCCGTCTACTCGGTCGAGCGGGCCCAGCACGTGCCGCCCCATCTGTGGCTGCGCTATTTTCAGCGCGGCCATGATGAGTTCGCCGGCAAGATCCGGGTCAAGCCGGAGCTGGCCGGCAAGGTCACCTTTGCCAACCTCAATCTGCTGACCTGCGGCGACTATCCGGAGAGCAACTTCGACGTCATCTTCCTGCGCAACGTGCTCATCTACTTCAATGACGAGACCAAGGCCCGGGTGCTGTCGCAGCTTTGCAACCTGTTGCGCCCGGACGGCTACCTGCTGGTCGGCCACTCCGAGATCATCCGCCAGCAGGATCTGCCGCTGGTGCAGGAGGCCCCCTCCCGCTACCGCTGCCTGCCCCTTCAGCCCAAGGAGCTGCCATGACCATACGCGTGCTTATCGTCGACGACTCGGCCCTGGTACGAGAGGTACTGACCCAGATGCTGAGCAAGGCGGAAGATATCGAGGTGATCGGCGCCGCCTTCGACCCCATCTTCGCCATGCAGCAGATGAAGAAGTGTTGGCCCGACGTCATCATCCTCGACATCGAGATGCCACGCATGGACGGCCTCACCTTTCTCAAGAAGATCATGGCCGAGCACCCCACCCCGGTCATCATCTGCTCCTCCCTCACCGAAGAGGGGGCCATGATCACCCTGGAGGCGATGTCGGCGGGGGCCATCTCCATCGTCACCAAACCCAGTGTCGGCATCAAGAGCTTCCTGCAGCAGTCCGCCAACGACTTCATCCAGGAGATCCGGGGCGCCGTCGGCGCCAAGCTGCGCAATCTGCTGCCCGGCGCCGCCCCGCTGCCGGTCACCCCGAGGCGCAATGCCGACGAGGTGCTCTCCCCGCCGGCGGAGCGGATCTCCTTTCGCACCACCGAGAAGATAGTTGCACTCGGCACCTCCACCGGTGGCACTCAGGCGCTGGAGTATCTGCTCTCCCGCCTGCCCGCCACCTGCCCGGGGATCGCCATTGTCCAGCACATGCCGGCCCGCTTCACAGCCTCCTTTGCCGAGCGGCTCAACAGCCTCTCCCAGCTGGAGGTGAAAGAGGCCGAGACCGGCGATCGCCTGCTGCCCGGGGTCGCCATCATAGCGCCAGGGGGCAAGCACCTGCTGATCCAGCGCAGCGGCACCCAGTATCTGGCGGAAGTCAAAGAGGGGCCGCCGGTCTCCCGTCACTGCCCCTCGGTGGACGTGCTGTTTCGCTCGGTGGCGGTGAGTGCGGGGCGCAACGCCCTTGGCGTCATCATGACCGGCATGGGGGATGACGGCGCCCGCGGCATGCGGGAGCTGCACGACACGGGCGCTCGTACCATCGCCCAGGATGAAGCCAGTTGCGTGGTGTTCGGCATGCCCAAAGAGGCCATAGCCCACGGCGGAGTGGATGAAGTCATGTCCCTCACCCACATTACCCAGACGCTCAGCCGTCCGGATCTACGAGGCGTGTAATTATGTCATTGGAAAAATGGCAAGGCCGCAGTGCCATGGTGGTGGATGACTCCCGTACCCAGCAGTACGAAGTGACCTGTCTGCTGCAGGAGCTGGGGTTCGGCCAAATCCACCTGGCCCATGATGGCCAGGATGCCCTGAACAAGCTGCAGCAGCTCGAGCGCATCGATCTGCTGCTGACCGACCTCAACATGCCCGGCATGGACGGGGTCGAGCTCATCAGCAACCTGGAGAAGAACACCCACTACCGGATGTTCGTGGCCGTCATGAGCGGGGTGGAGCGAGACGTGCTGGACGTGATCCACGCCATTGCCGATGCCAGTACCCTGGAGGTGATCGGCGTGCTGTCAAAGCCGCTGCGACAAAGCGATCTGCGCAACATGCTGCAGCATTGCGATCCGCTGGCACACCGGGAAAACAAGAAGTGGATGCAGCTCACCTTCACCGCCGAGGATGTGCAGCAGGCGCTGGACAACCGGCAACTGATCCCTTTTCTGCAACCCAAGGTGCTGATGGCGGACGCCAGTCTCTACGGCTTCGAGGCGCTGGTGCGCTGGATCCATCCCGAGCACGGGGTCATTCCCCCCATCTGCTTCGTTCACCACCTGGAAGAGGGGCAGCTGGCGCTCGATTTCTTCTACCAGTTTCTGCATGCCACCTGCGAGGCACTCACCACTCTGGACGCACTGTCCGATCACCCCACCTGCTCCATCAACATGCCGGTCAGCCTGCTGCTGACGGACAAGCTGGTCGAGAACATGATTGCCATCGTGCAGGCCCATCAACTGCCCTGCAGCGCCATCATCATCGAAGTCACCGAGACCACCTTCATGTCCAATCTCGCCATGTCGCTGGGCACCCTGGCACGATTGAGACTGCGGGGATTCGGCATCGCAATGGATGATTATGGCACCGGCTACTCCTCCATGAAGCAGCTATCTCGCTGTCCTTTCACCGAGATCAAGATTGACAAGGAATTCGTGCACGACGCCCATAGCAGCCCCAAGAAGCTGGCTATATTGACCTCAGCCATCGTCATGAGCCAGAAGCTCAACCTCAAGACGGTCGCCGAGGGAGTGGAAACCGAAGAGGACTGGAAGCAGCTGGCAATGCTCGGCTGCGAGCTGGCGCAAGGCTATTACATCAGCCGACCGCTGCCGGTCGATCAGATTGGAAAATGGTTTGCCGAATGGCAGGCCAGAGCGACCTGAGTCGTGACCCTTTGCGCTATTGAGGAACCCCGCTCTGAGAGGGCGGGATAACAACAACACCGGCAGTATCGACATCGCTGCATGGACGCTTGAAACAAGCATGAGGCTACCATGAACAACCTACTTCGCCAGCTCTCCATCAAGACGCGGCTTATCGTCTCCTTCCTGTTGCTGAATCTCATCCTGATCGGGGTCGGCCTCTACGGCAAGCAGAACACCAACACCATCAATGACATGCTCAATGACATGTACCTCAACATCCTGACCCCCATCACGGATGTCGCCAACGCCAACATGCAGGCCATCTATCACAACCGCTCGCTGTTCGACTATGTCATCGAGCCGAGCAAAAGCGGCATGGACCAGATTGCCAGGGATATGGATCTGCACGAGCAGAAGATGGCCGCCCTGCTGGACAAGTACCGGGCAACCCCGCTGAGCGAACCGGAAAAACTGGTACTGGCGGACTTTGACCGCGCCTGGCCGCTTTACAAGGAGGCGGCACACAAGGCGATGGCGGCAAGTGCAGCCAATGACAACGACAATGCGATCAAATTGATGAAGGGGGACGCGGCCACCAGCTTCAAGGTGGTGGACGATCTGCTCAGCAAGCTGGTCGACATCAATCAGGGGCTGGGCAAGCAGGCCTTCCATGAGAGCGACGTGATTGCCAGCAACATCAACACCGCCACCTACACCATACTCGCCATCTCGGTACTGCTCTCCTTGCTGCTGGGCTGGTTGCTCAGCACCAGCATCAACCAGCCGCTGCTCGCCATCATGCAGGATCTGCAACAACTGGCGCAGGGCAGGCTCACCGCCCCGGATCAGGCCGAGGGCAACGACGAGCTGACCCGCATGCAGCAGGCGATGATCAGCACCCGCCGCAGCCTGCGCGACATCGTCTCGACCATGCAGCATGCCGCTGAAAGCCTCACCGCCAGCGCCTCCCAACTGGGGGCGGCGGCCGAGCAGGTCAATACCAGCTCCCAGCAGCAGTCCCTCGCCACCGCCAACACCGCCGCCTCGGTCGAACAGCTCACCACCTCCGTCTCCCAGCTCTCCTCGTTCGCCAATCAGGCCAACAGCGTGGTGATGCAATCCGGAGAGATTGCCCAGGCCGGCGAGAAGCAGGTCAAGCACGCCTCCCAGGAGGTGCTCAGGGTCACCACGGCGGTCAACGACTCCGCCAAGCAGGTGCAGGGACTGTTTGACGACATCACCCGCATCAGCCAGATCTCGGTGATGATCCAGGGGGTCGCGGATCAAACCAACCTGCTGGCGCTCAACGCCGCCATCGAAGCGGCCCGGGCCGGCGACATGGGCCGCGGCTTCGCCGTGGTGGCCGACGAGGTACGGACCCTGGCGGCGCGCACCACCCAGGCCACTCAGGAGATCAACGAGATGCTCACCTCCATCCAGCAGGGGGCTACCAGCGCGGTCAAGGGGATGAGCGCCTGCTCCGACAGCATGAGCACGGTGCGGGAAACCACCGAGGGATCCAGTGAAACCATGGCTCAAGTTGATCAGAGCTCCCGCAAGGTGGTGGAACTGATCCAGGAGATAAGCTCCATGCTCCACGAGCAGGCCGCCGCCAGCCAGCTCATCGCCCAGTCGGTGGAAGAGATCACCCAGATGTCGCTGGAGAACGTCTCCGCTGCCGAGAGCGTCAATCACGACGCCTCCCAGCTGACCACCATCATCCAGCAGCTCAACCAGGGCATCGGGTTCTTCAAGGTCTAATAAAAACACCGAGACCCGCCCAGCCATGGGCCTGGCGGGTCTCTCTTCCTTATCCTGCCATCAAGACCCCATCTTGACCCCGCCTCTTTGCTACGGGCTCCCGAAGGTCCGGTGCAGGAGTGCCGACATCAGAGCGGCATCCGCTCAAACATCCATCAGAAATGGCCCAAAACAGCCTTATTCCCCTCCCGTTTTGAGGGACAAAACCAGTGATAAATACTGGGTCATAGGGAGCCAGAGAAAGCGTCGGCAGGCAAATTTATACAGAGGAATATCCCGTATTTTGCGCATTTACGCATTCCTATTCGCCACATAATTTACCAACAAAAAAACAACTGATAACATCTTTTTACATTTTAAAGCACATAAAACAACATGGTTCGGTGACCCCCCGTTTGCCCGTCCCGGCAGCCAGGATCACCGGATCGGGATTGAAACCAGCAGCCAACTTCTCATCGAGCAGACACCCGACCCCATGATGAATACAGTTACGGCCAGCATCGATATCGATGCACTCCAGCACAATTTTGCCGTGGTGCGCCGCCATGCCCCCCACAGCAAGATCATCGCGGTACTCAAGGCCAATGCCTATGGCCACGGGCTGCTGCCGGTGGCCCATGCACTCGCCCAGGCCGATGCCTATGCGGTGGCCAGGGTCGAGGAGGCGCTGGTGCTGCGCGCCAACGCCATCACCAAGCCCATTCTGGTGCTGGGAGGCTTCTTCAGTGCCGAGGCGCTGCCGCTGCTGGCGAAACACGAACTGCAAACCACCTTGCATACCTGGGAGCAGTTGGCACTGCTCGAGCAGGCCAGTCTGCCCGCCCCCATCAAGGTGTGGCTCAAGCTCGATACCGGAATGAACCGGCTCGGGCTGCGCGCCCTGGAGCTGCCCGCCTTCATCGAGCGGCTGAGCCATTGTCGCAACGTGGTACAACCGTTCCATCTGATGACGCATTTCAGCCAATCCGATGAACAGGATACCCAGGCCACTCAGTTGCAGATCGAGGAATTCAACCGCCTCTCTGCTCATCTGCCGGGCGAGCGGGCCATGGCCAACTCCGCCGGCATCCTCGCCTGGCCGGCGTCCCGCAGCGACTGGATCCGGCCTGGCCTCATGCTCTACGGCGCCTCCCCGTTTGCCGGTCAGCTCGCCGCCGACCATGACCTGCGCCCGGTCATGACCCTCAAGAGCCAGCTCATCGCCACCCGCGCCTGCGCGCAGGGCGAAGCGGTCGGCTATGGGGGGCACTGGGTGGCGGATCGAAATACCACTCTCGGCGTGGTGGCTGCGGGCTACGGGGATGGTTATCCGCGCATGGCACCCGAAGGGACCCCCATGCTGATCAATGGCCGCAGGGTGCCCATCGTGGGTCGGGTTTCCATGGACATGATCACCGTCGATCTGGGGCCGGCGGCCCGCGACAAGGTGGGAGACGAGGTGACGTTGTGGGGGGAAGGGCTGCCGGTGGAACAGGTGGCCGAAAAGATAGGCACCATCCCCTACGAGCTGCTGACCCGCCTGACCAGCCGGGTCCATCTGACGCACTGCGACAAACGCGAACAGATGCCGATGCTGAAGCTTGCCTGAGCAGCGAGTACGGGTCTGCGATGTGGCCCCTTTAATGCCGTAATCAGGAGCAGGTAAGCCTTATACCCAGCCTCCTAGCGAGAGCAGCAACTTCACAGAAGGAGCCCCTGCCTCTTAGCATTGGCATGAAGGGCGTCCCTGCTGCCGGGTTCAAGGAAAATCGAAGCCGACCAGGCTCTGCTCGATGCGGGCGTCAGGCATCATGCACCGCAGCCCGTCCCCCAGCCTGGCACCGGCCTCCTGCAACGCCGCCAGCGGCATCTCGGGCAAGCCCTGCGGGCGGCTCGAACCGAGCTACCGTCATCGGATAAAATAAAGGGCCTGTCTTGCGACAGGCCCTTTATTTTATTTGGCGGTGAGGGAGGGATGATTAGCCGCTACGTGGCTTACCCCTTCGGGGCGGCCTGTGGCCGTTCATCGCAGCAAGCTGCTCTGCTCGAACCCAGCGAGGGTTCTTACCCTCCCTCTTCGACATGAGCTGATAATTCTTCCCCCAAAGCAAAAAACCGACCATCAGGTCGGTTTTTTGTAATTTGGCGGTGAGGGAGGGATTCGAACCCTCGATACGTTGCCGTATACACACTTTCCAGGCGTGCTCCTTCAGCCACTCGGACACCTCACCAAATTTTGGTCTGCTGTTTAACGTGCTCAGCCAGCACGATGTTCGCTGCGCTGTTGCGCTGGAACGGGGCGTAATGTACGGGATACGACGGCATGCGGTCAATGCAATTTTTCACTTTTTGCGTTCGTTTGCTCATTATCCGAACCAAGTGACTAAAAACATGCCGTTTCGTATCCCTTTCCATCAATTTCCAGTCGCTTCGTGCAAGTGCTCGCCTTTGAGCGCCTCTTCCAGCGAACCGTAAAACTCCAGCTGACCGGGCACCGGACGCACCTTGGCGCGCGCCAGGGTCTTGAGCGGCTGGAACTGCAGCTCGGCGACCCGCAGTTGCACTCCCGCCTTGGCCATCTGCTTTTCAAACTGCAGGAAGGCGGAGAGCCCGCCGGCGTCCAGGATGGAGACTGCCTCCATCTGCAGCACCAGCAGCTTGTGGCCCTTGACCTGGGCTACCAGCTCGCCGAACACCCGCTCGGCAGCGGCAAAGAACAGCGGGCCGTTGATCTTGTAGAGCAGCGCCTGCTCCGGCACCTCATGGGCATAACGCTTGTGATCCGCCAGATCGTGCAGCTTGGTCATCTTGGCAATCTCGCGCATGAACAACAGGGAGGCGAGGATCACCCCGAAGGTGATGGCGATGACCATGTCAAAGATCACGGTCAGCGACAGACAGACCAGCAGCACCAGCACGTCGGATTTTGGTGCTCGCCGGATCAGCTCTACCACCTTGTGCGCCTCGCTCATGTTCCAGGCGACGATGAGCAGCAGGGCCGCCATGGCCGAGAGCGGCAGCCAGGAGAGCCAGGGCGCCAGCACCAGGATGGCCGCCAGCACCACCAGCGCATGCACGATGCCGGAGATGGGAGAAGTAGCCCCGGCCCGCACGTTGGCGGCGGAGCGGGCAATGGCGGCGGTGGCGGTGATGCCACCGAAGAAGGGGGCGACTATGTTGCCAAGCCCCTGCCCCACCAGCTCGGCGTTGGAGCTGTGCTTGCGACCTGTCATGCCGTCCAGCACCACGGCGCAGAGCAAGGATTCAATGGCCCCCAGCATCGCCATGGAAAAGGCGGCGGGCAACAGGCGCTCGATGGCGGCCAGGTTCCACTCCACCGGCGAGCCATCCGGCCCCGGCAGAGCCCAGGGCATCACCAGGGTCGGCGCGATAGGCGGGATCCCCATGCCCTGACTGCCGTCGGCCAGGGTATAGCTGAACTTGCTGCCGATGGTGGCGACGTCCACCCCGAACTGATGCAGGCCAAAGCCAAGGCCCACCCCCACCAGCACGGCGGGCAGGTGGCCTGGCACCGGCAGCCGCAGGCGCGGCCAGAGCAGCAGCACCGCCAGGGTCGCAATCCCGACCAGCGTATCCCCCCACTGCCAGCTGGGCAGGGCATGGGCCAGCGCCTCGACCTTGCCGATGTAGGTTTCCGGCATCTCGGGCACGTGCAGGCCGAAGAAGTCCTTTATCTGCAGGGTTGCAATCACGATGGCGATACCACCGGTGAAGCCCAGAGTCACCGAAGGCGGAATGTACTCGATGAGACGTCCGAGCCGGGCCACCCCCATGGCCACCAGAAAGAAGCCCGAGATCAGGGTCGCCATCAACAGGCCGCCCACGCCGAATTGCTGGGCCACCGGATAGAGGATCACCACGAAGGCGGCAGTCGGCCCCGAAATGGAGAAGCGGGAGCCGCCGGTCACGGCGATCACGATGCCCGCGATGATGGCGGTATAGAGACCGTGCTGCGGCGGCACGCCACTGGCGATGGCCAGCGCCATGGCCAGCGGAATGGCGATGATGCCGACCGTGATGCCGGCGATCAGGTCGCGGCCGAAACGGGGAACGCTGTAGGGTTCGTCAATACAGGATTGGCGTAAAGCAATGGCCAGCTTCACGCTTTGCAAAGGTGCTTGGTTGTGCATGTATTCGTAATACCAGAAGAGGGAGATAAAGGCCGGATTGAACCGGCGCCCGATCATCATCAAGGGCCGGCAGAGCTGTCGACACGGCGATGGTATCCTGGCCAACCATACCCCAGCCGATGAAATATTTCGATGGGCGGGATCAATGAATGGCCGTTACCACGCAAAATTAGCGTTTATTGTCAGCATATCGACCACTTTTCTCACCATTACGCAGCACACTCACTTCGCCTGCTAACCAATTTATCCCGCCCTTATGCATCCCCTGTCTCTCCCCTCCTTTATATCTGCCATTGCTCGGCCATAAGACAACGGCTCATCCCGCACCATGCCATCCCGAGTATCGGCATATCCTCATCCATCCCCTCCTTATGCCACTGAGCCGTCTCGATGAGCCCGAGAGGGCAGCGCCAAGCTGCTGATTGTGCTGAAAATAGTCCACAGCGGCCAAGTTTTGGGCAAACGGGCCAAAATCCCCTTTTTGCAGCGGATCGCGGGTTGACACCCGGCGGATGGGCCATTAATATCCGCAGCGTCTCGACGAGACAGGCAATTCCTCCTTAGTTCAGTCGGTAGAACGGCGGACTGTTAATCCGTATGTCACTGGTTCAAGTCCAGTAGGAGGAGCCAATTCCCTCGTAGTTCAGTCGGTAGAACGGCGGACTGTTAATCCGTATGTCACAGGTTCAAGTCCTGTCGAGGGAGCCACATTTTAAAGCCCAGCCTTATGGCTGGGCTTTTTTCGTTTCCCCTTTCTTTGCCGCCATCAGCCCTCTGAGCGCAAACCGGGATGCCCTCGATGGCGGATCCGCGCCATAATCAGCTCAACCTCACCCTCTTCAGGAGTTTTCATGCGTCGATTCAATTTCATGCTCAATGGCAGCCGGTTGATGATGTTCCCCTTCTATGTCTGCATTCTGGTGTGCGTGGCCCTGCTGATGGTGAAATTTGCCATGCAGCTCTATCTGCTCTGCACCAACATCATCGAGATCCACTACATGGACCTCATCACCGGCGTACTCACCCTGGTGGACTTCGTACTGGTGGCCCAGATGCTGATCCTGGTCGCGGTCTGCGGCTATGTGCAGTTCATTCAGACCCAGGAGCAGCGCGAGGCCATCGGCGACAACTGGCTCAGCAAGATCAACTTTGCCTCCCTCAAGCTCATCGTCATCAACTCCCTGGTCACCATCGCCGGGGTGGAGGTGCTCAAGGCGTTTCTCGAAGATGGGATCACCAATGAGGTGGAGATGAAGTGGTCCGTGGTGGTGTTTCTCGCCTTCTCCACCGCGGCACTCATCTACGCGGTCACCGAGCGACTGGCGGACCATAAATAGCGCCGGTTTTCATTCAGCCTTTATTCATTAAGAGCGGAATTGATAACTCTTTTCATTACCTTTCCTGCATTGTAAACTTGCTCCCCCCAGGCTGCAGTGCCTGGGCGTTGGAGCACCTATGACAAGCCTTTCCCTCTCACCACGACACTGCTGGCAGTGGCTGGCCTATCACCATCAGGCCGCCGAGGGCTCCCTCTATCTGATGTTCTTCTCCGGCCTGCTGCTGTGGGAACCGCTGACCCCGCTCTGGTCGCTGGCACGCTGGAACCTGTTTTTGCACGTCGCCCTCTCGCTCACCCTGTTTCCCCTGCTGTTCGGCGCGTTCTGGCTCTCCCATCGCAGCCTGCTGAGCAAAAGCCGCAAGCCATTCTTGCGCACCACCGGCCGCATCATCGAAGCCTTGCTGCTGGTCTGTCTGGCCAGCGGACTGCTGCTGGTGCTGCACGGCACCCCGGGCGATGACATGGGCAACCTTGCCAGCTGGGCCCACTGGCTGAGCGCGCTCGCGTTGACTCCCCTGGTGCTGCGCCACGCCTGGCGCTGGACCATCTTGAAATGGCGCACCTGATCTTATGTTGAAGTTGTTGTTATCCCTGATGTTGGCCACCCTGCTGCTTGGGACCGCCTCGGCGCAGGAGATGGGCACCGCCATGATTGCCTATGACGAGGGGAGTGCCCCGCGCCTTGTCACCGCCAACCAGAACGCCGGCTCGATCACCCTGCTTGAGCGCGATAGCGGCAAACGACTCAAAGAGGTGCAACTGGGAGGCGATCTGCGCCAGCTGGCCCGCGCCGATAATGGCCCCCTGCTGGTCACTGACTACCGTGGCGATCGCCTGCTGCTGCTGGATGATGAACTCGAGCTGGAAAAGGCGATCCCCACCGGCCATAGACCCTACGGGGTCATCTTCGATCCCAAGCGGCAGTGGTTCTGGGTCACGCTGTTCGAATCAGCTCGCCTGCAGGCCTATGACACGGCGGGCAAGCTGCAGCTGGATGTGGCCACTGCCGAGACCCCGCGCGGACTGGCCTTGACCGACAATGATCGCCTGCTGCTCACCCACGCCATGACCGGCCAGCTAGCCATCTATGATCTCGCCAAGCTTGAGAAGGACGCGAAGAGTGCTGCCCTGCCCAAGCCCAGACTCATCACCCTGGCTGAAACCCACAGCGATACCCCGAGCGACTCGCAGGGCTTGCCACGCCTGCTGGATGGCATCGCCCTCTCCCCCGATGGCAGCGAAGCCTGGCTGCCCCACGTGCTGTGGAGTTTCGATCACCCCTTCCAGTTTCAGAGCACCGTCTTCCCGGCGGTCTCCATCATCGATCTGGATGAAGAGAAAGAGCGGGTCGATGAAAGAAAGCAGCTCTTCTTGCAGATCAACCTGCCCAGCGCCGGCAACCGCAGCCAGATCGTCTCCAACCCGTTCGCGGCGCGCTTCGCCGCCGATGGCAAGCGGGTCTACCTGACCCTGGCGGGCTCGGAGGACCTGCTGGTGTTCGACCTGTCGCGCAGCGGCAAGCAGAACAGCAACCGCCACAGACGCAAGAAGTTTCAGGGGGGCGCCAAGGCGACCCAGCTCCTTCGCCACCTGCCGGGCCAGAATCCGCGCGACTTGTTTGTAGACGGCAACCACATCCTGGTGCACAACGTCATGGGGCAGGATCTCACCCGCCTCAACACCGGCGGTAGCGGCCCCTTCGCCCGGGTCACAGTCGATGTGCCCCACTTCGCCAGGCTGGTAGAGACGGATCCGCGCCCCGAACCGCTCAAGCGCGGCGAGAGGTTGTTCAACCTTGGCAACACCGCCGCCAACAGTCGCTTCCCCATGGCGGGGGACAACTGGATGAGCTGCAACTCCTGCCATCTGGACGGGTTCAACTTCACCAACAGCTATCTGATGGCGGCCCACCGCCAGCAGAGCGGTGACAATGCCATCAACGGCCACGCCAACCTCGCCAACATGGTGGCGGGGGACTTTATCGGCGAATACCTGCGCATGACCCAGCAGACCCAGGGCGGCATGGGCCATGACACTCGCGATGGCGCCGAGGCGGTCGACCCCGCCAAGCCCCAAGCAGAGGTGAAAGCGATGATGGAAGATCTGCACGCCTTCGTCACCGCCGATGGCAACCTCCCCTATCTTGCCAACTGGCTGCGGCTCGATGCCCCGCGCAGGGATCCCGCCAAGGCACCGACCACTCACCCGAAGGAGTGGCTCAACTCCGCCTCCTGCCAGAACTGCCACCAACAGGCGTTCCAGGACTGGAGCGAGAGCAACCACCGGCTGATGGGCAACTCCCACCCCTACTACAAGGTGGTGCAGGCGCTGGCCCGCGAAACCGAGGGCGAAGCCTTCGGCCAGTGGTGCCAGGGCTGCCACATGCCCCAGCAGGTAATGAACGGTCAGCAGGATCTGCCCAAGGGATCCCACATGTTTGAGCGGGGTGGTGCCTCGCTGATCGCAGCACACCAGAAAGGCGAGCCCGTGGTGGAGGAAGGGACCGGCTGCGTGCTCTGCCATCGCATCACCAAACTCGAGGATGCTGGCGGCAACAGCGCCTTTACCGTGAATCTGAAAGACCGCGAGAGCTATGTGTTCGAAGATGCCACCGGTGGCAGCCTCAAGCACTGGCTGGCGGAGCGGCAGATCAACGCCCGCCCCGCCATGCACAAGGCCTCTTACCAGAAGGATTTCTACCGGGACGCGGCCCTGTGCAAGTCCTGTCACAACGAGTTTGCCCCCGGTACCGGCGCCAATATCGTCAACACCTGGGATGAGTGGGAAAAATCCAGCTTCGCCAAGGCGGAGGATCCCGCCAAGCGGCGCACCTGCATCGACTGTCACATGAACCCTACACCTGGCAACGGCGGCGCGCCGGTGGCCGGCCAGTCCACCGAAAACGGCACAGTGAAAGAACGGCTCTATCGCCACAACTTTACCGGCGCCCAGCACCAGCTGGTGGGGCTGAGGAGTGCAACGCTCGAGCAGGAGAGCCTGGCGCTGCTGCGCTCAAGCGCCACCCTCTCTGCCCGCATTGAAAACCAGAGCGGCCAGCCTGCACTGGTGGTGCGGGTCGCCAATACCGGCGCCGGCCACGCCCTGCCCACCGGGGTCGCCGATTTCCGTGAACTCTGGCTGGAGCTGACCGTCACCGATGCCAGCGGCAAGCTGGTGCTTGCCAGCGGCCAGCCGGTGGATGGCGCCGTCCCTGAAGATGCGCGACTGTTCAGAAAAGTATTCGGTGATGCCGAGGGCAAGCCGGTGGGGCTCAAGTTCTGGCGCTACGCCAAGCTCCTTGAAGATACCCGTATTCCGGCCGATGGCTGGCGCGATGAAGCCTGGCCGCTGCCGGTGGATGCCCAGGGCCCCTTCAAGGCCGATATCAAACTCAATTTCCGCACCTACCCCAAGTGGGTCAATGATGCGGTGCGCGCCGCCGAGCCGAGCTTGCCGGAGCCACCCATAGTGCTACTCAATCGGCTGCAACTCACCCTGCAGCCTCTCCCCGTCACGCCCGCTACGGAGCCTCAAACCTGATGTTTGCAAGTTTTCTCATTACCCTGCGCGAGGGGCTGGAAGCCTTCCTGCTGGTCGGCATCTGCCTCTCCTACCTCGCCAAGCTGGGGGCGAGCCGCTACAACAAATTCGTCTATCTGGGGGTGGTGCTGGGCCTGCTTGCCTCTCTCGTGGTCGCCTTCCTGTTCCAGGTGGTGGTGAGCCAGTTCGAGAGCGAGCGCTACAACCATTTGCTGATGGCGGGGATCCTGATTTTCGCCACCCTGGTGCTCACCTACATGGCGGTCTGGATGCAGAAGCAGGCCAAATCCCAAGTGGGGGCCATGACGGCGCGCATCGATGCCGCCATCGACGGCGGCAACCTGTTCGGTCTGGTGCTGCTCGCCTTCCTGGCGGTGATGCGCGAGGGGTTTGAAACCGTGCTCTTCTTCTCGGCCCTGGTCTACTCCGGACAAGGGGTGGATCTGCACGAGGGGCTGATGGGGGCGCTGGGCGGCCTGCTGCTGTCGGTGGTGCTGGTGTGGGGGCTGCTGCGCTCCACCCGCAAGGTGGCGCTGGCCCCCTTCTTCCGCTGGACCGGTCTGCTTATCATCATCATCGCAGCTGGCCTGCTGTCGTCCGCCGTCAACATGCTGCAGGCAGCCGGGCTCATCACCTTCTGGACCGAGCCTGTCTTCAACATCAGTCACATTCTCGACGATCAGGGGGTATTTGGTACCTTCCTGCGCGCCCTGTTTGGCTACAATGCCTCACCAGCCGGCCTGCAGTTGCTGACCTGGGCCAGCTACCTGGTGATCTTCGTCACCGTCTGGCATCGCAACTATCGTCCCCAGCGCTGATCGCCCAGCGCGGCAGCGGATGACAAGGCGGCTCAACGGGGCCGCCTTTTCCACTTTTTCTCTTTTGGTCAGCATTTCGGATAAAGAGTCATGAGCGACAACAACACACAACACATTGCGGTACTGGGCGCCGGCCCGGCCGGTCTGATGGCCGCCTGGCGCCTGCGCCAGGCCGGTTTTGCGGTCACCCTGTTCGAGCAGGAGAGCGTGGTGGGCGGCATGTGCGCCACCCAGACCTTCAAGGGGCGCGACGGTGAGTATCGCTTCGACTACGGCGGCCACCGCTTCATCACCAAGAACCCCGAACTGCTCGCCTTTATCGACGAGCTGATGGGGGACGATCTGCTCCACGCAGAGCGCAAGAGCGTGATCCGCTTTGGCGGGCGCACCTATGACTACCCCTTGAACCTGCCCAATCTGCTCAAGACGGCGCCGCTCGCCCTGATGGCCGGGGCGGTGAAGGATCTGCTGCTGTTACCCTTTGCCAGGAAGCCCACCGATTTTGCCAAGGCGAGCTTTGCCGAGTGGATCCAGAGCCACTTCGGTCGCACCCTCTATCGCCAGTTCTTCGAGGGCTACACCGGCAAGCTGTGGGGCATCAACCCGGACCAGCTCTCCGCCGACTGGGCTGGCCAGCGCATCAGCCTGATCGACCTCAAAGACGTGGCGCGCCGCCTGCTGCCAAGACGCAACGGCAGCATCTCGGTGCGCACCTATGCCCGCAAGTACCGCTACCCAAAATATGGCTTCGGCCAGATCTTCACCACCCTGGGGGAGCGGCTGGTGGCCGAGGGGGTTGAGCTGAAAACCGGCGCCACCATCACCCGCCTTGAGCAGGCTGATGGCCGTATCGAACGGGTCTATTGGCAACAGCAGGGGATTGAACAGAGCGAGCGATTTGATCAGGTGATCTCCACCCTGCCGCTGCCGCTCACCTGCCAGCATCTGGGCTTGCCGTGCGATCTGCACTACCGGTCGCTGCGCTTCGTCAATATGCCGCTCAAACAGGAGAACCTGTCGGACAACACCTGGCAGTACCTCTCCGACCCCCATATCCTGGCCACCCGCTTGCAGGAGCCGCGCCGCCGCAGTCCCTTTATGGCGCCCCAGGGCCAGACCTCGGTGATGCTGGAGATCCCCTGCAATCCGGGGGATGCCACCTGGCAGGCGCCGCTCGCTGATCTGCGCGGCCGGGTCACCACTGATCTCGCCAGCCTCGGCGTCGATACCGCCAAACTTGGCGATGAGACCTTCGAAGCGCGCAGCGAGTACGCCTATCCGCTGATGGACCTCGGTTATCAGGCCCGCCGCAACGAGGCCATCAAGGCGCTGATGCCCATCACCAACCTCATCATGACCGGCCGTCAGGGGACATTCCGCTACATCTTCACCGACACCGCCATGGAGATGGGGATGATGGCCGCTGACATGGTGATCGACGGGGTGGACAGACGCCACGCCATCTTCAACCATCGCAACGAAAACACCGTGATCGAGACCCAGAGCGTGGCGTGAGCACGATGACAGGTGTTCAACAGGCAGACAGACGCCGCAACACCTTCAATCATCGCAACGAAAATACCGTGATTGAGACCCAGAGCGTGGCCTGATGGCCGCGCCATAAACAAACAAGGAGAAGAGGATGACCATCCGCCCGGGTTTACTTGCCCTCACCCTGCTGCTGGCCCTGAGCGGGCAGGCGCAGGCTTACTCCTACGCCGCTGCCGGCAAGGAGCCGCTGATCGATGCTCGCGAGGCACTGCTGGGCGCCGCCACTGACGGCAAGGATGCCAGTGCCACCTTGAGCGAGATCGCCGAGGAGCTGACCTATCTGGAGGAGCACCACAAGGTTGAGCTGCAAGCACCGCTCGCGGCCGCCATCAAGGCCAAAGACGCCGCGGCTACCGCGGCTCTGCTCAACCGGGCCTACAAGGCGGAGATCGAACGCCGCCTCGAGGGGGCCAGCCAGAACCTTGGCGACTACCAGACCGCCAAGGTGCTGGTGGTCAAGAGCAAGCGCTTCCTCGATTTGATCCTCCCCTCCCTCAGTGAAGGGGATCGCAAGGCCGCCGAGCAGGCGCTGGCCAAGGTGCTCGATGCCATCGGTAACCCGGGGGTGTTCGGGGTGGGCGCCAAGCCCGCCGATGCGGCCGCCTTTAGCGATGCAGAAAAAGCGCTGATGGCCGTGCTGGCGCCGCTCTGATGGCTACCTGCCCATCACTGCGCCACCTCGCTGTGACAAGCGGTGGGTTTCGCTGCGCGCTACCCACCCTACGCACTTTGATGACCTCTCATTGATGACGACGGCCCCCCTCATCCCCGACCCTTCTCCCACAAGGGGAGAAGGGGGGCGTCACCATGGCCGATTACGCTTCGCCAATCGACCCTACTTGCTGATCCTTCTACAACTGGTCTGGCTTGGTTGGCTGCTGGCCTTCCCGGTGGCCCTCGATTCCGACGATGCCCTCAACTTCGCCCACGGGGTGGTGCGTTTCAGCGTGCTGGAGTTTTCCCCCCACTTTCCGGGCTACCCCGCCTTTATCTGGCTGGCGCGGCTGATCAATCTGGCGGTGGACGAACCGGCCCGCGCGGTGCAGTGGGCAAGCCTGTTGGGGAGCAGTTTGCTGGCGCCGCTCGCCGCCTCGCTGGCGGTCAAGTTGTGGCAACGGCCCAGCCTGCTGGCGCCGGTCTGGCTGCTGGTGCTGGCCCTGCCGCTCACCCCGACTCTGGCGCTCTCCGGCCTCTCTGACGGGCCGGCGCTGGCCGCCTGGCTCGGAGCTCTCCTGGCCTTGCAACAGCGCAAAATCGCGCTGGCGGGTCTGCTGCTGGGCCTGATGCTGGCGCTGCGCCCCTCCTACTTCGTGCTGGCCCTGCTGCCCCTTTGGCTGGGGATGGCGCAAAAGGGAATGCGCGTCAGGTTTATGCTCCCCATCACGCTGGTGGGGCTAGCCTGCCTGATGTTTGTCTGGCAGGCCGATGGCTGGGCCTATTTCAGCGAGGGGCGCCGCTTTACCGACGGTCACTTTACCTTGTGGGGCAACACGGCGGCGGCCCACGGCGATCGGCTGCTGAGCTGGGCGAAGACCTTCAACGAGCAGCTCACCCCACTCTGGCCCCTAGCTGTCGGGGGACTGCTGGTGCAGCCGCTGTGGCAACGATGCAAGGGCCATAGCGCCGCCCTCTCCCCGACCTGGTCCCTCTACTGGCTTGCCCTGCTGCTCTGGACCCTGTTTGGCCAGAATCCGGACAATCCCCGCCATCTGGCCCCCATCACCCTGCTCGGCCTTGTGCTGCTGGCGGGCATGCTGCCACGCCGGGGCGAGCTGGCGGCCATGCTGGGAGCCCTCGTGCTGCTGCTCTGCACCCTCACCCCGCCGGCGGCGCCAGCCATGACCCGGGCCGCCAGACTGGCCGAGCAGGCGTGCCCGGCGCTGGTGACCCAGTGGGGAGTGAGGCTGCTGCGCGAGACCACGGCCCTGCCCGTCACCGACGGCTGGTATCAGGGGGATGCACGCCTTGCATTGGCGCAAGGGGCCTGCCGGCTCAGCCGGCGTCCCCTCGACCCGGAGGATCTGCCCGCAGGTGGCCAGCGAGTCTGGTTTGCCCCCCGCTTTCACGCCGAGCCCGGCCTGTGGCTCGGCATACAGGATCACCCCCGTCACCAAAACTGGTAGACTGGATGTTTGTCACTCCCTGACTTCGCACTCATCAAGACTGGATAGCCTATGCCCCACGCCCCCCTCTCCCCCCGTTTTCTGTTCATCCTGCTCGGCGCCCTGGCAGGCCTCACGCCGCTCGCGGTGGACATGTACCTGCCCGCCATTCCGGCCATTGCCCGGGATCTGGCCACCAGCATCGACGGCGCCCAGCTCACCATCAGCGCCTTTCTGGGCGGCTTTGCCATCGGCCAGCTGTTCTACGGCCCGCTCGCCGACAGCTATGGCCGCAAACCGGTGATCCTGGCGGGGCTGGTGATGTTTGCCATCGCCTCGGTGGGCTGCGCCATGGCGGACTCCCTGCCCGAGCTGCTGGCCTACCGGATGTTGCAGGCAGCCGGCGGGGCGGCCGGCTCTGTGGTGGTCAATGCGCTGCTGCGCGACCTGTTCGAGAAGGAGGCCTTCTCCCGCGCCATGTCGTTCGTGATCCTGGTGATGACGCTCGCGCCCCTAGTGGCGCCGGTGGTGGGCGGCTACATCAGTGCCCACAGCGACTGGCGGGTGATCTTCTGGCTGCTGATGGGGATCAGCCTGCTCATCTGCCTGGTGATGCAGTGGAAAATTCAGGAGACCCTGAAGCCTGAGCACAAGCAACCCCTCAACCTGGGCCAGGTGCTGCGCAACTACTGGGGCGTGCTCTCCCATCGTGGCGCCATGGGTTACGTGCTGTGCGGCGCCCTGTCGAGCTCGGGCATGTTCGCCTTTATCAGCGCCTCCCCCTATGTCTACATCGAGTACTTCAAGGTGCCGACCGAGCACTATGGCTGGCTGTTCGGCCTCAACATCCTGCTGATGATGGTGGTCACCTTCGTCAACAGCCGGCTGGTGAAGGGGGTGGGCGCCGAGCGCATGCTGCAATATGGCCTGCTGGTGCTGCCCTGCGCCGGCGCCCTGCTTATCTACAACGCCTGGAGCCAGACCGGCGGCCTGTGGGGCATCGTCATTCCGGTGGTGCTGTTTGTCGGCCACATCAGCCTGGTGGGGGCCAACGCCATGACCGGCCTGATGGGTCACTTCCCGCAGTCCGCGGGCACCGCCTCGGCGCTGGCGGGCACCTTGCGCTTTGGCATCGGCGCCCTGGTGGGGGTGCTGGTCAACCTCAATCCCCCCGAATCGCCGCTGCCGATGGCCATCGCCATCGCCGGCTGCGGGTTTGGCTCGGCGCTCTGCTACTGGCTGCTCACCGGCAAGCGCGCCTGAGGGCCCCAAGAATGACCAAGCCCTGTCCATGGACAGGGCTTTTTTGTGTTCGCTTTCGTGTGCGCGGCCCCTCAGGGGTCCGGCGAGAGTCCGCTTCGCACCAGGATCTCGCTCTCCAGCCCATCCAGGCTCAGCTGATTCTTCTTGCGCCAGTAGGCTTCAATCCCCTCCCGGCCCTGGCACTCAGACCAGTTGGCGAGATCCTCCCTGTCCCCCTGGTACGCATACAGAGGCACCGACATGCCGCAGGAGGCCTGGACGCGCGCTATGTCCAGCAGGAAGATCTGGCGGGCCGCGACGCTTGGGGAGAAACGTGCCAAGGACGACGACCACTCAGGATCACTCCGGTGCAGCACCCGTGCCCGGCCATAGGCCCGCAGGATCAGCGGTGCCCCCTCGAAGGCGCAGAACATCACCGTCATGCGCGGGTGTTGCAGCACATGGGCCGCCGACTCGTTGCCGCTGCCGGTCAGGTTGAGCCAGGCCAGGGTGTGGGGGTCAATGACCCTCAGCGAGTCCCCGCCCTTGGGGGAGAGATTGACCGTCCCCTCTGCGGCCGCCGTGCCGACGAAGAAGATCTTCTGTGCCTCGATGAAGGCCACATGGCGCGGCGAGAGCGCCTCGAACAGTTGTCCCATCTTGTCTGTCTCTCCATGATCACGCTCAGAACAGGGCGCTGTTGAGCCACAGGTGCGCCCCTATGCCGACCATATAGCCAAGCAGAATGGCGGGCAACCACTTGAGGTGGCCAACGAAGGTGTACATGCCCCTCGCCTGCCCCATCAGGGCCACCCCGGCCGCCGAGCCGATGGAGAGCAAACTGCCCCCCACGCCGGTGGTCAGGGTCACCAGCAACCATTGCCCCGAGCTCATCTGCGGCACCATGGAGAGGACCCCGTACATCACAGGGATGTTGTCGATAAGGGCGGAGAGCAGGCCGATGGCCACGTTGGCCAGGGTCGGATCCCCCTGGTAGAGCAGCTGGGAGGCGAGCGCCAGATAGCCCATGAAGCCAAGCCCGCCGACGCACATCACCACCCCGTAGAAGAAGAGCAGGGTGTCCCACTCCGCCTTGGCTATCTTGTTGAACACGTCGAACGGCACCATGGAGCCCAGGCGCAGCAGCCGGGCCTCGTCGCCGGTGCGCGCGTACAGCGCCCGCTCGCGGGCCAGGGTAACGGGCTGCGTCTTGCGCAGGTAGAAGCCGAAGAACTGCAAATAGCCGAGCCCCATCATCATGCCGAGCACGGGGGGCAGAGCCAGGAAGTGATGGCAGGCGACCGCGGTCACTATGGTGAGCAGGAAGAGCAGCACTATGGTGAAGGCCCCGCGTCTGAGCACCACCCGCTCATGGCTCATGGTGGGGGCATGGCGCGGCACCATCAGGCTCATCAGGGTGGCCGGCACCAGGAAGTTGAGCAGGGCGGGCACGAACAGCAGCAGAAACTGCTCGAAGGGCACCTGGCCTGCCTGCCACACCATCAGGGTGGTGATGTCGCCAAAGGGGCTGAAGGCGCCGCCCGCATTGGCCGCCACCACGATATTGATGCAGGCCAGGTTGATGAAGCGGCGCTCCCCGTTGGCCACATGGAGCACGACGGTGCACATCAAGAGCGCCGTGGTGAGGTTGTCCACCACCGGGGAGATGAAGAAGGCGAGGATCCCCGTCAGCCAGAACAGGGAGCGCAGGCTGAGCCTGGTGCGTACCAGGCGGGCGCGCAGGGCGTCGAACAGCAGCCTGTCCTCCATGGCGTTGACATAGGTCATGGCCACCAGCAAGAAGAGCATCAGCTCGGCGTACGCCAGCAGCGTCTGGCGAAATCCCGCCACCGCCAGCGGGCTCTGCCCCTGTCCGGCATAGACGATACCGATGACGATCCAGATGATGCCGGCCGCCACCAGCACGGGCTTGGACTTGCGCAGTTTCAGGTACTCTTCCGCCATCACCAGGGCATAGGCCAGGGCGAAGATGGCCAGAGCAAAGAGGCCGGCGCCGGTGTGCGTCATGGGCAGAGGGCCGCCGTCGGCGAGCGCGGGGGCGCAGAAGAGGCCGAGGATGGCCGAAGAAAACAGACGTGCAGATCCAGACATGGGGCCCCTCTCTTGGAAACCGTCTGGTTTTGAGGCTGGCAGTGGACAGGGAGGTCACCCCCTGCCCTCTCCCTGCTCGCGCCAGGCCCGGGTGGGCGAACGCTTGCATCAGGGGCGCAAGATCAGGCGGCGCGCCTTGCCCCTGCCATCAGGGTTATTTCTTGCCAAACCCCGAGCGTTTGAGTGTGTAGCCGGCACTGTTCTGCCAGGCATCCAGCCCGCTTCGGTTGTTGCCCGCCACCAGGCTCGCGGCCAGGCTCGGGCTGTTGAACAGCTGATCGGCGGTAAAGACGAAGCCCCCTTCGCTGCGCGGGGCCAGGATCCCCTTGCCCAGCAGCTCCTGGCGCAGTTCGATCACCGCCTCGCGCAGGGAAGCCGCATCCTCGCCGTTGGCGGTGGAGCCCGCCAGCACCATGAAGCCGGGGTTCTGCCGCTTGCCCACCGGATAACCGTGCGCCTCGGCTCCCTTGCCGTTGAAGTGGTAGAGCTCGCGCTCGCCCGGCTTGTTGTCGGAGAGCGCCTTTTGCAGGGTCATCAGCTCGTTGTAAATCTCGATGGGGACCACGGCAGCCTGCTTGGCGCCCTTGCTGTCGACGATAAAACTGACTTGCTTGTGTAACATCCTTGCGCATCCTGTGACCCATGGAGGCCCCTATTCTAACCACCACAGGCGAGCGGGATCCAGCCAGGATCCTCACCTCTTTTGCAGCCTTGATCACTAACTGGCATAGTGGCACTCACCCTGAGGCGAGCCGAGGGCACGTAATGAAAGCCATTGGCCATCAACCGGTTATCCCATGCTGAATCTGCGCAATCTCGGCAAGAGCTTCGATAACGGCAGCGAACGGCTGCCGCTGTTTCACCACCTTGATCTGACCCTGGCGGCCGGCGAGATCACCCTGCTGCTTGGGCAGAGCGGCTGCGGCAAGTCGACCCTGCTCAACCTCATCGCCGGCCTCCTCCCCCCGGATGAGGGGGAGATCTGGCTGGGGGAGACCCGCCTCGACAACCAGTCGCCGGACGAGCGGGCCCGCCTGCGTGGCCGCCATTTCGGCATCGTCTATCAGGACTTCAACCTGCTGCCGACCCTGACCGTGGCCGAGAACCTCGCCCTGCCCCTTGCCATCAACCAGCTTGCCCGCGATGAGACACGCATCGACGGCCTGCTGGAGCGCCTCGATCTCGCCCACAAGCGCCACGCCTGGCCGGAGCAGCTCTCCGGCGGCCAGCGTCAGCGGGTGGCGCTGGCCCGCGCCCTCATTCACCAGCCGAAGTGGCTACTCGCCGACGAGCCCACCGGGAGTCTCGATGAACACAACGCCGAGCAGGTGATGGCGCTGATGATGACGGCGGTGCGGGGCACCGGCGCCGGCCTCTTGCTGGTGAGCCACAACCCCGCCTATGGCGCCCTGGCAGATCGGGTGCTGCGCCTCGAAGGGGGCCAGCTGGTCGAGCTCAAGGGGCGCCGCCATGACTGACGCCCACCACGGAGGGCTGTGATGTTGCCGCTGCCGCTCAAGGCGCTGCTGCGCCTCTATCGCGCTCATCCCTGGCTGCTGTTGATGAGCCTGGTCGGGCTCACCCTGGGGGTCTCTTTGGTGGTGGCCATCGAGCTCTTGAACCACAGCGCCCGCACCAACTTCGTCGCCGCCCGCAGCCAGCTGGCGGGGGAAGCGAACTACCGGCTGGCGCCGGACGGCGGGCTGGACGAGCAGATCTATGTGACGCTGGTGCGCAGCCAGCCGAACCTCGACGCCATGCCCCAGCTGCACGGCTGGCTGCAAGATGAACAGGGGCGCAGTTTTCAGCTGCTGGGGATGGATCTGTTCAACCCCGGCCCCTTGCGCCGGCTGTTTGGCGCCGCGCCGGACAAAGAGCCCACCTTCTCCCTCACCCGCGCCGACAGCATCTGGCTGGCAGCCCCCGAAGCCAAGCGCCTTGGCTGGCAAACGGGCCAGAGCCGCCGCTTCGTGCTGGGTGGCGGTGAAGGGGCGCCACCCCGCCCGCTGACCCTCACCCTGGCCGGCACCTTCGAACCCGGCGCCGTGCCCATGGAGCGGCTGCTGGTGACGGACATCGGCCTCGCCCAGCCGCTGCTGGGCAAGGAAGGGCGGCTCGATCGCATCGTCTTCAAGCTCAGCGAGGGTGAGGCCAATACCTTGCAAAGAGCCTTGCAGGCGGCCCTGCAATCCTATGCCCCCCATCAGCCCCTCTGGCTTGAGCCCATCAGCCCGGCCCTCGATGCCAGCCAGCTCGGCGATGCGCTGGCGCTGAACCTCACGGCGCTCTCCCTGCTCGCCATGGCGGTAGGATTGTTTTTGGTGTTCAACGCCCAGCGCTTCGTGCAGAGCGTGCGCCGCCACCAGCTGGCCCAGCTCATCATCCTCGGCATGCCGCCGCGCCGGCTGCTGCGCTGGCTGACCCTGGAGATCCTGATCCTCGCCAGCATCGGCACCCTGCTCGGGCTGCTGCTGGGAAGCCTGCTGGCCCTGGCCCTGATGGGGCAGCTCACCCAGGCGCTGGCCGACCTTTATGGCCCCAACCCCATCGACCTGCTGCGCCTCTCCCCCGCCAGCCTTGGCAAGGCGCTGGTGATTGGCTTGGCTGGCACCCTTGCCGCCAACCTGCCCGGCTGGTGGCAACTGCTGCGCCAATCCCCACTAGAGCTGCGAGAGGGCAACAGCCGCCCGCCGGCTCATCCCTGGCAACGTCGAGGGCTCGCCATCGTCATCCTGCTGCTCTGCGCGCTCTGTCTGTGGCGGCCAGAAACCGGGCTGGGCGGCGCCCTCTTCGTGGCCGGCGGCTGGCTGCTGGCCATGGCGCTCGCCCTGCCCGATGTGCTGCGCGCCGTGCTGGGCCGGCTGCGCCGACGCGAGCGCGGCTCCCTCAGCGCCCGGCTCGGGGTGGCCGAAACCCTCTATCACCTGGATCGCACCGCCATCGCGGTGATGGCGCTGCAACTGGCCATCGCCGCAGCCATCGGCATCGGGGTCATGGTGTCGAGCTTTCGCTCGAGCGTGGAGATCTGGCTCGGCCAGCGCCTGGCCGCCGATCTCTACGTCACCGCCCCCAAGGGGGTGGCCGGCAGCAAGGGCGCCCTGAGCGAGCAGACCCTCAACACCATCCTCGCCGCGCCGGACGTGCGCGCCGCCTCGCGCCGCTCGGTGCACCCGGCCCGCTGGCAGGGGCAGCCCATCGAGTGGGCGCAGATGGACTTTATCCCCGAGCTCAAAGCCGCCTATCCGCTGCTGGCCGGGCGCTGGCCCGCCGCTCCCGACGAGGTGCTGGCGAGCGAACCGCTGACGGTACGCCTCGGGGTCAAGGTGGGGCAGCGCCTCGAGGTGAGCGGCGAGCAGGGGCCACGCACCTTCACCGTCACCGGCGTCTATCAGGATTACGGCAGCGACAAGGGGCAGATACTGCACGCCTTCGAAGGGGGCAAGGTACAATCCCTGGCCCTCTTCAGCCCGCACGTTGATCGCCTCGCCGATCGCCTGCGGGCCCAGTTTGGCGAGCGGGTGAACCTGTTGCCCGCCCCCGCCATCCATACCGCCGCCCTCAGGGTGTTCGATCAGACCTTCGTGGTGACCGAGCTATTGAAGTTGCTGATCCTGGGGATCGCTTTCGTCGGCATCGGCTCGGCCTTCATGGTGCTGGGGCTGGCCCGGCGCGGCGAGTTGCAGACCCTGCAAAGCCTTGGCTTGAGCCCGCGCCACTGCCGCCGGTTGCTGGTGTGGCAGGGGGCGGGCCTCGGGCTGCTCACCGCGCTGCTGGCCCTGCCGGTGGGCTATGGCCTTGCCTGGGTGCTGATCGAGGTGGTCAACCCCCGCGCCTTCGGCTGGCGGCTGGCCTTCGAGGCCGCCCCCTTGCACGCCGTCACGGCGCTCCTGCTCGCCCCTGTCTGTGGCGCGCTTGCATCCTGGTACGCCGCAAGGAGAGTGGTATGAAATATTGGTTAGCGCACTGGCTCAGCCATGGCTTGACGTTCCCATTGACTACATATCTGCCACCGCCCTTGATTCAGCGCAGAGAAGCGCACAGAGCTGCCGCGAACCATCCCCTCTCCCTTCGGGAGAGAGCCAGGGTGAGGGGAATCTTGTCCTCTTGGCTCGCAACCCTCTTGATCCCGCTTGTTGCCATAAGCGGCAACGCGCAGGCCAGCGATCTGGGCGCCATCCTTGGTGGCGGCAGCGATCACTTCAAAAAGGCCCTGCCGGGCCAGTCCATCCGTCTGCCCACGGATCACGCTGCCCACCCCGACTACCGATCCGAGTGGTGGTATCTCACCGGCAACCTCAAAGACGAGCAGGGGCGCGGCTACGGCATGCAGTGGACCCTGTTTCGTCAGGGTATCGAGCAGGAGATAACATCCGACAACCCCTGGCTCACCCCCCAGCTCTGGCTGGCCCAGTTCGCCATCACGGATTTGAGCAAAGGCAGCCACCAGCAGGACGAGCGCACCAGCCGCCAGGGGCCAGGGCTCGCCGGTGCCGGCGGCGGTCAGTATTGGCTGAAAGAGTGGGTGCTGGCCTCTCAAGGGGAATCGCTCTTTCCCGCCACCCTCAAGGTGCAGAGCAAGGCGGGAGATCTTGATGTGAAGGTGAGCGCCGCCAAGCCGGCGGTGCTGCAGGGCAAACAGGGTTACAGCGAGAAGAGCCCGGGCAACGCCTCCTTCTACTACTCCTACCCGCGCCTGACCATCAGCGGCACCTTGACCCTGGATGGGGAGACCCGCAACGTCAGCGGTGAGGGGTGGTTTGATCACGAGTGGAGCAGCTCGGTATTGGCCGAGTGGCAATCGGGCTGGGACTGGTTTTCGCTGCAATTTGACGATAGCCGCGAGCTGATGCTGTTTCGCCTGCGCACCAAGACAGGCCGCGCCAATTCCGAAAACAAGCCGGAGAACCGCTATGGCATCCTGATTGAACGGGACGGCAGCAGCCGGGTGCTGGATCCTGAGCAGATCCGCCTCACCCCCGGCAAGACCTGGCGCGGCCCCAAGGGGCAAGCCTACCCCATCGAGTGGCAGCTTAAGGCCGGGGATCTCAACCTCCGTATTCAGGCTCGACAGCCTAATCAGGCCATGACGGGACGCTTTGACTACTGGGAGGGGGCGGTGTCCGTCTCGGGAGACGCCAAGGGCGTCGGTTATCTGGAGATGACCGGCTACTAAGCCTTGCCCCTTGCTTGTCTCTGGTGACAGCCCACACGGCATCAAAAACCCCGGCCAGGCCGGGGTAACAACGCAGTGCTGGGCGGGATATCAAGACGGGATCAGGGCTGCTTGTCGCCCACCATCATCAGACCATGCTGTTCGGGGAAGCCCACCACCAGGGTCGTCTTGCGGGTATCCGGCATCTCGAATGCGGCGACGTAGGCCGTTGCCCCCTCTTTGGCCTTGGCCAGGCCCAGCATCCACTTGTTCTCAAGCGGGCTGAGATCGCTTGATGCCTTGAAGCTGCACTTGCCAAACCCGCTCAGGTTAAGCTTGCTGAGCCCCTTGCCAGACTCTGCACTGCCCTTGCCGGTCAGGGTACAGCCCGCCTTGGGAAATTCGATCTCCAGGGTCAGGGCGCCGCCATTGTTGGTACTGCGGATCAGCCCCACCATGGCATCGCCAAAGCCGGCGTCCTCTGCCACCCGCCAGCTGTCGCTGGTGATCGTCCGGGCGGCGAGCTTGCTCACGGCAAGGTGGCCGCTCCAGTCGCGATAAAGGGCGGTACTCTGATCCGGATCCCGGAACTGGGTGCCGGTACGGCTGAAGTCAAAGGTCCAGCGCTTGACCTCCTTGCCAGCCAGATCGGTTACCGCTTTGTCTTGAAAGCTGATGAGGTTGTGGTCGTTGCTCTGGGCATCGAGCCGCTTGCCCCGCACCGAGGTGCGCTCCAGCAGCACTGGATAGATGCCCTCCTTGTTCTCCTTCTGGGCCGCCTGCCCCATCCATTGCGAAGAGGTAATCGACTTGCCGTCGTTCTCGACCCAGACGCCCCAGCGCTGCTCGCCATCCCCCTTGGGATAGACCAGCGCCAATCCCTCCACTCCCTTGATCATCTTGAGCGGCCCCTGATCGCCATCGCGGCTGAGCAGGTTTGCCTCATAGACGCCGGCATCGGGCAACGGCAGCGGCGCGCGCTTGGCGATGCTGTTGGCCGCCTTCTCGCTGTCGCAGGCGGACAGGGCGGCGGTGCAGGCGATGGCCAGCATGGCCTTGTGGTGCATTCTCATGACTCTTGTTCCTTGCAATTGCTTTGCTATGTGAGGTGCATTCAATCGCCGCTGAATTTACTGGAGGAAGGGTTCGCCGGTCGACGCAAGATCTGTAACCAGCTGTTACAAGGCATTGATGAGCAAGAGATAACACATGACTTGGTTGACCGGGCGGTGCAGCAACAAGAAGAGAAGCCATCTCCCCTCTCCCGTTTCTCTCGACCGTTCCGCGTCAAAATCTGACCGCCATCAAGATTTCATTCAAATCCCACGGATCCGCTGTGTTTTTACTCAACAGGAACGGTCGACCTTTGATAGGCTACTCATCCGGCCCTCATAGCCCCAAAGGCAACCAAGCTCAGCCCATGTTTGATCAACGTCCAATCTGGTTAAAAGCAGCGCTCGGGGAGCTGTAACCCCGTGCGGTAGCTATTTTTTATTATGAGACAATATAAGTGCTAGTAAGCATTGATAGTTAAAAGATTGGAAAATGCTATATATTTACACAGAATAGCTCATATTAGATTACATATAAAAATCATACAGCTATATAATAAATCCTTTTTTGATTCCTTGAGGTTTATTGCATAACGAATCACTTTTATTTTATATCATCACACTCCCCTTCAACAGAAAAGACCTTAAAAACTCCACACTAACTATTTTGTACACAGGTACATTATCACAAGCACTTTGAATATAAATAAAACCGAACCTTCAGATCCGCCTCACAAATAAATCAAGAATAGCTATCGGCACGTTGCATTTCCAGATTATTAAGGTGCCGTTATTATAATACGCTCAAAATAGTATTATCGCGTTATTTAAAAGGAATTGAGCATGAAAGTTTTTTATCATAAAGGAAGTAATTGGCGAGCAATTCCACCAAAACTTCCATCTGAAGACACTATGCTATCTCTTTCATTCAACAATTGGGATGACTATGGGATAAGCACTACCCTCAATGCTATCTTATACATTGATGGTAATAGTTTTTTAGAATTTAGCCTTAAAGTATTGATCGAAAATGACAATTACTCACCAAAAAAGTTAAACGAACTTTGTGAAAATGGATGGGATGGTTTTTTCCCTATTCCAAACCTGAATTACGTGTCGGTTCCAAGTGACATTGATTTTTATGAAATCCTTATTGCAAAGATAGGAATGGATGCAGCTAAAGATATCCTTGTTCTTATAAGAGATGCTGGCTATTTAAAATATGTTTTAAAAGATAAAAATGCTATCCAGTTGATTGAGCATGACGACTTTTCCGTATCACCTCTCAGAGAAGCGGGAGCTAGGAAAGCTTATGAAGATGGCTGGAAGCTATTTAATGAAGAGGTTTCAAACATTAATGACTTTACGCTTAACAGTATAAGACGAGATGGTGTGGTTGAGCCAATACACTTCAAATTCAATTCTGACCTTCTCCCTTATGATATTAATGTTCTTATTGGTGAAAATGGCATAGGTAAATCATATACATTAAAATCCTTAGTTGAATACTGGTTAGGTGTAGAGCAAGGGAGTAAGATTGCACTTGATAAATTACAGCACGAACCTTTTGATCATTATCCAAACATTTCTAAATTAATTCTTATATCTTATAGCCCATTTGAAGAATTCACTATTGATCTATCCGGGACCAATTTGAAAGATAAAGATGCTTATAGATATTTTGGTTTTCGCAGGATAATTGAGGATGTAGGTGGAAATAAGAGAATAGGTATTAGTAGAAATCTACCGGCAAGTGATTCAGTATCTTCAATATTGAAGTCTCTACATGATGATTTTAAATTTGGTTTGTTGCCTAACTGGACATGTAAATTCGAAACTATATTATCAGTCTTAATGTCGGCAATTGAATTTGATTTCATTGCATTTGAAATAGTTGATGATTTTTCTCTACTCAATCAGATTAATGATTTCTCGGAATTCCTATTTGGTGAAAATAATAAACTCCTTAAAATAAATGGTCGTGTAATTCAGAAGGCAAGTGAATGGGACATTCATTTAGAAGAATGCATTAAGTTTGAATCCGGTGCTATTTTCATTAAAGAAAACAAAGCCGTTGAAATAAGTTCCGGCCAAAGATTATTCTGTTATATTGTAGTGAATGTGGTCGGACAAATAAGGAAGGATAGTTTAGTTGTTATTGATGAACCTGAGCTTTTTTTACATCCAACATTAGAAATAGAGTTTATTTGCCTGCTCAAAAAAGTTCTAAAAGCTTTTACTTCTAAAGCTATTTTAGCCACTCACTCTTTAGCTATCACAAGAGAGGTTCCAGCTAAATGCGTACATGTATACCGAAAGCGAAATGATAAAATAGAAATCGAACACCCACCCTTTGAAACATTTGGTGGTGATATGCAGAGAATTTCATCTTATGTTTTTGGCGATAACTCCATCACTAAACCGTTCGATAACTGGATTAATGAACAACTGGAAATCTACGACGACCCTCAGGATATAATTGACAGGCTTGGAGAAGAGCTAAATGAAGAAATGTTGATAAAGCTTCTCAACTCAAGGAAGTCCAATGGTATCTAAAATAAAACTTCCCGAAGAAAATTCTATCGAGATATTGAAGGGAGTATTGAGTGAAAGGCAAAAACATAGACCTTTCTACAATAGGATTGAAAATGATCTGATAACACAAGCACAAAACTTTATAGAGCATCACGGAAATCCCGCAATGCTAACTCCTCTTAACTTGAGTCACTATACAGACTCCGAAGAAGAGGCTATTCAGCGAAAGAAATCCCTTATTGGCCTATACAAACCTACATTTGAAAAATTACCATTCCATCAACTGGAAGCTATGCGAAAGCATAATGGATTGGTTGTTTGCCCTAGCTGTGGAGAACCAGGAAGACCCAGGACTCTAGACCATTACCTCCCAAAAGATGTATTTCCTGAATTGTCAGTTTTATTACTTAACCTGACGCCAATGTGTGACTGGTGTCAAGGTGAAAAACTAACGGAGTATATCACTGAGGATGGGGAAAAGAGGTACATACACCCATATTTTGATGATGTGGACAGACCTTTATTCTCGATAGAATTCACTCCTCCATATGCCACACCATCAATAGAGGTTTCTGTTAAAGAGGATTTGCCTGAAGAACTTCAATTATTAGTGAAACATCACTTGGAGGGCATTGACTTCCTAACTCGCTTCAAAGAGTACTTTAAGACAAGATATATAAGTATCCTGCGGAGAGCAAATAACTGCCGACAACCTGGCATGCAGAATTTTCGAACGACCTTAACTCTTTTTTTGGAAATGGAACAAGAAAAATCTATCAACTCATGGGATTCTGTACTATATCGTTCTATTCTAGAAAATGATGAGATAATGGAATACCTAGAGAATGGACCATTACCAGCTAACATATAGAACACTCAACAATAATAAGTAACATAGTAAAGCTCAGTATTCAGATACATTTACTTTTTGACTTTTAAATTCAGCTGTGAGCGTGTGTTAAAATTAAAACCATAAAACTTTCCCCAACAACCCCGACAGAATTTACTCTGCCGGGGTTTTGTTTATTGTGCCGCCTGATCCACCAGATAGAGGATGCTGTGATAGGGAATGCCGGCGTGCTGGCTGAGCCCCATCTCGCAGGTACGGCTGTTGCTGAATCCCTGACGGCAATCCCTGGGGACCTGGGCGGGCAGGCTAGCGAGCGCGGCAGCGTTAAGCTCCGGGGTCATCAGCCCCTTGTCGCCGGCAAAGCCGCAGCACTGGATATGCTCAGGGATTATCACCTCACGGGCGCAGGCGCGGGCCACCGCCAGCATCTTATCCCCCAGCCCCATGCGCCGGCTGCTGCAGGTGATATGGAGCATCACTGTCTCATCGATAGGGGTCAGCTCAAGGTGGGGCAGCAGGTGTTCCAGCACAAAGGCGGAGGGCTCGAACACCCGCAGGTCCTTGCCAAGCGCCCCCGAGAGCAGCCGCTGCACGCAGGGGCTGGTGTCGAGCAGCACGGGCCAACGCCCCTGCTCGCTTGCCTGCCACAGCGCCGCCGCCAGCTCAGTACGCTTGGCGGTAGCCACCTCGACCATCCCCTTGCTGTCATAGGGCATGCCGCAGCAGAGCCCCTCGATGCCTTGCGGCACTATCACCCGGCAACCCGCTTTATTGAGCAGGGATAGCACCACGTCCGGCAGTGACGGGGCCTCCTCCTGCTGGCCGAATACCCGGCTGGCGCACGACGGCAGATAAACCACGGAGCGCTCGCGCGAACCGTCATTGCTCCCCTCCCCTTGGGGCCACTGGTAGCGACTTGGCCCCGGCAGGGTCGGCAGCCAGGCCGGTGTGCGCTGGCCGCTCAGATGGCGAACCCCGTTCACCAATCCGGCCAGCGCCTTGTCTCCCAACAGCTTGCCGGCAATCCTTTTGAGGCCGAGGGCCCCGCGAGCCGTGCGGGTGACGCCGGCGAAGTGATCGGCGCTCCAGCGGGCGATGGGCACGAAGCGCTGATATTTGTCAGTGCGCAGCTTCTTGATGAGCGCTCCGGTGTTGATGCCCACCGGGCAGCGATCGGCGCAGAGCCCGGTGGCGGCGCAGGTGTCGATGCCCTGATAGTCAAACAGCCGGCTCAGCTGATTGGAGGGCTCATCGGCACGATTACGGCGGGCCAGTTCGCGATAGAGCACGATGCGCTGGCGCGGTGAGAGCGACAGGGTACGCGAGGGGCAAACCGCCTCGCAAAAGCCGCACTCGATGCACGGATCCACGATGGCATCGCTCGCCGGCATGGGCTTGAGGTGGGCCAGGTGGGCCTTGGGGTCGTCATTGATGATGACGCCGGGATTGAGCAGGCCGTCGGGGTCCAGCAGCGCCTTGATGCGGCGCATCAGCGCCATCCCCTCCGGCCCCCATTCGAGCTCCACATAGGGGGCCATGTTGCGGCCGGTGCCGTGCTCGGCCTTGAGGGACCCGCCAAAACGCACCGCGACCAGCTCGGCCACCGCATTCATAAAGGCGCCGTAGCGGGCCACCTGGGCCGGATCGTCAAAGCCCTGGGTAAAGACGAAGTGCAGGTTCCCCTCCAGCGCGTGGCCAAAGATGATGGCTTCACCGTATTCGAAGCGATCGAACAGTTGCTGCAGCCCCGCCACCCCTTCGGCCAGGCGCTCGATGGGAAAGGCGACATCCTCGATGATGACGGTGGTGCCGGTGGTGCGCACCGCCCCCACCGCCGGGAAGAGTCCCTTGCGAATGGCCCAGAGGCCGGCGCTGTCGACGGTAAAAGGCACAGAGGCGACCTGAGCGAACTCGGCGGCCATGGCCATCACCTGCTCGCAGCGATCGGCCAGCTCTTCCTTCGATTCCCCATGCACCTCGACGAGCAGGGCGCAGGCAGCCAGGTCCAGCGTCTTGATAAAGTCCGGCAGGCCGGGCTTGCCCGCCACCGAGCGAAGGGATCGTCCATCCATCAGCTCCACCGCCGCCACCGGCGCAGCTTTAAGGCGCGAGGTGGCCAGACACGCCTGCTCGGCGTCCCGAAACACCAGCAGGGCCGAGGCCTTGTGGGGGTATTCGGGCACGGTGTCGAGCACCACCTCGGCGATAAAGCCGAGAGTCCCCTCCGAGCCGATCATCAGGTGGGTGAGGATATCGATGGGGTCCTCATGGTCGAGCAGGGCATTGATGGCGTAGCCGGTGGTGTTCTTGAGCCGGTACTTGTGGCGAATTTTTGCGACAAGCTCGGCGTTCGCCAACACCTCGGCACGCAGGGCGGCGAGCCCCGTGAGCAGCTCCGGGCGCACAGCCGCAAAGGCGGCGCGGCTGTGGGGATCGCCACTGTCCAGCACGGTGCCATCGGCCAGCAGCAGGGTCATGGCGTGCAATGTGTGGTAGCTGTTGTGGGCGGTGCCGCAGCACATGCCGCTCGAGTTGTTGGCGGCGATGCCGCCAAGCTTGCAGGCGTTGATGGAGGCGGGATCCGGCCCAATCTTGCGCCCCAGCGGCGCCAGATAGCGGTTGGCATCGACGCCGATCACCCCGGGTTGCAGGGCGATGCGTGCGCCCTCGTCCAGAATGCGGTGGCCGCGCCAGCTGTCGGTCAGGGTGATGAGCACCGAATCGCTCAGGGCCTGGCCCGAGAGGCTGGTACCGGCGGCGCGAAAGGTGCACGGCAGGCCCAATTCGCGGCACACCGACAGCACAAAGCGCACTTCATCGAGGGAGTCGAGGCGCACGATGCGCTCGGGCACCAAGCGGTAGAAGCTGGCGTCCGTGCCGTGGGCCAGCCGAAGATCCGGGTCGCTCACCAGCCGCTCCGGCGGGATGCGCGAGAGCACGGCGGCGTCAAACTGGTTCCAGGGCATCAACAATCCTCCACCAGCACCACCAGCAGGCGGCTCGGGCCGTGGGCGCCGTAGGCCAGGGTCTGCTGGATGTCGGCGGTCTTGGAGGGGCCGGAGACCAGCAGCAGATTGGTGGGCATGGCCTGCTGCCAGCGCCCGGCCGCCACCAGCCCCGCCAGGTTGTCGGCGATGGTGGAGGCCGCCAGCAGGGCGATATGGCAGGGGGGCACCAGGGATAGGGTGCGTGGCTCACCGTTATCCGGCAGCAACACCAGGGTGCCTGTATCGGCAATGGCGCCCGCGCAGTGGGTAATGCCCGCCTGACAGGCATCAAACAGATCGTCTTTCCAGCTTGCGAACTCGCCAGAGGGGGTCAACACAGATCGCCCAGCGCAGGCGGCCGCAACCGCCGCCTGCCAGCGGCCCCCCTGGCCACAAGCCAGACTCGTCACGCCTTCTTCATCCAGCCAGGCGGCCAGATCCTGGGCCAGGGTTTCCTCCTTGACGGTGAGGATCTCGGCATGGCTGGCGCTGATCCCGGCAACAAAGCGCTCACGCCGCGCCTGTTCATCTTCCCCGCGCCAGGGCTGCCAGCCATGGGAGGCGTGGGCAAGGGGGGTGGCGGCGCCGCGCAGGCGACTTAATATGGCCTCTTTGCTCGACATCTCAGGACTCCTTCTTCTTCTGGCGCAGCAGGGCGTGCAGGCTCTGGGGGGCGGGTTTGGGGGCCTCGCGGCACTGGGTCCAGGGGCCCAGGTGTTTGGGCATCAAGCCCCACAGACGACCGGCCACCCCGGTCGCGGCGTGATAGAGGCGCGGGTGGGTGGCGGCAAAGGCAAAGCCCTGCATGGCAAACGTCTCGAGCCGGCTCCTGGCCGCCCCCTGCCCCGCCAGCGGCGCGTGGCCAGGCATAGCGTCGTGTTTGGCCTCCCGGCGCAGGCGCTGCAACAGGTCGGGAATGGGGATGCGCACCGGGCACACCTCGCCGCAGGCGCCGCACAGACTCGATGCGGTCACCAGATCGCTCGTGCTTTCCAGCCCCAGCAGATGGGGGGAGATGATCTTGCCAATGGGCCCCGGGTAGATGGTGCCGTAGGCGTGGCCGCCGATGCGGGTGTAGACCGGGCAGTGGTTCATGCAGGCGCCGCAGCGGATGCACTGCAAGGTCTTGCGCAGCTCTTCGTCCCGGTAAGCCTGGCTGCGGCCGTTGTCCAGCAGCACCAGGTGTACCTCGTCCGGGCCGTCCAGCTCCCCTGCCCGGCGCGGGCCGCTGATGACGTTGAAGTAGGTGGTGATGGCCTGACCGGTGGCCGAGCGGGTCAGGGCGCTGTAAAGGGGCGGCACATCGGATAAAAACTCCACCACCTTCTCGATGCCGGTGATGGCCACGTGCACTTTCGGCACAGTAGTGCACATGCGCCCGTTGCCCTCGTTCTCCACCAGACACAGGCTGCCGGTTTCGGCCACCGCGAAATTGACGCCGGAGAGCCCCATGCCGGCGCGGCGAAACTCTTCGCGCAAGGCCCGCCGCCCGGTCTGGATCAGGGCGTCCACGTCGGTGGTGGGGGTGAAATCCGCCAGGTTGCCGGCGAAGGTGTCGCTCACCTCCTGCTTGTTCTTGTGGATGGCGGGCATGATGATGTGGGACGGGGTGTCGCCGTCGAGCTGGACGATAAACTCCCCCATGTCGCTCTCAAGGCAGCGGATGCCGTGGCGCGCCATCTCGTGGTTGAAGCCTACCTCCTCGCTCACCATGGACTTGCCCTTGACGATGCTGCTCACCCCATGTTGCTGGGCGATGCGAAGGATGATGGCGTTGGCCTCAGCCGGCGTCTGGGCCCAGTGCACCCGGATGCCATTGCGCTCGCAGTTGGTTTCGAGCTGCACCAAAAGATCGGGCAGGCGCGAGAGACAACGCTGGCGAATTTGCTCCGCCGCATCGCGCACCGATTCTTCTTCGGCCGGGTCTGCGAAGGCGTCGCGGCGCTTGGCGCGCAGATAATCCATGGCGCCGCGAAAATTCTGGCGCAGCACGGGGTCGGCCAGGGCCGCCTCGGCCTGGGGATGGAAGCGGCGCGGCGAATACTTGGCGTGCTCACTCATGATGGGCCTCCTGTTTTGGCTCTTGTAAGCACTGAACCACCGGCTCGCTGTGGGCGAGCAGGAAGCTGGCCAGGTGCATGGCGGGCAGTGTCTTGCCCTGATAGGCCAGGGATCCCTTGATGTTCAAGAGACACCCCCAGTCGGCGCTCACCAGGGTGTCCGCGCCGGTGGCCAGCAGGTGGCGGGTCTTGTCTTCGACCATGGCCTGGCTGATGTGGGGGTGGCGCACCGAGAAGGTGCCGCCAAAGCCGCAGCACTCGCTCTCGTAGGCCTGTTCATGCAAGGTGACCCCATCGAGCTGGCACAGCAGGGCGCGGGCCCGGCTGTGTACCTGCATCTCGCGCCGGGCCGAGCAGGAGGTGTGCATGACGATGTTCGCCCTCCCCACCCCGTGCCAGCGCACCCGGCAGACCTGGGCCAGAAACTCAGTGAGCTCGAACACCCGCTCGCAAAACGCCGCCACCTCGCGGCTTTCGGGAAAGAGGCGGCGGTAGTGATGGTGCATCATGCCGCCGCAGGAGCCCGACAGCACTACCACCGGCCAGGGCTCGGGGAAGAGTGCCATCTGGCTTTGCGCCACCTGGCGCGCCTCCTCTTCATGGCCCGAGGTGTAGGCCGGCTGCCCGCAGCAGGTCTGTTTCTCGACAAAGTGCACCCTTATCCCTTCCCGCTCGAGCAGGGCGATGGCATCGAGCCCCGCCACCGGGTCGAACAGGTCCACCAGACAGGTGGCGTAGAGATAGACATCGGCCGGCTTGGCCGGATAGACCCGCATTACCTTCATCACTTGCTCTCCTTTACTTCAACTGCAGCAGGACATCCGAGATGTGGAAGCTGTACATGAGCACCAGCCCGATAAGACCGGTGGCCAGCAGGTAGTAGAGGGTCGGCAGCGCGGTTTTGCGCAGCGTCGCCCCCTCACGGCCGAGCAGCCCCACGGTGGCCGACGCCGCCACCACGTTGTGAATGGCAATCATGTTGCCGGCCGCCGCCCCCACTGCCTGCAGCGCCAGCATGGCGGCGGTGGAGACCCCCAGGGTCTGCGCCACTTCAAACTGGAACTGGCTGAACATCATGTTCGACACCGTGTTGGAGCCGGCGATAAAGGCCCCCAGCGCGCCGATAGTGGCGCTCAGGGCCGGGAAGAACTCCCCCACCAGCCCGGCGGCAAAATTGGCCGTGGTCACCGGCATGCTGGCGAGATCCGCCCCGTTGACGCCGGAGTTGATGAAGATGCGCACCATGGGCACGGTGAAGATCAGCACGAAGCCGGCGCCGATCAGGGTGCGGCTGGACTCCCCCAGCGCCCGCCCGAAGGGGGCGAGGGAGCGCGATTGCAGCAAGGTGGCGAGCAGGGCGCAGAGCACCAGCAGCCCCCCCGGCAGGTAGAGCGGCTCAATGGAGGCGCTGACCCCCTTCTCCCCCAAGAGGTCTGTGAAGGCGAGGCTCACCGACAGGAGGCTGGCCTTGAATGCCGGGCTCACTCGGCTGGCCACCAGCAAGAGGGCCAGCACCACATAGGGTAGCCAGGCCAGCAGCAGCGACATGGGGCGGGCGACGGCCTCTTTGAGATCGAGCTTGAGGGAGCCCAACCACTCGGCGGGCCACTCCTGCTCGGGGGCGAAATCCCAGCTGGTTTTTGGCACCAGAAAACCGGCCCGCGCCGCCGTCACCACCAGGGCCAGCCCCACCAGGCCACCGATGAGGGACGGGAACTCGGGGCCAAGCAGCATGCCGGTGAGGGCATAGGGCACGGTGAAGGCGAGCCCGGCGAAAATCGCGAATGGCAGGATGGCGAGCCCCTCGGTCCAGCTGCGGTGGCGGCCGAAGAAGCGGGTCAGCATCATCACCATCAGCACCGGCATCAGGGTGCCGACCACGGCGTGAATGAGGGCCACGTTGGTGGTCACCTGCTGCAGGTAGACCTCCCAGCTGCTGCCGCCGGCGCTCAGGGTCTGGCCGATGGCCTGGCTGTCGAGCCCCTTGTTGATCCCCACCAGAATGGGGGTCCCCACCGCACCGAACGACACCGGGGTGGACTGGATCATCATGCCGAGCAGCACCGCGGCCAGCGCCGGAAAGCCGATGGCCACCAGCAGGGGTGCCGCGATGGCGGCCGGGGTGCCAAAACCGGAGGCCCCTTCGATAAAGGCGCCGAAGCACCAGGCGATGATGATGGCCTGGATGCGCCGGTCCGGCGAGATGTTGGTGAAACCGCCGCGAATGGCGCTGATGGCGCCGGTGTGTTTCAGGGTGTTGAGCATCAGGATGGCGCCGAACACGATCCAGAGCACGGTCACCGTGATGATGAGCCCCTGCAGGCTGGAGGCGAGCACCCGGGTCGGGCTCATCTGCCAGCCCCACAGGGCGATGAATACGGTCAGGATAAAGGCGATGGGCATGGCGCGCTTGGCGGGCCAGTTGAGGCCGACCAGCAGCACGGCGGCCACCACGATCGGCGAGAAGGCCACCAGGGCCAACAGGGTATCTGTCATCATTGCGTCCTTGTCCGAGCGGTGCAGAGGCGCACCTTGTTGTTGTTTTGTTAAGCGGACGTGACCTTACCCTGTTCTTTTTTCGCGATATATGGAAATAATGAACAACATTCGTTCCAAAAATCGATCAATATGGCCAGTACCGACGACCTCATTCTCTTCGCCCAGGTGGTGGAGGCCGGCTCCTTCAGCAAGGTGGCCGAGCAAAATTCCCTGACAAATTCAGTGGTTAGCAAGCGTATCGGGCGTCTTGAAGAGGAGCTCGGGGTGCAGCTGCTCTATCGCACCACCCGCCGGCTCACCCTGAGCGAGGCGGGCAAGGAGCTCTATCAGGGTGCCAAAAATGTGAAGGCCGCCGCACTGGACGCCTTCGATGCGGTGGCAGGATTCGGTGAAAAGGTGAGCGGTCATGTGCGGATGTCGGTGCCCACCATTTCGGGGGAGCTGCTGCTGGCCGACGCCGTGGCCGATTTTTGCCAGCAGCACCCCGGGCTCACGGTGGAGATGTCGCTGGACAACCGCTTCGTCAATCTGGTGGAAGAGGGGTTCGATCTGGTCATTCGCACCGGCTATCTGGATGATTCGAGCCTGATTGCCCGCCACATCCTCGACTCCCAGTGGGTGATCTGCGCCGCCCCCGCCTACGTGCGCCGCTTCGGGGCGCCGCGCGAGCCGTCAGACTTGCTCACCCACAACTGCCTGCGCTACGCCTACCAGAGCACAGGGGCCTCGGAGTGGGCCTTCAAGGGGGAACAGGGGGACTATCTGCTGTCGGTGTCGGGGAGCTTTTGCACCGACAACGCGGGGGCCCTGCGCAAGGCGGCGCTGGGGGGGCGCGGCATCGTCTATGTGCCGCGCTGCCTCGTCTATCACGACCTGATGAACGGGGATCTGGTGGACTTGTTTCCGGACCGGGTGGGCAAGAAGCTCGGCATCTACGCCGTCTACCCCTTCACCCGCCAGCCGCCGCGCAAGATAAGGCTGCTGATCGAGCACATCCGCCAGCGCTACCTCGATATCGCTCACTACTTCGGCTGACGGGGGATGGCGGTCATCCTAGGCCCAAACGGGGGGCTTTTTTGACCCAGGCGGCAGAGTTGCCTACCATGGCCCTCCCCTTTACCGCTCAGGACCAGCCCATGTGCACCGTCTTCTCCGGCCAGGATCCCACTCACTACGCCTGCACTACCCGCTCGGTGCGGATCTGCGGCCACAGCACCAGCATCCGGCTGGAAAACAAATTCTGGACCATCCTGGAGCAGCTCTGTCAGGCCCAGGGGCGCTCCATGGGGCTGTTTCTCTCCGAGCTCTATCAGGAGGCGCTCGGCAACGGCATGGAGATGAGCAACTTTGCCTCCCTGCTGCGCTGCTCCTGCCTGGTCCATCTGGAAACGAGACAGGAGCAGAACGTCGCCGCCTGAGGGACGCAGCTCCCTTATGAAAAAAGGGCCGCAGCACCAGGCTGCGGCCCCTTCCTATTCCACGCTTCAAGCTCAGGCGAAACGGCCGGCCCGCTCGATGAACTCGATCTGATAACCGTCGGGGTCAGTCAAAAAGAACAGCCGGGCCAGCAGGGTGCCCCCATGGTGCATCGCCTTGACCGGCGCAGGGGCCAGACCCAGCGCCGTCAGGCGCTGATGCGCCGCCTCGATGTCTTCCACCGTCACCGCCAGATGGCCATAGCCGTTGCCGTGGCGGTAGGGCTCGGCCTGGCCCTGGTTGTGAGTCAATTCGAGTTCGAAACCACTCTGGTCATTGGCGAGGTAGGTAAGGGAAAAACCGTCGAAGGGGAAGTGATCCCGCACCGCCAGCTCGAGGGCCTCGCGGTAGAAACGCACGGATCTATCCAGGTCGCGAACCCGGATCATGCTGTGAACGAGTTTGATCATAGGGACTCCTTGGTGATGGGAGTCACAGGGTAACCAAGGGCTCAGCCGGCCGGGTAGTAGTGGACTAGCACCCGGCGATTGCCGGCCAAAACCTGACATGACCTCGCAGGCTCAAGCCACCAGGGCCGCATCAAATCGGCGGCTGGCGCCAGCTCAGCCGGGCTGGGCGGTGAGAAAGGCCAGCGACTGGCGGTTGAAGTGCTCGGGCTGCTCCACGTTGCAGACGTGGCCGCAGCCGTCGATGATCTCGAGCCGGCTGTAGGGATCGCGCGCCACCTGTTCGCGCACCGGCGCCAGGAACATGTGATCTTCCTCCCCCATCACATAGAGGGTCGGAATGGGCAGGGCCCGCTCCTTGAAGTAGCGCATCAGGGGGTTCACCTCGGTGGCGAGACGAAACCAGCGCTTGAACTCTTTTTGGCACAATTTGCGCGCCTCGCGCACGAACAGGTTGCGCGACTCCTGATGGTGCTGGCGCGGCATGATGATGAAGGCAAATAGCCGGTAGAGCCACATGTAAGGCAGGATATGCTGGCCGAGGCGGCCGAGCTGCACCAGCACCCGTGAGCGGATGTCGAGCCGCAAAATGGCGCCGCCCAGCACCATGCTCTTGACCCGCTCGGGACAAAGCTCCGCCAGATGGCGAATGAGGATGGTGCCAAGGGAGATGCCGACGAAGTGGGCGCGGCGAATGTTGAGGTGATCGAGCAGTTGCAGGATATCCTCGGTCACCGCCCGAAAGCTGTAGTGGCCCTTGATCACCTGCTGCAGCTTGTGGGACTGACCGTGACCACGCAGGTCCAGCAACAGCACGTTGAAGTGTTCGCGATAGGCGCGCAGCTGCTTGAACCAGATGGAGGAGCTGCCGCCCGCCCCGTGCACGAATACTACCCAATCCCGCTCGGGACCCAGCTCGAAGGTCTTGTGATACAGCATCTTGCGACTCCCTCATCGACGGCATTGGGGTATAGTAGACGCGCATCTTAGCAGATTTTTTCACCCGACTAATACGTTTGCACCGCAAGCGGCGAGGAACATGACCATGGAATTGACCCGTTTGAGATCCTTTCTGCTGACCCTGCCGGGCGCTCAGGAGGATACCCCCTTCGGCCCAGAGATCCTGGTCTATCGCATCGCCGGCAAGATGTTTGCCCTGCTGGACTGGCAGGCCGAGCCGCTGCGGCTGAACCTCAAGTGCGAACCCGAGCTGGCCCTGCTGCTGCGCGAACTCCACCCCGAGGTCAAACCGGGCTGGCACATGAACAAGCAGCACTGGAACACGGTCACCTTCAGCAACGGCCTGGCCGACGATCTCTGGCAGGGCTGGGTGCATCACTCCTACGAGCGGGTGGTGGCCGGTCTGCCCAAGGCCAAGCGCCCGCAGGCACCGCAGCGATGAGCCCCGCCATGGCAGCAGAGCCCAGGCTCGTTCAGCTGAACGAGCAGCACATCCCCGCCCTTTGCGCCCTGTTCGAGCAGTCGGTACGAAGGATTGGCCCCCAGCACTACAGCCCGGAGCAGGTGGAGCAGTGGGCCCTCGGCGCCCATCATCCCGGCTTTGCCGGCCAGCTGCGCGAGCACCATGGCTGGGTGCTGGAGCAAGGCGGCGAGCCACTCGGTTTCGTCACCCTGAGTCAGGATGGCCACCTCAGCCTGCTCTATGTGAGCGCCGATCACCCGCGCCGGGGCTATGGCGGCCTGCTGCTGGCTGCGGCCCTCGCCGAGGCAAAACGACTCGGACTCACACAGCTGACAACGGAAGCCAGCGTCTTCAGCTATGGGCTATTTTTACGGTATGGCTTTGAGCTGACCGGATTGGAGAACGTGGAGCGCGGCGGGGTCAGTTTTATCCGTTATCGCCTGCACTGCCGCTTGCCAAGCTAGGTCCAGCCACTAAAATACGCACAGTTTTTTCGTATTGTTGAGGATTGAGGCCGCCATGGTTGTAGAAAGCGAAGGCTATATCGCCCTGATTGAGTATCTGGTGGAGAGTCTGGGACTGTTTGAAACCCAGCAACAGAGCAGTGGTGAACAGACCATCGAAGATCTGGTGAGCGGCCGGGTGGCCAGCAACCTGATGGCCATCTGCGAGCAGAACCCGCAGCTCGATCCCAAATTGCGCTTCGTGATCATGCAGGAAGCCGATGCGGTGGTGGCCGATCTGGAAGAGGTGCTCTCCGCCGTCTGGCTGCGCGCCCCGACCCCGGAGCAGAAAGCCTTCCTCGAAGAGTTCATCGATCTTATCAAGAACCTGTTTGACGGCGCCATCAGCTGATCACAATGGCGAACGCCAAGTTCGCCACACCCTCGCAAATTTTCCGCACCGCAAACATGAAAAGGGCCGCCTTCAACGGGCAGCCCTGCTTGCTATCATTTCAACTCATCAAGCTTTTCAATGACTTTTATGAATTTTCGAGGCAAGAAATGTGTCTGGTCTTAGCCGCCATCCATGGTGGCTACTAGGTTAGGCAAAGCGGGTTCAATTTAGTTCCCGCTCATGACACATTTTTTTATGATTTTTTTCACTCTCCTGACAAAACCCGATAAAAAGGCCGCAAACGCGGCCTTTTTCTTTTCACAATCAATGACAAGTCACAGATACCCGTCATCTTCACCTAGCTGTTGAGGCTCGGTGGCAGGCAGACGCCGATGCCCCCCAGGCCGCAATATCCGTCCGGATTCTTCTCCAGATATTGCTGATGGTAATCCTCGGCGTAATAGAAGGGCACCAGCGGCAGAATGCGGGTGGTGATGGTGCGCCCGTCACCGCTGGCCGTCATCGCCTGCTGGTAGGCGGCCAGACTCTGCTGGGCAATCGCCTCCTGGGTGTCGTCCCCGAAGAAGATGACGGAGCGGTACTGGGTGCCGATGTCACCGCCCTGGCGCATGCCCTGGGCTGGATCGTGCTGCTCCCAGAACAGCTTGAGCAGGTCGCCGTAGCTGATCACCTTGGGATCAAACACCACCTGCACCGTCTCGGCATGGCCGGTCAATCCGCTGCACACCTCCTTGTAGGTGGGATTCTGGGTCACCCCGCCCTGATAGCCGGCGGCGGTGGAGTAGACCCCGGGCTGCTGCCAGAACAGGCGTTCCACCCCCCAGAAGCAGCCCATGCCGAACCAGGCCACCGCCATCCCTTCAGGCCAGGGTCCCTGAGTCGGGTGACCATTGACCGCATGCTGCTGGCCAATCACCATCGCCTCGCGGCGTCCCGGCAGCGCGTCTGCCGGCGAAATAATCTGTTCCATGCACCCTGTCCTTGTATAAAAACCTGTGCGATCGCACAGCTGACGAAAAGGAATATCGAAGATAACAGTTTATGGGCCGGGATCAACCTGAGGCGCACCCTCACACCGCTGACGCCCCTGCCCCGCCTGGTGTCGCCGCTGTTCGGGCCGCCAGGCCGTCCCGATGACAAAATCGCGCAAAATCAATATTTAATCTTGATTTGTGAATTTATTTTCATATATTGAGCCCATTGCTGTTTTTTTATGGAAGAAGCCTCAAGTGCGTGAACGCGAACCCAGCCTGGTCTATGCCTTTCGGCAGTCTACCCCCTACGTCAATGTGCACAGAGGCGCCACCTTCGTGCTGATGATGGGGGGGGAAGCCCTCTGCCACCCCAATTTCGCCAACATCGTCAGCGATATCGCCTTGCTGCAGACCTTAGGGATACGCCTGGTGCTGGTATTCGGCTCCCGTCCGCAGAACGACGAGGCGCTGGCCCGTGCCGGCATCGAGGCCCAGTACCACAAGCGCATCCGGGTCACCGATGACGAGAGCTTCGCCATCATCAAGCAGGTGTGCGGCGGGTTGCAGTATGACATCACCGCCCAGCTCTCCATGGGGCTCGCCAACACGCCAATGCAGGGTGCCCGCATCAGCGTGGTGAGCGGCAACTTCGTCACCGCCCAGCCGCTCGGGGTGGATGATGGCATCGATTTTTGCCACAGCGGTCGGGTACGCCGCATCGACGTGGAGGGGATCACCCGCCAGCTGGATCAGAAGAGCCTGGTGCTCATCTCTCCCATCGGCTGCTCGGTCACCGGCGAGAGCTTCAACCTGAGCTCGGAAGAGGTGGCCCGCCGGGTGGCGGTGGATTTGAAAGCAGACAAACTCATCTGCTTCAGCAGCACCCAGGGGGTGATGGACCGCCACGGCGAGGCCATCTCCGAGCTCTTCCCCGAGCAGGCCGAAGAGCTGCTGGTGGAGCTGGAACAGGCGGGGGAAGAGATGTCCGGCACCGCCCGCTACCTGCGCGCGGCCATTGCCTCCTGCCGCGGCGGCGTGCCCCGCTCCCACCTGGTGAGCTATCAGGATGACGGTGCCATGCTGCAGGAGCTGTTCAGCCGCGACGGCCTCGGCACCCAGATAGTGCGGGAAAGCGCAGAGCAGGCGCGCGCCGCCACCATCGAGGACATCGGTGGCATCTTGGATCTCATCCGCCCGCTGGAGGAGGAAGGGATCCTGGTACGCCGCTCCCGCGAGCAGCTGGAGATGGAGATCGACAAGTTCACCATCATCGAGCGCGACGGCCTCATCATCGGCTGCGCGGCGCTCTACTGCTTCATGGAAGAGGCGATGGCGGAAATGGCCTGCGTCGCCATCCACCCCGACTACCGCAACTCCAACCGGGGGGATCAGCTGGTGGCCAAGGTGGCCGAGCGGGCCAAGCGACTCGGCATCCGCCGCCTGTTCGTGCTCACCACCCGCTCCATCCACTGGTTCCGGGAGCGGGGCTTCGATCCGCTGGAGGTGGAAGATCTGCCGGTGGCGCGCCAACGCCTCTACAACTGGCAGCGTCGCTCCAAGGTTTTGTCAAAGACAATCGTATAACCCATTGATTTTGCGTTGACTTGGCTGACTTTTTGAACTTTTTCACAAACTCGATTGACAGTGCAATCCAACGCAAGGTATTTCTAAATGCACTCCACCGCCCTGGTGGAGCCAGAAGAGGAGCGCTGCCCAGGCAGCCCGAGGGAGGACACCAGTGTCCGGTGAACTTGGGTCAGGGGGAGCAGCGCCGAGACATCTGAGGCAACTGGATACCTCAGTGTCGGCTGCGGGGGCTGAATCCCCCGGGTTGTCATCGGTAGTGGTCATCCCCCACCGCGCCCCGTCAGGGGCGGGTACGGGATGGGCTCTGCGGGTGGAGTGCTTCTGGCCGGGATAGCTTCGATCATTCCTGCCATTTTCAGCCTCCTCCTCTCTTTTTGCCCGATGGATCCGGATTTTCATATTAAGACAGGAGTAAGCAATGAGCCCGATCAATGTCGCCAAGTTTGGCGGAACCAGCGTCGCCAACGCGGCAGCCATGAACAACTGCGCCGATGTGGTGCTGGCCAACCCGGCCACCCGGGTGGTGGTGCTGAGCGCCAGCGCCGGCGTCACCAACCTGCTGGTGGCACTGGCTCAGGGCGACCTGGACGAGGCGGGCCAGGAGGCGCAACTGGTCAGGCTCACCGAGATCCAGCAGGCCATTCTGACGGAGCTGGGCGACCCAGGCGATCTGAGTAGCCTCATCCACGGCCAGCTCGGCGAGATCCGCACCATGGCGCGCCAGGCTCATCTGCACACCGATGCCGAACTGGCGGATCGCCTCATCGCCTGCGGCGAGCTGATGTCCACCCGCCTCTTTACCGAACTGCTGCGCCAGCGTGGCGTGAAAGCCTGCTGGCAGGATGCGCGCCAGTTGCTGCGCACCGACAGCCGCTTTGGCAAGGCCAGCGTGGATCTGGCCGCCACCCGCACCCTCTGCCAGGCCGCGCTGGGCCCCCTGCTTGGCGACAGCCTCATCATCACCCAGGGCTTTATCGGTGCCGACGGCGATGGGCGCACCACTACCCTGGGCCGCGGCGGCTCCGATTACAGCGCGGCCCTGTTGGCCGAGGCGCTCGATGCCGGAACCATCGAGATCTGGACCGACGTGCCCGGCATCTACACCACGGATCCGCGCCTGGTCACCCGGGCCCGCCCCATCCCCGAAATCAGCTTCGTGGAGGCGGCCGAGATGGCCACCTTCGGCGCCAAGGTGCTGCACCCAGCCACCTTGCAGCCGGCGGTGCGCCAGGACATCCCGGTGTTTGTCGGCTCCAGCAAGGATCCGGCTGCCGGCGGCACCTGGATCCGCGCCAGCACTCGCACCAATCCGCTGTTTCGCGCCGTGGCCCTGCGCCGCAACCAGGTACTGGTCACCCTGCACAGCCTCAACATGTTCCACGCCTACGGTTTTCTGGCCGAGGTGTTCGGCATCCTGGCCCGCCACCGCATCTCGGTGGATCTCATCACCACCTCGGAGGTGAGCGTGTCGCTCACCCTGGATCACACCGGCAGCCAGAGCAATGGCGAGCCCATCCTCGGCGACAAGGTGCTGGCGGAGCTTGGCCAGCTGTGCAAGGTGCAGGTGGAGACGGGGCTGGCGCTGGTGGCGCTCATCGGCAACCGGATGAGCGAAGCGGCCGGGGTGGGCAGTCAGGTCTTTGACGCCATTCGCGAGCACAACATCCGCATGATCTGTTACGGCGCCAGCGCCCACAACCTCTGCTTCCTGGTCAAGGAGGACGAGGCGGGCCACATCGTCAACCGCCTCCACCAGGAGCTGCTCGACTGATTGTGCAGGCACAGCATGGAAATAAAGAGAGGGGCCGGCTGGCCCCTCTCTTTATATAGGGTGATACGCAGATGAAATCTAAGTGCGGTTCTCCCTAGCCCACCAGGGTCGGTACCGGCAGCAGGTTGGCCCGGATCTCCTCGCGCAGCCCTTCCAGCCGGCTCAGCAGCGCCACCTGACTTAAGCCAGCCTCGTCGGGGCCCAGGTTGTCCACCAGCTCGGCGAAATGCTCGGTCACCGCCTGCTGCAACCAGTCGAGCCGGCGCAGGGTAAGCGGACCGCAGCTCTTGCCGCTGAGATCGTCGGCAATGTCGAGCCGATGGCTGCGATACATGTCGCGCCACCAGTTGGCGGCGAGCGCTTCCTCGCTGGCCAGCGCCGAGCGCCACTCCCCCAGCAGGCTCTGCAAGCGGGCAAGCACCGGCGCACTCGCCCCCTCCCGGGTCAGGTGTTGCAGCTCCCGCTGCGCCCAATTGATACACAGGCCGCGCCAGTAGCGAAACTGCGGCAGCGGATCCGGCTCGTCGAGCCACAGGCCAGAAAGGGTGCGGGTCTCCAGCCGCTCCGGCACGTGAAATGCGGGATCGGTGAGGCCGTTGGAGTTGAATTCATGGCGGGGGTCAAAGGGCCACATGTAGCCAAAGTCGAACACGCTGATCTGCTGGCCGTCGTCGAGCAGGTTGCCGGGGCTCGGATCCCAGTCGAACCAGCCCCAATGGGCCAGCTCCGCCTGCACCGCCAGCATCTGCGCCAGGTTGCGCTCGTTCAGTGCATGCACCGGCACGCCCCGCAGCCAGGGGGAGACCAGCACGCCGGCCCGGGCCGAGCCAAAACAGGTACAGACCACGTTGGCCAGGATGGTGGGGTGCAACTCCCGCAGGGCCTCAATCTCGCGGCGGCGCTCCAGCTCGGTCAGGAAGGCGGTTCTGCCGTCCACGTTGGCCACCAGGGAGTCGTGCCGGCGCCGCTTCAGGCACCAGTGATGTCCCTCCACCTTGAGGTGGAACACCTCGGCGGTGAGGCCATGACGATAGACCTTGAGCACCGCCGGATGATCCTCCTTGAGTCGCACCAGCTTGGCCACGGACAAGGGACAGTCCTGCTCGCGCCCGATCCGGATCTCCTGTTTGCTCTCCAACATGCGGAGCAATCTTGCCTGACGTGCCGCTACTTTGGGATTCATACATGTACCTCCATCCATATTGAGAGACTAAGCAGCAAGGCAGAGGCAGGCCAGTGGCAAAGCGCCATGATGACGCTTTCATCACAGAATGAGTGCGGCCCCCGGATCGGGATCACAGTTTGCATGGTTTCACGGTCACGCAATGTTCATTGTCCGGTCATTAAATTGACAACAAGGAACAAGCCCATCACCATCGGGTCAAATTAAATGCAGCAGCCATGTTTCATCGCAACTCGCTCAAAGGATGAGCCCATATGAAAGCCCCCACTTCAGCGCGCTTGTCAGCCAGGGTGCCTGCTCTGCCCGCCGTGCTGCTCGCCATGCTGGCCGCGCTGCTGCTGCTGACCCTGTTGCTGCCGCAGATCAACCCCGCCAGCTGGCTCGGTCGGGCCCAGCCGCTGGTGCTGGGGCCGGCGGACAACCCCATCGCCACCCTCACCCGTCACGCCCTGCTCTACAAGAGCGACAGCCGCGGCCTCTATCTGGTGGTTCGCAGCCAGTGGCAGTTGCGCGGGCCGCTGCAGGAGGGTGACAAGGTCAGGGTGGAGCTGCTCAATGAGAGGGGCGAGCGCATCGATCAGCTGAGCCAGCCGGTGGACAAGCGCCAGCAGTGCCGCAAGGGGCGCTGTACCCTGGATCTCAACAGCACCCTGCGCGCCCCCGACGACGCCCTGGCCAGCCGCTATCAGTTGCGGATCGGCCTGCTGCTCAAGGAGAGACCCGAGAGCGGTGAATTCAGCCAGATCCTGCAGACCCTGCCGGAGCGGGGTTTCAACCTCACCTATCTCTGCACCAGCCTGCTGCTGGTGCTAGCCCTGAGCGCCGCCGTGCTGAAGGTAGTGCTGCCCACCCTCAGGCGCAATCTGCGCTGGCGCATCGCCGGCAGCCTGCTGCTCGGCAACCTCACCTTCGTGCTGCTGCACGGCTTCGTGGTGTTCAAGCTGGGGGAATTTCTGCTCTGGTCAGGCTTTCGCCCCGAGCACTACTACCTCGCCTGGGGCAGCATGGTGCTGGGCTGGAGCCTCTGCGCGCTGGCGGGCTTCAACCTCTACATGGGGCTAGTGTTCACGGCGCTGTCCGGCATCGGCCTCTTGGCGAATTTCATGAAGATCGCCATCTACGGGGTACCGCTCGGGGGGGACGATCTCGGCAACCTGGTGGCGCTGCTGCGCATCCTGCTGGAGCAGCACCCGGTGCTGCCGCTGCTGGGCGGTGCGCTCGCCCTCTTCTTGTGCTGGCGCTTCGCCCTGTCGCGCTGGATCCTGCGCACCCTGGCCGCCACCGCCGCCTTCTTTGCGCTGTGCGTGTTCGCCACCCAGACCGGCAACAAGCTGCTGGGGCCCAACATTCGCTACGTGGACAGAGCGGTCAACTACCACAGAGACATCATCCGCTCGGGACCCGGCCTCTATCTCTTCAACCTGGTGGACGAGATGCTGCAAAGCGGCAGCGTGTTTCGCTATCCCTTGCAGATCAACGAGTTCACCCCTCAGCTCAGCCACGTCAGCCTGAGCCAGCCGCCCCGCTTCGATCTGGTGATCGTGCTGCAATATGAATCCCTCTGGCTCGGCTGGCAGGGCAAGATCTGCGCGCCGCCCCCCACCCTGAGCCTGCCGGCCAGCGTGCAGCAGTGGCACAAGACCATCCACTCCCCCACCACCGGCGGCATGACGGTACTGGCGGAGTTCGAGATGAACACCGGCCTGCCGGTGGGGCTGCTCAAACAGGGGGTGGTGCCCTACTACTACCTCTCGGAGCAGGTGCCGGGCCTGGCACAAAGTGCGAAGCAAAGTGGCTACCAGACCCTGTTTGCCCACCCCTATGTGGAAAAATTCTGGGGCCGCGCCAAGGCGATCCCGGCCCTTGGCTATGAAGAGCGCTGGTTCGATACCCGCTTCTCCACGCTCGAACACAAGGGGCTCTATATCTCGGATGATGCGTTGATCGACCACCTGCTCAAGCGCAGCGAGCAGGATGAGCAGCCGCTGTTTGCCTACGCGGTCACCATGCAGGGGCACGGCCCCTTCGACGGGGATCGCTACCAGGCCCAGCAGCTCGACAAGGCCTGCCCGGATCAGAGCGACGCCGACCGTCAGCTGCTCAACACCTACTACACCGGCGTGGTGGATGCCATGGCGTCGCTGGAGCATCTGCTGACCAGCCTGGATCGCTCAGGAAAACGCTATCTGGTGGTGGCGTTTGGCGATCACCAGCCGTTCCTGATGTCCGCCGGCAAGGGCATTCACGGCGACAAGCCGCCCCGCGATGCCAGCTACCAGATCCCCATGATGGCCTTTGCCCGCGCCGATGACTCCCTCAATCTGGCGACCCAGTTTGCCCCGGTGCGCCAGCTCTATCAGATGGGTCAGGCCACTCGCCAGCTGCTGGCGGGCGACATGACCCCCATCCCGGATCTGGCCCTGCTCCACCCGGTGCTGGGAGAAGAGAAGGGATTTGATGTCGCGCCCCTGGTGCCGCAGATCCGCGCCAGCTTCCGGCCCGACGCCCAGCCCTGAGCCCCGCTATCGCGGGACAGATGACAAAGAGGTCGCCCGGGCGACCTCTTTGTCTGTTTGCCGATGCGGCGATGGCAGCCGGAGCGGGTTCACTCGCCGAGCCAGGACTCGCACAGGGTGAGACGCTGGGCATCGAGATCCAGCATCACCTCGATGCCAAGGGGCAAGGTCAGCATGGGGTGGGTGTGGGCGCAGTCATACTCCGCCAGAATGGGGAAGGTCGGCTCCCCCACCACCTCCAGCAAGATGTCGAGCGGCCGCCGGCCGCTGCCCTGACTGTCGAACAGCTCGTGTTTGCCGAGCACCAGGGCACCGATGCGATCAAACACCCCGCACAGCTTGAGGTGGGCAAACGAGCGCTCCACCGTCGCTGCCAAATGGAGGCTGTCCTCCAGCAGCAGAATGTCCCCTTGCTCGATGGCCGGCATATAGGGGGAACCCCAGATCCCCGCCATCGTATTGAGGTTGCCGCCGATAAGCCGGCCCCGCACCCGACCGGTACCCACCGAGATCAGTCGGTTTGGTTGGCACTGCTTGGCCCTGGTCTGCTGCTCCCAGTCAAGCCGCTCCTCGGTCCATTGCGCCGGGGTCGGCACTGTGTGGGGCACGGCGGCGCCCCCGGCCTGACAGATCTGGCGAAAGCCCGCCAGCGTTTCGTCCACCAGCGGCGAGAGCTCGCCGAAAGAGGCCACCAGCGCCGGCCCGTAGAAGGTGACCAGGCCAGTGCGGGCATGAATGCCGAGCAGCAGGGCCGTCACGTCGGAGTAGCCGATGACTATCTTGGGATCGCGCTTGAGTGCATCGAAATCGAGGTAAGGCAGCAGGGAATTGGAGTTGTTGCCGCCAATCACCGACATGATGCAGCGCACCTCTGGATCGCGAATGAGGGCATTGAGCTCCTCGGCCCGGGCGGCGATGGAGCCGGATCGCCAGTGATCCTGCTGGCCGGTGAGGCTGCCTGCCTTGAGTCTGAAGCCCTGCCCCTCCAGAAACGCCCCGGCACGGGCAAAGCGGTTTGGCGCCCAGGCGGTGGCCGCACTGGAGGGAGAAAAAAAGCCGATGGTATCGCCGGGCTTGAGCCCCGGCGGTTTGAGCAGAGCCATGAATTGCGTACTCCCTGACAGAGATGATGGGGCCCCTCCTTCCCGGGGCTGAGGATAAAAACGTCCCCATACTAGTCCCTTCCTAGTCTGCTTCACAAGCAGTCAAGCAACCCCTTTTGTTTATTAAAACAAAACGACTAATTCAAAATTTACAGATATACCGAACAATATCCCCTGCCTAGAATGAACCCAATCCGCTCGCCGGCCCACAGCTGGCCTTCCTAATACGGCTCTGTTTGGCCGGATCATCGATAAGGCGTCAGTCATGAAAACACACCCATCCCCCAGCGCTCTGGTTGTCGAAGGCGGCGCCATGCGCGGCATATTTGCCAGCGGCGTGCTGGATGCCTTCATCGAGCATGACTATCGCCCGTTTGACTTTGCCATCGGCGTCTCGGCGGGGGCCACCAACCTGCTGGCCTATCTCGCCAGCCAGCATGGTCGCAGCCACGACATCCTGACCGAGCTGGCCTGCCGCCAGGAGTTCATGGACCCGCTGCGTTTTGCCAAGGGAGGCAATCTGGTGGATATCCACTGGCTGTGGAACACCAGCTGCCGCAAGTACCCGCTGGACGTACACAGCTACCGGCAAAGCGGCATCCCCTTCTACGCGGTGGTGACCAATACCCTGACCGGCAAGGCGGAGTACATCCGGGTCAAACCGGAGAACATGAATGAAGTGCTGCCAGCCAGCTGTGCCATCCCCCTCGCCTCTCGCGAATATCCCGAGGTACACGGGGTGCCGATGACCGATGGCGGGGTAGCCGACTCCATCCCGGTGATCGAGGCCTACCGGCGCGGCGCCCGTCAGCTGACGGTGATCCTCTCCGAGCCGCTGGGCTATCGGCTCAAGCCGATGCCCTTCCCCTGGATGATCCGCACCCTGCTGAAAACTCGCCCCGCCCTGGCGCAGGCGCTGGAACAGCGGGATCGCAGCTACAACGAGGCACTCGATTTTATCGCCAATCCGCCAGCGGACTGCCAGATCGAGGTGATAGCGCCGGCCGACTACTTTCCGGTCTCCCGCTTTACCCGTGACCCCGACAAGCTGGAGCTAGGTTACGTGATGGGCAAGTGCGCCGGCTATCAGGCCGCCCTGCTCAACTAACACCGACAGAGAGTAATGCAGCCGGGCTACAGGCCGGCTCGTCCAACATCGCAACCCAGCCATCACCTCGTTTGGGGAAGCAGAGCATCAAGGTCGACAACCGGTGGGGATCTGTCGTCGGCCGGCGCGTGGCTCCGCTTCCCCTTTTTTCTTGGCCACACAAAAAAGCGGCGCAAGCCATCGCCTGCGCCGCTGTTACCCTCTAGATGAACTGTCGGTTATTCCAGCGTGATCGGGCCGGTCGAGCCGGCATCCGTATCCTGCCAGCTGCTTTCGCTGCGCACTCGGGGATCGCCCTGCAGGGTATAGAGAATCATCCCCTGACGAAACTGCAGGGCACCGTCGGTGCGCTTGGCCTTCACCTTGACCTCGTTGACCCACACCTGCTCCTTGCCGTCGATCCGGATCTCGGTCACGGTCTGACCGGTCCCGCTGTTCTTGGCGGTCCACTTGCCCTGATAGGGAGAGTTTCCCTTGGCCATCGGCAACGCGGCCGCCTTGCCTGCTGACCAGGATTGCACGGTGCAGAGGCCGTTGGCCCGCTTGTCGTGCTTGATGGCGTAGTCGATGCTGGGCTCGCTGGTGGCGGAATCCGAGGTGATGCCGATCATGATCTTGCCGCTCTGGGCCGAATAGGCATTGGGGGCATCGGTTTTCAGGGTGGCCTTCTTGCCGTTGATGTAGACGCTTCCCCCTTCTCCCTTGACCTGGATATTCATGGGGCAGCTGGCGCTGAAATTGGGCACGGCCGCCGCAACGCTGCCAGCATGGGCGGTGATGGCCAGGGTGATGATGGTCAATAGAGCTGATTTCTTGTGCATCTTGATACGCCTTGAGAGAGATGAAATTCATCCATGCCGGATGTCGTCCTGATGGCACACACTCTAGTGCTGACGGCTCACCGCCGCCCAGTTAAAAAATATGAAATTGGCAGCGGGCCATTATTAAAAAATATTAAAGATAACAATCAACAAGTTATGAGCATACATTGGCACATTTTCTGCTGATGGCCAGGGAAGCGGCACCGCCAGCCCCCACAAAAAAGCCGATAACCAGGTTATCGGCCTTTGCCAAAGCAGGGGGAGCGCAGGCTTAAACCAGCACGGCGGTTCCGCTGATGCTGACCATCAGCATGCTGCCGCTTTGCCCCACCACCTCGTAGTCGATGTCGATGCCGACCACCGCATTGGCCCCCAGTGCCGCGGCGCGCTCCTTGAGCTCGTCGAAGGCGATTTCCCGGGCCCGGGCCAGCTCTTTTTCATAGGCGCCGGAGCGGCCGCCGATGATGTCGCGGATGCCGGCGAACAGATCCTTGAACACGTTGGCGCCGAGAATGGCTTCGCCCACGACGATGCCGCGGTACTCGCGAATGGTCTTGCCTTCCAGGGTGGGAGTGGTTGAGAGGATCATCTTGCTTTCCTTGTGGAGTGTACTGGGGAGACAGCCTAAAGCAGCGCAGGGGACCAGGCAAGCAGGCAGACTCGATACGTGCCAGCCAGACCCTGGCTGATCGTGCCCCATATCCCGGAGCCATATCCCGGAGCCACAGCCCGATGACAGGCCTGTTTACCGGCAGACGTTATCGACAAAAGACAACGCCGGGCCGTCGACACGCCCCCTGCAGACGTCCCTTTCATTAGCCGATCCGGCTCAAACATCAAGTGATAAAAGTGTCAGTTGTGACCCGTTTTGCCTTTCCCTAGGGTGAGTCTGTCCCGGCACCAGCGCAGGGACAGACCCACTTCGTCACGAGGAGAGCAGCATGATGCAGCAGGATACCCGACTACCTCACCCCACCCTCGCACTGGGGGCATGTTCCCCCGCCAGCCCGCTCGCCGACACCGCGATGGAGGCCATGTCATGACCACGATCGCCACCCTGGATCTGGGGGATCAAGGTCTGCTGGCCGCCTACCTGTCGGCGACCTCACCCGCCCTGCTCAACCAGACCTATGCGAACTTGCTGTTGATGCAGCAGTCCTTGGCCAACAGCGAGATCGACTCCACCCTCGCGGTAAAAATCGAGGCCTACCAGGCCCAGATGATGAACCAGGCACGCTATTACCAGCAGACCAACCTGTCCGGCCTTATCCATCTGCTGAGCAACGGCTCCAACTTCTACGCCCTGGTCGCCGCATTCAACCGCCTGCTGGGTCAGGAAGATGACGCCGCCGTTCTCGCGGGCGGGGCCCGGCTGGGACAGCAACTGACGTCCCTCGTCGATCAGGCCCAGAGCTATCGGCTCAATGCCCAGGCACTCAATACCCGCGTGCAGGTGGCCTGGAGCTCCCTGCGCCCCCTGATGACCCAGTTCAACGGCGTCATCACCCAGCTCGAGCAGGATCTGATGGCCGACGCCAAGCGTCAGACCGAGATCATTGACGCCCTCAACCAGGCTATCGCCGCCAATATTCAGGCGATCGTCGATGAGGGCGGCAAGGCCGGTGAAGGGGTCAACCAGCTGGGACGGGCCATCGTCACCTCGCTGACGCTGGAGCAGAAACCGGCCGACAAGGGAGCCAAACCCGCCACCTCGCAGGAGATAGCCAAAGAGACCGATCAGCAGACCCAGTACATGATCTCCGGCCTCGAGGCGCTCTCCTCAGGCATCGCTGGCTCCAGCCAGGCGGCCCGCGAGCTCAAGACCAACACCGACAAGCTGGCCCAGGCCTACCAGGCACTGGCCGCCACCAACACCCTGCTGAGCGTGGCCAAGTCGGTGCAGGCGCAAAACCAGCTGTTTGTCGACACCTACAGCCGGGTTGCCGACACCGTCACCCAGTTGCCCGCAGGCTGGCAGAAGGTGGCCGACGCCTATCAAGGGGCCGTGCCCGTGGTCACTGACCTCAACAGCCCCGACGACGTACGCCAGCTGCGGCGCACCGTGGCGCTCAACACCCAGTCCTGGCAGCTGCTCTCGAGCCAGGTTGACGACATCAAGGCAGCCTACGCCGGCAACGGCATTCTGCCCGACGCTTAATCCCACCACGCAAGGACACGCCAAATGACCAACGCAACAACCATCACCATGGACCAGGGTATGGCCAACCAGGCTTCCCAAGCCATGCAGATCCAGACCTACTGCAACAGCGTCAAGCAGCAGGTGCCGGTGGACTTCAGCCAGTTCCCGAACCTCAAGGACAACCAGACCCAGATCAACCAGGGGCTCGATCTGGCGAAGGGGCACGCCGACCTCTATCTCAATACCATCCAGCCGCAGATCATCACCAACATCAGCAACATCTCCAACTACTTTGCCCTGCAAAACGCCATTCCGGCCGTGCTGCCGCCCGGCTCCACCAAGGCGCAGTGGCTCAGACAGCTGAGCGTCATCAAGGAGCAGGCCACCGAATATCAGCGGCTCTCCTCCGACACCCGCCTGGTGATCGTCAATCTCAACAACAATCTCATCACCGACTCCAGCAACTTCCAGGGGATCGTGGTGAACCTCAACAGCAAGGTGCAGGGGGATAACGGGGTGCTCGCCCAGCTCAACGGCGACATCGACAAGGTGAATGCGGCCATTGACGGCGCCATCGCCGGCATCGTCGCCGGGGGGCTGCTGGTGATTGGTGGCGCCTTCGTCACCGCCATCGGTGCCGTGGCCGACTTCGTGACCGCCGGCACCTCGACCCCGGTGGTCATCGGCGGGGTCGCCATGATGGTGGCTGGGGCCGGCGGCATCACGGCTGGCGCCATTGTGCTGCACAACTCGCTGGGCGCCCGCCAGGATCTGTACCAGAAACGCAGCAACCTCAACAGCGAGGTGCTGATCGCCACCCAGATCGGCAACGGCTACAAGGGGCTGCAGGTACAGGCGCAAAACGCCGTCACCGCCGCCACCCAGATGAGCAACGCCTGGGACTCCCTCACCTCCGATCTGGGCAGCCTGATCACCGACCTGGACAAGGGGATCACCAGCGGCGACGACATCCGCCAGCTCTGGCTGACCGCCGCCGACACCACGGTCAAGACGGTGCTCACCGACGTGACCACCATCAAGGCCCAGATGGCCGGGGTGAGCCCGCTGCAAGTACCGCAGACCGACACCATCGCCAACTTCGTGGCGCGCCTGGCCGCCTAAACCACGGGAGGGCGGCCTGGCCGCCCTCTTTCAGCAAGGAGACCCCATGAGCAACGGCATTCTTTCCCAATCCATTGCCAACATGCAGCAGGCCGAAGCGACCATTCAGTCCTTCAGCGGTCTGCCGCAAAACGCCGTCAACATCCAGCAGAACGTCGGTGAGGTGGTTGCCGCCCTGCTGCCCCAGGTGCAAACCATGCAGCAGCAAGTCCTGACATTTGCTGCCCGCCTGGAGCTGCAACTGACCCAGCAGCTGGCCAATACCGGCCCCTTCAACCCCGAAGCCCTCAAGGTGTTCGTCGATCTGGTCCAGCAGGAAATAGCCCCCATCCAGACCCTGACCGCCCAGACTCTGACCGCCAGCCAGAGCGCCAACGATCGCATCACGCAAGACAACATCGCGTTGCAACGGATCGGCGTGGAGCTGCAAGCCACCATCGCCGGGCTGCAATCCAACCTGGACGGTGCCCGGCAGGAGCTCGACTCCCTCAACAAGAAAAAACTCTACCTGCTGGGGCTGGGATTGTTGGGACTGCCGGGCCTCATCGCCCTGGCCGTCACCCTGACGCAGACCCAGAACAAGGTGAGCAGCCTGGAGGGACAGGTGAACCAGATTGAGGGGCAGATCCAGCGTCAGCAAGGCTTCCTCGGCCAGACGACAGCCTTTTCCCAGCAATTTGGCTCCCTCATCGATCGGGTGAGCAAGGTGGGCAACACCATCACCCTGCTCGGCGGCGACATTGCCAACATCGCCCGCGATGCCGGACAAGGGGATCCGGAGCTGGCGCGGCTGTTCTTCACCGCCGCCCTCACCGAGGTGCGCACCCTGCAGGTGGACGCCTCCTGATCTGCCCGCAACAAAAAAGGAGAGGCCAGGGCCTCTCCTTTTTCATAGTGCGCGGGGCCGTTGCCGCCCCGCCACGTTTGCCCCAGGCGGCTTAGTGCAGCTTCAGGGTCGGGCGCAGCACCCGGTTGATGCGACCCACCAGCATGATGAGGCCGGTCTTGACGTAGCCGTGCAGGGCGATCTGATGCATCCGGTAGAGCGAGATGTAGACCAGACGGGCGATGTAGCCCTCCACCATCATGGAGCCGCGCATCAGGTTGCCCATCAGGCTGCCCACGGTGGAGAAGCGGCTCAAGGATACCAGCGAACCGTGGTCGTGGTAGAGGTAGGGCTTGAGCTCACCACCGTTCATCTTGGCCAGGATGTTCTTGAACGCCTGGGTCGCCATCTGGTGGGCGGACTGGGCGCGCGGCGGCACGAACTTGCCGTCCGGCTGCGGGCAGGCGGCGCAGTCACCGATGACGAAGATGTTCTCGTCACGGGTGGTCTGCAGGGTCTCTTTCACCACCAGCTGGTTGATGCGGTTGGTCTCAAGACCGGCGATATCCTTCATGAAGTCCGGCGCCTTGATACCGGCCGCCCACACCATCAGGTCCGCTTCAATCAGCTCGCCATCCTTGGTATGCAGACCATCGGCAGTCGCTTCGGTGATCATGGTGGCGGTACGCACGTCCACGCCGAGCTTGACCAGCTCCTGATGGGCGGCGCCGCTGATGCGCTCCGGCAGGGCCGGCAGGATGCGGGGGCCCGCTTCCACCAGGGTCACCTTCAGGCTGTCGGTGGTGAGGTTCTTGAAGCCGTAGGCATAGAGCTGCTCGACCGCGTTGTAGAGCTCGGCAGAGAGCTCGACGCCGGTGGCGCCGCCGCCAACGATGGCAATCTTCACCTTGTCACCCGGCTGGTATTCGGTGGCGAACTGCAGGAAGCGGTTCATCATGCTGTTGTGGAAGCGGTGCGCCTGGGAGGGGCTGTCCAGGAAGATGCAGTGATCCTTGATGCCCTTGGTGTTGAAGTCGTTGGAGACGGAACCGATGGCCATCACCAGGTAGTCGTAGGGCAGCTCGCGCTCGTTGACCACGATGTCGCCGTTATCGTCGACGATCTTCCCCAGCACGATGCGTTTCTCGTCGCGCTTGATGTCGGTCAGGGTACCCAGCTGGAAGTCGAAGCCGTGGTTCTTGGCGTGGGACTGGTAGCTCAAGGCGTCGATGCCCGCGTCCATGGAGCCGGTGGCCACTTCGTGCAGCAGGGGTTTCCACAGGTGGGTACGGTTGCGATCAACTAGGGTGATCTTGGCCTTGTTCTTCTTGCCCAGCTTGCGGCCCAGGCTGGTGGCCAGCTCCAGACCGCCGGCACCGCCGCCGACGACAACAATATTGGTCATGGTTAATTACCTCGGTTCCATTAAAGCGAAGGGAGCCATCGGCTCCCTTGATAGTTGAATCCATGACGTGACGATCAATCAGGCTTCTTTGAAAGCCTTCATCTGTTGCAGGTGATGAGAGATATTCTTGAACTTGTGCGTCTCTCGCTCATCCCACACGATGTTGTAATAATTCTTCAATTCACGCTCAGTTTCGCCATTATCGCGCACTTCATCCTGAACGGAAAGGATGCAGAGGCAATTTCCTGAATTTTTACTACGAAATTCAGACACACATTTGGTGCCGATATCCTCGTACTCTTCCGGTCGGTCGATCTTGCCCTGCATGGTGATTTCGGGGTGCAGGTTAGGGTTGAAGATCACCTGCTTGATGCCGCACAGGAAGCCGATGCGCTCGCTCCAGTACCCACCCAGCCCCACCCCGCAGATGAGGGGCTTGGGATCGGTGCTCATGTCGAGCTGCTTCTTCACTTCCTTGAGCAGGTGGCTCATGTCATGACGGGGGTGAACCGTGCTGTAGTGCACGAAACGCACATCATCATCAATAAACTGCAACTGCAGCACTTTCTCGTGATTGCCCGGGCTGGTGGCATCGAAGCCATGCAGATAGATGATCATGGATAAGACCTCAGGATCTGTGTCGGTTTTATCGAAACTACCCCAGCGGCGGGGCCCTGCGCCACCAAAACATCCTACTTTCTTGCTTTGGATCACGCCCTCGGTTACGGATGAAACCAGACGGTGCGCCGCCGTCCACTGCCGGCTATCAATCTGAGAGCCCGGCCGCTCGAAATGATAACCGGGCTACCAATCTGAAAGCTCGGTCCCATCAACTGGCAAACGATTGTCAGCCGTCGGCGCGTGCACGCGTGATCCCGCCTGCAAAAAAGCGCACAAACAGGGCCAACAGACACCCATGCATGCCGGCTGAGCACGGTTCCTGCACTCCCCTGCGATACCGCGTGAAGGCAATCTTCGCCTGCGCGGCCGGATCCAGGGCGACCCGGACCCCATCCATGAACGGGACAGCCAGCCTGCCCCATCTTGCCCGGCTATCGCCGCCGGGTCGCAAGGAGTGATCTGTTCATGAACCAGACCCAGCCCCCCGGGGCGGCCAAGGGCCGCGCCATCGATGAAGTGGAGCGCCTGCTCCCCCCCGGCCAGCTCTTTACCCTTGGCCTGCAGCATGTGCTGGTGATGTATGCCGGCGCCGTGGCGGTACCGCTGGTCATCGGCGGCAGCCTGGGACTGCCCAAGGATCAAATCTCCTATCTCATCAGTTCGGATCTCTTCTGCTGCGGCATCGTCACCCTGCTGCAGTGCCTTGGCATCGGCCGCTTCGCCGGGATCCGCCTGCCGGTCATCATGTCGGTCACCTTCGCCGCCGTCATGCCCATGCTGGCCATCGGCGCCAACCCGGCGCTGGGGCTGACCGGCATCTTCGGCGCCACCATCGCCGCCGGCATCCTCTCCACCCTGCTGGTGCCACTCATCGGCCGCTTGATGCCACTCTTTCCCACCGTGGTGACCGGGGTGGTCATCACCTCCATCGGCATCAGCATCATGCAGGTGGGCATCGACTGGATGGCGGGAGGCAAGGGCAACCCCGAGTACGGCAGCCTGCGCTACATCGGCACCAGCTTTCTGGTGCTGGCCTTCATCCTGCTGGTGACCCGCTTCACCAAGGGCTTTTTCAGCAACATCTCGGTGCTGCTCGGCATCCTGTTCGGCTTCGGAGTGGCCATCGCCATGGGGGAAGTGAGCCTGGACGGTCTGAGTGAAGCGGCCTGGTTCGCCCCCATAGTGCCGTTCGCCTTCGGTTGGCCCACCTTCGACCCCATCTCCATCGCCACCCTCACCGTCATCATGCTGATCACCTTCATCGAGTCGATGGGGATGTTTCTGGCGCTCGGCGACATCGTCGGCCACCCGGCCAGCCGGGGCGACATAGTGCGCGGCCTGCGGGTGGATGGCATCGGCACCATCATCGGCGGCATCTTCAACAGCTTCCCCCACACCTCCTTCTCCCAGAACATCGGGCTGGTGAGCGTGACCGGGGTGTCGAGCCGCTGGGTCTGCGTCATGTCGGGGGGGATCCTGCTCGCCTTCGGCCTGGTGCCCAAGATGTCGGTGCTGGTCGCCTCCATTCCCCCCTTCGTGCTGGGGGGCGCCGGCATCGTGATGTTCGGCATGGTACTGGCCACCGGCATCCGCATCCTGGCCAGGGCCGACTACAACAGCAATCGCCACAACCTCTACATCGTCGCCATCAGCCTAGGTGTCGGCATGATCCCCACCGTCTCCGGCCACTTCTTCCAGCACTTCCCCGCCGCCCTGCAACCGCTGTTTCACAGCGGCATCCTGCTGGCCACCCTCAGCTCGGTGCTGCTCAACCTCTTTTTCAACGGCTACCAGCCAGATCTGCGCCACCAGCCGAGGCCCCTGCTAGTGGGGCCGGTACGCCCGCCCGCTCAGCCGCAGCCAGGCAAACCCGCCTCATAAAAAACCGCCGGGCAGCATGGCTGCCCGGCGGTTTCATTCAGCAAGCCTGTGTTAGCCGCGGGTCTGGGCGAAGCGATCCACCGCCGCTGCCACCAGCGCCAGGCTGCCCTGCCAGAAGGCGCTCTGGCGGATGTCCTGGCCCAGGTGCTTGACCACCAGATCTTCGGCGCTCATGCGGCCGGTATCGCGCAGCAGGTCGCGATAGGCCTGGGCCACGTTAGTTTCCCCCGCAGCCTGACGGCTCATCAATTGCTGATAGACGCCGAGGCTGAACAGATAGCCGAACAGGTAGGGGTAGTTGTAAAAACCCAAGCCCGCGATGGAGAAGTGCGCCTTGGCCGCCCAGAACAGGGGGGGATAGCGGCACAGGCTCTGCTCATACCAGCGGCCCCAGGCCTCGTCGGTCAGCGCCTTGAGCCGCGCCGGCGAGACATAGCCAGACGCCCGCTCCGCCACCAGGGCGCGCTCGAAATCGAAGCGGGCCGGGATATTGACCAGGAAGGTGGCGGCGCCGTCGGCTTCCGCCCAGGCGATGGCCTGTTGCTCTTCGGGGGTCTGCGCCTGCTCGAACAGGGCGCTGCGCACCAGGGTCTCGGCGAAGATGGAGGCGGTTTCGGCCAGCGTCATGGGGTAGCTGCGCTGGCTCATGGGCAGATCGCGAATGAGCCAGTTGTGCCAGGCGTGGCCGAGCTCATGGGCGAGCGTGATGACGTTGTCCATGGTGCCGGCATAGGTGATGAACACCCGCGGCTCCACCGGCTCGGCAAACTTGGTGCAGTAGGCCCCGGTGCGCCGGTTGGGGGTGGGCGCGGCATCGATCCACCCCTTCTCGGCCATCATGCGGGCAAACTCGCCCATCTCGGGATCAAAACGGGAGAATGCCTCGGCGATGATCTCGATGGCCTCCTCGAACGGGATCTCGCGGCTCACCGCGGCAGGCGGCGGGGCAAACAAATCCTCCGGCCCCAGCTCTTCGATGCCGAGGCGCTCGGCCATCAGCCCCAGCGCCCGCTGACCCAGCCCGCGTGCGCGCCAGGTCTCCTGCATCAGGGTATCCAGGGTCGCCCGCTCGATGTGGCTCTGATGGCAGGAGAGGTCGAGCGCATCGAGCTGGCGACTGCGGCCGCGCTGGCGCGAAAGCTCATGCCGCCAGCCATTGATGGCGTTGAGAATGGCGGCCACCGTCTCCTGTTCCCCCTCCCAGCCGGCGCTGATGGCATCGAACGCTTCCCGGCGCAGGGCCCGCAGCGGGCTGGAGAGCAGGTTGCTCGCCTCGGCCAGCCCCATCTCGCGGCCATCGATCACCAGCCGGATCTTGCCCACCAGATCGTTGTAGAGGTTGCCCCAGGCGTGCAGACCGTCGGTGCCAAGGCCGATCACCAGCTGCTCCGCCTCCACCGGCAGGCGCTGATCCTGCAAAAGGCGCTCGTGGCGCAGCCGGTACGCCTCCTCCCCCAGCAGGGCGTCGGCCATCAGCTGCTCGAATTCGGGCTCCGGCAGCACCAGCATCAGATCCTCGACCGGGGCCAGGGTCTTGAACAGATCGGCATTGAGGGCGCGGGCGCGGGAGGCCAGCTGCTTGGCCAGCTCGTCGCGGGCATCCTGACTGCCCCGACAGGCCGCCAGCACGGCCAGGTTCCAGCCGATGTTGCGAATGCGCTGGGCCCGCAGCCGCACCTCGCGCAAGAAATCCTGCAGCGCCTGCGCATTTTCCCGCACGGCGCCAAGCCCCTCGAGGAACAGGCCAAGCTCGTCCACACTGGCGCGCGCCAGGGCGAGATCGGCGGCCACCTGCGGGCAGTCGAGGGCGGGATAGATATGCTGGTTTTGCCACTGTTGTGGGTAGATTCGTTGCTGCATCAAATGCTCATCATCAGGTTGCGGGGCCGAGCCCCTTTGAATGCGCGTGGCGAGCCACAGGGCCCGCCACCAGGATAAAAACCGCCGTGCTGCCTAGACCAGCCGCTCGAGGCGGGCAACCGCCTCCTCCACATAATCGAGGCTCTCCTGCCAGAAGGCGGGCTCACGGATGTCGACCCCCAGGTGCTTCTCCACCAGCTCTTCTGCGCTCATGCGGCCGGTGTCGCGCAGCAGCTCTCGATAGGCGTGGACGAACTCGCGCCCCGCCCGCGCCTGCTGGGCATAGAGCCCCAGGCTGAACAGGTAGCCAAACAGATATGGGTAGTTGTAGAACCCGAGCTCGGCGATGGAGAAGTGGCCCTTGCTGGCCCAAAACAGCTCGTCATATTGACTCAGGGTGTCACCATAACACTGCTGCTGCGCCGATTTCATCATCTGCCGCAGCTGGCCGGCCCCCACGTACCCCTCCTCCCGTGCCGCCACCAGGGCCCGCTCGAAGGTAAAGCGGGCTGGCACGTCGAGTAGCAGGCTGGCAGCGCGCTCTCCGTCCAGCCAGGCGATGGCCCGGCGCTGCTCCATGTTGTCGGTGGCCGCCAGCAGGGCATCGCGCACCAGCGCCTCAGCAAACAGGGAGGCGGTCTCCGCCAGCGTCTTGGGGTAGTCACGCTGCTCCAGCGGCAACTCCCGCAGCAGCCAGCTGTGCCAGGCGTGCCCCAACTCATGAGCGAGCGTGATGACGTTGTCCAGGGTCCCCTCGAAGGTGAGAAACACCCGCGGCTCGGGCGGATCGGCATACTCGGTGCTGTAGGCACCGCTGCGCCTGTGTTCACTCGGGGCAGCGTCAATCCAGCCATTGGCAGCCATCATGCGGGCAAAGGCCCCCATCTCGGGGTCAAAGCCGGCGAAGGCGTCGGCCACCAGGGTCAGCGCCTGCTCGAAGCTGATAAGGCCGCTCGCCACAGCCGGCGCCGGGGCATAGAGATCCCAGGGGGCGAAATCACTAATCTGCTGGGCACAGGCCATGGCGCGCAGGGCCCGTCGCCCCAGCTCCTTGTGCTCGCCGGCCGCCGTCATCAGGGTCTCCAGGGTGACCCGCTCCAGGTGCCCCTGATGGCAGGAAACGTCTAGCGCATCCCACCTGCGTGCCCTGCCACGCTGGCGGGTCAGCTCGTTGCGCCAACCGTTGATGGCATTGAGGATGGCGGCCACCGTCTCCTGCTCTGCCCCCCAGGCGGCCTGGATGGCGTGCCAGGCGGCGGCGCGCCGCGCCCGCTGCGGGTGGGCCAGCAGGTTGTCCGCCTGGGCCAGCCCCATGGGCTGCCCCTCCACCACCGGCCTGAGCCTTCCTACCAGGTTGTCGTAGAGATCCCCCCACCCCTGCAGGCCGTCCACGCTCAGCCCCGCGATCAACTGCTCACTCTCCAGAGAGAGCCACTGATCCTGCTGGCGCCGGTCGTGACGAATGGCGTAGGCGAGCTCGAACAGCTCGGGATCCTGCAGCAAGGCGCGCACCAGCTCCTCGGGAGCGCGCACCCAGAACAGGGTCACCGGCTTGCAAAGCTGGGCCAGGCTTGCCTGCAACTGCTGGCCGCGGGAGAGCAGCACCCGGGCCGCCTCGTCGCGCCCATCCCGGCTGAGCCGGTTGTAACCGTAGGTCTGGCAGTTCCACTCCAGCCGGCGCACCTCGCTCCAGCAGGCCCGGATGGCCCGAAGCAGATGGCGCAAGGCATTGATGTCGTTGGTTTTGGTGAGTTCATCCAGCAGGGGTGGCAGGCGGTTAAGGGCCTCGCGGGCACGCTGGAAATCGGCGTCGATCGCCGGGCAGTCGGGGGCGGCATAGATGTGATCATCCAGCCAAACGGGTGGTTTCATGACCTTCCTTGTCTGTTTGCGTCCATGTGGGCTGACCCCGCCTCTGTGAGCGGGTGTCAGCCGGATAGTACGAAGGGGGCAGGCCCTTGCCTAGCCCCCATCCGAGGCAACAGACGAGACAGTCTCTGACGGGATGCCCCCCCTCGCAGGGATATGCCCCGCGATGGTCAGCCCGCCGCCACTATTTGGCGGGCTTGAGCTTGCTCACCAGGGTCATGGCCAGCACCAGCACCAACCCGGACACCACGCCGGCCACTGCGTTGAGCAGGGTCGGCGTCACCAGCGCGAGGGCGGCGCCGACCGCAGGCAAGGTAGCCACGGCGGCGGCCGCCCCTTCAATCAGGTGATGCACGAAAGGCCAGCCGTGCACCAGGATGCCGCCCCCCACCATGAACATGGCGATGGTGCCGACCAGTGCCAGCAGGTGCATCAGTCGCGGCGCCGTCACCAGCAGCCCCTGCCCCACCGCCCGGCGCAAGGCACTGCCATCGGGTTTTTTCAGAAGGTGCAGGCCGATGTCGTCGAGCTTGACGATGAGCCCCACCAGGCCGTAGACCCCCACCGTCATCAGCAGGGCGATGCCCGCCACCACCGACAGTTGCAGCGCCAGGCTCGCCCCCTGTACGGTGCCAAGGGCGATGACGATGATCTCGGCCGACAGAATAAAGTCGGTGCGAATGGCCCCCTTTATCTTCTGCTGTTCAAACGCCACCAGATCATCGGGAATGGGGGCGGTGTGTGCCTCCCCCTCGCTCGCCTCATGGGGCAGAAACTTGTGGACCAGCTTCTCGGCCCCCTCGAAGCAAAGGTAGGCGCCCCCCAGCATCAGGAGCGGGGTGATGAGCCAGGGCACCAGCGCACTGATGGCGATGGCGGCAGGCACCAGAATAAGCTTGTTGCGAAACGACCCCTTGGCCACCGCCCACACCACCGGCAGCTCCCGCTCGGCGCGCACCCCGGAAACCTGCTCGGCATTGAGGGCCAGATCGTCCCCCAGCACCCCGGCGGTCTTCTTCGCCGCCATCTTGGTCATCAGCGCCACGTCGTCGAGCACGCTGGCAATATCGTCGAGCAGGGCCAACAAACTGGTTCCGGCCATATCAGAGAATCCTTATGTCAGTAGAAGAGAGCTTCCCGCAGCACACCACGACCTTGTTGGCCACGACCTTGGTCATCAGCGCCACGTCGCCCGGCACGCTGGCAATATCGCCCGGCAGGGCCAACAAACTGGTTCCGGCCATATCAGAGATATCCTTATGTCAGTAGAAGAGAGCTTCCCGCAGCACACCGCGCCCTTGTTGGCCACATCATCAGCGCCACACCATCGAGTACATTGGCCATGTCATCCGACAGGACCGACCAACCGGTTCCGGCCGAAGGGGGATCCCTATTGCGGGAAAAGATGGCACAGTGTAACGAGAAGCCGCCCGTTCGGCAGCAACCACATCAGGGTCATTTGGCCTTGTTTCATCCGGTGCCCGCAGGCCTAAGGAGTATTCCATGCAACCCTGGCAACCGCTGATCACATTCTGGTTTGGCGAAGAGACCGACGACGTCACCCGCGCCAAACGCCAAGCACCCCTCTGGTGGGGCAAAAACAGCGACACCGACGCCCTGCTCGCCAGCCGCTTCGGTGACCTGGCCGCCGCAGCCGCCGCCGGCGAGCTCGCCCACTGGGCCGACGCGGCCGAGGGCCGGCTGGCCCTTATCCTGCTGCTGGACCAGCTGCCGCGCAACATCCACCGCGGCACCCCCGCCGCCTTTGCCCAGGATGCCAAGGCGCGGGATCTCTGCCTCAAGGGGCTCTCTCTGGAGGCAGATCTGGCACTGCCGCCGCTGGGGCGGGTCTTTTTCTACCTGCCGCTGGAGCATGCCGAATCCCGCGAGCAGCAGGCCAGAAGCGTGACCCTGTTCGAGGGGCTGGCGACCGAGCAGGCAGATGGCCCGGCGCGGGAGACCTTCGCCGGCTTTGCCGACTTTGCCCGCCGCCATCAGGTGATCGTCGAGCGTTTTGGTCGCTTCCCCCACCGCAACGCCATCCTGGGCCGCCAGGACACGGCCGAGGAGGCCGCCTTCTTGCTGCAACCGGGTTCAGGTTTCTGACCGACAAAAAAATCCCCGCCATGTGGCGGGGAGTTGGCACTCGCTGTGATCACTGGATGCGATAACGAGAGATCTGCTGGTGAATATTCTCGGTGGTCACATTCAGCTCTTCCGCCGCTGCCGATGTCTCTTCCGCCGTGCTGCTGGTCTGCTGGACAACCTGGGCAATCTGCTCCACCTGATGGGCAATGGACTCCGCCGCCGAGCTCTGTTCGCGAATCGCGATGGTGATCTCACCGACCTGATCCATGACGCGATGGGAAGCATGACGGATCTGGGTAATGATCTCCCCGCTTTCAGTGGCCATGGCCACCCCCTGTGACACTTTTTCCTCCACCTGAACCATCTTGGCAACCGTGAGCTGGGAACCCTGTTGAATAGACTCCACCGTCTCCGAGATCTCCCTGGTCGATTGGGCCGTCCGCTCCGCCAGTTTACGCACCTCGTCAGCCACCACGGCAAAACCTCGCCCCTGTTCACCCGCTCGCGCGGCTTCAATGGCCGCATTCAACGCCAGCAAATTGGTCTGCCCCGCCACATCGCTGATCACGTTCACGACACCACCGATCCGGGAAATGCCATCGCCCAATGCCGACACTTCGCTGGAAGCCTGACGAATGGCCTCTGCGATCTCGTTGATGGCTTTCACCGTTCTGTCTATCGTGGTCCCCCCATCGCTGGCGAGCTTGCCAGATTCATTGGTGATGCGGCTGGCCTCCTGGGTTCGCTGGGAAATATCCGTGATGCTCACCGTCATCTCTTCCACCCCGGCGGCAATGAGGCTGGTGGCATCATTTGCCTGACTCGCCGACGAGGCAAGATGATGAGCCGCCTGGGAGAGCGACTCGGCAGTGCTCTTTATCTGTAGACTGCCCACTGAAAACTCGGTAAAGGTTTGCTGTAAGGTATCCAGAAGACGGTTGACGGCAGAGAGTGTCAAACCAATTTCATCTTGCTGAACCACCTTGGCCCGCAAGGTAAAGTTCAAATTATGTTGAATATCGGAGAGCGTAACCATCGCCAGTCGCAGTGGATTGGCAACCTGTTTGAATAACCAGATAAACAGAGCCAGGGTCAATATTCCCGTACCGCCAGAAATAAACAACATGGTCTGGAGGCTATTGTCGTAGTTCTTTTCACTCTGCAACTTGACCGCTTCGCCCAATTTGACATTGAAGTGAACATGCTTATCTATGGCCTTGGAAAACAGCTCGAACAGTGGCATGACATTATTGGCGATAAAGTCTCTGGCCTCGGTGTTTTTATTATCGCGAGACAATATCAGGACCTTTTCTATCTCCTGATAATATTGCTCAATGATGCGCTGATCATCCGTCGTCAGTTGCCGATCCTCTTCGTTGGACAGCATCTCGGCTTCGTATTTTTTCAAGAGAGAACTGATTTCAGTACGAAGATCTGCAATGCCAGTCTCAATCTGACTCATCTTGTTGTTGTCGGTATTGAGCACATGGGTCTGGATCAAGGCATGCAATGCATAGAAATCGGCTTGTACCTGTTTGATGATGGAGATGCTGGGGACCGTATTGTCGGTCACATATCCGAGATCGCTGTTTGCAGCAGAGAGTCTGTTTATGCTGAACCAACTGAGAAATGCCAGTGCCAGCATCACCAGCAGGGCAATAAGTTGAAGCCGACGAGCGATGTTCATAACTGCTTTCTCCATTAATAAACTCCATTGCAGTGTAGACGATGGGCAACCTCCGGATGGCCCGTAAAATGTGCTCTTCCTTGCACATCTGTCACTGTTGCCAGCACTCTCTCCTTCCCCACTGCCAATGGTCAGATCCAATCTTTAAAATATCCTCGCTGGCAGCAGGCGAAATCTGAATGCGAAAAAGATTCGACTACGTTTGCGCCGGCCGGCCAAAAAAAGAAGGAAGACATATCGTCTTCCTTCTCGCTATTTATCTCCGCTCGGATGAGCCGGTAGGTCCACAGTTTGGTGGCCGTCGATGAAGCTCACGCCGCCTCCGCCAGCTCCTCTTCTTTTTTCTGGTAAGCCTGCGGCGAGAGCCCCAGCAGCTCCTGCACGGTGGAGGCCACCGTGATGGAGGAGATGGTGCCCACCAGGATGCCGGCGAACAGCGTGAAGGAGAAACCGTAAAGGGCGTCGCCACCGAACAGCAGCAGGGCTCCCACCGTGAACAAGGTGGTGCCCGAGGTGATCATGGTACGGCTGAAGGTGGCCTTGATGGCTACGTCGGAGCAGTCGTGGATCCCCATCTGGGTGCGCGAGCTGAGCAAGTCCCGCAAGCGGTCGGAGATGACGATGCTGTCGTTGAGGGAGTAGCCGATCACCGCCATCAGGCCGGCGATGACGTTGAGATCGAACTCGATGTTGAACAGCGCCAGCAGCCCCAACGCCACCAGACCGTCGTGCAGCACCGACACCAGGATGCCGATGGCCTGGCGCCACTCGAAGCGCACCGCCAGATAGGCGGAGATGGCAAGCGAGGCCACCAATACCGCCAGCATCCCCTGCTGGAACAGCTCGGCGCCCACCTGGGGGCCGACGATGGTGGTGCGCAGCAGCTCCACCGGCAGGTTGAGCTGCTGACCCAGCATCACCGCCAGCTCCTCGGCCGCCCAGGGCAGCTCGTGGGGCGGCAGCTTGATCAGCCACTCGCCGGGCACACCGGCGCCGTGCAGCTCGACCACACCCGCCAGGGGGGCCGTCAACAGGGCGTTGAGCTCATGGGCCTCCTTCAGGGTCTGGATGCGAAACTCCAGCAGGATGCCGCCGGTGAAGTCGAGACCGAGGGAGAGGCCGTTGATGGCGAGCACCGCGATGCTCGCCACGGTCAGCAGCACGGAGGCCCACAGGCCAATATAACGCCAGCGGGTCAGTCCCATGGCAATGATCATTCTCAGCATTGTTGTTCCCTCGACAGCAGATGGCTCGAGCTTCCCCCAGGGAAGCGCGTGACGCGGGCGCGGAGCAGGCTCGAACGCGCGGCGCGATGACACAGGTGGTGGACAGTCATGGTCACACCCTCAGCAGCTTGGCGCTGCTCTTGCCCCACAGGGGGTTGATGATGGCGCGCGTGCCCCAGATGCCGGTCACCATGCTGGAGATGAGGCCCAGGATCAGGGTGATGGAGAAGCCCTGCAGCGGCCCGGAACCGATGGCATAGAGCACCACGGCGCAGATCAAGGTGGTGATGTTGGCATCGAAGATGGTGCGAAACGCCGAGCGGTAACCAAAGTCGATGGCGTTGGCCAAGGAGCCCCCTTCCCGCAACCGGTCCTTGATCCGCTCGAATATAAGCACGTGGGTATCCACCGCCATGCCGACGGTGAGCACCAGACCGGCGATCCCCGGCAGGGTCAGCACCGCGCCCGGCAGCACCGCCAACATGCCCACCTGCATCAGCAGGTTGGCGATGAGCGCGGTGATGGCGACCCAGCCGAACTTGCGATACCAGGCCATCATGAACAGCATCATGCCCGCCATGCCGAACGCCAGCGCGGTGAAGCCCGCCTCGATGTTCTGCAGACCCAGGGTTGGGCCTATGCTGCGCTCTTCCAGGATCTTGAGGGGCGCGGTGAGGGCACCGGCGCGCAACAGCATGGCCAGCTCCTGGGCCTCTGGCAGGCTGCCGATCCCGGTGATGCGGAACTGGTTGCCAAGGGCGGTCTGGATGGTGGCGACGTTGATCACCTCGCTCCTGGCCCGCAGCTTGCCTTCGGCATTGGTCTTGTACTCGGTAAAGACGGTGGCCATCGGCTTGCCCACGTTCTGGCGGCTGAACTGGTTCATCTTGCTGCCGCCCAGGCTGTCGAGCACGATGTTGACCTGGGGTTGCCCCATCTCGCCCATGTTGGCTCGGGCATCGACGATGTGCTCGCCGGTCAGCACCGGCTTGCGGGCCAGCCCCACCGCCTGGCCGTTGCGATCCGCCATGAAGAAGCGGCTATCGGCCTGGGCCTCATAGAAGGCCAGCGAGGCGGTGGCCCCGATCACCTCTTTCGCCTGCTTGGGATTGTGCACCCCGGGCAGCTCGATGCGGATGCCGTCCTGCCCCTGGCGCTGTACCGAGGCCTCGACGATGCCGAGCTCGTTGATCCGCTTTTTCAGGATCGACAGGTTCTGGGTCACCGCGTTGTTGGCCAGCAGGGTACGCTCGGCCTCGCTCATCACCAGCCGCAGCTCGTTGCCGCTGCGCTTGAGGCTCCACTGATCCTGCCGGGTGCCGGCGGAATCCTTGATGATGGTGAGCCAGGGCGCCTGGTCGGCCACCTCAGGCAAAATCACCCTCACCTCCCCTTCGCTCACCCGGGCCACGTTGGCGCCGCGCAGGCGCGCCTCGCGAAACTGGGTGCGCAGCATGTCCACCAGGTTCTTGGTCTGGTTGTCGACCACGAAGCTCAGATCGACCCCGATCAGCAGCTGGGAGCCGCCGCGCAGATCCAGCCCGAGCTTGATGGGGGCGGCGCCGAGCTGGCTGATCCAGCCCGGCGCGTTGGAGTAGAACTCCAGGGTCAGCGCCGAGCTGTCATAGCCCTGCTGCTCCAGCAGCTGCTTGGCGCGCTGCTGTTCGGCCTGGCTGGCAAACACCAGCTCGACCCGCTCGCCCTGTTGCACCTGTTTAAGTGGCTCGATGCGGTTGTCGGCCAGCAGGGTACGCTGCGCCTCGGTCAGGCTGGTCTGGCCGTGCAGACCAAGGGAGGGCTGCTCACCGAAGAAGGTGGGCAGGGAGTAAAACGCAAAGGTGAACAGCATGAGCAGCAGCAGGGCGTACTGCCACATGTTCATGCGGTTCAAGGTGATACGACTCTTTTTTCTCATGAGATCAGCCTCTGTCAGGAGAAGGCTGCGCACTCGCCACGCAGGCGGCACGCAAGAAAATACGAATGAGACAGTGGCCCGTTCACGCGCGGTGAGCAGGCATCAGGAGGCGATGAGGTGGTGCGAAAGGACCGGACCCCATCGGGATCAGGCGAGGTAACTCTGACAGAAACGGTATTGCAGGTGCTGGCGTTGCAACCGGTGCCGATGGATGGTGGCAAACCGATCGCGGAAACTGTGTTTGCGATAGAAGAGGGCGGCATAGAACAGCAGGCCGCACAGCAGCAGCAGGATCGCCTGCTGGGACCAGCTCATGATCAGCTGGTACACCACGTTGCCGGGCTGATGATCGCTGCGCAGGGAGTGTTCGAGCCGCAGCAGGTGATTCTGGTGGGAGCTGACGAACTTGACGACCCCGTCGTCGCTGTCGCTGGCACTGTGGATCACCTGGCCGCCATCGGTCGGCGCCACTGTATCCCCCATCAGCTGTACCTGCTGGGTCGACTGCTGGGAGGCGGGCAGCTTGACCCCCTCCACCGAGAGGGTAGAGAACAACAGAGCGAGGGTGATGAGCAGGGTCATCAGCGCCAGTTTCACTTTGTCGGTCAGGCTCAAAAAGTTAATTCCCGCATAATAGAAAGGGCAAACTACCACAGGGGCCCCGTCAGAACAAGGGCATGGGGGCCGGCCGGCCCCTGCCCTGCGGCCCCCTTGGCGCCATTATCCCTCCGACATCTGCCTGAAATCGCGGGCATAGCCCTTGAGCAGGCTGTAGAGGTGGGCTCGCTGGGAGATGTCCAGCGACTGGCTGAGATCGCTCAGCCAGTTGACGGTGCGCTGGCGCGACTGATCGGTGTAGCCGGTGAAGCGCCCATCCATCAGGCCGTCCCCCTGTTGCAGCAGGGCGGTGAGCTGGGCGCCGAAGTCCTGGCTCTGGCGCTGCTTCATCAGCCGGTCCAGCTCCTTGGTCCAGGCGGTCTGAAACTCAAGCCAGGGGGCCTGCAGCTCGTACTGCCACTGGGCCCACTGGGCCACCAGCGGGGCCTGGGCCGGTTTCACTTCGCCAATCCAGAACACCAGCCGCTCGTTCATCTTGTCGCGAAACTCCTTGAGCATCTCCTCCCTGGGCTTGTCGGCAAACTCCTTTTCCCGTTCCGCCTGGCGGGTGAGCCGGTCCTTCATGAACATGGCCACCTGCGCCTCGGTCAGGGTGCGTGCCAGCCGCACCGCCCGCGGCACCGTGTTCTCCAGGGTGCGGGTCAGGCTCTGCTGGGCCGCATCCAGATGGCGGGAGACCTGAGCCGGGGTCATGGGGCTCGCCACCGCCTTGGCCAGCGCATCGAGATCGTCGGCATAACGGGGCACCTCTCGCTGGCGGTGCCAGGCCATCAGCCCCTTCACTTCGTTGTCCAGCAGCCGCTTCTGACTGCGATCCAGCGAGAAGTAGTCGTCCAGCTGCCAGACGATGGCCACGTCGAGCCAGTAATAGACGACCCGGGTGGAGCAGCCGGCCAGCAGCAGACAGAGCAGCAGCAGACTCCAGCTACTGGGCTTGCGCCAGGAAAAGGTGGTCACCATGCAGGGCTCCAATGTTGATGAAACAGGGTTGACGCAACGGATGATTCATAATGCCTGATGCCTACTCCAGTCGCTGCCGGTTGAGATCGATCAGCGCCTGGTAGTCAGGCCCTGGCTGCTGCTCGGCCATCAGCAGCGCCCACAGCAACCCTATGTAATCGACCCAGGGTAAAAAGGCCCGGCTCTGAAAGCCGCGTGGTCCGACAGGCCCCCCTGCCCGCTCGCAATATGCCTGCTCCAGCGCCTCGCGCTGGGTATCCTGCCAGCCGTGGGTGCGCTGGATGCTGGCCACCTCGAAACCGGGATGCCCGGCGGCGCCATACTCCCAGTCAATGACCCAGGGCCGGCTCCCCAACAAATTAGCCGGATTGAGATCATGATGGCAAGGGAGCCAGCAATCGGCGGGCTCGCGGCTGGCCAGCAGCCCCCGCTCCAGCGCCGGCAGCCAGGCAGGCACCCGGGCCAGCCGGGCACGATAGCCGGCGCTGTGGGCCCGCACCGCCATCACCACGCTCGGCACCGGCAACCGGTGCAGCCGCGTCAGCACCCCGGCCAGCAGCGCTGGCTGCAACGCAGCCGGGGGCGGCGCCGCCAGCCAGTTCGGCTCATCGCACCAGTCCAGCAGCATCAGGCCGGTGGCAGGATCGCTGTGATGGCAGGGCAAAGCCAGTCCCTGCCCCACGGCCCCCTGATAGAGCTGCCATTCGGTGGCCCGGTCGATGCCAAGGCGCACCGGATCGGGGTGGCCCTGGCGCAAAAAGTGACTGCGCCCCGAGGGGAGGCGCAGTCGATAGTTGCAGTTGGTCAGGCCGCTGGCCAATGACTCCAGCCGGCCCGAACGCCAGGGCGGCGGCAGGCGGGCCAGCAGGGCGCCCTCGGTGGCCGCCAGAGAGGCCTCGCTCGATTTACCAGCCAAAGGTGGACTTCTTGGCCTGCTTGCGGATCTCTTTCTGATCGGCCCACAGCAGCTCGCCGTTTTGCAGATCCATCAGGTTCATGGTCATCTGGTAGTAGACATCCTTCACCTTGCCGTTGTCCTTGACGATGCTGGCGAGGTTGCCATAGACCATGTAGCGGGCACCGGTCTGCTTGCCAAGGCGCACCATGGAGGCAGGATCCACCATGCCGCTGCTCTGCTGGTATTCGAGCTGCTGCTTGACCGCCGCCACCTTGCTCATGTCGACGAAGCGGAACTTGCCGGCGCGCAGCAGCTTGGTGCGGATGGTGTCGGTGATGGCCTCGGTATCGATGTGCTCGGAGGTCTTGTTGCGGATGGAGTCCATGAACATCACCGGACGGCCGCCGGCGGTGATCTCGCTGGTGGCCGGCGACGCCAGCATGGAATCCGCCATCTTGTCGGCGATGGCCTGCAGATCGCTGGAACCGTAATCGACGGTCACCGTCTCGGTTTCGGTCGGATCGCCATAGCTGACGGTGGTGCTGGAGCAGCCGCCCAGCAGCAGGGCGCCGGTCAGGATCAGCAGGGCATGATTCATTTTCATCAGTAGGATTCCTCAATCACTTCGCGTACGTAAATCCGGTAGCCCCGGGCAGCCGGGCTCGGCGCCAGGGCAGACAGGGTGCGGGTCTGATAGCCGTGCAGCTTGAGCGGCGTCCAGCCGCGGCCATCGCTGGCCACCTCCTGCCCCGCCTCATCATACCAATAGAACAGGTATTGCAGCTTGTTGTCACCGCGCTGGGTGCTGGCCGCCGCCACATTGACCTGCAGCAGGCCATTCTGTTCGCGCCGGCTGAGCTCGGTCAGGGTGACATTGACGTTTTGATGCTGCTCCGCCACTGGCGCGGCACCCGCCGCCCCATAGAGCGCCACGCCGGAGGTATTGGTGGCGCAGCCTGCCAGCAGCAGAACCAGGCCCAGAGCCAACCCATGTGCTTTCATCTTGCTCTCCTTGCCGGCGACCCCGAGGGGCCCGACCGGTCACTCATGTGTATTGCCATCGTTCGCCGTCACAGCGGCATCACCCGCGTCGTCAACCCGGCGCCGAGCCGCTGCACCCACACCAGGGTGGTGCGTCCCTGGTGGATGGTGAGCGGCAATTGCCGCTGCGCTGCCCCCGCCCCCAGGGTAAGGTTCACGTCACCCGCAGGCAGCATCCCCTGCCAGCTCGCTGCCTGGGCCGGCAGCGTCAACCAGCTGCGGGTGTCAGCCCGCTCCGAGAGGGTATTGAAGATGCCGACCAGAATGTTGCCCACATCCCCTCCTTCCTTGGCGGCGGTGCGCCGCACCTGCTCCTTGGCCACCAGCCGCAGCGCCTGGCGGGTCAGCATGCCGGGCAGCCGCTCCTGCAGATCTTTGGCCGCCAGCGCCTCTAGCCTGACCAGCTCGCTGGTCTGCTCGACGCGCTTGCCCACCGATACCGTGAGCGGCCCGGTGTCGCTGGCCCGATTATCGTAATAGGGGATGGCGACGGTAAAGGTGCGAAAATCGCCGCCGGAGGTGGCGATGGGCAGCGGCAGGAACAGCTCGCGCCGTGCCGGGATCAGGCCATCTTCAAACAGCACCACCAGTTGGCCCTGATTTTTAGTGAGTGGTGGTGCTTTGCGACCCACCTTTTTCTCGGTTTCGCGGATCTCGTCCGCGGCGCCCCGCAGCACAGCCAGGCGCAGCAAGGCATCCTGCAGGCTGCGGTTGTCCGGCGCTATCTGGTAGCCGCGCTGATAGTCGACCCAGGCATCGTTGAGATCGCCGGCCGCCTCATAGAGCACGCCGGAGAAATAGAAGGTGTAGGCGTTCTGAAAACCGTTCTTGACCCGCCCGATCAGCCGGTCAAGCTCGGGGGCGCCGCGCGACATCAGCTGGCGCATCTCCCCTTCTGCCTCGGCCTCTTCGCTCTTTTGCTGTGCCTTGCGCACCTCGTCGGCCCGCCGCTTGAGGGCCTGCTCCTGCACCTGGTTGGCGCGGCGCACCTCCACCAGGGCGCCCTCGGCATCCCCGCGCTGCAGGTAGTTGAGAGCCAGATAGTGGTGCAGCATGGTGCGCTCGTAATCGGGCGCCCGGTAGGCCAGGGTCTGGTCATTGGTAAGCAGGCTGCCCGCCTGGGCCAGCCCCTGGCTGACCCGGTACTCGGCCTGATTGTCTTCCCACGCCAGCCGGCTGTCGGCGGCGGCAAAGGCCTGCTTGCTGGCGGCATCCTGACTCGCCAGCCAGGCGATGCGGCCCTGCTCGAGCCGGTCCAGCACATAGGTATCGTCCCCCGGCGTGGAGTCGCGCACCTCGGGCAGCGCCTCGGCGGCATGACCCAATAACAGCTGGTTGCGCAGCGGCACCATCTGATCGGAATAGGAGACGAACATGTCTTGCCAGTGGGAGGCACAGCCCCCCAGCAGGGAACCGGCCAGCAGCAGGCCGGCCAGTGGAAGGCGCGGCATCACAGGCTGAGCAGGGGTCCCAGCAGCTGGCCGCCGACCAGATGCAGGTGGATGTGGTAAACCTCCTGCCCGCCGTGGCGGTTGCAGTTCATGATGAGGCGGTAGCCATCCTCGGCAATGCCCGCCTCGCTGGCCAGCTTGCGGGCCACGGTGAACATCCGGCCCAGTGCCAGCTCATGATCCGGCTCCACGTCATTGACGGTGGGGATCAGCACGTTGGGGATGATCAGGATATGGGTCTTGGCCTTGGGCTGGATGTCGCGAAAGGCGGTCACCAGGTCGTCTTGATAAAGGATGTCGGCGGGGATCTCTTTGCGGATGATTTTGCTGAAAATGGTTTCTTGCGCCATGGATAACTCCTTTATATGAAAAAGAAAATTCAATGCCTGTCTCAAGCGGTTCCAACGCCCGTCATCAAGGCCCGGCAAGTGTGACACAAGCCGACATTTGACACAGCCGTTGTCCCATTCTCTTCAGTTATTGTTAAAAATACCGATAGCCGGAAGACGTCTGCCGACGTTGCTCGCCCACAGTGGTAGCAGGGTATCAAATGGACGGGGTATTCAGGCAAGGGACTTTTGCATATACAGCGGGACAATAATGAAACAAACAATGTCAGACCTCTCCATCTTGCAGAGGGTCTATCTTGGCTTTGCCATCCTGGTGGCCGTGATGGCGGCCACCTCGGTACTCACCTTCCGCAGCCAGAGCGAGCTCAATCAGGCGCTGGATCAGGTCACCCGGCAGACCATGCCGCTGGTGATCGCCAGCAGCCAGACCCAGATCAGCCTGCTCAGCGCCAACAAGTGGCTCACCGACGTGCTGACCGAGCAGGATCTCAAGCAGATCCCGGCCGAAGTGGCCGAGCTGCAGCAGGCCAAGGCACTGGTCGACCAGACTCTCGCCACCCTCGCCCGGCAGGCGGCGGAACACCCGGAGCTGCAGGGGGAGCTCGGCGCGCTCAACCAGCTGGTCAAGGACTACCTGCAGCTGACCGACACCCTGCCCACCGAACACCAGGCCCTGCTCACCCGGCTCTACAAGGTGAACCAGGCCAAGGGCCAGTTCCAGGTCAGCCTGCCCCAGTTCAAGAAGAACCTGGGGGACATGATGGTGACCGTCGACGACAGCTTCATCAAGATGCTCTCCGAGACCCTGACCACCAAGCTCTCTGCCATCGAGCTCTCCACCATGGATGCGCTCAACCAGAGCATTCCCGCCCCCATCGAGGCGGCGCTCAAGCGCAACAAGATGCAGATCGAGGGCTTCAACAGCACCATCAAGGATCTGCAGGGGGAGCTCAAGGACTTTGACAACAACATGGGCCACTACGTGCACGGCTTCGTGCGCGACACCACTGCCAGCGACGGCGTGCTGGCCCAGTACCTGGCGCTGATGCAGCAGCAGGAGCGGATGCGCGAGCAGAGCAAGCAGGCCAGCAAGCTCATCGTCAACATCCAGAGCAAGCTCGAGCAGATCACCGCCCAGAGCCAGCAGCTGATGAACAATAGCATCCGCGCCTCCGGCAAGGTGCAGACCCAGAGCACCCTCACCCAGGGGGTGGCGCTGGTCATCGCCATCACCATCGCCATCCTGGTGGCCTACACCCTCGGCAAGGCCATTCGCCGTCCGCTCAAGGAGCTGTTGCGAGTGCTGACCGAGGTGACTCAGGGCGACATGACCCAGCGCATCGGTTTTCGCAGCAACAACGAATTCGGCCGGCTCGGCAGCCAGGTCAACCTGCTGATCGAGCAGATGGGCGAGGTGCTGAGCCAGCTCTCCCAGGCGTCGGCCCAGCTCAACAACGCCGCCCACGACAACCGCCACACCACCGAATCGGTGCGGGCGGATCTGGAGAAACAGCGCCAGGAGACCGCCTCGGTCGCCGCCGCCATGACCCAGATGGAGGCCTCGGTGCGCGAGGTGGCTCAGGCCGCCAACCAGACCCTGGAGCGGGTGATGGACGTGGAGAAAGCCTCCGAGACCGGCCGCAAGGTGATGGCCGGCAACATCACCACCACCCACCAGCTGGCGGGCAAGCTGCAGCAGACCGGCAAGGTGATTGGCGACGTGAGTGCCATGAGCGGCCAGATCGGCAACATCCTCGACGTCATTCGCGGCATCGCCGAGCAGACCAACCTGCTGGCCCTCAATGCTGCCATCGAAGCGGCGCGGGCCGGCGAGCAGGGACGCGGGTTTGCGGTGGTGGCCGACGAGGTGCGCAGCCTGGCCGGGCGCACCGCCCAGTCCACCAGCGAAATCCAGACCATGATCGAGAACCTGCAGCAGGGGGTCGCCAAGGCGGTGACCGTGATGCAGGAGTGCTCGCGCGAGATGGACAGCTGCATGGATCAGAGCTCCCACGCCAACAACGCCATGGAAGAGGTGCAGGGCATAGTGGTGCTCATCAGCGACATGTCGAGCCAGATCGCCTCCGCCGCCGAGCAGCAGCAGGCCACCAGCGCCGACATCGCCACCAACCTCAACCGCATCTCCGACATCTCGGATCTCAACTATCAGGGCATAGAGCGGGTGGCCGAGACCAGCCAGCAGCTCGACTCGCTGGCCGAGCAGCAGGAGAGCCTGGTCAAGCGCTTCCGGCTCAGTGCCTGACGCCTACGCCAGCCCCGGCAACGACAAGGCCCCGCAGATGCGGGGCCTTGTTTTTTACTGGCAAGCGGCGCGAGATCAGGCGTAGGCGATGGCGCCCTTGCCCACCCCTTCATAGGCGACAATCTTGATGAACTTGTCGCCCACGCTCTTCTTCACCTCGCGGGCAATGTAGTGGGCCAGCAGCTCTATGGTGGTGTCGGTGTCGATCATCTCCACCTCCACCGCCGGCATGGCCAGCTGGAACAGCCCTTGCGGTGCCACATACTTGAAGCCGACGTAGTGCTCGCCAGCCTCTTGCAGGATGGCCTTGGCCTGCTCGCTCAACGCGAGATCGCCGAGGGCCACCCGATCCTCGTCGGTCCCCAGGTAGATGTCGGCCCAGCGCTCGGCCCAGTTGAGCTCAAGCTCCTGGTCGCGCTCGCCGTCCACGTGGATCTCGATGGGAGAGCGGTGGCCGTGGGCGATGCGCTGGCAGTTGCCGTCGTGCTTCTTGAGGCCGTGGCTGTAGTGGTAGAAGGCGCCGTCGATGGCCTCCTGGCGCAGGGTCAGCGACAGATCCTTGATGTTGCCCGGCAGCCGCTTGGCCAGCACCGCCAGCAGATAGCGGGTGACGGACTCCTTGTCCACCTGAGGGGCCGGAATGAAGGCAAAGCCCTGGCTCGGGCAGCGCAGGTGAATGGAGCGGCCCGGCCGCAGCAGATCGACGGTGCTCTCGTCACCGTCCAGCTGGGCCACCTGCACCAGGGGGCACTCGGTCGGCACCAGCAGCTTGTGATCCACCTCGTCGTCGATGATCGACTTGATCAGTTTCTTGACCCGGCCGAAGTCCAGCAACATGCTCATCTCGTTGAGCTCGCCGCTCATTTCGATGTCCACCAGCCAGCTCTCCCCCACCATACCGCGGCGTTCGCACAGATAGCTGGAGTCGATCACGGTCAAATCTTTTACAAATAACTTCATCAGTCAGGCCTTGCTACAGAGAAAGGGCGGTTTGCGCTATTATGACCCGCGATCACTGACAAAGGAACCGGACTCCCCCATGAACAAATTGCTTATCAAGAATGCCACCCTGGTCAATGAAGGCCGCATCTATGCCTCCGACGTGTTGATCGAGGGGGAACGGATCGCCCGCATCGCCCCGGATATCCAGGCCCCCGATGCAGTGGTGATCGATGCCGCGGGCCGTCACCTCATCCCCGGAATGATCGATGATCAGGTCCACTTCCGGGAACCAGGGCTGACCCACAAGGGGACCATCGCCAGTGAATCCCGGGCCGCCGTGGCCGGTGGCACCACCAGCTTCATGGAAATGCCCAACGTCAATCCCCAGACCACCACCCTCGATGCCCTCGAAGCCAAATACCAGATAGCCGCCAACTCCTCCGCCGCCAACTACAGCTTCTACCTCGGCGCCACCAACGACAACCTGGAAGAGATCAAGAAGCTCGATCCGAAACAGTCCTGCGGCATCAAGATCTTCATGGGTGCCTCCACCGGCAACATGCTGGTGGACAATCAGGAGACCCTGGCCGCCATCTTCCGCGAAAGCCCGGTGATGATCGTTACCCACTGCGAGGACACCCCCACCATCAAGGTGCTGGAAGACGAAGCCCGCGCCAAGTGGGGCGAGGGTGTGCCGATGCGTGAGCACGGCCGCATCCGCAGCGCCGACGCCTGCTACAAATCCTCCAGCCTGGCGGTCTCCCTGGCCAAGCAGTACGGCACCAAGCTGCACGTGCTGCACCTGACCACCGCCAAAGAGCTGTCGCTCTTCACCGCCACCCCGGATCTGAAGGATCTCAAGGACAAGAACATCACCGCCGAGGTGTGCGTTCACCATCTGTTCTTCAACGAAGCGGACTACGACACCCTGGGCAGCCAGATCAAGTGCAACCCGGCGGTGAAGAGCGCCGCCGACCAGCACGCCCTGCTGGATGCGGTGCGCAATGACGTGCTCGACATCATCGCCACCGACCACGCCCCCCACACCTGGGAAGAGAAGCAGAACAGCTACTTCAAGGCGCCGTCCGGCGTGCCGCTGGTGCAGCACTCCCTGCTGGCCCTACTGGAGCTCTACCACAACGGGGTATTCTCGCTGGAGACCATCGTCAAGAAGACCTCCCACGCGGTGGCCGAGCGCTTCCAGGTGCAGGATCGCGGCTACATCCGCGAGGGTTACTTCGCCGACCTGGTGCTGCTGGATCTGGGCAAGCCCTACGTGGTCAACGACAGCAACCTGCTCTATCTGTGCGGCTGGTCGCCCTTCAACGGCTACCGTTTCCACAGCACGGTGGAGATGACCCTGGTGAATGGTCAAATAGCCTGGCAAAACGGCCAGGTCACCAACGAGGTGCTGGGCAAACGGCTCACCTTCACCCGCTGATCCCTCTTTATGTGCGTTGTCACCACAGCACCATCACAGGCCGCCCACCCGGGCGGCCTGTTTATTTGCAGCCGCTCACGGCCCTGTCATGCGCGGTTTTTGGGCGATTGGCGGCACTTTAAGCGCAGATTGCTCGCAAAGCAGGCGAACGATCCCGGAGTGGAATTTCCGCTGTTGACAGGCAGGGTCCATCTCCATAAACTCAGCCCCCGTCAGCCGAGCTGACTCCGTCGGTGTGTAGCGCAGCCAGGTAGCGCATCTGCATGGGGTGTAGAGGGTCGGAGGTTCGAATCCTCTCACACCGACCAAATTCCCCGAGAAAGGCCTTGTCAGATGACAAGGCCTTTTCTTTTTGGTGCAACATGGCACCACGCGGCCTGCATTGTGTCACCGATCGGTTTGTGCTGTAGTGATGCCCTGTGTTGCCAACCGGTGTTCGAGATGCCCTCTCCCCGCCCCTTTTGCCAGCGTCTGCAGTGGCTCGGCCTCTGCGCTCTCCTGCTGCTCGGCTGCGCCACCCCTTATCACAGCCAGCCGTCATTCTGGAACGGCCGGACCGGTTTCTCCCAGACCCGGCTCGGGCCTGACAAGTGGCAGCTGGAATTTGTCGGCAACGATCTGGTGAGCCGGGAAACCGCTCGCAAGTATGTGCTGAAACGGGCGGGCGAAGTGGCACAAGCCGAAGGTTATCAGTGGCTTGAGATCAATGAGTTGACCCTGCAACGGGACGCGGTCAGGGTGACGCCAAGTCGCCCCCTGTTCGGGTTCGATGACGACGAGCCAGATCCCTTTCTGGAGCAGCGCACCGTGGAACACCGCATCTCGGCGTTGCTCATCTTCACCCTCACTCGCAGCGCGAAAAACGACCAAATCTTGAAAGCCGATTATCTTGCAAACATTAAAATAAACAGCGATTAATATAGCCAAATTGCAAGATCTATATCACATACAACTAATGACAAGATAAAATTCTGCCACAAGGCGCTGGATTTACCCCCCCGGATTAGGCATGCTGCCAGCACACCGGCTGTCAGGAATCTACGGCTCGGATCACAAAAACGGACTGAAGCGGCACCCTTGCCGCTTGAAACGCTCTGCACTTATCAAAACTGGGACCCACCCCATGAAAATGAACAAATTGACGGTTGCCATCCTCATCGCGATGCTGGTTGGTATCCTGACTGGCCAGGGCTATCGCATGTTTGCCCCTGACCAGGCCGCCAGCTTTGCCAGCGACATCACCCTGTTGACCGATATCTTCCTGCGTCTGATCAAGATGATCATCGCCCCCCTGGTGTTTACCACTCTGGTGGTCGGCATCGCCAAGATGGGCGATACCCGCACCGTGGGCCGTATCGGCGCCAAAACCCTGGGCTGGTTCATGCTGGCCTCCCTGCTGTCACTGACCCTGGGTCTGGTGATGGTCACCCTGATGCAACCGGGCGTGGGGCTCTCCCTCTCCCTGCCTGACGACACCGCCAGCTCCGGCGTGGTTGCCAGCGCCATCTCCCTCAAGGATTTCGTCACCCACGCCATTCCCAAAAGCGTGATCGAGGCCATGGCCACCAACGAAATCCTGCAGATCGTGGTGTTCTCCCTGTTCTTCGGGCTGGCTGCCGCCGCGCTGGGTGATGCCGCCAAACCGGTGGTGATGCTGATGGCCAGCGCCGCCGAGATCATGCTCAAAGTGACCGGCTACGTGATGAACTTCGCTCCCTTCGCGGTGTTTGGCGCCATTGCCGCCATGGTCGCCAAGGAAGGGCTCGGCATCCTGGCCACCTATGGCACCTTCATGGCACAGTTCTACCTGGCGCTGGGTTGCCTCTGGCTGCTGCTGATCGCCATGGGCAGCCTGTTTATCCGCCGCCGCATCGTGACCCTGCTGGCGATGATCCGCGAGCCGATCCTGCTGGCCTTCTCCACCGCCAGCTCCGAAGCTGCCTACCCGAAAACCCTGGATCGTCTGGAGAAGTTCGGTTGTGACAAACGCATCGCCAGCTTCGTACTGCCGATGGGCTACTCCTTCAACCTGGATGGCTCCATGATGTACTGCACCTTCGCGGTGATGTTCATCGCCCAGGCCTACGGCATCGAGCTCTCCATGGCCCAGCAGATCACCATGCTGCTGCTGCTGATGGTCACCTCCAAGGGGATGGCCGGCGTACCGCGCGCCTCTCTGGTGGTGATTGCCGCCACCCTCAACCAGTTCCACATTCCGGAAGCGGGCATCCTGCTGCTGCTCGGCATCGACCACTTCCTCGACATGGGTCGCTCCGCCACCAACGTGCTGGGTAACGCCATCGCCGCCAGCGTGGTCGCCAAGAGCGAAGACAGCCTGGGTGAAACCGAACCTCTGGGTGACGTGGACACCGCCAAGGCGTGATCCCCGCATCACCGCCATCAAAACGGCCCGCAGACGCGGGCCGTTTTTTTATGCTTCTTTATGGCGACACGGCAAGGCTCAGCACCAACGCCTCACCCGCCGGCAATAGTCGGCATAGGCATCGCCAAAGCGGGCCTGCAGCGCTCGCTCTTCTGGCACTATCTGCCAGCGGTTGAGCCAGCCCCACAGCAGCAGCGGACCGAGCCACACCAGCAGCCCGCCCAGATAACAGGCCAGCGCCATCGTCCAGCAGAGCAGCCCCAAGTACATGGGATTGCGGCTGAGGCGATAGAGCCCGCCCGTTACCAGCGCACTGGCCTGCTCGGGGTGCAGCGGCGTCACCGTGGTGCCCTGGCGGCGAAAGCGCAGCACGCCCCCCAAGCCAAACACAGTGCCCAGCACCGCCAACAACAGAGCGGCCAGCCGCCAGCCGGCGCCACTGCCGCTCTCGGCAGCGTCCCCCCATCCCAGCATGGCCACCACGATCAGGCCAAACAGCAGCAGCGGTGGCACCCGACACTCAAGACTCATCATCTATTGACTCCTGGCAGGTGCCACGATCGGCACCTTGCGTTACACTTCCCGACGGGAATAGCGCCCTGGAAAATTGACAAAGTTCATAACAATAACAATGCCTTGGCTACACTTTATCCCACCTGCGTGAAAACGGCCGCCTGGCGGCCGTCATGCACCTCAACCCAAACAATAAAAAAGGAACCACCCCATGCACAAGAAGACACTGCTGGCCACCCTGATCCTGGGCCTGCTGGCCGGTCAGGCCGTCGCGGCCCCTTACCTGCCGTTGGCCAGCGATCATCGCAACGGCGAAGTGCAGACCGCCAGCAATGCCTGGCTGGAAGTCGATCTCGGCGCCTTCGAGCACAACATCCAGACCCTCAAGGATCGCCTCGGTGACAAAGGGCCGAAGATCTGCGCCATCATGAAGGCCGACGCCTACGGCCACGGCATCGACCTGCTGGTGCCCTCTGTGGTCAAGGCCGGCATTCCCTGCATCGGCATCGCCAGCAACGAAGAAGCCCGCGTGGCCCGCGAGAAGGGCTTCACCGGCCGCCTGATGCGGGTACGTGCCGCCACCCCGGTCGAAGTCGAGCAGGCCCTGCCCTACAAGATGGAAGAGCTCATCGGCAGCCTGGTGAGTGCCCAAGGCATCGCCGACATCGCCCAGCGCCACCACACCAATATCCCGGTGCACATCGCGCTCAACTCCGCCGGTATGAGCCGCAACGGCATCGATCTGCGTCTGGCTGACTCCAAGGAAGACGCGCTGGCCATGCTCAAGCTCAAGGGGATCACCCCGGTCGGCATCATGACCCACTTCCCGGTGGAGGAGAAAGAGGACGTCAAGATGGGACTGGCCCAGTTCAAGCTGGACTCCCAGTGGCTGCTGGAAGCGGGCAAGCTGGATCGCAACAAGATCACCATCCACGCCGCCAACTCCTTCGCCACCCTGGAAGTGCCGGACGCCTACTTCGACATGGTGCGCCCGGGCGGCCTGCTGTACGGTGACTCCATCCCCTCCTACACCGAGTACAAGCGGGTAATGGCGTTCAAGACCCAGGTTGCCTCCGTCAACCACTACCCGGCCGGCAACACCGTCGGTTATGACCGCACGTTCACCCTCAAGCGCGACTCCTGGCTCGCCAACCTGCCACTCGGCTACTCCGACGGCTATCGCCGGGCGCTGAGCAACAAGGCCTATGTGCTGATCCAGGGCCAGAAGGTGCCGGTGGTCGGCAAGACCTCCATGAACACCATCATGGTGGATGTGACCGACCTCAAAGGGGTCAAACCCGGTGACGAGGTGGTGCTGTTTGGCCGTCAGGGAAGTGCCGAGGTGAAACAGGCGGATCTCGAGGAGTACAACGGCGCCCTGCTGGCGGACATGTACACCATCTGGGGCTACACCAACCCCAAGAAGATCAAGCGCTAAGCCAGTCTTTGCCATAAAAAAGGGCTCCCGCGGGAGCCCTTTTGCTTGTTTGCCAATTATGCCGTTTTCTTGCGGGTCACCCAGAGGCTCAACCCCATGGAGGCCAGCAGGATCAGCGCAACCACGCCCAATGCGATGCCGGTCGGGATCTTGAAGATATCCAGCAGCAGCATCTTGACCCCGATAAACATCAGGATCAGCGCCAGGCCGTACTTGAGCAGGGCAAAACGCTCGGCCACGCCGGCCAGCAGGAAGTACATTGCACGTAGACCCATGATGGCGAAGATGTTGGAGGTCAGCACGATGAAGGGATCCGTGGTCACCGCGAAGATGGCCGGGATGCTGTCTACCGCAAAGATAAGGTCGCTCACCTCTACCAGCACCAGGATCAGCAGCAACGGGGTGGCATAGCGCACACCGTCACGCCAGACGAAGAAGTTCTCCCCCTCCAGCGTCTCCGTCACCTTGAAGCGACGGCGCATCCAGCCCAGCAGCGGGTTGTTGGCCAGATCGGGCTCCTTGTCAGCCGCCCACAGCATCTTGACCCCGGTTAGCAGCAGGAAGGCGCCGAACAGGTAGAGGATCCAGTGGAACTGCTCGATAAGCCAGCTGCCGGCGAACACCATGCCGGCCCGCATCACGATGGCACCCAGTACCCCGTAGAGCAGCACCCGGCGCTGCAGCTCGGCCGGAATGGCAAAGTAGCCGAACAGCATCAGCCAGACAAAGACGTTGTCCACCGCCAGTGCCTTCTCGATGAGGTAGCCGGTGAGGAACTCCAGCCCCTTCTGGTTGGCAATTTCACGGCCTGCGCTGTGATCCAGCCAGAGCCAGATGGCCAGATTGAAGAGCAGCGCCACGCTGACCCAGATAAGGGACCAGATACCTGCCTCTTTGAGCGACACCTTGTGGGATTTGCCACCACCGACAAACCGTATGTCTATCCATAACAGGACCAGCACTATGCTGAAGAAACCGGTCCACATCCACCATTCACCCATATTCACTTCTCCCAAAAACGACAAAACCCACGACCGAGAGGCGTGGGTTTGCGTTTGGAGCAGATACACCTTGCCTCTCGGCAAGGTCTCACTTACAGCCGACTTGCGTCAACTGCCCGGCTGCCGGGTGCACTGCAGGATATGGGTGCACCGTAATGACGACAAACCGGCGAGAAGTTACTCCCCTTGTTGCGCGGATAGTAACAGCGGAAAAAGATCACGCCAAGAGGCATCTTCATGCCGGCTGCAAAAAAACAGGGCGCCACCTAGGCGCCCTGTTCTGCCTGCTCATCCTCAGAGCGGATCCGCCTTGAGGCAGGAGACCGCATGGTCGAAGTTGCCCTCGAGCTGGGGCCGGGTCTTGGCACACTCAGGGCCGGCCACCGGGCAGCGGGTGCGGAACACGCAGCCTGACGGCGGGTTCATCGGCGATGGCAAATCACCCTCCAGGATCTGGATGGTCTTGCTGCGCTCCAGATCCGGATCCGGAATGGGCACCGCCGACATCAGCGCCTTGGTATAGGGGTGCAAGGGGTTGGCGAAGATCTCCTTGCGGGTCCCCAGCTCCACCGCATTGCCCAGATACATCACCAGCACCCGATCCGAGATGTGCTTGACCACCGACAGGTCGTGGGCGATGAAGATGAGCGACAGCCCCATCTCCTTCTGGATAGCCTTGAGCAGGTTGACCACCTGCGCCTGAATGGAGACGTCCAGCGCCGACACCGGCTCGTCGCAGATGATCATCTTGGGCTCGAGGATCAGCGCCCGGGCGATGCCGATGCGTTGACACTGACCGCCGGAGAACTCGTGAGGGTAGCGGTTCACCAGGTTGGGCAAGAGCCCCACCTTGCTCATCATGGCCCGCACCTTCTCCTTCACCTGATCTCGGGAGAGGTCGGGATAGAAGGTGATGAGCGGCTCGGCGATGATGTCGCCGATGGTCATGCGCGGGTTGAGGGAGGCCAGCGGATCCTGGAAGATCATCTGGATCTCTTTGCGCTTCTCGCGCAGCGCCTTCTGGTCGAGCTTGGTCAGATCGTTGCCCAGCCACACTACCTTGCCGTCGGTGGCCGGCACCAGGCCGATCAGCGCCCGGGCAAAGGTGGATTTGCCACAACCCGACTCCCCCACCACCCCGAGGGTCTCCCCTTCATACAGGCGCAGGGTCACCCCGTCCACCGCCTTCAGGGCGGAGGGTTTGGCCCAGGGCCAGGCCTTGTCACTCTTGATGCTGAAGTGGACCTTGAGGTCGGACACTTCCAGCAGCAGTTTCTTGTCAGTCCCCATTTAGTTCACTCCCTTGATCATGGCATCCGATACCCAGTGGCAGGCCCGCTCCCGACCGTCGTTGAACGGCGTCAGGAGCTTGGAGGATTGCTGGCCGCATATAACAGCATTCATACGCTCACCTCCTTGGCATTGATGGCATCAGACACCCAATGGCAGGCCCGCTCCCGGCCGTCGTTGAACGGCGTCAGAACTGGCGACTGCTTGCCGCAAATCTCGCTCACCCGGTGGCAGCGCTCCTGGAAGGGACAGCCGGTGGGCAGACGCAGCAGGTTGGGCGGATTGCCCGGGATGGTGGGCAGCTCTTCCCCTTCGGTATCGAGGCGGGGAATGGCGCGCAACAAGCCCTCGGTATAGGGGTGGCTCGGGCGATAGAAGATATCGTTGACCTTGCCGTACTCCATGGTACGACCGGCATACATCACCAACACCTTGTCGCAGATGCCCGCCACCACGCCCAGATCGTGGGTGATCATGATGATGGCGGTGTTGAACTCGCGCTTGAGCTCGTTCATCAGGGTCATGATCTGGGCCTGTACGGTCACGTCCAGCGCGGTGGTCGGCTCGTCGGCGATGAGCAGCTGCGGCCGGCACAACAGCGCCATGGCGATCATCACCCGCTGGCGCATGCCACCGGAAAATTCGTGAGGATACATCCCCATCCGCTTGCGCGCTTCCGGGATCTTGACCGCATCCAGCATGCGCACCGACTCTTCGAACGCTTCGGCCTTGCTGACGCCCTTGTGCAGCATCAGCACTTCCATCAGCTGATCCTTCACCTTCATGTAAGGGTTGAGCGAGGTCATGGGGTCCTGGAAGATCATGGCGATCTTCTCGGAGCGGATCTTGTTGAGCTTGTGCTCCGGCAGATTCAGGATCTCGTCGCCCTGAAATTTGGCCGAACCGGTGATGACGCCGTTCTTGGCCAGCAGCCCCATGATGGCGAACGCGGTCTGGGATTTGCCCGAACCGGACTCGCCGACGATCCCCAGGGTCTCGCCCGCAGCGAGGGAGAAGTTGAGGTCGTTGACCGCCACCACATTGCCGTCCGGGGTCTTGAACTCGACCCGCAGATCTTTTACATCCAGTAATTTCATAAAAACTCCTTATCGATCTTTCGTGACGTTTTCCTGTCGATCCGATGCGCTAGCCGCCCGATTGAGCCGCACTCTGCGGCCCCTCGGCGCGTTGTTTCAGCGCTTCTTCGCCGTTCTATCAGCGATCTTTCGCCGCTTTCTCAGCGATCCTTCGGATCGAGGGCGTCACGCAGACCATCCCCGAGGAAGTTGAAGCAAAACAGGGTCACCACCATGAAACCGGCGGGGAACAGGAGTTGCCAGATGGCCACTTCCATCGACTTGGAGCCTTCATCAAGCAGAGCGCCCCAGCTGGTCATGGGCTCTTGTACGCCCAGTCCCAGGAAGCTCAGGAAGGATTCGAACATGATCATGCCCGGCACCAACAGGGTGGCGTAGACCGCCACGATCCCCAGCACGTTTGGCACGATGTGACGGGTGATGATCTTCCACTTGGAGACGCCGCAGACATGAGCCGCCTCGATGAACTCCTTGCTCTTGAGACTCAGGGTCTGGCCTCGCACGATCCGCGCCATGTCGAGCCAGCTCACCGCGCCGATGGCGATGAAGATGAGCGCTAGGTTGCGGCCGAAGAAGGTCACCAGCATGATCACGAAGAACATGAAGGGGAAGGCGTTGAGGATCTCAAGCACCCGCATCATCAGGCTGTCGACCCGGCCGCCGATAAAGCCGGAGGCCGCGCCGTAGAGGGTGCCGATGATGACGGCCACCATGGCCCCCATGATGCCGACCATCAGCGAGATGCGCCCGCCGAGCAGGGTGCGCACGAACAGATCGCGCCCCAAGCTGTCGGTGCCAAACCAGTGGCCGGTTTCCATGTCCGGAGCTGCCTGCATGGCGCCCCAGTCAGGATCGTCGAAGGTGTATTGGGACAGATGCGGCCCTACGATCACCGCCAGACCGATGATGGTCAGGATGATGAGGCTGGTGAGCGCGGCCTTGTTGCGCAGGAAACGGCGACGGGCATCCTTCCACAGGGAGCGTCCTTCCACCACTTCCACTTGCTGGGCGAACGCCTCGACGGCTTCGCGTTTTTCAGTTGTGACAACCATGATGTACTCCCGACTTAGTAACGGATCTTGGGATCGATAAAGGCATAGAGAATATCGACCACGGCGTTAAAGGTGATGGTGAGGGCGCCGACCAGAATGGTCAGACCGAGCACCATGGAGTAATCACGGTTGAGGGCACCGTTGACGAACAGCTGGCCAATCCCCGGCAGGCCGAAGATGGTTTCGATCACCACGGAACCCGTGATGATGCCGACAAATGCCGGTCCCAGATAGGAGACCACCGGCAGCATGGCCGGACGCAGCGCGTGCTTGAGGATGATGTGGCGCAGCGGCAAGCCCTTGGCGCGGGCGGTACGGATGAAGTTGGAGTTCATAGTCTCGATCATGCTGCCCCGCATGATCCGCGAGATGGCGGAGATGTAGTACATCATCATGCCGAACACCGGCAGCACCATGAATTGCACCCCACCACCCTGCCAGCCACCGGCCGGGAACCAGCCGAGATGAATACTGAACAGCAACACCAGCAAGGGAGCCAGCACAAAGCCCGGGATCACCACCCCGGCCATGGCCGACGACATCAACAGGTAGTCGATGACGGTATTCTGTTTCAAGGCGGCAATGGTGCCGAAGGTGACCCCCAGCGTCACCGCGAACAGAAATGCGAAGGAGCCAATCTTGGCCGATACCGGCAGCGCCTGGCTCACCAGATCGTTGACGGTAAAGTCCTTGTATTTGAAGGAGGGACCGAGGTCGCCCTGAACCAGATTGCCCAAATAGGTGAGGTATTGCACGCCGATGGGCTTGTCGAGGCCATATTTGGCTTCGATGTTGGCCAGAACTTCCGGCGGCAGGGAGCGTTCGCTGGTGAAGGGGTTGCCCGGCGCGAAACGCATCATGAAGAAGGAGACGGTGATCAAGACCAGCAGAGTCGGGATCGCTTCCAGTAGACGTTTAAAAATGAATTTCAACATAGACAATTCCTGTCCTGTACTGCTTCCAAAGGGTCGCGGTTGTAATAAAGGCCCGCCATCCGGCGGGCCTGCTTTGTTATGCGACGTGTTACTTTACTCAGTGAGCAATGATGTACATGTCTTTGCTGTAGAGGTTGTCCAGCGGGTTGGCCGGGTAGCCGCCCACGTAGGACTTGACCATGCGGGAGGTCACGTACTGATAGATGGGAGCGATCGGCATGTCCTTGGCCAGGATCTCTTCAGCCTGCACATAGAGCTTGTTGCGGGCATCGGCATCCACCTGATTGCGGGACTCGTTCATCAGCTTGTCAAACGCCGGGTTGGAGTATTTGCCGTCGTTGTTGCCGTGGGTGGTCTGCATCAGATCCAGCATGGAAGAGGCTTCGTTGTAGTCGGCGATCCAGCCGGCACGACCCACATCAAACTGACCCTGCTTCTTGGTTTCCAGATAGGTTTTCCATTCCTGGTTGACCAGGCTCACCTGCACGCCCAGCTTCTTCCACATGGAGGCCACGGCAACCGCCACCTTCTTGTGGTTGTCGTCGGTGTTGTAGAGCAGCTCGAACTTGAGCGGCTTGCCCGGGCCGAAACCGGCTTCGGTCAGCAGCTCTTTCGCCTTGGCATCGCGCTCTGCCTGGGTCAGCTTGGACCAGGCCGGTGCCACCGGCTTGAAGCCGTCCACGAAATCAGGCACCAGGGTGTATCCCGGAGTCTCGCCCTTGCCCATCACCTTGTCGGCGATCACGTTGCGGTCGATGGCATAAGAGAGGGCGGTACGCACCCGCACATCGTCAAACGGCTTGTGCTTGAAGTTGTACTGGTAGTAGTAGGTACCGACATAGCCGCTCACCTTCACCTCGTTTGGCAGCTCCTTCTTCATCTGCTTGAAGCGCTCGATGGGCATGTTGTAGGTGAGATCCACTTCGCCAGCCAGATAGCGGTTCAGTTCGGCGTTGGTGGACTGGATCGGCAGATAGGTCACCTTGTTGATGACGGTCTTGGCGTTGTTCCAGTAGTTCGGGTTGCGCTCGACGTCGACGCGCTCGTTGACCACCCAATCCTTCAGCACATAGGCACCGTTGGATACCATGTTGCCGGGCTGGGTCCACTTGTCACCGAACTTCTCGATCACCTTCTTCGGCACCGGGTAGGTGGTGGTGTGGGAGAGCATGCTGACGAAGTAAGGCACCGCCTTCTCCAGCTGCACCTCGAAGGTGTAGTCGTCCACTGCCTTCACACCCAGGGTGTCGGCCGCTTTCTTGCCGGCGATGATCTCGCTGGCATTGACGATGGTCGGGATCTCCAGATACCAGGAGTAGGGAGACGCCGTCTTGGGATCCACGGCCCGCTTGAAGGCGAACTCGAAATCGTGGGCTGTCACGGGATCCCCGTTGGACCACTTGGCATCTTTGCGCAGGTGGAACACGAAGTGTTTGTTGTCCTTGGTTTCCCAGGACTCGGCCATGGCGGGAAGAATTTCCCCTTTGGGGCCGGAGGCAACGAGACCTTCGAACAGGTCACGCAGAATATTGGATTCAACCGTTCCTTCGGTTTTGTGCGGGTCGAGAGTGGCAGGCTCGGAGCCATTGCCTTTTACCAGCTGCTGAACGTCAGCCAGTTTGGTACCTGCGGGAACATCGGCGGCTTGTGCCGCGTTGACACCGCCGAACAGTGCTGCCACCAAGAGGGTATTAATCATTGTTTTTTTATGAGTCATTTCCATACTCCACAAGAACATTCCATGCAATTTTCCATCGACGAGATAAGTACCCCGCTGCCAGCATAATTCCCTGACATTTCTGATAATGCAATAGATATCGTCAGGCAGGACTGGACTTCATGGTCAAAAAAGCAGCTTTTAACCAATTATTCAGAATTTAAATATCCCGTAATGGACGTTTTTTATACAAACCCGCTCGATTCTAGGAAATGACCAACAAAAAAGAAACAATAAAAAGCCGGTCACAAGGACCGGCTCCAACAAAACAGACCTGAATCACATCAATCCAGGGAAGACCCCCTTGATCCCCGCCACCATGATCTCGATGCCAAGCGACATCATGATGAGACCCATGATCCGGGTGACCACGTTGATGCCGGTGTTGCCCATCACCTTGAACAGCAGGGGGGCGGCGCGGAAGATGAGCCAGGAGCAGAAGGCAAACACCATCACCACCACCGACATCCCCAGCATCTGGGACCAGGTGCTCTGGCTGGCATAGACAATAGAGGAAGAGATGGCGCCGGGACCGGCCATCAGCGGCAGCGCCAGCGGCACCACAGCGACAGATTCCCGCGCGGCGAGCTCCCCTTTTTCCTGCTTGTTGTGCTTCACCTCCCCCAGCTTGCCCTGCAGCATGGACCAGGCGATCAGGGTGATGAGCGAGCCGCCGGCAATGCGGAACGACGCCAGCGAAATGCCGAAACCATCGAGGATCAGCTGCCCCATGTACATGGAGACCAGCAGGATGATCATCACCGCAATGTTGGCGGTGGTGTTGGTCTTCATCCGCTCTTCCGGCGTTTGATGGCTGGTCAGGCTGACAAACACCGGCAACAGGCCGAGCGGGTTGATGATTGCGAACAAACCGATGAAAAACTTCAGATATAAAGAGACGTCAATTGCTGCCATAGGCGCCATCCAGAAGTAGAACGAGGCCCTGCGGGCCACCCCGATAAACCGTGCGTAAATTTACACCATGGCCGAAACCTTCACCAATCAAATAATCTCACCCTTTCCGTGGCTTTTCAGTTAGTTCCTCTAATGTCACGACGAAATTCAACATATCGAGTTGTTAATAAAGATTGTCGCCATTTAACACTCTGATAAAATCACTTCGAGTTTTATGTGGCCACGGAGTTTTGGCGCAACATTTCATCTTCGTAAAAAAGGATTTTGTAATGATTGATACGGACATCAAGTTGCAATGGCATCTGGATTCACTGCCCGCTGGCAGTGTCGCCCCCCTGCTGGGCTTCTTCGACCGGCTGCCGGTTGATCCCTATATCCAGGGCCGCTTTCGCGAACGCCGTTACGGCCGGGTTGAAAAAGAGGGCAGCCACTTTTATGCCCTCGACAACGGCGTCTTCTTCCAGGCGGCCGCCATCAACAAGTTTCTGGGGGACGTGCCCAGAACCTATGCCGAGCTGGATCCCGCCTTCGTCGCCCACCCCACCTTTCAGCTGATGCTGGCCCGCTTTGCCCGCCATACCCGGCTGGCGGATGGCCAGGCCATCGGCATTCACCAGATGCGTATCGTCACCGGCGAAGGTGAAAGCGTGCCGCCCGCCCCGGAAGGCGTACATCAGGACGGCTTTGATTTCATCGGGGTGTTCTTTTGTGGCAGTGACGGGGTCAGCGGCGGCGCCTTGCAGCTCTATCATGGATTAAAAGAACAACCATTTTTTCAACAACAATTAAACGCTGGCGAGTATCTGATCCTGGATGATCGCCGTTTCTATCACAATGCCGCCCCCATACTACCCCAAGACTCGCACCGGGGACACTGGGACGTAGTCGTGCTAACTGCTTGAAAAATAGTGCGTGAGCCCCTGTTCACGCCCCATTCATCCCATCTCTGGCTCACTCTACAACTGCGCAACATCTGGAAAACATGTATTGTGAAACAAAATTTCTTTTGTTCTTTTGTTACACATGATCCAGATCAAGTTTTTCTGAGTCAGCCCCGCTCTATAATCGACTCAGAAAGCGATTTAGTAAGGCATGTAAATACCCCGTTGTGGTGATTCTGTTCTTGACAGGGCATCTATAATTGCCGGGCATTGCCAACGTCTTACTAAACAGTTTTCAAATCATCAGGAGATAAACATGGCAGTAACCAATATGGCTGAACTGGATGCACTGGTCGCCCGCGTCAAAGAAGCACAGCGTGAATTCGCCAGCTTCTCGCAAGAGCAGGTAGACAAGATCTTCCGTGCCGCCGCCCTGGCCGCCAGCAATGCCCGTATCCCCCTGGCCCAGATGGCCGTGGAAGAATCCGGTATGGGTATCATCGAAGACAAGGTTATCAAGAACCACTTCGCCTCCGAATACATCTACAACAAGTACAAAGAAGAGAAGACCTGCGGCATCCTCAGTGAAGATGACGAGATGGGTACCATCACCATCGCCGAGCCGGTAGGTATCATCTGCGGTATCGTACCGACCACCAACCCGACCTCCACTGCGATCTTCAAATCACTGATCTCCCTGAAGACCCGCAACGCCATCATCTTCTCCCCGCACCCCCGTGCCAAGAACTCCACCAATACCGCAGCCAAGCTGGTACTGGATGCAGCCATTGCCGCCGGTGCACCGAAAGACATCATTGGCTGGATCGATCAACCGACCGTTGAACTCTCCAACGCCCTGATGAAGCACAACGACATCAACCTGATCCTGGCCACCGGTGGCCCGGGCATGGTGAAAGCCGCTTACTCCTCTGGCAAACCTGCCATCGGTGTAGGTGCCGGTAACGTACCCGTTGTCATCGACGAAACTGCCGATGTGAAGCGCGCCGTCGCCTCCATCCTGATGTCCAAAACCTTCGACAACGGCGTGGTCTGTGCCTCCGAGCAAGCCGTCATCGTGGTTGACTCCATCTATGACCAGGTGAAAGAGCGTTTCGCGACTCACAACGGTTATGTGCTGACCAAAGAAGAAGCTGACAAGGTCCGCAAGGTCATCCTGATCAACGGTGCCATGAACGCCAACATCGTGGGCCAGCCTGCGACCAAGATCGCCGAAATGTCCGGCGTAACCGTGCCCCCCACCACCAAGATCCTCATCGGTGAAGGTCTGGAAGTGTGTGAAGAGGAAGAGTTCGCTCACGAGAAGCTCTCCCCGACTCTGGGTATGTTCCGTGCCAAGAACTTCGAAGAAGCCGTCGAAATGGCCTGCACCATGGTCAACCTGGGTGGTATCGGCCACACCTCCGGCCTGTACACCGACCAGGATCGCAACGCCGACCGCATCAAGTACTTCGGCGACAAGATGAAGACCGCTCGTATCCTGATCAACACCCCGACCACTCAGGGTGGTATCGGTGACCTGTACAACTTTGCCATCGCACCGTCCTTGACGCTGGGTTGCGGTTCCTGGGGTGGTAACTCCATCTCCGAAAACGTGGGTCCCAAGCACCTGATCAACAAGAAGACAGTCGCAAAACGGGCAGAAAATATGCTGTGGCACAAACTTCCGAAATCCATCTACTTCCGTCGTGGTTCCCTGCCGATCGCCCTGGGCGACCTGGAAGGTAAAAAGCGCGCACTGGTCGTGACCGACCGCTTCCTGTTCAACAACGGCTACGCCGACGAAGTGGTTCGTCTGCTCAAGGGCCTGAAGATGGAAGTGGAAGTGTTCTACGAAGTAGAAGCCGACCCGACTCTGTCTGTAGTACGCAAAGGCGCCGAGATGGCCCACTCCTTCAAGCCGGACGTGATCGTCGCGCTGGGCGGTGGTTCACCGATGGATGCGGCCAAGATCATGTGGGTGATGTACGAGCACCCGGAAACCGCGTTCGAAGACCTGGCCATGCGCTTCATGGACATCCGCAAGCGTATCTACAAGTTCCCGAAAATGGGTGTGAAGGCCGAACTGGTCTGTATCACCACCACTTCCGGTACCGGTTCTGAAGTGACCCCGTTTGCGGTCGTGACCGACGACGCCACCGGCATGAAATACCCGCTGGCCGACTACGAGCTGACCCCGAACATGGCCATCGTCGACGCCAACCTGGTCATGGGCATGCCCAAATCCCTGTGTGCCTTCGGCGGTATCGATGCCGTGACTCACGCCATGGAAGCCTACGTTTCCGTACTGGCCAACGAGTACTCCGACGGTCAGGCGCTGCAAGCCCTGAAACTGCTCAAAGAGTACCTGCCGTCCAGCTACCAGAACGGTGCCAACGACCCGGTTGCTCGCGAGAAAGTACACAACGCCGCCACCATCGCCGGTATCGCGTTCGCCAACGCCTTCCTGGGTGTGTGCCACTCCATGGCTCACAAACTGGGTGCCGAGTTCCACATTCCGCACGGCTTGGCCAACGCCCTGCTGATCAGCAACGTGATCCGCTACAACGCCAACGACAACCCGACCAAGCAGACTGCGTTCTCCCAGTACGACCGTCCGCAGGCTCGCCGTCGCTACGCCGAAGTGGCCGACCACCTGGGTCTGACTGCCGCCGGTGACCGTACCGCTGCCAAGATTGAGAAGCTGCTGACCTGGCTGGACGAGCTGAAAGCCACTCTGGGCATCCCGGCCTCCATCCGTGAAGCCGGCGTGTCTGAAGCTGACTTCCTGGCCAAGGTTGACCAACTGGCCGTAGAAGCCTTCGATGACCAGTGCACCGGCGCCAACCCGCGCTACCCGCTGATCAGCGAGCTGAAAGCCATCCTGCTGGACACCTACTACGGCCGTCCCTTCACCGAAGACGCTCAGGTAGCGGCCAAGGTAGAAGCCAAGGTTGAAGGCAAGAAGAAGTCCAAAGCCTGATAAGCTGAACCGACTCGAGAGCCCGCGCACATGCGCGGGCTTTTTTGTTTGTCTATCTGCTTAATTTTGCTAGCTTGTTCATAGGCATTCATGAAATGCGAGCTAGCGTATGGCGCTGATACAAGCCTCCATCGAGCAGTTGAGAGTAGGTCACTACATCCATCTCCCCACGGGATGGACCAACCACCCTTTTATGTTCAATGCATTCAAGATCAAGGATCAGCAGCAGCTCGACATCATTCGCCATCTCGAGCTCAGCCTGCTGATGGTGGACCCTGACAAGAGCGACCTGCCTATCGAACCCATCTTGCGCGGTGACATTCCTTCCGCCGGGCCAGACCTGTCGCTCATTGAAGAGCTGGTTGATAGCGGCCCTCCGCCGTTTGATGAGAAAGCCTTTCGCCGCTCCCTGCGCGCTGCCGACAAGGCCTTCGGCCAATCCATGTCCGAGCTGCGCGATGCGCTCGGGGCACTGAACCTCAAGCCGGACGAAGGGCTCGCCAACACGGCACAGATAGTGCGCAACGCCGCCGCCCGCATCAGCGCTCACGAAGGGCCGCTCGGCCTGCACCTCATTCGCAGCCCGCACACCGACATCCTGCTGCAGCACAGCCTGAACGTGGCCTTCATCGCCATGTTGATGGCTCGCGAGCTCGGCATGAACCCCATTGAAATCGAAGAGACCGGGCTGGCCGGCCTGGTGCACGACATCGGCGAGCTGAAGATCCCGACCCAGATCACCCAGAAACGGGGGGAGCTCAACAAGTCGGAGCAGAACTTCCTCAACATGCACCCCCAGTACGGGCTGGAGATGCTAACCCAGTTGCAGGCCTTCGAGCCCAAGATCCGCCAGGTGGCCCATCTGCATCACGAGCGCCTTGACGGCAGCGGCTTTCCCCTTGGCATCAAGGGGGGCGAGATCCCGCCGCTGGCGCGGATCATCGGGCTGGTCGACTTCTACGACGAGCTGCTCCATCCCCGCAACAGCGGCAATCCTGCTGCGCCGAGTCAGGCCATCAGCCAGCTCTACAAGTTATCCCAGAAGAAATTCGACCAGAATCTGGTCAAGTTGCTGATCAAGGTGCTGGGGGTCTATCCGCCGGGCTCTCTGGTAAAACTCTCGGACGAGAGCATCGCGCTGGTACTCTCCACCGAGCCCACCATGCCCCTTAAACCGAAGATCCTGCCCTATATCAAAGCCCAGCGCCCGGAAGCGGTATCCATGATCGACCTGCGGGAAGATGAGCGGATTATTGCCGGAATATTGAAACAGGAAGAGCTGGATGAGGGACAACGGCTGTTTTTCAACCTGACACGACGCTTCTGTTACTATTTTGCCTTCTGAGTTATCCCCAGAAGCTGGGGATAACTCATTGGACAAACCTGAATAATCACTCGATTGCCCGCAAAATTGTTCGCCATCCACCCTGGATAAAAAACGCCCAGCCAAGGGGCCGGGCGGAGCATGCCACCTCCGTGTGGCGCATCCAGCGGATGCATTCATGCTCCATCCAGCAATATCAACCCTTGGTCGATTACACAAATATCAATTTAACATGCTGATTTAATATGGTTTTATTTCACGTTTCTGGCACACTGCGGCCGCAATCCCGCCCAGGCGCACCGCAGAACAAGATCCTGATCACATTTATTCAAGGTTGCCGCTTTTTTCGGCACGGACTCTGAGGAACGTTTTTTATGCAGTTGGTCCTCTCCCTGCTTCAACAGATGAGCGTCAGCCTGGTCATCGCCTACCTCTTTTCCAAGAGTCCGCTGCTGCGTCCGCTGGCCAACTACTCGGTCAGGCTGCCTCACAAGGTGCTCATCTACATTACCTTCTCCTGCTTCTGCATTCTCGGCACCTATGTGGGGCTGGACATCGACGACGCCATCGCCAATACCCGCGCCGTTGGCGCCGTGCTGGGCGGGCTGCTGGGGGGCCCGCTGGTGGGCTTTCTGGTAGGGCTGACCGGCGGCCTGCACCGCTATACCCTGGGCGGCTTCACCGATCTCGCCTGCGCCATCTCCACCACCTGCGAGGGGCTGTTGGGTGGGCTGGTGCACTGGCGGCTGATGCGGGCGGGCAAGATGGACGCGCTGTTCGAGCCGCGCATCGCCTTTTTTACCACTCTCTACGCCGAAATCATGCAGATGGTGATCATCCTGCTGGTGGCCACGCCATTCGATAAATCCCTGCTGCTGGTGCGCACCATCGCCACTCCCATGATCCTGGCCAACTCCTGCGGCGCCGCGCTCTTCATCAGCATGATCCGCGATCAGCAGCAGATGTACGAGAAGTTCTCCCGGGTCTTCTCCGCCAAGGCGCTCAATATCGCCAACCGCACCGTCGGCATCATGAGCCAGGGCTTCACCCCACAGGCCAGCCAGAAGATTGCCCGCATCATCCAGGAGGAGACCGGGGTGGGCGCCGTCGCCATCACGGATACCGACAAGATCCTCGCCTTCATCGGCATCGGTGAGGATCACCACCGGCCAGGTACCCCCATCACCTCGGCCATCACCATGCAGGCCATCGCCCGCAACAAGGTGCTGTTTGCCGACGGTAACAGCCAGCCCTACCGCTGCAGTATCTCGCCCCAGTGCCAGCTCGGCTCGGTGCTGGTGATCCCGCTGCACGGCGACGAGGGGGTGATCGGCACCATCAAACTCTACGAGCCCAAGAAGCGGCTGTTTCTCAAGATCAACCACACCCTGGGAGAAGGGATTGCCAACCTGCTCTCCCAGCAGTTGCTGACCGGCCGGCTGGAACAGCAGCAACGGCTGCTGGTGCAATCCGAGCTCAAGCTGGTACAAGCCCAGATCAATCCCCATTTTCTGTTCAACACCCTCAACACCATCAGCGCCATCACCCGGCGCGAGCCGGAGCGGGCGCGCCAGCTGCTGCTGCACCTCTCCCTGTTCTTTCGCAAGAACCTCAAGCGCCAGAGCGGCCTGGCCACCCTGCAAGAAGAGCAGGAGCACTGCCAATCCTATCTGGAGATCGAGCTGGCCCGCTTTGGCGACCGGCTGACGGTGCAAAACGAGATCCCGCCGACTCTCGCCGACCTCAAGCTACCGAGCTTCACCCTGCAGCCTCTCATCGAGAATGCCATCAAGCACGGCACCTCCACCCTGCTGGAGCAGGGGCACATTCGCCTCTACACCGAGCAGACGGCAGAGCGGGTCATCATTCACGTGGAGGACAATGCCGGCACCTGGCAGGAGAAACCGGCCGGCGACGGGCTAGGCATGACCCTGGTGGACCGGCGTCTCCAGAGCGCTTTCGGCAACCGCTATGGCCTGAGCGTCAGTTGCGAGCCCGACTGCTGGACCCGGGTCTCCGTCACCCTGCCAAGGGAGCAGCCATGAACCGGTCACCGTCCAACACCATCTCCACCCACTACCCCAATCACGCAGGAGAACCCCATGATCCGCACCCTCATCGTTGATGATGAGCTTTATGCCCGCGAGGAGCTGATGCAGCACCTGGTCGCCGAGCCCGATATCGATCTGCTGGGGGCGGCTGCCAATGCCATCGAGGCGCTGGCGCTTATTCAGCGGCTCAAACCCGACGTGGTGTTTCTCGACATCCAGATGCCCAAGCTCAGCGGCATGGAGCTGGTGGCCATGCTCGATCCCCTGCCCCGCATCGTCTTTGTCACCGCCTTTGACGAGTACGCCATCCAGGCGTTCGAGGAGAACGCCTTCGACTACCTGCTCAAACCGGTGGAGCCGGCCCGCCTCGCCAAGACGCTGGCGCGGCTCAGGCAAGATCTCAGCCCCCAGCCCATGACGGCGCTCGCCCCCGCCATTCGCCATATCCCGGGCTACCTGCACAACCGGGTACGGCTGCTGCCCATCGAACAGGTGGAGTACGCCTTCTCCGATCTCGGTGGGGTGCACGTGGCAAGCCAGGGCGAGCAGTTCCATACCCAGCTCACCCTCAAATCACTGGAGGAGAAGACCCCGCTGCTGCGCTGCCATCGCCAGTATCTGGTGGCCCCAGCCGCCATCTTCGAGATCCGGCTGCTGGAGAACCAGCTGGCGGAGATAGTGACGCCGAGCGGCGCCCGGGTGCCGGTCAGTCGCCGTTACCTGAAGGAGTTGAAGGAAATGCTGGGGCTGGAGTAAGCCCCGCGGTGTGAGCCGGATCACGAGCGCCGACCGCTCGGCACGCCATGGCGCCGCTCATCTTTTTTCACCTGCCATTAACAGCCCAACGCCCTAGAGTGGCTGCGCACACCTAAAAATAACAAAGCAGGAGCGTAGCAATGATCTGGTTCTTCCTCTGTGTCGGCTTGCTGATAGCCGGCTATTTCGTATACGGCAAATTCATTGAACGGATATTTGGCCCCAAGCCGGAGCTGAAAACCCCCGCCATCACCATGGCGGACGGGGTTGACTATGTCCCCATGTCGGACAAGAAGGTCTATCTGGTTCAGCTGCTCAACATCGCCGGCGTCGGCCCCATCTTCGGCCCCATCCTGGGCGCCCTCTACGGTCCGGTCGCTATGCTCTGGATCGTCTTCGGCTGCATCTTCGCCGGTGCGGTGCACGACTACTTCTCCGGCATGCTGTCGGTGCGCGCCAAGGGCGCCTCGGTGCCGACCGTGGTCGGTGAGCATCTGGGCACCACCGCCAAGCACTTCATGAACCTGTTCGCCGTGGTGCTGTTGATGCTGGTGGGCGTGGTGTTCGTGCTGAGCCCGGCTGGCCTTCTGGCCAACCTCACCTCAACCGATCTGGTCTACTGGATTGCGGCCATCTTCGCCTACTACATCCTGGCGACCATCGTGCCCATCGACAAGATCATCGGCCGTTTCTACCCCATCTTCGGCGCCCTGCTGGTGTTCATGTCGGTCGGCCTCATCATCGGCCTCATCGTCTCCGGCAAAGGCTTCTACAACACCGGGATGGATTTCTCCAACCTGCACCCGACCGAGCTGCCGCTGTGGCCGCTGTTGTTCATCACCATCGCCTGCGGCGCCGTGTCGGGCTTCCACGCCACCCAGTCACCGCTGATGGCGCGCTGCATGCAAAACGAGAGCTCCGGCCGTTTCATCTTCTACGGCGCCATGATTGGTGAAGGGATCATCGCCCTCATCTGGTGCACCCTGGGTCTCTCCTTCTACGACAGCACCGAGGCGCTCAACGCCACCCTGGCCAGCGGCGGCCCCTCTGCCGTGGTGCACGAGGTCTCCACCAGCCTGCTCGGCACCGTCGGCGGCATCCTGGCCATCCTCGGCGTGGTGATCCTGCCCATCACCTCCGGCGACACCGCGTTTCGCAGTGCCCGCCTCATTGTCGCGGACTTCCTGAAACTGACCCAGAAGCCCATGGCCAAGCGACTGCTCATCGCCATCCCCATGTTCATCCTCGGTTTCATCATCTCCAAGGCCGAATTCGGGGTGATCTGGCGCTACTTCGGCTGGGCCAACCAGACCACCGCCGTGATGATGCTGTGGGCGGCGGCGGCCTACCTCGCCAAAGAGGGCAAGCTGCACTGGGTTTGCACCATTCCCGCCATGTTCATGACCGCCGTGGTGTTCACCTACCTGGCCAACGCCCCCATCGGGTTCGGGCTGGAGATGGGCGTCTCCACCATGATTGGGCTGGCCAGCACCCTGATCATCACGGTGGCCTTCCTGGTGAAATTCAGGCCCGCGCTGATCAACAAGCCCAGCGAAAGTTGATCCACACCGACCATGTCAAAAAAGGAGCCGTCAAGGCTCCTTTTTTTGCTGAACATTTCCCTTCAGCAATGCCATACTCCCAGCGTAAGTCCTTGTCATGGATACGACTTTACGGACTTGCCCCCAACAACATCAGCGTCTGTTTTGACGACTTGGAAACTACTTAAGCTTCAGTACAACAAAACGACTTAAGATTTCGGGCCCGACAGGAGGGAAATCAGGTGGCTGACTGCCTTGCAGAACCCTGTTCCCAATTACAATGCGGTGCGTCAAGCCAGCGGAGGCGTAAATGGCACTCGATTATTTTGCTCTTGGTCTGCTTTTTTTTGTGGGTTTGGTCATTTTTTACGGGGTCATCGTCATTCACGACATTCCCTATGAAATAGCCAAGCATCGTCAGCACCCCCATCAGGACGCCATTCACGTGGCCGGCTGGGTCAGTCTGTTCACCCTGCACGTGCTGTGGCCCTTCCTCTGGATCTGGGCCACCCTCTATCGTCCCGAACGGGGCTGGGGCTTCAATCAGCGGCTGCAGCAGGATGAAGAGGATATCCAGCAGCTCAAACAGGAGCTGGCCGACCTCAAAACCCGTCTCAATACCATCGAACAGACCGAGCAACAGGGATAAATCATGGACCTGCTACTGATCCTGACCTACACGGCCATCTGCGTGGCCATCTTCAAAATCTTCCGCATTCCGCTCAACAAGTGGACCGTACCCACTGCCGTACTGGGCGGCGTGCTGCTCATCGGCACCCTGATCATGCTGATGAACTACAACCATCCCTACTCGGAAATGGCGCGCAACTACTACGTTTCCACCCCGATCGTGCCGCTGGTCAAGGGCCGTGTCATCGAGGTGCCGGTACAGGCCAACCAGCCGGTGAAGAAGGGCGACGTGCTGTTTCGCCTGGATGCCGCCCCCTTCCAGCTCAAAGCAGACAGCCTGGCGGCACGGGTTGAATCCAACCGCAACCACCTCAAGTCCATCGAGGCCAGACTGCGCTCCGCCAAGCTGGACCGGGATCGCGCCAGCGACCTGATGCGTCGCGGCGTCGGCAAGCAGCGCGACCTCGACGTTACCCAGGCCAACGTGGACGACATCGTAGCCCAGCTCGAGCAGCAACAGGCAACACTGGAAGATCTGCAGGCCCAGCTGGACGAGGCCAAATATCAGGTCGAACAGACCGTGGTCTATGCTCCGAGCGACGGCCACGTGGTGCAGCTGGCCCTGCGCCCCGGTATGATAGCCACCCCCTTCATGTATCGTCCGGTGATGACCTTCATCCACAAAGACGAGACCGCCTATGTTGGCTGGTTCTGGCAGAACAGCATGCAGCGCCTGGCGGTGGGCGATGAGGCCGAGGTGGTGATCGACGGCATCCCCGGCAAGATCTTCCAGGGCAAGGTGACCGCCGTGATCCCGGCCATCGCCGCAGGCAATGTGCAGGCCAACGCCGGTTTGCTGGATCAGACCAGTGCCGTGCGACCGGGCCGCCTGCCGGTGCTCATCTCCATCACCGACCCCGAGTGGGCCAAGTATCAGGTGATCGCCGGGGCCAGCGGCCAGGCCGCCATCTACACCAAGCACTTCCACCATGTCTCGGTGATGCGCAAGGTGCTGCTGCGCATGGCCAGCTGGATGAACTACGTCTTCCCCTTCCACTAAGCAAAGACGTCATCGCCAGCGGGCCGGCACCATGCCGGCCCGCTGTTTTTTGGCGCTAGGATCCCTATAATGGCGCCATCCTGCATCACCCCACATCGATACCCCAAGCCTGCATGTTCGTCCTCAGACCCTATCAGACCGACGCCGTCAACGCCGTGATCAGCCACTTTCGCCAGCACCCGGATCCCGCCGTGGTGGTGCTGCCCACGGGGGCCGGCAAGAGTCTGGTGATCGCCGAACTGGCCCGCAAGGCGCGCGGCCGGGTGCTGGTGCTGGCCCACGTCAAGGAGCTGGTGGAGCAGAACCACGCCAAGTACGAGGCGTGGGGGCTCAAGGCCGACATCTTCGCCGCCGGGCTGGATCGCAAGGAGGCGAGCGCCCAGGTGGTGTTTGGCTCGGTGCAGTCGGTGGCACGCAATCTGGCAGCATTCGACGGGGCGTTTTCGCTGCTCATCATCGACGAGTGCCACCGGGTCTCGCTCGATGACGACAGCCAGTACCATCAGGTGATAGACCGCCTCAAGGCCGCCAATCCCGCCCTCAAGATCCTCGGCCTCACCGCGACCCCCTATCGCCTCGGACTGGGCTGGATCTACCGGCGCCACTACCACGGCATGGTCAAAAGCCACGGCGAGCGGCTGTTCGGCGACTGCGTGTTCGAGCTGCCGCTGCGCTTTATGGTCAAAAACGGCTACCTGACACCGCCACACATGGTGGATGCTCCCATCGTTCACTATGACTTCAGCAAGCTGGTGCCGCGGGAGAACGGCCTCTTCAGCGAGGCGGAGCTCAACGGCGAGCTCAAGCGGCAGGAGCGGGTTACCCCCCATATCCTGAGTCAGGTACTGGAGTATGCCGCCGACCGGCAGGGGGTGATGATCTTCGCCGCCACCGTCGAACACGCCCGTGAAATCCACGGCCTGCTGGGTGCCCGAGGCCAGCAGGCAGCCCTTATCACCGGCGAAACGCCGGGGCCGGAGCGCGATGCCCTCATCAACGCCTTCAAGGCACGCGAGCTCAAGTTTCTGGTCAACGTGGCGGTGCTCACCACCGGCTTCGATGCTCCCCATGTCGATCTTATCGTAATGCTCAGACCTACCGAGTCGGTCTCGCTCTATCAGCAGATCGTCGGGCGGGGCCTGCGCCTCTCGCCGGGCAAGGAGGATTGTCTGGTGCTCGACTACGCCGGCAACAACTTCAACCTGTTCGCTCCCGAAGTGGGGGAACCTCGCCCCCACGCCGGTACCGAGCCGGTGCAGGTGCCCTGCCCTGCCTGCGGCTTTGCCAACACCTTCTGGGGCAAGACCGACGAGGATGGCAAGGTGATCGAGCACTATGGCCGCCGCTGTCAGGGGCTGTTTGAAGATGACGAGGGCAACCGCGAGGAGTGCGACTACCGCTTTCGCGCCAAGATCTGCCCCGCTTGCGGCGCCGAAAACGACATTGCCGCCCGCCGCTGCCAGAGCTGCGATCAGCTGTTGGTGGACCCTGACGACAAGCTCAAAGAGGCGCTCAATCTCAAGGATTGCATGGTGATCCGCTGCGCCGGTCTCACCTTCACCGCAGGGCGCGGCAAACAGGGGGAGCGGCTGGAGGTGACCTATCACGATGAGGATGGTCTCACCCTCAATGAGTACTTCGGATTTCACTCCGAGGGCGCACGGCGCTTGTTTCAACAGCACTTTGTGCGTCATCATTGGCCCGCCCCGGGTCTGGAGCCCGAATTTGCCACCCTGGCGAGCGTGCTGGCGGCAGAAAGCCAGTTTCGCCATCCCGATTTCGTCATCGCCCGCAAATCGGGGCGCTTCTGGCAGATAAAAGAGAAGATTTTTGATTATGAGGGTCGCTATCGCACCGCTAACTCGCTGGCGTAATGGCCAGTGGCGACCGGCATAAATCGTATGAATTGCTTTGCCACGGCCGATCCTGCATCGGCAGGTGAAACAAGGTTGAATTATCAGGGCCGGCACAACTGCCGGGCCCCTTCGTCACGTTAGAGGATGTTATGCAGCGGCTGTTGATTGGTTTTTGTGCTCTTTTCTCTCTGGCAGCTCACGCCGCCCCGCTGACGCCCCCTCAGGGTGGCCAGTACGCCATCATAGTGCAGGGCAACAACGGCGTTGAGTTTGCCCGTCATGCGGACCAGATGATCGCCCCCGCCTCCACCATGAAGGTGCTTACCGCGCTGGCGGCCCGCCTTGAGCTGGGTGCCGACTTCCGCTTCGCCACCGATATTCAGGCCCAGCCCGGCGCCAAGCAGGGTAACGTCATCAATGGCGATATCTGGATCAACTTCGTCGGCGACCCCACCCTGTCACGGATGGATCTGCTGGCCCTGTTCAAGCAGCTTGGCGTCAACCAGATCAAGGGCAACGTCTACGTCAATACCGGCGCCTACAACGGCTACGAGCGCGGTAACGGCTGGTCATGGGGGGATCAGACCCTCTGCTTCGCCGCGCCCGTCTCCTCGGTCATCATCGACAAGAACTGTGCCTACGGCACCATTACCGCCACCCAGATTGGCAAACCGGCGGTCGGCAATGTGGCCACCGGCGTGCCCATCGGCATCGGTGCCGACAACGTGGAGGTGATGAGCTACGCCGACATGGCGCGCCAGTTCTGCGCACTGGAAGTGGACATGGCCAAGGGCAACTTCTACGAGCTCAAGGGCTGCATCACCCCGAACAAGGATCCGCAGGGTCTGCGTTTCGCCATCCACGACGTGGAAGCCTGGGGCTGGGACAACATCCGCTGGGCGATGGACCGTGCCGGTATCAAGCATGACGGCCTGCTGCGGGTTACCCACAAAGCACCGGACAACGCCGAGACGCTGGGCACCCACTACTCGGTCTCCCTGCCGGTGATGCTGGCCAAGATGCTGAAGAAATCGGACAACCTCTATGCCGATACCTTCCTCAAGACCGTAGGTCGCCACTACTACAACAAGCCGGGCAGCTATCGCAGCGGCACCATGGCGGTGCGCGCCATCCTGACCAAGAACGGCATCGATCTGGGCAACGCCACCCTGGCCGACGGCTCCGGCCTCTCCGCTCACAATCTCATCAGCGCCCGCCAGATGCTGTCGGTGCTGAACTTCATCCAGAAAAATGATGCCGAACTTGGCCTTATCAAGCTACTGCCAAGCTCTCAGGTAGATGGCACCCTGGCGTGGCGGCGCAGCGTCACCGCCCCCATGATGAAGAACAAGGTGCACGCCAAGACCGGCACCATCACCGGTACCTCCAACCTGGTGGGCTTTATCGATACCGCCGGTGGCCAGCGCAAGGCGTTCGTGATGTTCCAGCGCGGCCTGTCGCAAGATCCGGCAACCCACGAGCGCTACCGCGCCAGCAAGGCCGCCTGGCCCTGGACCGTGTTCGAGAAGGGAGTGCTGGAGAGCATCTATCAGCAGCAGCCGATCCAGATCGCCGATCAGGGTTGAGCTGCCGCATGGTGATTGACGATGACGGCCGGCGAAGCGCGCCTTATCGAAGATGGCGAACGGCCGTATCGACAATTTCCACTTTGACTAGTCGCGAGGCAGGGCTATCCTGTCCCCAGCCTCATATGAATGGAGAGAGAACATGTTTGCAGTGATTTTTGGTCGTCCCGGTTGCCCCTATTGTGTCCGTGCCAAGCAGATCGCCGAGCAGCTGGTTGAACAGCGTGACGATTTCAAATTCCGCTACGTGGACATCCACGCCGAAGGCATCACCAAGGAAGATCTGGCCAAGAGCGCCGGCAAGCCGGTCAATACCGTGCCGCAGATCTTCCTGGACGAGCAGCACATCGGTGGCTGCACCGATTTCGAAGCTTATGCCAAAGAGAACCTGGGTCTCTACCAGTAAACTCAGGTTGTGAAAAAGGCGCCGTCAGGCGCCTTTTTTCATGGTCAATGGTCAGCCTCAGCCGGCAACCGGGGTGAAACGGCTCACCACTTCTCCCTGATGCTCGATCCACTCCATGAACATGGCCACCGGGCGGGCGTAGACGGCGCCATCCTGCTCGCTCTGGTAGATCACCAGCTGCTCCCCGGTTTCGGTGTGCAGGGCCAGGGTCAACACCTGATAATACCCACCCTTGAAATGGCGGTAGCGACCAACTGCGGGGGCTTGCATGGGAACTCCTTCGATATCGACGCCAAGCGGCGCCAGCATGGCGCGCAGACCACATGCTCTGCTTTTGGGGCCGGCGCCGACAAAAATTATGGCATTTTTCACGCAAGCCAATCGTGCCAGCGAGAATGAATATTTCAACACAGTCGGGTAGCTTTGTTAATCAGCCCCTCATCTTTCACTGGTGAAACTCGGTTACCACAAACGATCGTGCTGAATTTAACGTTTTAGCAACCCTGTTTTAGGGCTAAAAATCAGGGAATTCTACTAAAAAGAGGATTGTTCTAGCATTCAATTCTGTGAAGAATAGGGGAAAGGAAATTTGATACTAAAAAACGCCTTTTTCGCCAACGCGCCCCCAGGGGAAGGAATCACAGTCACCATGTTCACTATCGACAAGTCGCACAAGCTCGACGATGTCTGCTATGACATCCGCGGCCCGGTGCATAAAGAAGCTCGCCGTCTCGAAGACGAAGGCCACCGCATCATCAAGCTCAACATCGGCAACCCGGCCCCGTTCGGTTTCGATGCGCCGGAAGAGATCATCAAGGATGTGATCCTCAACATGCCGCTCAGCCAGGGCTACTGCGACTCCAAGGGGCTGTTCTCGGCCCGCAAGGCGGTGATGCAGTACTACCAGCAGAAAGGGATGCGCAAGGTCGACATCGACGACATCTACATCGGCAACGGCGCCAGCGAGCTCATCGTGATGGCGATGCAGGCGCTGCTCAACAACGGCGACGAGATGCTGGTGCCCTCCCCCGACTACCCGCTCTGGACCGCCGCCGTCACCCTCTCCGGTGGCCATGCGGTGCACTACCGCTGCGACGAAGGGGCTGACTGGTATCCGGATCTCGACGACATCCGCGCCCGCATCACCCCGCGCACCCGCGGCCTGGTGCTGATCAACCCCAACAACCCGACCGGCGCCGTCTACGGCAGCGAATTTTTGCTTGAAGTGATCGAGATCGCCCGTCAGCACAACCTCATCATTTTCGCCGACGAGATCTACGACAAGATCCTCTACGATGACATCTCCCACACCAGCGTCTGCACCCTGTGCGACGATGTGATGGTGGTGACCTTCAACGGCCTCTCCAAGGCTTACCGTGCCTGTGGCTTCCGTCAGGGCTGGATGGTCATCACCGGTCCCAAGGGCCGTGCCAAGGGCTACATCGAGGGACTGGAGATGCTGGCCTCCATGCGGCTGTGTGCCAACGTGCCGATGCAGCACGCCATCCAGACCGCCCTGGGTGGCTACCAGAGCATCAACGAGCTGATCCTGCCGGGCGGCCGCCTGCGCCGCCAGCGCGACAAGGCGTGGGAGCTGCTCAACGACATCCCTGGGGTCTCCTGCGTCAAACCCAAGGGGGCGCTCTACATGTTCCCGCGCCTCGACCCCAAGGTGTACGACATCCGAGACGACCAGAAGATGGTGTTCGATCTGCTGCAGCAGGAAAAATTGCTGCTGGTACAAGGTACTGGATTCAACTGGCCAGCGCCGGATCACTTCCGGCTGGTGTTCCTGCCCCGGGAAGAGGAGCTGGAAGAGGCCATCGGCCGTCTCGCCCGCTTCCTCAAGGGCTACAAGCAGTAAGCAAGGCTCATGAAAAAGGCTCCCGCGGGAGCCTTTTTGTTGTCTGTCGTTTTCTATCCGTGCCATCAGCCGTGCAGCAGGGCACCGGCTACCAGCACCGCCATGGTGATGAGGGCCACCCCGATGATGAAGGGCAGCACCCAGCGCACGAAGCGATCATAGGGGATCTTGGCCAGCGCCAGCCCCGCCACCAGATGGGCTGCTGTGGGGGCGAACAGGTTGATCCAGCCGGAGGCGGACTGATAGGCGGTGATCACCAGATCCCGCGAGATCCCGGAGAAGTCCGCCAGCGGCCCCATCAGCGGCATGGAGACGGTCGCCAGCCCCGAGGTGGACGGGATGAAGAAGCTCAGGATGATGTGCACCAGATAGGCCATCAGGATGAAGACCGACGACGACAGCCCGCTCACCAGCCCCTCGGCCCAGTGCAAAATGGTGTCGATGATGACGCCATGTTCCATCACCACATAGATGCCGCGCGCCACCGCCACCACCAGCGCCACCCCGATAAGATCCCGAGCGCCGCTCAGGAAGGTCGCCACGTAGTTGGACTCCGGCATCCGGTTGATCAGCGCGATCAGGATGGAAGCGCTGAAAAACAGGGTGGAGAGCTCGTCGAACCACCAGCCCAGGGTAGGCAGCAGATCGATGCCCAGATCCGACCAGGGCACCACCGCATAGATCATCAGCAGGAAGGTGCCGAAGAAGACCAGCATGGTGAGCTTCTGCTTGCCGCTGAAAGCGAGATTGCCGCTCTTCATCTGGGAGAACTCGTCGTCATAGGCGATGTCGGCCAGCACGGAGCGGGACTTGTCCTGCTGCACCTGCTTGGCGTAGCGCATCACGAACCAGGAGGCGAAGATCACCAGCAGCAGCCACTGCACAACCCTAAGGCCAATCCCCTCCCCGATGGGAATGCCGGCAAAACCGGAGGCGATGCCGGTGGCAAACGGGTTGACGGTAGAGGCAAGCACCCCGACCCCGGAGCCGAGCAATATGATCCCCGCCGCCACCATGCGATCGAAGCCCGCCGCCATCATCACCGGCACGATGAGAGCCCAGAAGGCCACCGTCTCCTCCGCCATGCCGAAGGTGGAGCCGCCGAGGGCAAACAGGGCGATCAGCACGGGGATAAGCAGCCGCTCGCGCCCGGCAAAGCCGCGCACGATGGCACCAACCCCGGCATCCAGCGCCCCGCTCTGCATGGTCACCGCCAGAAAACCGCCGATGATGAGCACGAACAGCGCCACGTCCGCTGCCTTGTGAAAGCCCTGAATGGGCGCCTTGAGCACATCGAATACCCCCTGCGGTTGGGAGGGGAGCTCGGTGTAGCTGCCGGGCACCGGCAACAGTCGCTCATCGCCGCTGTAGTCGGCCACGGCGGCTGCCGCCACCGGCTGCTGGGTCTTGGCCGTCACGTAGTTGTATTTGCCCGCCGGCAGCACCCAGGTCAGGGCCGCCATCAGGGCGATGATGATGAAAAGCAGGGTATAGACAGTGGGGAGTTGGCGCTTTTTGGGCGCTTCATGTGGAGTGGTCATAGCTTCCGTACCTCGGCAATGCCGTCATGTGATCCGATCACCGCCAGACTAGCGGGTTTGATATGGGAAAAAGGTGATCGCGGATAATAAAATTCCGTAACTTAGCGGGATTTTTGCCAAAAAAACAGGGCCCCGCGGGGCCCTGTTTTAACTTGGGTCAGACTCAGAGCTCGACCACATCAAATTGCACGTCCGGATTCACATCCGCATCGTAATCCACCTCGTCCAGCCCGAAACCGAACAGACGCAGGAACTCCTGTTTGTAACCGGTGTAGTCGGTCAGCTCACAGAGGTTCTCGCTGGTGATGGACGGCCACAGGTCGCGGCAGGTCTGCTGCACGTCTTCGCGCAGTTCCCAGTCATCCATACGGATGCGGGCCTGATCGTCCAGCACCATGTCGGCAGCGTAGAGGCGAGTGCGCATCATGCGGTCAACCTGCTCCATGCAGCCTTCGTGAATGCCCTTCTCCTTCATGATCTTGAAGGCCATGGAGATGTAGAGCGGCATCACCGGAATGGCGGAAGAGGCCTGAGTTACCACGGATTTCAGCACGGCCACGTGGGCGGTACCGCCCTTGGCAGCCAGATCGCCACGGATGGCGGCAGCGGCGCGGTCCAGATCTTCCTTGGCGCGGCCCAGAGTACCGTGCCAGTAGATTGGCCAGGTCAGGTCGGTGCCGATGTAGGAGTAGGCCACGGACTTGGCGCCGTCGGCCAGCACGCCTGCATCGCGCAGGGCCGCCATCCACAGCTCCCAATCCTGACCACCCATGACGGTGATGGTGTTCTGGATCTCTTCCTCATTCGCCGGCTCGACGGTGGCGGTGATGATCTGATCCTTGTTGGTGTCGATGGCAGTGGTGGTGTAGACCTCGCCGATGGGCTTGAGGGCAGAGCGCACCACTTCACCGGTATCCGGCAGCTTGCGCACCGGCGAGGCCAGGGAGTAGACCACCAGATCAATCTGACCCAGATCCTGCTTGATGAGCTCGATCACCTTGGCGCGGCATTCGTTGGAGAAGGCATCGCCGTTGATGCTCTTGGCGTAGAGGCCAGCCTCTTTGGCGGCCTTGTCGAAGGCGGCGGAGTTGTACCAGCCGGCGGTGGCAGTCTTGGTCTCGCTACCGGCTTTTTCGAAGAAGACACCGAGGGTGGCAGCGCCGGAGCCAAAGGCGGCGGCAATGCGGGAAGCTAGGCCATAACCGGTGGAAGCGCCGATCACCAGCACCTTCTTGGGACCATTCTCGATGGTGCCCTTGGCCTTTGTATAAGCGATCTGGCGACGAACATTGGCTTCACAACCGACCGGGTGAGTGGTGGTGCAGATAAAACCGCGAACCTTGGGTTTGATGATCATTTTGGGTCTCGGATCCGTTTAATGGATGAAATCGGGGCATAAGATACCTCATCTTGCCGCGATAAGGTGCTCTGATGTGTTGAATCGCAGGGAAAATGAGCAAAGCGTGGGACAAATGCCGCCGCAGGAGCCTGCCGTCAGACTGCGGAGCAGAACCGGCCTCCCCACCCCTCTGCACGACTTGCCAACATGGCAAGATTGATAATGATAAAACAGGCAATTACCCCTGATGGCTGAGGCGACAGCCAAACAACCTGTACTAGTATTCAGCCGGTCGGGTATTGTCATGGAAGGCCTCACCAGGGTCTTAACAAGGAGCTCAGCCATGTTTTGGAATCGCACGGGTAGAAGTGAAAAGAGTGAACAAGCGGCACAGATCGCAGAACTTGGCGCCTTTGAGCAGGCCATCCAGTCACGGGTTCCCTATATCGAGTTCACCCCGGAGGGGGTGGTCACCTTCGTCAACGATCGCTTTCTCGCCATCATGGGCTACGCCCGGGAGGAGGTAATTGGCAAGCACCACAGCGCCCTCTGCTTTCCCGAGGACGTGAAAACCCGTGAATATGAGCAGCTGTGGCAGGACCTGCGCAGAGGGGAATCCCGCAACAGCCGTTTCATCCGGCAGGCCAAATCGGGCAAGGCGGTCTGGCTCGAGGCCAGCTACTTTCCGATCCTCCTCGATGGCAAGGTGATCAAGGTAGCCAAGGTGGCCTCCAACGTCACCGAGCAGCAATCCACCCTGGAACGCAGCCAGGCTCTGCTGGCGGCACTGGACAAATCCCTGGCCGTCATCGACTTCCAGCCCGATGGCACCGTCATCACCGCCAACCAGAATTTTCTGCACTGCTTCGGCTACCGGCTGGACGAGGTGGTGGGCCAATCCCACCGCATGTTCTGTGACGAGGAGTTCTATCAGCAGAATCCCAACTTCTGGCGGGATCTGGGGACGGGCTCCATCCAGTCCGGGCTCTTCATGCGCCGTGGCCGCCACGGCGAGAAGATCTGGCTGGAGGCCACCTACAACCCCATCTTCAACCACGAAGGCAAGGTGATCAAAATCATCAAGCTGGCGAGTGACATCAGCGAACGGGTGGAGAAGTCCATCTCGGTGCGCGAAGCGGCCCAGAAGGCCTGCGCCATCGCCGGAGAGACGGTGCTGAGCGCCGCCAGAGGCCGGGAGGTGATCGACAAGGTGCTGGAAACCTCGGCCCACATCAACAGCTCGGTCAGTGAAGTCAGCCGGCAGATAGAGAACCTCAACCAGCAATCCAGAAGCATCGAGTCCATCATCTCGACCATCAGCAGCATCGCGGATCAGACCAACCTGCTGGCGCTCAACGCCGCCATCGAGGCGGCCCGCGCCGGCGAGCAGGGCCGCGGGTTTGCGGTAGTGGCCGATGAAGTGCGCCAGCTGGCGGCGAGAACCTCCACCTCTACCGGCGAGATAGTCTCCGTCATCCGGCTCAACTCCGACATCACCTCCAGGATCACCCAGACCGTCTCGGTGGTATCGGACAAGGCGATGGCGGGCCAGGCCCAGGCCGACATCATTGCCGGTGTCATTCAGGAGATCATCGAGGACGCCAACTCGGTGTCGGACACCGTCAAGGGCCTCTCCATCTAGGGGCCTCGCCATCACAACACACGGGGCTAGGCCCCGTGTTTTTTCTTCCGATCAAAGCGTCAATCCTGCCCCGACAGATAGTGCCTAGCCTCATCATCCGCCTGCTGCAGGGCGCACTCCCACAGCTCGGCGATGCAGAGCCCCTCCTCGCCCACCGCTTCCTCTTCCAGCGCCTCCAGTGCCTGTGCATCGGCCAGGGTGAAGGGATGGTGGCCAAGCAGCAGTCGCGCCTGCGCCAGTAACCTCATGTCACTCATGATCCCGCTCCTCGCTGCTACATGCTCTGACTGTAGTCAATTTGCGGCCATCACAGGCCTGTGGTGGCCGCCGGCATCCGCACACGTTTGGCCGGCAGTTGCCCCACCGCGATCCCCAGCAGCACGGCGCCGCAGGCCACCCATTGCAAAGCGTTGAGGGTCTCCCCCAGCAGCAGATAGGCCAGCAGCAGGGTGAACACCGGGATGAGATTGACGTAGGCTGCCGCCAGCGTCACCTTCACCTGGGTCACCGACCAGTTGTAGAGCAGGTAGGCCCCCAGGGTCACGCAGGCACCGAGAAAGACGATGACCGCCATGTCCTGCCAGACCCAGGCCGTCGGCCAGGGTTCGCCAAAGGCAAAGGGGGCGAAGAAGAGGGTGCCGACGAAGGCCTGCAACGCAGTCAGGGTCAGCACGCTGTAGCGGCTGCAGAGCTTCTTGAACACCACCGAGTAGGTCGCGGCGCAGAACATGGCCGCCATCTCCAGGCTGTTGCCAAGCAGGGCATTGGGGGCAAATTCATCCGTCCCGCTGCCAAAGCCGAGCAGCGCGATACCGAAGATGGCGATAGCAAAGCCGAGCAACTGGCGCCGGCTCACCCGCTCGCGGATCAGCACGAAGGCCACCAGCGCCACGATGAGCGGCAACAGGGCACAGACCATGCCGGCCTGACCGGCACTGGTGTAGCGCAGGGCGTTGACCTCCAGCAGGAAATAGAGACAGGGCTCCAGTGCCCCCATCAACGCCAGCCAGCGCCAGTCCCCTTTCTTGTAGCGGAAATTGCCGAGATAGCGATAGCAGCACAGCCAGCAAAGCGCCGCCACGCTCATGCGCATGAACAGCACCTGGCCGAAGCCCCAGACCCCCAGCACGTGCTTGAGCGCGATGAAGGAGCTGGACCAGAGCAGCATCGCCAGGGTCAGGGTAAAAATGGGTAAAGGGCGCACCTTTCCTCCATGAAATTGGCTATTTGAATAATAACCATGCGGCCTTGCGGTTGTTAAAAGGCACCTAAAATCAGATAATACCGCCGCCTTCACACCGGATAACCAACCTGCAATGACTGAGTACCTGCTTTTATTGGTCGGCACTGTGCTGATTAACAACTTCGTGCTGGTGAAATTCCTCGGCCTCTGCCCTTTCATGGGCGTCTCCGGCAAGCTGGAAACCGCCATCGGCATGGGGCTGGCGACCACCTTCGTGATGACCCTGGCCAGCGCAAGTTCCTATCTGATGGAACACTATATCCTGATCCCGCTGAACATCGCCTACCTGCGCACGCTCGCCTTCATTCTTGTGATCGCCGTCGTGGTTCAGTTTACCGAGATGGTTATCCGCAAAAGCAGCCCCACCCTCTATCGTCTGCTGGGCATCTTCCTGCCGCTCATCACCACCAACTGCGCCGTGCTGGGGGTGGCCCTGCTCAGCATCAACGAGCACCACAACTTCATCCAGAGCATCATCTACGGCTTTGGCGCTGCCACCGGTTTCTCGCTGGTGCTGATCCTGTTTGCCGCCATGCGCGAACGTCTGGTGGCCGCTGACGTCCCGACCCCGTTTCGCGGCGTCTCCATCGCCATGATCACCGCCGGCCTGATGTCGCTGGCCTTTATGGGCTTTACCGGCCTCATCAAGATATAGCGCTATGACTCACATACTCTTTGCCGTTCTGGTGTTGGCTCTGCTGGCTCTGGCCTTCGGCATCATCCTGGGCTTTGCCGCCGTCAAATTTCATGTGGAAGCCGATCCCATCGTCGATCAGCTCGACGCCCTGCTGCCGCAAACCCAGTGCGGCCAGTGCGGCTACCCGGGCTGCAAGCCCTACGCCGAGGCACTGGCCAATGGCGACCAGATCAACAAGTGCGTGCCAGGTGGCGATGCCACCATGCGCAAGATTGCCGACCTGATGGGGGTCGAACCCCAGCCGCTGGGCGGCGCCGAGGCCGCCGCCCCCATCAAGAAAGTCGCCTTCATTCATGAAGATCAATGCATCGGCTGCACCAAGTGCATCCAGGCCTGCCCGGTCGACGCCATCGTCGGCGCCACCAAGGCGATGCACACCGTCATTGCCGACGAGTGCACCGGCTGCGATCTCTGTGTCGATCCCTGCCCGACCGACTGTATCGAAATGATCCCGGTGCCGACCACGGTCGACAACTGGAAGTGGGATCTGGCCAACGTCGCCATTCCGGTCAAGATAGTGGAATAAGTAACCATGCAGTCCTTACTCGAACGCATCAAAGCCGGCACTCTGTGGGATTTTCACGGCGGCATTCACCCTCCCGAAAACAAAGACCAATCCAGTCTCACCCCGGTGGTGGACGCCGGTCTGCCATCCCAGCTCATCATCCCGGTGCGCCAGCACGCGGGCCCGGCCGGCGACCTGCTGGTGCGGGTCGGCGACAAGGTCAAGAAAGGCCAGCCGCTCACTCGTCATGACAAGGGGCGTTTCGTGCCGGTGCACGCCTCCACCTCCGGCACCATCACCGCCATCGGTCACCACACGGTGGCTCACCCCTCGGGTCTCGACGATCTCTGCATCACCCTTACCCCGGATGGCGAAGATGCCTGGGGCGAGCGTCAGGGCCGCAGCGACTACTGGAATCTGGAGCGGGGCGAGCTGCTCGAGCGCATCCAGCAGGCCGGTATCGCGGGCCTCGGCGGCGCTGTCTTCCCGACCCACAGCAAGCTTGATGGCCGCGGTCAGCTGACCGAGATCCTGATCGTCAACGGGCTGGAGTGCGAGCCCTACATCACCACCGATGACCGGCTGATGCAGGAGTATGCCGACGAGATCATGGACGGCATCCGGGTGCTCAAGCACCTGCTCAAGCCCAAGCTGACCCTGATCGGGGTGGAAGACAACAAGCCGGCCGCCATTGGTGAGCTGACCCGTCATGCCACGGACGAAGACGTACTGGTCAAGACGGTGCCCACCAAGTATCCCTCGGGCGGTGCCAAGCAGACCATCGAGCTGCTCACCGGCCGCCAGGTCCCCAAAGGGGGCCGCGCCGTGGACATGGGCATCATGGTGCTCAACGTGGCTACCGTGTTTGCCATCAAGCGCGCCATCATCGACGGCGAGCCGCTCATCTCCCGCATCGTCACCCTCACCGGCGACGCCTTCAAGAAGCCGGGCAACGCCTGGGTGCTGCTGGGCACCCCGGTGCGCTGGTTGCTGCAGCGTTTCGAACTGCAGCCCGAGGCGGATCAGCGGGTGATCATGGGCGGCCCCATGATGGGCTTCACCCTGCCCCATGCCATGGTGCCGGTAGTCAAGGCCACCAACTGCCTGCTCTCCCCCACCCGGGCCGAGCTGCCGCCGCCCGGTCCGGAGCAGGCCTGCATTCGCTGCAGCGCCTGTGCCGATGCCTGTCCGGCCAACCTGCTGCCCCAGGAGCTCTACTGGTACAGCCGGGCCAAGGAGTACGACAAGGCCGAGGGGCTCAACCTGTTCGACTGCATCGAGTGCGGCGCCTGTGCCTGGGTCTGCCCAAGCGAGATCCCGCTGGTGCAGTACTACAAGATTGCCAAGGATGACATCCGCGAGGCGCGTGCCGAAGCCGAGAAGGCCGAGCGCGCCAAGCAGCGCTTCGAAGCCAAGCAGGCCCGCTTCGAACGGGAAAAAGCCGCCCGCGAAGCCCGCCATGCCGAGGCTGCCGCCCAGCGTCGCCAGGCCATGACGGCGGCCGGCGGAGAAGATCCGGTGGCCGCCGCACTGGCCCGCATCAAGGCCAAGCAGGACGCAGCACCCGTTGGTGCCAGCGAACTCGCGCCGGACAACAGCGCCATGATTGCCGCCCGCGAGGCGCGCAAGCAGGAGGCCATCGCCCGCCGCGCCGCCAAGGCGGCCGCCTGCGAGCCCGACTCGGCCCAGGCCGATGCACCGGCAACGGACGGGCAGGATGCCAAGAAAGCCGCCATTGCGGCGGCACTGGCACGTGCCAAGGCCAAAAAAGCGGCTCAGGAGCCCGGCGAAGCAGCGGCTGCGGATAGCCCTGCTGCAGCGCCGCAGCCTAACTCAGCTGCAGATACGGATCCCAAGAAGGCCGCCATTGCTGCCGCCATCGCCCGTGCCAAAGCCAAAAAAGCCGCCAGCACGCAAGGTGATGAGGCGGCTGCGGATATTCCTGCAGCAGCGCCCCAGTCTGACCCCGCTGCCGATACGGATCCCAAAAAGGCGGCCATCGCTGCCGCCATTGCCCGTGCCAAGGCCAAGAAGGCCGCTCAGGCGCAAGGGGACGCAGCCGTGGCCGAAGATGAAGAGGCTGCCGTGGCAGCTCCTGCCGCAGCGCCGCAGCCTGACTCAGCCGCCGAGGTCGACCCCAAGAAGGCGGCCATAGCTGCCGCCATCGCCCGTGCCAAGGCCAAGAAGGCCGCTCAGGCACAAGGTGAGGAGGCCGTTGCCAAGCCCGCAGCGGTGCAAGACGAGGAGGCCACTGCCAAGCCCGAGGTGACCACCGTAGCTGCACCGGCTGCCGATGCACCGCAACCAGCCGCCGATGCGGATCCCAAGAAAGCGGCCATTGCCGCCGCCGTGGCCCGTGCCAAGGCCCGCAAACTGGCGGCCGAAGCAGCAGCTCAGGCCTCTCCTTCTCCATCGACCGACAAGAGCCACTGATCCATGTTCAATATCGCGAGTGCGCCGTTTGCTCACAACCGCAAACAGACCCAAACCCTGATGTTGCTGGTGATCCTGGCCTGCCTGCCCGGTTTTCTGGCGCAGAGCTGGTTCTTTGGTTGGGGCACCCTGATCCAGATCCTGCTGGCGCTGGTCACAGCGCTGGGTTCGGAGGCGCTGGTGCTGCGCTTGCGCGGACGCCCTGTCAAACCGGCCCTGCTGGATGGCAGCGCGGCCCTGACCGCCGTGCTGATCGGTCTCTCCCTGCCGCCGCTACTGCCTTGGTGGATGCTGGTGCTGGGCACGGCGTTTGCAATCATCATCGCCAAGCACCTCTATGGCGGGCTGGGTCAAAACCTGTTCAACCCCGCCATGGTGGCCTATGTGCTGCTGTTGGTCTCCTTCCCGGTGCAGATGACCAGCTGGTTGCCGCCCTCCAGCATCGCCGCCTATGACATCGGCTTTGGCGATGCGGCCTCGGTGATCTTCACCGGCTTCAGCCTCGACGGTTACAGCATGGCGCAGCTCAAGCAGGGGGTGGATGGGCTGACCATGGCCACGCCGCTCGACACCCTGAAAACCGGGTTGACTCAGGGCCTCACCACCGGCGAGGTGATGACCCACACCGTCTTCGAAGGCTGGGGCGGCATCGGTTGGAGCTGGGTCAACCTCGGTTACCTGCTGGGCGGCCTGTTCCTGCTGCAGCAGAAGGTGATCAACTGGCGCATTCCGACTGCCGTGCTGGGCTCATTGCTGCTGGCCGCCACCCTGGGCTATCTGGCAACCCCGGATGCCACTGCCACGCCCATGCTGCACCTGTTCAGCGGTGCCACCATGCTCGGGGCTTTCTTCATCGCCACCGATCCGGTGAGTGCCAGTACCACCCCACGCGGCCGCCTAGTCTATGGTGTGCTCATCGGCGTGCTGGTCTATGTCATCCGCCGTTTTGGCGGCTATCCGGATGCCTTCGCCTTTGCCGTGCTGCTGGCCAACCTGTGCGTACCGCTGATCGACAGCCTGACCCGCCCGAAAGTCTACGGAGCCCGTCGCAAATGACCCTCGCGCACACCTCACCCTCAGGAATGATGCAATGTTAAAGAGCATGCGCAAAAACGGCGTCACTCTCGCCCTGTTTGCCCTCGCCTGCACCGCCGTGGTGGTGCTGACCAACGAGCTGACCCAGGGGCGGATCGCCCACCAGCAGCAGCTGGAGAAGCTGCGCACCCTCTCCGCCCTGCTGCCGGAGGGGAGCTATGACAACGATCTGGTCGCCAGCTGCAAGCTGGTACAGAGCAGACGCTATCTGGGCAGCGACCAAGCAATGCCGCTCTACACCGCGACCAAGCAGGGCGAAATCACCGGCTACGCGCTGGAAACCGTGGCTCCCGACGGCTACAGTGGGGCCATTCGCCTCATCGTGGGCACCGATGCCAAGGGCGCCGTGAGCGCTGTGCGGGTGTTGGCCCACAAGGAAACCCCCGGCCTTGGCGACAAGATCGAGCTGAAGAAATCGGACTGGATCAACAGCTTCGTCGGCAAGTTTCTCAGCCACGACAACGAAGCCAGCTGGGCCGTGAAGAAAGACGGCGGCGAGTTCGACGCCTTCACCGGCGCCACCATCACCCCCCGGGCGGTGGTCAAGGCGGTGAAGAACCTGTTGCTGCTGCAACAGGAGCACCCAGAGTTGCTGCGCGACGCCCCCGCCTGTGACGCCACCCCCTAACGCCGGAGCACAAGCTATGGAACAAGTCGATGTGATTGACGGGCAGAGCCCGCTCAGCGAGAGCAATGGCCGCCGCGAAGAGCTCAAGGAGCTGATGCTGCAGGGGCTGTGGAAGAACAACCCCTCCCTGGTTCAGGTGCTGGGTCTGTGCCCCACCCTGGCGGTCTCCTCCACCTTCACCAATGCGCTGGGGCTCGGCCTTGCCACCATGGCGGTGCTGGTCAGCTCCAACCTCGCCATCTCGCTGGTGCGCAACCTGGTGCCCAAGGATATTCGCATCCCGGTCTACGTGATGATCATCGCGGCGCTGGTGACCAGCGTGCAGTTGCTGATGAACGCCTACACCTACGGCCTCTATCAGGCGCTCGGTATCTTCATCGCCCTCATCGTCACCAACTGCGTCATCATCGGCCGGGCCGAGGCGTATGCCTCCAAGAACCCGCCGCTGCTGGCTGCCCTCGACGGCTTCATGATGGGGCTCGGCTTTACTCTGGTGCTGCTGGTGCTGGGTGGGCTGCGCGAAATCATCGGCATGGGCACCCTGTTTGACGGTGCCGACCTGCTGCTGGGAGAGTGGGCCAAGTCATTGCGCATCGAGCTGTTCCACGCCGATGCCAGCCTGCTGCTGGCAATCCTGCCCCCTGGCGGCTTCATCGGTCTCGGCCTGATGATCGCCGGCAAGAACGCCATCAACGACTGGATGGGTCGCAAGCAGAGCGCCGAGAAGGCCCACTGCAGCGTGCCTGCCGCGGGTGCCAGCGCGACCCAGCTCTGAGCCAAGAGAGAGCCATGAACAATCAGAAACGTAGGCAGATACTGGAGCGACTGCGGGACGACAACCCCCACCCCACCACCGAGCTCAACTTCAAGACGCCGTTCGAGCTGCTGATCGCCGTGCTGCTGTCGGCCCAGGCCACCGATGTCAGCGTCAACAAGGCCACCGACAAGCTCTACCCGGTGGCCAACACCCCCCAGGCCATGCTGGAACTGGGGGTGGACGGGGTCAAGGAGTACATCAAGACCATTGGCCTGTTCAACACCAAGGCCGAGAACGTCATCAAGACCTGCGCCATCCTGCTGGAGCGCCACGGTGGTGAAGTGCCGGAGAACCGCGAAGCCCTCGAGGCCCTGCCCGGTGTCGGCCGCAAGACCGCCAACGTGGTGCTCAACACCGCCTTCGGCTGGCCCACCATCGCCGTCGATACCCATATTTTCCGGGTTTCCAACCGCACCGGCTTTGCGGTGGGCAAGAACGTCGATCAGGTGGAGGAGAAGCTGCTCAAGGTGGTCCCCGCCGAATTCAAGCTGGACGTGCACCACTGGCTGATCCTGCACGGACGCTACACCTGTCTGGCTCGCAAACCGCGCTGCGGTTCCTGTATCATCGAGGACTTGTGCGAGTACAAGGAAAAGGTCTACCCGGAGAGCTGAACACGGCTACCGGCTCGCAAGCGGCGTAGCCATGGCACCGCTCCTGGCGAGCACGGGCTTGAGCCAAGCGCCGGTATCCGCTCCCCTGGGCGGCACCAATACCACAAGAACCACTACCCGGAGAATTGAGCAATGAGAATCCTGCATACCATGTTGCGCGTCGGCGATCTGCAACGCTCCATCGACTTCTATACCCGAGTGCTGGGGATGAAACTGCTGCGCAAGAGCGAGAACAGCGAATACAAGTACACCCTGGCCTTCGTCGGCTACGGTGACGAGAAAGATGAAGCGGTGATCGAGCTCACCTACAACTGGGGTGTCAGCGAGTACGAGCTGGGCTCGGCCTACGGTCACATCGCGCTGGAAGCGGACGACATCTACGCCACCTGCGAGGCGCTACGCGCCGCCGGTGCCAAGATCACCCGCGAGCCGGGCCCGGTCAAGGGTGGCACCACCGTCATCGCCTTCGTGGAAGATCCGGACGGTTACAAGATTGAGCTGATCGCCAAGAAGGATGCCGGCAGCGGCCTCGGCGACAGCTTCTGATCCAGACTCATCCCCGAAAAACAAAAAAGAGCGCCACGGCGCTCTTTTTTCATGGATGGGTTTACCTCAGATGGCGCCGTTGCGGCCCATGTTGATCACCACCCGCCGGTTCTTGGCACGACCATCTTCGGTTTCGTTGGAGGCGACGTGCTGCTTCTCACCGTGCCCCTCCACCGAGATCTTGCCGGGTTCGATGCCCAGATCCACAAACACCTTCTTGATGGCATCGGCCCGTTTTTCGGAGAGCTTCTGGTTCGGCCAGCGGCCGCCATAGCTGTCGCTGTAGGCGTCGATCACCACCACGTCGATGCTCTTGTCCACCTTCACATACTCGCCGATCATCGCCAGCCGCCGCTTGGAGGCCAGCGACAGCTCGTCACTGTTCTTGTCATAGGTGAGCACGCTGAAAGCGATGTCGTTGAAACTGTAGGGCAGCAGGCCATTGAGGCAATCCACGAAGGCCTGATACTTGACCCGGAAGTTGACCGAGGAGAGCGAGACCCGCACCGGCCGATTCTGCCGATACCAGTCGCGGTACTGGAAGGTCGGCATGCGCCCCCCTTCCAGCTCGTCCAGCATGGTCCAGGCGGTCTGCCCCTCCACCAGCCCGTCAAACTGCTGGTAAAAGCGCAGCTGGCTCACTTCCCGCCCGGCAATGCCAGGGCGCCAGACCGGCGGCATGATGCCCAGGCTGACGGTCTGGGTCTGGGCCTGCTGGCGCAGCCCCTTGAGCTCGAAATCCAGATTGATCTTGCGACCGGCGCGGCTGACGAATGCCCCCGTCCCCCAGTTGGGGATGGGGTGCTCGAGCCGGCACTCCACCTGGGTGTCGGAGGTCAAGCGCCAGACGGATTGATCCAGGCCGGCACCGAATTCGGTGACTCCCGCCTGTAACTGCATACTCACGGATATGCTGACCAACCCCAACATCCAAGCGTTCAACTGCCTGCCCTCCACACGATCTCAGGTTAGATATCGGCAGGGGCAGGACAAGCTTTAGGGCAAACCGATCAGTGGGTCGAAGTAGCGTCCATCAGTTTGAAGCGGGCGATGCGCCCCGCCAGCTCCCGCGCCAGCAGATCCAGCTCGGCGCTGTTTTGCTGCAGGGTTTCCGAGTGCTGGCGGTGTGCCTCGTACACCTCGCGGATGGTCATCACGTTGTGCTGGATGTCGTCGGTGACATAGCGTTGCTCCTCGGTGGCGGTGGCCACCTGGGCGGTCATGTCGCTCACCTTGCGCACCTCGTTGACGATGTCGGTCAGCTCGCTGCCCGCCCGCTTGGCCTCTGTCACACTCAGCCCCGCCTGCTCGGTCCCCAGGTGCATGGCGGTCACCGCCTGATTGGCCCCCTGCCGCAGCCGCACCAGCATCCGCTCTATGTCGTCGGCGGCCTGCTGGGTGCGCGACGCCAGCGCCCGCACCTCTTCCGCCACCACCGCAAAACCGCGACCGGATTCGCCGGCGCGGGCCGCCTCGATGGCGGCGTTGAGGGCCAGCAGGTTGGTGCGATCCGAGATCTGCTTGATGAGATTGAGCGCCTCGCCCACCGACTCGGTGTCCTGATGCAGGCTGTCCACCAGTTGCTGGGTATCACTCAAGGTGCCCGCGACCTGCTGGATGGCATCGATGGTCTGATCCACCTCCTTATCACCCTGCCGGGCCCGGCCGATGGCCTGCTGGGTCGCGAGCGATGTCTGGGTCGCGTTGCGCGCGATCTCGGCAACCGTTGAGGCCATCTCGGTAGCGGCTGTCGCCACCAGATCCACCTGACCAAATCCCTTGGCCACCCCGGCGTTGACTTCGGCAATGACGTTGGCCGAGGCGGCGGCGCTGCGGGCCAGCACCTCGCAGGAGCGGCGCACCGCCAGCATCAGCCCTTCCAGATGTTCGAGGAAGTGGTTCAGATCCCGCGACAATGCCCCCAGTTCGTCACCGGATCGCCAGTTGACCCGCACCGTCAGATCGTTCTCCTGCACCAGCCGCTTGAAGGTATGGTGCAGGGCCATGAAACCCAGATGCAGATCCCGCACCACCCGCCAGCAGACGAAGCTGGTGAGCAGCACGCACAGCAGGACTCCGGTCGCGGCCCACCAGAAGTCGCTGGCACTCTTCGCCCGCATCTGATCCACCCGCTCGGACAGCTGCTGATAGAGGCGGTCTTCGCTCTCCTTGAGCAGGCTGATCTTGTCGGTGCTCAAGGCAAACCAGGCCTCGGCATCCACCCCGAAGCCGCCGCTGGCCGCCTTGTCCAGCGCCAGCTTCTCCATGGCGGCCACCTTGCTCACCACCGGCGAGGCCAGGCTGTCGGCCAACAGCTGACGCTGGGAGGGGCTCGCCACCGCCTGGAAACGCTCAAGATAGGTATTCTGGGCCGCCAACAGAGAGATGAACTGTTGCAACAGTGCCGGCGTGAAGCTGTCGCGGCCGAACACGTTGCTTAAGGTCGCCCGCTCCAGCCCCATCCGCTCCTTGCTCTGCAAGAAGGCGGCATAGGCATTGGTCTGCAGCGCTATGGTGGCATCCCGGCTATTGATGCTGATCTGATCCACCACCGCCAGCAACTGGGTGATCATCCGGGTATAGAAGCTGACCTGCTCCGCCACTTCGACCCCCAGCGCACTGACCCGCTCGCGCATGGCGGTGAGCCCGGCCAGCTCCTGCTGCACCTCTTTGAGCGCCAGCAGGGCGGGATCCTCACGAAAGCGCTGCAGCAGGGTATCGACCTGCTTGCGCTGCGCCGGCAGGGCATCGCGGAACTTGTTGCCACCGGAACCCAGGAAGCCGGCCGACATGCCGCGCTCCTTTTGCAGCTCGTGGGCCAGCTGCGCCGCTTCCCGCACCACCGCCAGTGCGGCCTGGGCCTGATTCATCTCCTGCTCTACCCGATAACGCTCATAGACGTATCGGCCGGAGAAGAACAGCAAAGCCAGCAGTGGCAGGCAGACCACCAGCAACATCTTGTGCGCCAATCCCAGCTTCTTCATCCTTGCTCCCCATTCCATTGTTGAAGTGGTCAATTATAAGCCCGCGTATCGATAATAGAATCGGCCACCGTGCCGATAGCGGCCGATGAGGGACAAAGGCCGGCTTTTTTGCCATAATGCCGCCTCATTTCACGCCGACCGAGATACCATGACCGACGCTGTTCACACCCTCAAGGGCCGTTTTCGTGGCTTTTACCCCGTCGTCATCGATGTTGAAACCGCCGGGTTCAATGCCAGAACCGACGCCTTGCTGGAAATCGCCGCCTATACCCTCAAGATGGACGAGCAGGGCTGGCTCGTGCCCGACCAGATCTTCCATTTTCATGTCGAGCCGTTTGAAGGGGCCAATCTGGAAAAAGCGGCGCTGGAGTTCACTGGCATCGACCCCTTCAATCCGCTGCGCGGTGCCGTCAGCGAGAAAGAGGCGCTGACCGAGATCTTCAAGGGCATCCGCAAGGGGATGAAGGAGCAGGATTGCAGCCGCGCCATCATAGTGGCCCACAACGCCACCTTCGATCACGGCTTCGTCATGGCCGCCGCCGAGCGGGCCGGCCTCAAGCGCAATCCGTTCCATCCATTTGCCACCTTCGACACCGCCGCCCTCTCCGGCCTGGCGCTGGGCCAGACGGTGCTGGCCAAAGCGTGCCAGAGCGCGCGCATTCCGTTTGACAATAAAGAGGCGCACTCCGCCCTCTACGACACCGAGCGCACCACCGAGCTGTTCTGTCATATCGTCAACCGCTGGAAGAGCCTGGGTGGCTGGCCCCCGGCCCACCCGGACGAGGTAGCCGACGACGCCAGCGAGTAACGACGCCCCCTTCCCAAGAGGCTGCCACGGCAGCCTCTTTTCTTGCGCCATCTGGTTTGACCAGAATGCCGAAGAAAGGCCCATCCAGCACCGTTTCTTATCTCTCCCGACTCTTCATCTGGGTTGAACCGCCGGGAATGCTGTAGATAGGCCATTCACCTGATTTTTTACTCGACATTTGTCACATTTTTCGCAAACTAACTGCCTTTCACACGACAGACAGCAACACAAACTATAAGGAAAGCAAATGAATCCTGTTGTTATCGCGGTGGCGCTGATGCTGGTGCTCAGCCTGCTGCGGATCAATGTGGTGGTCTCTCTCGCCATCGGCGCCATCGTCGGCGGCCTGATCGGCGGTCTCTCCCTCGAGCAGACCCTCAGCACCTTCAGCGGTGGCCTGGGTGGCGGTGCCGAGATCGCCCTCTCCTACGCCATGCTGGGGGCCTTCGCAGTCGCCATCTCCCGCTCCGGCATCACGGATCTGCTGGCGCGCAAGGTGATCAGCCAACTCGGCAAGGATGCCAGCAGCTCCCGCATCCTCTGGGTCAAGGCCCTGCTGCTCAGCTCGGTGCTGGGGGTCTCCATCTCCTCCCAGAACCTGATCCCGGTCCATATCGCCTTCATTCCCATCCTGATCCCGCCGCTGTTGCACGTCATGGCCCAGATGCAGATCGACCGCCGTCAGGTGGCCTGCGTCATCACCTTTGGCCTGACCGCGACCTATATGCTGCTGCCGGTAGGCTTTGGCGGCATCTTCCTCAACAACATCCTGGCCAAGAACCTCATCGACAACGGCGTGCCGGTCGAACACAGCCAGCTGCCGCTGGCCATGGCCATTCCGGTGCTGGGCATGTTCGTCGGCCTGCTGATCGCCGTCTTCTTCAGCTACCGCAAGCCGCGCCAGTATGATCTGGAGCAGATCCTGGCCGCCGAGCCGGAGACGGTCGATCTCAACCTCAACCACATCTGGGTCGCCCTGCTGGCCATCGCCGTGGCGCTGGGGCTGCAACTGATGACCAACAGCATCGTGCTGGGGGCGCTGGCTGGCTTCGTCATCTTCACCTGTGGCGGTGTCATCAAGTTCCGCGAGAGCCAGGATGCCTTCACCCAGGGGGTGCGCATGATGTCCCTCATCGGCTTTATCATGATCTCCGCCGCCGGCTTCGCCGCCGTGATGAAAGAGACCCATGGGGTGGAGAGCCTGGTACAGGCCGTCTCCGGCATGATGGCCGGCCACAAGGGGCTGGCCGCCTTCCTGATGCTGCTGGTGGGCCTGCTCATCACCATGGGGATCGGCTCCTCCTTCTCCACCGTGCCCATCATCGCCACCATCTATGTGCCGCTGTGCATCCACCTCGGCTTCTCCCCCCTGGCGACCATCTCTCTGGTCGGCACCGCCGGCGCCCTGGGGGATGCGGGCTCTCCTGCCTCCGACTCGACCCTGGGCCCCACCTCGGGCCTCAACGCCGACGGCCAGCACGACCATATCTGGGACAGCGTGGTGCCCACCTTCATCCACTACAACATCCCGCTTATCATCTTCGGCTGGATTGCCGCCATGGTGCTCTAAGCCCCAAGATGCATAAACATAAAAGGCGACCCCAGGGTCGCCTTTTTGCTGCCTTCATCGCGTGGCATAGACCGGGACAGACGAGCCCGGGCGCCCCTCTCTGCCTGATCTTGCTGCTGCATCCTTCCCTATTTATGCGGGAGTGGCTCGCAGCCCCCGCTACCCTGCGTTTACCTGTCTCTTCCCTGCCACATCCCCACACTGCCAGGACAACGTCAGGCAACCCATCAGCGATATCAAGGGTACGCCATGGACGTACCCATCCACATCCCCCACCCATGTAGTACTGCAGTGTCGCCTGGGTGAACGACGGGCAACAAAAAGGCCGCTCGATGAGCGGCCTTTTTAGCTAGCAGTCAAGGTTTAGCTGTCGCGGCGCTTGCCACCGAATTTGCGACCCTTGTCGAAACCGCCTTCGCGGCGATCCTTGTTGAAGGGACGGTCGCCACGGAACGGACGATCACCACGAGGCGGACGGGGAGCAGTGTTGCTGCCGGCCGGCACTTCGGTGTAGCGGCTGATCTGCAGCGGACGCTGGCAGACGCGGGCCTTCTTGATCACTTCCAGCACGTCGGCGCTCATACCCTTGGGCAGATCGACGGTGGAGAAGTCATCGGCGATATCGATGTTGCCGATGAAGCGGCTCTCGATGTTCGCTTCGTTGGCGATGGCACCCACGATCTGGCCCGGCTTGACGCCGTGATGGGCACCCACGTCTACGCGGTAGCGCTCCATCTCCACGTCCGGGTTGTCTTTGAGCGGACGCGGCTCCAGAGACGGCATGCGACGAGCCGGGCGATCGCCACGGTCGGCGAAATCACGGCCACCACGGTCGTTGAAGTCACGACGCTCGAAACCACCGCGATCGTTGCCGGCGTTGAACACCGGATCCGGAATGGAGTCATCCAGCAGCAGCGGTTGGTCACCCTGTACCAGCTTGGCCAGTGCGGCAGCCAGCTCCAGCGGATCGGCAGAGTCTTCTTCGATCAGCTCGTTCACCAGGTTCACGTAGATCTCGAGCTCTTCGCCCATCATGGTTTCGCGGATGCGCTCCTTGAACTTGGCCAGACGGTGCTGGTTGATGTCCTCGGTGCTCGGCATCTTCATCGGCTCGATGGCCTGACGGGTTGCGTGCTCGATGGCGCGCAGCATGCGACGCTCGCGCGGTGCCACGAACAGGATGGCTTCGCCCTTGCGACCGGCACGGCCGGTACGGCCGATACGGTGAACGTAGGATTCGGTGTCGTAGGGGATGTCGTAGTTCACCACGTGGGTGATGCGCTCAACGTCCAGACCACGGGCAACCACGTCGGTGGCGATCAGGATGTCCAGCTGGCCCTGACGCAGCTTGTCGACGGTACGCTCACGCAGCTTCTGCGGGATGTCACCGTGCAGCGCTTCACAAGCATGACCACGGGCTGCCAGCTTGCCAGCCAGTTCTTCGGCGGCGTTCTTGGTGCGTACGAACACCAGCAGGGCTTCGTAGGGTTCGACTTCCAGCAGACGGGTCATGGCGTCCAGCTTGTGCAGACCGGTCACCTGCCAGTAACGCTGGCGAATGGTGGTGGCGGTAGCAGTCTTGGAGGCGATCTTGATCTCTTTGGGCTGCTTCAGGTGCTTCTGGGCCACACGACGGATCTGCTCCGGCATGGTGGCGGAGAACAGGGCAACCTGACGACCGGCCGGGCACTGTTCCATGATCCAGTCCACGTCGTCGATAAAGCCCATGCGCAGCATCTCGTCCGCTTCGTCCAGCACCAGGGCTTTCAGGCCGGAGAGGTCCAGGTTCTTGCGACGGATCAGGTCCATCACGCGGCCCGGGGTACCCACGACAACCTGAGCACCTCGGCGCAGGGCGCGGGTCTGGGTTTCGTAGGAGGCGCCGCCGTAGATGGGCAGCACGTGGAAATCAGGCATGTGGTGGGCATAGCGTTGGCACGCTTCAGCCACCTGCAGAGCCAGTTCACGAGTCGGTGCCAGCACCAGGATCTGGGTGTTGCGGTTACCAGCTTCCAGACGAGACAACAGAGGCAAGGCAAAAGCAGCGGTCTTCCCTGTACCGGTTTGCGCCTGCCCCAGCAGATCATGGCCCGCCATCAGGTGGGGAATTGCTGCGGCCTGGATGGGGGACGGGCGCTCATAGCCCACGTCCTGCAGCGCTTTCAGTACAGGCGCGGCCAGTCCAAGCTCACTAAAAAGGGGCAGTTGTTCGGTATCAGACATAGATTCGATTCTTCCAGATTAAGGCAGGCGGCTAACACCGCGGAATAGCAAAAAGGCGGCGATTATAGCGCCACTTTGTTCTGCTGTCTTGAAAAATGTGATAGGCATCTCAAGACGTTGGCAATTATAGAGGGATCTCGCGACTATGGCTTGCTTATTTTGCACGCATAGTGCGTTATTGCGGATCACTCCTCGCGGGAGTCCTTGTCCCGCTTGTGTTTGAGCACCGCCATGGTCAACCGGCTGGTGCACAATAAACGACCACGTTCATCCCGAATTTCTATCTGCCACACCTGAGTCGTGGTCCCCAGATGCAGCGGGCTGCAGCGCCCGGTCACCACCCCTTCCCGCTTGGCCCTCAGGTGGTTCGCATTGACCTCCAGCCCCACGCAGTAGCTCTCCGCTCCCACCGCCATGTTGGCCGCGAGCGATCCCAGCGTCTCCGCCAGCACCACGGAGGCGCCGCCGTGCAGCATGCCGAGCGGCTGATGGGTGCGGTGATCCACCGGCATGGTGGCCTCCAGCCAGTCGGGACCAAAGGCGGTATAGACGATGTCGAGGTGGGCCATCAGGGTGTTGCGGGAGCTGGCGTTAAGCCCTTCAAGGCTCATAGGCTTGCGCCAGATAGGGCTGCTTTCTTGACTCATGGTGCGCGGACTCCTTGCGTGATCAACGGGTTATCGATGCGCCGTAGCGGCAAACCAGCAGTGTCGGCGAAAAAGGAGCAAAAAAAAAGATGCCCACGCTGGGGCATCTTGCATCGAGGTTGACCCTCACCAGGGATAGGTCACCCCTGGCCACTCGGACCAGGGCTGGCCCCGCCCCGGCAGGCGCGGCTCGGGCCACTGCCACACCTTGCCGAGCCAGGCGCGCAGTTCGGCCTCCAGTTCGGCATCGGTGAGCGGCGCCTCGGCCACCTTCCAGAAGAAGAGCTCTACCGCCACCTCCGGCAACACCGAGGGGTAGAGATAAACCCCACCCCAGAACTCGGGCTCCCGCGCCGGGCTCCAGAGGCCATAGGCAAAGGAGCGTTTGGCCAGAAATTCGGAGTGCTGCCACTCCAGATCGGCCTCGTGCTGGCTCAGGCTGAAATGGGCAGAGGGCCACACATCGTCCAGGCGAAACAGCTGATGAAGCTGCTCGCGCTCGCGCAGCATGGCGACGAACTCCACCACTGCCTGGGTCGGGTTGACCGGCAGCAGCAGGAAGTGCGGGTGCCGATAGGCTTGCGGCACCCGAAACCGCTTAGGGAGCGTCAGCATCAGAGCAGTTCCAGCAGGGCCTGCAGCGGGTGCTTGAGTTTCTCCCCCTCCATCCGCTTGACCTGGCTGCGGCACGAATAACCGGTGGCCAGACAACGGGCTTGCGGCAGGCGAGCCAGAGGCTCGGCCCAGCTCAGGCCATAGATGCCCTTGGAGTTCTCCACCTGTTTGGCATCGTGGCCATAGGTACCGGCCATGCCGCAGCAGCCCACCGACACCGGTTGCAGCGTGGCACCGAAGCGGCGGAACAGGGTGCTCCAGTCACCGTGGGTCGACGGCTTGGTGGTCTTCTCGGTGCAGTGGGCAAACAGATACCAGGGCTCGGCGCCGGCGTCAGCTTCTCGCACAGGCAGCGCCTCAGCCGGCAAGGAGAGCAGCCACTCCTGGGGCAGCAGCACCTGGAAGTCGCCGCGGGCGGGGCCGAGCGCCTTCACGTATTCGTCCCGATAGCAGAGCACCAAGGAGGGATCGACCCCCACCATGGGGATGCCGAGCGCCGCCACCTTGTTGAGGAACTGGGCGCTGCTGGCGGCGGTACGGGCGAAGGCGCGCAGAAAACCCTTAACGTGCTGGGGCTTGCCGTTGGGTTTGAACGGCAGCAGATAGGGCTGCAGGCCGAGCTTGCTGGCGAGCTTCACCAGATCACGTACCACGGGGGCGTCGTAATAACTGGTGAAGGGATCCTGCACGATGAGCACCACTTTTTGACGCTGCTCGGGGCTCATGGCCTCCAGACCCGGCAGGTCGAAATAGCGGGCGCGATGGTCGCGCAGCTCCTCGGCCAGGGTCGGCACGCTCAATAGCGGCACGTCCACCATGCCGATGCTCTTCTCGGTCGCCTTCTGGGCCCACTCTTTCTCGAGGAAAAAGTTGACCAGTTTCGGCGCCTTGGCCAGCAAAGGAGCATAGCTTTCCACCGTGCCGACGAAGTAATCCTTGGGACCGCGCAGATAGCGGCTGTGATAGAGCTGCATGAAGCGGGCGCGGAAGGTGGGCACATCCACCTTGATGGGGCACTGGCTGGTGCAGGCTTTACACGCCAGGCACCCCTCCATCGCCTCCATCACTTCGTGGGAGAAGTCATACTCGCCACGCTGTTTGGCCCAGCTGTTGCGCACCTTTTCCACCAGCTGTTTGAAGCGCACGCCGCCGGAGTGAAGTGCTACCTCTTCCGCCAACGGGTCGAAGCCCTGCTCCGCCAACTGACGCAGCCACTCGCGCATCAGGCCGGCTCGCCCCTTGGGTGAGTGGCGGCGATCGCGGCTTATTTTAACCGAGGGACACATGGGCGAGTCGGTCTCGAAGGTGAAACAGAGACCGTTGCCGTTGCAATCGAGGGCCCGGGTATAACTCTCGCGCACCGCCACCGGGATCTGGCGGTCAAACTTGCCGCGCTTGGGGCCATCGACCGAGACCAGCTCGGCATCGCTGCCATACGGGACACAGATCTTGCCCGGGTTGATGCGGTTTGCCGGATCGAACGCCCCCTTGACCCGCTGCAGCTCTTCCCACAGCTCGCCAAAGAAGGCGGGGCTGTACTCGGAGCGAAAACCCTTGCCATGCTCGCCCCACATCAGGCCGCCATATTTGGCAGTGAGGGCCACCACCTGATCGGAGATGCGCCGCAGCAACACCTCCTGCGCGGGATCGCACAAATCGAGCGCCGGGCGCACATGCAGCACACCGGCATCGACGTGGCCAAACATGCCGTAGTCGAGGCCGTGGGCATCGAGCAGGGCACGAAACTCCATAATGAAATCGGCCAGCGACTCTGGCGGCACGGCGGTATCTTCGGTGAAGGCCACCGGCTTCTTGCGCCCTTCGGCGTTGCCGAGCAGCCCCACCGACTTCTTGCGCATGGCGTAGATGGTCTCGATGCTCGGCAGGTGGTCACACACCTGATAGCCGATGATCCCGGCTTCGCCATGAGCCAGCAGCGCGTCGATACGGCGGCAGAGCTCTGCCACCTTGGCCTTGTGCGCAGCCTCGTCGGTATCGGCAAACTCGACAATATTGAGCCCCTGCAGATCCTTGCCGGGCACATCCTGAATAAGTTCTTTCACCGAATGCCAGATGATGTCGGCGCGGGCCAGCCCGAGCACCCGGGAGTCCACCGTCTCCACCGACAGCGCCTCGGCCTGCACCATAAAGGGGGCATTGCGCAGGGCGGAGGGGAAGCTGTCGTACTTGACGTTAACCAGGGTGCGATAGCGCGGGATGGGCGTGATATTGAGTCTGGCTTCGGTGATAAAGCCGAGAGACCCTTCAGATCCGCACAGCACCCGGCTCACATCCAGCGTGTCGGTATCCGGTTGATAGAGGTGCTTGAGATCGTAGCCGGTCAGAAAGCGGTTGAGCTTGGGGAAGGTCGCCTCGATGTCGGTGCGGCGCTCCTTGCCGATGCGATAGAGGGTGCGATAGATCTCCCCTTCCCGACTCTCCAGCGCCAGCTTGTCGGCCAGTCGCTCACCGGTCAGTGGCTCGGTAGTCATCAGATCGCCGTTCTCCAGCACAGCTTTGAGGCCGAGCACGTGATCCGAGGTTTTGCCGTAAACCAGCGAGCCCTGCCCCGAGGCATCGGTGTTGATCATGCCGCCTAAAGTGGCGCGGTTGGAGGTGGAGAGATCCGGCGAGAAGAAGTAACCGTAGGGCTTGAGATAAGCGTTGAGTTGGTCTTTCACCACCCCGGCTTGGGCGCGCACCCACCCCTCTTCCAGATTAATTTCCATGATCTGGTTCATATGACGGGAGAGATCGACGATAATGCCGCCGCCCAATGACTGACCGTTGGTGCCGGTACCGCCACCGCGAGGGAAAAAACTCAGAGTGTGGTACGCCGGTTCCGCCGCCAGCTTGAGCATTACTGCTATGTCGTCCGCACTGCGCGGATAGAGAACCGCCTGAGGTACTACCTGATAGACGCTGTTGTCCGTCGCCATCGCCAACCGGCTTGCATAAGACTTTTCGATATCACCACGAAAGGCGCTGCGCCCTAGCAACTCTAGGAACGACAGGGTTGTGGGTGACAAACTGTCCTGGTAATCGAGTCTCGGGATCATGAATCCTTGTTCCCTTATTTGCTTGATGCCGGCACCCCGGCGACTACGACTGACCCATCGCCCATCAATGGCAATCAGGCCAGTCCGCTCACATGTGAGCGGGCAGTATATCAGCTCGAAAACCGCTTGCGCGTAGCAATATTAACCATTTGAAAGGAGGACTTTTATGGCTCACCACAGCCATGTTATCAGTACGCTGGTCACCACAGAGAAGCAGGCGCTTACCCTGTCGCTGTTTGGCTGCATCACTTTCGCCATCTTCGGCATCGGCTACGGCCTGTTCGTTGGCTCCAACGCCATCATGCTCGATGGCATCTTTACCCTGTTCAGCATGGGCATGACAGGCCTCGGTCTGGTCACCGCCTACCTCGTTACCCGCCCCTCCGATGACCGTTTCCAGTATGGCTATGCGCACTTCGAGCCCATCGCCAACGTCATCAACGGCTCCATTATTCTGCTGCTCTGTCTGGCGGCACTCTACAACGGCCTCACCACCCTGCTGGCGGGCGGACGGGAGATCGATCTCGGCCACGCCCTCATCTATGCCGTCGTCTCCACCTTCTTCTGCGGCATCATCTACCGGGTCGAAGCCGACGTGGCCGAGCGGGTCAACTCCGAGCTGGTGCGGGTGGACTCCAAGGAGTGGCTGGTCGACACCCTGCTCAGCACTACCCTGCTCATCGGCTTCGTGGTCGCCATCGGCCTCGATGCCATCGGCTACGGCCAATACAACCGCTATATAGACCCGGTGCTGGTCTCGCTGCTGGCCCTCTGCGCCACCCTCATTCCCATCAAGGTGCTCGGTCGCAACCTGCGGGAAGTGCTGAAGATCGCCCCCAAGGGGGATGTCTCCCGGCTGGTGGCAAGCGAAGTCGAGGCCCTGCGCCTGCGCCATGGCATCGAGTGCTACAGCCATCTGGCGAAAAGCGGCCGCCGCTTCGATCTCGAACTCAACATTCTGGTAGCCCCCGGCCAGGAGTGGCCCGTCGAGCGCCAGGATGCCCTGCGCCAGGAGCTCTGGTCCCGCCTCGGCGATACCCTGGGGGACGCCTGGCTGTCGGTCTGCTTCACCCGCGAGAAACGCTGGCTGTAAGCCGCACGGCGGGGCTTGTCTGGCAAGCTCCGCCCGCGCCTGTCGCCCCGCTTGGCGAGCGCCTTTGCCCCTGCGCTGCCCGCCCCCCTCTTGCCAAATACGGGATTCCCGTTATCATCAGGGCTCATTTTTAACCCGAGGTTTTATTGCCCATCATGGACAATCCCCGAAGTTGCCCTTCGTTTCTTCCCGTCAAAGCCTATCTTTATCTGCTTAATCAGCGCCTCTGAATAACGCCATTGCCTTGCTGTCACTGCGGCCATCGTACGCCGTGCTTACTCTCTGCTCTGTCTGTTTTTTATTGAGGTCACTACATGGAATTGCTGCTGGATCCCCATATCTGGATCGGTCTGTTTACCCTGATCGTCCTGGAAATCGTGCTCGGGATCGACAACCTGGTCTTCATCGCCATCCTGGTGAAAAAGCTGCCCCCCGCCCAGCGGGACAAGGCCCGTGTCATCGGCCTGTCGCTGGCCTTGCTGATGCGCCTGGGGCTCTTGAGCGTGATGTCCTGGCTGGTCACCCTGACCACCCCCATTTTGCACCTGTGGGATCACCCCTTCTCCGGTCGGGACCTGATCCTGATGGGGGGCGGCCTGTTCCTGCTGTTCAAGGCCACCTCCGAGCTGCATGAAAGGCTGGAGGCCAAGCCGCCCGAAGACGGGCCGGTCGGCGTCTACGCCAGCTTCGCCGTGGTGATCACCCAGATCCTGGTGCTGGATGCCATCTTCTCGCTGGACTCCATCATCACCGCCGTCGGCATGGTGGAACACCTCGGCGTCATGATGGCGGCCGTGACCATCGCCATGCTGGTGATGGTGCTCGCCTCCAAGCCGCTGACCCGCTTCGTCAACGCCCACCCCACAGTGGTGGTGCTCTGTCTGAGCTTCCTGCTGATGATCGGTTTTAGCCTGGTGGCGGAAGGGTTCGGCTTCCATATTCCGAAGGGTTACCTCTACGCGGCCATCGGCTTCTCGGTGCTGATCGAATTCTTCAACCAGCTCTCCCAGCGCAGTGCCGAGCGACACGAGGCCAAGCAGCCCCTGCGCGAGCGTACCACCGCCGCCATCTTCAAGCTGATGGGCAGCAAGGCGTATCAGGACCGGCCGGACGACGATCTGGACGCCCCCGCCGCCGAGCCGGTAAGCTTTGGCGAGGAGGAGCGCTACATGGTGACCGGGGTGCTGTCGCTGGCCGAACGCTCCATCCGCACCATCATGACCCCGCGCTCCGAAATGGCCTGGATCGACGTCAACGACTCCAACGACGAGATCCGCACCCTGCTGCAGCAGGAGCCCCACAGCCTGTTCCCGGTCTGTGACGGCGACCTGGACGAGGTGATCGGGGTGGTCAAGGCGCGCGACCTGCTGTTTGCCCTCAACGAAGGGCAATCCTTGAGCGAGCTGGCCAGGCAGAACGACCCCATCATAGTGCCGCAGACCATCAACGTGATTAAGCTGCTGGCGGAGCTGCGCCAGGCCAAGGGCAGCCTCATCCTGGTGGCCGACGAGTTCGGCGTGATCCAGGGGCTGGTGACCACCCACGACCTGCTGGAGGCCATCGTCGGCGAGCTGCCCGATGAAGACGAAACGCCAGACATCGTCCGCGATGGAGAAGGCTGGCTCATCAACGGCAGCACCAACATCCACCACGTGGAGCAGGTGCTGGAACACGAAGGGCTGGTGAGCGAGAGCGACGAGTACGTGACCCTGGCCGGCATGCTGCTCTCCCACTTCGGCACCCTGCCCGCCCCGGGCCAGCAGCTGCAACTGCAGCAGCTCGGCTTCGAGGTGGTCGAGGTGAGCGAGCGGCGCATCGAGCGGGTGCGCGTCATGCCGCAGGAGGCCTGACGCCATTGCGTGAACCATGCTGAAAAAGGGGGCCTTGCTGGCCCCCTTTTTTATTCAGGAGCCCCCCCCTGCCCCTTCCTCGTTTCACCATTGCTGTCATCAGCGCAATTCTTTTCTGCAATTACCCCTCTTTTTCGCAAGGGATACCGGCACTAGAGTGAGCCCATCATCACCATGAGGAATTCACCATGCACCACGATCACCTGTTCTGCCCCCTGCGTCTCGGCCAGCTGCACCTCAACAATCGCATCGTCATGCCCCCCATGACCCGCTCCCGCGCCAGCCAGCCCGGTGACGTGGCCAATGCCATGATGGCCACCTATTACGCCCAGCGCGCCGGGGCCGGCCTCATCATCAGCGAAGGCACCCAGATTGACCCCATGGGCAAGGGCTACGCCTGGACGCCGGGGATCCACAGCGCCGAACAAGTGGCTGGCTGGAAGCAGGTGACCGACGCCGTCCACGCCAAGGGCGGCACCATGTTCGCCCAGCTCTGGCACGTGGGCCGGGTCACCCATCCTGACAACCTCGGCGGTGCCCAGCCCATCTCCTCCTCCGCCATTCAGGCGAAAGGGGTGCGGGTATTCGTCGACAACGGCAGCGATGCCCCCGGTTTTGTCGAAACCGTCACCCCGCGTGCCATGACCCAGGCCGATATCGACGCGGTAGTGGGGCAGTTTCGCCAGGCGGCTCGCAACGCCATGCTGGCAGGTTTTGACGGCATCGAGCTGCACGCCGCCAACGGCTACCTCATCAACCAGTTCCTCGACTCCGAGTCCAACACCCGCACCGACGGCTATGGCGGTTCGCTGGAAAACCGGCTGCGCTTCCTCAAAGAGGTGACCGAGGCGGTCTGCAGCGAGATCGGGGCTGACCGGGTCGGGGTGCGCCTCGCGCCGCTCACCACCCTCAACGGCACCGTGGATGCCAACCCGCAGGAGACCTACCTGGCCGCCGCCCGTCTGCTGGGCCGCCTCGACGTGGTCTACCTGCACATCGCCGAGGCGGACTGGGACGATGCCCCACTGATGGCGGAAGGCTTCAAGCAGGGGCTGCGCGACGCCTTCCCCAACACCCTCATCTATGCCGGCAAATATGATGGCGAGCGTGCCCGGGCGGCGCTCGAGGCGGGCTGGGCCGACATGATAGGCTTCGGTCGCCCCTTCGTGGCCAACCCCGACCTGCCCGAGCGACTGCGCCACGGTTATCCGCTGGCCCCTCACGATCCGGCCACCCTGTTCGGCGGCGGCGAAAAGGGCTTGATTGACTACCCGACCTATCAGGCGGCCGCCCAGCCCCACACGACCTGAGTCACACCCGCCCAGGCATAAAAAACGCGCCCACCAGAGATGGTGGGCGCGTTTTTTTGCCTGTCGTGCTTGCCGGCGCCGCAGGCTAATGGAGGCTGACCCCGTAGCAGGCGGCGTAGCTTCTGATCTCCCGAGTCAGCCGCGCCTTGTCGGCCAGGCTCAGCCAGCTCGCCTCCACCGCGTTCAGTGACAAGCGGCAGAGCTGGTTCATGCTGGCCCCCAGCTCATGGGCCAGGGCGTGGAAGTTGGCATTCATGTAGCCGCCGAAATAGGCGGGATCGTCGGAGTTGATGGTGACGCACAGCCCCTGCTCCAGCAGCGCCAGCACGTTGTGGTGGGCCATCTTGTCAAACACCTTGAGGCGGGTGTTGGAGAGAGGGCAGACGGTGAGCGGCAGCCGGGTATCGGCCAGATAGCGCAGCAGATCGGGATCATCGACGCAGCGCACCCCGTGATCGATGCGCCGCACCTCAAGCTCCCGAATGGCCTGCCAGATGTAGTCCGCCGGCCCCTCTTCGCCGGCGTGGGCCACCACCGGCAACCCCAGCTCGCGGCAGCGGGCAAACACCCGGGCAAACTTGCTGGGCGGGTTGCCCCGCTCCCCCGAGTCGAGGCCGATGCCGTGAATGCGCGACAGGAAGGGAGTGGCCTCTGCCAACGTGGCAAAGGCATCCTCTTCGCTCAGGTGGCGCAAGAAGCTCATGATGAGCCGCCAGCTGATGCCAAACTCCCGCTCTCCGCTCTGCAGCGCCCGCTCGATGCCCCCTAGCACGATGGCGAAGGGCACGCCGCGGGTGGTGTGGGTCTGGGGGTCGAAGAAAATCTCCACATGCACCACCTTGTCGGCGGCGCAGCGTTCCAGATAGGTCCAGGTGAGGTCGAAGAAATCCTGCTCGGTGATGAGCACGCTGGCCCCTAGGTAGTAGAGATCGAGGAAGGATTGCAGACAGTCGAACTCATAGGCGGCACGCACGCTGGCCACGTCGGGCCAGGGCAGGGCCACGCCGTTGCGCTGGCCCAGGGCAAACATCAGTTCCGGCTCGAGCGAGCCTTCGATATGGAGGTGCAGCTCCAGCTTGGGCAGACCGGCAATAAAGTTATCCATGATGACGGCTCCATCGGTTCACAGACAGCGGGACCAGCAAGTGGCAGAGCGGATCCCTCCCCTCTGTCGTTCATTGTGCACCTATCTCTGTTTATGGGGGAGACTTGTCATCAAACAGACTTATAATGGCGTCACAAAAACAACATAACTATTTGAAGATCTTGAGAGTTGGCGCAACTTTCCGCCGCCTCTTGCGCCTACACAAGGAGTCCCCATGAAGAAAAACGTCATCTGCGACATCGACGGCGTCATCCTGCACAACAACGATCTGGTACCCGGTGCCGACCGCTTCGTCCACCGCCTGCTGGAGCAGGGCAGCAAGCTGCTGTTCCTGACCAACTACCCGGCCCAGACCCAGAAAGATCTGCAAAATCGCTTCCGCTCCGCCGGGATCGAGGTGCCGGAGGAGTGCTTCTATACCTCCGCCATGGGCACCGCCGACTTTCTCAAGCGCCAGGATGGCAAGAAGGCTTATGTGATCGGCGAAGGGGCACTGACCCACGAGCTCTACAAGGCTGGCTTCACCATCACCGACATCGACCCCGACTTCGTGGTGGTGGGCGAGACCCGCAACTACAACTGGACCATGATGCAGCTGGGGGCCAAGTTCGTCGATCAGGGGGCCCGCTTCATCGCCACCAACCCGGATACCCACGGCCCCATGATGCACCCGGCCTGCGGCGCCCTCTGCGCCCCCATCGAGCGGATGACCGGCAAGAAGCCCTTCTACGTCGGCAAGCCGAGCGCCTGGATCATCCGCGCGGCGCTCAACCGGATGGAGGCCCACTCCGACGACACCATCATCATCGGCGACAACCTGCGCACCGACATTCTGGCGGGCTTCCAGGCCGGCCTCGAGACGGTGCTGGTGCTCTCCGGGGTGAGCAAGGTGGCCGACATCGACCGCATGCCGTTTCGGCCGAACCACATCTTCGATTCAGTGGTGGATATCGACATCGTCTGATCCCTGCCGGCTGACGGGCCGGCCTGGCGCAAGGCCAAGGTCTGCCTCGTTACCCCTGAAGGACGCGTAATGGAACCTGTCATGATCGCCGTGGCCTTCGGCTGCGGCATGCTGGTCAACCTCATCGGCCTGCCGCCCTTGCTGGGCTTTCTGGCGGCCGGTTTTCTGCTCAACGGCATGGGCTATCAGAACACCCCGGCCCTGAACGAAATTGCCGATCTCGGCGTCACCCTGTTGCTGTTCACCATCGGCCTCAAGCTCAACGTCAAGATCCTGATGCGGCGCGACGTCTGGGGCACTACCAGTTTGCACCTGCTGCTCTCCACCCTGCTGTTCACCGTGGTGCTGCTGGTGTGCAAAGGGCTCGGGCTGGCGCTGGCCATGTCGCTGGACTGGCGGCTCGCACTGCTGCTGGGCTTTGCTCTCTCCTTCTCCAGTACCGTGTTTGCGGTCAAGGTGCTGGAGGAGCGCAGCGACATGAACGCCCTCTATGCCCGCCTCGCCGTCGGCGTGCTGGTGATGCAGGATCTGTTTGCGGTGGCCTTCCTGGCGGTCTCCAGCGGTCAGTGGCCCAGCATATGGGCGCTCTGGATCCTGGGCCTGCCGCTGCTGCGCCCCTTGCTGCTGAAACTGTTGGAGCGGGCCGGTCACGGCGAGCTGCAGGTGCTGTTCGGGATCTTCCTGGCGCTGGTGGTGGGGGCTGCCGGTTTCGAGGTGGTCGGGCTCAAGCCCGATCTCGGGGCGCTGGTCATCGGCATGCTGATCGCCTCCCACCCCGCCTCTGCGGGGCTGGCCAAGTCGCTGTTCAACCTCAAAAATCTGTTTCTCATCTGCTTCTTTCTCACCATCGGCCTCAACGGCCTGCCGACCCACGACACCATGCTGCTGGCGCTGGCGTTGGTGCTGGCCCTGCCGCTCAAAAGCGCGCTCTACTACCTGGTCTACAGCGGCGCCCACCTGCGGGTACGTACCGCCCTGCTCTCCACCCTGGCGCTCACCAACTTCTCGGAGTTCGGTCTCATCGTCGCGGCCATCGCCGCCAAGGCGGGCTGGATCTCCCACGAGTGGCTGGTTGCGCTCTCCCTGGCACTGGCGGCCAGCTTCATGATCTCGGCCCCCCTCAACGGCCAGAGCGAGCGCATTTACCATCGGCTCGGCAACTGGCTGCGCGGCATGCAGGCCACCACCCTGCACCCGGAGGACAGGCCCATCGAGCTCGGCGATGCCGAGGTGATCATCCTCGGCATGGGGCGGATCGGTCAGGGCGCCTACTTCGAGCTGGAGAACAAGTACGGCACCGTGATCCTCGGGGTGGAGAACGACAGCGAGAAGCTGCCCACCCTGCGCGCCCAGGGCATGAACGTCATCGAGGGGGATGCCACCGATACCGACTTCTGGGACAAGGTGCTGCTCTCCAACCAGGTCAACCTGGTGCTGCTGGCGATGCCCCACCACTCGGGCAACCTCTACGCCATCGAGAAACTGCGCAGCCACGGCTTTGCCGGCAAGATTGCCGCCATCGTCCGCTTCGAGGACGACATCGCCTCCCTGAAAGAGCAAGGGGTGGATGCGGTGTTCAACGTCTACGACGAAGCGGGCAGCGGCTTCGCCCGCCACGTCATCAAACGGCTGCAGCCACGCTGACGGGGGGCTGCGGCCCCCTTGGCAAGGGAGGCTCTATCGTTTACGTTATACGCAACCTCGTTTAATAAAACGAACAATCACGGGCCTGGATGGCCCCGTTTTTTATCCCTTGCCAAGGAGGCAGCATGAAGACCCTCAACGACTGGATCCTGCTCGACCGCCACGAGGCGGCCCCCACCCCGCTGATGCCCGCCCCCGAGCGCCTGCGCGCCGGCAACCCGCGCCAGACGGTATGGAACCACTACTCAGACCCGAGCCAGCAGTTTCACGTGGGCTTCTGGGCTTGCGAGCCCGGCCGCTGGGCCATCCACTACACCGAGCACGAATATTGCCAGCTGCTGGAAGGCGAGGCGGTGATCCACGACGGCCAGGGCGGCAAACTGCCCCTCAAACCCGGCGATCAGTTCGTCATCCCGGCCGGCTTTGTCGGGGAGTGGGAGACCCTCACCCCCTGCCGCAAGCTCTATGTGATCTTCGAGCCCGCCGCGACTTGACGTCTGCGTCAACCAGGGTCGCCGTAGCCGCCCCTTTTCAGGCCGACCGGGTTGACGTGTACGGCATGATTTTCTGCGGTTTTCCCGCTTGCAAAAGGTTTTTGCACTAGGCATTGTGATTGGCGAGGAATGTAAATGGAATTTCGAGCCCGAACGTGGGGGGCTCATATAAAAATCAAGAGGATTACCGCCAATGTGTTCTATTTTCGGCATTCTGGACATCAAATCCGATGCGGCCGCACTGCGCAAATCGGCGCTGGAGATGTCCAAGCGATTGCGTCACCGCGGTCCTGACTGGTCCGGCGTCTACAGCTCCGACAAAGCCATTCTGGTGCACGAGCGCCTGGCCATCGTCGATCCGGGCAACGGCGCCCAGCCGCTTTACAACCCCGAGCGCACCCACGTGCTGGCCGTCAACGGCGAGATCTACAACCACAAGGAACTCGAGAAGAACCTCAAGGTCGACTTCCAGTTTCAGACCCACTCCGACTGCGAGGTGCTGCTGGCCCTCTACAAGGAGAAGGGCCCCGCCTTCCTGGACGATCTCAACGGCATCTTCGCCTTCATCCTCTATGACGCCGAGCAGGATGCCTATCTGATTGGTCGCGACCACATGGGGATCATCCCGCTCTATACCGGCCGCGACGAGCACGGCAACTTCTACGTCGCCTCCGAGATGAAGGCCCTGGTGCCGGTATGCAAGAGCGTCGAAACCTTCCCGCCGGGACACTACCTGTGGAGCAAGGATGGCGAGCTCAAACAGTGGTACAAACGGGACTGGATGGAGTACGGCGCGGTCGAGCACAACGTCAGCGACAAAGCCGAGCTGAAAGCCGCGCTGGAAGCGGCGGTCAAGCGCCAGCTGATGTGCGACGTGCCCTACGGCGTGCTGCTCTCTGGCGGGCTGGACTCGTCCGTCATCTCCGCCATCACCAAGCTCTATGCCGCCCGCCGGGTTGAAGACGATGGCAAGAGCGAAGCCTGGTGGCCGCAGCTGCACTCCTTCGCCGTCGGCCTGGTAGGGTCGCCGGATCTCGCCGCCGCCCGCAAGGTGGCCGATCACCTCGGCACCATCCACCACCAGATCCACTTCACCGTGCAGGAAGGACTGGATGCCCTGCGCGACGTCATCTATCACCTCGAGACCTATGACGTCACCACCATCCGCGCCTCCACGCCGATGTATCTGATGGCCCGCTACATCAAGGCAATGGGGATCAAGATGGTGCTCTCCGGCGAAGGCTCCGACGAGCTGTTCGGCGGCTACCTCTACTTCCACAAGGCGCCCAACGCCCGCGAATTCCACGAAGAGAACGTGCGCAAGCTTGCCTCTTTGCATCTCTATGACTGCCTGCGCGCCAACAAGTCGATGGCCGCCTGGGGGGTGGAGGGTCGCGTGCCCTTCCTCGACAAGGAGTTCATGGACGTGGCGATGCGCCTGCAGCCCGCCGACAAGATGTGCGGCAAGGGCAAGATCGAGAAGCATATCCTGCGCGAAGCGTTCGAGGATCTGCTGCCCCACGAAGTGGCGTGGCGCCAGAAGGAGCAGTTCTCCGACGGCGTAGGCTATTCGTGGATCGACAGCCTGAAAGCCATGGTCGAGGAAGAGGTGACGGATCAGATGTTCGAGGCGGCCGCCTTCCGCTTCCCCGTCAACACCCCGCTCACCAAGGAGGCCTACTTCTACCGCGCCATCTTTGACGAGCACTTCCCGCTGGAGTCCGCCGCCCGCACCGTGCCCTACGGCAAGTCGGTCGCCTGCTCCACCCCGACCGCGCTGGAATGGGATGCCAAGTTCAAAGAGATGGCCGACCCGTCCGGTCGCGCCGTGATGGACGTCCACCAGCAGGGTTACTGATCTGCCGGCGACCTCCTTTGCCTGAATGCCAAGCCCCTCCTGCGAGGGGCTTTGTTTTTTCTCGCCGACCCATTCCCGCTTTTTGCATAACAAGCGCCCATCTCGCCCTTGGCGGCCGGGCTCACTCGTGTCACATTGTTGCGGCTTGGAAGCAACCACAACAACACAAGGAGCACGTGATGAACCGACTGCTATTGCCGCTGGTGCTTGGCACCGCCCTGTTTCATGGCGAGGCGTACAGCGCCGGCCACCTCTGGAGCCAGACCCTGCCCGATTACAGCCAGGGCTATGACGAGCAACGGGACCCGGCCCGCGATCTCGCCGCCGCCACCGCCAAGGCCAGTGCCGAGGGCAAGAAAGTCCTGCTGCTGGTGGGCGGCGAGTGGTGCAGCTGGTGCCAGGAGATGAACCACTTTCTGGACCAAAAACCCGATCTTGCCAGTCAGCTCAACCGCACCTTCGTGGTGGTCAAGGTGAACGTCAGCAAACAGAACAAGAACGAGTCCTTCCTCAAAGGTTATCCCGAGTATCTGGGGGTGCCCCACTTCTACGTGCTGGATGCCAAGGGCAAGCTGCTGGAATCCTTCAACACCGGGCTGCTGGAGAAGGGTGACAGCTACGACGGGGAGAAATTCGGCAAGTTCATCGCCTTCTTCCAGCCAAAGACCACCCACGGCTAGTGAGCCCCTGATATCAAAGCCCCGCACGGTCGGCTGACCGTGCGGGGCTCGATAATTGGAACCTGGCAGGAAGGCGCAGCCTCAGGGCTGGGCATCCGGCTGTTGCTCTGGCGCGGCCTTGATAAACGCCTGCAGTTGCTCGCAGTTGGCGACGATGCGATTGATGGTCGGGTAGTCTTCCAGCGACATGTCGTAACGGCGGGCGTTGTAGACCTGGGGCACCAGCATGCAGTCCGCCAGGGTCACCTCGTTGCCGACGCAATAGATGCCGGCGGTAGTCATCAGCAGCTGCTCCAGCGCGGCGAAGGTCTCGTCAATCCAGTGGCGATACCATTCGTCGCGGTGTGCCTTGCCCTGCCCCAGCGACTGCTCCAGATAGTTGAGCACCCGCAGGTTGTTGAGGGGGTGGATGTCGCAGGCGATCATGTTGACGATCTGGCGTACCCGGGCCCGCTCCTGCGGGGCCGATGGCATCAGCGGGTGGGCGGGATAGGTTTCGTCGAGGTACTCCATGATGGCCACCGACTGACCCACCTGCACCTCGCCATCCACCAGAAACGGCACCAGCCCCTGGGGATTGAGCCGACGGTAGGCCTTCTCGCGCTGCTCGCCCTGCCGCAGATTGACCGGATGCTGCTCATAATCGAGCCCCTTGAGCTGCATCACGATCCGTACCCGATAACTTGCCGATGAACGCCAATATCCAAACAACTGCAACATAATCTGTCCCTGTGTTGGCAGGTGCAAGGGCACCTGCCGCTCACCAGCCGGCCTCGTATCCATGCTGGCCCCTCACGTCGTCTGACTGGCCCCCGCCGGCGTGACCCGCTGCAAAATGGTGCCAAACAGACTCATCCCGTTGCGATCCTGCATCGCGATGGACACTGTATCACCAAAGCGCAGAAAGGGTGTAGTGGCTTGACCTGACTCGATAATTTCCAGCATTCGCAGCTCGGCGAGGCAGGATGAGCCGCGGCTTCGGTCGTAGTTGGAGACGGTGCCCGAGCCGATGATGCAGCCCGCCCCGAGCGGCCGGGTCTTGGCGGCGTGGGCGATCAGCTCATAAAAGTTGAAGGTCATGTCCACCCCGGCGTCGGGGGCCCCGAACAGGGCGCCGTTGAGGTGGGTTTCGAGGGGCAGATGCACCTTGCCATCGCGCCAGTCATCCCCCAGCTCGTCCGGGGTGATGGCCAGCGGCGAGAAGCTGCTGGAGGGCTTGGACTGGAAGAAGCCAAAGCCCTTGGCAAGCTCCCCCGGGATGAGGTTGCGCAGGCTGACGTCGTTGACCAGCATCAGCAGCTTGATGTGGCCGACGGCCGCCTGCGGGCTGGTGCCCATCGGCACGTCGTCGGTGATGACGGCGATCTCCGACTCGAAATCGATGCCCCACTCCTCCGACCCCATCGGGATGGTGCCACGGGGCGGCAGGAAGCTGTCCGAGCCCCCCTGATACATCAGGGGATCGTGCCAGAAGCTTTCTGGCATCTCGGCGCCGCGGGCCTTGCGCACCAGCTCCACGTGGTTGACGTAGGCGCTGCCGTCGGCCCACTGGTAGGCGCGCGGCAACGGGGAGAGACAGGCCGTCTCGTCGAACGGGAAGGCGTCGGCGCAGGCGCCATCGTTGAGCTGCTGATAGACGGCGGTCAGCTTGGGCGCAAGTTCGGCCCACTCGTCGAGGGCCGCCTGCAGGGTGGCGGCCAGCTGCGGCACGCGCACCGCGCGGCTCAGATCGCGACTCACCACCACCAGGGCGCCGTCCCGTTTGCCATTGTTCAGGGTTGCCAGTTTCATAGGGATTCCTTTTATTTGCCGTTCGTGGCTGGCGTGAGTTCCGGGCGCAACCAGCTGGTGACGTAACGCGGGTTCTCCACCCCGTCACACAGGCTGCCGACGTTGAGCGCATCGCGGGTATCGAGCATCACCGCCACCTCGTCGGTGAACTTCTTGGCATAGGCCTGACCCGCCGCAAACGCCTTGGGATGGGGGCCGTGGGTGAACCCGGCGGGGTGGAAGGTGACCATGCCCCGCTCGATGTTGTCCCGGCTGAAGAAATCCCCGGCGTGGTAGAAGAGCACCTCATCGTAATCGTCGTTGCTGTGGTAGAAGGGCACCTTGAGGGCGCCGGGATCGCTCTCGATGGGGCGCGGCACGAAGGTGCAGACCACGAACCGGCTCGCCACGAAGGTGGAGTGGGCCGAGGGTGGCAGGTGGTAGCGATGACTCATCAGCGGGCGGATATCCCGCCAGTTGAGACGCACCACGCAGAGATCCCCGTGCCAGCCCTGCGCATCCAGCGGATTGAACGGCCAGGTGATGACCGAGACCTGGTTGTGACGCTTCACCTGCAGCGACCAGGGATTCTCATCCTGCTGGGCCAGGAAGCGCTCGTTGATGGCCGGCACGTCCAGCGCTGCGGGATCGAAGATGGCGTGATTGCCCACCAGCCCCTTGTCCGGCAGCTGGTAGCTGTCGTTGGTCGCCTCGATCATCAGGATGAACAGGGGCGCCGTCGGCTCGATGCGCCACATGGTGCCGCGGGGGATCACCAGGTAGTCGCCATCGCGCAGGGTCAGGTGACCGTAGTCGCAATAGAACTCGCCGCTCCCCTCGTGGATGAACAGGAGCTCGTCGCCATCGGCGTTGCGCACCAGAAACGGCATGGGCTCATGCAGGCGCCAGATGCGGTAGCGGCAGTGGGGGTTGCTGAGAATATCCGGCATCACCCAGGGGGAGAGGGAACTCACCTCCTCGCCGAGGGCGTTGAGATCAAACAGGCGCGGGCGCAGCGGCCCTTCCCAGTTGACCCAGTCGGTGGGGGCATGCTTGTGGTGCATGTGGGTGGCCGGCCCGAAAAAGCCGGAGCGGCCCAGTTCACGCTCATAGATGGCCTGCTCGGGCAGGTCGGCATGAGCCTGACGGGAGTGTGTCCCCTCCCGGTGGGGAAAGTTAATCCAGTTGCGCATCGCCAACCTCCCTTGCTTGACAACCAACCCGCCCGTGGCGGTTCCCGTTACGCATCATTGAGCACCCCGCGACGGATCTGATCCAGCTCGATGGATTCGAACAGTGCCTGGAAGTTGCCCTCGCCAAAGCCCTCGTTGCCCTTGCGCTGGATGATCTCGAAGAACACCGGGCCAATGACGGTGTCGGTGAAGATCTGCAGCAGGATGCCGTCCTTGGTGGGGGAGCCGTCGATGAGGATGCGCAGCTCTTTGAGCGCCGCCAGATCCTCCTGATGTCCCTCGACCCGGCTGTCCACCTTCTCGTAGTAGGTGTCCGGGGTCGGCATAAAGCCGGTACCACGGCCACGCAGGGTACGGATGGTGTGGTAGATGTCGCTCGACGCCATGGCGATGTGCTGGATCCCCTCCCCCTTGTACTGACGCAGGTACTCCTCGATCTGGGACTTGTCGTCGGAGGATTCATTGATGGGAATGCGAATTTTGCCGCAGGGGGCCGTCATGGCACGGGAATGGAGCCCGGTCAGCTTGCCCTCGATGTCGAAGTAGCGGATCTCGCGAAAGTTGCCGATCCGCTCGTAGAAATTGGACCAGACATCCATGTTGCCGCGCTGCACGTTGTGGGTCAGGTGGTCAATCTCGTACAGCCCGGCATCCACCTCGGCCATGCGTGCCTGCCAGTCGGGATAGAAGACGAAGTCCACGTCATAGATGGAGCCCTTGTCGCCGTAGCGGTCGACGAAAGAGAGGGTGCTCTCGCCGATGCCGTAGATGGCGGGGATGTTGAGCTCCATGGGGCCAATCTTGCCGACGAACGGCTTGGCACCCTTGCCGATGGCGTACTGCTGGGCCTTGCCTGCATCGCTCACCCGAAACGCCATGCCGCAGACGCTCGGCCCGTGCAGGCTGGCAAACTGCTCGGCCTGGGAGTGGGGCTCGGCATTGACCACGAAGTTGATGTCCCCCTGGCGGTAGAGCCAGCACTGCTTGTGCTTGTGCTGCGCCACCTCGGCAAAGCCCAGCGAGACGAACAGCGCCTTGAGGGCGGCAATCCCTTTGGCATCCGGCGCCGTGTACTCGACGAATTCGAAACCATCGGTACCGAGCGGATTGATGGTGTGAGTACGGGCAGAAGAAGTGGTCGTCATGATGCGCTCCTTGCGATTGACTGATAACGAAGAGGGTAACACCGGGGCGCTGCGGGCAGCCGCCACCGGCATTGTTAACAACTTGTTTCATTAGAGGTGGCGGCGCGGCGGAAGAGAAGAGGCGGCGTTCAGATAGTTTGCCGGGGGGGACGCTCAAAAAATGTAAATAGATTGTGACATTAAGGCCGCAGCCTTGTGGCACGCTCGGTGGCGCCCCGCAAGGCTGTCAGCTTTGCCTTACAGGGACCAGTATCTGGGTTCGATGCGGGGCAATGCCTGCCGCGCCTGTTGCAGCCGCGCCGGGGTGGGATTGATGAGCCACGCCGCCTGCCCCTCTGCCAGCAGCGGCAAGTCGTGCAGGCTGTCGCTCAGTGCCAGGGTGGCGCCGAGGGCGTGGATCCCGGGCAGGATCTTGTGGCGGCCGTGGCAGTAAAAACGCGGCATCAGGCCGCCGAGGCGATAGTGCATCCGCGACCCCAGAATGCGATGGGGCAGATGGCCGGGCAGTTGTTGATGCAGCTGGCCCCGTACCAGGGCGCGAGGGCTGGCGGAGAGCACCCAGCAGCGCTGCCCTTCGGCCAGCAGCAGGGCGCGTGCCTCACGAAACAGTCCAGGCCGGGTACGGCAATAGGCCCGCACCAGGCGTCGCCACCCCAGCGGCGACAGCCCGAGGGTGATGGCCCACCAGATCAGTGAAATGCCGCGCCGACGCTGGCTTGGCAGCAGATAGACCAACCCACCCAGCGCCATCACCGGCCACAGCAGCAGCGGCCAGATGCGGCGGCGCAGGATGAAACGCAGCAGCCCGGCATGGCTGTCATCCGGCGCCAGGGTGTCGTCAAAATCCGCCAGGATCCAGCCGCTGGCGGGCAGATCCGGCACTCCTTGCATGGCAGCCCCCTTCATTCGGCCAGCCCCGCGATGGCGGCGTGCAGCTCGGGCAGCACAAACAGCGCGCCTTCGTCGGGCGGACAGACAAAGTCGAACGTCTCCCCCGCCAGGGTGAAGGCGAGGCGCCAGGCATGCAGATAGCCGCGATCGGCCGCCGTGCCGCCGTAGCGCTCATCCCCGAGGATCGGCGCCCCCACGCTCTTCAAGGCCACCCGGATCTGGTGGGTCTTGCCGGTTCTGGGCTTGATCCGGTAGAGCCGCAATCCCTCGCGCACCGAGACCGAGTCGAACCAGCTGATGGCGGGGTTGTCCTGGCTGCGCGCCAGCATCCAGCTGCCACCCCGACCCTTCTGCATGTCCCCCTTCACCCAGCCTTGCTTCTTCTTGGGCTTGCGATCGGAGAGGGCCAGATACTGCTTGCTCACTTCCCGCGCGGCAAAGGCCATGCTGAGGGCCCGGTTGGCCTCGGTGGTGCGCGCCAAGAGCACCAGCCCGGAGGTCATCTTGTCGAGCCGATGCACCGGATAGAGCAGCAGACCGGTGTCGGCCTTGACCCGACTGACCAGCCCCGGATGGAGCAGGCCGGCCTCGTCGGTCTCGTCATGCATGCCGAGCCCGGGCCCCTTGTTGATAACCATGAAATCTTTGTGCTGCGCTAGTATCCGGTACATCAATAACCCTTTAGAATGTTTTTAATTACAAGAACATGACCCTGCGGGGTCGCACCCCATGAACACTCAGAACAAGACTCGCACGGATGAAGAGATACCTGCTTTGGCTGCTGCTGATTGGCATCAGTCACGCTGTTCCCTTGCGGGCCAGCGAATCCACCCTTGAAGCGCCGGAGCGGGTCGTACTCCAGCTGCGCTGGCTGCATCAGCCCCAGTTCGTTGGCTATCACATGGCCAAGGCCAAGGGCTTTTATGCCAGTGCAGGGCTGGACGTCGAGATACGGCCCGGCGGCAAGGACATCAGCCCGGTAGAAGAGGTGCTGAGCGGGCGGGCCGATTTCGGGGTCGGCAACACCGAGGTGCTCACCAGCTACGCCAGCGGCCAGCCGCTGTTGGCGCTTGCCAGCGTCTATCAGCACTCCCCGTCCATCTTTCTGGCTCGCCGTGACAGCGGCATTCTCACCGTTGACGACATGCGTGGCAAACGGATCATGATGTTTTCGGCCCATCAGGACGCCGAACTGCTGGCCACCCTCTTCTATCAGGGGCTCAATGAGCACCAGCTCATCCCGCTGCCCACCTCGGTCAACATCGAGGATCTCATCGAGGGCCGGGTCGATATCTTCAACGCCTACCTCAGCAACGAGCCCTTCTATCTGGAGGAGCGCGGCATTCCCGTCTCCGTCATCAATCCGCGCAACTACGGCATCGATTTCTACAGCGACATCCTGTTCACCACCCAGGCGCAGGAGCGTGCCCATCCGGATCGGGTGGCCCGGTTTCGGGCCGCGAGCCTGGCGGGCTGGCGCTATGCCCTCGCTCACCCACAGGAGGCCATCGCCCTGCTGCGCAAGGAGTATGGCGTCAACCGCAGTCAGGCCCACATGGAGTACGAGCTGCAGGTGAGCAAGGAGATGATCCAGCCGCTCTATGTGGAGATCGGGTATATGAATCCCGATCGCATGACCCACATCATGCAACAGCTGGTCGAGATCGGGCTGGTGTCCAAGCCGGTCTCCTTGCACGAATTTCTCTATCAGGCCCCTTCCGAGCAGTGGATCTTCTGGCGCCCCTGGTTCCTGCTGAGCCTGGCGGCCAGCGTGCTGATCCTGCTGCTGGCCCTCTATCTATTGATGTGCAACCAGCGGCTCAATCGCGAGATCGCCCTGCGCCGCCAGCGGGAGGAGGAGATCTGGCAGCTCGCCCGCCGCGACCCGCTCACCGGCCTGCCCAACCGGCTGAGCCTGATGGAGCGGCTCGATGCCCAGGTCAAGGGCCCGGCTCCCGGCTGCCTGCTGTTTTGCGATCTCGACGACTTCAAGCAGGTCAACGACAACTTCGGCCACAGCCACGGCGATGCCCTCCTCTGCCAGCTGGCGGAGCGGATCAGCCGCAGCCTCGGGCCACAGCACTTCTTCGCCAGACTGGCCGGCGACGAGTTCGTGCTGCTGTTGCCGGGCCATGATCAGGCGCAAGCCGACGTCATCGCCGAGCAGATCAGGGCCACCATGCAGTCGCCGTTCGAGGTGGAAGGAGTTCCGCTGGCGGTCGGCATCAGCGTCGGCATCAGCCAGTACCAGCCGGGCTGGCGCGCCGAGCAGTGGCTGATCCAGGCCGACCGCGCCATGTACCACGACAAGGGGGCCCCGCTGGCTGAGCCCCCAGGCTGACCCCAAGTCCCCGACAGCACAAGGCCACCCGCAGGTGGCCTTGTTGTTGTATGGATGGCAGCGGCGACTAGCCGAAGGTCTGCCCTAGGGACTTGAGCTGTCTGGCCTTGGTCAGCAGGATCTCGCTCGACTCGTCGACGTCGTGCATCTTGCTGCTGTTGGCATGGGAGTGCTGAGAGATGAGGTTGACGTTCTGGCTGATGTTTTCCACCACCGCCTGCTGCTCCTCCGCCGCCGCCGAGATCTGGGCCGAGAAGTCCATCACCAGCTCGATCTCCGTCAGTACCTGGTGCAAACTGTCCGACCCCATCCGGGTCATCTCTACGCAGGCCTGAGTCTGTTGCAGGTTGTTCTGCATCATCCCCTTCCAGCCGTTCAGGGTGCGCTGGATCTGGCCGATGCTACTCTGGATCTGTTCGGTCGCCTTGTGGGTGCGGGTAGACAGGGTACGCACCTCGTCCGCCACCACCGCAAAACCGCGCCCCTGTTCGCCGGCCCGGGCCGCCTCGATGGCGGCGTTGAGCGCCAGCAGGTTGGTCTGATCGGCGATGCCCTGAATTTCCCCCATCAGCACCCCGATGCGATCCGACTCGCTGGCCAGCGCCACCGCCGAGGCAAAGGCGTGCTCCGCCTCCTTCGCCAGATCGGTGATCTTGTGCTCGGTCTCGATCAACTGCTGATCCGTGTGCTGGCAGTGAGCCTTGGCCTCGGCAATCTGGCTGTTGGTGTCCTGGATGTTGCGGGCGATCTCCTGGGCCGTGCTCGCCATCTCGGTGATGGCGGCCGCCATCTGCTGGGTCTGGGCATCCTGCTCGGCGATGTCCGAGCTGGCCTCGCTGGAGGCGCTCTTCAGGTGCACCGCCAGATCCTGCAGGGCGTGGGTGGCATCATCCACCCGGCCGAGCACGGTGCGAATACGGGCCTGCAGCAGCTTGATGTGGAAGTCGGCGATGGCGCTTGGCTCCTGGCCCGAGTAGATGAGCCGGGTCAGGCTGTCGTACTCGCCGGCCAGTTGCTGCAGATAACGGGGGGTGGTGATGAGCTCGTGGCGATAGAGCAACCCCAGCAAGATCAGCGGCAGCGCCATGTAAAGCGCGGCCCAGCCGCCCAGTTGCACGGTGCCGAGCCAGCCCAGCGCCAGCAACCCGGCCACCGCTACCCCGTGGCGCAGCCGCGCCAGCGAAATCCTGGGCTTGCCGCCGCCCTGCTCCGCCGCCCGCAGCCGGGCATAGGTACGGGCTGCGATCTGCTTCATCTGCGGATCGGCACGGCAGCGCACCGACTGATAGCCGCTGATCTTGCCTTGCTCGAAGATGGGGGTGACGTAGGCATCCACCCAGTAATAACGACCATCTTGGCAGCGGTTCTTCACCATGCCGCGCCATGGCTGGCCCTGCTTGAGTTTGCCCCACAAGTCGGCAAATGCCGCCTTGGGCATGTCGGGATGGCGCACCATGTTGTGGTGCTGCCCCACCAGCTCGGCCCGGCTGTAACCGGCGACCCGGCAGAAGTTGTCATTGGCGTAGGTGATCACGCCCCGCAGATCCGTGGTGGACACCAGCTGTTCATCAGCTGCGAAATCCACTTCTTGATCAACAAGATGGCCTTTTTGTTCGCGCATGTAGCCCCCACTCTTACGTTGTTGCTCAGTAGAGTGTTGGGAAGCAATCAGCACCTGTAAAGGTCAATGCAAAAAGATTCTGACGAGGCGAGAACGGATCGGGCCAGCAGGAAATAATCATTGATTTAAATCAATATTTCCTGCCGGCGTGCGATATTTATTGCAGTGAAAGATGGCTGGCAATGGTCTTGAACAGCACCGGATAGTCATCCTCGAAATGGTGCGAACCGGGCAGGGTCACCGTGGTCACGTTGGGCTGCTGCAGACGGGGACAGAGCCGTACCGGCGAGTCGTCATCCGCCCCCTGCACGCAGAGCATCGGCAGGGTGTGGATGGCGTTCACCTCGGGCTGGGTGGGATAGCTGCCCGCCTTGTCGTGGGTCACCATGTCGCTGACGTGGATCTCGAAGTCGGAGGCGGTCGAAGGGGAGAGCATCACGGCCCCGACCAGGCTCTTGCGATAAGGTTCGGGCAACCGGTTGATGACGAAGGGCACTATCTCGGCACCGAAGGAGAAGCCCACCAGCAGCCAGCGCTGGCGCCCCCAGCGGGACTGGTAATCATCCAGGATCCGCACCAGATCGGCGGTGACCTGCTCTGGATCCTTCTTCTTCCAGTAGTAGGTGAGCGAGCTCCAGCCCACCACCGGCATGCCGTGCTGCTGCAACTGGGCGCTGAGGCCCTTGTCCAGCGCCGCCCAGCCGCCGTCACCGCTCATGAACACCACCATGGGGGCGCTCGAGGCTTGCGCCACCGGCAGCTCCACCAGCCCCAACTCCTCTTTCACCGGCGCGGCAGAGAGCGAAAAGGCGCAGCACGCCAGCAGCAATAACAGGATTTTCATGGCCGACTCCTATTTTTTGATGAGCCCGAACGGGCCTCGGCTGATCAGGGATATCAGGTTGGTCAGCACCCTCGGCAGCACCAGCTTGCTGGTACAGAGCAGGTAGCGCGGCTCCCAGTCCGGCGAGAACTTCTCCTTGTAGCGTCTGAGCCCCTGGAAATTGTAGAAACGGCTGCCCCGGGTGAAGATGGTGTTGCCAAGCCGGGTCCAGTAGCCGCTCAGGGGGTGATCGTTGAAACCGGACATGGGCGCCATGCCGAGGTTGAAACTGGCGTAGCCCTCGGCCTTGCCCCACAGCAGCAGCTCGACGAACAGGAAGTCCATGATGGGCGCCGTGCCCGTGTCCAGGCTGTAGCGCATCAGATCGATGGAGAGGCTCTCCTTGTTGTCGCTGACCCAGAGGTTGGCAAAACCGACGATCTGCCCCTCGTGACGCACCAGCGCGGCCGGGCTCAGGCTGAGGTAGGCGGGCTCGAAACTGCCCACCGAGAAGCCCTTCTCCTTGCCCTGCTTGCTCTGCAGCCAGGTGTCCGAAACCTCCTTGAGGCGCGGCAACAGTGCAGGTACGCATTCAGGCGCCACCACTTCGAACGACAACCCCTCCCGCTTGCCCTTGGCATGGCTCTGGCGCAGGTTGCGCAGCCGGCTGCCGGCCAGCTCGAAGGCCGCCAGATCGACGATGGCCTCCTCCCCCAGCTTGAACGGGATCAGGCCCTGCTCCAGGTAGAGCGGCAGGTAGCGGGCCGACACCTGGTAAAACACCGGGCTGGCATCGTGCTGATCGCACAGCTCGCGGAACTGCCAGAGCAGCTCCTCGATCAGTTCAGGCTGACCGATGGGATCCCCCATCACGATCCAGCCATTGCCCTCGACGCCGTACATCAAAAATGCCTCGCCGCCGGGATGAAACAGCAGCGACTTGTCGCCAAGCTGGGCCAGGTAGCCATGACCGCCCCCCTCCCGCAGCACCAGGGCATGGGCGCGGGCCAGCTCGTCCGGCTCCGGCTTGCGCCCGGAGACCCGCAGCGGTGCCAGCAGCTGGGCCACCCCGACCACGGCCAGCACGGCCACCACGCTGCCCATGGCCCGCAGCCCACGGGAGGCGGCGCCATGGGGCGAGAAGTGGAACCAGAGAGCGTGGTCATACTCCACCTGACGGTAGGAGAAGAGCAGCAGCCAGAGCGCCCCCAGCAGCACGGCCCCCACCGAGATGAGCCAGCCCGGGGTGAACTGGGCGTGCAGCAGGGACCCCTTGCGATAGAACAGTGAGCGGCAGGGAGTGATGATGAGCAGGAACAGCCCGAGCAGCAGGGCCGACTCCCAGTCGAACCCCTTGAGCAAGGAAAAGATCATCCCCAGCCCCAGCAGCAGCTGGGTGATGCGAAACGCCGCATCGTGACGCCGGTAGAGGCTGCGGGCCAGCAGGATCAGCAGCACGCCGCTGACGCTGCCAAGCACATGGGAGAGCTCCAGCAGGTGCAGCGGCAATACCTGCAGGAACATCTCGATGCGCCCGCGCATGGTGGGGATCATCCCCGAGCAGAGCAGCAGACTGCCCGCCGCGAACGCCCCCAGGCTGATCAGCGCCGGCAGGAACTCGCGCACCGCGGTCATGATGCCCTGCAGCCGGCTCCAGCGCGCCTTCTGCTGCAGCAACTCCTGGCTGGTGAACAGCAGCAGGGCACACAGGAAAGGCAGCACATAGTAGATGCAGCGATAGAGCAGCAGCGAGGCCAAGAGCTTGTCCACCGGCAGGTATTTGGCCAGCAGCAGGCTCATGCTCGCCTCGAACACCCCGATCCCGCCTGGCACATGGGCCAGCACCCCGAGGAAGCTGGCCAGCACGAAGGCACTGAGCAGCACCGGATAGGAGACGCTGTCCGCCGGCAGCAGCACATAGAGCACGGCGGCAGCGGCCATCCAGTCCAGCAGCGCCACCAGCAGTTGCAGCAGCCGGGTTCTGAATACCGGCAACACCAGCTCATGGCCACGCCAGACCAGCGCAGGCTTTGGCCAGAACAGATAGCCAAGCACCGCCAAGAGCGCCAGAGCGCCCGCCACGTTGAGCAGCTGATCGGCCCACAGCGGCCAGTCCGGCAGCAAGGTGGTGGCCTGCCCCACCAGCAGGGCCGTGCCCCCCCAGGCCAGCAGGCCGAGGAAGAAGGTCACCGAGCAGAAGACGATGATCCTGGCCACCTCCCCGGTGCCGAGCCCCAGCGACGAGTAGATGCGATAGCGCACCGACGAGCCGGTCAGCAGGGCGAAGCCCAGGGTGTTGGAGAAGGTGTAGGCGATGAACGAGGTGACCCCCACCTGCTGCCAGGGCAGCCGCTTGCCGAGGGCGTGCACCGCCAGCAGGTCGTAGCAGCAGAGGCAGGCATAGCTGAGCAGGGTCAGCAACAGGGCACCGCCCAGCAGCGGCAGCGGCAAAGACCAGATGGCCAGCCGGATGTCGTGCCAGTGCCAGAGGTGAGTCAGACGATAGAGCACGGCCAGCGCCGCCCCCAACAACAACAAGCTACATAACGGGCCTAACCAGATAAACAGATGACGCCGCATTGCCGATCCCTACCGACGCGAGGCCATGGCCATGCGCGTCACGTTGCTGAACGTGGCCACTGGCAGCGAGAAGCGCAGCTCGCACTCCTTCGCGCCTTGGCCTTCAAATAGATGTTTTATGGGCCATGGGCGGCGAACGGTCGGCACGGATGACATGGCCGGTTTGGCCCTGGCTGCCCGGAAAATGCCCCCGCCCAGCATGGCATCCCACTTTATATCGACTTTTTTGCAAAAGACGAGCCTTGCTCTAGAAATAAAATTACTCAGCTGCCGGCAGATTAATTCACCGCTTACCCTGACGGTCAGCCCCACCACATCCCGTGGGCGCACCGTACAATTAATGAGCAGAGACATCATACACCAGATAACAGGGTTTACCCGACCCAGCTGGTCAGATTGGCAAGCCGCTCATGGGTCATCAATAGACTGCGCCAAAATAAAAAGGGGAACCAGGCTCCCCTTTATCTCAATATGGCGTTACTGTACGCTGCGACACTGACTGAAGATATCCAGCTGCTGGTCATATACCGCCGTATTCACATCCCAGATCCCCAGCATGGACGAGAACAGGTTGTCGTGGGAATAACGGGTATTGGCTGCCTTCTGCTGCAGACAGTCGAGGTTCATCCCCTTCTCTTTGGAGAAACCGGGCGACATCCATACCTGCATGGGCACCCGGGTCTGATCATCCGGTGCAAATTTGTAAGGGGTGCCGTGCAGATAGAGCCCCAATGCCCCCAGTGACTCGCCATGGTCGGAAATATAGATCAGCGCCGTGTTGTATTTGTCTTCATATTTTTTCAGCCGTTCGATCATGCTGGCAATCACAAAATCGGTGTAGCGAATGGTGTTGTCGTAGGTATTCTCCAGCTCCTGATCGGTGCAGTTCTCGATATCGCTGCGCTGGCAATCCGGCAGGAAATGGCGATGCGACCCCGGATAACGCTTGTAATAGGTCGGGCCATGGCTGCCGATGAGGTGAAAGCCCACCAGCTTGTCCCCCTTCATGCCGGCAAGCTCGTCGTCCAACCCCTCCAGCACCACCTCGTCATAGCAGGTGTTCTTGTCGCAGAACTTGGGGTGCTCCTTGGGCTTGACCACCATGTTCGGCACCCGATCGCACACACCCTTGCAGCCGCCGTCATTCTCCTTCCAGAAGATGGAGATACCGCTCTTTTGCAGCACATCCAGCAGCCCTTCGCTGTTGCGGGCCTGGTTGCCGTCGAACTGGTTGCGCCCCATGTTGGAGAACATGCAGGGCACCGAGACAGCCGTCGCCGTGCCGCAGGAGCGCACGTCGTTGAAGGAGATGATCCCCGCATGCTTGCTGGTGAAGGGGTTGGTCTCCTTGTGATAGCCGTTCATGGAGAAGTTCTTGCCGCGCGCCGTCTCCCCCACCACTAGGAACATCATGGTCGGCTTGTCCTTGCCAGCCACCCGCTTGGCGTCGTCACCCATGCGCTGGAACGGCACCGGCTCCGCCAGATAGCGTTTGTAGAGATACTTGGTGGTGCTGTACATGTAGTTGGCCGGCGTGATCTCCCGGTTCAGGGTCTGGTTGTTGCGCCCAACCGAGGCATAGTCCTGATAGTAGGCCGCGGCGATGAGTCCCAGTACCACCAGCGAGACCAGCATGGAGAGGCCGCGCTGCAACAGGCCCTGATACCATTTGGCCGGATACTCTATCTTGACGAAGAACAGCAGTACCGCCGGCAGCACCCCGGCCAGCAATACCCAGACCACGATGGGCACGCTCAGGTAGGAGTAAGCCTCGCTCTGGTTGGTCTCAAAGATGTTCTGGATCATGTCGCCATCAAACAGCACCTTGTATTTCATCATGGTGTAGCTGGCAATGGCACCGGTGATAAACAGAAAGGCAAAGAAAGGCTTGATGAAATAACGCACAGAGAATGGCATGAATACAAAGTTCAATGCCGCAACCAATACGATGGGAATGGAGATGGCAAACCCGATTTTAAAATGCTCAAGCTGCGTCAATATCTCATAAAAATGCAGCAGAACTGGCCAGTTGAGCAAGAAAGCAAAGATAAATGCCAACAACAAAATAAATGGAACAATTCTTATTCTAAGAAAAGAAGGCATGCATATCTCCCTGTTACGCTTCTTTATTACACATCGAAATAGCCGAGCCAGAGTCGACACGCCGATATTTGGCGCCGGATAGTAACAGCGTGCTGAAAACACCAAATATACTATTTTCAAATATCATCAATAATGTGATTTATATCAACAATCATCAGCAAACCGACAGCCTAGCCGACGATACTTAAGGAAAAATTAAGATACCCGTGTTATTTGGCCGCACAAAAAACAGCCACACACATACGACTCATCTCCCCGCCTGGCGCTCGCACCACTCTTTCTCAGACGACCGCTCGTCCTTAAGTTTTGCTTAAGACTGCTCGGCGAGGCTGTTCCCTGACGAGTCCTCGTCACACGACAGATGCGAGAGAGGGTTAACATGCACAACAGCAAGCCAGCCCGGCCGTCTCTGGGTCGCCGGGCTGGCTATGCTCTGTGGGAATTGATGCGAAGCAAGGCGCCCCCCCCCGATGACGACAGGCAACAGACAAGACCCGGCCCCACCCTCCCGCCAGATCCCGCGCGGGGTCTGGGTGCTGGGCTTCGTCAGCCTGCTGATGGACATCTCGTCCGAGATGATCCATAGCCTGCTGCCCCTGTTCATGGTGACGGTGCTCGGCAGCAGCGCCCTCACCATCGGGCTCATCGAAGGGATGGCGGAGGCCACGGCACTGATGGTCAAGGTCTTCTCCGGCACCTTGAGCGACTATCTGGGGAGACGAAAGGGGCTGGCGTTGCTGGGTTACGGGCTGGGAGCCCTGACCAAGCCGCTGTTCGCCATCGCCACTGGCAGCGGGTTGATACTGACCGCCCGCCTGCTGGACAGAATCGGCAAAGGCATTCGGGGCGCGCCCCGCGATGCGCTGGTGGCCGACCTCACTCCCCTTGAGCTGCGCGGCGCCGCCTTTGGCCTGCGCCAGTCCCTCGACACGGTCGGAGCCCTGCTGGGGCCACTGCTTGCCGTCGGATTGATGCTGCTCTGGCACGATGATTTTCGCGCCATCTTCTGGCTGGCGGTCATTCCTGGGCTGGCCTCGGTCACCCTGCTCGCCATCGGCCTGCGTGAACCCAAAGAGAGCGACCGTCGCGAGCGCCGCAACCCCCTGCGACGCGACAACCTGCGCCGGCTGGGTAAACCCTATCGCTGGGTGCTGCTGATCGGCGCCCTGTTTACCCTGGCCCGCTTCAGCGAAGCCTTTCTGGTGCTGCGTGCCCAGCAAAGCGGCATGGCGCTGGCGCTGGTGCCGCTGGTCATGGTGGCGATGAATCTGATCTATGCCCTCAGCGCCTACCCGTTCGGCCGCCTCTCGGATCGCATGAGCCACCGCACCCTGCTGATCTGGGGGTTGTTGGTACTGATTGCCGCCGATCTGGTGCTGGCGGCCAGCACCCACTGGGGCGTGCTGCTGGCAGGGGTGATGCTGTGGGGCATTCACATGGGAATGACCCAGGGGCTGCTGGCCGCCATGGTGGCCGCCACGGCCCCGGCGGATCTGCGCGGCAGCGCGTTTGGCTTCTTCAACCTCATCTGCGGCCTCGCCATGTTGCTGGCCAGCCTGCTGGCCGGCCTGCTATGGGACAATCTGGGCCCCGCCTTCACCTTCTACGCCGGCGCCGCCTGCTGCCTGCTCACCCTGCTGGTACTCGGCAAATACCAGCCGCCGCCATCCACCACGACGCCATAACCCGAAAACACCGGCGGCCGGATAGCAAAAAGCCCCCGGCAACCAGGTTGCCGCGGGCTTTTTCTGAAGATGGCGGAGGAGGTGGGATTTGAACCCACGGATGGTCGCCCATCGCCGGTTTTCAAGACCGGTGCATTCAGCCGCTCTGCCACCCCTCCGAACGGCGTGCATACTACGTCAGCCCCTTGTTCATATGCAATACATATTTGATTTGGGATAGTAGGGGGCAACAGGCTGGGGTGGGGCTTGAAATCAGCGCTCGTCATCCCGACATTCAGTGCATACAATGCGTTAACGAGGCTGATTGCCGCCTCACCCCGGAAATCAAGAGGACACCCAAGATGGATACCCGTTCTATCTATACCGGCACCCAGAGTGCCGCGCGCGATACCAACAAGGTACTGCGCAACACCTATATGCTGCTCTCCCTCACTCTTGGCTTCTCTGCCGTGGTGGCCGGGGTAGCCACCGTGATGAACATGCCGCCCCTGCACTGGGCCATCTTCCTCATCGGCGTCTACGGTCTGATGTTCCTGACCGAGAAGAATCGCGAAAACGGCATGGGGCTGGTGTTCACCTTCGCCCTGACCGGTTTGCTGGGCTATAGCCTCGGCCCCATCATCAACATGTACATGAACAATGGCGGCGGCGAGATCGTGATGACCGCCCTTGGCGGCACCGCGCTCACCTTCTTCGGTCTGTCGGCCTATGCCCTGACCACCAAGCGTGACCTCTCCTTCATCGGCGGCATGCTGTTCGTCGGTTTCTGGGTACTGCTGGTGGCCATGATCGCCAACATCTTCCTGCAGATGAGCGCCCTGAGCCTGGCCCTGTCCGCCATGTTCATGCTGTTCTCCTCCGGTGCCATCCTGCTGACCACCCAGCAGATCGTGCGCGGCGGCGAGACCAACTATATCTCCGCCACCGTCACCCTGTATGTCTCCATCTACAACATCTTCCTGAGCCTGCTGAGTCTGCTTGGCGGCAACCGCAACTAATCAAACACCCCGCTTCGGCGGGGTTTTTATTGGCGCCTGTTTCTGTCAGGATAAGTTGTAAATCAAGGATATGAAGCGAAGTGGCCCTGATCCAAATCAGGGCCGTTTCGTTGTTGACCGGTTATGCTCTGGTTTTCGTTTCGCTCAAGGGTTGCGTTCTCCCATGCCCACGGATTTCTCTGGCCTGTTGCGCCGTTTGCTGACTGACAGTCATATCTATTTCGCCCTCAAGGTACTGCTGGCCATCATGGGGCTGCTTGCCTTCACCCTGGCGACCGGCGACATCCAGCTCACCGTGCTGCTCTCCCTCGGGGTGGTGGCCGGCGCCATCGCCGAGACCGACGACAGTCTGTGGGGCCGGGTCAAGAACCTCGCCATGACCCTGCTCTGCTTCCTGTTTGCCTCCCTGTGCGTGCAGTACCTCTTCCCCACACCCTGGCTGTTCGCCCTGGGGCTCGCGGGCTCCACCTTTATCTTCGTGATGGTGGGGGCGCTCGGTCAGCGTTACGCCACCATCAGCTTCGGCTCCCTGCTCATCGCCATCTACACCATGCTGGGGGCCGCCAAGGCACCGGATCTCTTCTATCAGCCGCTGGCCCTCGGCGCCGGGGCACTCTGGTATGGCCTGGTGTCGCTGATCTGGCTCTGGCTGCTGCCCTACAAGACCCTGCACGAGCAGCTGGCCCAGAGCTACTTTGCCCTCTCCCGCTATCTGCTGGAAAAATCCCGCTTCTTCCCGGCCGACGAGCACGGCGCCCAGGCCATTCGCCACAACCTGGCCCAGCTCAACATCAACCTGGTCAACGCCCTGACGCTCACCAAGTCGGCGCTCAACGCCCGCCTCAGCACCCGTCACCGGGCCTCCCCCGAGCTGGCCAGCCTGCTGCGCCTCTACCTGCTGGCGCTGGAGATCCACGAGCGGGCCACCTCCAGCCACTACCCCTACAGCAAGCTGGAGGCCGAGCTCAAACAGGGCATCGTGCTTGACGGCTTCCAGGAGGTGTTCCTGCAGCTCTCCGAGGCGTGTCAGCGGCTCGGCTACGCCATCCTGGTGCACAAGCCCTATGCCCACAACAAGCGCATCCACTGGACGCTGGAGGCCCTCGGCGATCAACTGGAGTTCACCCACCTCAAGCAGCACTACCCGAAAACCCTGCTGACGCCGATGAAGTTTCTGCGCCGCAATCTGGCCAGCATCAACCAGCTGCTGCAAAGCGCCGAGGAGCTGCAAAATCCCGAGCAGGCGCCGCAGAACCTGCCACCCCTGGCCCGCCCTACCCGCCTGCCACTGCTGACCCAGCTCAAACAGCATCTCACCCCCAACTCCATGGTGTTTCGCCATGCCCTGCGGCTGTCGCTCGGGCTGGTGGTGGGCTATGGCATCCTGCAGGCGTTCCACCTGGACAAGGGCTACTGGATCCTGCTGACCGTGCTGTTCGTCTGTCAGCCGAGCTACAGCGCCACCCGCCGCCGGCTGGTGCAGCGCATGCTCGGCACCTTCGCTGGCCTGCTGGTGGGGATCCCGGTGCTCTGGCTGTTCCCGGAATTGCACGTGCAGCTGGTGGTGATGGGGCTGGCCGCCTTCCTGTTCTTCACCCAGGTGCGCAGCAACTACAGCGCCGCGGTCTGCTTCATCACCCTCTACGTGCTGATGGCGTTCAACCTGCTGGACGGCATCGGCTTCGCCATCCTGGGGCCGCGCATGCTCGATACCTTCCTCGGCTGTCTGCTCTCCTACGCCCTGGTGGCCTGGCTCTGGCCGGACTGGCAGTATAAGCGGCTGCCAACCCTGATCGCCAACTCGCTCTCGGCCAACGCCCGCTACCTCTCGGCGGTGCTCGCCAGCCTGCAGCAGCAGCGGGATGAGTCCATCGACTACCGGGTGGCGCGCAAGAGCGCCCATCTGGCGGACAGCGAGCTGGCCATGGCCTGGCAGAGCATGCTGGTGGAGCCGCAGAAGCGTCGCCGTTTTCTCGACCTCTGCTTCACCCTCACCTGGCGCAACCACGCCCTGCTCTCCTACATCTCGGCGCTGGGAGCCCATCGCGACAAGCTGGAGGCCATCGGCGAGCTGGACGAGATCAGCCGTCACCTGAGCCACACCCTTGAGCGAGCTGCCGGCCATCTGGCGGGAGAGATGCCGGAGCAGATCGAGGGGCAGTGCCCGGTCATCACCCCCGACAGCAGCGAGGAGCAGCTGATGCTGACCCAGCAGCTCAACCTCATCAGCCAGCTGGCCGATGAGTTGCTCACCCTGGCCAACGAGAGCCGGTTGCTCACCCGGGAACAAGGCGCTACCATGCCCGCCCAATCCTGACAGGCCACAAGGAGCCCACCATGTCCGAGCATCACCAGCTGGAATTCAACGGCCAACTCATCGAAACCGATGCCAAGGGTTATCTGCTCAACAGCAACGACTGGAGCGAAGCGCTGGCACTGGTACTGGCCGAGCAGGAAGGCATCGTGCTGGAGGAGCCGCACTGGGAAGTGGTGCGCTTTGTGCGCGCCTTCTATCTGGAGTTCAATACCTCTCCCGCCATCCGCGCCCTGGTCAAGGCGATGGAGAAGCAGTACGGCCCCGAAAAGGGCAACAGCCGCTACCTATACAAGCTGTTCCCGGAAGGCCCCGCAAAGCAGGCCACCAAGATTGGCGGCCTGCCCAAACCGGTGAAATGCATCTAAAAAAATACCGCGCTGCATCTTGGATGGGCGCGGTATTTTTTTATCTTGTCGACCCTCTTAGGGGTTGTAAGCCACCACGGAACCACTCAAGCCGGTCATCTGGCCGATGCGGCTCTGCATGCCCTGCAGCTTGGCCTTGGAGACATCCGGCCCGATGAAGACCCGGTTGAGCTGACCCTGGACAGGCGTACGCGGCGAGGTGTGCGCCGAGTAGCCCGCAGCCCGCAGCTTGCCCACCAGCGCATTGACGCTGTCGACGTTCTTGAAGGCGCCGAGCTGCAGGATCCAGCTGCCCTGGGCCGGTGCAGTAGCCGCTGGCGCCGGGGCTGTTGTCGTGGTCGGTTGTCCCATCTTGCTGGCGATGAGATCGTCCATCGACTTGATCTGGCCCGCCTGTGGCTTGTTCTCAACCGGTTTTTGCACCTCGACCGGCTTGGGCGGCACCACCTTGGGCTTGGGCTGCTCCACCGGTTTCTTGGCGATCACCTCAGGCTTGGGCTGGGGCTTGACCACAGGCGGAGTGATGGGCTGGGTCACCGGCTTGGCGGCCGGTTGTTGCACCGGCGGCTGGCCCTGCTTGGCCCCCAGGGTTACCGGCTCAGATACCTCTTCCACCTGCCACTGCTGGGCAGCAGAGGCCTGCTGCTGGCTGGCCAGGTGTTCCGCCGGCAGGGTGCTGGCGGCCGATACCTGCAAGGCGGGCTTGGCGGGCTCCAGCTCCGGGCGCAGCGGGATCTTGGCAAACGCCTCTTCCTTCTGCTCCAGCTTGTGGCCGTCCATCAAATCCGGCAGAAAAATGACAACCAGGGCCACCAGGATGACGGTGCCCACCAGACGGTTTTGAAACTTAGAGGCCAAGTTGAATCCTACCTTTACGTAACTCAATATGCGATTCGGCACCCCGCCAGAGGGCCGGGGAGCCGGGGTGTGGCCTAGACGGCGGCACCCGCCAGAATGTCGGCAACAGTGTAAAACGAACCAAACACAATGACCATATCATCAGGACTCGATGCGGCCAACGCCGCAGCATAAGCCTGTCCCACACTGTCAAAGGTGGTCGCCGGCCCCCGTTCGCTGCCAAGAGCGGCCGCCAGCTGGGCAGCGCTCGCCGCCCGCGGGCCGGTCAGGCTGGCCAGATACCACTCACCGATGAGGCCATCAAGCTCGGCGAGCGATCCCGCCATGTCCTTGTCCTTGAGCATGCCCACCACGGCGCGGCGCACGCCGGTGCAGGGCATCTTGCGCAGCTGGGCTGCCAGATAGGCGGCAGAATGGGGGTTGTGGGCCACATCGACGATGACCAGCGGCGCACTTTGCAGTTGCTGCATCCGCCCCGCCAGCCGGGCATTGGCCAGCCCTTGCCGAATAGCCTCTTCCGGCAGCGGCAGGCCGAGGGACTCCAGCGCCGCCAGCACGGTGACCGCGTTCATCAGCGGCAGGGCCGGCTTGGGCAGGTCGCGCCACTGATGAAGACCGTGATAATCCCAGCCGGTGGCGTGCTCATCGCCACGAAAATCAATGCCGACCTGACGCAGGCAGGCACCGAGGCGGGCAGCCTCGCTGGCGATGGTGACGGGCGGATTGGGCTCACCGCTGATGGCGGGTTTGCCGGCGCGATACACCCCCGCTTTCTCCACCGCCACCGCCTCGCGGGTATCCCCGAGCCAGTCGCAGTGATCGAGCGCAATGGAGGTGATCATGGCGACATCGGATTCCACCACATTGGTGGCATCCAGCCGACCGCCCAGCCCCACTTCCAGCAACAGCACATCCGGCGCGGCGCGCCGGAACAGCCACAAGCCCGCCAGGGTGGCGAACTCGAAGAAGGTAAGGGCAATCTCGCCGCGGGCCGCTTCCACCTCGGCAAAGGCGGTACAGTGATCGCTGTCGGCCAGTTCGGCCCCGTTGATCCGCACCCGCTCGGTGAAGCGCAGCAAATGGGGAGAGGAGTAGACGCCGACCTGGTAGCCGGCTTCCATCAGTATGCTGGCCGCCATGGCACAGCTGGAGCCCTTGCCATTGGTGCCCGCCACCGTGATCACCTTGAACGGCAGTTGGGTAAGACCCATGCGGCGGGCCACGGCGCCGACCCGATCCAGCCCCATGTCGATGTTGACCGGGTGGATCTGCTCCAAATAAGAAAGCCAGTCGACCAGCGACCGGCTTTGGGATTGTTGCATGTTGGAACTCATCTTCACTCTTCGATGACGTGAGTATTCAGCATTTTGGCGAGCAGGCTGGCCAGACGGTTGCGCATCTCGCGGCGATCGATGATGAGGTCGATGGCGCCCTTCTCCAGCAGGAACTCGGAGCGCTGGAAACCTTCCGGCAGCTTCTCGCGCACGGTCTGCTCGATGACGCGCGGGCCGGCAAAGCCGATCAGTGCCTTGGGCTCGCCCACGTTGATGTCACCCAGCATGGCCAGACTGGCGGAAACGCCACCCATGGTGGGGTCGGTCAGCACGGAGATATAGGGCAGGCCGGCCTTGGAGAGTCGGTCCAGCGCCGCACTGGTCTTGGCCATCTGCATCAGGGAGAACAACGCCTCCTGCATGCGGGCACCACCCGAGGTGGAGAAACAGACCAGACCGCGACCTTCCTTGATGCTCTCCTCGACGGCACGCACGAAGCGGGCACCCACCACGGAGGACATGGAGCCACCGATGAAGGAGAACTCGAATGAACAGGCGACGACCGGCACCCCCTTGAGGGTCCCCTTCATCACCACCAGCGCATCTTTTTCTCCCGTCTCTTTCTGGGCGGCAGACAAACGATCCTTGTAGCGCTTGGAATCCTTGAATTTCAAGACATCCTGCGGCTCCAGCTCGGCACCGATCTCGGTGCGGCCCTGCTCGTCGAGAAAGCTCTCGAGACGGGCACGGGCGCTGATGCGCATATGATGATCACACTTGGGGCACACTTCGAGATTGCGCTCCAACTCTGCCCGGTAGAGCACCTGTTCACAAGCACTGCACTTGGTCCACACCCCTTCCGGAATGTTGTGACGACGAGGTGTAGTGATCTTGCTCTTGGGAAGGATCTTCTCAAGCCAGCTCATGGAATTCCTTAATGCTTTTGTGCCTGACAAAACGCATCGAGCCTAGATTGTTCAATGACTTAATAGCTCGATGGCAATAAATGACGGATCATTAAACCACAAATTTTCGGGGCCAGTTACTAAAAACTGGTCGTACCCGGTGCCGAGTCCGGCAGCCACAACGGCCCCAGCGGCATCCGCGGCAACCCCAGCTCCGCCGGGTAATCCACGTCCACCAGATAGAGTCCCCCCGCCTTGGCGGTCGGGCCCGCCAGGTTGCGATCCCGGGCTGCCAGCACCTCGGCAATCCACTCCACCGGCTGGAGCCCCTGCCCCACCAGCAGCAGGGAGCCGGTGATGTTGCGCACCATGTGGTGCAGGAAGGCATTGGCCTTGATGTCGAGCACGATGTAGGGGCCGGAGCGGCTGACACAGAGGTGCGTCACATTGCGCCACGGGGTGTTGGACTGGCAGGCGACGGCCCGGAAGGTGCTGAAGTCGTGCTCCCCGAGCAGGCTCTGGCCCGCCTGGTGCATCAGATCGGCATCGATGGTTTCGTGGTAGTGACTGACGCCACTGCCGAGGATGGCCGGCCGGTAGTTGTGGTTGTAGATGACGTAGCGGTAGCGACGGGCGGTAGCGCTGAAGCGGGCATGAAACCCCTCGTCCACCTGCTTGACCCAGCGCACGGCGATGTCCGGCGGCAGGTTGGAGTTGAGGCCCAGGGTCCAGGCCCCTTCGGCGCGGTTCGCATCGGTATCGAAGTGGATCACCTGGCCAGTGGCGTGGACACCGGCATCGGTGCGCCCTGCGCACTGGATGGAGACGGGGTGATTGGCGATCCGGCTGAGGGCCTTTTCCAGCTCCTCCTGTACGCTGATCACTTCGCGCTGACGCTGCCAGCCGAAATACCGGCTGCCGTCGTATTCAATACCTAGGGCAATTCGCATGGATAAACTTGTCTTCTGATGAAAAGGGGCGGTAAACGAAACGGGGCGGATTATACGCGTCTCGCCTCAAAAATCCCAAATAGCAACGCCCAGGCCGGACCAGGCGCCAAAACACAGGAGCCAAAAACAAGGGGCAGCCCATCGGCTGCCCCTGCTTTCACCACTATGCGCTGGCTCTCTAGCCAAGGCGCTTGAGCAGCTTCTCGGCTTCGGCCCGTTGATGCTCGGAACCCTGCTCCGCAGCTTCTTGCAGCAGTTCGCGGGCGCTATCCTTGTCGTCGATCTCGAGGTAGGCACGAGCCAGATCCAGCTTGGCCCCGACCCCGCCATCGTCGGCATCCACGTCAAACCCGGTGGACTCCGGCAGCACCTCGGGGAAGCCATCCAGCCCCACGTCCAGTGAGAAGCCCTGATAGGGTTCCTGCTCGGTGGTGGTGGCGTCTGCCTCGGCCAGCAGCTTGTCGATCTCGACATAGCCGCTCTCCTGGGCCTGTTCCCGTGGCTTCACCTCGCCCGGATGGGACTCCACTTCGGCGAAGGCATCCTCGAAATCGGCCAGTGCCAGCTCGTTGGGATCCCACTCCAGATCCTCAGCGGCCTCCTGTTTCCCCTTGCTCGGCTCGGGCTCCAGCCCCAGCTCCGCCAGCAACTCATCGGCGCTGGCGTCGGCCGGGGCACTGGCCGCCTTGTCGGCGTCAGGCTCGGCAAAGGCGGTCTCAAAGTCGCTCAAATCGAAGGAGGCGAGATCCTCGTCGCTGACCATGGGGTCGGCATCGGGCTCGTCCAGCGCCAGATCGGCTTCCAGGTCTGCGTCCAGCTCGGCGAACAGGGCTGCCTGCAGCTCCTCTTCGCTCATGATCTCGTTGTCAGCCTTGGGCTTGGGATTGAATTCGCTGGCAAGATCCAGATCCGGCTCGGTGTCGAGGGTGATGGACTCGTCATGGGCCAGATCCAGCTCGGGCACCAGATCCGGATCCCGGATGGCGGCCTTGGCGGACGGGGCCGGCTCGGCATCGAAGCTGGCCAGGTCCATCTCGCCATCGTCGCTGAACACCAGGTCGGCCGGCGCGGCAGGCTCTTCCACCGCCATGTAGCCATCCGGCGTATTGAGATCCGGGCGCGGTCGTACCGGCTCGTCGTCGGTGATGCCGACCGTCATCAGCTCGTCAAATTCGCTGCTCTCCTGATCCATCACCATGGCGGTGGATTCGGACAGGCTCTTCTCCTGTTCCTCCAGCTCGCGGCGGGCCCGCGCCCGCAGCCACAGGGTCACCAGCGCCAGCACCAGCAGCACCGGCAACAGGATGATCATGGCCAGATTGAGCGGCGAGGAGAGCAGGTCCATCAGCCAGTTCTGCTTGGGCTCGGGGGCCGGCGCCACCGGCGGAACCGGCTTGGCCTTGAGCTCGGCAATCTCTTTTTGCAGCGCGGTCTGATCCTGCAGCTGGGCCTTGAGGGTCTCCACCTCTTCGGTCAGTGATTGCAGCCGCAGCTTGAGCCTGTGGTTCATCTCGGTGACCTGGCCGAGCTGGGCGTTGGCATCTTCCAGCGCCAGCGCCATCTCGGTGGAAGGCTTGCCGACCGGTTGACTGACATCTGCCGGCAACGGCGCCGGTGCGCTGGCCGTGGCGGCGCTGGTGGCCGCCGCCTGGTTGGCTACCGGCTCGGGAGCCTTGGCGACCGCCTTCACCTCGGTGGCCGGCTGGGGTGTCTCCACCTTGGGTGCCGGGGCCGGAATGGGCGCCGCCTTGGCGGGCGCGGCCTTGGCGACCTCGGGTTTGGCTGGCTCGGCCGCCTTGGTCGAGGCTGCTTTGGTGGTCACCGGCTTGGCTGGCTGGGTATGTTTGCTGGCCAAGTATTTCGGGCTCAGCCCTTTCCAGCTGGCGTTGTCACTGCGGAATTTGGCGCGGGCCTCGGCATCGGTGATGACGCTGGCCTCGGCGGTGGTGGGCAGCTGGATGCGCGAGCCCACCAGAATGTGGTTGATGTTGCCATCGGCGAAACTGCGGGGGTTCTTCTCGTAGATCGCCACCATGGTCTGGTAGACGCTGACACTGCTGGAGGGGCGGTACTTGCTCGCCAGGCTCCAGAGGGTGTCGGTGGGACGAATGGGGCCATAACTGCCGGCATTGCTCACGACCTGCCGCACGATCGGCTGGGCCGTGGCTCGGCTGGGTTGAGACGTGGCGCGGGGAGCGGCGACGGGTTGTGCCAGCGGCTGGGAATTGACGGCGGGCGGAGCCGGCTCGTCCGGGCCTTTTAGCTCAACAAAAAAAGGCTCCCGCGCCGAGTCTTCAGCCTGGGCCGTGCCCAGCAGACCCAATGCGAGTAGCGTTGCCAATGTTATGCGGGAATGTCCCATATTCGTTCCTTCGTATGACGGCCCTATCACATTGAAAAATCTGGATAGTTACCCCAAAACAGTCGGTTCAATATAAATCAGGCTCAGGTTGCAAGCCAGCAGTCCGACACATTTAGCACCCAACTTGCCCCTGAGTGTAGGAAAAAACTTAATCAGTTGATATCGCGAAAAATTCCCGCGTCAGCAGAGTGCGTCCCCGGTCACATCCACCTCATGGGTGCATAGACTGGCAGCCTGGCGGATTTCCCTCCCCGCCAGGCCAATGGACCCGGCGATCAGAGGTAATCGCGCACCAGCAGTTCGGCAATCTGCACGCTGTTGGTCGCCGCACCCTTACGAACGTTATCGGCCACGATCCACATATTTATACCGCAGGGGTGAGAAATATCCTGGCGAACCCGGCCCACCAGAACCTCATCCTTGCCGGTTGCGTCGCGCACCGGGGTCGGATAGTCGTTCTCGTCGTCAAACAGGGTGACGCCCGGCGCATTGCGCAGCAGCTCCTTCACCTGTTCGGCGTCGAGCGGCTGATGCAGCTCGACGTGGACCGCCTCGGCATGACCGTAGAACACCGGCACCCGCACGCAGGTGGGGTTCACGGCGATGCTGGCATCCCCCAGGATTTTCTGGGTCTCCCACACCATCTTCATCTCTTCCCGGGTGTAGCCGTTGTCGGTGAAGCTGTCGATCTGCGGGATCAGGTTGAAGGCGATCTGCTGCGGGTAGAGGCTCGGCTCCACCGGACGACCGTTGAGCAGGTGGGCGGTCTGGCCGGCCAGCTCGCTCACCCCCTCCTTGCCGGAGCCGGAGACGGACTGATAGGTCGCCACGTTGATGCGGGCAATACCTACCTCATCGTGCAACGGCTTGAGCGCCACCAGCATCTGGATGGTGGAGCAGTTGGGGTTGGCGATGATGTTGCGGTTGCGAAAATCGGCCAGCGCATCCGGGTTCACTTCCGGAATGACCAGCGGAATGTCTTCGTCGTAACGGAAGCAGGAGGTGTTGTCGATGACGATGCAGCCGTGCTCGGCGGCAATCGGCGCCCACTTGGCAGAGACCTCGGCCCCGGCGGAGAAGAGGGCGATCTGCACCTGGCTCCAGTCAAACTCCTCCACATCCAGGATCTCGACGTTCTTGCCGGCAAAACGCACCGTGTCACCGGCGCTGCGGCTGGAGGCCAGCGGATAGAGGGTGGCGATCGGGAAGGCACGCTCTTCCAGGATCTCGATCATCGCCTCGCCCACGGCGCCGCTGGCGCCCAATACCGCTACGTTGAATTGCTGACTCACTGCTGTTCTCTCCTATGATGGTGCCGGTGACGCGCGCTGGCATCACCGCTGGCAGGCGGACCTGCCTGATAGCGGGTCTGACGTCGGCCAGACCGGGGGTGGGCGGGACAAGGCTCCCGCCCCTTCAAGTATGTAAAGTGTTCAGTCTGGCTGGCTGGCAGACAAACCCGAGCCGGGCCAGGGCATCGCTGGCAAACGGCCCTTTCAGCTGCAGGGAAGAGAGCTCGCGCCGCTCCGGATAGTGTTTGCGCTGCTCATCGAAACTGCCCGCCACACCAAGCCGGTTGCGAAAACGGGCGTCATCGCGGCGCACGTCATAAATAAGGTGGACCAGTTGCTTGATCAAGGCCTGATCCGCCGGCTGGCCCGGTGTCACCTCGCGTACCTCGGGAATGGGCAGCAAGCTCTGCAGATCCTGGCGCGGCGTGCGCCCCAGTTGGCGGCAGAGCGCCTCATAGAGCATCCAGGTGCCGCGGGCCTTGCCTTCCAGGCTGTAACCCGCGATGTGCGGGGTCGCCAGCTCAGTGTGGGGCACCAGGGCCTGCAGCGGCTCCGGCTCCCCTTCCCACACGTCCATCACCAGCCGCAGCGGCGCCTGACTCTGCTGGCGCGCCAGCAAGGCCTGGTTGTCCCACACCTCGCCACGGGAGGCGTTGATGAGGATCTGCCCGGCCGGCCGGGCGGCAATCTGCGCCGCATCCAGCAGGTGGAACGTGGCGTCCGGCCCCTGGTGGGTGATGGGAACGTGGAAGCTGACGATGTCGGCCTCAAGGGCCTGCTGGTAGTCGACAAACTGCGCCACCTCGTTGGCCTCGGTGGCGCGAGCACGGGGCGGATCGCAGCGCAGCACCCGCATGCCGAGCGCCTCGGCCTTGCCTGCCACACACTCGCCGGTGTTGCCGGCACCGATGACCGCGAGGCTCATCTCGCTCAAGTTGAGCTCATGGCGCTCGGCCAGCACCAGCAGGGCGGAGAGCACATAATCGCCGACCGAATATTTGTTGCAGCCGGGGGCACTGAAGAAGGGAATGCCCCGCTCGGCCAGCAGCCCCTTGTCCACGTGATCGGTGCCGATGGTGGCGGTGCCGACGAAGCTCAGCCGCGGGCAGCTGGCCAGCAGCGCAGCGTCCACCCGGGTGACGGAGCGCACCAGCAGCACGTCGGCCTCTTGCAGATCCGCCGCCTGCATCTGCCTGCCGGGCAGCGGGATGACCTCGCCAAATTCGGCAAACAGCTCACGGGCGTGGGGCATATTTTCATCAACGACGATCTTCATCGGGCTCTCTCACTTCGCTAGCGGCCACAAGCGCGCCATTCTAGCCCAAACAGACCGAAGTTTCAGATGCTTATTCATCCATGAGCGGCCGTCGCCGCGACTTTCTGGCGGGAACCTGCGCGCTGCTGATTCATCTCTGCTCAACCGAGTGGTGCAACCTGCACAAGCAACCTCGGGTGTTCCCCCTCGCCACCAGCCGGACTGCACTCGGCAGGTCGGTCATCACCACACTCATTTGTAACCCCGTGTTACAGCGAGCAGGGCGCGACTTGACCGACCGGACTGGGCTGGCACAATGGCGCCTCTTTTTTTGCTGCCCATGATTGGGCACCTTGCCGAGCCCCGTTATGCCGACTCACGCCTCTTCCCTGCCGCGCCGCCAGGTGCTGTGTTTCAGTGCCGCCCTGATCCTGCCGCTGCTCCTGCTGGCCTGCCTGCCCTGGCAACCGTTCATGAGCCAGGCCCTGCACTCGGACTGGCTCTGGTGGCCCTACGCCCTTACCCGCATGGTGGATGTGCCCGGCATCGCCGTCAGCATCCTGGCCCTGCTGCTGCTGACCCGACACAAGCTGACGCTGAGCCTGCCCGCCCTGCTGGCCCTCGGCAGCGCCCTGTTTGCCGTGCTGGCCGGCGACTGGCTCATCAAGAGCCTGATCAAGCATCTGACCGAGGAGCCCCGCCCCTACCTGCTCTGGCTGGAGAGCCAGCAGCTGATCCCCGCCATCCAGCAGTTCTACGCTGGCAAGGTGGAGGTGCGCAGCGAGCAGGTCCATGCCGCCAGCCAGCTGCTGGCACTGCCCGAGTGGCTCGCCAACCACTGGCAGGCGGAGGTGAACTACGCCTTCCCCTCCGGCCACAGCATCGCCGCCATGAGCCTGGCCCAGTTCTTCGGCCTGATCTGGCTGGCGCGCGCCCCTGCCGGCGCCTGGCTGCTGCCGCTGTGGGCCATCGGTGTCGGCCTGTCGCGCATGCTGATCGGCATGCACTGGCCGCTGGATGTGCTGGCAAGCGCCCTGCTCGGCAGCCTCACCGCGCTGTTCGCCGCCCGCTGGTGGCTACGCCGTTACTGACATCTGCACGACACAAAAAAACGGGCACCCGCGGGTGCCCATTTTTGTTCAAAGCCTGTGACGCTGGCCACTCAGTTGCTGGCGCTCGCGCCTTGCCACCCTTCGGGGTACTTGTAGCCGACGAAGCGCTTGGCGGCATAGGCCTTGAAGGCGGCCGAGTTGTAGGCCGCAGCCACATCTTTGGCAAAGGGCTTGTCCGCATCGGCACTTTTTACCACCACCCAGTTGATGAAGTCGTAGCTGCGCTCAAGGAACAGCCCGGAGCTGAAAGGAATGCCGCTTGAGGCGGCAAAGTTGCCGTTGATGACCGAGAAGTCCACGTCTTCGCGCGAGCGGGGCAGTTGGGCCGCCTCCAGCAGCACCAGCTTGAGGTTGTGCGGGTTTTCCACCACGTCGAACTCGCTCGCCTTGAGCGGGTTGATCCCCTCCTTCAGGGTCAACCAGCCCAGATCCTGCAGCATCAGCAGCGCCCGCGCCTGATTGGTGGGGTCGTTCGGAATGGCCACCGTGCTCCCCTCCTTCACCGCCTTCAGATCTCCCAACTTGCCGGCATAGAGCCCCATGGGGCCGGTCGGTACCTGGGTGATGGGGGCAAGCGACAGCCCCCGATCCTTGGCAAAGCTCTCTAGGTAGGGCTTGTGCTGGAAGCAGTTCACATCGAGCGAGCCGTCGGCCAGCGCGATATTGGGGGTCACGTAGTCGGTGAACTCCACCAGTTTGACCTGATAACCCTTGGCTTCGAGCTGCGGCTTGATGGAGTCGGTCACCATGTCGGCAAAATCCCCCACTGTGGTGCCGATGACGATCTCCTGTTTGGCCGGATCGGCGGCCAGCGTCGCCAATGGCAGAGTACCGGCCAGCAGGGCCAGGGCGGAAAGGGTAAAGAAGGAACGACGCTGCATAAAAACTCCCTGTAAACATCTCAACGGCTGGCGCGATGGCAGAGTCGTGCTTGAACCACCGCAACCATCTAGCCATCCAAACGGCTAATTTAGCACACCATAACAGAGCCGTTTCTCTTCGCCAAGCAACAAAATCGGGCAAGCTTATTTATAAAAAATCACGGCCTTTGATATAAGGACTCAATGCGGCTGAGCACCATCGGCTACCCATTTCATTCCCTAGAAAGGAGTCCATCATGCTGACCACCACGAACACCGGCCTGCTGGTCGTCGATATTCAGGGCAAGCTAGCCCGGCTGGTCGAGGGGAGCGATGCCCTGATCGCCAACACCGCCAGACTGGTGGCGGGGGCCAGACTGCTAGGTCTGCCGGTTGTCTGGCTGGAGCAGAACCCGGACAAGCTCGGGGCCACCGTGCCCAAGCTGCAGTTGATGCAGGCAGGCGATCTTGTGCTGGCCAAGCACAGCTTCGGCGCCCTGGGGGAACCGGCGTTGGCCGACGCCCTAGCCCGCCAGGGCGTCAGCCACTGGCTGGTGTGCGGCATCGAGGCTCATATTTGCGTCTACCAGACGGTGCTGGGGCTACTGGATGCGGGCAGCCAGGTGTCGCTGGTGGTGGATGCGGTGTCGTCGCGCAGCGCCGCCAACCGGGAGATCGCCATCCACAAGCTGGCGGCGCACGGGGCCGAACTCACCTCGGTGGAGATGTGCCTCTACGAGCTGCTGGGTGATTGCCGCCATCCGGCCTTTCGATCCATTCTGGCGTTGATCAAATAGCCCTCCTGTCGACCGGCCCCACCGTCCGGCATTCCGCGCTATATTGCTGGTGCTGATTAAATAGCCTCCCCTGCCGACCAGCCACTTCATCCGACACTGCGCCATTGGCACCCTGTGGCTTGCCTGCATTGACCCTCACTCTGCTTTCGATCTCTGCGCTCCCCGCCTGCACGGTGCGCCTCCCATTTCGCGCCGCTCCGCCCACCCTCTTTCGCACCGGCCTCCTCACCAAACGTTAATGAATGGTTACCAACAGGTTGATATATAAAGATAAATATCAACACCAGTTAGCTGAGAAAAATTCTCAATACAGCACACAAAAGGATTCACAGGAACCCCCACATGGTCTGTGAAATATTTGTTGTGGGATTTTTTTGAGCCTTATCTCAGAATCAAAACGAGTGCTTTTTGACTCTGTTTTTCCCGTGTATAGATGCCAGTCGCACCCAGGACGGTGCGATATAAGATGGAGTTTATGAATGAGAAAAACATCGTTAGCGTTGGCAATCTCGGCCCTGCTCTCGGCCTTGCCCATCGCTTCAGTTCAGGCGAGTGAGAGTTGCACCCCATTGACCGGCAAGGAAGCCGGCCTCGATACCGGCCGCAGCAGCGCAGCGCGCTGCCTGCCCGGCATCAACCCGCTGCAGGATCAGCAGTGGCACCTGCTCAACAGCGGCCAGAATGCCTTCAGCCCCCGCGGCGGCGTGGCAGGCAACGACCTCAACCTCTGGTGGGCACACCGTACCGGCGTGCAGGGTCAGGGCATCAACGTGGCCGTGGTTGATGACGGCCTGGCCATCGCCCACCCGGACTTGGCCGACAATGTGCGCCCCGGCTCGAAAAACGTGGTGACCGGCAGCAGCGACCCCACTCCGACCGATCCGGACAGTGCCCATGGCACCTCCGTCTCTGGCCTGATCGGGGCGGTCGACAACCGCATCGGCACCCTGGGGGTGGCCCCCCGCGTCCAGCTGCAGGGGTTCAACCTGCTGGATGAGCGCAGCAAGCAGCTGCAGAAAGACTGGATCTATGCGCTGGGCGGCAGCACCGCCACCGCCGACAACCGGGTCTTCAACCAGAGCTACGGCATGAGCCTAGTGGATCCGCAAAGCGCCAGCGGGCTGGATCAGGTTCAGCTCGATCGCCTGTTCGAGCAGCAAACCCAGCAGGCACAGGGCGCAGCCTATATCAAGGCGGCAGGCAACGGCTTCAACCGCATCGCCGCGGGTGACTACATGTTCAGCCGCACCGGCGCCCTGCCCAAGCTGCCGTTCGAGAACAGCAACATAGACCCCTCCAACAGCAACTTCTGGAACCTGGTGGTGAGCGCCATCAACGCCGATGGAGTGCGTTCCTCCTACTCCAGCGTCGGCAGCAACGTCTTCCTGAGCGCCCCCGGCGGGGAGTACGGTACCGATGCGCCGGCCATGGTGACCACGGATCTGCCCGGCTGCGACATGGGCTACAACCGCACCGACGATCCCAGCACCAACCGGTTGCACAACAACCCGCAACTGGATGCCACCTGCGACTACAACGGCGTGATGAACGGCACCTCCTCGGCCACCCCCAACACCTCGGGCGCCATGGCGCTGCTGATGTCCGCCTACCCGGATCTGTCGGTGCGGGATCTGCGCGATCTGCTGGCCCGCAACGCCACCCGCATTGATGCCGGCCAGCAGTCGGTCCAGGTCAGCTATACCGCCGCCAACGGTCAACCCCGCCAGGTCACCGGCCTGGAAGGGTGGGAGCGCAACGCCGCCGGCCTCTGGTACAGCCCCACCTACGGCTTTGGCCTCATCGATGTGAACAAGACCCTGACGGCCGCCGCCAACCACACCCCGCTGCCGCCGCTGGTGCAGTTGCCGGCTCAGAAGGTGACGGTGCCGCGCAGTGAAGGGAGCATCGCGGATGTGGGCAGCAGTGCCACCCGCTCCAGCACCCAGGTGGCGCAAGCTTTGACCGTGGAAGCGGTCCAGGTCACGGTGAGCCTGGATCATCAGCGCCTGCCCGACCTGCTGATCGAGCTGGTCTCCCCGTCCGGCACCCGCAGCGTGCTGCTCAACCCCAACAACAGCCTGGTGGGGCAATCCCTCGACCGGCAGCAACTGGGTTATGTGCGCACCAAGGGGCTGCGCGACATGCGCATGCTCTCCCACAAGTTCTATGGCGAAGCGGCCCTGGGCGAGTGGCGACTGGAGGTGACCGACGTCTCCAACAGCAGCCGCCAGCTGACGCTGGTTGACCTCAACACCAACCGCCGCAGCACCCTGACCGAGCGCAACAACAGCCAGCCGGGTCAACTGCTCAACTGGTCCCTGCGGGTGATCGGCCACGATGCCGCCCGCTCATGATCACAAGGAGTCACAAGATGAAACACAGCTTACTCGGCCTGGTCCTGGCCAGCCTCCTGGCTTCGGCCGGCGTGCACGCCGCCGATGAGTCGGTGGTGATCGACGGCAAGCAGTACCGCACCATCGAGGTGAACGGTCAGACCTACCTCACCCCGGACAACGGCAGCAAGCAGCGGGTCGCCCGCAGCGCGGACGGCAAGGCGCCCCGGCAAACCCTGCGCAGCGGCGACGTGTTGCTGCAAGGGGTGGCCAGCCCACAGCTCACCGCCAGCGGCACCCTGCTGGTGGAAGCCGATGACAACCAGGCCAGCGCGCTGGCCAGCCGTCACGGCCTGCGCTTCAAGCAGAGCAGCGGCGGCATCGCCCTGCTGGAAGCCAAGCCGGGCACCGATCTGAACGCCGTCGCCACGGCGCTCAAGCAGGAGGGGGTCAACGTGCAGATTGAACTCGCCGGGGCCCTCAAACAGCCCAAGTGAGCCGTCCCGGGCCATTGCCCGGGCATATCAGCTGATCTTCGAGGGGGCCGCCGGCCCCCTCGCGCGTTGCTCGCAGTCATCCTCAGTGACCATCAGGCCACCCGTTTTCCCAATCTCCCCTGCCCTTCTCCCCTCTTGCCACCTTGGTTCGGCACCGCCTTTCAATGCGACCTTGCTCACAACTCGGTCCCCTTGCTCCCGCCGGCACATTTCTCGCCCCCCAGGGGCAAGGCGGCCATCACCCGGCTTGTTAACCTGCCTGTAGCCAAACACCTGCCCACGGGCCCGTTCGGCCTTCCTTGCGATATCCAATGGCAGCCGCCAGCAGAGCGGCCCAGCCCAGGCGGATGCCTTGCGCCCGGTGTCGATATCTCCTTTTTATTTTTATTCAGACAGTTACGAGGACGTCTTCATGCCTATCACCACAAAATTGAAAGCGGTTTCACTGGGTGTCAGCCTGGCGCTGGCCGGCCTGCTGGTCGGTTGCAACCAGAATGACTCGGATCCCCTGGTCAAGGACGATGCCTATTACCGCGGCCAGGCCGAGGCCATGGTGGCCAGGCTGACCCTCGGCGAGAAGCTGGACCTGCTCTCCGGCCCCGGTTACGGCAGTGCCAACGGCGCCATCAACGTCAAGCAGGACGTGCCCGGCGTGGCGGGTTACATCAACGGCGTGCTGCGCAGCGCGGACGGCATCGACATTCCGGCCCTCAAACTGGCGGACGGGCCGGCCGGGGTGCGGATCAACGCCAACCGCGACGGTGACAGCGCCAGCTACTACGCCACCGCCTGGCCCATCGGCTCGCTGCTCGCTTCCAGCTGGGACGTCAAGCTGGTCAAGGCCGTCGGCGAAGCCATGGGGGACGAGGTGCGCCAATACGGGGTCGACATCCTGCTGGCCCCGGGCATGAACATCCAGCGCAACCCGCTCAATGGCCGCAACTTCGAGTACTACTCGGAAGATCCCCTGCTCACCGGCAAGATCGGCGCTGCCATGGTCAACGGGGTGGAGAGCAACGGTGTGGGCACCACCATCAAGCACTACTTTGGCAACAACTCCGAGACCAACCGCAACCAGATCAACGACATCGGCGAACCGAGAACCTTCCGCGAGATCTATCTACGCGGCTTCCAGATAGCGGTAGACGAGGCCCAGCCCTGGGCGGTGATGACCTCCTACAACAAGGTCAACGGCACCTATGTCAACGAACGCAGGGATGCACTGACCGACCTGCTGCGCGGCGAGTGGAAGTTCGACGGCCTGGTGATGTCCGACTGGTTTGCCGGCGATGTGGCCAACAACGCCTACAAGCAGGTGCTGGCGGGACAGGATTTGATCGAGCCGGGCAACGTCAAGGAGCAGTTGCAGCAATCCATCGAGCACGGCGATCTCGACGAGGCCAAGGTGAACGAGGCCGCCATCCACATCCTGACCCAGGTAATGAAGAGCCCCTCCTACAACCAGCTGGCCATCAGCAACAGCCCGGATCTGACCGCCCATGCCAAACTGGCCCGTCAGGCCGGCGCCGAGAGCATGGTGCTGCTGCGCAACGACGCCGCAGCCCTGCCACTGGCGGCAAGCAGCACGCTAGCCAGCTTTGGCATCAACCAGATCAACACCTACAAGGGCGGCACTGGCAGCGGGGATGTGAACGCCGCCAGCACCACCACCATCGCACAGGGACTGGCGGCACGCTTCCCGGTCAACGAGGCGTTGCAGAGTTACTACCGCGATTTTTACGAGAACAACAAGGTCTATCACGAGGGACAATTTGGCGCCAAGGGCTACTACACCTGCGCCGAGGCGCCAATCAGCGGCGATCTGGCGGCCCTGATCGCCAGTGCAGCCGCCACCCAGCAAGCCGCCGTCATCAGCATCGGCCGCCAGGCCGGGGAAGGGGCGGATCGCAGCAGCGGCAAGGGGGACTATCTGCTCGGTGATGACGAGCGCGCCCTCATCGATGCGGTGAGCAGCGCCTTCCACGCCCAGGGCAAGAAGGTGGTGGTGGTGCTCAACGTCAACGGCGTCATCGACACCGCCCAGTGGAGCGACAAGGTGGATGGCATCCTGCTGGCCTACATGGCTGGCCAGGAGACCGGCCACGCGGTGGCGGACGTGCTCTCCGGCGCGGTCAACCCGAGCGGCAAGCTGGCCCAGAGCTTCCCGCACAGCTACGCCAGCGTTCCCTCCGCCGGCACCTTCCCGGGTGAGGACACCGACGGGGACGGCGAACCGGACGATCTCTACTACAACGAGGGGATCTACGTGGGCTATCGCTACTACAGCACCTTCGAGCAGGCGGTCTCCTACCCGTTCGGCTTCGGTCTCTCCTACACCAGCTTCAGCTACACCAGCCCCGCCATCGCCAGCAACACCCTGGCGGACGGCAGTGCCGGCAACCTGGTGCTGACCGCCACCATCACCAACACCGGCGCCGTGGCAGGCAAGGAGGCGGCCCAGGTCTATGTGACCGCCCCCGAGGTCAAGCTGAAGAAACCGCTCATCGAGCTCAAGGCCTTTGCCAAGACGGCGCAACTGGCACCGGGGGCCAGCGAACAGCTGAGCTTCACCATTCCGGCCAGCATCCTTGCCAGCTTCGATGAGGCCAGCAACCAGTGGATCGTGGAGCCGGGTCGCTACAGCGCCTACATCAGCCCCTCGTCGGATGTCTCCGCCGGCACGCCGGTCAGCTTCACGGTGAGCAAGGAGATAGTGGTAAGCAACACCACGCCAGGGGCACTGGCACTGCCGGCCGGGGTGGATCCCGCCAGCGTCACCACCGTCACCCGCTAACAGGGGCAGACACGGCCGGGCGCCCAGCCCGGCCTTGCCCGACAGTTGCCCAGCAATGACCCGACCACGGGACCGGCCTTGCGCCGGTCCCGTTTTTATTGGCGGGCGTTGCGATAGGCCAGCGGCGTCATCCGGGTGTTGGCCTTGAAGAAACGGTTGAAGGCGCTCTGGGACGAGAAACCGACCCGATCGCTGATGTTCTGCAGCGGTTGATCCCCCTCCCCCAGCAAGCGGCAGGCTTCGCTCACCCTCGCTTCCCTCAGCAGAGTGGAGAAGCTGCTCCCCTCCCCCTGCAATTTGCGATTGAGGGTCCAGCGGCTGACGTTCATGGCCGCGCACACCTCCTTGAGCAGGCTCTCGTCGCTCTCCAGCTCCCCTTCCCGGATCTTGTGGCGGATCCGCTCCCCCACCAGATAGGCAAAGGGGGCCCGCTCGGCGATGTCGGCGCAGATCTGCGCCAGCTGGGCCAGTTGCAGATGACCCAGCGGCTCGTTGTAGCAGTGGCTGGGGCAGTCGAGTTGGGCGTTGTCGATGGTCAGGGTGTTTTCCCCCTGCTCCCAGCGGCAACGGGCTCCAAAGAACTGGTCCAACAGTTGATGGCGTGGTGGCGGCAGCCCCGTGAAGCCCACCGAGACCCGGGGATCCGCCAGATAGACCCGCAGGATCCGGTAGAGCATGATGAAGTTGGGGATGGCTTGACTTGCCCCCAGGCTGGCAGGCCCCTGATTGACATACAGGTATTGGCTGGCCTGCGCCCCCCGCCGCACCCGCAGCTCGTCACAACTGCCGATGATGGGGCGATAGGCCAACAGCACCTCGAGCGCCGCCCGCGGCGAGGGCTGGTTCAGGCACAGGCTGATGAGCGGCGGATAGTGCTGGTAGAGCTGGCCGATGTCGTAGGAGAGGATGGTTTCGTGAAAACTGGCCAGATAGGGCTGCATCAGTTGCAGCATCCGGTAGTGGCTGTGGGCCGGCAGCCGACCCTGTTCCCGCTCGATGTCGAACGACGTGAGGCCGCCCGCCATCAGAATCGCATCGGGATCGCCCCCCTGCTGCTGGCAGGCTCCCAGCATTCGTCTGATCACCTGGTTTGATACGCTCTGTGACATCTGCCGTCCTGGCCTCCGTGCTGACAGGAAACTGCTCGTGATCCCCTGGCCCGCCACTGGCGGCAGGCCTGCCACCCCGTGCAGCGGGCTGGCGCGACCATTATGGGGCGGTTGCAAAGCGAGCAGATGTAACGGAGTGTAAAAGCACGCGCCAGCGCGCCATTTTGGGCACATCTGGCCGTCATATCGGACCAGCTGCGTCAGGTTCAGTCATGAAAAATGGCGCCCGTGGGCGCCATTTTGGTGGGGGGCTGTGCAGCCGGCGTCAGTTCGCCTTGTGCTGCTCGGCCAGATAGAGCCAGGTGTCGACCACGGTATCCGGGTTGAGCGACACAGAGTCTATGCCCTGCTCGACCAGCCAGGCGGCAAAGTCCGGATGATCGGACGGCCCCTGGCCGCAGATCCCCACGTACTTGCCCGCCTTGCGGGCGGCAGCAATGGCCATCGCCAGCAGCGCCTTGACCGCTTCATTGCGCTCGTCGAACAGGTGTGCGATAAGGCCCGAGTCCCTATCAAGTCCAAGGGTGAGCTGGGTCATGTCGTTGGAGCCGATGGAGAAGCCGTCCACGTGCTCGAGGAACTTGTCTGCCAAGAGGGCGTTGCTCGGGATCTCGCACATCATGATCACCTTGAGCCCCCGCTCGCCACGGCGCAGACCGTTCTCTGCCAGGATGTCGATCACCTGCTCCGCCTCGCCTACGGTGCGCACGAAGGGGATCATCACCTCGACGTTGGTCAGCCCCATCACATCGCGCACCCGCTTGATCGCCTCGCACTCGAGGGCAAAACAGGGGCGGAAGCTGTCGGCGATGTAGCGCGACGCACCGCGGAAACCGATCATCGGGTTCTCTTCGTGAGGCTCGTAGTCACGGCCACCCACCAGGTTGGCGTACTCGTTGGACTTGAAGTCCGACATCCGCACTATCACCCGCTCCGGCCAGAAGGCGGCAGCCAAGGTGGCGATGCCCTCGGTCAGCTTGGCGACGTAGAACTCACGCGGGCTCTCGTAGCCGGCGATTATCTTGCCGATGGTGGCCTTGAGCTCGGGGCTCTGGCTGTCGAACTCCAGCAGCGCCTTGGGGTGTACCCCGATCATCCGGTTGATGATGAACTCGAGACGGGCCAGACCGACACCGGCGTTCGGCAGCTGGGCGAAGTCGAACGCCCTGTCCGGGTTGCCGACGTTCATCATGATCTTGATGGGCAGGCGCGGCATGTTGCCCACCTCGGTCACCGCCACGTCGAAGTCGAGCTCGCCGTCATAGATGAAACCGGTATCCCCTTCCGCGCAGGAGACGGTAATGAGCTGGCCCGGTTCAATGCGCTTGGTGGCATCACCACAACCCACTACCGCCGGAATGCCCAGTTCGCGGGCGATGATGGCGGCGTGACAGGTGCGCCCGCCCCGGTTGGTGACGATGGCGGAGGCCCGCTTCATGATGGGCTCCCAGTCCGGGTCGGTCATGTCGGTGACCAGCACGTCGCCGGGCTGCACTTCGTCCATCTGGCTGATGGAGGAGATGACCCGTGCCGGGCCCGCCCCGATCTTGTGGCCGATGGCGCGCCCCTCGATCAGCACCTTGCCCGCTTGCTTGAGGGCAAAGCGCTCGAGGGTGTTGGCCTCCTGACGGCTGCGCACGGTTTCCGGGCGAGCCTGCACGATGTAGAGCTGGCCATCCTGCCCGTCCTTGGCCCACTCGATGTCCATCGGGCGGCCGTAGTGCTGCTCGATGATGAGGGCCTGCTTGGCCAGCTCCATCACCTCGGCATCCGTGATGCAGAAGCGGCTGCGCTCGGCATCCAAGGTGTCGACGATCTGCACCTGGCGGCCGTGGCTGGCATCGCCGGAATAGGTCATCTTGATGAGCTTGGAGCCCAGCGTCTTGCGCACCACCGCCGGGCGTCCTGCCTTGAGGGTCGGCTTGTGCACGTAGAACTCGTCGGGGTTGACCGCACCCTGTACCACCATCTCGCCAAGGCCCTGGGCGCCGGTGATGAACACCACGTCGTTGAAGCCGGACTCGGTATCCAGGGTGAACATGACGCCGGAGGCGGCGAGATCGGAACGCACCATGCGCTGGATCCCGGCCGACAGGGCGACCCCCTTGTGGTCATAGCCCTGATGCACCCGATAGGAGATGGCGCGGTCGTTGAACAGTGAAGCAAACACATGCTTGACGGCAATCATGACGGCGTCGATGCCGCGCACGTTGAGGAAGGTTTCCTGCTGGCCGGCAAAGGAGGCATCCGGCATGTCTTCCGCAGTGGCGGAGGAGCGCACCGCAAAGGACGCATCAAGCCCACCGCTGAGCTTGTCGTAGGCAACCCGGATCGCCTGTTCCAGTGCGCTCTGGAACGGGGCTTCGATCACCCAGTCACGGATCTGCTGGCCGGCCCGGTTGAGGGCGGCGATGTCGTCCACATCCAGGCTGTCGAGCAGATCGTGGATCTTGCCGTTGAGGCCGCTTGACTCCAGAAACTCGTTAAACGCAAAGGCGGTGGTGGCAAACCCGCCCGGCACCGACACTCCGGCACCAGAGAGGTTGCTGATCATCTCGCCAAGGGATGCATTTTTGCCGCCAACTCGTTCTACGTCCTGCATTCCGAGTTGCTCGTACCAGAGTACGTACTGTTGCACTTGCATGTCTCCAGGTTGGTGGGCACTGTGCCGCCATGGCACCTTGTGCGCCAGTTTATGTGCGTTATTGTCTGTTTCTACTGTTGCCAACGACCATGAAAACGTTTTCTACTTATTGTCAAAAAAATCCCCGAGCAAGATTTGGGGATGGTCGAATGACACAGACATTCTACAATGCCAACACAAAAAGGTAACGACTCAGGTTTGCAAGCCACTTCACAACTTGGGCACGGCAGACCGGTTGACAAAAACGATATGGTTTCGAGAGATACTTCTTGCTTGCCAGCTCGCCGCCCCCCTCACAGGAGCCCCCAGTGCACACCGTATTTTATGTTTCAGACGGCACCGCCATCACCGCCGAAGTGTTCGGCCACGCCGTGTTGAGCCAGTTTCCGCTGGCCTTCGAGCAGATCACCATCCCCTTTGTCGAAACCCTGGAGAAGGCGCGCCAGGTACGGATACGCATCGACGAGCAGTTCCGCCAGACCGGGGTTCGCCCCATTTTGTTCCACACCATCGTCGATCATCAGGTGCGCGAGGAGGTGCTCAAGGCCCAGGCCAGCAGCCACGACTTTCTCAACACCTTCGTCAGCCCGCTGGAACACGAGCTCGGGGTGAAGGCCGAACCCAGGCTGCACCGCACCCACGGCATGGAAAACCGCAAGCTCTATGACGACCGCATTGAGGCGGTCAACTTCGCGCTGGCCAACGACGATGGCATCACCACCAAGGAGTATGAGGAGGCCGACATCATCCTGATCGGGGTCTCCCGCTGCGGCAAAACCCCGACCAGCCTCTATCTGGCGCTGCAGTTCGGCATTCGCGCCGCCAACTACCCCTTCATCGAGCAGGACATGGGGGTCTTGGATCTGCCGGCCGCCCTCAAGGCCAATCGCCACAAGCTGTTCGGCCTCACCATCGCCCCCCAGCGGCTGCACGAGATCCGCAACCAGCGCCGCGCCAACAGCCGCTACTCCTCGCTGGAGCAGTGCGAACAGGAGCTGGCCTGCGTCGAGCGGCTGTTTCGCCAGGAGGCGATCCGCTTCCTCGACACCAGCTCCCACTCAGTGGAGGAGATCAGCGCCAAGATCCTCGAGGCCACCGGCCTGCGCCGTCAGCTTTATTGAGCCGCACCGCCCGCCGGCAAGCTGACGACATGGCAAACGCCAATAAAAAAGCGCCGGATACAACCGTATCCGGCGCTTGTCGACTGGACCTCAGCGGGATTGGGAGCCCGAGCGGTTCAGCTCTCTGTTGTTCATCAGCATGGCGTAGAAGTTGAGCACACCGTGACGCCGGCGTACCTGCTCGGTCAGCCAGAGGGCCGGCAGCAGGCCGATGGCACCGGCGATCAACAAGACCGTCCGCAGGTGCATCACCAGATAATCATCACCCTGTACGGCCCACACCAGCAGACACCCCGCCGCCATGGTCAGCAACAGGGGCGAAAGCCACACAGTGAGCCACAGCACGACGGCCAGCAAACTGCCAATAATACGTTGCATGAAGTGCATCCTTGTTGCAAAGGAGGCTTCATAAAACAGGAATTGCCGACAGAGTCAACCAAACAGAGCCTAACTGCTCACAATACGACCAAACACTTCCCTGCCAGCTTCACAGCTCCCTAAAAACCTGCCTTTCGCCGAAAAAACCAGCGAATGATGAGGAAAACAGGTGCATCGGCGATGGATTATCACTATTCTGCTTCCGTTGGTAGTCGCCATAAAAAACAGAAAGCGGCTCACTGTAACGAAATAAATACGGATTTCGTCACGTTTCAGGCACGCTTTGCCGTGCACGGTCACATGGAGTGACCCGACGGACGAGATGACAGACGAATGACTTCAGAAGACGTAAGGAAGGAAGAATGGATCTTCAACAAAACGGCGAGGAGCTGAAACGCGGTTTGAAAAACCGCCATATCCAGCTCATCGCGCTGGGCGGCGCCATCGGCACCGGCCTGTTTCTCGGCATTGCCCAGACCATCAAGATGGCGGGCCCCTCCGTGCTGCTTGGCTATGCCATCGGTGGTTTTATCGCCTTCCTGATCATGCGCCAGCTGGGCGAGATGGTGGTGGAAGAGCCGGTAGCCGGCTCCTTCAGCCACTTTGCCTACAAATACTGGGGTGACTTTGCCGGCTTTGCCTCCGGCTGGAACTATTGGGTGCTCTACGTGCTGGTGAGCATGGCCGAGCTGACCGCGGTGGGCATTTATGTCCAGTACTGGTGGCCCGAGATCCCGACCTGGATGTCGGCGGCCTTCTTCTTCGTGCTGATCAATGCCATCAACCTCTCCAACGTCAAGGCGTTTGGCGAGATGGAGTTCTGGTTTGCCATCATCAAGGTGGTGGCCATCATCGGCATGATCGGGTTTGGCGGCTACCTGCTGGCCAGCGGCAACGGCGGCCCGGACGCCAGCGTCAGCAACCTGTGGGCCCAGGGCGGCTTCTTCCCCAACGGCATCAGCGGTCTGGTGATGGCGATGGCGGTGATCATGTTCTCGTTTGGCGGGCTCGAGCTGGTCGGCATCACGGCTGCCGAGGCCGACAATCCCGAGAAGAGCATCCCCAAGGCCACCAATCAGGTGATCTACCGGATCCTCATCTTCTACATCGGCGCCCTGGCCGTGCTGATGTCCCTCTACCCCTGGGGCAAGGTGGTGGAAGGCGGCAGTCCCTTCGTCATGATCTTTCACGCACTTGACAGCAATCTGGTTGCCACCGTGCTCAACATGGTGGTACTGACTGCGGCCCTGTCGGTCTACAACAGCTGTGTCTACTGCAACAGCCGCATGCTGTTTGGTCTGGCCAAGCAGGGCAACGGCCCGCGCAGCCTGCTCAAAACCAACAAGAGCGGTGTGCCGGTGGTGGCCATCTCCGTCTCCGCTGCGGCAACCCTGCTGTGCGTACTCATCAACTACCTGATGCCGGGCAAGGCGTTCGAGCTGTTGATGGCGCTGGTAGTCTCCGCCCTGGTCATCAACTGGGCCATGATAAGCCTGGCGCACCTGAAGTTTCGCAAGAGCAAGCAGGCCGAAGGCGTGGTTCCCAAGTTCAAGGCATTATGGTATCCGTTCGGCAACCACCTCTGCCTCGCCTTCATGGCCGGCATCCTGGTCATCATGTACCTGACACCGGGCATCCAGATCTCGGTACTGCTCATCCCGGTCTGGATCATCGTGCTGGCCATCGGCTATCAGTTCAAGCAGAAGCGCCAGGCTCGCGTTGCTGCCAACCTGGGCTGATGGCATCAGCCTCATCGCTCCTCAAAAGCCGGTCACTGACCGGCTTTTTTCTACCCGGATATGACCCCTGATGGCTGGCACCGCCCGCCTCCCTTCTCCAGTCCACCATGACCCTGTGAGCACGCGCTCAGCCAGCAGCAATCGCCAACCCTCTCTCTTTGGCAAGCATCCTGCTCGTCTAAAAACAACAAGCCCGAGACAGAGTGCTCGGGCTTGATGCAGATAGGCAGGTAGAAAACCGCAGGATTATTCCAGCAGGAAGACGGCTTCCACGTTGTCCGTGATGGTGATCTGCTGCTGTTGGTAGCTGTTTTCCATCATGTCGGCAGCAGGTGCCATGGCAGCAGCCTTGAGGGCCCGGCTGTAGATCGGCATGGGGCTATTGTTGCGGTACTCGACGCTGTAAACCTTGCCGAGTTTCATGCCAAACGCCTTGGCCAGAGACTCAGCCTTGGTTTTGGCATCTTCAACCGCTCCGAGGCGCGCCTGCTCCTTGATGGTTTGCGGCGCCTTGAGCCCGTACTCAATCTGGGACACGGATTCCAGCCCTGCCTTGAGTGCGGTGTCCATCAGCTCGCTCAGCTTGTCGAGTTGATAGAGTTTGACCGCAAGCTGGCGCTGGGCACGGTAGCCCACGAGTTCCGGCTTCTTGTTCTGCGGATACTGGTATTCCGGAGAGATCACCAGATTGCCCGCCTCCACGTCGCTGCGCTTGATGCCCAGCCCTTCCAGCTGGCCAAAGAAGGCGGCAACCTTGCCATCCACCTGCTGCTTGGCCTTGATGCCCTGCTTTTCCAGCGCCGTTACGGAGACATTCAGCGTCAGCATGTCGGGCTCGGCCTTTTGCTCGGCATAACCGCTCACCACCAGATGGGGGGCTTGCGGCACTTCAAGGGCAAACAGGGGTGCACTGATAACCAGGGCAGACAGGGTAAGCAGGGGACGCCACATAAAAAAAGACCTCAATCTATTGGAGTGAGGTCATTATGCCCGTCGTCGAATGGGATTCATATATCGTGCAACGGCGGGATCTGATCCAGCACCTGATTGGTCATATCGATATTGATGCTGATCTCGCCACCCGGCAGCCCCTGATGAGCAGCAGCCTGTGGCGTGGCGCTGCGGGAACCCAGCAGCACATCATCATCAAAATGGAAGGAGTCCCACGACAGAACATGTCCGGCCAGCGGAGCTACCGGCTCCGTCATCGTGGTGGTCACCAGAGGGGCACAATCGATGTTGTCGGAGTGGCCGAGCAGATCCTGCAGGCAGACATCGCTCAAACTCTGCAACGTATACTCCTGCTGCCCCTGTTCATGACCTACCAGCACCATCATGTGAGGTGGTGCTGCATCGACGGCTGGCGTGAATGAGATAGTGGCTGCCGCAAAATCCACATTCAGTGAACCAGCAACCTCGCCATCATCGCTCTCCAGATCCAGCGCATCAATCCGATCACCCGCCATCGTGGCGTGATAGCCAAACTGGCCGGTACAGGTAATGCTGCCCTGCCCGTCCCAGCTATAGCGAATGCCATCGATATCGACCCAATTAAATGACTGCATGGTGACCCTCTCCTGTACTGCCGCTATCTTAGCCGCCCCCTCAGTCAAAAAACAGGGGCCAGGTATTACCCGGCCCCCTTGGCTGGTTACGGATCAACCTTGAGGTTGCCTTGATTCAGCAAGTCTTGAATGATCTGTTGATCTGTTCTTGTGCCTCCGAGAGTGAGATCCACATTATCGAAGAAGATGGTATGAGTTGTAGACGCACTTCCCGAACCATCCAAATCGATAGTTAATGTTGACTTGTTACTGCCAGGACCAGATGCGAAGTTGAAATACTGATCCAGCGTGGCAGCATTGGTATGCTCACCACTCAACAATTCACTCAGGTCGAGTACATCCCCATTAGCCCCAGTGGTGAAGTCCTTGATGGTATCAATACCACCGGCGTCACCCGCCATCCACTTGAAGGTATCCTTGCCAGTGCCACCGGTCATAGTGTCACTGCCTGCTCCTCCTATCAGCATGTCATCGCCACCACCACCAATCAGGATGTCGTTGCCAGCAAGACCACTGAGGACATTGGCATTGCCATCTCCTGTTAGAGAGTCATTGAACATGGAACCAATCAGGTTCTCCATGTTGCTCAAACTATCCGTACCTGCACCGCCAGTGATCTGGTTATTACCATTTACAGTGACAGTGACTCCTGCCGTGCTATCAAGGTAGCTCGCGGTATCATTGCCACTGCCACCATTTAGGGTGTCATTACCCGCACCACCGACAAGAATATCGTTACCCTCACCACCATTCAGACTGTCATTGCCTGCTCCCCCAAGTAGGATATCGTTACCAGCATTTCCGTTAAGCGTGTCATTCCCTGAACCACCAATCAGGATTTCATCAAGGTAACTGCCCGTGAGAGTAGAACCACTCTGTACATCTACGAAAACCTTAGCCGGATCCGTCGTCGTACTGTTGGTGTAGTTGAATGAACCATCATAGGTACTAGGTGTTGCACTACCCGACGTGTCATCAAACACAATAGAACCAGCTCCATCAGTGACCGTGCCCCCGACAGCACCAGATACACCTGTGATTACTTGAGTGGCAGCTAATGGTCCAGTGTCATTGGCAAGCAGTGCCCAATCAGGAATAGTCGAAGGATCTTGATTGGTAATGACAAAGTCATCACGCACCACTGTAGGTCCGATAGCTGGGTTGATGATAAGAGACAGAGTGCTTGCAGCCGTGTCTCCATCATGGTCAATCACGTTGTAGCCAAATACCTGACTTATCCCACCAGACGGAATGACCGATGGCGGAGTAAAGGTATAGGCGCCATTGTCCATATCAACTTTCAGGATGCCGCCAGCAACCGAGATAGACCATTCATTGGTAGCAGTGTTGAATGTTCCCGCAGAGGTACCACCGGTAACACTTGAGATGTCAGTTTTCTGGTCGTAATGGTAGGTAACACCAGCAACTGTAATAGAGCCAATCCATCCACCATCAGCACCGGTACTGGCTGTTAACCCTCCGTTGAGCAATTGTCCGGACAGTGGAGGTGCAACAACAGTGCTCAACAGCGTGGCTGCCAGTTGACTGAAGTCAGTCACAATCAACGAAGTTGTGTTCACCTCACTGACACCGTTATAGGCAATAGGATCCAATGCCGAGGCAGTTGAACCACTTCCCATACCTAGAGCAAATGAATTGATGTCATTTGCTTTCAGGAAATCAGCCCAGTCTTTTGCCTCCCCAGTGAGAGTGGTCCCATCGCCATCAATACCATCCCCTCCACCCAAGCTGTTGTTGCCATCAGGTACTGTGGCTGGACTACCGCTCAGAGCATTTGCATTAGGCTCACCATCAGACATGAAGTAAGAGACATTCTGGGCATTGGCCAGCTTGCCTGTATCGCCGAATGCTTTGATCGCCTCATTGAGTGCATCGTCATAGTTTGTTGAATCTGTTGATACCAGACCCAGGATAATCGCCTTGGCTGTATCCACATTGACCCAGACACCTGTCGGATTGGTCGCGGAAGTAGCAAATGTGATGATATTGACCATGACATTGCCATAAGCACTGTACTTGTCGAGCAACTCCAATGCTGATTTCTGCATGACTTGCATTCGAGTCATGCCTTGATAACCGGAGTCATAATCCATGCTGCCGGAAATATCGAGGATAAGCATCAGGTTGGTATTTTGAACCTGAGTTGCTTGACCTGCATTGGTTACAGGGTTTGCAGTTGGCACGTCGTCCTCGAAGCGGATGTTGCCGCCAAGGTCCGCACTCACCGTCCCGGTCGCGGTGTCGTTGTCCCCATCCACCACCGTCACCGTCGCACTC